>CAISDA010000017.1 GCA_903884005.1 uncultured Ignavibacteriota bacterium | reverse complement strand
CAACGATGAGGAAAACGATCGGGATGGAAGAACCTGCAACAACAAGCGAAAAGAAGGTGGACTAAATCATGAAACAAGCAGGCGCGAAGCGAGGGGAATTATAATTGTCGTTTAAAGGGAAATATAATTGACGTTGATCAGTATTTTCCTTCTATTATATACTCCGTGCCGGAGCATCCCTGCACGCTCACGGCCTTCTTGTAGTATCAAACGAACCATTCGCGGCATAGGTTCCGCAGCCGGCCATGCGGAGGACAATTTCTTCGATGCATGAACCGGACCGTCTGCCCTTCCGCACATATGCATGAGAACCTGCGTGGTCGTGCCGACGCCCTCCGACGCACCGCGTCATTTCGTGATGCACTTCGTGAAAAGAGTCCCTTGAATGTGGTGAGCTTTTACGGTACATTATAAAGATGATACTACATACAGACACTATGCCTGAGCCTACGCACTCGTTCATACCTGTGCACAAGGTATCCGTTGAAAAAGCATTATGGCAGCTGGAACAATAAACACCACGACAACAACCCGGCGGACGCTTAACGCAGCGGCGGACCAGGCGGAGCAATGCGTACGGGAAACGCATGACGAACGGCCTGCGCCTGCACACTCTGGCGGCGACGTTCCTCTTGTCGGCATCGGCGCCTCTGCGGGCGGATTGGAGGCCCTGGAACAATTTTTCACACACACACCCACAGACACGGGGATGGCGTTCGTCGTCATTCAACACCTCGACCCGCATCACCCCAGCGCTTTGGTGGAACTGCTTCAGCGATGCACGGCAATGAAGGTGCATGCGGCCGGCGACGGGGTCATCCCGGAACCGAACTGTATCTATGTCAATCCTTCCAATAAAAACATTTCATTGTTGCATGGCGCTCTGCATGTTGCCGATCCGGCCGAATCGCACGGCCATCGCCGGCCCATCGATATTTTTTTCCGTTCGCTGGCCGGCGATAGGAAAGGGAAAAGCATCGCCGTCATACTGTCGGGAATGGGCTCCGATGGCAGCCTTGGACTAAAAGCCATCAAAGAACACAACGGGGTGGTCCTTGTGCAGAATCCGGCAACTGCCCACTTCGACGGAATGCCGCGAAGCGCCACCGAGGCAGTCATTGCGGATATCGTCGCCCCCGCCGGGGAGCTGCCTGAAAAATTACTTACCTTTCTTACATTCACCTCGACGGCGAAGGCCGGCTCAGGCATAAAAAGAACAGACATCAGCGCCCTCGAAAAAATCATGATCCTGCTCCGCGAACGCTCAGGACACGATTTTTCGTTGTTCAAGAAAACCGCATTGATCCGCTGCATAGAAAGACGCAAGGCCGTTCATCAAATAGAAACGCTGCACTCGTATGTCCGGTTTTTGCAGGAATATCCCGAAGAGATCGAGATCCTGTTCAAAGAACTGCTGATCGGCGTTACACGCTTTTTCCGCGATACAGCCGTGTGGGAAAAACTGAAACGAGACATTCTCCCCGGCCTCATCGACGACGTGCCGGCCGGATCCGTGCTGCGCGCCTGGGTGACGGGCTGTTCAACCGGCGAGGAAGCATATTCACTGGCCATCACCGTACTTGAGGCATTGGAAAAAGCGGGGGGCAATAAACTCATCACGCTGCAGATATTCGCCACCGATCTCGACCATGACGCCATCGAGACTGCCCGTCAAGGTGTGTTCGCCACCACCATCGCTGCCGATGTTTCTCCGGAACGGATCAGCCGTTTTTTTTCAGCTGTGCCGGAAGGCTATCGGGTGAATGCGCCGGTTCGCGATCTTGTGGTATTCGCTCAGCAGAATGTGATCACAGCCCCCCCCTTTACACGGCTGGACATACTGACATGCCGCAACGTGCTCATTTACATGGAACCCGAACTGCAAACAACAATGATGGCCCGAATGAACTACGCTCTTAAACAAGGCGGAATTTTATTGCTTGGCATGGCAGATGCCTTTGGCCGTGACGGCGAAGGATTCGAAGTGCTGGACGCCACATTGAATATATACAAACGCACCGTATCACCCGAGCCGGCGATACACATACATTTTTCGCGCACCACGCAGCGCGGCGCGCCGGAAGAACACACACGCACGCCCAAGAAGCGATCGGCGTTTCAATCGCTGTGGAGCGATGAAGAACTGAAGGGCGTTCACGATGGCATGCAGATACTACAGGAGAATCTGCAAGCGGCAAACGAGAATCTGCAAGCGGAAAACGAAGAGCTGCAGTCGACCAACGAGGAACTCACAACATCGATGGAAGAAATACGAAGCCTGAGCGAAGAATTGTCTACGGTCAATGCTGAACTGCGGAGCAAGCTGCGTGATGCTGCAGAGTCGAACGATGACATGGCACACCTGCTTAACAGCACACAGATCGCCGCGCTTTTTCTCGACAGCGAGCTGCACATCCGCCGCTTCACCGAATCGGCGGTCACTATCTTTCGGCTGCGCAGCACGGATATCGGCAGGCCGTTCACAGATCTCGTGACCGATTTGCAGTATCCCGAAATGGAAAGCCACGCACGCCAGGTGCAACGAACGCTCCTGCCAATCGAATCATCCGTCTCCACTTTCGACGGGAGGCGGTTTTTTGTCAGGATCCTGCCCTGTCACACACTCGGCGGCCGCGTCAACAAACTGGTGATCACATGTTCAGATATCACACTCGCCACGGCAGCAGAGGACACGAGTGCGTTTTCGGAGAGCCGGCAGCTTGTACTTTCATCTCAAACAGACCTTCACACCATCCCACACATGGGGAACTCATGAATACTTCCATCGACGATCCGGAAACAGCAATGCTGCGCTTACGATCGGAAGAGGTGTTGAAACAGAGATCCGCTGTCGACGCCCCGCGGCCTTCCACTATGGAGACGATCCACCTCGTCCACGAACTCGAGGTGCACCGAATCGAACTGGAAATACAAAATGAAGAACTTGTCGCGGCACGGTCGGTTGCACAGAAGGTGGGAGACAACTATAAAGACCTCTATGATTTTGCGCCGTCCGGGTATGTGACACTGAGCGCAGCCGGGGAGATCCAAAAAATAAACTTTGCCTGCGCGCGCCTGCTGGGCAGAGAACGATCGCGTCTGGAGAACAAGCTCTTTCGCCACTTTGTGTCGGAAGACACACAGGCTGCGTTTAATTATTTTTTTCAAAAAGTATTCGAAAGCAAGGCCAATAGATCCTGTGATGTGACGCTTTCAACGTCCGACAGCGTGCCGATCTATGTTCACCTCACCGGCACCGTTTCGGAAAACAGCGAAGAGTTCCTCGCGACAATGGTCGATATCACCGAACGCAAGCAGGCCGAGAACGCGCTGCAGACATCGCGCGACCAGCTGCGAATACTTGCATCCCACCTCGTCCAGGTGCGCGAGGAAGAGCGGACCGCCATTGCCCGCGAGATTCACGATGAATTGGGACAGACGTTAACAGCCCTGAAAATGAGCATCTCGGGACTGGCAAAAAAGAAAAGAGATGATGGCGAGCTTCACGACCAGCTCATTCTCTTGTGCGGCTACGTTGATGAAACGATACGGACTGTGCGCCATATCGCAACAGAGCTGCGTCCTGGTGTGTTGGACGAATTGGGCCTGGGAGCTGCCGTGGAATGGCATGCGCGCACATTCATGCAGCAATCCGGCATCGAGGTCAGCATCGACATCGATACGAATGTTGATGCGCTGCCGCAGTTGATCTCGACCGCAATGTTCCGGATCTTCCAGGAATCGCTCACGAATGTGGCGCGTCATTCTGGCGCTACGGTCGTCACGACAAAACTTGCGATCACGAATCAAGTGCTGTACCTCGAAGTTGCCGATAACGGCTGCGGCATACCGGAAACACGGGCTAGCGGTCCCAGGTCTATCGGATTGCTGGGGATGAAAGAACGGGCGTTATCGCTGGGTGGTGATGTCGTGATTTCCAGCGTGCCAGAATCCGGAACAACAGTCACTGCACATATTCCTTTGGTGATAGAATGACGCGTATTCTTATCGTTGATGACCATGCCATCGTGCGGCACGGCTTGCGGCAATTGTTGGAAGCGGAGGATACCTTCGACGTCATCGCCGATGTCTCCACCGCACACGATGCGTTACACGTGCTTCGCAGTGCTCCGTGCGATGTCATTCTGCTCGATATCACAATGCCGAATAAAAATGGCCTGGAATTTATCGGCAATCTTCAGGACGAATTTCCCGCCCTCTGCATTCTCGTGCTGAGCATGCATTCCGAGGAACAATTCGGCATCCGTGCGCTTAAAGCCGGCGCCGCCGCGTATCTGACCAAAGACGCCGACACCGACCTCATCATACAGGCGATACGTAAAATTGCAGCAGGCGGAAAGTTTCTCACGCCGCAGCTTGGTGAACTCCTGGAGCGGCAGCTTCACACTACCTCGACACTTGCCCCGCACAAGACGTTGTCCACTCGCGAATTTTCTGTCTTCATCGGCATTATCAACGGCAAATCGCTCACAGCGATCGCCGAAGAACTGTCACTCAATGTGAAGACGGTCAGCAATTATCGCGCGCGCGCACTGGAGAAAATGAACATGAAGTGCAACGCCGATTTTATTCATTACGCCCACCGCAACGGTTTGGTGAGCTGAGACCGGACCCTGCAGCTCCCGTTGTGTCTGCGCGAACGGAGATACTGCCGCGCGCATGAATTCCTCCGCCATCGTTATTCGTCCGGCGTGCAGGATAATTCCCATACCAACAGCAGATGTACCCCTCCAATCATTTGTTCCATTCCCCTTTTCCCATTACTTCATAAATTCCCATATTTACGTACACGCATTGTATACACCATCGGTCTCCATCCTGCATGCCCAACAATGGTACTCATGCGGCATCGACCCGATATGGATGCATGTGATGGGAATGTTATTTAAGAGATACGATATTCACTGCGCCCCCCTCGGAGCAAGGACAACGATATGGGAAATGGGTCCACCTCACCTGCCGTTATAAAGCGGCAGATCCTCACGAACGGCGCGGCATCGGATCCTCATCGAGGAGGCTGCCGATGGAATTTTTATTGCCGATATCCAGGGGAACTACCTGGATGTCAATCCAAGCGGATGCGCCATGGTGGGATATGTGCGCGATGAACTGTTGACGCTCACGATGAATGACCTGCTGAGCGCCGAAGACCAGGCCAAGTCGGCGCTGCATCTCGATGTGCTGCAAAAAGGGAAGTTCGTCGTATCGGAGAGGAACATGATACGAAGAGACGGCACACTCGTTCCGGTAGAATTCAGCGGCAAAATCATGGCGGACGGGAGGATCCAGGAAATCGTCCGCGATATCACACAGCGCAAACTGGCCGAGGAAAATCTCGAACGGATAGAGGCGCGGGCGAGGCAATCCGAAAAAATGGAAGCCGTCGGCAATCTGGCCGGCGGTATCGCCCATGATTTCAACAACTACTCGTGGAGATGGCCCAACAAGCCCTTTCTCAGCTCGGCTACAGCGTCGTCGGCATGACAAACAGCCAGGCTGCGCTGAAATACATCGAGGAACACCATTCCGAAATAGATGTTCTGATCACCGACCAGACAATGCCGGGCATGTTGGGCACCGAGTTGGCGGAGCAGGCCCTGAACATAAAATCCGATCTTCTCATTTTCCCGTGCACAGGCTTCAGCAATGAGGCCAACGCCGAAATCGCGGAAGCGATCGGCATCAAGCAATTCATCATGAAGCCGTATCGAATTCACGATCTGAGCAGGATGATTCGGGATCTCGTTGATGCGCGGAAGAAGGAGCAGATGGGCGGCACGCGTGCTGAAAAAAACAGGGGGCCGATAACCGACCCCCTGGTGTAGCGTGATTGCGATATGATGGATGCGCCGCACCGGCCGGGCTGACGCCGGATCGCGAGGCCTTTACGGCACGCGGCCCGGTGCAGCAAGCGGATGATGGCAGGCGTTTCCTTACACGACGTATGTTGACGATGCCGTATCGCCGCCGCGTCCGGTCCAATTGGTGTGGAAGAATTCGCCTCTCGGCTTGTCCGTGCGTTCGTACATGTGCGCGCCGAAATAATCGCGCTGCGCCTGCAGCAAATTCGCCGGCAGCCGCGCGTTCCTGAATCCGTCGAAGTAGTTCAACGCCGTCGATAATGCCGGCACCCACACGCCGTTCATCACTGCTGTCGCAATGACGCGGCGCCATGCATCCTGCGAGGCCTCGATCTTGCCGGTGAAGAACGGGTCGAGCATGAGATTGCCGAGCTGCGGATTCTTGTCGAACGCCGCCTTGATCTTTCCCAGGAATGCAGAGCGGATGATGCAGCCGCCGCGCCACAGCAGCGCGATGCCTCCATAGTTCAGATTCCATTTGAACTCTGCGGCAGCAGCGCGCAGCATCACGTATCCTTGCGTATACGAAACGATCTTCGACGCGTACAGCGCCTGTTCCAGGTCGTTCAGGAACGCCTGCTTGTCGCCGGTGAATTTCGGCGCGGGCCCTTTGAGGATCGCCGATGCTTCGACGCGATCATCCTTCTGCGCCGAGATGCACCGTGCATAGACCGCTTCGCTGATCAGCGTGAGGGGCACGCCGAGATCGAGCGACGTGACGCTTGTCCATTTGCCCGTTCCTTTTTGTCCCGCCGTGTCGAGGATCTTGTCCACGATCGGCCCGCCGTCCGCATCCTTGAACGCGAGAATGTCGCGCGTGATCTCGATGAGGTAACTGTCCAGGTCGCCCGTGTTCCATTTCTTGAACACGTCGTGCATCTCTTCGGCGGACATGCCGAGCAGGTCTTTCATGATCTGGTAGGCTTCGCAGATGAGCTGCATGTCGCCGTACTCGATGCCGTTGTGCACCATTTTCACGAAGTGACCCGCGCCGTTGTCGCCCACCCAATCGCAGCACGGCGTGCCGTCTTCGACCTTCGCGGCGATGGCCTGAAAGATCGGCTTCACATGCGGCCACGCCGCAGGCGATCCGCCCGGCATAATGGACGGCCCTTTGAGCGCGCCCTCTTCGCCGCCCGAAACGCCGGTGCCGATAAAGAGCAGTCCCTTCGATTCGCAATACGTCGTTCTGCGAATCGTATCGGGGAAATACGAGTTGCCGCCGTCGATGATGATGTCGCCTTTTTCCAGGAACGGGATGATCTGTTCGATGAAATCATCGACCGGTTTTCCGGCCTTGACCATCAGCATCACCTTGCGCGGCACGGCAAGCGATCCGACAAATTCCTCCATCGTATGCGCGCCGATGAATTTTTTTCCTTTTCCTCTGCCGTTCATCAACGCATCGACTTTGTCCACCGTTCTGTTGAACACGGCGCAGGTGAAGCCTCTGCTTTCCATGTTCAGGACAAGATTTTCTCCCATGACTGCAAGGCCAACCAGGCCGATATCCGCTTTTGTGCTCATAGTATTTTTCTCCGTTTTTCTAAATGTGTGTGTGTGTTATGGTAAATCCTAATGCCTGAAGGGACGATTCCATAGACGAGTTCGCATGCAGCAGTTCCACCGTATAGGAAGAAAATTCTCTGCGCAGCGGATACTCGGCCCGCTGCTTTTCGAACGTGGATGGCGAATGCCGCAGCCGTTCATCGTCCGCACAGATATCGTACGTATGGCGCACAGCACGGCGCACAACATCCTGGCGCGTCAGATGTTCACAGTCGATCGTGATCAGCGGCTGCGCGGGCGCGGGCACTGTGTCGGGAAACCACTGAGGTATCCCAAGGTTGAAAAACGCGCTGACCGCGTTGACGCTCATAGCCGTGCCGTGCGCTTTCCCGTCCGCCGAATATCCGGCGATGTGCGGCGTGCCGATATCGATCCGGTTCAGCAGGTTGATGTCGATATTCGGTTCCTTCTCCCAGACATCGATCACACATGCGGCAAGGCCGCCGCGGCGAATGGTCTCCGAGAGCAGTTTCGTGTCTACGACTTCGCCGCGCGACGAATTGATGAGTATCTGCGCGGGAGTGACCATTGAAAAGAACCGTGCATCGGCCAGATGAAATGTATTGTCCTCGCCGCCGTCGTTCAGGGGCACATGAAAGGTGATGATGTCCGACTGTTTGACGAGTGTTTCGAACGGTACAAAGTCGCTGCTCCCTTCGGCGCGCGCGCGAGGCGGGTCGTTCAGCAGTACGCGCATGCCGAGCGCGCGGCAGAGCGATGCGACTTTCGTCCCCACGTTCCCGACGCCGACAATGCCCACCGTCCTGGAGGACAGTGAAAAATTCAGCTTTACGGCAAGGTGCGTCAGCGCGCATGCAATATATTGATGCACCGATGAGGAATTGCACCCGGCCGCATTCGTCCATGCAATGTTGTGCGCGGCGCAAAAATCCGCGTCGATGTGGTCGTGCCCGATCGTCGCGGTGGCAATGAACCGTACGGATGTTCCCTCGAGCAGCGCCGCGTCGCATTGCGTGCGCGTGCGCACGATGAGCGCATCGGCATCCATCACATCGGCCCTGGTGATCTGGCTCCCGGGCAGATAGATCACTTCGGCGTGCGGTTCCAGCACGCCGTGTATGAACGGTATATTTTTGTCGACGACGATCTTCATTTAAGTATTCTAAATTGCTCGAGGTATACTCCCCCGTCGCTTGCGGCCGGGAGACTCATTGAACGCCATGTAGGGCGAGATGTCATCTCGCCCACACCCCGAAGGAGTGTTCGATTTTTTTCAACTGTCTTCAAATCTTTTTTTGTACGCCCAGAGACCGAGGGCGGGATTTGAAATATAAAATATTTTTTCGCCGTCCGGCATCGTGTTGTAGCCGTCGGTCAATACCGCGGGGTCGTAGCGTTTCATCATCGCAGCGCAATCGGTATAGCCGAATCCGACGCCCTCGATCTCCTGCCGCGTAAGGTGTCCGGGGCAGTATGTGATCGTGAACCGGCCCTCGCTTGTGCCGTGGATGAGATGAGCCGCCGCGCTCAAATTATTTTTAAGGTCGTCGTTCTGTTCCACGAAGCGCAGCACCTCGGGCGTCTGCACGTATCCATACTTGCGTATGAGCGCGTCGATCTGCTTGTCTTCGCCGAATTCTTCGAGGCCGGGCGCGAGCACGAGCAGTTCACCCCCGTCGGCGATCGCCATACGCGTGCGGTACACGCTCTTGTTGCCCAGCCACGTGCTCTTGAATTCCGACGGATCGAGATAGACGACGACCTTTGTGAGCGGCTCGTCGAGCATTTTAAAATTCACTGCGAGCGACAGTTCCGCCGCGCGATTGAAGCATTCGATGTCGTCACCGATGTAGAGGCCCCGGACTTTCAGATGTCCGTCGCTTCCCATTGAGACCACCGTCTGCACGTACACGATCGGCAGATGCTTCGCAAAATGGTCCGACGCATAATTCAAGACGCGGCGCACCGGCGTATCGGCCCGGCCCATGATGCGCTCCATACCGTAGACGGCGCCGAGAAAATGGCTCTTGTTGATGCCTTCCTGGCCGCCCGTTCCGACGAACACGTTCTTATTGTAGTTCGCCATCCCGATCACTTCATGGGGAACCACCTGACCGATGGACAGGATGAGATCGAATCCGCCGTTCACCAGGAGCTTGTTGACCTGAGCGCTCCAATGGTAGTTCAGTTTCCCTTCCGACTGTTCGCGGATGAAGTCGCCCGGCACTTCGCCGAGCGTCACAATGTCGTTCCGCCAATCGTGAACCCGGAAGAGATCCGCCGGCACCGTGCCGAACATGTGTTCGATCTGCGGCTTCGTCATCGCCGAATGCGTTCCGAGCGCGGGAAGAATGTCGGTCAGCAACGAGCCATAATGCTCCCATGCGAGGCGCGTCAGTATGCCCGCGTGCGAATGGAACCGCGTATAGTCCGGGGGAAGCGCCAGCACTTTTTTCCGTACTCCCAATTTTTCGAATGCATCGGCCAGCCCCTGCCGCATATCCTCTTCGGACAATTCGGTTGTTTCAGAACCTCGCGCATACAACAACATGATCTGCCTCCTGAAGCAATAAATAAAAAATATCCATCATTACTATAAAATGTGGGCCCAGACTTGCACCGCTTCGCTCGAGCGGGCGAGATAACATCTCGCCCTATAATGCTGCATCTGCGACACAGATATTTTCATGCGGGGTTGTGAACCCTGGATTCTTGAACGCTACATGCGCACCAATGCAACGGCAGAGAGTTGCTTCCGAGAAAAAAGTCACCCCGCAGGCGAACAAACTTCGCTCTTTATGCTCTGCGTTAACGTTGAATGCGAGCCGATCCGCCCTGGGCGAATGCCCGCACTTGTTCCAGCGTTACCATAGTCGTGTCGCCGATGGTAGTGGTAAGGAGTCCGCCGTGCGCCCAGCCGAGCTTCACCGCCTCGTCGGGCGTTTGACCGGACAAGAGTCCGTAGAAGAAGCCCGATGCATAGCCGTCGCCGCCGCCGACTCTGTCCACGACATCCAGTTCGCATGTCGGCGCAGTGTACGTTTTTCCGTCGACCCATGCAACAGCGCTCCAGCTGTGACGGTTGGTGGAATGCACTTCGCGCAGCGTCGTGGCGACCGCTTTCACATTGGGATGCTTTGCAACGACCTTCGTGATCATATCGAAGAACGAGTTCGGATCGAGGGCCGAAGCGGATGCGTGTGCGACTTCGGGACCCGCAATGCCCAACCCTTTTTGCAGATCTTCTTCGTTGCCCACGAGCACGTCCACATTTTCGACAATGCGCGCGATCACGTCGGCCGCTTTTTTCTGGCCGCCCCAGATATTCCAGAGCTTCTGGCGGAAATTCAGGTCGAAGCTCGTGACGGCGCCCTGCTTCTTGGCAGCCTTCATGCCTTCGATGATGAGCTCGCCGGTGGTTTCAGAGAGCGCCGCAAAGATGCCGCCCGAGTGGAACCAGCGCACGCCGCCTGCGAAAATTTCATCCCAGTTGAAATCACCCGGCTTCAGCTGTGCGCCGGCTTCATTCGATCTGTTGTAGAACACCACCGGCGGACGTATGCCCTGTCCCCGGTCGCTATACACGGTGGCCATGTTGGGTCCGTTGACGCCGTTGTGTTCGAACTGTTTGTAGAAGGGCTTCACGCCCATCGCCTTCACGCGTTCGGCGATCAGATCGCCGATGGGATAGTCGACCATGGCAGACACGATGCCTGTTTTCATGCCGAAGCAGTCGGACATGTTCGCCGCCACATTGAATTCGCCGCCGCTCACATGGATCGCACATTCGGTCGCCTTGCGGAACGGGATGATGCCCGTGTCCAGCCGATGGACCAATGCGCCGAGGGACACGAGATCCAACGCGCCGTCTTTTCGAATATTTAAACTGTTGCTCATGCGCAACTCCTTCTCTCTATACATTTGTGTGGAATAAATAATTTTTGTACCACCCTGGAACATGCACCGCTTCGCTCGAGCGGGCGAGATACCATCTCGCCCTACAATGCTGCGTCTACGAAACCGGTATTTTCATGCGGGGTGGTGAACCCCACATTCATGAGCGCTACAATGTCCCTCAATGACCATAGCGATCATCGAATAGCAGTCTTATTGAGTTCAGATTTTTTATTATACGCCCGAATACGCCGAGAAGCCGCCGTCGATCGGAAGCACGATGCCCGTGACGAACTTGGATGCGGGCGATAGCAGCCAGAGCACGGGACCGACCAGGTCTGCTGGTTCGCCGAACCGGTCCATCGGCGTATGGCCCAGGATCTTTTTGCCCCGGGCGGTCAGTTCACCCGTCTCTTTGTCCGTTAAGAGGAAACGATTCTGCTCGGTCAGGAAGAACCCCGGAGCAATGGCGTTCACTCTGATGCTCGGTGAATATTCCTGCGCCATGTGCACGGCAAGCCATTGCGTGAAATTGCTGACGGCGGCTTTCGCGGCCGAATAGGCAGGGATGCGCGTCAGCGGACGGAATGCGTTCATCGACGAGATGTTGAGTATCACTCCTTCTTTCTGTGCGGCCATATATTTTCCGAACACCTGGCTCGGCAGCACTGTTCCGTTCAAATTAAGGTTTGCCACAAACGACAGCGCATCAGCCGGGATGTCGAAGAAACTCTGGTCCGCGTTCGTAGTCGCCTTCGGATTGTTGCCGCCCGCGCCGTTGATAAGAATATCGATGCGGCCGAATGTCCGAATGACTTCCTCGGCAGCCTGTTCGATGCTCGGCTTGTCCAGCACGTCAACCCTGATCGCGACGACTTTTCCGCCGCCGGGTGCAAATGTGCTCAAGATCTGTTCGGCTTTCGCCGCGTCCCGATCGAGTATCGCAACATTGGCATTGCAGCCCACGAGCGCCTTTGCCATCTCGAGGCACAACACTCCCAAACCGCCCGTGATCGCCACAGTGCGGCCCGAAAAATCGTATTGCTTTGTAAGTTCCTGAAGATTCATGACAGTATTCCTTAAGTGATAGAAAATGTGAATTCCATTAAAAAACGTCGGCGCATCGTGTAAAGTTATCGATTAAGTAAACTGACGGCACGTCCCCTTCACCAGCTCTTCTTCCGGAACGAGCAGATTGAGCGTGCCATATCGAACGCAATAGTATGTGCTACGAGATACTGCTGCCGATGAACATGGGCTCGATATGCCGTTTTAAGATATTCTCGGTCACATTTGCACCGACTATTTTTGCATGCCGATCGAGGGCCGAGGTGTACCGGTCGCCCATTTCAGCGGCGATCCTGAACGCCACGTGGAGCATCTGTCGCAGATAGACGTTGTATGCCACGCACGATTGATCGTGCCGCAATGCGTTCACATATTCTTGCGATGTCCATGCATTGACCACCGATGGCAGCGGCAATTTCGAAGCATCGATGGACACCACCGTCGCGTACGGCTTGCAGAGTTCATCGAGACGCGCGTACGCCTGCGCATAAATATCTTTCGCGACTTCCAGTCCGTCGCTTCCTGCTGCAGCAAGTCCGATGAGTTCTTCGAGCCATGTCGTGCCTGCGGTCTTTACGTGTATTCCCGCATCATGCTTCGCGAGTATCACACGCATCGCAGGGTACAACGAGAACTTGTCGCTTCCGGAGTGCACGCTGAGTTTTAAATTCGCGGGAAGCCGGAATGTCCGTATCGCGTGGGCGACAACGAGCACATGCGCTTCGAATTCGCGCGCGAAGACGTCCGGGTCACCGATATAATCGACCCCCTTATGGAACTCGCCGACGAATTTCGGAGCGATCGTCTGCATCGGAATGCCTTCGGAAGCGAGTGCTCCCATAATGAAGAACAATTCGAGCGGAGACTGCGGTTTATCCGTTTCGTCCAGCGATACTTCCACGATGAAGGCGCCTTCTCCTTTTGCACCGAGAATGTGGCGATATATTTTTCCGGCTTCCTGAATCGCGGCGCAATACTGTGTTCCGATCGCGCGGATCAAGTCATCGGTAACTGAAAAGGGCGCAGCAATGCCTGGGATAGTCAACGCACCTATGAATGCCGACAGCGATTGCCGGAATGCGTCGAGTTCAGCGTCCGAAACGGAACGCCCTATGAAGTCTGCGACATCGAGCGTGAAAAAATCGGACGCGGCAATAAATTTGTCGACGGTGGCCATGCCAATGTGATCGGCATCCACCCTGTATGAACCCGTCCATCCCGAGGCCTGCACTGCATTGTCAGCTTCAAGGCGCACATCGCCCGGTGTCGTCCCGACAATGCTGTGTTCCCTGTTCGATTTATTCCACACGGGTGTGATATCTATCCCGTGGTGTTTCGCTGCAAGAATGGCCTGCATCTGCGCCGCGCCTTCACGGCCGAAGCGGTCTCCCATCCCTATTGAATATTTTTCAAGCTGCATTTGTGCTTTCGTCTCGGTGAATGGATAACACACGTACAAACGCAATATACACAAATTTCATATCGAATGCTTTCGACGTTCCAATTTTTTTGCAGTCGTACATAGCGAAACCCTTGCCGCAGCGGCAAGGGTTTCGCTGCATCTCTTACATATCGCTTATTTCAGCAGCAGCATTTTTTTCGCGGCAATAAAGGACCCTGCTTCGATGCGGTACATATACATGCCGCTCGAGACCTGGGCTCCGTTCGTGTTCCTGCCGTTCCACGTCGTTTCAAAATATCCCGCGTTCACCATGCCGTTGACGAGCGTGCACACTTCGCGGCCAAGCATGTCATAGACCGCGAGTTTCGCCATCGATTGCTGCGGCAGCGCAAAGCGGATCTGCGTTGTCGGGTTGAACGGGTTCGGGTAATTATTGCCGAGTTCGTGATGACGCCATACACCTTCAGCGTATCTTTTGTGACCGAATGATCGGCGATGAGATCGTTGTTCAAATCTTTTCTCGCTTCGCCTATGGTCGCGATCGGCGGACCGGCAACGGTTTTATCGGCGCCGGTGATGATAATATCTCCCAAGGCGGTAACACTTGCCGTTACAAGGATGTTCAATGCTGTATCCTGACGAACGATCGCAATAGGCGACCAGGCGGTGCCGGTATACACGAATGCATGCAGAGAATCTTCACGTGCGCCCTGTGCGGCCGCATCGGCATGCGTGTAACTCAGCACGAGCGAATCGGTTTTCAGCGCCGTCAGCAATGCACCCTTCGTGATGCGATAATAGCGGTTGAGTACTTTCGTCAACAATGCGAGACCGCCTGCGGGCGCGGTGACGGTGCGATTGACCGCGGCGACGGTATATAGACCGTATCGGTCAAGGTCGGAGCAACGGCACCCGAGGCGCCGCCGCGTGTTAACGACCATGTGGACGTCGCGTCCCAGGATCCTGTAGCGACTGCGAATTTTTGTCCACCCAATGCCGTCGTTGAAGCGAACAGCACAAGGAATGCGAAAATCTGTAGAAAAGTTTTCATAATGTTCCGTGTTTATGATTGTGTTGTTATCAAACATCGATAACGGAAATTTAATGATATTGTGTACGGAGCCGAAGCAAGAACCACAAATGAAAATGTGTGTTTCATCATTGAATTGGACTCTCACTTATGTATCGGTGGAATTCCTATCGCACCCATTTCTCCGTGTGTCAGCGTTTCCCAATTCATGTGATGATTCGCACCTGTCGGACGGTTAGTCGGTATCACTGCCCCCATTTTCGGCAGGCTCACTCCCATCCGGTTGTGGAAATGATTATACGCGATTTCCCAGGTCGGCTGAAGCGCGAATTGTAAATTTTCGGGTGGCGTAACGGAATTCGGCGAAATATACTGAGCCTGAAATTCGAGTGCCGCCATCATGCGTTTGCCTTCTTCGCCATACAGATCGACGCCTTGCTGGCGTGCTGTCTCTGCGGCATTCGCCATGGAGGAGAATGCAAGCCATGGATGATGAGCGTCGCGTGCGGTTTCCTGCAAAATTCCGTCGACTAATTCCGGCATTAACCCTTTATTACTCCATATCGCCGGCCCGCATCCCGGAGGCTCAATCGGTTTTGGTCCATCGGATTTCAGATAGATATAGGCAGGCGTGCGTCCCCGCCACATTTTTAGACCCAGATCAAAAACGGCACGATCTTCTAAAATGACACCGATGTTGACGAGTGCCTCACACATGGCAAGTTCTTTGTTTCCATTTTCGCAATCCCCATGAATAATGGACGGGAGGTATTGCACACGCAACATGTTTTGAAATTTCGCAATGTCGGAGTCCGACCAGTCGCCGTATGTGCCGCGCATGATTTCCGCGGCGATAGCTGCAGCGTCTCCAAATTTTTCTGTTCCTTTGACTGTTTTATCGACAACCCAGATATTTCTGAATTGATACGCTGTGCCATGCTCCTGCAAATAAATCGACCCCACTCCTGCACTGCCTAACTTGGCGGTAGATCCTTTGACCCCTTCCAATTCAACATCCTTGTATATTGTTATCCCATTATGCACCGCTGTCATGCGCGGGTTTTCAGTCTTCGTCGTGCCGGAAGCATCAAATCTGGGCGCCCTGAAATCGATATCCAGTGTTTGCCATTGCATTGGCGGGAAAGCAGGGTTCACGTCGGGGTACAAGTCTTTCGGTTTCGAAATATTTCCAAAACCAATGGGTGTTCCCCCGACCTGACCGCATGCATCCTTGATATTCATTTCGTACCGGGACATAAAATAGATGCCGCCATTTGTCACGGCACCTAAAAGACGGAACTCCGCATGCACGTGCAGGTCGCCGAATTTTTGTTTCGAAATAATAGATTCATATAAACCGGCTGGATGAGGAACAACTTCCAGAATTCCTCCGGGTACTATTTTCCGATTATCTACAGGGGGGCCTCCAATCAGCCAATCTTTTTCCAGGACCTTCGTCCATGCACTCAGATTGGTTCCATCGAACAACACGATCGCTCCTTTGGGCGGTGCGGCGTTTATTGTCGGAGACGATCAGAAATACTGCTGCATGTCGAGCACTTCGCTCCCCTTTGCCATTCTTAACGCGCCATTTTCAATTTTTCCATTCCACCCATCACCACTCAAATTTAAAACGTTTTCCTTGACTACGTCAGCCGCCAGCACGGCCTCCGGAGCAGCCCTGGAGGTAAGATCTGTAGTGAGATTTACTTTATACATACTATCTTTTGTGATATACACCTGGGCAAAATATTTTCCCGTCTTAGCCTTCCAGTCGCCCACAAAGGGATTCATTTTTTCGGTTGTTTGAGCGAACACAGAGCAACCGATGAGTATGTGCAATACCGCCACTGTTAATAATCTTTTCATTGTGTGTTATGCTCCTTATACAAGTAAAATTGCGACTCCTCAGCGTGCCCTATAATCGCCGTCATTCTGAATCGCTGCACTCCTTCAGACAAATACTGAAGGCTCGCTGAGTAGGTACGTAAAAAATTAACTGTTGTTGTTTCGTCCCGTCGAGCGATTGGCACTATCGCGGGGGAAGCGTAGTGGACGAAGGAGCCGGCACACCGTCCACCGTACCGGGTTCCATGATCTCCGCGCGTGTACCGTCTGGATCGAACAAATTGATCTGTCGCTTCCGGTTCACGCCGGTCTTTACTTCCCATTTTTTTGTATACGTTGCGCGTGCCGGGCGGGCCTCCAAATGGTCGACCGCTTTCTGAATGTCTGCGACTTCCAGACTGAAGTGGTTCATGCTACCGATCTTCTCCATTGTGGGAGGATCTTTATAGAGCATGAGTTCGAGGTACTCGTCGCCATCGGGCACTTTCATGTTGACCCACGAGAGCTGTTTGTTGTCCCGGCTTCCGCGCCATGTTTCCTGAAAGCCAAGAATATCGCGATAAAATTTCATCGATCGCTCAAGATCCTCGACGGCGAATCCGATGTGCTTCAGGCGTGTCGATACGCGGGCATCGGACATATGTTTGCCCGCATCGCGCATTGTCCAACCGTCAGATTCATACTGAACGATTTCGACGGTATGACCATCCGGGTCTTTGCATGTGAAATTGTAGTTGCCAATGCGGCCCTTGCCGACTTTCGCCGGAACTTTCACACCGGAGGCCGCAAGGCGCGCACGCACTCCTTCGGCGTCGTCGGTGATGAGCGCCACCTGATACAATCGGTCGTTCCCCGTACCGCGTTCCGGGAACAACTCGATGCACTGCAAGTCGTTCACTTTAATGAAGACGGTGGAGATGGAACTGTCCGCTTTCGTGAGCCGGAACGGCTCTTCGAATCCCAGAAAGTCCTTGTAGAAGGCGAACGACGAATCCATGTTATGCGAGAAGACTGCGACATGCGAGATGCCCATGATGCGGGGCCGTTTCAGTTCTTGGGCTGAAATTGCCGATGCACAGAACAAAAGTATGAATAGAACAGTCGAATATTTTTGTATCATTTGACACTACCTTCCTCGTGATATGTTCAATGAACGCTCAATCCCTCTTCACGATCGTGCGTTGTTGGCAAATGCAGTCTTCATCGATATGCAGCAGGTGATGGATGCCTGAGCTGCAATAATAGTATACCGTCACCCGAATAAACGCTGCAGAGAATATACGGCCGCGCTCACTCGATGCACCGCGTTATCGCCCCATCGACAACGGCAAATCCGCCTCAGCGCAGAGTGTGCGGGTTGCTTCAATGGCCCTGGCGAATAATTCCGGGCCGGTATCGCCCCCGAATGCGCCGCCGATTTTAAGATGCGGTTCCATCGTTAAAAAACCGCCGTACTTCATCAGGGCAAGTTCATCGAACAATCTGCGGAGCTGTCCATCACATTTTTTATATTGACGAATCGAATTTCAATAAAACGAATCTGTTGGGCGCTCAGATAGCTCACCTGTGACATTTTTGGACGGAAAGTTACCTCTCTTGTGAACGGAGTGAAACAGCCCGGCTCCTATTCTGTGCGGTGGAATGCGGCGGAATTCTCCGACGGCGTGTACTTTTGCACGATGCGGTCGGGAACATTCGGAGCGGCAAAAACAATGCTGTTGTTGAAATAACTACCAGACGCAGCGACGTTTTGTGAAGCCCGCCCCATTGCGGTGTATCATGCCAGCCGGACAGTGAGCTTGGCGGTGGACTTCGTATTCCCATACAGGATATCGGCCACAGCGCTCAGGTTTTCCCGTCCGTTGGGGGCAAAACAGACGATCCCGGTAGGAAACCCTGCCGGAATGCCAAATGCTTCATAGGGTGAATTTGACACGATCACAATGGGCTTTTGGTATTGCTGCATTTCCGCCAGCATGCCGGTCATCGTGGCATGGCTCCGGTAATTATAATAACTGGTCGTGACGATGACATCGTAGTCCATTTCTCTGAGGCGCTCGAGCACAGCCACTTTGTCCGTCTCCGAAAATTTTTCATTGATCAACACTACCGCAACGTTGTCCGAGCGTTTCCGCAATTCCTCCCACAGCATACCCGGATGCGCATACATGGTGTTGATGAAGGAATGAAAATGATGGATCTGCTCGACCAACAACACTTTCGTTTCACGCTTGAGCGGCAGAAGGTTCACGTCGTCCCGAAGCACGACAATGGATTTCTCAGCGGCTTCGTTGGCAACTGCGGCCACAAAAGGATCGTTGAACGGCTGACCGGCCTTCGAGACGTCCACCTTGCCGCCATTGTGCGCCAGCCCCATATTCCAGCGCATAATAAGAATGCGCCGCACGGACTCGTCGAGCATCCTTTCCGTATACCGTTTCGTGTTAACCGCATCGAGAATTTTTGCGATGAGGTGTTTGGTGATGGGCGACTCGGCTCGGCACAAAATAAGGTCGCATCCCGCCACGAGACAGCGGATGACCGCTTCGCCCATATCGTACTTCTGCAGCAGTCCGTTCATCTGTATATTGTCCGTTGTCACCACTCCTTTGAAGCCAAGTTCGCCCCGAAGCAGATCGGTCATGATTTTCGCATCCGTGGCAGCAGGGACCTCGTCGGAACCGAAGCAGGGATATGCGGTGAACGCCGCCATAATCGCAGGCAGTCCGGCATCGATCAAGGGCTTGTATGCGGCGACGTGCTGTCTCATGAATGTTTCACGGTCGAGCTTCACAACCGGCAGCCCATAATGCGCATCCTGCTCCGACTCGCCGCGTCCGGGAAAATGTTTGCCCGTTGCAATGATGCCGGCTTCGCTGTAGCCGCGCAGGGATTGGAGCGCATACTGTGCCACCAAGGAAGGATCGTCACTGTATGAGCGCGTGCCGATCTCCGGGTTGCGCGGATTCGTATTCACATCCAGCACCGGCGAATGGATCATGTTCGCACCAAGCGCGCGGGCCTGCATCCCGGATGCGAGTGCCACCCTATACGCCAGGTCCGGGTCGCCGGATGCGGCGAGACCCATGGGATAGGGAAATATTCTCTGCTGGAACAGAAAGTCGGCCCCTTCACCTTCCTGATCATACGTGAAATGAAGACCGATGCCATCTTTCCGGTTGAGAGCCATATCCCTCAGCGTGTTCAATGTGTCCGCATATTCCTCGGGAGTGCAATGGACGCGTTTCGTGTTCAGATCGGCGGGTCGATAGTATGTATTCGCGTCGGGTTTGTCTGCGGGGTTGGGCGGCAGTTTGCCGGCAAGGGCGGTCATATGCTCGGACGAGCCCCCGTGAAACTTCTGCGCGATCCGCAAACCTCCGGCATGATATTTCGTGATCAATTCAACAATGTGCGGATTGATGACCGGACCCATGAATCCGAAGACCATGAGTTGTCCGACTTTTTGATCGAGATTCATCCGGCCCATCAGGCCATCTATCCACGCGTGCGCAGCTTCTGTCATAGGAGTATAAATTTTTTGAGTTATAAGTGATGAGCCCACCCGTAAAAAATGGTCCTGAAAAAATGAGCTTTAAGTCCACGCCAAGAACACAACCATCAACCTCGTTCCCACTGTCTCCTTGGGAACGAACATTAACACAACGAATACACAACACTTCCGTTCCCAGGCGGAATTTGAGGACGAGATCGTTGAATTTTATTACTGCCTCGGGACACACACTTGCGTCACGATGCGTGTTAGTGCCCGGCGGTTTCAGCCAGCTTGCGGGCGTCCAGCACGGCGCGAACTTCTTGTGCGGCGCAACGGCTGATGGGATACCCCATGAATATTCCAAGTGCAATGACCGAGAACACGGCCGGTACGACGCAGTAACAGACTTTCATCAATAAGAGTGTCTGCGCGGATTGACCGCCGCCCAACGCGCGATCGAAACCGATCCAGACCAGAATAGAACCGGACACTGCCGATGCGAGTGCAATCCCGACTTTGAACGACCAACTATAGAGCGATCCGTACAGGCCTTCACGACGATGACCGCTGTCGCGTTCATCCACATCGCAAATATCGGCTATCATCGCATGGCATAGCATGAAGATCGCGGCATTGTCCACACCCATCATCGCCCCGTTGATGAGGACACCCCAGGGATGTGCTGGGTCCAGCAGAAACCATAAAAGCCCCATGCGCATGATGCCCCAGCTGATTGCCGCGATGAATATTTCTTTCTTGCCGAAGCGTGCGGCGAGTTTGGTAATAAATGGCGTGCACACCATATTGCTGATCAACCAGATCGTGGTGTGTGAGGAGTACAGCAGACTGCCCATTTTCTTGTCGCCTGCCGCGAGATAATAAACAAAGTTATAGAATCCAAGCACACCGACCATCGAAATACCGACAATGATCAGCATAAACGCAATCGTGAGCCGGACGAAGGCTGTGCTATGCACAGCGGCCTTTGCCCCGTCCCAGAACGAGGGACGCGGTTTGGGGGAACGCCGTGCAGAAGCGGCGTCGGCGTTTTTTTCCCGCACAAACACCGCCGAGATGATGCCGAAAAAAACTATAATGATGCCGGCGCCAAGCCCCACGACCCGGATACCGGCAATGGTGTCGCCCTTGAAGACATCCGTTTGAGTCATCCAATACAGCCAGCCCGCGATCATCTGTCCGACTGGACCGAAGAAACTCGGAAAGGCCATCAGCCGTGTCCGGTTATCATAATCGGGCGCAAGTTCGTACCCAAGTGCATACCATGGGACAGAAAAAGTACTGAGCGCCATGTAATAGAGAGCCGCCACAAAAATAAAATAGAGGAGATAAAAGCCGGGATCCTGGCCGCGCGGAAACCACCACAGTGCAGTAAAGAACAAACCTACCAATATCGCACCGATAAAAATGAACGGCCGCCGTCTTCCCCAACGGGAAACCATCCGATCGGACATATTGCCGATAAACGGATCCGTAAAAGCGTCCACCAAACGCCCAAGGGCGAGGACCAAACCCATCACTGCCGGACTGACACCCAACAGCACATTGTAGATCGGGAGTGCAAGCTCGCGGGGGGCAATTTTCCCCATCATGTTAGAAATGCTGCCCAAGCCATAAAACAGTTTTGTTCTAAAGTCGAGAATCCGGGCTGGTTCCATTTCTTCCGGTGCTTGATTAATGTTTGCCATAGTGCTTTCGTAATAATATTACGACGAAAAACTCGCTTCGTCGACCCATGCTGCAAGGGCGTAGAATTATGGTAGAGCGTGGCGCTCCTATACAGCTGCAGCAGCCGGGAAACACATTAAAAATTGCTTTTGGGTAAATTAACCTGTAAATTTACCATCAACAATTATACTCTCTCAGACAATGCGGTTGATATGGTCGACAATTCTGAAAAGCAGCAGATTCTCTCGGACATACTGCAAAGCCCGGAATTCAGAGATTCGAAGCGGTACCAAGACCTCCTCCAATACCTCGTCAAAGAGACTCTCGCCAATAAAGTTCCAAAGGAAATCACCGTTGCCATCCATTTTTTCGGCAAAGACTCCAGCTTTGACCCCAAAGAAGACCCGACGGTGCGCGTATATATCAACAACCTGCGCAAGAAACTCGACCATTACTACCTCACGTGCGAGAAACCGCTTCTCTATAAACTGGACATCCCCAAGGGACATTACGAAGTAGAGTTCATACCGATCGTATCCAAACCGTCGACGCCGCTGAAAAAAAATTACGCATGGATCTATGCTGTGGGCGTCACCGGCCTCAACATCATTGTGCTCGTGTCGTTTTTTCTTTTTAACGGCAGCGGCCAGCCCAAGTCCTCACTAGTGAATCCGATCTGGACCGATTTCGTGCAGCCTAACGGGCGGCCGACGCTTGTGGTGCTGGGAGATTTTTATTTTCTCTTCGAGCGTTCCGAAGACGGTAAAAGCAAAAACATCGTTCGCAATTTCGCCATCAATTCACCGGACGATTACAAAGAGGTAGTCAGGAATAATCCGGCATTTGCACAACGCTATGTGCAAAGTGATTTTACATTCCTTCGCCCAAGCGCGTCATGGGGCCTGGCAGCCATTCTGCCAACGCTGCAAGCATCCCCGAACGGTTACTCGCTGAAGCTCGCATCCCAATTCACGATCGATGATGCGAAAGCAAACAACATCATCTATATCGGCTCATTTAAAAATCTCTACAACTTTCAGAAGATACTTCATATTTTTCATATCCACTACAATCTCACTCCCGCAAGCTTTCATCTGGACGCCCCCGACTCGAGCTCATTTTTATCGCCAAGCAATTCGACACTGAAAGCCGGCAATGTGGAAGCGGATTATGCCGTCGTCGCCAAGGCGCAGGGTCCGGAAGGAAGCATCATCATGCTCATGCTCGGATTCGCAGATACCGGAGTGATCGAGGCGACACGGTTTGCAACCGATGCCGAACTTGTCGGCAAATACATCACGAAGGATAATGCTCCCGACAACAGGTTCTTTACCGCTGTTGTCGAGACCGAGGGACTCAACCAGTCGATACTGAAAACGCACGTCCGCTATCTCACCACCGCAGCACGCACAGTAAAGTATCCGATCACCGATTCCGCGTCGGGCTCACAGCCGCGCTGAACGCCCGCATGGCAGCGCACGCCTGCATCGCCTCGTTGCGGCCTGCACCGGTTTTTCATGGACGGGTACGCGCAAAATAATCCGTCAGCCCGTACACGTGGACGTTGACCTTGCGCATTTCCTCCAGCAACGGCGAGTATGGTTCAAAATCCGTGTTGACGACGCCTTTGTTCGCATCAAAGTTCGACGGGTCGGCATTCTTATCCGTCGGATCATTATCCTGGTACTTGAACCAGTGCCACCCGACGCAGACCTTCGATTCGAGCAATGCCAGTACGAAATTTTGGTAGAACAATCCGCGATCGCGCTGCGTGGGCACAATCCATCCGGCACCGGTAGTGTTTCCCAATCCGGAATCTTCCCCCTTTGTATACCACTCCGTGATCAGTATGGGCTTTCCGGACCACGCCGCCCAATTTTCGAGCATCGCCGACGACGGCGTCCAGACATCGTAATAGTTTACCGAAACGACGTCGAGATATTTTCCCGCGGCCTGGAAGACCGGTTTCTTTTTAAGGATGCTTCCGTGAAATCGGCAGCCGAGATACATGTGGTTGGGATCGTATTTTTTCAGCGCGGCGGACACAAGAGAAAAATATTTTTCCGCCACAACGGTCAGAAACGCCTCCTGATCATCCTTCGTTATCGGAACTGCATCATCGATTGTCCCTTTCCGCTCTAGCAGCCATCGCTCGGCCGCCTGGTGCCCCGGATCGGCCGATGGAAGCGAGAGATATCTGTCCAGCGCGTCGTCGGGAAATGGCATTTCATTATCCGAGAAATAACCGACAAGCGATCGTTCATCCTTAAACTGTGCGGCCTCGCGCGCCTCACGGTCGCAAAATTGTTCGAAGCCGGGGTCGAAGACGAATATGAGATCCTTGGGATATCCGATATGTCCCGGCTGTTGAAATGTGCCGCCACGGGATATTCCGTAGTTAGCCATGAAAAAGAATCCGCGCGTGTATGCCACCGGCGTTTCGGATGTTTTTAACATATCCGCTTCGGACCAGTTGCCGGCGCCGTTGAATCCGTCGGCCGCGAGCAGGTGTACCGATTGCTTCATCCAGGCCTGCTGTGTCCCGAATTTTTTTTCGAGCGCTTTGATTTGGCGTGTCGACGTACCGGGCTTGATCGACGCGATTGCCTTATGTATGAAGAGATAGCCGTCCGGATCGGCGAGCCACCAGCGGCCGTCAACGTTCGCCGCGTGGAAAAATCCCGTCGCTGCAACACGTTTGTCTTTACGCCCACCGTAGATGCTGCTCTCCGGTTCCGGCGTGCCGGCGAATCCGGGCAGCTGATCGATCGTGCGAGTCTCATATTCGACCCAGTCCGAATATGTGCGCGTCCCGTCCGGCAGCGAATGTCTTTTTTTCGCCTTCACCTTCAGTGTCTCGCCTGATTGAACGGATCCATCGCCCGAAGAAGCCGATGCATGACAAACGACAAACAACATAATTATGATGAGCTTATTCATAGATGGTTTTTTAGTACCTCGTTCGTGACTCGTTCCATTAAGAGCGCAGTCTGTTCGCCTGCGGCCTACTATTTTCTCGAAGCAATTCGCTGCCGTTGCATTGGCGCATTGCAGGGCGAAATGTTATTTCGCCCTGGGCGAGCTAACAGCTCGCCCTACACGCACCACATATGCCGCCGAGTATTTCCAAAGCAGGGCGAGATGAATGTTCACCCTGCATCGCATCAAGGGCACTCATTTTTCCAGCACGATCCTCTTGGTATCGGAGAATGCTCCGGATGTGAGCGTACAGATATAGATTCCGGACGAATACTGTGCGCCGGAAAACGTAACCGAATGGCTGCCGGCATTCCGATAGCCGTCCGCAAGCACCGCAACCTCTTGTCCGAGTATGTTATACACTGTCAGCCTCACGGCGCCGCCGTCGGGAATCGAGTACCGGATCTCGGTCGACGGATTGAATGGATTCGGAAAATTTTGTTCCAGCATGAACCGGCTCGGGAGACTGCCGCCGCGTTGCGGCACGGACGTGGACGCTTGATATTCAAACGCGCCGCGGTCTACTGCGCCGCCGGCGTTCGGCACGGGATTGCCCGCATAATCTTTGCCCGGTTGTCCGGCGATCATAACCGCGTTATCGATCGCCGGCGATCCTTGCTTCAGTGCAAATCCAACCGCCGATTTCCACCCGGTCGTCACAGACGGCTGCGCGTCGACGAACAGCGGATCGCTCGAATCCACCGCCAACGGAGTAGCGTTCACCGGCTCGTTTACAGGATGAAATCCGTAAAAGAGATTGCGATCGACGACACGTGTATAGCTGGAGTGCATCTCGTACGGCTTTGCGTTCGGACTGAGATTGTAGATGATGTTGTTGTAAAAATAATATTTCCTTATTCCGGAAATAACATTCCGTTCGGAAATGAACGTCGGAGAAAGAGCGGTCGAATTGCAATACACCGTATTGTTGTACACGGACACGGATGTCACGGGATAATTGATACAGAATATAAATCCTTTGTCGTTTCTGCTCACGTTGTACCGGCAGACGTTGCCGGTGTCCTGCTGCACGGTGCACGTCCAGAACAGGCCGTGGCTGTTGTCGTGGCTGTAGCTGTACTGGAACACGCAATTGATCGATTGCAGATCGGCGTCGTACATGCTGCCATCGCCGAAGTCGCCGCCCTGAAGACTCGCACGGTTCAAGTATCCTTCGTTATACTGAAACACGGTGCCGTCGCACGACGCGGTGAACATAGTGTTGCCCGTGGTGCCCGTGGCCGTTTCGTAGCAGACGTTATGCTCGATCACGCCGCCCTGAGCCAGACGGATGATCATCGCATTTTTCGAGATGTGATGGAACACCGAATTTGTAACGCGGAGGTTCGTGTATTTTCTGTTCTGCCAGCCCACGGTGTTCGGGTAATCGCTTCGACTCGCCGTATTATCTGTGTAGAGTCCGGTGTTATCCACGTTCGCGATCGTGCAACTGTCGATCCACACGTCGTTGAACCGCGTCGGCACAGCGGCATCGGCTGTGACTTCAAACCCGATTCCGGCCGTGCGTTTGGCCGAGTTATCGTCGCCGATGATGCCTTTGATGTTGTGGATGAACAAATTTTTCACATAGATGTGGTCGACCACGCCGAAGTTGGATGCGGTGATGAGCACGCCGCGGCGGTCTCCTTCAACGGCTGCGTCATTCGTGATCTCAAGGTTGGTGATCTCCCAGTATTCCTGATTATTCAAATAGACAACAGCCTCACCCGTGATCCCGCCGCCGCTGATGACCGGTTTCGCCGCGCCGCCGTACGAGCCGATAACGATCGGGAGTCCGTTGCTGCCGGACCCTTTCGGCTTTACCTGTCCGGTCCACGACCGGCCTGACCTGAACAGAATGCTGTCGCCCGGTTCAAAAATGTTCCCGTTGACCTTGCCGAGCGTCTTCCACGCCGATGACTGGGACATGCCGCTCGATGCATCGCTGCCGAGCATAGAATCCACAAAAAATGTCCGATGCGCCGCAACAAGAAAAGGATTGGACACGGCAGCCCAGTTGTTCGATGCCGCCGTCAGTGTGACCGATGTTCCGGTAGTGGAAAAGCTGAGCGAACTGAACGCAGCGTATCCGGCAGTGAATGCGGACGCTATGGGTGTGCCCGCCAGCGTGGCTCCCGACGCCGTCATCGTGATGCCCGAGGTAACATCCGCATCCCTGTTATTGTTGGCATCGACTGCTTCCACGGCCGCCGGAGGCGCCATGATCCGTCCGAGTGCGACATCCGTCGGCTGCTGGAAAAAACGCAGTTTCGATGCGGCGACATCGATCCTGTTTTTTGTTTCATCGGAACTGCAGGAAACGCCGGCGGTCATCTGCGAGCTCGTCGAATCGCTCTCGGTGCGGACATCCGCCGAGACGAGTGAAAATTGGAGCGTTTGATGATCGGTGAGACCGGAATTTTTCAGGGAAGAGCGGAGTGTGAGTGTCGCACTCCCGTTATCGGGCACGATCAGATGAGACAGAGTGAATTCGATCGCCGTTGCGGTGACCGTGCCGCCTGCAATGCGTGCGGAGCCTGCGAAGAGGTCCGCCGCCTGAATGGTGTTCGACCAATCGGGTGCCGTATTCCAGCCTGCCTGACGCAATGTGATTCCCGTCACAATCGTCGGTTTGAGATCTCCGTCTCCCGTGCTGCCGCCGTCGCGTATCGACACCTTCCAGACCTGCACACCCGTCGACGACGACAGTGGCGCAGCGTCGTTGAAAAGCGAAGAGATCGTGGATGTCTCGGAAGCACTGACTGCGGCGACATCGCTGCCCACCGAAGCGTTCCCAGCAGTCGTGCTGCGGCTGCCGCTCAAGGGGGATGAGGTGCGATATGTTGTTGTCGCGCCCGTTCCATTAAATGAAAAGACTGTATAATAATAGAGTGTATTCGGGACAAGTCCCGACTGGCTGAAGGCGCTCAGAGTGCCGCTCGAAGCCACCGTTGCATCTCCGAGCATGTCTCCCGCGGCATACACGGCACCGTTCACGGGCACGGATGCGGGTGCGGAACCAATTTTGCGGAAAACCACGTATCCTGTGGGTGCAGGAGATGCTGCCGTGAACGAGACGTTCATGGATGTCGAGGTGACGGAACTAAACTGCAGCAGCGTCGGCTGCGCGGCAGGCGGAGTCTGTACAGACAGATCGTCGATGGCAAGGCCGCAGCTTGCGGTGCCCTGTTTTGTCCAGCGGATCCAGATCTCCTGCCCTAGCGCGAGCGGCGCGAGGATTTCCGCGGATCTGAATGCGGCATTGCCGGCGGCGTTCCCGTCCAGCGGTCCGGCAAGCCCGTTTTTCGGAGGCGGAAAATCCAATGCGGTAACCGGCGTCCACGTTCCCGTGGAAATCGATGACGCCCCGATTTGATAGTCGCACACGAGTCCGGTGGTTCCGGTATTTTGTCTCCACTGTTCACCCCTGTATGCGACCATAAGGGAGGCGACGGGAGCACCCGTGGCATTGACGAGACGCACGGCGAATGAGAATATCAACGAATCGAGCGTGCTCGAATACTCGCCAAGTGCGCGGTCCGTCGGTGCATTTGTTTGGCCCGGAGAGAGTGAACCGTAACTGCGGAGTCCGTCGCCGCCGGTCGAAGAGCTGCCGTCGTCGAGAAAATAGTTCGCCGGCGGACCGATGGGTGATCCGGTGATGGCCCTGTTCTTATAGGCATACCATCCGGGAATGGTCGTATTATCGCGCCACGGCAACAGCGTACCCGCCGCTCCGCTGCCCGTAAGGGTGTCAAAATTCTGTGAGTATCCGGTCGTGGGGGAGATGGATGCCTGCGCCTGAAGGCGGTCTGCCGCAGCAATGAAGACGATAACAATCACTACAGCAATGTGGATAATTTTTTTCATCATGACGAACATCGATCTCAATGAAGCTCCCCGTTGCACGCATCGGCGCACCTTGATACACATATGTTGTGATTTCTCACCGTACTCGATTGTCTCTGTCATTACGATGGAGCACGATAACGATTCCCGACTCAGGCACGCTGCCATCCTCAGGATGGCAGCGATGTCATTCCATTTCGCGTTGCATTGTATTGAAACCATCTGTGGTCAAGCAGTATCGTGATCTGATACTGCTTGACCCTTCGTATCGCATGATGCTATTTCACCAGCATCATTTTTTTTGTCGTAACATTATTTCCCGCCGATACCCGGTAGAAGTACATGCCGGATGCGATGCGCGACGCATCGAACACGACCTGATGCATGCCTGCATTCTGCACTTCGTTGACGAGCGTCTGCACTTCCTGGCCGAGAATGTTGTATACGACCATCGACACTTTCATCGCCGTCGGGATGCCGTACGAAATCGTCGTCGACGGATTGAACGGGTTGGGGTAGTTCTGATGGAGCACGAATTCTGTCGGCACCGCACTCGTCATTTTTTCCACGCCGGTCGTTCCCGCCTTCAGGAGGGAATAGATAAACGTGCGCGCGTCCTTGTATGCGCTATCCAGACGTGTGGAGTTCGTGTTGCCGTTAGCGTCCGTGAGCGTATGGCCCGCATTGTAAAAGACATGGATACCGGTGGTGATCCCGCGACGCTGCGCGGCGGCGTTGATGTACTTGTCCGAGTACAGGAACGGACCGTCTGCCGGGATGTAGTCGAAGAACACCGTAGAATCGATTGTGCCGTGCGTGCAATACACGGGAATGTTTCCCGTCTTCATCCACGCCGTGTCGCCGATGGCGCCCCAGTTAGACACGACTCCGGAAACGCGTGTCGACACACCCGGCGTTCCGCGGTCGGCTCCTTCAAACGTGCCGCCGATGTTGTTCCAGTTGACGTAGTTCTTCGGCACTTCCACCGAGTCGAGATACGCCAGATGCATTGCCGTGATCGATCCGGCAGAGCTGCCCGTCACAAAGATCTGCGATGTATCGATACCGTATGCAGCCGTTCCATTTTTTCTCAGGAAGCGGACCGCCGCTTTCACGTCCTGCAGCGCCTTCAGCATTGTTTCAAAATGAACGGAGTCGGTCGGGATGCTCGACGCGGTGCGATAATAATTGATGTTCGCCACAACGTACCCGCATTTGGCCAGACCGCCGTTGAGAATGTTGCTGAATCCGCCCGCGGCATTCACACCCTTGAATCCGCCGCCGGGAATAAAGACGACCAACGGGCGGCCGGTTTTTTGGAGGTCGCCTGTGCCCGTGTACAGGTCCAGTGTTTGTTTGGAGTCTGTTCCGTACAGTATACCCGCTTGAATTTGATACGACGAAAACACTTCGCTCTGAAACCGCTTGCCCGGCGGCGGCGGCGCCGCTGCTGCCCCTACTCCAAGCGCGAACTCGCCAAATTTGGCAACGCCCGCCTGGCTAAGCACTCCGGCAGTATAACTGGCGACCGTACCAACGGTGTCCCATACGCTCGTGCTGTTCGCGCGCTGGATAACGCGCAGAGCCGTTGTGTCGGCAAATCCGAGCGGCGTATAGACGTCTAACTTATAGGTCGGATTCGTTGTGCTGTCGCAGGTGATCTTCCAATATCCGCCTTTGTACCGGTAGGTGATCCCTTTGGGAAATCCGACCGATGCTGTGTCTCCGGCGATAAATTGGAAGTACAGATTCCGCGATGCCAAAGGAGCCGTTTCGAACGTGACAGCGACCTTGCGAAATTCGACTGCCGAGCCAAGGGGCATACTTTTCGCCGATGTAATAGTGGTGCCGGAGGGACGGACAAGAGCTCCCGTGCCATTGGTGATCACATATCCCGAATCCGAATTGGATCCCAGGAGGGCAAAATAAAGATTGTAATTGCCAAGCACGCACTTGCCGGGATTCAGATTGAGTGTTCCGGTAACCGCCATTGCTTTCGAGAGCGTCATCGTCAGATTTGCTGCGGCCATGGTGATGGAGAGGTTCGACACCGTATCCGGTATTCCATTGCCGGATACCTGGCTGACCTTGCCGGCATAGGTGTAATTGCCGTAGCCGGAGAACGTTCTCTTGCCCGTCTGTATATCTCCGGTCGAACCGGAAGAGGCAATACCCACGGGAGAATTAATGACGAGCGTACCGGCTGAATCGAGCACGAATGTGCCGGCACCGGTGACTTTATTTCCATTGCAATCCAATCTGCCTCGTACTGTCAGCGAGTTGCTTCCGACATTGATATCTCCATTTTTTATGATGAAGGAGCCCGCGCTCTGAGGCAGTATTTGAGGACCCGTCAATGTGAATCCGGCTGCATTGTCAAAATACACGATGCCGCCATTGCTGCCGATCGTCGGCCAGTACAGATTGTCCGACGCTTGCAGAGTCAACGATGCGGAAGCGGAGACATCGATAGTGCCATTCAGATATCCCGCATTGCCAATAATCATATTGACGCCGGAGCCGACGATAAGTTTTGACCCTGTTCCGGTGATGAACCACTGATTGGCCAATGTCAACGTGCGCGGAGTCGCAGGCGTCGCATTGCGCATCAAATACCATTGGTTGTCCGCGCTGAAATCCGCCGGATGCGATCCCGTACCGTCGAGGTTTGGTCCCCAGTTGTTGACGTCGGTCGGATCACCGTTGCCGCTGAAATTATAATACATCGGCGACGGGGGCAGAGCGGTCTTCCAATCCGATGCAAAGCGAATTCCGCCGATCCAAAACGTCGGCGAGACTCCCGCCGTATTTTGAATAAGGCAAAATCTGTTCATGCCGGGCGTAATAAAATCCGCTGTGGACACGTCCGCCATGGTGGGGCCGACAACGGCCGCACTGGTGGGTTCCGCTTTTCCGAATGTGGAAGAGGACGGATCGACCCACACCGTGACAAGCGCATCGCTGAGGGCCGAAGTATTGAAATCGTATTTGGCGACGATCAGGTGAGTGGCGCCGCTTATTTTGAATTTTTTGGTCGACCATGTGGCTCCGGACGCCGTCCCCTTGCTGACGCCAAAGTAGCAGGAATCTTCGCCATCGACGGAACGTTTTACCCAGCCTCTCCAGCGATTGTGATTGCTGGAATTTCTGATCATCCAGAAGTAATCGCCGGTGCTCGAAACCGAATCGATTTTCACAAGGAACGTGAGATAATAAGTGCCGGTCAGTGCGGTGGAGGGAAATGCCACCTGCGCATCCTGGCCTACGCCGACGCAATATGCCGCATTTCCCGTTCCCGACTCGATGTATCCGGGATACTGAAGCGCGGTGCCTGCATTGACAACAATGTATGGCGGAGCGACCGTAGTGCCGATTCCGCTGGCCGTCGTCCATCCGGCCGTCGTAATGTCTGTGGTGGGCGTCATAAAATCTTCCTGCAGCAACAATTGCGCATTGGCAATGTTCGCAAGCAGGAAGAGTGCTGCAACAACCGACATGGTAAACGATTTCATAGCAACCTCGTTATAGTGTGGTAGATGATTGATTACATTTCTTTCTCAACACTTTGGAGTCTTCCGACTCATTAAAATCCGAAGCCGAACGTGAGCTCATGAACGGCCTGGAACCGGCCGACATTCGAATAGGCATAATCGAACTTGATCACAACTTCATTGGCAACGGAATACTCCATTCCTAAACCGAACGAATACGTCGCCTCGTCGTATCCGAAGCGATAGCCCCCGCGCAGATACACATTTGAGAACGCAAAATATTCAGCGCCTACGTGATACTTGTCGGGACCGTCATTCGGTTTCACATACTCTGCCGCAACGGTGAGGCGATGCTGGCCGTCTTTGGAACTCTCCAGCACATCGTATGCGGCTCCCATGATGAACTCCATCGGCAGCCGAACGTTCGCCGGCGATTGCGCGATGCGTCCGCCGTATGAAAGGAACTGACCGTCGGGACCGAAGTTTTTTCCGAGCATGGAAATGCGGAGACTGCCGATGCCGGTCCAATACATCGTGCCGACATCGATCGACCAGGTTTTCATTTTTGCATCATCGAGCTGCTCTTCGCAGTAGCGCACGGTGCCGCCGACCTGCAGGAAGTCCGTCACTCTGCGCGAATAGACCAGACCGAGCGCGAGATCGTGCGCGGTGAATGTGCCGAGCCCTTCAGTGATGGGAACGATGCCAAGGCTGTTGCCTGAGGGACCGAAACCCTCGGCGACTTCGGTGCGTATCATGTCTCCGTAGTTCACATACATGCCGCTCACGCCGATCGATCCCCACTGACCGAGATTTTTCACGAACGAGACGCTGCTGTATTTGATATCCGCAACCCACGTCATGGACGTAAACTGAACATCCATGTCCTTCACATCCGCAGTCGATGCCGGATTGTTAAACGCAGAGTTCGCATTGCCGAATCCGACTGCTGATTTCATGTCGCCCATGCCGGCGCTTCGCGCATCGGTCGGCAATTTTAAGAATTGCCATCCCGCGCTGCCGGCGCGGCTGAATGGCAGCGGATTGACGCCGTAATCCACGGTATTGCTCGCAACCTGGCCGTAGCATTCGGCCGAGAGAGCGAAAACAATACACAGCAGTACGGGATGAACACTCGATTTCCAATTCACACCGAAACCCTCCATAGTCTCATTAACACACATTCATCATTTTATCACTGCAATTTTTCCGACAGACGATTCGCCTTCATGGCCCGGCACATGGGATTCGATCCGATAGATATAGATTCCCGGCTGTATGTTCTGCGCGAAATCCGTCAGCATATAATCCTTGCCGGACTGTGATCCCCAGGTTTGGATGCCGCCGTTATTCGTGTGCTCGAGCGTCTTGACCAGGTCCAGCATGAGCGTATAGATGCGGATGGTGCAGAGCCCCGGTATATTCACGAACGCGAGGCGCTTCGCCTCTGCGGGTTCCGCATAACCGCTTTGCTGACGGAACGGATTGGGCACAACGCGCACCTCGCTTTGCGTGTTGCTCGGGGCCGGCTCTGCCGACACCGGATAGAAACAATACCCGGTCATGGCGCTTTCATTTCTGCTGGTATCGATGCTCGTCACGCAATACCGATAGGGAACATTCGGTTCGGCCGGCAAAAAATATTTCACGCTGCCCCAACCGCTCGTACTGGTGACCGAGTCCAGAGAGAGGACCAGGTTGTCTTTCGATACACGAAGCGAGTCGGGACGAAGGCGGGACACGGCGATTGAGTCGATGAGCGTCCAGGGACCCTCGATCGAATTGTTCGAGCGATAAATTTTATAGGCGGCAAAGTCCGCCTTCTTCGTAAACGGGTCCACATATCCCCTGTGAACGGCCCGCCACGTCAACTGCACGCCGCCCGTGCGCTGTCCGTTCGGATAGACGGCGAAGGGAACGGCTTTCAATTCGGATGAATCGACATCGAGCGTGCGCGGCGTCGTGCACGGCGTCGGCGGCGGTATCGCTCCGCGAATGGCGTTGGGAAGCACGTAGCTCCCTTTGATGAGCGCAGAGGCGGACCGGAGATTTTTTTTCAGTTCCGCGATGCCTTCGCTTTTAAATCGGCGCGTGGCTTCGTACCCGCCCAGCATGCTCACATTCCGATCCATCTGGCCGGCCACGAATATTTCTTTCCATTTCAGCGTGCCGCCCGGCGGTATGGTGTACGGTCCGATCCCGTACACATAGCGCGGATTTCTTTCCCACAGGCTGCCTGCTCCCGGAACGGAAGCGCCTCGCTGTATGGAATCGTAGGCCGCTTTCCATCCGAGTTTCGGCTGCTCGTTGGTCGTAAGAAACGGTACGAGCTGGTCGTATTGCCCGAGCTGATCGTAACGCGACGGCAGCAATTCCAGCGGATCAGCCGGACTCGTATTCAACGATACGATCTTTCTCCAGATTTTTTTCTGTCCGTTCTTGTTCGCCGGAAGCGTCGAGAGATCGAATGTATAGCCGTATACATACGGCGAGTATAATTTTTTGTCCTGCGATCCCTGTATGCCGATATTGCCGGGATCGCCGGCGTTGCCCGTTGAGTCGCCCGGGGGTATCGAATACACCGGAGCGGGTGTTGTTGGCGGAAGCGTGGTACCGTCGTAAAAAATGAATCCGATCGAATCGGCCATCACGGCATCCCATTCGTATTCCTTGTCCCACCCGCTCGAGACCGACGACGGCCGGTAGGGGCCATTGGGACTCACCATGCGCGCATAATAAAAATCGTTGAATGTGGAATCATCCGTGTTGGTCAGCGTGCAGTCCATGATCACAAACGCATCGAACCCCGGTTGGCTCCACACACGCACTGTGCCGTCGAGTGAATACGACATATGGCGCCTGCCGGACGCGTCCATTTTGAACGAACCGATGGTGCCCGTTAATGTCTCCTCTGCGCGCTGGAAGTTCACGAGATCGTAGTTTTTCGCGACCGATGTCGGCGTAATAGCGTACACATTGGAACTATTAAATTGCGCGGCCCGATAATACCATGCCACATGCTCGCCGGCAACGATCGCTCCGTTATAGATGGCCGAATTATCCCACCCTCCCGCAGATTCGGTCAGTCCATTGTAGTCGCCGGGATAGAGCGATTCCCATTGGTTCGGGGTCGTTTCGCGGTCGAGCGCCCCGTTGGGCAGACACTTGATCCAATATTTTCCGCGCGTCAGTTTCAACGGCTCCATGGTTCCCTGCGTCTGCGCCCTGAGCGCCGATGGCGCGCCGATCGTTCCCAGCACAAAGAGCAACAGCAGCACGATGTTCTTTCCAGCAAATATGTTCTTCATTTCATTCCTTCGCAAAGACTTAAAATTCAACAGTCGTACCGAAATAGAATTGCTGCGGGTCGTTCGTATACCAGTTCCACTCCGTCGGTTGTTTCGTGACGGCCTGGAATGGCAATGTGCCGCTAGACATATATTGATCCAGATCGGTGCCGGTAAACAGACGCAGATCCTTGTTATTAAAGAGATTCGTGATTTGAACGAAGAGTTTCAATTTCACGTCGTTGTGCAACGCAATGGTCTTCGAAAGATTCAGATTCGTATTCCATCTGTCCTTCCAGCGCTGGTTGTTGGGATATTGCGTGCCGATATAATCCGTCGGATACCAGGTAAAATCCTGTCCCTGCACCCAGCGCGATGAGGTTGTCAGCGACCAGTCGGCAAGCGGGAAGATGGTGCCGATTTCGGGCCCGAAATCCGAAGGGCTCGTGGCGGACAATTTCAGTATCACCGAGTTATGCGGGTTCCACACTGCGTCATCGACGCCTATGCCGCCGCCGTCCGAATTGTTGGGGCCGTTAAATGTGTTGTCCGCCACAGGCAAACTCGTGTACACGGAATTGGCGAAGATCTTGCTGTCGTAATACCGGCCGGTGGCCAGGTACGAGAGCGTATAGTTCAACTGGAAATTGACGTAGCGGAATCTGGACTTGAGCGTCGCTTCGATGCCGCGCACATTCGCCCAGGCACCGTTCACGGTAGTCGTGAAATTGCCGATGTAGGATCCCGGCACGCGATTGTCCGAATTGGTGAATGTTGTCGGCTCTCCGTACAGCCGCACTTCAACGCCCGCGCCGGAGGATGTGACGTTCGACATGTCCGTTCCGCGATTGATACCCAGCGATGTTAAATTGGTTCCTTCTTTGTAATACATCGTCATGTTGAGCGAGAGGATGTCTTCGATGTTCTGTTCCAGTCCGACTTCGAATTGCGTCATCCGTTCAAACGTCAACGCGGGGTTCCCGGTCTTCGCGCCATAATACCGATAGGTGACAAGAAGGGAATCGGGAACCTTGAAATCCGAATTCAACAACCCCGCCTTGATCACATCGTCCAAGTTGCCGGTTGCCCTGTTGTCCGTCCACACCACCGGATTGGCGAGGATCTTGACCCACGCCGGACGCTGATTGAAGACGCCGAACATGAAATGCAGCACCGTGGTCTCGGTGATCGGATGCGAGATGCCGATGCGCGGAGACACCGCGACTTGCGTCGGAGTGCGTGTGTATCCGGGACCCGTGCCATCCTGACGGTAGCCGGCGAGTCCGGTACGCCCCGAATTGCCGGTGGTATATTGAGAAAGCATCAGCGGATCGAAAAAATTCGAGGACACGTTCTTGTTGGCATTATACATGTCGACACGCGCACCCACATTGAGCACCATTCCGCCGACTTCGATCTTGTCCTGCACATAGGCCGCGCCTTCGTACGGCTTATTGTCTATGGGCACCATATCGTTCACCTGAATGTACGGCGTCTGGCTGGTGAGATTGTTGCCCTCGTGCGTGAAGGCGTTCATCTGGTAGAGCGAAAAAATAACGCCGGTTTGGACGAGATGGTTTTTCAGTATCTGGCTCGTCAGATCGGCCTTCACGCTGTAGCTTTTCGTTTCCGATTCGCTCATCCACACGTCGCCGGGAAATCCGTAGCGCGTTGTCGAAAATAAATTCGACACCGGCGGCTGGCCGAACGCCGGGAGCCGGATGCCGTACAGCGTGATGCTGTCTGTGGGGGACGGCAGACCGTTATACGTTTGGTACGACGTGCCGTTCCAAAAGCTGTTCGATGTCTGCGCAATGTCCCGAAAGTCGAGCCCGTATTTTACATCGCTGTACTGAAGCGCCATTTCCATGTATGTCTTGTCGCTGAAGACCTGCTTCAGCTTGGCCTGAAAATTATTCATTTCTGCGTGCTCGGGCGGCCTGATCGTGGTGTTGCCCGAATTTCCCGCGCTGCCCCCGTTGATCGACGGTCCGAGCAGCCAATATTTCATCTGGTCGTACGGATTAGAGATGTAGGGAAGCGCCTGTGTTGCAATATCGTTCACGGTTGTTTCCGTGGTCTGGTAATTCGTTCGAGGGTCGCCGGAATTGATGAACTTCGTGTACATTCCGCTCATGCTCAGGATGGTATTCTGAAGGCCGCTCCATTCGAATGACCCTTGAAATGTCATGTCGGGGTTATATTTGTAGGCAGAGGGATAGATCGGCACAGACTCTTTGTATCTGCCGGAAAGTAAAAAGCTCACTCCGGGCACCACCGGTCCATAGAGTGTGACTTCCTGCTCCCATTCCCTGCGGCTGGTATAATCGAATTGCGGAAAACGTTTATCGTCGTTCACAAATTGCTTCCACCAATCGGCCATTGCCTGAGCTGTATCAGGCACGCGGCCGAATGCTTTGAGGTATGCCGTGGGTACGGCATTTCCTTTTTGCGATTCACCGGGCGCCATCCACCGTGTTCTCCATGTCTTGGACGTATCCCAAAACTCGCGCGTGGCCATGGTTGTATGAAAGACGTCGTTCTTGTCGTAGATATTGGGACCCCAATGGTATTGGCCGGCGGGACGTTCCTTATACGTCCCGATCACGTGAAGCCTGTCTGTTGCTTTGCGCGTCACAATGTTGACGATCGAGCCGTTCGCCTGTCCGTACTCTGCGTTCCATCCTCCCTTTAAGACTTCGACTTCCTGGATCGTGGACATGTTGACGGAAGAAAAATTTGTATTTGAACCGGCGTCGCGAAGATCCATTCCATCCATGCGGTACGAGACATCGCCGCCGAAGCTGCCGCGCACACCGCCGTTGATATTGGTGCCCGAAACGTCGGACACCATATCCTGCAGCGTCTTTGCCCATGTGCCCGAGATTTCCTCCTGCGACATTGCCTCTTTGCTTGCGGTCAGATCGAGTTCCACTCTGGGCTTCTCAGCCAGGACGGTGACGCCCTCGCCCTGTATCAGTTCCTCTGTGAGTGCAAAATTCAATGGTGTTGTCTGGTCGATGCGCACCTTCACTTCGGATTGAGTCAGCCTCGTGTGCCCAACGGAGGATCCGATAACGCGGTATGTTCCCGGAGGGATATTCAATACAAAATAATCGCCGTTGATATCGGTCGATCCGCCAAGCGACGTCCCTTCGATAAGAACGTTGGCTCCGATCAGCGGCTCCTTTGTGCTTTTATCGATCACTCTTCCAGATAATTTTCCGGTTGTTCCCGCATCAACCGTCCCGGCGCTCAATAGTACTATTCCGCAGAGAACTAACGGTAACCACAGCTTCATGAAGCCTCCATAATGATAGAATCCATAGCTACAAACGGAATTCTATTTCTCCACCAGCAGGCAGAGTGCCTGACTGTACGATAATTTCCAGAAAATACGAAAAACAGTATTCTGCCCCACACTAAAGGCGGATGCAATTAAACGATGTTAGGCAGGATACACAAGATAAAAACTGTTCTTTAGGGGTTAATTACTGTCGGATTTAACGATGAATGGGGAATGTCGCGCCGAAGAGGCTTAAATTTCCCATTATTAAAGGAATATGCTCCCCGCCTTGATCGATGCACCAGATACTCCAGTCCTGCAGAGAGGACTGAGAGCACGTGAAACGGGGGTAAATTAACATTCATTTTACTCCGAATACCTGCGTTCAATGATGCGTCACCCCCTCTGAACACACATCAGCCAAACCATTCCTTCAAGCGAGTGGCCGCCATTTCTTTGTGCGTTTCTTTCACATGAGATGCAACCGTGACGACGGCTGCGGCCAACACGGCAAGGTCATCAGTATAGCCGATGAATGGAATAAAATCGGGGATGAGGTCTATGGGAGAAATGAAATATCCCAGGGCGCCGGCGATGATGAGTTTGGCTTTCGTGGGCGTATCGCTGTCCATGATCGCATAAAAAAGCCAGAGCGCATGTTCGATCAGTTCACGGCCGGCGGCGAACGCCGTGTTCTTCACTTTTTTCCAAAACGATGATTCGGAATATTGTTCCCTGTATTTTTCAATTTCGGTATTCTGGCCCATGATTTTTTCCTTCGAATAAAGTACCGGGGAGTCGCATCGTTTTCAGTACTGGTAAATGTACTAGTCATAATCATAAGGAGCAACATGAAAAAAATCATTCTCTTTCGCCTGCCCTCGTACTTCCGTATATTACGTTTATGAATATACTCGCACTCGATTTTGAAACAGCGGACTTCGGACGCGACAGCGCATGCGCGCTCGGATTGGCGATGATCGAAGACGGCCGTATCACGGACACGCATTCCATCCTCATTCGGCCCCCTCGGCGCTACTTTCAGTTCACGTCGATTCACGGCATCACATGGGAAGACGTAAAGGGCCAGCCCACATTCGCCGAACATTGGAAAGGATTGGAACCGTGGTTCAGCCGCGCAGAGGTATGTGTGGCACACAACGCTTCCTTCGACCGCGGCGTGCTGCGAGCCTGCTGCGGCAACGCAGGCATTGCGCCTCCGGCGCATCCCTTCGTCTGTACCGTTCGGATTTCGCGCAAGCTCTGGCACTTGAAACCCGCCGCGCTGCCGAATGTCTGCTCTCATTTCGGCATACCGCTCAACCATCACGACGCCGCCAGCGACACGCTCGCATGCGCGTCGATCATGGTCCATGCGCTCAACGCACTGGGCACAGGCGAGGCTCTCGGGTTCGACGCCCTCCGGCCCTTCGCTCTAAAAGGATGAGCAGGACGCAAACAAAATTAACCCCTCCCTAGTAACTCAGAAAAACTTGCACTGCGGGCGAACAGACCGCGCACGCTATTAAACCCTTCCATCACCACCGGTGTCTAATCTAAATGGTAGTATGCCGATATGCCGAGAGACGCTCATTCGGTGAAGACATTATTCCACTTCTATCGTTGTTATTACCCACTCTTCACACGTGATTATGAAAATATTTTCTACTCTCTTTTTCTGCCTGTTGCTTGCATGCTCGTCCACTGCGTCTGCACAAGAATCATTCGAAGTCACGCCGTCGCGGGGTTTGGTCACACTGTCGTTTGGGAATACGCCTCGCAGCAACGTGGACAATCTTCCCGGTATATTTGGATCGCAATGGGGAGGCATCAACGCAGTTGTCCCCGTGTTCCGCTCCTTTTCGGCTGAGGCTGAGGGAGGATCCCTGAATCAATTGGCACTGACGGGCTCAGTCCGGAAAAACACGATGGAACTGCCTCTGACCACCTCTCAGCGCACCATCTCATCACTTTCGCTGGGAGCATCCTGGACCATGTTGAGCGGATCACGCCAAGTGTATTCGGTTTCAGGTGGTATCGGCATTACAGAAGACAGACTGATCACCGGATCGCCGGAAGCACGATTCCGCCTGACAGCTCTCGGTTCGTATCGTTTCTCCGAGCCGGTACTGCTGCTCTACGGAGCAAATTTTTCAGCGCTCTTCGGGCGGGATTTGCTGCTGCCCATCATCGGTGTGAACTGGAAAATGGACACCGAGTGGACGGGTTCGCTGATCCTTCCGTTTTCACTGTCCGTGCGCTATGCACCACGCAGGGATCTCATAGTGAAGGCTGCCGTCAGGGCATCGGGTCAACGAACGCGCATCGCCAACGATAATGATTATGCCGAAGCGCCGTCCGCACTGCAGATGCGCACAACAGGAATAAAAGGATCGCTGTTCTTCCTCGGAAAAATTTCGAACGATTTCCGCATGGACGTGGAAGCGGGTGTGCTGGCGCACAGGAATCTGAAAATCACCGCGGGAGATGCAACGCTTTTTTCCTCGTCAGTCAATTCGTGCGGTTTTATTTCGGTCGGACTTCGGTTCTATTTTTCGATGACCGATGAACCGGACGAGCTGTTCTAACCTCGCTCATCGTTTACGAACATCGTCACCCAACCGCATGGACGCACATCTGCCAAATGATCTGCCACATCCAATAATACAAAGCGCATTAATCGGTATTTAGCAATTGATTTTAATGGTTACAATTGGTTGTCGTACTGCAGCGACTTTTCCTTCTGCTTCTTGGTTGGCTGTCCGAAGTGATAAGCGATGCCCAGATAGATGATCTGCGCATCGCGATTGTTGACCGTGAGCTGACTCAGCCACGGCGCATTCACTTCGTTCCGTCTGTCGAGCGTCTTTAAGAGATCGGACACCGTGAGAACGACAGACAGCTGGTCGTCCAGAAGGTCCTGGCGCAGCCCGAGATTCATCACAAAGGTCGGGCGGGTCTGGCCCTGCGGCGTCAGACGGGCCGAACGATAATTCGAATTTACCTGCACCATCATCGCGAACGGCAGCGTCACATTGCAGTTGAGCGATCCATTCCACGTCCATGTCGATTGTTTTGCGCTGAATCCCAAATTCGACGCGTCGATCTCCTCGTAAAAAGACATCAGGCTGAAATTTGCCGTCACGATCTTCGCGATATTCCCTGCCGCAACGAGTTCGAACCCGGCCGATTGTTCGGATGATAAATTTTTCATCGTCGACAGCAGCGTCGTGTCGTTCAACGCTGTGGTCACGGATGTGAACCGGTCGTACGCATTCCGGTAGAACAGGCTCGGCACGACCGTCACGTTGTCGTTCTGCAGCTGGCAGCCGAATTCCACAGAATGGATCAGCTCGGGACGCAGCAAGGGGTTGCCGGCGCGGACGTTGCGCGGATCCTGGTATTCGGGGAAGGGGTTCAGGTCGTCGCCTTCGGGACGGCGGGCGCGGCGGCTGTAATTGAGCTGCAGTTCCACTGCCTCGCTGAATTTATAGCCAAGGTGAAGCGTCGGGTACAGATACACATAATCGTTGGTGACGATCGAATCTTTCGACACCAGGTCCGCTTTCATTGACGCCTGCTCTGCCCGCAGTCCGCCGAGAAGCCTGAACGCTCCCGCACCCGTTTCATATGTCGCATAGAGGGCGTGTATCGTTTCGTTGTAGAGGAAGTGATTGGTCTTGATCGTATCGGTGATGAATTGCGAACGCATCGGATCGAAGAACGATCCGAGGTACTCCATATCCCGTTTATTGAATTCGCCCGCATACCCCGCTTCGAACGTGTTCTTGTCGTCAATTTTATACGAATACTCGGCGGCCGCCTCGTTTTGATCTTCCGTCTGTTTGATCAGCGTGTTGTCGTAATTCACCAGCGCGCCCGGCAACGTGTAGAGGTTCGTGTAATGATTGTCTTCCACTTCGGGCTTGTGCGAGGCTTTGAATTCAAGCCGCAGTTTGTGATCCTCCCCCGCAAAGGCATGCTGCACGTATGCATCCATGCCGATTTCATTTTCATACTCGGGATCGTAGCGTACCCGCTCGTACCGCTCCGTAATAACGAAGGCTGCATCGCGCTGCACCTTGTCCGAGACGTCGGTTCTCGTGAACCCCCGGTGATGATAGTTGCCCGAGAGTCCGGCTGCGTTCGCCGCGTCGATTGTCGCTTCGCCGCCCAGTGTGATCACTTCGGACGACGGCCGTGACGTGGAGCGCGCGTTGTCGTTGAAGTACCCCGTTACTGCCGTCAGTCCGTCGCGCTGCGTGCGCGTGTCTGTGGTGAGGCTGGTACGGTCGTCCTGCCGGTAACTGACGCTGCCGAAGATATTGAATGTGCCGGGATTGTACGTGAGCGATGCGCTGCCGTTATAGCGGCTCTGATTTCCCGCATTGCCGATGAGCGTGCCATTGAGTCCGGTGCCGGCGTTTTTCTTCATCACAATGTTGATGATGCCGGAGGTTCCATCCGGTTTATACTTCGCCGAAGGGTTCGTGATGACTTCGATGCGTTCTATCGAACTCGCCTGCATCTGCGCGAGCACGTCTGCGCGGTTTGCCCCCATGAGCGGCGATTTTTTCCCGTTGATGAGGATCATCACATCCGTCGATCCGCGCAGGCTCACATTTCCGTCGATATCGACCTGCACCGACGGGATATTCTGCAGCAGATCGCTGGCCGTGCCGGATTGGCTCATGATATCCTGCTGGACGTTGTACACTTTCCGGTCGATCGCCGTATTGAGCGCCGTTTTCGTTCCGGTGATCGTCACCTCATTGAGATTGACTTCTGATTCAGCAAGCGCGAACACCGCCAGGCGCACATCGGTGTGTGCCGCGTCAAGAACGAATACCTTTGACAGCTCCGCGTGATACCCCAGAATGCTTGCCTTGGCGCGATAGTTCCCGGCGGGCACGTCCGCGATCGTGAACTTCCCTTTTGCATCGGTGACGCTGCCGGTGACGATCGCACCAGTGGAGGCATTGACAATGGCAACGTTCACCATTTCGATGGGTTTTTTGGTCTGGCTGGAAACGACCGAGCCCGAAATACTTCCGGCGATCCGGCCTTGTGCAACGAGAGTGGCATCGCAAACAATGATACACATGAACAACAAAAAGTAACGGGTGAAACTCATTCTGTTCCTCTGAAATATAGATTGTAATCCGTGCAACGATTGGGCTGCATCTTAAACGACCGCAGGGCGAGCTAACAGCTCGCCCTACACGCACCACAGATGCCGCCGAGTATGTTCATAGCAGCGTTCATGAATGTGGTGTTCGCCACCCCGCATGAAAAAACCCGTTTCGCAGACGCAGCATTGGTGCGCATGTAGGGCGAGATGGTATCTCGCCCGCTCGAGCGAAGCGGTGCGTGTTACTGATGAGCAACGAACGTCGAAGAAGAATATTATTTCTTCTTCAGCGGCGCGCCATCCTTGTCGAACATGACGTCTTTTTTGATTTTTCCCTTTGAAATCCCGGCTTCGAATGTCGTCACGCCCTTGTCGTTGACGATCTTCGCCCCATCGTTGATCGTATAACCCGCATACTTCTTTCCGATATACGGCGCGATCGACGCAGGCAATTCGGCGATCGGTATGGCGGTCTCTGTTTCCTTCAGAGCGCCTTTTCCGTCCATGACGACGGAGATCTCAATTCCGTTTTCCTTGAAGCTGATCTCGTACGAGTTTGCGCCTTCCTTTTCCCATATGATAGTTGCCGCCGCCGGATGGATCTTGGCGAAGGCATCTTTCACGATCTTCGGCACTTTCGATTCCTGTGCGAACGCTGCGACAGAAAGAAACAACACTGCGAGTAGAATGTTTTTAGCCTTCATTGTAAACCTCATTGTGTACGTGAATGGAAAACACGGGGAACGCTGATCGTTCCCCGGTAATGTACGAACCGAATCTAAAGAAATTCTGGAGCGTCTTCCTCTTTTTCTATCATGCGCAAGAGCGTCGGCAGCACAACGAGCAGGAGTGGAAGCGCGAGGATCAGTCCTCCGATGATCGCTATCGCCAGCGGCTGATGCATCTGCGCTCCGGTCCCCATGCCGAGCGCAAGGGGAAACAGCGCGGTGATCGCCCCGAGAGCCGTCATCAGCTTCGGACGCAGCCGCGTCGAAATGGCAAAGGCGATCGCGTCGTCCCGCTTCAGGCCGGTCCGCTTCGATTCGGAATATTGCAGGTACGTGAAGATCGCGTTTTCACCGATAATGCCGATGATCATGATGATTCCCGTATAGCTCCCGACGTTCAACGGCGTGCCCGTCAGGAACAAGGCTGCAACGCATCCGCCGATGCCAAGCACCGCGATGAAAATGATCGACAGCGCCACGCGCACCTTCCTGAACAGGAACAGGATGACGGTGAACACAAGCAGCACCGCCAAGAGCAGAATGACAAGCAATTCCTTGAACGCCTGCTGCTGCTCGGCGTACGAACCGCCGTACACGACCTGATATCCGGAAGGCACATGGAGCCTGGAGGAAATATTTTTCCTGATCTCGGCAAGCGTGCTGCCAAGGTCCCGATTGTTCAATCGCGCCGTCACCGAGACCATCTGCTGAAGGTTCTCCCTCTCAATTTCCGCGACGCCGGCATTCATGCTGAAGTCGGCAAATTCGCCGATCGGCTTTGTCTTCCCGTCAGGCAGGAAGAGGGACGTGCGCCGGAGGTCGAGCACCGTATGCTGCTTCGATTGCTCTATCATGCGTATGTCCACGAGCCGGTTTTTTTCCAGCATGGAACCGACGCGCGTTCCTTCAATTTTTGTCTGCATCTGGAACTGAAAATCCTGCGGCGAGAGCTGGTATTGGCTCAGCTTCGCAATGTTCGGATGGAACGCCATCTCCGGCCCGGCGATGGTGATGCCGTTAAACACGTCGGCGGTGCCCGGCGTGCCTTCAACCGCCGACGCCGCGTCTTCGGCCAATGCGTGGAGTGTGTGCGAATCGTCGCCGAATATTTTTATGTCGATCGGCTGGACCGAGCTCATCAGGTCGCCGAGCATGTCGGTGATCACCTGGCCGAAGTCCACGCGGAGAGAGGGAAGCGCCGGCTCGATGCGTTTCCGTATTTCATTGGACACTTCCTCTGTCGATTTATCCCGCCGCTTCTTCAATTGGATGAGGTAGTCGCCGCGGTTCGGTTCGGTGATGAAAAATCCCATCTGTGTTCCGGTCCGTCTCGAGAACGATTCCACTTCGGGTGTTGCTGCCAGAACGCGGTCCACATACTGCAGCATCGCGTCCGTGTCCTCGAGCGATGTGCCGGCTGGACTTGAATAGTCGAGTACGATCGACCCTTCGTCCATCTCCGGCAGGAAACCGGATGGGAGTTTCGGCGTGACGATGGCCGAGAGCACGATGATCGCCGCAACGAAACTCAGCGAGATCACCGGTTTTTCGATGACGTAGTACACCCAGGCACGCTGCCGCACTTCCTTCGACTGTTCCTGAATGAAATGTTTTTCCGTTGAGAACATCACATAGATGGCCGGAAGGCAGATCCACGTGACGAAGAACGAGCACGCGAGCGTGATGATCATCGTGTCTGTGAGGACCCTGAAATACGCGCCTGCAACGCCGCTCATGAGCGCGAACGGCAGGAAGATCACGATCGTGCTGAGCGATGAGCCGACCATTGCAGGGAACAGATAACGGATCGCCTTCGAGATCAGGTCGAAGCTGTTCGCCTCGGGATGCTCCTCGTGCGTGCGGTGGATCTGTTCGACGACCACGATGGCGTCGTCGATGATCAATCCGATCGCTGCGGCGATCGCTCCGATGGTCATGATGTTGAGCGTGTATCCGAACGCGTAGAGGAGGATGACCGTCGCCGCGAGCGTCACGGGAATCGTGAGGAGGATCACCGAGCTCGCCTTGACCGAACGCAGGAAAATGACGGTCACGAACATTGCGAGCACAAGGCCGATCCAGAGCACGTCGCGCAGGCTGCTGATCGAGTCTCCCACAAATTCCGCCTGGTTGTAAAATGGCTTTATGACAACACCGGCCGGGAGCAGCTTTGAGAGTTCGCCGAGCTGCACGTGAACACTGTCCACCACTTCCAGCAAATTCGCCTTCGGCTGCTTCAGGATCGCGATGAGCGGCACATTCAAGCCGTTTGCGTTGATCTTGATATACTCTTTTACTTCCCCGATCTCGACCGAAGCGACATCCTTCACCTTCACTATCCGTTTCGGAGAATTGCTGATGATCGTATTTTCAAGTGCTTCCTTGGATGCGATCGAGGCGTCGGTGATGGAAAGGTACAGCCGGTTATAGTCCTGCACATACCCGTTCGACGCAATGATGTTCGACTGCGTGAGCACGTTCATGATCGTTTGCGGCGTCAGTCCGAGCTGGCTTACCTTCACCGGGTCGATGATGAGATGATATTCTTTTGTTTTTCCCCCGATGACCACCACGTCCGAAATCCCCTGTATCCGCGAGAGGAACGGCTTGATCGTATATTCAGCGATCTGCCTCAATTCTATCGGACTCTTCCCCGCACCCTCGAGCGAGAACCCCATGATCGGCAGGATGGAGGGATTCATTTTTTCGACAGTGATGTTGACATCGGCGGGCAGCAATTGCTTGATCGCATTGATGCGGGCTTCGATGCGCTGCTTGCCCAGATCGACATCGGTGTTCCAATTGAGGAACGCCGAGATCTCGCAGCTGCCGCGGCTCGTGGTGCTGTGGACCATTTGCAGCTCTTCCACTTTTTTTATCGCGTTTTCGAGCGGCACGGTGACCGTGACCATCATTTTATCGATCGGCTGCTGGCCGTTGTCGGCAATGATTTTGATCTTCGGAAACGTGATATCGGGGAACAATCCCGATTGGATCTTCAGGAGGGAAAAGATCCCCCCGGCCAGGATCATGAACGCGATGGCGAGGATCGGACTTTTATAGCGTGCGTAGAAGTTGTTCATCGTCGTCAGTTCCCTATGCTTACCCTGGCAGTGTCCGGCAGACCATAACCGCCTTCGAAGACTATTCTCTCGGCCGCATTCAGGACGGGGGCGAGTATCTGCACGAGACTGTCGTTTTCCGAACCCTTCACGATCGGCACCTTCACGGCAATTGAATCGTTCACCAGCTTCATGATCCAGAAGCTGTCCAGCGTCTCGTTGCTTTGTATGGCGCGCTTCGGAAGAACAACGGCATTCCTGATCGCGCGCACGGGAATCGTCACGACAAGATTCAAATTGGCCGGCACGTGTGCCATGTCCGCGCACCGTATGATGAATGATTGTGTCTGGGACGCGGGGTCCACCGACGGGAGCGCGCTGGCGACCGTCCCGTCCATCCTCCTGCCGTTCGGAAGGATCACCGTGCATCGGGTGTTGATGCCGATCTGCGACGCATTTTGATATGGCACATTGAGCATCACCACGAGCGACGACGGATTTGCGATGACCGCCAGTTGTTCCCCCTCCTGCACGTACTCGCCCGCATGAAAATTCATTTCCGTCAGCACGCCCGTGGATTTTGCCGTCAGCGGAACGGTTCCCTGGAACAGATTGTCATTCACGTGAATGCCGGGACTGTCCCCCGCGGGGGCTTCTTTGGTTTTCAGATACAAGAGGATCTCCCCCTCTTGAATATTATCCCCGATCGCCTTATTCGTCTTCTGAATGAACCCCTGGAACGTCGACCGCACGATCTCCTTTTTCAGGAATGCCGTCGTTGCGTTGCATTCCATCGACTCGGCCAGCGAGGAGGTGGAAGGATGAACGATCTTCACCGGTGTTCCGCCCGCAGGCGCCGCATCGTTGTCCTTCGGCGCCGAGCACGAGGCGAGCAACAACAGCGCGCTTGCACCGGCGATCCCGATCATGCGTTTCCCGCTTTGCATATGCAGTGTCTTCATGTGCGTCAGTTCCAATAATTGATATTCGTTATTTCCCGCTGCACATCGGCTTCGGCGGATATTCTGCTTTTTTTCAGGTCTGTATAATTTTTCAGGACGGTCAGGTACTCGATCATGGACACGTGTCCCAGGCGCAATTCGTTTTCCGTGATGCGAATGAGCTGCCCGTAGCCGACGATCTGCCGCGACAGAGAGGCCAGGTTGGCGCGTTGAGCCTCCAGGCGGTCGAGCGCATTCTTCCGCTGATTTTTCACCTGAATGGCGAAATTTTCCCGGTAGTTGGCAATGCTCTGGAGCGACAATTGATTTTGTTGGCGCGCGATCGACCGCTGGTTCCCGTCGAACAGGGGGATCGACACGCTGACCCCGGCGCTGACGCCGAACTTTCTCTCTATATTATCCAGTTCAACGGCGTTCAGTCCGGTATTGACAAACAGCGCCACCTGGGGCTGATATTTGGTTTCAAAGAGCTGCTGCTGCACGAGGGCGGAGAGGCTGTCCAGTTCGTATTTTTTCGCGAAAGCGAATCCCGGCGCATCGGCACGGACGGCCAGGAACACCGAGTCTACGGGAACCACAGCGGTATCCACAATGCCGCACAGCGAATTGAGCTGATTGAGATTGGTCGCATATTGCACACGGGCGTCAGCGGCTGCGATCGTTTTGCCCTCGCATTCAATGGACAAGAGCAGATACTCCGATTGTTTGGACGCTCCGCGTTCAACGAGGTTCCCGAGCACACGCAGGAGATCCTTCATAATGCCGGCCGTTTCCGCGCCGAGCTCGTACAGTTTCTGCGATTCATACGTCTGCAGGTACAGGTCCGTCACCTGTTTGTGAAGGTCCCTCCGCGTCATCGACAGCGAATGGTTGATCGATGCTTCCTGTATCTCCTGTGTGCCCGTGAGCGCGTCGATGAGCGGCCCGTTAAAAATGTTTTTTTCCACGCTGATCTGTGCGGAATACAAACCGCCGTTCGTGATGCCGACGTCGTAGCCGATCGCCTGAGGATCGGGAGTGGCGGAGACTATATGTCCGTTATTGTTAAAGAACGGAGCGAAGAGGTATCCGGCCGACAGGGAGACCTGCGGCAGCTGCTGCTGCGATCTTATCGCCTCCTTTTGCAGCGACGAGGACGACAGCTGGTTTGCATACTCTTTCAACAGCGGACTGTTGGTCTCTGCTGTCCGGAGGAAATGCTCCAGGTTGTTTTGCGCGCGCGCACCGACAACAACAAGGAGAAGCGCCACTGTTAGTATTTTCATAGATAGTGTCAGTTGCTCTGATGAATGCCTGTCAGGCGAACGGTCACAGTATGCATCCCGCCCGCATAGACATACTCGACTCCGAAGTGATACAGCGTGCAAATTTCTTTGACAACCGCCAGGCCCAAGCCGATCGAGTCGTCCGAAGCGCCCGATTTTTGAAAGCGATCGAACAATATCTCCGTACCCGATTCCGGCGCAGCGCCTGTATTTTCAATGACGAACGAATTTTCCTCTGCACGCACCGCGATGGTCCCGCCGTCGTGATTATGTTTCAGGGCGTTGGACAGAAGATTTTTCACGAGGATATGGACGAGCATCGGGTTCGCCGTCACGGGACGCATCGGTTCGATCGATGATGTGACCGTAATATTTTTGTACTCGGCAATGGGCATCATCGCATCGAGTTCACTGCGGACTTCCCGCGCGAAGTCCACATCGGCCGGTTCGAAATATCCGGCGGTCTCTATCTGCGACAGGAGCAGAAGCGCCTTGTTGAGATGCGTCAGTCTGCCGATATTCTGATACATTGCTTCGATCAGCAATTTTTCTTCGTCGTCCAGATTTTCCTTTTGTATCAACAGGTCGAGCTTCGACGTGACGATCGCCAAAGGCGTCTGCAGCTCGTGCGACGCGTTTTCTGAAAATTCCTTGACCGCCGTATATTCTTTTCGCGCTCTCGCCGTCAGCTCCGAGAGAATGGTGTTTAATTCCTTGAATTCGTCAATATCGCCATTTTCAAGGGCGAGCGGCACTGAGGAGCGCAGCGAAAAATTCCGCATCTGGGCCAGCGTTCTGTAAAACGGCGCAAACAAAGCAGCCGTGGTCTTCTTGTTGACGATGAACAACGCGAGGAGCAGCAGCGCCGAGAACAAGCCGAAGGCCGCGCTGAATGCCCAGATCAAATCCTCTTTTTCGATGAGCGACAGACGCAGGGTGATCTTGTGCGGAGAATGATGCAGTTCCTGATAGGACACGTACTCTCTGAACACTTCCTGTTCGTGTTCGGCCGTGTTGTAGATCAGCGTGTCCTTGAGCATATCGGCCGTGTGCGGGGGGATGGACGCCACTTCATCGATCTCGATGAACGGGAATACTTTCAGCGAACCGCCGGGATAATTGCTCACGATCCTCCCTTTGGTGCCCATCAACTGTTCGTTGATGCTGCTGTCGAGTATCGTATTGACGAGAACGTACATCGCGACAGTGAAAAGGATGAGCACGGAGACTGCACTGACGATATATTTCCGGGTGATCGAGTGTAATAATTTCATAGAGCCGAAAATTTATATCCGATGCCGTACACCGATTTGATGTAATCGCCGCAGTTCCCTGCAATCAATTTTTTCCGGAGGTTCTTAATATGCGTATAGACAAAATCCAGGCTGTCGAACGTTGCCGCATCGTCCCCCCAGATATGCTCCAGAATACCCTCTTTCGTCAGCACTTTTTCCTTGTTGGTCGCCAGGTACAGGAGAATGTCGAATTCTTTTTTGGTGAGTGCAATTTCTCCGTCGTGCACGAACACCTCGTGCTTCTCCGGTTCAATGCGCAATTCGTTGATGATCACGGAAGAACTGCCGGAATAGAATCTACGGCGCAAAACTGATTTAATTCTGGAGTTCAATTCGGCAAGGTGGAACGGTTTTGTGAGGTAGTCATCGGCGCCCAGATCGAGGCCTGCAAGTTTATCGTCCAGCGAATTCTTCGCGGAGATGATGATGATGCCCGTCGCCGGCTGCACCGTTTTCAATTGCCGAATCAATTCGAGGCCGCTTCCGCCGGGAAGCGTGAGGTCCACGACGACACAGTCGTATTCGTAATCATTGATATTTTTCGAAGCATCAATAAAGCTGTACGAACACGTGCAGACGTACCCTTCATCCTTAATATATTCGATGATGGACCGCGACAGCTCTTTTTCGTCTTCGATCAGGAGTAATTTCATGCTATCCGATGCGTGAGGGAACGAACGATGTTCTCTCAATATACGGATTTTATTCAATTTCGCATCGCGCAGCCGTGCATACTGCCGCACACACGCCTTGCCTTTCCTCGATTTGTTCTTTATTATTCACCATTGCGTCTTCAGGATCCGTCGCCCGGCCAATCGTCGGCTACTCGTATGGACACGCTATGGAACCCATCACGCTCTACCTTCAGCCCGAACAAACTCCGAAAACGCAAATGGTGCAACGGGGCATCATCGTTGTTAGCGGAATCTTCTATCTCATCATCGGCATCAGCAAGGGGGATTGGGTTGGATATATGTATTCCATCGTTGGCGGTGCCGCCCTTGTCATTGCATTGACAGCCCCCAGAATGTTCCGTCTGCGTTCATTCACGTTCGATGAGCATGGATTTGCGGGCCCAGAGGGCAGGCCATGGAAAAAGCAGTACCAATGGAATGAAATTTCCCGCATTGAGGAACAGATGTTTTTGTGGACCTTCATCACGAAGAGCGGCAGGCGGCGCACGATGAACCTCGGCAACCTCACGTTTGAGCAGCACAGGGTAGTCAAACCGAAGATCCTTGACCTCGCGAGGTCCCAAGGCGTTGAGGTTCGGACTGTGTGACGCGCAGGCATGACGACGCCGGTTAGTATGCAGATGCGCGCGGTCTATGGACTGCTGATTTTGCGCGGACGGAGAATTGGGACGTCGATTCATCCGGCCTGCGGGTTGCATTTCATTCGCAACTTCTCTATGTTTTACGAATGAAATCCACCGCAGCCCCCACCCTGTTCGATACCACACGCGCCATGACAACGCACGACGAGGCAGAAGCAGATCCGTTCGCCGCAGAAGAGTTTGAGAATGCGACGTTTGCCAATGTCAGCGCTCGTGGCGGCGTGCTACGCGGCAAAACATTCACGCGCTGCCATTTTAAAAATTGCGACCTGTCCGGGGCGAATCTCTCGGGCTCCCTGTTTGAAAATTGCACGTTCACGGACTGCAACGTTTCCCTCGTCATCATGAACGATGCAAAAATGCGCGGTGTTACATTTACTGCATGTAAAATTCTCGGCGTGGTGTTCTCGCAGTGCAATACGCTGTCTGTGGACATGAATTTTACGAAGTGCATGCTGCGCAATTGCAATTTTTCGGAATTGACGCTGCGGAAGATGTCGGTGAGGCAGTGCGAGATCATTGACTCCGATTTTATCAATGTGGATCTGACGGGCGCCGATTTCAGCGACTCCAGTTTTACCGGCAGCGAATTCAACAATGCCAATCTGACGCGGGCCTCGTTCATCGACGCGCGCGGGTATGCGATCAATCCGCTCAGCAACAAAATCAAGAAGGCCCAGTTCTCGATGCCCGAAGCTATATCGCTGGTCGAATATTTGGGCGTCGTCATCAAGTGATCGGAACTCCTCGCCCTGCCGGCGCTGTTGTATGATACTACATTCACTATTTTTTCCAACTTACACAACTATCCGCACGTTCAACTGATCATCACTTTACAGGGACTACGACAATGCTCTATCGTTCACTAGGAAACACAGGAGTTCAACTTTCGGCGCTCGGCCTGGGGTGCATGGGAATGTCTGATTTTTACAGCGGCAGGAACGACGACGAATCGGGTGCAACGATCGATCGCGCCCTCGAACTCGGCATCAATTTTTTCGACACTGCGGATATGTACGGCATCGGAAAGAATGAAGAACTCGTCGGAAAGTTCCTGGGACCGCGCCGCAAGGATGTGATCCTCGCAACAAAATTCGGAAACGTGCGCGGCGCAGACGGCAGCTTTCTCGGCATTAACGGCAGTCCGGCGTACGTCCGGTCGGCATGCGATGCAAGCCTGAAACATCTCGGTATGGACTACATCGACCTCTACTATCAGCATCGCGTCGATCAGAATGTGCCGATCGAGGAAACCGTGGGCGCAATGGCCGAACTGGTGAAAGAGGGAAAAGTGCGCTTCCTTGGATTGTCTGAAGCCTCTGCGGAAACGATTCGCAGAGCGTACGCGGTTCATCCGATAGCCGCGCTCCAGACGGAATATTCGCTGTGGACGCGCGATGTGGAAGCCGAGATCCTTCCGACGGTCCGCGATCTCGGCATGACGTTCGTTCCCTACAGTCCGCTGGGGCGCGGATTTCTGACGGGAGCGTTTCAACAGATCGCCGATCTTGCACCCGACGACACACGCCGGAATCATCCGCGTTTCCAGGATGAAAATTTCCAGAAGAATATGGAACTGGTCGTGCGCGTGAAAGAGATTGCCGCTGAAAAGCAGTGCACGCCGGCGCAACTGGCGCTTGCATGGCTGCTGGCGCAAGGAACGGATCTGGTTCCCATTCCCGGAACAAAGCGCAGGAACTATTTGGAAGAAAACATCCATGCGCTCGACGTGCAGCTTTCGGCCGCGGACATTGCGCGGATCAGCGAAGCCCTTCCGCCAGGGGCTGCCTCCGGCACACGGTATCCAGCCCAAGCGCTGGCAAACCTGGGCAGATAACACAACGCGCTGAGCAATCGAGTGCGAACGCGCTTTCACACATCTAACTAAGAACAACATGATAGTATTTTTTATTGCAGCGATGCTGATCCTTTCGGCCGGCTACACGTATATGGGTTTCCGGTTGATCGTCCCGGCCCAGCTGCCCGCGCCATGGAATTGGGTGGCCTGGATTGCCATCGTCGTCTTTCTGCTCATCCCCCCGCTGACAATGTATTTTCAAATGAAACGCGTCGACAATCATTGGGCGACGGCATTGATGTGGGTCGGCTATATCAGCATGGGCTTCTTTTCGTTTTTGTTCACCGCTGTCGTCATGCGCGATCTCGCGGGACTGGTATTTTTCACCGGGGGAAAAATGTTCGGCGATCCGGCATCGGCCACTGCTGCCTTCGATCCGGAACGGCGGCTGTTTTTGATGCGTGTCTTGTCTCTGGGCATTATCGCTCTCGCATCGGCAATGACGGCGGTCGGATTTTTCGAAGCGCGGAAACGTCCCGGCGTCATCACCGTGGATGTGCCGCTTGCGAATTTGCCGGAGGAGTTTGAAGGCTTCCGCATCGTACAGATCACGGACATACACGCGGGATTGACGGTCGGGCATTCATTCATCCAATCGGTTGTGGACCAGGTGAATGCATTGAAGCCGGACATGGTCGCGTTCACCGGAGACTTTGCCGACGGTTCTGTTGCACATTTGCATCATATCGTTGAGCCGATGGCGTCCATGTCCGCTCCCTACGGAAAATTTTTCGTCACTGGAAATCATGAATATTATTCGGGCGTAGTGCAATGGCTGGGCGAGGCGACGCTGTTGGGATTCAGGACGCTGGTGAATGAACACGTCATCATCGAAAAAAATGGGGGGCGCATGCTGCTTGCGGGCGTCACGGATGTGGGTGGAGGAGCATTCTCACCGGATCACGCGTCGAGCCCGGTGAAGGCATTATCGGGAGCGCCGGAGGCCGGTGTGAAAATATTGCTTGCGCATCAGCCGCGCTCCTTGTATGAGGCGGCGCCCCTCGGTTTCGATCTTCAGCTTTCAGGACACACGCACGGAGGACAATTCATCCCGTGGAATCTTGCTGCGTCGATCGGCCAGCCGTTCCTTTCCGGGCTCAACACGTACGGGAAGACCGTGATCTACGTGAGCAAGGGCACCGGATACTGGGGACCGCCGATACGGCTCGGCTCGCGTTCGGAAATCACCGTACTCAGGCTCACGCGCAACGGCGCACCGCCGAAGGCGTAACGGAATATTTTGGGATAGAACGTACATACGCACCCCCGCTAAAAAACGGGAAGGTCCTGTTCACGGCGGCAGCGTTTTATGCGAAGTGCAGCGGTTATGGTGTGGCAGGCTTACTCAAACTCATTTTCGCCAAGACGGTTCGTGAGTTTTGCAACCATCTCCGATTCTGTCGTCGGGGGAAACACTTCATACAACTCAGCGCGTTTTTGGCGCCACGTTAATAGTCCCTGGCTGCCTAATGCCAATAAGCCAAGCGAACCTTCCTTCGTGATCGATGAATACAATTCTTCGGTGGAAGCGAAATTGTGCATACTGAATTCACGGGTGTGATTATGTTGTTCCATGATAAAATTTTTATTTTAGTGGAATACAAAAAAACACAGCATTAATTGTGGAAGAAACTGCACGGGACACGTGCGATCATCGAGGAACCGTTGCCGATGCAGTGAGTAACAGCCACAGTGCCATTATATTCGGGTGCCTCAACAAAAATAGCCGCGTAAAAACCGATGAATTGTGCTGCTTCCGTTCCGAATATATTTAGCATATTATGTGCCAGGAATTAGTACTCAAAAATTTCCATTTTTTTCCAATGTTTTTCAGTTTTCCAGGTGTAGCAGGTGTTTATGGACAGTTCTATATTTAACAATTGGCGAATATTAGCCAAATTTAGGCTATTTTGGGGAAGAGGAAAGAGCATTCAGGGGTGTTGTGCGAGGATGAAAATGGTGTTTTTGCCTGTCTTTAAACTGTAAAACCTCGAAGCAGACACTTCGAGGTTTTCAGTATTGGTGAGTTCGGACAACCGAACCTGCATCTGTACGACGGACTGTTAGCCGATATAGAACGCATCGTGCACGGCCTGCACGGCGGCGGCGGCTTCCTTCTGCTCTACAAGGAATGAGATGTTCAGCTCGGACGAACCCTGGGCGATGGCGACGATATTGACGTGCGCCCGAGCCACCGCGTCGAATGTTTTTCCGGCGATGCCCCATGTGCCGCGCATGCCTTCGCCCACAACCGCGACGATGGACATCGGCTCCTGCACCCCGATGTCATCGATTATTTTTTTTGCGATGTCGATCTCGAATTCATTCCGCAGTTCCTTCACGGCGCGCTCGCAGTCCGACTTCGGCACCACGATGCAGACATTATGCTCGGACGACGCCTGCGAGATCATCATCACATTCACTCTCATGCGCGCGAGCGCGGAAAAAATGCGCGCCGAAATGCCGGGCACGCCGACCATGCCGTTGCCTTCAATGGAAATGATGCTCAGATTATCGATCGATGTCACCGTTTTCACGACGCTCGCGGTCGATTGAGTCTTGGTGGAGATCAGTGTTCCCGGCGCTCCGGGATTGAACGTATTTTTTATGCGGATGGGAATGTTCTTTTCGATCGCCGGCACCATGGTTTTCGGATGGATCACCTTTGCCCCGAAGTAGCTCATCTCGGCGGCCTCACGGTACGAGAGTTCCGGCAGCACTGCGGCGTTCTTGATCGAGCGCGGGTCTGCGCTCATCACGCCGTCCACATCCGTCCAGATCCAAATTTCCCCCGAATCGACGGCCGCCCCGACGATGGAACCGGTGTAATCCGATCCGCTGCGTCCGAGCGTTGTCGTCAGTCCGTCCTCTGTGCCGGCAATGAATCCGGTCACAACCGGTACGATCTTGCGGCCGACCAACGGCACAAGCAGATCGCTGACGAGCCGGTTGGTGACTGCGAAATCGACGGCGGCTTCGCCGAAGTGATCGTCCGTACGGATGATGGTCCGCGCATCGATGGCTTGGGCGGGTATGCCGCTTTCTTCCAGGATCGCGCTGATCTGGTTACAGGACAGGATCTCGCCGAACGACGCAATGGCGTCGAGCGACCGGGGGCTCAATTCTTTCAGCAGCGCCACGCCGTGGAAGAGATTGGCGAGTTCGTCGATCAATACCTCCTGCTGCGCGATGAGCCGTGCTTTGCGGTTATCGTCGTGTACGAGCGCGTGTGCGATGGCGAGGTGTTTGTCCCTCAGCGTCTGCACATTGCGCGCCACCGCGTCGGAGTTCCGTTCGACCGCGCGCTGCGCGGAATCCAGGAGGATATTTGTCACACCGCTCATCGCCGACGCGACGATCACCGGCTCTTCGGGAAGAAATGTTTTCACGATAGAGACCACTTCCTGCAGACGCAGCACATCGCCCACGGACGTTCCGCCGAATTTCATTGTCAACATAGGATCTCCCCGCTTCCTGATTGTTACTGAATGCTCAACGGACCGTTGCAAAGATCAATTGATCGTACAACTTCCCTTCTTTGCTACACGCCTGTCTGAGCCGCCCCTCGCAGACGTAACCGTTCTTTTCAAGCACCCGGGCGGACGCCGCATTATATTCGAGGATCCCTGCGAAGACACGGTTGATATCGAACGATTGGAATGCGTAGTCGGTCATGGCACGGACCGCTTCAGTCATGATGCCGCGTCCCCAGTATGCTTCCCCGAGCCAGTACCCGAGCTCGGCGCTGCGGCGCATCAGGTCGCCCTGCATCGTGAGCGCGATGTCGCCGACAGCCTGGCCGTCCACGTCGATCGCAAAATTTGTCTTCGACTCTTTCGACAATTCGATCCAGAGCACGGCATTCTTGAGCGTGTACGGGAACGGAAAGACGTCGCGCAGATTCATCCAGATTTTTTTATTGTTTGCATTTGCAGCGAGCGATTGCTCGTCGCCCTCCCGCCACTGGCGGAGCGTGCAGAGCGAATGGCCGATGCTTAGTCCCACGCTTGTCACGACACGATCCGCTGACAGATGTGATCGGCCATTTCCCGCGTACCCACAAGCGTAGTGCCTTTGGTATAAATATCGCCTGTCCGGTACCCGGCGCTCAGCACATCCTCGATCGCCTTCTCGATGGCATCGGCTTCGCGGCCGAGTGAAAACGAAAAACGGAGCATCATTGCCACGGACGCGATTGTTGCAATGGGGTTCGCCTTGTTCTGTCCGGCAATATCCGGCGCCGAGCCGTGCACCGGTTCGTACATCGCCACGCTCCCGCCAACGCTCGCCGATGCAAGCATGCCGATGGATCCGGTGAGCATGGCCGCGGCGTCGGACAGGATGTCGCCGAACATGTTTTCGGTGACGATGACGTCGAACTGCTTCGGATTGCGGATGAGCTGCATCGCGCAATTGTCCACGTACATATGCGTGAGCTCGATGTCGGAATATTCTTTTGCGGTCTCGATCACGACGGTCCGCCACAGCTGCGACGTCTCGAGGATATTCGCCTTGTCCACCGAGCAGACCTTTTTCCCGCGCGCCATGGCGATCTCGAATGCCGAGCGCGCGATCCGCTGTATCTCGGATTCCGAATAGATCATCGTATTGAATCCGACCAGCTCCCGGTCGCGCGACTCGATCCCGCGGGGCGTCCCAAAATACAGCCCGCCCGTCAGTTCGCGCACGACGATAAGGTCCACGCCCTCGACCACTTCCCTCTTGAGCGACGACGCATCGACAAGCGCCGAATAAATTTTTGCGGGCCGGATATTCGAGTACAACCCGAGCTCTTTGCGGAGGGCCAGCAGCGCCTGTTCGGGCCGCAACTGTTGGGGATTCATGTCCCATTTCGGTCCGCCCACGGCGCCTAATATGACCGCATCGCTTTCGCGGCACTTCGCCAGCGTCTCGTCGGGGAGCGGCACGCCGAGTGCGTCCAAGGCCGCGCCTCCGGCGAGCCCCTTCGTGTAGGCGAACGTATGGTTGAACGTCTTCCCGATCTTTTGAAGCACGGTCAGGGCGGCTGCGACCACCTCTATTCCGATCCCGTCTCCGGGAATGACTGCGATCTTCTTGTTCATAGGTGCGTGGTGTCGAATAAGTGATGAGTGTGTGGTAAGAGGTTCGTTCTGTGCCGCACACGCGCTCCCTAGTAACTCACAAAAACTTGCACCGCTTCGCTCGAGCGGGCGAAATACCGTTTCGCCCTACATGCGCACCGATGCAACGACAGCGAGGAACTTCGAGAAAAAAGTTTGCCGTTGGCGAACAGACTGCACTCCTATGTGTTTATCAACTCGCTCAGTTCTTTGGAACGGCGGGTTGCAGTGGCCACCGCATCGATCAGCATCGAGCGGAGACCGTGCGATTCCAATTCGTGTATCGCGTTGATCGTGGTGCCGCCGGGCGTGGTCACCTGGTCGCGCAGAATGGCAGGATGGATGTTGGACTGCTTCACGAGCATCGCCGAGCCGAGCACTGTTTGCACGGCGAGTTTCGTCGCGATGTCGCGGGGCAGGCCCATTTTCACGCCTCCGTCGATGAGCGATTCGATCACCATGTAGATGTAGGCCGGGCCGCTGCCGCTCAATCCCGTGACCGCATCGAGAAGATGCTCGTCGACCACCACGACATCTCCCACCGCTTCGAAAATTTTCATCGCCACGTTGTGCTCGCGTTCGTGCACATAGGTGCCGAAGGCGACGGCCGTCACCCCATACCCGATCGTCGAGGCGATGTTCGGCATGGCGCGCACCACCTGCGTTTTTTTTCCCGTCCGTTTCTGTATCGACTCCATGGTCACGCCGGCGGCGATCGAGATGATCAGCTGGTGTTCGTTCAGCGAGGCGTGCATTTCATCGAGCACGCGTCCGATCATATATGCCTTGATGCAGAGAATGATGATCTCGGAATTTTTCGCCGCCTCGGCATTGTCCGTCGTATGCTGCACGGCGTATTCCTTGCCCAGCGCCTCGAGCCGGTCGATGCGCGTGCCGCTGATCGTGATCTTCTTCGACGGCGTGAGGTTGGCATTCAGGATGCCCCGCAGGAGCGAGGTTCCCATGTTGCCGGCGCCGATGATGGCTATGGAGCGGTTCAAATGTGTGGGAGACATAAAGGGAGTGATGATGGAATAATGTGCTACTTCGTTTCGATCATGCCCGTTTCGCGTGCGTAATTAAAGACGCCGCCGGCGCGCAGGATGGCCTCAATATCGCCGAGCGGCCGCAGCGCATACGTTTTCCGCTGCGTCGTGTTTTCAAGCGTGCATGCCTGCGTATCGAGCGTCAGATCGTCGCCGGTGCGTATTTCCCGGTATAGGTGTTCGCTCGTTTCGAAGGGGGCCACGAATCCGCCGTCCACCGAATTGCGGTAAAAAATACGCGCGTATGATTCCGCGACGACTGCTTCGATGCCGGCAATGTTCAGTGCCACGGGCGCATGTTCGCGCGACGAGCCGCAGCCGAAATTTTTCCCACCGATGACGATGGTATACTCGGACTGCCATGTCCCTTCGCCGATGAACGGAATGCCGCCCACGGGCAACCCGGACTGTGCGGCCGGTACGCCGCTCAACGCGAACGCCCCGTAATTTTTCCTCTCCTCGGGATCATCCAGTTTGTACACCAGATGTGCCGCCGGTATGATCTGATCCGTATCGATGTCGTTGCCGAGCACGAATGCCTTGCCGGAAATGATATGTTTGAGCATGATGATGGTCTTGTGAACATGAAGCTCCCCCAATCGGCGGGAGAGTGTGAGATTGACATTTATCAGCAGCGCCGAACAACATTCACCGCACGCGGCGAGGCAAGAGCGGCACCGTGTGATTACAGATAGCGCACGAACGCGTTTTTTTCGTCGACAAGAATGGCCGTCGGCGTCACCGGCCCATCCGTCATTTCGTATCCCATGATGATGATCTCTTCTCCGGCCTTGATCAAATGCGCCGAAGCACCGTTCATGCAGATGATACCCGAACCTCGTGCGCCGGGAATCGTATAGGTTTCGAGCCGGGCTCCCGATGTGTTGCTTGTGATGAGCACCTTCTCCCCCTCCCACAGTCCGACTTTGTCCAGGAGATCGGCGTCGATCGTGATGCTGCCGATGTAATTGAGATCAGCCTCGGTGACCGTGGCTTTGTGTATTTTGGAACGCAATAACCAGCGCATAGCTTTTGTGTAGTTAAGTGAATAAGTGGGGTTCATTTCCAATATACTCGAATTTCAAACCAATCGCTCGGGTGCGGTCAATGCGCCTACCGGTGCACCGCGTTGCAGTGTGAGGCGCAGTACCGTCATCCTATTATTCAAAAAACTCGCGGGGATTCGTTATGACGCCCTTCACCGCAGATGCTGCGACGGTATAGGGAGATGCCAGATACACCTGCGATTTCGGCGAACCCATGCGTCCCGGAAAATTCCTGTTGGTGGTCGAGATGCACACTTCAACGCCGTTCAATCGGCCGAAGGTATCGGTCGGGCCGCCGAGACACGCTGCGCACGACGGCTCGCCGATGCGGCATCCGGCATCCCGGAAGACCTGCATGATCGTTTTTCCATCCACGGTGATCGTGTTGATGGCCCGCTCTACGTCCGTCGTTGCCGGCACAATGAACGTATCGATCGCCACGTGTTGACCGCGAAGGATCTCAGCGGCCGCCACGAAGTCCGAAATTTTTCCGCCCGTGCAGCTGCCGATGTACGCCCTGTCCAATTTCGTGCCCGCCACTTCGCTCACGCGCGCCTTGTTGTCCGGCGAATGCGGCTTTGCCACCGTCGGCTCGATGTCCCTCACGTTGAACCGGTGCACGCTGTAATACTGCGCATCGTCGTCGTTGTAGAAGCATTCGAATTCTTTCTGGGTGCGCGCGCGGACATAATCGATCGTGGTCGCGTCCGGCACGCAGATGCCGTTCTTGCCGCCCGCTTCGATCACCATGTTGCAGAGCGTCATGCGGTCTTCCATGGACATCGCGTCGATCGTCGAACCGGAAAATTCCATCGTGCGGTATGTCGCGCCGTCGACGCCGACGGCGCCGATGGCCGTGAGGATCAGATCCTTCGCCATCAAATATTTCGGAAGCGTTCCTTCGAACACAAACTTCATCGTTGCCGGCACCTTCACCCATAATTTACCGGTGCCCAGCACGAATGCCGCATCGGTGTTGCCGATGCCGGTGGCAAATTCGCCGAAGGCCCCCGCGGTGCATGTGTGCGAATCGGTTCCAAAGAGCACCTCGCCCGGCCGCGTGAACCCCTCTTCGGGAAGCGCGACATGACAGACGCCTTTATAGCGCGGCGAATCCACGTCGTAATAATGGGGAAGGTCCTGCTCTTTCACGAAGTCTCGCAGGATCTCGATATTGCGCCGTGCATGCTTGTCGGAAGTGAAGATGTAATGATCGGGAATGATGACCACCTTGTCCCGGTCCCACACCTTGGCGCCTGGCCCGAATTCCTTTTTGAAGATGCCGAAGGTGCCCGGCCCGCAGACGTCGTGCGTCATCAGCACATCCACGTCGATCCACAGGTTGTCGCCGGGCTTTGCCTCTTTTTTATTTGAATGGTTCGCCAGAATTTTTTCGGTGATCGTCATAGCCATAACACATAACTCCTTTATGGTGAAAAAATGTAACTCCTCAGTGTGCACCAAAATCATTGTCATCCTGAGCGAAGCGAAGGATCTAAAACAGTGGTCGATACATGAGACATTAAATTCATGTTCCCCGTTGCTGATGTTTTTTAGATTCTTCGGTCGCTCGAGCTCCCTCAGAATGACAAGGACTATAGATTACGCTGAGTAGGTACAAAAAAACACTCTTCAACTACTCATCAGTACGTAAATGAAGCTTGCCTCGGGCGAGCACACACAACCTACGTGCGTCCGCTGCGTCAAGCGCCGGCTCACACCGCCGCGCCCTCGCGCTTCACGTCGGACGGTTTGTCTTTTCTGTATCGGGCGGTCGATGCGTGATTGATCGCATTGAGATACGCCTTCACGCTTCCGGTGATGACGTCGGTGCTTGCCGAACGGCCGTTGAACACGTACCCGTCGATCGTGATCTTCACGTGCACTTCACCGATGGCGTCGTGGCCCCACGATACCGATTTGATAGAATAGTCGAGCAGCTCTCCGCGAATGCCGGTGATGCGTTCAATCGCATGATAGGCGGCGTCAACGGGACCGTCGCCGGTGGCCGAGTCCTGCGAGACCTCCTCGCCCTTCTTTAATGCGACCGTCGCGGTGGCAATGAGATTCAAGCCGCTGGTGACCTGCAGCGTTTCGAGCGTGTACGTTTCGGGCGTCTCCGACACTTCGTTCTGGAGAATGGCGATCAGATCGTCGTCGAACACCTGCTTTTTTTCGTCGGCGATCGTTGTGAACGCCGCGTATGCCGCTTCGAGTTCCTCGGCGGACAACTGATATCCGAGTTCCTGAAACCGCTGCTTCAGCGCGTGGCGCCCGGAATGCTTGCCGAGCACCAGGGTGCTGTGCTTGATGCCCACGCTTTCGGGCGTCATGATCTCGTACGTGATCGCATTTTTCAGCATGCCGTCCTGATGGATGCCGGCTTCGTGCGCGAATGCGTTGTCTCCGACGATCGCCTTGTTGCGCTGTATGTGCATGCCGGTGAGCGAGGTGAGCAGACGGCTCGATTTGAAAATTTCTTCGGCGTTCACGTTCGTATGAAGGCCGACCTTTTCATGACGCGTGCGAAGCGCCATGACGACCTCCTCGAGCGCGGCGTTGCCGGCGCGTTCGCCGATGCCGTTGAGCGTGCATTCGATCTGCCGCGCGCCGTTCATCACCCCGGCGAGCGAATTGGCGACCCCGAGGCCGAGATCGTTGTGGCAATGCACGCTGAGCACCGCCTTCTCTATATTGGGCACGCGCTCGCGGATCGCGCGGATGATCGCGCCGTATTCCTCCGGTATCGCGTAGCCGACGGTGTCAGGGATGTTGATGACGGTCGCGCCTTCGGCGATGGCCGCTTCAACGATCTGACAGATATAACCGATGTCCGACCGCGATGCGTCTTCGCACGAAAATTCGATGTCATCGCAGAGCGTCTTTGCAAAGCGCACCGCCTGCACCGTATCGTCGAGCACCTGTTCGCGGCTCTTCTTGAGCTTGTACTTCAGATGGATGTCCGATGTCGCAATGAACGTGTGTATGCGGGGGCGCGCGGCAAACTGCAGCGCTTCCCATGCGCGCGCGATGTCGCCCTTTGTCGCGCGGCTCAGTGCCGCAATGGAGCACCCGCGTATCACTTTTGCAATTTCCTTCACCGATTCGAAATCGCCTTCGCTGGCGATCGGGAATCCCGCTTCGATCACATCCACCTGCAGACGTTCCAGCTGTCGGGCCATCCGCAGCTTTTCTTCGAAGTTCATGCTGCAGCCGGGCGATTGTTCGCCGTCACGCAGCGTCGTATCAAAAATGTACACACGTTCGTTCATTCGCACTCCATTTGTCGACCATCGTTCAACGTCATGAATAATGTTTTCCCTCGTCGCGCTGTGAATGCGCCCGCGAAGGCCGCACCGCGGCGTTAGAGATGCTTTCCTTCGATCACCAGATATTTTTTGATCTCGCTCATCATCTTGTCGAACTGCGGCGGGGTCAGGGACTGGGCGCCGTCGGAGACCGCCTCTTCGGGTTTGGGGTGCATCTCGACGATGAGACCGTGAGCGCCGACTGCGACACCCGCCTTCGCCACCGGAATGACGAGGCTGCGCAGTCCCGTGGCGTGGCTCGGATCCAGGATCACCGGCAGGTGGCTCAATTCCTTCAACGCGGGAATGGCCGAGATGTCGCACGTGTTGCGCGTGTACTCTTCGAACGTGCGAATTCCGCGCTCGCAGAGCACGACGTCGTAATTGCCCTGGCTCATCACATACTCGGCGGACATGAGCAATTCCTTCAGCGTGCTGGACATCCCCCGCTTGAGCAGGATCGGTTTGCGCACGCGCCCGACTTCCTTTAAGAGCGCGAAGTTCTGCATGTTGCGCGCGCCGATCTGCAGCATGTCCGCATAGTCGGCGACCATGGCCACATCGGACGGCGTGACCACCTCTGTCACAAAAGGCAATCCTGTCCGCTCACGCGCTGCGGCCAGCAGCCTAAGCCCCTCTTCTTCCAATCCCTGGAAACTGTACGGGGACGAACGAGGCTTGAATGCGCCGCCTCGAAGGATCTGCGCACCGGCTGCCTTCACGATTTCAGCGCTCTTGATGATCTGCGCGCGCGACTCGACAGAGCAGGGTCCGGCCATGACCACGAACTGCGATCCGCCGATGGCGACGTTTCCCACCTTCACCACGGTGCGTTCTTTCGTGGTTTCCTTGCTGGCGAGTTTGTACGGCTTCAGGATCGGCATGACGCTGTCCACATACGACAGCGATCCGAGCGTCTGCAACTGCGCCTTGTCCCGATCGTCGCCGATGCAGGCGATGACCGTGCGCTCTGCCCCAACGATGGGATGCGGTTTGAAACCGAGCTCTTTGACTTTGGCGATCACGTGTTTTTGCTGCGCTTCAGTGGCGCCCACTTTGAGAACGACGATCATGGCGTGCTATCCTTTCGGTTCCGTTTGTTGCGTTCCTGATTCATCCGCCTTCAGCAGATGATAACTGACACTGTCGACCAGTGCCTTCCAACTTGCATCCACCACATCGTCCGAGACGCCGACGGTATTCCACGACGTCGTCTCTCCCTCTGTCTCGATGAGGACGCGCACTTTGGCGGCGGTCCCCTTCTTCGTGTCGAGCACGCGGACCTTATAATCGGTCAGACGCATGTGTGTCACCTGCGGATAAAAACGTTCCAGCGCTTTCCGCAGCGCCCTGTCCAGTGCGTTGACGGGGCCGATCCCCTCGGCCGCGGTAATTTCCGAAACGCCGCCGACGCGTATTTTGATCATCGCTTCGGAGCGCGCCGGGCCGTCCATTGAATCCTTGTGTATGCTCACTTTGAACCGCTCGAGCACAAAAAACTCCCTGACCCTTCCCGTCGCTTTTTTCACCAGCAGTTCGAACGATCCCTCGGCATCTTCATACTGATACCCTTCGTGTTCAAGCGCCTTGAGGTCGTCGACGACAGACTGCAGCGATGCGTCGTCGACGTCGATGCCGAACTCCTGCGCCTTATAGAGAATATTGCTCTTGCCCGCAAGGTCGGAGACCAGCACGCGCCGCACATTGCCGACACCCGCAGGATCGATGTGCTCGTAGGTGAGAGGCGATTTCATGACGGCGCTCACGTGGATGCCGCCTTTATGGGCAAAGGCGCTCTGCCCGACGAACGGAAGATTTTTCCGGTGCTTCACGTTTGCCAGTTCGCTTACATAATGGGACAGCGGCGTCAGCGCATGAAGCGTGTCGTCGTCGACACAGCGCCGGTTCATTTTTAACTGCAGCACGGGGATGAGCGAGCACATGTTGGCATTTCCGCACCGCTCGCCGTACCCGTTCATCGTGCCCTGCACATGCGTGCATCCGTTGAGCACCCCTGCGATCGCATTGGCAACGGCAAGGTCCGAATCGTTATGCGTATGAATGCCGAGGGTCCCCGGCACCAGTTGTTTCACGCTCTTCACGATCTCGCCGACATCCTGGGGCAGCGTGCCGCCGTTGGTGTCGCACAGCACGATCACATCTGCGCCGGCCGAGCGCGCGGCTTCGAGCGTCTTCACGGCATACGCCGGGTCGGCCTTATACCCGTCAAAAAAATGTTCGGCGTCGTAGATGACCTCTTTTCCGTTCTCCTTCAGATAGCGGACCGTATCGCCGATGATCTCGAGATTCTCCTCCTCCGATATCCCGAGCGCCGTCTTCACATGAAATATCCACGTCTTGCCGAAGATGGTGACGGCCGGCGTGCGGGCGGCGATGAGCGCCTGCACGTTCGGATCATCCTGCACGGAATTCCTGGCTCTGCGCGTTGAGCCGAACGCGACGATCTTAGCATGCGTCATGGGCACGTGCTGCATGCGCTCGAAAAATTCCATGTCCTTCGGGTTGGAGCCGGGCCATCCGCCCTCGATGTAATCGATGCCGAAGGCGTCCAGGCGCTTGGCGATCTTGACCTTGTCTTCGGCCGAGAACGACACATCTTCGCCCTGCGTCCCGTCCCTGAGCGTCGTATCGTATGTGAATATTTTTTCCATGCGCCTTATCGTTTCACTCCCCCATCCGTTTCACTGCCGCCGCCTCTGGGGCCGGGCTGTGGACGTTCGCCGAACCGCGACCGCCGGTGCCGGCCGCCGCAGCCGGCAATGGGTGTTATTTTTTCCAGTTTTCAGGACGCAGCGAACGGACGGCCGCGCCGGCCTGCCACATCTCCGAATTTTTCCATTCATCCAATTCGACCTGGAGCGTCTGCCGGTAATCCGGGGCGCTGCACGAATCGAGCACGCGCTTGGTTTCAACGCCGTACTGCACGTCGCGGTACAGCAGTTCGAACAGCGGCTTGTTGGCAGCCTCGAATTTTTTTGCCCAATCGAGCGCGCCGCGCTGCGCCGTGACGCTGCACGCGCCGAACATCCAGTCCATGCCGTGATTGCCCACCAGCGGATACAGGCTCTGCGTGGCCTCCTCCACCGTTTCATTGAAGGCTTCGCTCGGCGAATGCCCCATCGAGCGGAGCACGTCGTATTGCGCCTTCATCAATCCTGCGATCGCTCCCATCAACACGCCGCGTTCGCCGGTGAGATCGCTCATCACTTCTTTTTCGAAGGTCGTCGGGAAGAGATATCCCGAACCGACAGCGATGCCGCAGGCCACGGCGCGTTCGCGCGCGCGTCCCGTCACATCCTGGAACACCGCAAAGCTGGAATTGATGCCGCTGCCGGCCAGATAATTTGAACGCACGGTCCGGCCGCTCCCCTTCGGGGCCACGAGGATCACGTCCACATCGTCCGGGGGGATCACGTTCGTCTGGTCCTTGAACACGACGGAAAAGCCGTGCGAAAAATACAACGCCTGTCCTTTTTTCAGATGCTTCTTCACCAGCGGCCATTGTTCCTTCTGGCCCGCATCGGAGAGCAGATACTGCACGATCGTGGCGCGGTCGATCGCTTCTTCGATGCTCGGGAACAGCGTTGTGCCTTCCACCCATCCGTCGCGCACGGCGTCGTTCCACCCCTGTCCGCCTTTGCGCTGGCCGACGATCACGTTGATGCCGTTGTCGCGCATGTTGAGCGACTGGCCGTACCCCTGGGGGCCGTAGCCGATGATGGCGACGACTTCATTCTTTAAAACGTCCTGCGCCCTGGAAAGGGGAAATTCTTCGCGCGTGATGACCTCTTCCGTGGTGCCGCCGAAATTGATAAGTGCCATTGATGTTGATCTCCTCGGATAAATTAATAAATGATAACGCTCATGCTTGTGTTCAATGGCCGCCCTGCTCTGTTTGGTCGGCGCTGCGCCGATGGAGCCCGAACGGCTGAAGACTCTCTATCGCGCCTGTGAGGAGTGCTTCGGCGGTGTCATTCTACTTCGCCGTAATACTCCCTCTTCAATGCCACGCGCCCCGTGCGTGCGATCTCTTTGATCACGAACGGCTTCAGCATCTTGATGATCGCATCAACCTTCTCGCTGCTGCCGACCGCTTCCACCGTCAGCGTCTTGGGACTGATGTCGATGATCTTCGCCCGGAATATCTCGACGATCTGCATGATCTCGGAACGCGTTTCGGGCGTGGTTTGAACTTTGATCAGCGCCAGGTCGCGTTCCACCAACGGCTCGTACGTCAGGTCCGTCACCTTCAGCGTATCGATGAGCTTGTTGAGCTGCTTGGTGATCTGTTCGATGATGCCGTCGTCGCCGTGCGTCACGATCGTCATGCGGCTTACCGAGTCGTCTTCGGTGGGCCCGACGCTGATGCTGTCGATGTTGTACCCTTTCGCAGAGAAGAGTCCCGCCACGCGCACGAAGGCGCCGAAACGGTTTTCGACAAGGATCGAGATCGTATGGGTTCGCGAGACGGCGTCGGCAACGGACGTAGTTGTGAGTATCGACATGCTGCAATTATCCTTTCGAGAATGTGACGAGCTCTTCAGATATCGGGTCTTCTCCCGCCACGCCGGACAGTTCGTCCTCGGGAACGTCCATCATTTCATTGTATGTCTGCCCCGCCGGCCACATCGGATAGACATTGTCTTCCTTCACCACCTTGAATTCCACGAGCACTGGGCCGGGAGTGTCGAGCGCCCTCCGGATGGCCCCCTCCACCTCTTCGGTGCGCGAGGCCGAATACCCGGGCATGCCGTACGCTTCTGCAAGCTTCACGTAATTCGGTCCCGTCATCTCCACACTGGAATACCGTTTTTTCCAAAACAGCTCCTGCCATTGGCGGACCATGCCGAGATACCCGTTGTTCAAAATAAAAATTTTCACGGGGAGCTTATACTGGACGATCGTCGCCATTTCCTGAATGTTCATCTGGATGCCGCCGTCGCCGCTGATGGACACGATGGGCACGTCGGTGCGGGCGAACGCGGCCCCGACCGAGGCGGGCAGCGAGAAGCCCATGGTGCCTAGGCCGCCGGAGGTGATCTGCGTGCGGGGATGCATGAACGTGTAGAATTGCGCCGTCCACATTTGATGCTGGCCCACATCGCTGACGATGATCGCATTCCCATTGGTGATCGCGCCGAGCTGCTGGATGACGTGCTGCATGCGGATGTGCTCCCCGTTCTTATAACGCAGCGGATGTTCCGCCTTCCACTGCCGGATGTCCTTCAGCCAGTCCTTCGTGTCGCACGGTGCCACCATGGGCAGCAATTTGTGCAGGACGTTTTTCACGTCGCCCACGATCGGGACGTCGCACTTCACATTTTTGCTGATGGCCGAAGGATCGATATCGATGTGGATCTTTTTTGCATTCGGCGCGAACGCTTCGGGCTTGCCGGTGACGCGGTCGTCGAAACGCGCTCCCACGGCGATGAGCACGTCGCAGTGCTGGACCGCGGTGTTCGCGAACCAGGTGCCGTGCATGCCGAGCATCCCCATGGACAGCGGGTCGTTCTCGGGGAACGCGCCGAGGCCGTGCAGCGTCGTTGCAACGGGGATGTTCGTCTTCTTCACGATCTTGCGGAGCTCGTCCGACGCGTTGGCGAGGATGGTGCCGCCGCCGACATAGAAGACGGGCTTCTTCGCCCTGGCGATCAGCGCCGCGGCTTTCTCCAATTGCTTCAGATGCCCTTCCACGTGGGGATTGTACGACCGCATCGAAATTGTTTTCGGATATTCGAATGCCGTTTTCCCGCCGAGCACATCCTTGGGAAGGTCGACCAGCACGGGGCCGGGCCTGCCGGTGCTGGCGACGTAGAAGGCTTCCTTGATCGTCGATGTGAGTTCGCCCAGGTTGCGGACGAGGTAATTGTGCTTCGTGATGGGCCGCGTGATGCCGACGATATCCGCCTCCTGGAACGCGTCGTTGCCGATGAGGTTCAGCGGCACCTGTCCCGTGAAGACGACGATGGGCACCGAGTCCATGTACGCGTCGGCTATGCCCGTTATTGTATTCGTGGCGCCGGGACCCGAGGTCACGAGGGCGACGCCGGTCTTCCCGCTCGCCTTGGCGTATCCTTCGGCGGCGTGGACGGCCCCCTGTTCGTGGCGGGTGAGGATGTGCTTGATGTCCGAGATGTCGTGGAGCGCGTCGTAAATGCCGATGACCGCTCCTCCGGGATATCCGAAGACGACTTCGACGCCCTCTTCGATGAGAGAGCGGACGAATATTTCAAACCCGGTCATTGTGCGATGAGCGGCGGACGGCGACGATTCTTTGGATGGTGTCATTACTCCCTCACAAACCTTTCGGCAACACAGGTGCCACTGTTCAAAAAAAATACCATTCTTTTCTCCGGTGGTTTCGCCCGCAGACAAGTATCAGAACAACTGATAAGAGAGATGATGTATGGTGGGTGAAACCGGTATTATTGTCAGCCGTAAATCGGTAGGCCTAGAATAATAAGGAACAGTCCCAAAATATCGACGATGCTGGCGATGGGAAGGAGAGACACGGCACCCTCGGCGATGCGGACATCGCTGTGTGCTGCTGATCCGGCTGTCTGAGGCGGATGTGCCATGGCTCTCTGCAAAAGAAAAGAAAATGTGAAGTTGCTATACTTAAGTAAAGATAGGAAATTTGTGCGTTTTGTCAAGACATTATTTGTGCGTACATTACTTTTTTAGCATTCACCAGGGAATCGCCTATGACGACGCTGAGAGACAATGCGGACACCATCGCCGCCTGCGCCACCCCCGCGGGGGAGGGAGGGATCGCCGTGCTCCGTGTGAGCGGCCCGCGCGCCTTTGCAATAACGGACATAAGTTTCCGCGGCACGGTCACGGCCGCGCGCGCCTCCTCGCACACGCTGCACTTCGGCACCATCGTCCGCGCCGGCGAGGCCGTCGACACCGTCGTCGTCTCGGTCTTCCGTGCGCCGCACTCGTACACCGGAGAGGACGTCGCGGAGATCAGCTGCCACGGCGGATTCTTCGTCTCGCAGACGATCCTCGCCCTGCTGCTCGAGAGCGGGGCGCGCCTGGCCGCGCCCGGCGAATTCACGCTCCGCGCGTTCCTCAACGGCAAGATGGACCTCTCCCAGGCGGAGGCCGTCAACGACCTCATCCATGCCAAGACCGAAAAAGCCCACCGCACGAGCCTCCAGCAGCTGGAAGGGAAGCTCTCGCGGTACGTCCGAACGCTGCGCCAGGAACTGCTGGACCTCTGTTCGCTCTTCGAACTCGAACTGGATTTTTCGGAAGAGGAGATCACGCTCGCCGACAGGGACGCCTCGGCGCGAACCATCGCGCGCATCCGCGGCACCGTGGATGATGCCGTCGCGTCGTACGCCGGCGGAAAGCTCGTGAGGGAAGGCGCGACCGTGGTGCTTGCCGGCAAACCCAACGCGGGAAAATCGAGCCTGCTCAACATTCTGCTGAACGAGAATCGGGCAATCGTCAGCCACATCCCCGGCACCACGCGCGACTCTATCGAGGAAAGCATCTCGCTCAACGGCCTGCTCTTCACGTTCATCGACACGGCGGGACTGCGCGACACCGTCGATGAGATAGAACTGGAGGGAGTCCGCCGCACGCAGCAGCATGTGGCCGCCGCCGATGTCGTCGTCGTGCTCATCGATGCATCCGTCCCGCCGGAAGCGGAGGACGCGCTGCTCTATAAAAAGATCGAAGAAACTGTTTCAGGACATACGGTGTTGCTCTATGTGCTGAACAAATCGGATAAGCACGTGGTGTTCGACGCCGACACAACCGGGACGAGCCCCACGCGCCGCTGCACGATTTCCTGTAAGACCCATGAGGGCATTGCCGCGTTCAAAGACATGCTGTATGCAGCGGTGCTTCCCGCATACGACGGTGATGCACAAAGCGTCACCGTCACGAACATCCGCCACAAGCAATCGTTCGAACTGGCGGGCGCAAGCCTCCGGCGAGCGCTCGATGCCGTCGAAGCCGGAAGCAGCGGTGACTTTGTTGCCGTAGACCTCAGGGACGCGCTCGATCATCTCGGAACGATCATCGGCATCACGACTCCGGATGATATACTCAATAATATTTTTTCAAAATTTTGCATCGGAAAATAAACACACACCGGTGCCCGCAACACGGGCTGGCGCCGTGTGTTTCACGTGAAACATTATGATCCTCACAGCACCGCACACACAGTATGATGTCATCGTCGTCGGAGGAGGGCACGCGGGCATTGAAGCGTCCCTTGCGTCCTCGCGCATGGCATGCTCCACGCTCCTGGTCAGCCTGAACGCCGGCGCCATCGGCCGCATGTCCTGCAATCCGGCCATTGGCGGCACCGCCAAAGGGCACCTCGTCCGGGAGATCGATGCACTGGGCGGGGAGATGGGGAAGATCGCCGACGCCACCGGTATCCAGTTCCGCATGCTCAACACATCGAAGGGGCCAGCCGTGTGGTCGCCCCGGTGCCAAAGCGACCGCGAGTGGTATGCGCGCGAGGCGCAGCGCCGCACGTGCACCGCCGATGGATTGGATGTGCTGGAAGACTCAGTCGCGCGGCTCATCATCGAAGATGGAACCGTCCGCGGCATCGTGACCGACCTCGGGCACTCGATCTTCTGCACGAGCCTCGTGCTCTGCGCGGGTACGTTTTTGAACGGTCTCATGCACACGGGAGAAAAGCAGAGGAAGGGGGGAAGGTTCGGCGAGGCACCGTCCCGCGGCCTCACCGAATGCCTCACCGGACATGGTTTCATTGCGGGAAGGCTGAAGACCGGCACGCCTCCGCGCGTGACGCTCTCGAGCATCGACCTCGATAAAACCGAAGCGCAGGCTAGCGACGATCCTCCGGTGCCGTTCTCGTACCAGACCGAAGCGATCACGAACCGCCTGATCCCCATGTACCTCACGTACACAAATCTCCACACGCATTCGATCCTCAGAAAGGGGTTCGACCGCTCGCCGCTCTTCACCGGAAGGATCAAGGGCATCGGCCCCCGGTACTGCCCCTCGGTGGAAGACAAGATCTTCAGGTTCGCGGAGAGGGAACGCCACCACATTTTTCTTGAGCCCGAAGGCTACGAGTCGGATGTCGTGTACGTCAACGGGTTTTCAACGAGCCTGCCGGAAGAGATCCAGTTCGAGGCGCTGAAGACCATTCCCGGCCTGGACCGCGTGCAGATGCTTCGCGCAGGCTACGCGGTGGAATACGATTTCTTTCCGCCGAACCAGCTCTGGCATTCGCTGGAAACAAAACTCGTCTCGGGACTTTTTTTTGCCGGACAGATCAACGGCACGTCGGGATATGAAGAGGCTGCAGGCCAGGGACTCATAGCAGGAATCAATGCCGCGCTGAGGGCGCAGAAGCGAGACCCGTTCATACTCCGGCGCAACGAGGCATACATCGGCGTCATGATCGACGATCTCATCAACAAGTCGACGGACGAACCGTACCGGATGTTCACATCGCGCGCCGAGTACAGGCTGCTGTTGCGGCAGGACAATGCAGACCGCCGGCTCATGAGGCGCGGAGCGGAGATCGGACTCATTGCACGGTGGATGATCGAGCGCCTGGATGAAAAGGAACATGCGATTGCGCGTGTGATTTCGTATTTTGAAAGTTCGTCCGTCTCGCCGCTCGACGCCAATCCTGTGCTCGAAGCAAAAGGCGATGCGCTCTTGAGCGAAAATGAAATGCTCTCGCAGCTGCTGAAGCGGCCGCTCATCCGCGCCGCCGATCTTCATCCTCTCATCACGGACCCGGCGATCGATGTGCTGCTGCACCGGCCGGACGTGAGGGGACAAGTTGAGATCGACGTGAAATTTGAAGGGTATCTCAAACGGCAGCAGGAACAGGTCGACCGGTTCGAGAAAACGGAAAGTCATGAAATTCCCGAAGGCTTCGATTATGGAGCACTCGCCTCGCTCAGCAGAGAGGGAAGGGAGAGGCTCGCAAAGATACGCCCCAGGTCCATCGGCCAGGCATCGCGCATTTCAGGAGTCACCGATTCGGATGTGACGGTCCTTTCGATATTCATCAGGAGATGACACCGCACGGATGTTTCACGTGAAACATCGTTACGTTCATATACAGTACAACTTATTATAGAGGACAACTGGCATGCGAGAGGCACGGCAGGCAGTCGCACAAGCCGCGCTCCCTGGTAACTCAAACCGGAAAATTCGCACCGCTTCGCTCGAGCGGGCGAGATACCATCTGCCCCTACATGCACACCGATGCAACGGCGGCGAGTTACGTCCGCGAAAAAAGTAGGCCGCAGGCCCACGGACAGCGCTCATACACAGCCCGGACCATTGAAGCAATTCACAACATACTGAAAGGATCATTTTTGACACCCGACGAACTCTGGCTCTCGACGATCTGCACGCACAACAAACTTGCAATAACGGACATACAATTGCGGCAGCTCAGCCGGTACAGGGAGCTGCTGCTGGAATGGAACGGCAAGATCAACCTCATCTCGCGCAAGGACCAGGAGCACGCATGGGACGTGCACGTGCTCCTGTCCGTAGCGTATTTGTTCCTTCTCCGTTTCCCGGAGGGCGGCAGGATCCTCGATCTCGGCACCGGCGGCGGGCTCCCCGGCATCCCCCTGAGCATCATGCTTCCCGGGTGTTCGTTTACGCTCGTGGATTCCATACGCAAGAAGACCGCGGCCGTCTCGGCCATGGTCGACGCACTCGGGCTTCCCAATGTGACGGTCGTCAATGCGCGGGCCGAAGAAATAAATCACTTGCCTCAACACAGGAATATTTACGATATTGTAACCGCACGGTCGGTGACCGATCTGACGCATCTCCTGACGTGGGCTCTTCCGTTTTTACAGCGCCCGCCCGGCACCGATGCAGCGCCCGGCGATCCGGGCATTCCGCTTGTCCGGTCCTCTCTTGTGACACTCAAAGGAATGGAGATCGACACCGAACTCGCTGCGGCACGCAAGGCGTTTCCGCGCGCGGTCATCGGGACGCGGCCGCTTGTCTTCCGCGGAAGCGAGGAGCTCGTCAACACGGACAAACAATTGATCATCGCACATCTGAAATAAGAGCGGCATCACAGCGAAGGATGTGGATTTTTTTCTGCAGCGTCACACGATCACTGCGGAAGACGGACAAACAATTGATCATCGCACATCTGTACGCATGGAGGCATCAGCGTGAGCGGAACCGAGGAACTTTTTCACCAGCTTCAAAAGATCACCACCGAACAGCGGAACGCCGCCAGCATGACGATCGATGCCGGTTCGGTGACCGAGATCCTGACGATCATCAATGCCGAAGATACGAGGGTTGCACTCGCGGTCGAGAAGGAAATTCCCCGTATCGCCGAGGCCGTTGAACTCATTGTGAAGGCGTTCAGTGCCGGAGGCCGTCTGCTCTATGTCGGCGCGGGAACGAGCGGGCGCATGGGCGTACTCGATGCGTCCGAATGCCCGCCGACGTTCGGCGTGAGCTTCGACATGGTGCAGGGCATCATCGCCGGCGGCGATGCAGCCATGTTCCGCGCGCAGGAAGGCGCCGAGGACAAGCGCGAAAATGGAGCCCGGGACATGGACGCCAAAGGCGTCACCTCCGCCGATGTGGTCTGCGGCATCGCCGCAAGCCTCCGCACGCCGTATGTGATCGGCGCCGTCATCCACGCCAAGGAACTCGGCGCGCGGACCATCTACGTGACCACGAACCCGCGCACGCATTTCGACCTTCCCGAATATCGGGACCTTGGCGAAGCGGTCGACGTGAAGATCTGCGCGGAAGTGGGTCCCGAAGTGATCATGGGATCGACGCGCATGAAGTCGGGCACAGCGCAAAAGCTGATCCTCAACATGCTCACCACCGCATCGATGATCCGTCTGGGCAAAGTGTACGAAAACATGATGATCGATCTCCAGATGACGAATAAAAAATTGGTCGAGCGCTCGAAGCGGATCGTCATGACGATCACCGGCCTCTCGTACGACGAGGCCTCGCTGTCTCTCGAGCTGAGCAAAGGGCACGTCAAGACGGCGCTCGTCATGATCAAGGCCGGATGCTCGTACGCCGAGGCGCAGGAACGGCTTCTGAAGGCCTCGGGCTTTGTCCGTGCGGCGATCGACGGCGTTCCATACACAATACACTGATGTATCACATGCGGTATGCACAATCACAAAACGTAACTCCTCGGCATGCTTTTCATGTGACATTCTGAGCGCACGAAAAAATCTCTGTACACCGTCGTTTTTGAAGCTGTGAATAATTGCTGTCAATGACGCCGCAATAAGATTCTTCAACCGCTTCGCACGTTCGAATGTCCCATCGTTTCTTGCATCTGGCGATGTACATTGAAAGCTTTTTTATGACGTTACTTCAAGCCATCGCGTACGGCATTATACAGGGACTGACCGAATTTTTACCCATCAGCAGCACTGCGCACATTCGCATACTGCCGGCGCTCTTGGGATGGGGCGACCCGGGTGCCGCGTTCACAGCGGTGATACAGTTCGGCACTCTTGTCGCCGTGCTGCTCTACTTCGCAAGCGATATCTCGCGCATCGTGAAGGCGGTCGCCGGCGGCATCATCGCGCGGCAGCCCCTCGGCTCGGACGATGCGAAGATGGGATGGATGATCGCCGCGGGCACCGTGCCGGTGGTGGTCCTCGGACTGCTCTTTAAAAAGTCGATCGAAACCACGCTTCGCTCGCTCTATATCATCAGCGGCTCCATGATCGTCCTTGCGGTCATTCTACTGGCCGCCGAGCTCATCACCGCCCGAAGAAGCAGGGCGGGCGTGCCGCTGAAACACTTGGGCGACCTGTCGTGGTACGAAGCGATCGGCGTGGGATTCTGGCAGGCCGTGGCGCTCATTCCGGGATCGTCGCGTTCGGGTGTCACGATCACCGGCGGATTGTTGTTCGGCATGACGCGCGACACCGCGGCCCGCTTTTCGTTTCTGTTGTCGCTGCCGTCGGTCTTCGCCGCGGGTTTGTTTGAGCTCGTCAAGGAACGGCATGCGCTGCTTGCGACGACATCGGGCATCGAAAATCTTATTGCAGCCACGATCGTCTCCGGCATTGTCGGGTATGCATCGATCGCATTTCTGCTCGGCTATTTGAAGAACCATACCACGTATGTGTTCATCATCTACCGCTTCATTGTCGGCGGAGCGCTCCTATTCCTGCTGATGCGCGGGATCATCCCGGAGCTGTAGCTGATCGCCCAAGCATCATCCCGACGCCCGCTGCGCGCAGTTGCGCCGCTTGCGATATTGCACACAGAGGAAAAAAAAGAAAGCACCATGGATCTACTCAAAGATTTTTTTTCGAAGCTGACAAACATCAAGGAACTCGTGCTGTGGGCGGGCTACATTGGAATGCCGATCATCGTCTTCTCTGAAACGGGCCTCCTGGTCGGATTCTTCCTGCCGGGCGATTCCATGCTCGTCACCGCCGGACTGTTCGCCTCGCAGGGATATTTCAACATCGTGTACCTCAACCTGATGCTGATCTGCGCAGCGATCGCCGGCAACGCCACCGGATATCTGATCGGGAAAAAAAGCGGGCAGCTTCTCTACGCCCGCGAAGATTCGCGCTTCTTCAAGAAAGATCACCTGATCAAGACGAGGGAGTTTTACGAAAAATACGGCGGCATCACGATCGTCATGGCGCAGTTCATGCCGTTCGCGCGCACATTCGCGCCGGTCGTGGCGGGCATCGCACAGATGCCGTACCTGCGCTTCGCAGGGTTCAACGTCATCGGCGCTATTTTCTGGGTCATGAGCATGACGCTCATCGGATACTTCCTCGGCTCGGTCATACCGGGCGTCGACAAGCATATTGAAATTGTCATCCTTGTGATTATTTTCATATCATTGATACCAGGGATCTACAAATATTTGCAAGTAAAATACGGTTCGAACTGACGATGCAGCCAACCAGGCACACATTGACCGCCCCGATACACTATTCCGTCGACCCGATCTTTGTGGAAGACTTGATGGGACTCCCGTGGCATGTTCCGATCGCCGAATGGCATCTCCACGGCGTCCGCATCCTGGAGATCAAGCGGGGCGTCTCGCGCCACGTCGTCATCTTCGTGAAGACGCCGCGGTTTTCATACTGCATCAAGGAGATCGGCCTTGAGGTCTCGAAAAAGGAAGTCTCGAACTACGAAATGCTCTTGCTCAACGGGATCCACACGCTCGTCCCCGTTGGCACGGTATCGAGAGAGGAAGCCGTCATCGAAAGCGGCGCGCCCATCGGCACGCGGTACGAGCGCACCGTCACCGCGCATACGGTCACGCTGCTGGTCGAAAAAGTGCTCCCCGATTCGGAATTGTTCCAGAGAAATTTTTCGTTCGTGAGCAGGAAGGCCATTTGGGATGCGATCGCCGAACTGTTCGTCGAGCTGCACACCAACGGCATCTTGTGGGGCGATGCGTCGCTGGCCAACACGCTGGTGAAATTCGAAAAGATCGACGTCCCCTTCGTCGGCAAAAAAACGTTCCTGAAAGCCTATCTTGCCGACGCCGAAACGGTGGAAGTGTTCCCGACGCTCTCCGCGGCGCAGCGCGAATCCGAGATCCGATATTTTTTCGGCTCGATGGACTCGTTGAACGAGGATCTGCGCATCAGCGGACTGCAGCGCGACGCGCTGACCACCGAAAACGACAAGCAGTATTTCCGCTCGCGCTACGACCTCCTCTTCACCGCAGAGGAGAAGAAGAAACTATTTTTCCGCCAAACAACATTCAACATAGACGCGGTGCTGGGGCTCGTTTCGAATCCGGCATACGTGGACATGTTCCTCGAACACATCGAGGAACACAAATGGTACTTATGCGAACGGACGGGAACGCAGGTAACGCTGGCCGAAGCGACGCAGAACTGGTTTACGGCGATCTATGCGCCGCTCTGCAAGCTCTTCCGGACGGAAGGCGTGCTGGAGTGTTTCCCGGGCAAGACCGCGGCGGAACTCTACATCGAGATCATGACCCATAAATATTTCCTGAGCACACAGGCCGGGACAGACGTGGGCATGGTCCAGGCGATGAACGATTACGCAGACACATTCGGCGCCGTCGCAAACACGCAGTCGTTCATGAAAAAAATAACCGACACCATGAAATCACTGATCGGATTCACGCCGGCCCGTCGCGGGCAATGACGGACTCCGTGACGAAGCTCACAATTCATCATCATTACTTTCACACACACCTATGGCAACATCCACAGCGGCAAACGTCCGCGAATTTGCGGCAACGAGCATCGAGAAGATCGCTTATACCAGCGTGAAGGACATTCCCACGCGCGAACCGAACGACCAATTCCGTTTGGGATATTCGATATGGAATTTTTTAACGGAAAAGAACGGCACACTCGAGGGTGCGGTCAAAACCTCGGGCGCCCGGCTGCTCATCGCGCAGAACGACGCCGTCCGCATCATCGGCGAAGCGCTCGAGCGCGCAGGCGTGTCCACGGCGGCTAAATAGTCATGCCATTCTCCCTGCACACACTCTTGATGGCCATCGTGCCGATCTTCGTGTCGATCGACGTGCTCGGATCCATCCCCTTATTTCTGGGGATGACCGGACAGATGGAAACGAAACCGCGCCGTCGCCTCGTCACCGAAGCGACGCTGACGGCGGGAACGGTGGCGATGGTCTTCGTCATTTCGGGCAAGCTCATCTTTTCGCTGCTCGGGATCACGGAAAACGATTTCCGCATCGGCGGCGGCATCGTGCTGGTGGTCATGGCCGTGACCGAATTGCTCTTCCCCGACGAGACCCGGCGCGATCCGGAAGCGTCCGTCGGCATCGTCCCGATCGGCATTCCGCTCATCATGGGCCCTGCGGCACTCACGTCCATCATCATCGTGACCGACACGTACGGGTACCTGCTGTCCACGCTGTCGCTCATCGTGAATTTACTGTTCGTCTGGGTCGTGTTCCGCAACGCCATCTACATACACACGATCGTCGGCAGCGCCGGATTGCGCGCCCTCGCCAAGGTCGCATGGCTGCTCCTTGTGGCGATCGCCGTGATGATGATACGCGTCGGAATCCAGAACATCATGCACCAGCCACTCTAACGACAATGAAACAACCGACAACGGAACTCGTGTATAAATTTTTTCCGGCCCGTGAGCCGGGCGCCCAGGCGCCCGCGCTCATCCTGCTGCACGGCCGCGGCACCGATGAAAACGATCTGACCGGCCTCATCGCGCATTTCGACAAGCGCTTCGACATCTACAGCATACGCGCGCCGTACGAGTTCGAGTATGGCGGGTGGACCTGGTTCCTGTTGAACGAGGACGGCTCGTATGGACGCGCCGAATTCGACAAGAGCCTCGGCCTGCTCCTTGATTTTGTGAAGCAGCTCGACAACGCAGACACATACGTGCTCGGCTTCAGCATGGGCTCGATGATGGCACTCGCCGCGGGCCTCACGCACCCCGAATTGTTCAAAGGCCTTGTCGCGCAAAGCGGCCTTGTGCCTGAACAGGCGGACCATTTGACGATGCAATGGGATGGTTTGTCGGACTGCAGGTTCTGCATCACGCACGGCGTCTATGATCCCGTGCTGACGATCGACCATGCGCGGCGCGCGAAAGAATTGTTTGCAAAATCGAACGCGCCGGTCTTTTATAAAGAATACCCCATGGGACACGAGATCAGCCCCGAATGTCTGGACGACGTTGCACAGTGGCTGACCGACTGCATTGAACACAGGTAAATCGTTGTACAGTATCGAGGCGTTATGGATCGCCTCTCTCAGTCACGCTGTCGTGATATCAGTCTGCCTTCATTCCCCATGCTGCTTCCATAGGACACGCACGCTGTGTGCCTTCGCCACTGCATCCATTGTTGTAATATTTTTTTTCTTGACAATTACTGATTTTCCCCGTAGGTTTGTACAGAAATACACGTGAATCGTCACCACATGCGGCGAATTGGATTCTGGGATCCCACACCCGGCCCCACATATTGACCTCCCCTCCTTCCATCCACCTCTGCACCGCCAAAAATACAATCCCGTTGATATAAGCTATCATTATCCCATTTTCGTGATACTCAGGTTCGATGTTCACGCTTAGAGATGATACAGCAAGGAGAATAACGATTCCCCGGAGCAAGCATCGCTGTAGCCGGGCGGAAAGGAGAACAATGGAAGTTGTCACGCGCGTGCTTATTGCCGATGACCATGAGATCTTTCGCGTGGGCCTGATCAAGACCATCGAACGCGATATGTCGTTTTCGATCATCGCACAGGCCGCCGACGGTCTCGAAGCCCTCACGCTCATCAGAGACCTGCGGCCCGACAAAATATTTTTCAGGGGGTGTCATGAAAACTTATTTCTGTATGCTTCTCTTCTGCGCCTCATTCTCTCTCATACATGCGCAACGTCTTCCGGACATCGATCGCCGCCCTGCACGGGTCCCCGCACCGCCATCGCTCTCGGTGAACAAAGCGGCACCTCAACCCTTTGCCCCGAAACGCGCTGGACACTACACGCATATCAATTGGCGGCAGCTGCTCGACTCCGCATGGGGTCCAGATCGCCGTGCTCACCGGGCCGCACTGTGCAAGTGCCGGCGACTATAATTCATTCCGGATGCGATTCCATCCCATGGTCCGGTTTTTCGGGAAAGCAACCGCCGGGGCGTACGCTGATTACGACATGAATCCCCTGTTCACGACAAACAACTATTATTGCCAGGTGGAAAACGGTTCGATGTCTTCAAATGTGAACAACGAAGCATTTATGATCCATAAAACGTTTCCCGTGGATGAAGAGGTCTGGCTCACGCGCGACGGAGTGGCGAAAGGGGAAGATGACGTGGTCAAGCGCGCGCTTGCCTGGATCGGCAGTGTGCCCTATGCGTGCCACACCCGGCTCACTCAGACATGCAGGGATTCTGTTCAGGCGATCGCACATGTCCAGAACCCTCTCGGTCATACGCTCAGTGTCACGGTGATTGTTAAGAATGAACTCGGCATGCCTATCGACAGTGTTTTGCTGAACGACGACGGCCTCCATGGCGACGGGGCGGCGGGTGACAATGTGTGGGGCGGCCTGTATTCGCCTCCCACCGATGTTGCTCTCTATGCCTCGGTCCGCACCGACGACCGCACAGCGGGCACAACCCTGATACTGCCAAAGGCCGCAAATGTTGTGTTTGCACGAAAGGCGTTGATCGACGTCGATACTCGAATGGTGAATCTCCCTACGATCGACATCACTCTTCCGCACTACGAGACGACGTTTTGGGTTCGGAATCTCGGCTTCGCCGCCGATACGCTCACCGTGTCTCTCGATCCTGGAGGTGTACAGCCCGACTTTGCTCTTTCTGCTTTGCCGAAAATCTTTACACTTGCTCCTGGCGATTCACAACTAGTCACATTCAGCATCCGTCCGAACTTGCTTTCTCCTTCGCTTAACGTCGTCACTGTCCTCGTGGAGTCAAAATCTTCTTTCGGACAGACGAAGTTTGAAAAGGTCTATCAATTCATGGTGCTTACCTTGGCACCGACTGTCGCCGGGTTGCCGACTGAATTCAGGCTCGGGCAGAACTATCCGAACCCGTCTAATCCGGCGACGATCATCACCTTCTCTATCCCTCAATCGGCGGCAAACACCGTCGATGAGTGTATGACAATCGTCATTATCTGAGGGTACGTCGTACGAATTCCTCAGCACATTCGTGCAATCCAAGGAGCGAGATTCATCTCTCCCACATCGCGAAGCGATGCGAGTTACCAGGAAGTTACACGGTGTCTATCATCAAAGGCGAGAACCTATGAAGCACACAATCGTAGTATTTGGATTCATCCTCATCGTTACAGTCGTAACCATTTCGGGCTGCATGCCCGGCAACAGTGATTTCGGCGCGTCACATCCTGCAGGCTTTTTCACCGGCATTTGGCATGGGTGGATCGCACCGATTTCTCTCATCGCCGGATTATTCAATCCCGCCGTTCGCGTATACGAAGTGTACAATACCGGCTGGTGGTACGATTTCGGTTTTTATATCGCGCTCGTCGGCGGCTTTGGGGGTCTTTCGTTCATCAGGAAGAAAAATACATAACGCATCCCCACAGCGAGCAACGGAGTAATGAACGACTCCCCGCCGCTCAGTGTTCGGACATGAGTTTTTCGACGATCGACAGCGGCGTGATGCCGTCGGCTTCCGCGTTGAAGTTGGTGATGAGCCGATGCCGCAGCACCGGTACGGCGACGGCGCGAACGTCGTCGATGTCCGGCGTGAAGCGGCCGTGCAGCACGGCGCGCGTCTTAGCGCCGAGGATCAAATATTGTGATGCGCGGGGACCCGCTCCCCAGGTCAGCCAGTCACGGATGAATTGCGGGGCCGCCGCTTCCTTCGGCCGAGTGCGGCCGACGAGCGTCACGGCATAATCGATCACCGCATCGGCCACCGGCACGCTTCGCACCAGCTTCTGATATGCGATGATGTCGTCTCCATGTACGACCTTCTCGACTGTCGGAGTGAACTGGCTCGTCGTCGTCTTCACGATCTCTTTCTCTTCCGCAAGCGAAGGATACTCGAGCCACAAATTGAACATGAACCGGTCGAGCTGGGCTTCGGGCAGGGGATACGTGCCTTCCTGTTCGATCGGATTCTGCGTGGCAAGCACGAAGAACGGTTCCTGCAGCGTATAGGTCTGGCCGGCTGCGGTCACACGGTGCTCCTGCATCGCTTCGAGCAGTGCAGCCTGCGTCTTCGGCGGAGTGCGGTTGATCTCGTCCGCCAGCACGATGTTGGCGAAGATCGGCCCCTTCACGAATTTAAACGCTTTTTTTCCGGTGAGCTTATCGTCTTCAATGATCTCTGTGCCGCTGATATCGCTCGGCATCAGGTCGGGCGTGAATTGGATGCGGCTGAATTTCAGGTCCAGCACGTCGGCGAGCGTTTTGATGAGCAGCGTCTTTGCCAGCCCCGGCACGCCGATCAAAAGGCAATGGCCTTTCGCCAGCAGCGACGTGATCATCTGCTCGATGATCGCATCCTGGCCGATCACAACCTTGCCGATCTCTTTTTTCAGCGCTTCAAACGACGCTGCCAGGCGTTTTGCCGTTTCAATGTCATTATGTTGACTGTCCACTGTCGTTTCCCGTTTTTTTTCGCAATTGCTTCAACGCATGATGATGAATTCGTGTGATTACCAATCGTATTCGGACCAGCCGGGGCGCAATGCCATACATCCCCTCAGCGTGTTGTGAACGAAGTATGCTGCCATTGCTAAATTTCAACACAGCATAATACGAGTACTTTCCAATTAGCGCAAAGTTTCGATGAAAATCAAGGCATTTGCCTGTATTTCGGCCTTCCCGGCGGAATTCCACCGCCGAATCTGCCCCCGTAAGGGACAGTCTGTTGGAATCCTCGTTTTTTTTCCGTATCTTTCAGAACGATTAAATAACCTGAAACGCTCCGGTCGTTACTCATCGGAGCGTTTTGCATTTTTGCTTACTGTAGGGAAGCTATGTACGTCAGAGAAAACATACGCAACATCGCCATCATCGCACACGTCGATCATGGCAAGACAACGTTGGTCGATCAACTGTTACGACAGACCGGCACATTCCGCGACAATCAAGTAGTTGAAACACGCGTGATGGACTCGAACGACCAGGAACGTGAACGCGGCATCACCATTCTAGCGAAGAATACCTCCGTCTTCTACAAGTCGGCCGACCACCATCTCACCTATAAAATCAACATTGTGGACACACCGGGCCACTCGGATTTTGCAGGCGAAGTGGAACGGACACTCAAGATGGTCGACGGCGTGCTTCTTCTCGTCGATGCGGCCGAAGGCCCGCTGCCGGGCACGAAATTTGTCTTGAAAAAATCACTCGACCTGAATCTGCATCTCATTGTCGTCATCAACAAGATCGACCGCAAGGATGCGCGCCCGCACGAAGTGCTCGATGAAGTGTTCGAATTGTTTCTCTCCCTCGGCGCAAGCGACAAGCAATTGGATTTCACGACCATCTATGCGGTCTCGAAGCAGGGCATTGCGAAAAATGAATTAGAGGACGAAAGTTCCAACCTGGTGCCGCTGCTCGAAGCGATCATCAATAAAATTCCGGCTCCCGAGGGCGATCCGCACTCGCCGTTCCAGATGCTCGTCACGACGATCGACTATAACGATTATCTCGGACGTCTCGGCATCGGCAAAGTGGCCCGCGGCGCCATGAAATTGGGCGGCTCCATGAAAATTATCCGCCGCGACGGCACTGTCGAAGACGCGCGCGTCTCGAAGCTCTATACGTTCGAAGGACTGAAGCGGATCGAAGTGCAGGAGTCGAGCGTGGGCGACATCATCGCGATCGCCGGCATGGAAGACATCGATATCGGCGAAACCATTGCCGACGCCGCCGATCCGACGCCGCTGCCCTTCGTGGCGATCGAAGAACCGACGCTGTCCATGAATTTTGTGGTGAACAATTCGCCGTTCGCCGGACTCGAAGGAAAATACGTCACCACGCGCCATCTCGGCGAACGCCTCGCGAAAGAACTTCGCTCGAACGTGTCGCTGCGCATCGAACTGACCGATTCACCCGACGCGTTTCTTGTGAGCGGCCGCGGCGAACTGCATCTCGGCGTGTTGATCGAAAACATGCGCCGCGAAGGATTTGAACTGCAGGTCTCGCGCCCCGAAGTGATCATGAAACGCATCGACGACGTGCGCTGCGAACCGATCGAACACGCCATCATCGACGTGCCGGACGAATACGCCGGAGTCGTGATCGAGAACATGGGCCGCCGCAAGGGTGAGATGAAGAACATGATCTCATCGAACAACAACACGCGCCTCGAATTCTTCGTCCCTGCGCGCGGATTGATCGGATTCCGCGGCGAGTTCATGACGCAGACACGCGGCACGGGCATTCTTCACCACAACTTCCACGGCTACGAACCCTACAAGGGCGATATCACGCACCGCACGCGCGGAGCGCTCGTGGCCATGGAAAACGGCGAAGCCGTCGCCTATGGCATGTTCAAATTGTCGGAACGGTCAACGTTCTTCGTTGAACCGGGCACCAGAGTGTATTGCGGCATGATCGTCGGCGAGAACAACCGCGAACACGACATGACCGTGAACGTCTGCAAGGCCAAGGCGCTCACCAACATGCGCGCCTCGGGCACGGACGAATCCGTACGCCTCGAACCGGCCAGGCTGCACACGCTCGAACAGGCGATCGAATGGATCGGCGACGACGAGTATGTGGAAGTGACGCCCAAGTCCATCAGGCTTCGCAAGAAGGTCCTCGATCCGATCGAACGCAACCGGTCGTCGAAGAAAAAGATCGAAGCGGAATAACGCTGCATACTTGTCAATCTGAGGTTACCCTCTTGACGAAGTCAAGAATCTTCATGTCATTAGTAGCGAAGCGAAGGATCTAAAAGAGTGATCGACAGTGGGAGCATCGAATCGATTGTTCGTGCTGTCACGTAGAGTTTAGATTCTTCAGTCGCTTCGCTCCTTCAGAATGACATGGATTATATAGCATGGTGTGCTTCTGCACTCTGCCTGCACAAAGAAAAGCGACATTAAAAAGGCTGATCACATGATCAGCCTTTTTTTATTTCCCTATCGCCACCTTCTTCACGACCCCGAGCGACCGGCCGAGGAATTTTTCGCCGATGTGAGTAAACTTGTCCGGCGCGTCGCTCACAAAAAACTGCACGTTCGGATTCTCCCTGTTCGGATTGAAGAGTTCCTGTTCGATCAGCATCGCCTTCACTGCCGCTGCCGTCGCCTCCCCCGAATCGATCAGGTGCACCGCCCCCTTCGTGACGCTCCGGATGATGGGTTTCAGCAGGGGATAATGGGTGCATCCGAGCACGAGCGTGTCTATTTTTTTCGTCAAGAGGGGAAAGAGATATTCCAGCGCCACTATTTCGGCGACCTTGTGCTCCGTCCATCCTTCCTCCACCAGGGGCACGAACAGCGGACACGCCTTGCTGAACACGTGCGCCTGAGGACATTCGTGCATGATGGCATGCGTGTACGCATTGCTGGCGATCGTTCCAACCGTGCCGATCACGCCGATGCGGTGAGTTGGGGACCGCAGCACCGCCTCGTGCGCTCCCGGAATGATCACGCCGCATACCGGCAGGTGGGCGCGCTTCTGCACAACATCGAGTGCAACGGCAGACACGGTGTTGCAGGCGACGACGATCATCTTCACATTTTTCGACAGCAGAAAATCGACATCATCCTGCGAATACTCGCGCACCACCTGCGGCGATTTCGACCCGTAGGGCACGCGCGCCGTGTCGCCGAAATACACGATGTTCTCATGCGGGAGCTGCTCGAGCAACGCGCGCACCACGGTTAATCCGCCGATGCCCGAATCGAATACTCCTATTGGCTGTTGAACGTCTGCACTCATTCTGATATTTTTTTTTATTGTCCCAGTTGCACGGTGATCAGTTGATTGATCGTGTGCACGAGTTTTTCGCGGATACGTTTTTTCTGCTCGTGATCGGTGATCGGATGTCCGTCCGCATCGACGACATAGAAGGAATCGACGATCCCGTCCCCGCGCGTGCCGATCTTGGCATTGTGTATGATGAGGCCGAATTTCGCCACCGCCCTCGTCACCTTGTACAGGAACCCCGTCATATCCGGACCGTAGACGTCGATGATCGTATATGTATCGGTATCATGAAAGCGGACGTCGATGCGTATGTTCGAGTGCATGAGCGGTTTCGGGCGCCGTTTCCATCGCCGATGGTGTTTTTCAAAGAGCATGCCGAGGCTTTCCTGTCCGTCCAGCACGTCGTGCGTATCGGCGAGCAATTTCTTCTCCTGGTCCTTCGTGAGCGCTTCTTTCGAGACGCCGTCCACGATGCGGAACCTGTCGATCACCGTGCCGTCCGAGCGCGTGAAGATCTGCGCATCGATGATGCTCGCATCGTTCGCCGAGAGGATGCCGCAGAGCGTCGACAGGAGCGAGAGCCGGTCGCGCATGATCACGGTGACAGCGGTGAAGGACGCCGACGCCTCGACCGTGACCCGGATGCCCTCGAGTGTGCGGAAGTCGCCGAGTGAGTGAATGGCGGCAAGGTGCCGCCCGATCTCGTCTTTCGTGAACACATGCACGTACGAGTCGTTGTCGAACGAGTCGCAGTGCGCGAGTATCTCTTCGCTCGAAAACTGCGGCGCAAGCGCGCTCACGAGTGCGGCACGGATCTCTTCGGTATGAGTCGTCTCGGTGACGCCTCTTCTCTCAAGCGTCTGTTTCGTCCTCACATAGAGATCTTCGAGCACCGATTCTTTCCAGCTCGACCAGACATTCCTGTTCACCGCAGACAGGTCGCAATACGTCATCAGAAAGAGCATGTCCAGCTGTTCCTGCCTGTTGAAGAGCGATGCGAATTCGGCGATCGTTTCGGGGGAATGGAAGTTGCGCCGGTATGCCGTCTGCTCCATCACGAGATGATTGCGGATCAAGAAGGCAACGTCGTCAAAAGGATCATCGACAGCCAGCTGCTTCACGATGGCGGCGGCTGTTTCGGCGCCGCGGCTGTCGTGCCCTGAAACTCCCGTGGGCTTTTCTATATCGTGCAGCAGCAATGCGTAATACAACAGCTCACGGCGCGTCAGCGATTGAAACACCGTGCCCAGCATCCCCGGGTGGCCGCTCAAGAGTTCCGCCCGTTCGATCGCAAGGAGCGTATGAGCGTCGACCGTATAATAATGGTACATGCTGTGCTGCACATACGCGACAAGAGACGCCCATTGGGGAATCAACGCCCCGAGAATATCGCAGTCGTTCATGGCGCGAAGCGAGGATGAAACGTTGTTGGGCAGGGTCATCACCGAACGGAATGCGGCGCTCGTCGCCGGCAGTTCGCGCTTCTCCTGCGTAAACAGCGGCGCCACCCGCGAGGATTTTTCCAATCGCGTCATGAGCGCCGGATCGATCTCGGCTGTATGCAGTCCGCTCCAATAAAAGGCAGACACGAGTTCCGCCGGCGTTGAAAATTCCACCGCACCGTTACGCAGGAAGATCGTGCCTTCGCGCAGCAGATACATCTCGTCCACCAGCAGCTCCTTGGGACGCAGCCATCGCGACGCCGGCGCACCCTTGCGGAAGAACTGCGTCAGCCGCTGGTTCATCTTGAAGACCACGCGTGCATGAAGAAAATAATCGCGCATGAACCGCTCGACACTTCGGAGCTCGTCTTCGCCGGTATAGCGAAGCCCCCGCGCGATCTCGCGCTGTGTGGCGAATTCCAGACTGTCCCTGATCGACGTGGAACCGTAATGCATTTCATGGCGGATGCGCAGCAAAAAATCGAGCGCGTCCACCGCATCGGCCATTTCCTCGCGCGTTATGACGCCTTTCCGCTCGAATATTTCGAACATCTCGGCGCACGCCGAACGGTTGCTCGCAAACGGCGTCGCGCCGAAAAACTCCGTATCGGTCGCCCTATACATCCACAAAAGGGAATGGAGGTCGCGGAGGCCGCCGGCGCTGTTTTTTATATTCGGCTCCAGCAGTCTGACTGAATTTCCATATTTCAGATGCCGCTCGGTGATCCCTTCCATCACCGATGTCACAAATTTCAGATCGTGTCCTTTCGCAACGGCCTGGAGCATGGCAGCGGTGTACTCCCCCGCCACGCGCGCGTTGCCGGACACATACCGGCTTTCGAGCACAGAGGCCCACACGTCCACATCGGTCTGATACAATTTGATGCAGTCGCTGATCGTCCGCACGCTGTGGCCGATGTTGAATCCGATGTTCCAAAGCGAATGGAGGAAATGCTGCGCGCTTTCAGCGCCCGCAAGCTTCGCTTTTTCATCGGGAAAGATGATCATCAGATCAAAATCGGAATGGGGGCACATTTCGTACCGGCCGTATCCGCCCAGGGCGATCACGGCTCCGAGTTGCTTGGACTCGAACGGTATATCATTCCACAATGCGCGTAGTGTGCGGTCTGTCAATTCGGAGAGTTCGGTGGCGGTGTCGAATCCCGTGGCACCGCACCGGTGAAAACGAAAAATGCGTTCGGATTCTTCTTTGTATTCTTTTTTAACGGATGTACTGGAAGTCTGTGCCATTGCGTCCATGAACGTAGTCTATCTACTAATATACGCAATGAGGAGCGGGATGCAATTTTTTTTTTGCTACCGCTGCACCCTCGGGGTTTCCCTGCGGATGTTATTGTTGCCCGTTCTTCAGCAGCGCTTGCAGTTCGACAATGCGTTTGCCGAACGCTGCCGACTGTTCCGGCTGCCGGACGATGAGTGATTTGTATGCGGAGATCGCGGCCTCGTACTCGTTCTGCGAAGCATAGATCTCCGCCATTGTCGGCGACACGATCGCCTGTTCGGCCGATGCTGATTCTTCCGCCTCCGGCGGAGGCGGCGTGGAAGCGTTGGCAGGATTGATACGTTTCGCGCTTTGGAGTTTTTTAGCGAGCGATTCAAAGTCGGTCGACGGTTCAGACAGCGGAGACGGGACGCGCCCTTTTAAATATTCTTCCAGCGTCATTGTCGGCTCGGTCGTCGGATGGAGATCGATATATTGTTCAAACGTCGGGAACGGCTCGAAGGACTGCACGGGTGCAGCGTCCGTAGATTCGGCCGGGGGCATTTGGTCGTAGACCGGAACCCATTGGGGTTCCACCGGCATGATCGTCTCCGCTTCATCCGTCGGAAGAGGCAGTGCGCCGCTGCCCGCAGTTGACACTCCGCTCACGGCGTGATCGACCGCATCCGCTTGTCGCGTCTCGGCAGCGCCACCGACCGGTGCGGCGGCGAGTTCCCCTGATTCGGGAAGACCCACAAGAAGCCGGGGAACGACCGTGTTGTAGGGCGACAGATCCAGCGCGCGCCGATACGACGCCCGCGCTTTGCCGTTCTCGCCGAGCTGCTGGTAACATTTTCCGAGGACGATGTATCCGCCGGCGTATGAAGGATACAGGCCCACGCCGGTTTCACATAGTGCGACAGCTTCGCCGACACGCTGACGCGAGAGATACAGATCGGCTAACCGGGCGAAAAGAGGGGACCGGGGATTCTCGGACAATCGGGCCCCAAGGTTTTCAATGTCGAGTTCTGATAGATCCATATGATTCTTCGTATAAATAAAAAGCCGGTGCGCAGTGCACCGGCTTTATTATAAAACAACTATCGTTGAAAATCAATACGGGAGCGATCAGGCGGCGACCATCGCGGTCTGGACGTCCATCTGCTCGACCTTCATTTTGTGCGCATCCCATGCCTGTTGAATGGACAAATAGGCGATGGATCCGAAACCCCACGAGAACAGGATCTGGAACGGGATCGCGGCGATCTCCAGGTAATAGAACGACGCAAAGACGCCGAAGAGGCAATACAGGGAAAGCAGCACTTCAACAATGACCACCCAGCTGAATTTCACACCCACGTATTTTTTATCTTTCCAGGAATCCTTCTTTTCTTTGATGCTGTATTTCGGCGTGCGGACAAACTCCGTCTTATATTTGAACAACCCTTCGAGCACGGCCTTCGTATTATTCACGGCAAAGCCCATGCTGCCGCCCATGAACAGCGGGAAGAGCAGCATGCGCCGGCGCCAATCCTCGTACACGTCTTTCTGTGAATACAGATAGAACATGAACGAACTCGCGAATGCAAGGATGAACACGGACATGACGTCGAAATACGTGTTGAATTCTCCGCCGTGCTTGATGAACGTCATCGGCATGTTCAGCAGTGCGGCAAGGATGATGAACGGATAGCAGAAATTATTCGTCAGATGGAACGTCGAGTGTATTTTAATGCGCATCGGCATTTTCGATTTCCATACCAGCGGAAGCAGCTTGCGCGATGTTTCGATTGCGCCTTTTGTCCAACGGAACTGCTGCGATTTCAGGGCGTTGATGTCCGCAGGAAGTTCGGCCGGCGATGTGAAGTCTTTCAGGTACTTGAATCTCCAGCCGCGGAGCTGTGCGCGGTAGCTCAAGTCCAGATCCTCCGTGAGCGTGTCCGCCTGCCAGTTGCCGGCATCTTCGATGCACGATTTGCGCCATACGCCGCCCGTGCCGTTGAAGTTGATGAAGAAGCCCGCCTGGTTGCGCGAGTGCTGCTCGATCACAAAATGCCCGTCCAGCATGATCGCCTGCGTGCGCGTCAAGAGCGAATACTCATTGTTCAAATGCTCCCAGCGCGTCTGCACCATGCCCATTTTCGGATCCGTCGCAAAGTAGGGGATCGTTTTCATTAAAAATTCTTTTCTCGGCACAAAGTCGGCGTCGAAGATGGCCACAAATTCGCCCGCTGCGATCTTCAATCCTTCTTTGAGCGCACCCGCCTTGTATCCCTTGCGCGAGCTGCGTCGGATGTGGTGGATGTTGTGTCCCTTGGCTTTCATTTCCTTCACGACGCGATCCACGATCTCGACCGTTTCGTCGGTCGAGTCGTCGAGCACCTGAATTTCAAGTTTGTCCTTCGGATACTCGATCGCGCATGCAGATTCGATCAATCGGCGCACGACGTAGAGTTCGTTATAGAGCGGCAGCTGGATCGTGACCATCGGAAATTCCGTCAGCGACAGGTCGGGTTCGACTTGATGCTTATGTTTCATGTAGTGATACACCATCACAAAACCGTGTGAGGCGAATATTGTCAGGATGCTCAGACAGACAATGTATGATATGAGTAAGATCTGTTCCATGTGTTGTCTCGTGTTGGTTATGTGTGTGTGGTGTCAGTCCGGTATGTTACCATCCCGATACGGTTTCGATCAGGATGTCTTCAGTAATTTTATTGATCGCGATATCGACCGCCGAGGTTCGGGTGTCCCCTGGGACCGTATATTCGCCCATTTGTGAAAAGTCGCGCTCCCATACTTTCTTCCGCAGCTTCATGTCGGTATAGACCGCATGCACCGTGATGGTGATCCGCCGCGATTTCGTCTGTTCGCCGGCGGTGATGACCGCGGGCTCGTCCCGTATCGCGGTGATTGCCCCCTCGAGGATCGAATCGGAATTCGTCTTGGCGCCGATCTCCAGGTTGTTATCGTTCGTGAAGAGCTCGACCAATTTCTGCGATATCTTCTCGCGCACGCCCGCTTCGCCGAATCCGCTCTGATCGTCGAACAGCGTGATCGCGATCGTTTTGATATGCACAGGCACGGACGATCCGGTAAACGAATAGCAGCCGTTCAGGGCCAGCGCGCACGCACACACCGCAACGGCAAGTGCAGCCTGCGTATGCAGGTAGACCGAACTCCGATAGCCGCGACGTGATGTTCTCACAATACTCCGTATTCTTTAATTTTTCTGTACAGCGTGCGTTCGCTGATCTTCAGTGCATCTGCTGCCAGCTTGCGATTCCCGTGAAACTGCTGCAGCGCCTCGACGATCATTTTGCGCTCCATCTCTTCGATCGAGAGCGTGTCGTGCGCGGTGCCGTGAATGATCTCTCTGCCGGGCAAGGCCGCCATCTCATCGCCGAGCAATGCGCCCTCGTTCATCCCGATCGCCGTCGTGAGGATCGTCTTCAGTTCGACGATGTCGCTCTTGATCTCGATCAATGCACGGTACAGCATCTGCCGTTCGTCGAACTCCGTGTGCTTCGCCACCACGGCGGGAAGGTTCCGCTCCGTTGCCGGCGATTGATAATCGTGCAAATATTTGTTGACGATATCGACGGTGATATTTTTTCCGCCCTCGATCACGAGCAGGCTTTCCACGACGTTCCGCAGTTCGCGCACGTTGCCGTGCCAGTAATAATTCATCAGCGCCTGCATCGCCTCGGCCGTTATGCCCTTAAAATCAATCGTGTTGCGTTCCGAAAATTCCTTCGCAAACTTGTCGAAGAGCAGCGGGATGTCTTCGTTGTGTTCCCTGAGCGCGGGGATCCGAATGTTGATGGACCGCAGCCGGTAGTACAGATCCTGCCTGAAATGCCGGTTGCGAACCTCTTCTTCCAGTATCTTGTTCGTCGCTGCGATCACACGCACGTCCACTTTGCGGGGAACCGATGATCCGACACGGTTGAACTCGCCGTTTTCAAGGATTCGCAAAAACTTCACCTGCGTCGCCAGCGGCAGCTCTCCGATCTCATCCAGAAATATCGTACCTTCATCGGCGAGTTCGAAGTATCCCTTTCGCGCCTCGGAGGCGCCGGTGAACGATCCTTTTTCGTGCCCGAACAATTCCGATTCGATGATGCCTTCCGGTATGGCCCCGCAGTTCACGGTCACCATCGGTTTCGCGGCGCGCTTGCTTGCGCGATGGATCGCGTGCGCGACGACTTCTTTTCCCACTCCGCTTTCACCGGTCACAAGCACCGTAATGTCGGTCGGACCGACATTCTGGATCACCTGGATGATCTCCTGCATCTCGAGCGATGTGCCGATGATGCCGAGCCCGTTTTGATACTCTGCCGATTGACCATTCATGACCATTGATCAGCGTCCATTCGGATTCGGGTTAGGCAGGCTTGGAAAGACGAACGAATCAATATGATGCTCGCTCTTAAGCGCCGTACTGAAACTGCGTGCGCCCTCGGCCGAATCGAACCCGTCGAAGAGCACGAGATACTGCTTTTTGTCGCCGGTTGTCCTCGGCATCACAACGGCTTGACGGCCTGCAGCCGTGCCGTATTTTTCGGCCGCCATGCGGGCATTGGCCTCGGCGGAAAACACACCGGCCTGAACGTAATATTTTCCACGGACCGTTGTCTGCTCTGCAGGCGTCGACCGGTCTCCTCCGGCCGACGGTTTCATGGGTTCGATGTTCTTGTCAATTTTTTTAACCGCAGGCGCAGGCACGGCTGCCGCTGTGCGTACATCCGGCGCCGGCCCTTTCATCTCTCCGCCCGTCGCGTAGATCGACTGCGGATACCGGCTGCGGAGTTGCTCCATCACCATATCTGCCTTTTTGTACAAGCCGATCGAAAAATGATACTGATACACCTTATAGAGCGCATCGTCGGCCCATACGCTCTGCGGAAACCGATCGGCAATGTCCTGATACCGTTTCACCGCGAGCGCGCCGTCGGACGTGAGCACGGCTTGAATGTATAAGACGCCTGGATCATTCGGATGCTGCCGAAGCAGCGCCGGCAATTCCCGTGCTGCCTCGTCGCCTTTTCCGGCATAGACGGCGTCCAACCGGGTGCGGACATCGTGTTCCGTCATTTGAGCGAACACCGGAAATGCGGCGCACAACAACAGCGCACCGATCATATGTCGTGCGTTCGCCGTCATACGATCGTTCCCATCAGCGTCGCCGAATTCGCCTTGTGAATTTTTACATTGACCATGTCGCCGATTGCAGCGCCGGCCTTGGGAAACACGACGAACTTGTTGTTGTCCGTGCGTCCCATCCATTCATCCGAAGATTTTGCGCTCACTTTCTCCACCAGCACTTCAACCGTGCTTCCCACGAGCAACGCGTTGATCTCCGTCGCAATCGTGTTTTGCACTTCAATAATATCCGTCAGGCGCCTCACCTTCACTTCTTCGCTCACATCGTCGCCCATGTCCCATGCCTTCGTATTTTCGCGCGGCGAATACTTGAACATGAACGCGCCGTCGTACCGCACACGCATCAACGTGTCGATCGTGGCGCGATGATCGTCGTCCGTCTCGCCCGGAAAGCCTGCGATGATGTCGGTCGACAATGCAACACCGGGGATCGCGGCGCGGATTGTTGCCACTAGCGCGAGATATTGTTCGATCGTATATGTCCGGTTCATCTGCTTCAGCACGCGGTTCGAGCCGGATTGGATCGGAAGATGAATGGACGCGCAGATATTCGGCGTCGATGCGATGGCCCCGATAAGCTTGTCTGATACATCCTGCGGGTGCGGAGTCATGAATCGGACCCGTATCGACCTGTCCACGGCGGCCGCAGCGGCCATCAGGTCCGGAAAATCGTTCGTGCCGTCGTGATAAGAGTTCACGTTTTGGCCAAGGAGCGTGATCTCCTTATATCCCTCGGCGCTCAACCGTTCGACCTCGCCGATGACGCTTCCAAGACTTCTGCTTCGCTCGCGTCCCCGTGTGAACGGCACGACGCAGAATGTGCAAAATTTGTCGCATCCGCGCATCACAGAGATCCACGCGCCGATCCCATCGGTGCGCAGCGGCAGGATGTCGTCGTAATTTTCAACGCGCGACAATTTGACGGCGATGCCTTTATGCCCGGCAAACGCCTCGTCCACAAGCTCGGGGAGTTTTCGGTATTCATCGGGCCCGACCACAACATCCACCAGATTGCGCTTATCGATCAATTCCGTCCGGAGACGCTCCGCCATACACCCCAGCACGCCAATGACAACACCGGGATTCAGCTTTTTATACTGTTTTAACGTGGCCAACCGTTGAAATACCCGTGCTTCGGCATTATCCCGAACACTGCAGGTATTGATGAAAATGACATCCGCTTTTGATGCATCGTCTGTGATTCCGAAAGAGTTGCTGCCCATAATGCTCAACACAACTTCGGTATCCGCAACGTTCATTTGACAGCCATACGTCTCGATATAAACTTGTTTTTGATCCATAATATTTTCGCAATAAAGTTATCCCATAACGGACAGATAGTCAATTTAATATTCCTTCATTAAGATTATTTAATAGGAAACGAGTTCCCGATAAATATTTAAATGTTATTAATTTGACATTTCGTCAGGAACCGCTTACCATTATACAGCAAAAACCCCGGCCGGCTCTCTCTAACCTGCTTATCACGCTCACAAACGGCCATTTCTTGTCTTCACTTTCATATTAGCATACCACTATGGATCCGAAAAATTTTCTCCTGGAAATTCGAACACTCGCAAAAAAATTGCACAGCACCATCGTTCTCCCCGATGCACACGATATCAGAACGATCAAGGCCGCCCGTATCATCGCTGAAGAAGGCATAGCGATCCCTATTCTCGTCGGTGCCGAAGAAGCACTACGGAAACTCGCTGCCGACGAGAACGTATCAATGGCAAACATTCAGATCGTGGACCCTGTGCGTCATGATAAATTCCCTGAGTTCGCCGCAGCCTATCAGGAACTCCGTAAAAAGAAAGGCATGAGTGCGGAAGAAGCCTCGGCAACGATGCAGAAGCCGTTGTTCTTCGCCGCCATGATGGTGAGACAGGGACTGGCACACGGAAGCGTGGCGGGCTCCCTATCCACTACAGGAGACGTGCTGAAGGCGGGATTGCAGATCATCGGCATGAAAGCGGGCAACAGCACCGTGTCGAGTTTTTTTGTGATGGTCTTTCCGGACAAGCTCTACTCGTTCGCCGACTGCGCCGTTGTTCCGGACCCGACCGTTGAGCAGCTTGCCGACATCGCCCTCGAGACCGCCGAGAACCATCGCAAGCTGACAGGCGAAGAACCCCGTGTGGCGATGCTGTCGTTCTCCACGAAGGGAAGCGCATCTCACGAAAAGGTTGACAAGGTGAGGCAGGCGACAGCGCTCGCGAAGGCGAAAAATCCCTCATTGAAGCTGGACGGCGAATTGCAGTTCGACGCGGCGCTTCTGCCCGCAGTCGGCAGATCGAAGGCACCGGGCAGTGAGGTAGCGGGATATGCTAATGTGTTCATCTTTCCGGACTTGAACGCCGGCAATATCGCATACAAGATCGCTCAGCGTCTCGGCGGAGCGGAAGCGGCGGGACCGATCGTGCAGGGACTGGCACAACCCGCGTTCGATCTGTCTCGCGGATGCAGCGTTGAGGACATCGTGAATGTTGTTGCAATGAACGCCGTCATCGGCGCATCCTGACAAGCGGACCGAGAAAGCGAATGCCGCAGTCGTTTCGACTGCGGCATTCGTGTTTCACCCGTAACTTCCGAGTAACTCATGCTCCTGGTGTCGCATCGGTGCCTTGTAGAGTGCATGAATGTGGGGTTCACTAGCCCGCATGAAAATACCAGTTTCGCAGACGCATCATTGTAGGGCGAGATGTTATCCCGCCCTTTTTTTTATCTCCGCGAGCGAACTCGTCCTTAGATATTCCGCAAACTGGCCGCGCTTGGCGAACACATCGTTGTGCTTCAGGTCCGAATGCAGGAAGATGAGTCTGTTGCGGCGCAGCTCATCGGGTGTCGTTCGGCTCTCCTCCCTGGCTATGAAGGGAATTTTCCAGCTCTCCAGGCACGCCATCAGGTTTTCGCTCTCACCCTTCGTTCCGCCCGAATCCGTGTAGATATTCACCATACGGCCCCGGTAATGGTCTATCCAGTACGCGAATTTTTCCGTCTCTCCGTAGAGCGCGTCGAAGAGATAGACTTCCTTCATGTGATCGGTCAATCCTCCCCGCAGAAGAATGAACGACATCACGTGGTACGCGCCGCTGTGCCCGGCGATGATGATGTTTCCGACAGAGGCCTGAGCGGTGATCTTCTTTTCTTTTTTAAGTACGGCCAGGACATCGGCGATAAGCCTCTTGAAGCCATCCTTCTCCTCCAGCTTGCCGCCGAACGAATCCGGCGCGTCGTGCGGCCCTTCAGCCATGACGACGATCGCGTTCCTGCGGCTCGCACAGAACTGCTCTATCACGTTAAAGCGCCGAAGCGCGCTGTCGATATTGTTTCCCCAGCCGTGGACATACACGACCAGATCGACTGTGCGCGACGGCCGATACCCTTTGGGCACAAACATCGCAACGGTGCTGTCGCTGTAATGCTCGGCAGCGGAGTAGGTTTGACCGGAATACACGTGGCCGTTCGCCCGCAGCGGGTGGGGAAACATTGAGGTGGACAAATGTGTGACAATAACGTCCCCGTACGAGGCGTACCGCTGCGTCATTGGCTGGGCGTGCACGGCCGCGGCTGCGAGTAGAAGCACTGCAACAACAAAAATTTTCATGGCGTCTCCAAAAAATATGCGTTAATAAAAAAATTATGTTTGGAAAGCTCGGTCATTTGTTCTTACCTTTGCTACATCAATTTTCATCATCCTAGACACAACAGACTCATGAATAAAAAATTTATTGCCATCGCAGGAAACATCGGTTCGGGAAAATCGTCGCTGACAACCATGCTCAGCCAAAAGTTCGGATGGATGCCGTATTACGAATCGGTCGAAGACAATCCATACCTTGTCGATTTTTACGGAGATATGAAGCGCTGGTCATTCCACCTTCAGGTTTACTTTCTTTCGCATCGGTTTCAGACCCATAAAAAAATTGTCGAAGCGCCCGAATCAGTGATCCAGGACAGGTCCATTTATGAAGACGCCGAAATTTTCGCGCGCAATCTGCACGAGATCGGGAACATGGACACGAGAGACTATGAAAACTATGTGGCGCTCTACAAGGTCATGACGGATTATCTGCAGCCGCCCGATCTCATGATATATCTGCGCGCGAACGTCGACACGCTGGTGTCCCAGATCACGAAACGCGGACGGTCATACGAACAAAGCATTCAGCGGAGCTACCTGGAACAGCTCAATGACCATTACGAACAATGGATCGGACAATATTCGCTCGGGAAACTGCTGGTCATAGAAAGCGATCACATGGACTTTGTGGGAAACACATCCGATTTTTCACGGATCGAAACCCTGGTCGCCGACGCATTGAAATAATCACGCGAGGTGATGCTTGGCAGATCTCAGTCCGGTGATAGAGAGAGAGGATGAACTCATCGCGGGAACGGGAAATGCGATATCGACAATCGGTTGAAACATAACGAAAAATTGAATAAAATGTACCTCTTCACTTTATTTTTTTTCTTTTGCCACCCTCTCCGATTTTTTTTTCATTCATTCCCCGCTTAAGTCCCTATTTTTCAACTCTCTGAAAACGCCGCACCCATCTGCGAATCTTTTCCCTTGACAGAATGAACAACAATGTTGTATGTTTTTATAGGGTACCACACTTCTGCTGTGAGTGGACAAATTGTTGATAACTTATTTTCTATCCAGACAAGGGTAATTCTCCCAAAAACAAAACATTTTTTTTGGTCTTATTTATGTGTGGATAACTCGTTCACAAGTTTTTACAACCGTTGTTTTTCAATGCCTTACAAGCGATTATTAATGTGTATAATCCAGTGTTTTATCTAAATTATTTTTTTTGTGTTTTGCACACGGTGTATAACTTTGTGCACAACTTTACTTCATAGTGTGTATAACTTTTAAAAACTCGATGAATGCTCCAGAAATTCCACAAAGAACGGATTCAACAGCGCTTTCGGTAGAACAAGCGTGGATTGAATTTTTGACTATTATTAAATCAGAAATTAACGCACAGAGTTTCAAGACCTGGTTCGAACCGATCAAGCCGGTGAAATTGGAAGCGAGCGAATTGACTATTCGGGTGAAGAGTCATTTCTTCTATGATTGGCTTGAAGCTCATTACAATATGAGGATCACCAACGCGCTGGAAAAAGTGCTGGGGAAGAGCGCGCGCCTCGTCTACAACGTTGTTCCGGAGGAAGATTCTGCACCAACCAAGATCATTACCCAATATCCGCTTCCCGTTGAAAAACAGGAACCGCCGGCAACGCTCATGCATCCGGCCGCACACAACGACGAAGACAACACCCCTTTGCCGTATCAAAAAACTTTTTTGAACCAGCGCTTCACATTCGAAAATTATATCAAGGGCGAAAGCAATCAACTCGCCCGAGCCGCTGCGCTGGCTGTCGCCAACAATCCCGGTGGAACATCGTTTAATCCGCTTGTCCTGTATGGTGGCACCGGTCTTGGAAAAACACACCTGATCCAGGCAATAGGCAATTATGCCTTGACGAACAACAAGGCGAAGCGCGTCATCTACGTTTCCAGCGAAAAATTTACGATCGAATTCATCGACTCCATCAAGTTCGACAAGACGAATGATTTTCACAATTTTTACCGTAATATGGATATCCTCATCGTCGATGATATCCAGTTCTTTTCGGGAAAAGAAAAAACACAGGACAGTTTTTTCCATACGTTCAATACGCTCCATCAGCAAGGCAAGCAGATCATCCTTTCGCTAGACCGCCCGGTGAAGGAACTGCAGGGGCTCGACGACCGGCTCCTGTCGCGATTTCAATGGGGGCTCACCGCAGATATTCAGCCGCCTGATCTTGAGACGCGCACAGCCATCCTGAGAAAAAAGTGCGAAGATGAAGACACAAACATCCCCGACGACGTCATCGATTACATCGCCGCCAATGTCACATCGAACGTCCGCGAACTTGAGGGATGCTATACAAGTATCCTGTTCAAGGCGTCGCTCGAGGGTAAAGAAATGAACATCGAACTTGCCCGCGAGGTGCTGCGCACCGTCGTCAGCGACGTTCGTTCGCCGCTGAGCGTCGAAGAAATTCAGAAACAGGTGGCCGATTACTTCGATATTCCCGTTGACATGCTGCGCGCAAAAACGCGGAAGCAGGAGATTGTGAACGCCCGGCAGATAGCCATGTATGTTGCGAAAGAATTGACGAATTGTTCGTTAAAAACGATCGGACTCCACTTCGGCGGACGCGATCACAGCACCGTCATCCACGCGTATCAAACTGTCGAAGATCAAATGAAAACCGATACGAAATACAGAACAGAGATAGAACAGATACGCAAAAAAATAGAGATTGCGTCGCGGTGATTGCGTCCACATGTGCATGTGCATAACGCGTTGATAGATGTGTATGGCGTGTGGACAATAGTAGCTTCCGTTCAGCCGAAGCTGAAAAATTGATGCTGTCGTGTATAACAGTATTATTATCCACAGCCTATACACACGACAATACTATATTTTCCTGAACAAGTCATATCATTGATGAGTTTATCCACATATCCACAGCATTATTATTAGTAGTACTGTTCTTTTCCTTAAAATATATTATATATTAAGCGCGTGCACACTGTGGATAACGTCTGTGCCTCCCAGATGCTTCTGCATCATGAGGACGACGGGAGCAATAACGGTGCGCTGCCGTTGAATAAGTGAGTATATTTTAGTATATTTTATTTTACAGACATACTGTTTCCGCACACCTTCTATCGGAGAAGCCGCCATGAAATTATCGGTGAAAAGCAGTGATCTTCAGAAAGCCCTTGCAAAAATTATCGGCGTCGTTCCCACGCGCTCGACGCTCCCTATTTTGGAAAATCTGCTTTTCGATGTGAACAAAAATACACTGAAAATAACAGCAACCGATCTTGAAGTGTCGATGACGGTGTCGATTGAGGTGAAGGGAAGCGAAGACGGTACAATCGCTATTCCGGCAAAACGGCTCACAGACACGGTGCGCGCTCTGCCCGATACAACAGTAACGCTTCATGCCGATGCGGAAAATAACCGCATTACAATGAAAACAGAAAACGGCGAGTATGCGCTCACCGGCGAATCGAGCGACGAATTTCCGACGATACCCCAGTTTAAGGGGGAGAAAAACCTTGAGGTCGATGCGGCGGCGCTGCAGCACATGATAGGCAGAGCCCTCTTTGCCGTCAGTGCCGACGAACTTCGTCCGGCCATGATGGGCGTGCTGCTCCAGATACAACCCAACGAATTTCGCGCGGTATCCACAGACGGACATCGTCTGGTAAAAATTACGAGCACCGCCTTCACATCTCCTGAATTGACGCGCGATATAGTCGTGCCCGCGAAGGCGCTCACATTGGTTGAAAAACTTGTCGCTGAAGGCAGCAATGCCATTTCCATCAATGCATCGCACATTCTCTTCACGTTCGGTTCTACGTCGCTGACCTCCCGGCTGATCGAAGAAAATTATCCCAACTACGAATCCGTCATTCCGCTGGAAAACGATAAGCGGCTGATCGTCAACAAGGACGAGTTGCTCCGATCGGTCCGCCGCGTGTCATTGTATTCCAATTCCGCCACACACCAGGTGCGCTTCTCCCTGCGCAGCAATGAGTTGACCATCACGGCTGAAGATATTGACTTCGGCACGGAGGCCAAAGAGGTGATCACGTGCGACTACGGCGCTGAAGATCTGGACATCGGTTTTAATTCGACCTATGTGATGGATGTTCTCTCGCACATAGACAATGATGAGGCCGTATTCCGTTTCAGTTCCGCCACGCGCGCGGCGATTGTAGAGCCCCACGTGCAGCGGGAGCACGAAACGGTCTTAATGCTGGTGATGCCGGTCCGGTTGAACAACTAACACACGCGCATCACTTCTGCAGGAGCATCGGTCGGGCATATGAAATTGTTATCACTCACGCTCCGGCAATTCAGAAATCACGTTTCGTCCGGGTTTGCATTCGGTGCCGCATCGAACGTGCTGTTGGGAAAAAACGGGCAGGGGAAAACGAATGTGCTTGAGGCGGTTTCCTACCTCTGTTTGACGAAAAGTTTTTATGCCGGCGCCGATGCAACTGCCGTTCACTGCGGCACATCGATGTTCGAGGTGGAGGGGGACTTTGTATCCGACGTGAATGTCCGCCACCGCGTGCGCATTGTCTACGATGAGCAGATGCGGCAGAAGCACTTTTTCATCAACGCATCGGAAATAACGAAACTTTCCGAAGTCATCGGCCTCTTTCCCATTGTCGTGTTGTCGCCCGAAAATAACTCCATTACATTCGGCTCGCCGTCAGAACGGCGAAAATTTGCCGATCTGGTCATGGCCCAGTCAAGCAAAGCATACGTCGAAGACATGATGGAATACAAACGTGTGCTTCGACAGCGCAACAAAATATTGTCCGATGCCCGGGGAAACGACTGCAGTGCGGTGCTTGCACCGTGGACAGAGATGCTAATCCGTCACGGTTCAGCCATCATCCACAGGCGGAATACATTCCTGAACGAATTCGTCACGTATGTGGAAAAAGCATACGACGCAGTGGCACACAACGAAGAACGGCCGTCGCTGCGTTATGTGCCGCAGATAGACGTGTCCGGCGCGATGGATCGCGATGCGATCGCCGCCGCCCTGCACCTGCTCGCCGACCGGAAACAAGCCGATGAGCGGCGCACGGGATCCACGCTGTTCGGGCCTCAGCGGGACGATATCGCTTTTTCAATCGACGGACTGCCGCTGCGCGAATATGCTTCCCAAGGCCAGCATAAGACGTATCTCATCGCGCTCAAGATCGCCGAATTTTGGTATCTGAAGGAGCGCTGCGCGGAACTGCCGATCATCCTGTTCGACGACGTGTTCAGCGAATTGGACGAGACGAGATCGCACCAGCTGCTCGAAATGCTGGCCCCGATGGGACAGACTTTTATCACGACCACCTCGGAACGCATCTTTCAGGGTGTGCGGCAATGGGACGACGAGCATAGGAAGTTTTACATTCGCAGCGGGACGGTCGTGCTGCAGGAGGATGCCGCATGAAAGAGCACGTGCCCGAACCGATGCATCACGTGATCGACGCCCTCATCGCGTCTCTCGGCATCAGACAAAAACTCGACCAGTACAGCATCATTCCCTTGTGGCCGGGCATTGTAGGCGCGCAGGTCGCCAAAGTAACGGATATTGAACGGATCGAAAACGGCGTCCTCTTCGTCCATGTGACGAACGCTCCGTGGCGGACCGAATTGACGTTCCGGCGAAAAGAACTTTTACAAAAAATTCATCAGACGATGAACGGCGATATGATCAAAGACATTCGCTTTCGATGATCGTTTCATTTTAAGGATACCAACTGTGGCAGAGACAAAGCAGAAAAAAAACAACGGTGACTATACCGCCGAAGATATCACCGTCTTAAAAGGCTTGGAAGCGGTGCGCCGCCGGCCCGCGATGTATATCGGCGATGTGAGCGTGCGCGGCCTTCATCACCTCGTCTACGAAGTGGTGGACAACGCGATCGACGAGGCGCTGGCCGGCTATTGCCGTCTGATCAGCGTCAAGATCAACGAGAACGGCAGCGTCACGGTCATCGACGACGGCCGCGGCATCCCGACCGGCATCCACAAGGAAGAAGGGCGCTCGGCGCTCGAGGTGGTCATGACCGTGCTCCATGCCGGCGGCAAGTTCGACAAGAACACATACAAGGTGTCGGGCGGCCTTCACGGCGTCGGCGTGTCTGTGGTGAACGCTCTCTCCGAATGGCTCGAAGTGGAAGTCCGCCGCGACGGGGAAGTGTTCTTTCAGAAATATGAAAAAGGCGATCCCGTTGCGCCGGTGAAGGTCATCGGCAAGATGGCGAAGAACGAGAAGGGCGGCACGAAAATTACTTTCCTTCCCGACAACACGATTTTCAAGAACCGCTCATACAAATTCGAGACGCTCGCAGAGCGGCTTCGCGAACTGGCGTTTTTAAATAAAGAAGTGACGCTCGAGATCTCCGACCTTCGTCCGAAGCAGGAACAGACAGCGACATTCCATTTCGACGGCGGACTCGTGGAATTCGTGAAGTACATCGATTCGACCCGTCCCTCGATCATGAAGAAATTGGTCTATGCGCGCGGGTCCGGCATTGACGACGGCGGCCGTGCGGTCGAAGTGGAAGTGGCATTCCAGTACAACGACCAGTATTCGGAAAATGTGTTTTCGTATGTGAACAATATTCATACGCATGAAGGCGGCACGCATCTTGTCGGCTTCCGCACTGCGCTTACGCGCACGCTCAATACCTACGGCTATAAAAACAATCTCGTGAAGGAAGGCAAGATCACGCTCTCGGGCGACGACTTCCGCGAAGGTTTGACGGCGATCCTGAGCATAAAAGTTCCGGAGCCGCAGTTCGAGGGACAGACGAAAACGAAACTTGGCAACAGCGAAGTCAAGAGCATTGTCGAAAGCGTCGTGAGCCAGGAATTGGCGACGTGGCTGGACAACAATCCGGGCGATGCGAAGCGCATCATCGAAAAGAGTCTACGCGCGGCCGAAGCACGCGAAGCGGCGCGCAAGGCGCGCGACCTCACGCGGCGCAAGAACGCGCTGGACGGGGGCGGATTGCCGGGCAAGTTGTCCGACTGTTCCATTAACGACCCGGAACATTGCGAACTGTATTTTGTCGAAGGCGATTCGGCGGGCGGCAGCGCCAAGCAGGGACGCGACCGGCGCTTCCAGGCGATCCTTCCCCTGAAGGGAAAAATCCTGAACGTCGAAAAGGCGCGCCTCCACAAGATCCTCGAGAACGAGGAAGTGCGCAACATCTTCACCGCCATCGGCGCCGGCGTCGGCGACGAGTTCAATCCCGAAAAGGTGCGGTACGGCAAAATCATCCTCATGTGCGACGCGGACGTCGACGGCTCGCACATTCGCACACTGCTGCTCACGCTGTTCTTCCGGTATATGAAGCCGCTCATCGATCTCGGCCACGTGTACATCGCGCAGCCTCCGCTCTACAAACTGAAAAAAGGAAAACAGGAACTCTACGCATTCGACGACGAGGAACGCGACGAGATCATCAAACGGCTCAAGGGCGACAAGACCCCGGTGGCGGCCGATCCCAACGAGGAACAGGTCGTGGCCGAAGACGGCGTCGTCGTGAAGCCGGGCGGCATCATCATCTCCCGCTTCAAGGGGTTGGGCGAAATGAATCCGGAGCAATTGTGGGCGACCACCATGAATCCCGATACGCGCACCATCCTCCAGGTGGGCATTGAAAACGCCGGCGAGGCCGATCGGACGTTCTCGATCCTCATGGGCGATGAAGTGCAGCCTCGCCGTGAATTCATAGAGAAGAATGCGAAATACGTCAGGAACCTCGACGTCTAACGTTCCGCGTCATGACATTTTTGACCAAGCATACACAGAGAGAAAGACACAGACGGAATGGCAACATTGAACGAAAAAATTATACCGGTCGACATCGAAGATGAAATGAAGGGATCGTACATCGATTATTCGATGTCAGTGATCGTGTCGCGCGCGCTTCCCGATGTGCGCGACGGCCTCAAACCCGTTCATCGCCGGGTGCTCTTTGGCATGCAGGGACTGGGCCTTTTGCCGAACCGCTCGTATAAAAAAAGCGCCCGCCTTGTCGGCGAAGTGCTTGGCAAGTATCATCCCCACGGCGATCAATCGGTCTACGACACGGCGGTTCGCATGGCGCAGGAGTTCTCGCTGCGTTATCCGCTGGTCGACGGACAGGGCAACTTCGGATCGGTCGACGGCGACTCCGCCGCCGCTATGCGTTACACGGAAATCCGCATGACGCGCCTGGCCGAAGAAATGCTGCGCGACCTGGATAAGAACACCGTGGACTTTACGCCGAACTTCGACGATACGCTCACCGAGCCTTCGGTGCTGCCGTCGGCGTATCCGAATCTGTTGGTCAATGGCTCGAGCGGCATCGCCGTCGGCATGACGACGAACATTCCGCCCCACAACATGGTGGAAGTGATCGACGGATGCATCGCGATGATCAAAACGCCCGAGATCGATAATGTGAAATTGATGAAGCACATCAAGGCGCCGGATTTCCCGACCGGAGCCATCATCTACGGCTACGAAGGCGTGAAAGAGGCATACACGACCGGGCGCGGCAAGATCACGCTCCGCGCCAAGGCGAACATTGAAACGTCGAAGAACGACCGACAAAGCATTATTGTCAACGAAATTCCGTACCAGGTCAACAAGGCAAGCCTGATCGAAAAGATCGCCGAACTGATGCGCGAGAAGAAGATCGAGGACATTGCCGATCTTCGGGACGAATCCGATCGCGACGGCATGCGCATTGTGATCGACCTGAAACGCGACGCCAACGCCGGCGTGGTGCTCAACAATCTGTACAAGTACACGCAGATGCAGACCACCTTCGGCGTGATCCTCCTGGCGCTCGTGGACGGCCGCCCGAAGGTGCTGACGCTCCGCGACATACTGGAGCATTATCTTGCGCACCGCAACGAGGTCGTCGTCCGCCGGACGAAATTCGAGCTCGACGCGGCCGAAGCGCGCGCGCACATTCTCGAAGGCTATATCATTGCGCTGGACAACATCGACGAGATCATCAAGCTCATCAAGGCATCGCGCGATACCGAAACGGCGAAGTATGGCTTGATGAAACGATTCAAGCTGTCCGAGATCCAGGCGAAGGCGATCCTCGATATGCGCCTCCAGCGCCTCACCGGCCTGGAACGCAAGAAGATCGAAGAAGAATACCGCGACCTCATTAAGCTCATCACCAAACTCAAGGCGATCCTCGCAAGCAAACAGCTGCAGATGGAGATCATCAAGGACGAACTGCTGGCCATCAGGGACAAATACGGCGATGAACGCCGCACCGAGATCGTCTACGACTTCGAAGAATTCAAGATCGAAGACATGATCGCCGAAGAGGATGTCGTCATCACGATCAGCCACAGCGGCTACATCAAACGGTTCCCGGTGAGCGGCTACCGCCGGCAGACCCGCGGCGGCAGGGGCATCACGGGTGCCGCGTCGCGCGAAGACGACTTCGTGGAGCACATGTTCATCGCGAGCACGCATAACTACATTCTCTTCTTCACCGACAAAGGCAAATGCTACTGGGTGAAGGTGTTCGAATTGCCCGAAGGCGGACGCGCATCGAAAGGCCGTGCCATCGTCAATCTCATCCAGAAGGACGCGTCGGAAAATATTTCGGCATTCCTCAGCGTGAAAGAATTCGATGATACGCACTACGTGTTTATGGTCACCCAACAGGGGCAGATGAAAAAGACGGCGCTCTCGGAATTTTCGAACCCCCGCAAGGCGGGCATCGGCGCCATTTCGCTCGACGGCACAGACCTTCTGGTGGATGTGAAACTGACCGACGGAACGAACGAGATCCTCATCGGAACGCACGAGGGCGTCGCCATCCGCTTCCCCGAAGGCGAGGTCCGGAGCATGGGCCGCGGCGCCGCCGGCGTGCGCGCCATCAGACTGGAAAACGGCGACAAGGTGATCGGCGCCGTTGCGGTGCGCCGTCCGAAAACCACAATCCTTGTTGCCACCGAGAATGGATTCGGCAAACGGTCCGATCTCGGCGCGTACAGGGTGAGCCATCGCGGCGGCAAGGGCATCGGCACGCTGCGCGCAACGGACAAGACGGGAAAAATGATCGCGATCAAGGAAGTGCAGGACAGCGACGACATCGTCGTGGTGACGACGCAGGGCATGGTGATCCGCCAGCACGCAAGCGAGATCCGCGTCAGCGGACGCAATACCTCGGGCGTGCGCTTGATCAGGCTCCACGAAGCGGACCATATTGCCGCCATCGCGATCGTCAAATCAGAGGAGGATGAAGAAAAAGAACTGAATGAAAACGGATCTCCGGTCCCATCTCAGCCCAAAACGGATCCCGATAAGAACTCTCTGTTTGAAGCGGACGAAGACGTAAAAAAAAAATTGAAGACGAGACCGATGAGCCGTTTTTCGGGTGATGCAGGGCATGAACCTGTGACAACCAAGAGCGCCGCCGCCGCACCAGCGGCGGTCAAGGCCGGGAAGAAGAAACAGGAACCGGCCTCGATCACCATTCATAAGAAAAAAACATCTTCGTCCAAGGCAACGACACGGAAGAATACAACGCCAAAGTCCACAACGGCTCCGGTGAAAAAGAAGTCCGCCGCGAAAAAAACGGCTGCACCGAAATCTTCCGGGACGGCGCCGAAGCACGGCAAGATTCCCCCGAAAAAAGCGAAAAAAAGCAAGGGGAAGAAAAAATGACACGAACGCCTTCACTCTCCCATCCGGAGAGAGTGAGGGCGTTTTTTATTTTAAAGAAATTCTTCGCATCTTGCATTTCAACAGGTGCTTTCGGACGTGTCTGTGTTACCATCATTCATCGAACAAGGAGGAATATGAAACGGATACTCATTGCTGCGGCAGCCCTGTCCCTTTTCGGCTGCTCGTCTCTGATGCTGCAACCGGCGGATTTTTCGTGGCCGGTCGAAAGCGTCTTAAAGGCTGATTCGAAGGGAATGGTCAGCGATACGAGGTTTGCCGTGTCGTTTTCCATCGCTCCACTAATGACAGCCGAACGCGGCCCCGCCCAGAACCCTGCGGGGGCGACAGTGCGACTGATCAGGGACCGTGAAGGCTTTTACTACATCACCGCTCCGGCATTCACGCATGTCTATGTCTTTACCGTATGCGACGGCGGTTTGAAACAATATCGAAAAATTGAAATCGGCAAAACGGCTATGGCCGATCCGAAATTGAACCAGCGTGACTCCTTTATCGAACTGCTCAACGGATCGGACAAGTGCGCGCTGACAAAAGAGGGAATCATGGAAGGAGAAAAAAAATGAAACACGTGCTGATGATCATCGCTGCCGGATTTCTCTTCGTGCGGGTCGCCGCTGCCGTACCCCAGTCCGATTCAGAGATCAAGAAAGACTTCGAGACACGCTACAGTGTGCTGATGAAATCGGTGGAAGCGGCCTCGACGCTCGACGAGATCAAAAAAGTGAAAGCGGATATCGATGCGTTGGAAAAGGAATTCGCTCAGCATAAAGCATTTCTCGACAAGGCGCTGTATCCCGACGATTTTGCGAAAAGTTTCGAGACATTGCGGGGACGCGTAACCTATTCCGAAGAAAAAACTGCGGCCGTCGAAGCACAAACAAAGAAGGTCGGCGAACTGGAAACCGAGGTCAAATCACTGACCGAGCAGGTAGACAAGCTCTCCAATGAAAACGCCGCAATACTGGTCCAGATCCATTTCTTGGAATCCGAACGCGTGAAGGACAGAAAAAAAATCGAGCAGCTTCAGGGGCTCGTATCGAAGCTGCAAAAAAACATTGCCGACCGCGACAACATGATCTTCAATATTGCCGACAGCCTCTTCCTGCAATTCGACAAGCCGACGATGACGCCGGCGGACGAAAAACAGAAGATGATCGCGTTCGAGAAAAACAACATCCTCTCGAGCGTCAAGCGGGCCATCGACGATAATGTGACGTTCCTCAAATCCACGACGCTTTCCGGTGAGGATGTCATCAAACTGAAGGACGAACAGAAAAAATTTGACGGACACTGGAAGGGCGTCGGGTCGAAACTGGCCGCGATGTATCTGACGTCGAAAGAAAAGGCTCAACAGGTTCCGTTGATCGACAGCATGATCGCCGACTGGAGCCGCCATGCCGAAAAGGCATTCTGGAAAACATTGAACGAGGAGTTCACGCACCACAACCTGGCTGTGCAGCCGTTCACCGACGGCGAGACGTTCTACCAGAATGTGACGCGGTTCATCGACAATCAGACGAACAATGTGGACAATATCCGCGACGATCTCCGATACGCGATCTATTCCTCATTTGCCGATACCGTGTGGGGCGCGAGGATCGCTCCGATCTGGCTGCCGCTGCTGAAGAAAGACGGAGTCATCACCGAGAACCGGGTGAGCGACATCAAGGCCAGAATGGATATCTGGAAGGGAAAGGTGAAAGCCTCGAATTACATCATCTATATTCTGCTGGTGGGCGTTATCGTCATCATCACGCTCGTCGTCTTTGCGCGCATGAACAAAGTGAAGGTACCTGAGGCGTAACGGTAGTGCAGGGCGGGATGCCTCCCGCCCTGCTTTTTTTCAGGTCCGATTCAGCACAAAATCGTCTTCCATCATTTCATACAGCGTCGGGACCATTCCCAGTTTTGAATAGGTCTGCTGAGCGGTCCGATTTTCTTCCTCCACATACAGCCGTATGCCGCATGAACCGCCCGAGAGCGCTTCCTGCTTGATCTGCTCATAAAGGCGTGTGAATATTTTTCTTCCGCGATAGGCATGGTCCACATACACGCTTTGTATCCACCAAAACATTCCGTTGCGCCAATCGCTCCATTCGTAGGTCACCATAAGCTGGCCCACAACGGTGCCATCGATTTCGGCGACGATGTAGCGGCCTTTCGAAGGGTCGGCAAGTACTGCTCTGACGCCCTCAATGACGCGGCCGCGTTCCAACACAAGGTGCTCCGTTTCAAATGCCATCAGTATATTGAATTCGACGATCGTTGTCAGGTCGTCGAGTGCCGCGGGACGTATGATCATTCATGCTCCATTGTGGTTATTCCCTATCGCGTCTCGTGTCCCGGAGCGCGCTCCGGGGCGGTTTACTTTTCTCCAAGCGCGTATTGTTTGAACCACTGCACGGACCGCTCTAGCACGTTGATGTATTGATTCGGTTCCGTTCGCAGCCCGTGTTCGGCCCTGGGGTAGACGACGAATTCAACCGTTCGTCCCAGTTCATTGAGCGCGGCATACATCTCCCTCGAATTCGAAATGTTGGTATACTGGTCTTCGGTGCCTTGGAGAATGAGCGTCGGAGTCACGATATTGCGAACGAATGTCTGCGGCGCCGTACGTATCCAGAGGTTATTCATGTCGATCGGCCGTTCCCAGTAATTATATCCGAAGTACATCTGCTCGAACGACGGCTGGAATGAATTGCTCCAGTCGGTGAACCAGCTGAAGATGCCGTACATCGAGACGGCCGCTTTGAAGCGCGGGGTCTGCGTTATGGTCCAGTTTGTCATGTAGCCGCCGTAACTGCCTCCGGTCACGCCCATCTTCGTGCTGTCTGCCATGCCGTGCGCGATCAGATGATCCACCACGTCCATCGCGTCGCGGAAATCGGCACCGCCGAGGTCGTATCGGTTGGACTGGCTGAACTCGTCGGTGTATCCGGATCCGCCGCGCACGTTAGGCATCACCGTCATCACCCCTTCCTGTGCCAGCAGCTGCACGGGATAGTATTGGTATAACTTGTTGTCGTATTCGCCATACGGTCCTCCATGATATGCCAGGAGGAGGGGATAGCGTTTGCCTTCCACATAATTGACAGGTTTCACCAGGATCGCATCGATATCGAATTTGCCGTCGCGGCTTTTCACCGTGATGATCTCCTGTTTGCCGAATGCGAACGGAGCGAGCTGATCGGAGAATTGCGACAGTGTCGTGACCGTATTGTCCGTAATGAACGCAAGTTCCTTTGTGGTTGTCGGCGTTTCGATGCCGCAGGCGATGGTGCCGTCGGTCGCAATAGAGCAGTCGCTCAGCACGAAAGTGCCGGTCACGATCTTCTCTATTGATCCAGAGGACGGCGAGATCCTGTAGCAATAGGAACTCGTCTTTTCATTCACCATGGCGACGATCGATGTTCCCTTCGGATCCCACACAAAACCGGTCACGCTGTATGGAAACGATGCTGTCAGCGAGCGCCGCTGCGTGCCGTCGGCATTCATGATGGACAATTCTGTTTTTGCAAATTCAATATCAGGCACCGTCTGCGTGATGAAGGCGATGGATTTTCCGTCGGGAGAATACCGGGGATGAGTTTCGGGCCCGGCGGTTGCGGTCAGTTTCGCAGCGGCGCCGTTCATGCCGATCGCCCACACGTCGTATTTTTGATCGTCGTTATATTCGCCCGTGTAGTTGGTTTGATACACGATGTGCGTTCCATCGGGAGACCAGGAAATATTGGACACACCCCGGTCGAGCACGGCAATGGTGCGTATTTTTTTCGCCGCGACGTCGAGCACGCAGAGGGCCTTTCCCTGTTTCGGATCGCGCGACGATGTCCAATCCATTTTTTGCTTTGCCTTCGCTTCGGCTTCGGCCTGTTTCTCTGGAGCAACTTCCGCATCGGAGACGATCGCGATCGACCGGCCGTCCGGCGACCAGGCGTATTCATCGATGCTGTTGTCGAGTGTCGTCAGTGCCTGCGCTTCGCCGCCGTCCATTGGCAGCAGGAACAGCTGCGACGTGCCCGAATGGCGCTTCAGCGAATCGTCAAGGAATTCGCGCGTTGAGAGAAACGAGACCGCGCTGCCGCTCGGGGACCATGCAGGCGAGAACGATCCGGCGGTCGCTGTGGTCAGCGCGTGGACGCGCTTGTCCGCGGCAGTCAACAGGTAGACCTGTGTGAGCCATTTGCTGTTCTGCAGATCGGCGGATCGCAGCGTAAAGACAACGCGCTGCGCATCGGGCGATATCACGGGAGATGATGGCATGAGCAGTTTTGCATGATCGGCGGCGGTATACGTGCGGTGCTGTGCTGCTGCCGATGCGGCGCACAGCATCGATGCAATGGCCAAAAACAGTAATGATCTCTTCATGGTGTCGTGTTATAGTGTGTGAATGGTTGTTGATGCCGCCGCACTGTCCTGTGAGGCTGCAGACTGGAGTGCGAGCAGGTGATGGGGGAGCAGCGCCGCATACATGGTCGCATGGATCGGTGTGGGCACGCCGAGCCGGGCGCCGAGCCTGACAACGGCGCCGCTCAGTGCGTCGAGCTCCATCGGTTTTTTATTGACGAGATCGAACGCCATAGACGCGCGCGTGCCGCGGCTGAACCGCGCCATGGATTCGAACACTTTTTCTTTTTCGAGCGGCTCGAGTGCAATGCCGGCACCGACGCCCACCGCCTCCGCTTCCTTCATGGCGTTGAACACGAGCATCCGCGATTCCTCGACGTCCAAAATTTCACCCTGTGTCAGGCGTGTCAGTGAACTGACGGCGCTCATGGCCGAAATGAAAATGAATTTTTTCCACAGTTCCGTGCGTATGGTGTCCGTGCAATCGGCGCGGATCTGAGCATGGGCGAAACACGCGCTCAGCGGCTCAAGCAGCGAAGCCTGCGCGGGATCGAATGTTCCGAAGACAATGCGCTGGAATCCTCCCGTTTCGACGATGGAGCCGGGCGCGTCGATGCGCGCCGAAATGTACGCCACGCCGCCGACGATGACCGACTCCGGCAGCAGCCGGCCGAGCGTGTCTTCATTGTCGATGCCGTTTTGAAGCGACAGGATCATGCTCGAACGCGCCGGGCTGTCGAGCAACCGCGCCGCTGCAGCTTCGTTGTCGTACGACTTCACGCAAAACAACACGACGTCGGGCCGGTCCGCTTCGCGAGGATGCGCAATGATGCGCTCCGGCGCGACATCGAATGTGCCGTGTGTGGAGCGGACATGCAATCCGTTTTTCCGCATGGCATCGAGATGTTTTCCGCGCGCCAGAAACCACACGTCATTTCCTGCCGCTGAGAGTTTCGCGCCGAAATACCCGCCGACGCCTCCGGTGCCTGCTATAAGAAATTTCATACGATGCATTCAAAAATATAGTTCATTCGGCAATGCAGGGCGGCCGTGATGCCGCTCTGTGGTTACTTCAACATCGGAATGTTCACGGAGAATTTTTTTGCATTCTTCTTCGCACGTTCGTATCCGGCATCCGCATGGCGCACGATTCCCATGCCCGGATCGTACGTCAGCACGCGTTCGAGCCGAACGGCGGCGTCGGTTGTTCCATCGGCAACGACCACCATGCCCGCATGCAGGGAATTGCCGATGCCCACTCCGCCGCCATGATGCACGCTCACCCATGTGGCCCCGCCCGCGGTGTTGAGCAGTGCATTGAGAATGGGCCAGTCGGCGATGGCATCGCTGCCGTCTTTCATCGCTTCGGTCTCGCGGTTCGGAGATGCGACGCTTCCGCAATCGAGATGATCGCGGCCGATGACGATCGGCGCGCTGACCTCGCCGCGCGCAACAAGATCGTTGAAAATTTTTCCCATCAGCGCCCGCTCGCCGTATCCGAGCCAGCAGATACGCGCAGGCAATCCCTGGAACGCCACTTGCTTCTGCGCCTTCTCTATCCACCGGCACAACAAGTCGTTGTCCGGGAATGTTTCGAGCACGGCGCGGTCGGTGCGCAGAATGTCCTGTGGATCGCCCGAGAGTGCGACCCACCGGAACGGGCCTTTGCCGTCGCAGAAGAGCGGCCGTATATATTCGGGCACGAAGCCCGGAACATCGAACGCGTGCTTCACGCCGTTGGCGGCGGCCTCGCCGCGAATATTATTGCCGTAATCGAACACCACGGAGCCGCGTTTCTGCAGCTTGAGCAATCCCTTCACGTGAGCGGCAATGGAGAGCTGGGAGGCGGTGATATATTTTTTCGGGTTTTTTTTCCTGAGCGCAAGCGCCTGTTCGAATGTCATCCCCGCCGGCACATAGCCGTTGAGCGTGTCGTGCGCGGACGTCTGGTCTGTTGCGATGTCCGGCAGATAGTTGCCGGCGGCGATGCGTGGAATGATCTCGGCAGCGTTCGCGCAGAGGCCCACAGACAACATCTGGCGCTTCTCCTGCGCCGAACGGATCAAGGTCATGGCTTCAGTGAAATCGTCGGTCATCACATCCAGATAGCGCGTGGCAATGCGTTTCTCGATCCGCGTGCGGTCGACTTCGACGACGAGACATGCCGCCCCGTTCATTGTTGCAGCAAGGGGCTGAGCGCCTCCCATGCCCCCGAGACCGGCGGTGAGCAGAAAGCGTCCAGCAAGCGATCCGCCGAAATGTTTCCGTGCGCATTCGGCAAATGTTTCGAACGTGCCCTGCAGTATTCCTTGCGAGCCGATATAGATCCAGGAGCCCGCGGTCATCTGCCCGTACATTGTCAACCCGAGTCCTTCGAGCCTCCGAAATTCGTCCCATGTCGCCCACTTCGGCACCAGCATCGAATTGCTGATGAGCACCCGCGGCGCATTTTCGTGCGTGCGGAATATGCCCACAGGTTTGCCCGATTGAACGAGGAGCGTTTCGTCGTTCTCAAGCCTCGTCAGGCTCTTCACGATCGCGCTGTAACATTCCCAGTTGCGAGCCGCTTTTCCTGTGCCGCCGTAGACGATCAACTCGTCCGGCCGCTCTGCCACATCCGGATCGAGATTGTTCATCAGCATGCGCAGGGCCGCTTCCTGGAGCCAGCCTTTGCAGTGCAGCGTGTTTCCGCGATATGCGCGTATGGGTTTCATGATAGTCGTATGGTTGGTTATAAGGGGCGCCGTTTGTGACCGGGAGCCGGTGAGCGGCGCCTGTCCTTATTCTTCCCGTGATGCTTCGCTGAATCCGTCTGTGTCCCAATTTTTTTTGCCCCGTGCTCGAACATGCCTGCCGGTGTGCCGGCGCTCTTGGTGCTGTCCGCGTATGTATCCAGTGGCGCGGCGCTTTTCACCTTTCGGCGTTCGAGCGCCGCCAGACGCTTGTCCTCATTCTTGCTGTGGTGCCCGGCGGCATCAGTAGGGGCGCCGCTTTTTTTGTGTTTGCCGCCGAACGTTCCCGGACGCGTGCCGGGCACCGAACCGCCGTGCACCGAACCGCCGTGCACATGTTTGTCCGCATGTCCGCCGGTCGTCTTGTACTTGTGCGACGGCGGTGCTGCGTGCGTATGAGTACCGGCATGTGCGCCGGTTGCCGTCTCTCCGGTCGCCGACACTGCCGTGTGCGAGTGGGAGTGCGTGCTGCTGCGCTCCGGTGTGTGAAATGTGCGAGGCTGGTCGACGGTCATCATCGGCTCAAACAGTGCAAGCCTTGCGTCGCCTTTGTAATAGACACGCTCGAGGAACAGTCCCGAGGGCGGGGCGGTCAACGGAGCGGCGGCGTTCGATTTTTCCTGAAGCATGCGTTCGATCTCCTTCAGCGCCATTTTTCCCCTGCCCACTTCGGCCATCACGCCCACGATCTGGCGGACCATCTTCCATAAAAAATGAGAGCCGACGATGCGTATGAGGATCAGGTCGCCCGCTTCTTTTATTTCGATGCCCTCAACGAGCACCTTCATCGACTTTTCCTCTTCGTCATCGGCGGTGAACGACTGAAAGTTCTTCATCCCTTCGAAGAGGGCGGCCGCGCGCGCCATTTGCGAAAAATTCAGCTCATCCTTGATCCACCACACAAAGCGTTTGCCGAAGGCCGTGCGGCGGCGCGAGATCTGGTACATGTAACTGCGGGCGACGGCGTCGTGGCGCGCATGAAAATTCGCGTGCGCTTTCTCTACTTCGATGATATTGATATCCGCCGGCAGGGCGTCGTTGAGCTTCATGCGAATGATCTCCGGGCCGAGCATCGTCTCGGCTTCCAGATGCGCCACCTGATAGAGAGCGTGAACACCCGCATCGGTCCGCCCCGATCCGTACAATTCAAAATCCGCGCTCTTGAGCATCGTCACCAGTGCGTTGTGAATTTCGCCCTGCACCGTACGGGCATTTTTTTGAATCTGCCACCCGCTGAAGCGTGTGCCTTCGTATTCAAGATAGAGTTTATATCGCGCCATAACATTCGTCGTTGTCAGCATGATGAAAAAAAATGTTGTCCTGCGCCGGCGCCGAGGGGCGCACCGCGAAAGATGTTCTAATGTACGATTCATTCGGTGAATGCACAACGCCGCGTACGGGCAATATTGCATTTCATCGGGAAATATTCGTACAATGCACTCCGGCACTGACACAGCACCAGGTACTTCATTTGACACAAGGAGATGTATGCAATCGTGGAAAACGCTCAAACGGTCTACCGTGCTCGAACACAGCAAATGGCTGACGGTTGAAGATCATACCATACAGCTTCCCGATGGAAAAAAAATAGAGAAGTGGCCATGGGTCATTTCGCCGGATTTTGTCAATGTCGTTGCGGTCGATGAAAACGACAATATCCTCTGCTTCCGCCAAGTCAAGTATGCGGTGGAGGGGGTCTCGTTCGCACCGGTGGGCGGATACATCGACGACGACGAGTCTCCCCTGGTCTGCGCGAAGCGCGAACTGAAGGAAGAAATGGGATGCGAAGCTGCGGAGTGGGTCGCGTTGGGAAATTTTCCCGTTGACGGCAATCACGGCTGCGGCACGGGTCATTTCTATCTGGCGAAAGGGGTCAGGAAATTATACGACATGACACAGGACGATCTGGAAGAGCAGGAATTGATCACATTGACGCAAGAAGAAGCACGCGAAGCGCTCATGCGCGGCGACTTTAAGGTCCTCTCCTGGTCTACCGCAATTGCGCTCGCGCTTTTTGCCTTGGCGCCGCCGGTTGCCTCGTAACTCGCCATACTGCAGCGTTCACGAATATGGGGCCAACGCCCGCATGAAAACGGCATATTTGCGCCATATTTGCCATTTTTTCATAGCAGCGTTCATGAATGTGGGTTCACTACCCCGTATGAACATACCCGTTTCACAGACGCAGCATTGTAGGGCGGGATGGTATCTCGCGAGAGGACGAGGTAACAGTTCGTCCTACACGCACCACATATGCCGCCGAGTATTTTTATAGCAGGGCGAAACGACATTTTGCCCTGCACGTGCGTCGATAATGGCTCGCACACCTCTCCGGAAAATTCTTGTGTAAATCTTGATTTTTTGTTTTTTACAGTTTATCTTTCGTCATTACTCCAGCACCACTGTATAAATCATATTCCATGTCATTAACCTAGAGGGGTACACAATGAAAAAACTATTTGCACTCGTCGCTGCGATTGCTGTATGTTCAACATTGAGTTATGCGCAAGGGTTGGGATTGAAAGGTGTCGGTGGCAGTGTTGGGTATACTTCGGTGTCGTTCGGACTGGGATCTGAAACATTTGGCGGCTTCGCAATCGGCGGCCATGTCGATATGGGCGAGATTAGCCCGGGAATTCAATTGATCCCAGAACTGCTCTATTGGTCCGCATCGAAGGACATCAGCGGGGGAACATGGAAGACGAGTGATTTCGCGATCAATGCCAATGTGCATTATAATATTGCAATGGACGGCTCGGTGAAACCATACGTGGGCGCCGGACTCGGCATGAATTTTCTTTCGTTCACGTGGGGATATTCGGTGCCGTCATATACACTGTTCGGTGTCTCCTATGGAGGTTCAAGCCTCGCGTCCGAATCTGCAACGCGTGTCGGTATTAATCTCATCGGCGGTGCGAATTATGCTATGGGCAATTTCACGATCTCCCCGGAGTTTCGCTACGTCCTTGCGTCGGATTTCAACCATTGGATGTTTAAGGTCGGCGTGACGGTTCCAATGGGCAAATAAACATTTGGTATCGTTATATAAAGGCGTTCTCTTCTATAGAGGGCGCCTTTTTTTTTGAGTCGCGGTTCGTTGCGATCAGCCTCTGCGCGATGTGACGGTGACCGTGTGGCCGCGACAATCATTCGTGCTGCAATTGCCGGATCTCTTCCTGCGACAATCTGCGCATGTCACCGGGGCGCAGCGTACCGATGCCCAACGCGCCGATCTTCGTCCTCACCAAACGCAGCGTGGGATGTCCGACTGCTGCGGTCATTTTCCTCACTTGCCTGTTCCTTCCTTCGCGGAGCGTCAGTTCGATCCACGCTGTCGGAACGTTCTTCCGGAAACGGATGGGCGGATCGCGAGGCGGCAGCGGCGGTTCTTCCGCACACACCGAGGCTGCTGTGGGTTTTGTCGCCTTCCCGTTAACGATCACTCCGGTGCGAAGCCGCTCCATAGCGTCGTCATTCGGTATGCGCTCGACCTGCACGAGATATGTCCGCGGATGCTCGAATTTCGGTTCGAGCAGGGCGTGCTTCAATTGATTGTCATCCGTCAATATGAGCAGTCCTTCGCTGTCGTAATCCAGTCTGCCGGCAGCATACACCGATTTCGGAAACGGCCCGAAATCAGCCAGCGTCAATTTCCCGGCTTCCCCGGTAAATTGTGAAAGGACGTTGAAGGGTTTATAAAAAAGAATGTATGTGTGGTTCACAGGTGCCATGAGTAAGAATGTGTGCGCCGGAGGTGCATTCCGCTCGTTGCCGGCAGGAAACCAAAGAGCCGAACAAACATTTCCCTACACGATTGCCTCATTGAAGAAGCGGACGAACGTCGCCGCCTCGGAATATATTTTTGCGGCGTCGCGGACGAACGTCGGTTTGAGTATGGCGTCGTCGTCCAATGTAACGCCGACAAAAAATTGTTTCAGCTTCAGATAGTCGGCCATCGGATGATCGGGTGCATAGCCTATCGGCACTCGCTGCAATCGCGTGCCGTCGAGCGCGCCGAATCGTTTCGCGAATTTTTTCTCCTTGACGATCGAGAGGAACTCCTCCGGCCGCGCGGTGATCGCGGCGCGTATTTTTTTGATCTGCCCGCCGTCGGGTATATAGATGCCGGCGCCGAGAAACACTTCGCCTGGCTCGACATGGAAATAATATCCCGAGCCCACAAGCCCCTTCGGCATTCCGCGCAGCACGAAGTGAGCGGCCGCATGCGTCTTGTACGGTGTCTTGTCCTTGCTGAAGCGCGTGTCCCGATAAATACGGAAGAGGGACCGTTTCGGGTCGATGTCGATCTCCGGCGCAAATTCGCCGAAGAGCGGCGTCAGCGATGCGATGAAGCACTGCATCGGAAACTTTACATCCTCTTCAAATTCGTCCTTGTGGGCGGCAAACCATTCACGTGTATTGTTCCGCTTCAATTTTTTAAAAAACGCAACGGTTTCTTTGGGAAATCCGTTGAATGGCGGGAATATGTCTTCATCGATCATCATACTGTGTCGGTCTCCAAATGGTGTGGCGTGTGATGTGCGGCCGGTCTGAGTGTGCCGATCGGCGTTCTGCGCGGGCGGCGGCCCACATTGACAGTAGGAGAATTTTTTCGAAATGTCAAATCATTTGAACCATGGATGAAAGTTTCGTATTTTTTACACGCCGTTGCCACGCGTTGTTTGTGCATGCAACGCACGTTATTCTCGAAGTGACTCTCTGTCGTTGCATTGGTGCGCGTGTAGCGTGCGTGAATGTGGGGTTCACCACCCCGCATGAAAATACCAGTTTCGCAAACGCAGCATTGTAGGGCGAGATGGTATCTCGCCCGCACCGCGTGCGAGGTGCAAGTTTTTGTGAGCTACCGGGGAGTTACGCGTGGTAAGTCGTTACGGAGCATGTATATTTTTGAAATGATACAGGACTCACATGAATTTGATCATCACCAATATTTCTCAACTTGTCACCGTCGCCTCGGGCGGCCGCCGCTTGAAGGCCGGCCGGGAGATGAACACCATCGAAGTGATGGACAATGCAAGCGTCGAGATCCGCGACGGCATCATTGTGCGCATTGCCGGTGCCGGCGAGATCCAACCCGCAGCCACCGACGATATCGACGTGCTGGATGCCCGCGGCCGCGTCGCGCTTCCGGGTTTCGTCGACTCGCACACGCACGCCGTCTTTGCGGGAAGCCGTGAGAACGAATTCGCGCTCCGCTCCGAAGGCCGCTCGTACCAGGAGATCGCGGCTGCGGGCGGCGGCATCCTTTCAACAATGGCCGCGACGCGCGCGGCGACGAAGAAGGAACTGCTGCGTTCGGGAAATCGCCGGCTCAACGATATGATGAAGCACGGCACGACCACCGCGGAAATTAAAAGCGGATACGGCCTCACTCCCGAAGCGGAAGTAAAAATGCTCGATGTCATCTGCGAACTTCGCCGCGATCATTTTATGACGGTTGTTCCCACATTCCTGGGGGCGCATGCCGTGCCTCCCGAATTTTCAGGACGCAGCGAACAGTACGTGTCGCTCATCTGCGAGCACATGATACCCCATATCGCCGAAAGGAAGCTGGCGGAATTCTGCGACGTGTTCTGCGAAGAAAAATATTTTACGCGTGAAGAGACCGAAACGATACTGCAGGCGGCACAGCACAACGGCATGCGCGCAAAGCTTCACGCAGATCAGTTGACATCGAGTGGAGGCGCCGAACTTGCGGTGCGGTTGAACGCGGTCTCCGTCGACCATTGCGAAATGATCTCGCCGGAAGGCATTGCCGCGCTTGCCGGATCCTCCGCTGTCGCCACGCTGCTTCCCGGCTCGTCGTTTTTCCTCAACCACGCGTATGCGCCTGCGCGCACAATGATTGACGCCGGATGCGCCGTGGCCATCGCGACCGATTTTAACCCGGGCTCCTGTATGTCGTTTTCGATGCCGACGATGATGACGATCGCCTGCACGCACATGCGCATGACGCCCGAAGAGGCGATCACGGCCGCGACGCTCAACGGGGCGGCCGCCATTGGACTCTCAGCCGAATACGGCAGCATCGAAGTCGGGAAGCGCGCCGATATCGTGCTGTACGATGTGCCGAATTACAGATATATTCCCTACCATTTCGGCATGAACCATGTCTGGAAAGTGGTGAAGAACGGGACCGTGCTCGAGTTTTAATAATCGTGTAGCGTGCATGAACCGGCGATCACCACCCCGGATGAAAATTGCGATTTTACGCTAATTTGGGCACGTGTAATTCTATTTTCATAGCAGGGCGAGATGTTAGCTCGCCCATGTGTCACGAACAAAGGAAGTTTTCGCATGGAACAAATAGTCGAATGTGTCCCGAACTTCAGCGAGGGCCGCGATGCGCGCATCATCGGCGCGATCGGCGACGCCGTCCGGAATATTGCCGGCGTGAAGCTGCTGGGTGTTGAACCCGACAAAGACTACAACCGCACGGTGGTGACGTTTGTCGGATCGCCGGAGGCTGTCGTGACGGCCGCATTTGAAGCGACGAGAACAGCGGCGGAACTGATAGACATGCGCGCGCATCATGGTGCGCACCCGCGTCTGGGCGCAACCGATGTTGTGCCGTTCATTCCGGTGCGAGGTGCATCGATGGACGACTGCGTCGAGCTGGCCAAACAATACGCGCGGCGTGTCGGCGATGAACTGCACATCCCCGTGTATTTGTATGAATATGCCGCTGCAACACCGGCGCGAAGAAATCTTGCCGACGTCCGCAAGGGGGAATATGAAGGACTCGCAGCAAAACTCGGCGATCCGACATGGCTGCCCGATTTCGGGCCTGCCGTGTTTAACGAGCGCTCGGGCGGCACCATTGCCGGCGCCCGGAAAATTTTGATCGCCTATAATGTCAATTTGAATATCGCCGATGCCGCCGCAGCGCAGGAGATCGCCCTTCGTATACGCGAGATCGGCAGACCCATGAAAGACGAAGCCGGAACCGTCATGAAGGACGAACACGGCGCCGCGCGCAGAATCCCGGGTACGCTGAAAGCCGTGAAGGCGATGGGCGTGCTTCTCGAGCGATGCAACATCGCGCAGGTTTCCATCAACCTTGTCGACTATCCGGTGACGCCTCCGCATGTTGTGTTCGAAGAAGTCGCACGACAGGCGCGGACGCTCGGCATCGACGTGACAGGCAGCGAACTTGTCGGGCTCATGCCCCTGGACGCGCTGCTGATGGCCGGCCGGCATTACGCCGCGCGCAACGGTGGTGCCGCTGCACTGTCCGACCGCGATCTGTGCGAAATCGCGGTGAAGGAACTCGGACTCAGCCAGCTCGAGCCGTTCATTGCCGAAAATAAAATAATCGAATATCAATTATGAGTTACATCATTTCAAGAAAGCGAACACAGCCATGTTAATAGATCAAACCATTGCGGCCTTTGCGGACGAACTTGCATCGAATTCGCCCGCGCCGGGCGGCGGAAGCATTGCGGCCCTTGCGGGGATGCTCGGAGCCGGACTCACGTCCATGGTGTGCCGTCTCACGATCGGCAAAAAAAAATATGCCGGCGTGCAGGATGACATGCAATCGGTGCTCGCACAATCGGAAGAGCTTCGCTCGCAGCTCACAGCCCTCGTCGACGAGGACACCGACGCGTTCACGGGAGTCATGGCCGCGTTCGGTCTTCCGAAAGAATCGGACGACGATAAAGCGGCGCGCGCCGCTTCGATACAGCACGCCATGAAAGAGGCTGTCCGCGTGCCTCTGGAAGTCATGAACCTGTGCGCCGACTCGATCGGGCTCGCACGTGTCGCCGCGGCGAAAGGAAATGCAAATTCCATCACCGATGCCGGGGTTGCCGCGCTCATGATCCAGGCCGCGTGCAAAGGCGCCGCGCTGAATGTTAAGGTCAATCTCGGCGCCATCACCGATGCGGAATTTTCCGCCGAGGTCTCATCGGCCATGATGCAGTACGACGAAACAACCACGCGCATCGCCGGGGAAATCCTCGCCGGTGTCGGGGCAGCACTGCAGCCGGCCGCGTAAGAAGGGAACACACGATGTGCGCCGTCCGGGCTGTGCGCCGGCGCGTGTGCGATCAAGAACGTGCAAGTTCATGTTCTGCAGAAAGCTCACCGATAATCATGAATGCAATCGTCAAACCTCTTGTAGTTGCTGTGACTGTTTCCGCGTGTCTCCTGCTCTTGTCGCTTCCTCTATGTGCCGCAGGCAAAATATATCTTGTGCTCGGGTCGGATACGGCGCTATGGGACGGGATGGATGTGGCCAGGCACGATCCCCATTACACGCTCGCTCTGTATATCGATCCCGCGCTCAACGCATACGCAGTCATGGACCCAGCATTCCGCACGCGGCTCGTCGACTCGTACGGCACGCCCATGAAGCTGACGTGGTGGATGATGGCGGGAAATATCTTCCGCTATGCAGACAATACGAATGTGCCCGTCGCGAACACCATGACGCTCTATCTGATGAAAAAATATCACGGCGACCGGATCGCGCAATACGGCGACGAGCTTTCGCTGCATTACCATACCTTCGCATGGACCGACTACAATCAGGATGGAAAATACTTCTGGAATCAATCGCACAGTTTTTCCGAATGCCGCGACGACTTCGATGTGACGATGGCGCAGTACCTCCTCGAAGAAAATTGTTATCCCGTCTCGTTTCGCAGCGGATGGCATTATATGGACAACGGCTGGCAGCAGTATCTCGACGCGCTGCTGCCCTATTCCATGGACGACGATTATCCGGCCAAGCGCTTCGTCACCAACGAGCCGATCGACAACAATTTCGACTGGTCCCTCTCATCAAAACTCTGGGCCCCGTTCCGCCCGTCCGCCGCGAACTATCAGCTTCCGGGAGGCACAGGGGGATGGAATCTCCGATCGACGCACATCGGCAACGTCACTGCCGCTTCGATGAACGACATTTTTTCGGAAGCGGCCAAGGGCACGGACCAGGTTGCATGCCTCTGGGGACATCTGCCCGAAGTCGATTTTCTGGACAACCTCAGAAAGATCGATTCGCTTGCGCATAGTACGGAAAAAAAATTTACAGGCGTGACATTCCGCTACTGCTCGGCGGTTGAAGCGATGCAGCGCTGGAGACACGGCGTCGATTCTGTTGCGCCGGTGCTCTCGCTCACCGAGGAGCGCCAGGGGGAGAATGTCAGTTACACCATCCAATCGAGCGAACCTATTTTTCAGCAGCAACCCTTCGTGGCCATGAAAGACGTGTATGAGCGTGCGAGCGTGCTGCAATGCACGAAAACGGGCACGAACACCTGGAAGGCGCTGAGCACCATGCCCGCCTCCGGCATCGTGAAAGTTGCCGCGGCCGTGACCGATACGATGGGCAACCTGTCCACCGCGAGCCTGAAGTATCTGCCGGATGACGCGTTCATCGACAACCGGGACGGCACGTACAAGGAGTTGCGCGGCGCATGGACGACGACGTCGAATGCCGCATGGGGCATCGATGCGCGCCAGGCGGTGCTCGCGGACAACGATTCGGTCTGGAGCACATGGTCGCATTCCATCACCCGCACGGGATATTATAATTTCTTCATACAGATTCCATCATACACGAATGCGGCCCTCAACTCGGTCTTCAGAATCAGATCGGGAGACGCGGTACTGAGCGAGCAGCGGTTTCCGGGCGTGATCGCATCGAATGCATGGGTGCTCATCGGAACCCAGTGCCTCGCTGCCGGCACGGTCGTCACCGTGGACCGCATCGTCAACGGCACGGGCCAGGCCGGGCGCATTGCCGCATCCGACGTCCTGAAAATATCGGCGCTCGTGCGCGAGCGCGCCATTGCCGCAAAGCTGCCGTACGCTGACATTGGAAGTGTGTCCGAAATGGATACTGCGAAAGCCGAGATCACGCTCATGAACAACGGCATTGCTCCGCTGACGATCTTCGGCATCAGCGCGTCCTCTGCGTCGCTCTCCTTCCCGAGAGCATCCGGGATAGAGATACAGCCGATGTCGACGGTGACTGTTCCCCTGAGATTTTTTTCGCCGGTCAAAGGCGCGTTCGCCGATACGATCCGCGTGACGAATAACGATCCGCTCCTGTCCGCGCTGAAGATTCCGTTCACCGCAAATGTCATTTCGTATTTCACCGTGGCCGACAACGACGACCCTTCGGTGTATGTGGAAACGGGCGCATGGTCGAAGAGCGTCGCAACGGACTGCTTCGGAACAATGAGCCGGTTTGCCCCGATCGGCACGTCCGCTCTTGCACGCTTCACGAAGCAGCTCGCCAAAAGCGGCACGTACGATATACTGGGATATATTCCGAAGACGGTGAATGCATCGACGCGGGCGCGCTATGTGCTCAAGGTCAACGGAACAATAACGGACTCCCTTTTTGTCGATCAGAATGCGGGCAGCGGCGCGTGGGCCGTGTTGTTCAGGCGGACAGTTCCTGCACGCGTGCCGGTGGAGATCGCCATCAACGATGCAAGCGTTGTGACGACTGCAAATCTTGTGCTCCGCGCCGATGCGATCCGATTCACGCTGAGCGCTGAGACGGACGTCCACATCCGGGACGGCTCGGCTCTTCCGTCCGATTTTGCGATGGAGCAAAATTATCCGAATCCCTTTAATCCGTCCACGACCATTCAATACGCGCTGCCGGTTCGCTCAACAGTGAGGCTTGAGGTGTTCAACACACTGGGACAGCGCGTTGCGCTGCTCCATGAGGGAATTGCCGAGGCGGGCCGCTACGCGGCCGTGTGGAATGCCAGGGTCCCCTCTGGACTGTATTTCCTGCAGATACACGCACAGTCATTCGAAAGCCCCGCGCGGACCTTTACCAAAACACAAAAAATGCTGCTATTACGATAATTGAAGGAGTTGGCGCTTGGTCAACGAAGAACCATATTGGTTACTGACGGATATTCGGATAAATGCTTGGTTTTGGTGCCGCAGAAAGGTATGTGTATTTTTCTGCCTAAAAAGATTGCGCGACACCAGCCGATAATCCACTCCGACAAAGGCCGTATTTCGGTGCCATGATGATCAAATTACCCATCACAAATGCGGGGAAAAGCCGCTGAATCCGACCGGAAGAACATTCATAACAATTCCCATGGTGGCGGCTCCGACGTTCGAAAATGAGAGAAACATGCCCGGAGAAAACACACCGCTCGACAGCAGGCCTGGAAAAACGTGGATACGCAGCATGTTATTTGCAGCGGCAGAGTATGTAACAGACGCAAGCAGCGAATTGTTTCGATCATAATAAATTCCCGCCATCGGACCCATGACAATCGTGTTCGAGTGAACGCCGTGTTCGGGCGGCAAGTCGACACGTCCCGTGGACGTCAATCCGCCGCCGAAAGAAACGGCATCCTCTTCATTCATCTTCAAGGACAACCCCACCATCCCGAACGAACCGAACACGGAAAACGCACTCACCGAATGCGATTTGTTCAGGGGAAGCTTCAATACGAAACACTGACCTGCATTGCGGACGGCAAACGGCGCAAAGGAAACTGCCACCGGATTGGACCAATCATTCAAGCTGAGTGTTGTGGAAAAAAAATCCGCGACATCGTTGATGCTGAACAGGAGAATACCGAGCGGTTGAAAAATGAGAAGATCCGGAATACAGTCTTCGTTGGGATAATAATCCGGCCCATTCTCCGCAACCTCGTTCAAATATTCGAACGACATCGCCGTCACCATGCCGCAGAAAGCCGGAGCGGGAAAGCTATGCGCACTATACCATTCCGTAATCTTTCTGTATTCCATTCCCCCGCCGACAAGGTGCAGCATATAATTCGGGACATACTGGCTTTCGTTGACATCAAGATGGGTCGGGAACAATTCCTGGTTGACAAACCGATTCCATCCGAAACTGTTGATGATCGGCATCGGAGACGCAATGCACCTCCACACGTTGCTCGCCGCACGATCCCAATACATGTTCTGCCATGTCGGCTGCCGATCGAACATCTGGAACGTATCGAATCCCCCGTTGACCAGCAGCGATATCGGATTGTACAGGCTTTCGGACCCGTACGAATAGTCACGATAAAAATAATAAGCATCGTTCCCGGCGTCGACCCGGACTGCAGAGAGCAGCATCAGAAAAAAGATCGCACCTCTGAGAAAAAAAACGTGTTTCCCGGCGCGCCTGCGCCGGTTCTCCGGCCGCTGCGTGGGGGCAACAGAAGGCCGAACACCCCGTCCCTGAGGGTCGTTCGAAATAGTCCGTGACGAACAGTCTACCGGAGGAAATATTTCCCCATCCGGCACTATTTCATATGCAGAAACACAAACCATCATCTTCGTTTTTTGAATGGATTTCCCAGGCCAAATTTTTTTTTACACAGATCAGCAAATATACATTTCGGCGACAACGGAATCAAGCATCTTCGGTCAAATCGTTGCGAAACTGTTCCGACTAACAGAATCTTGTGCTCCGCGCCGATGCGATCCGATTCACACTGAGCGCCGAGACGGACGTCCGCATCCGGGACGGTTCGGCTCTTCCGTCGGATTTTGCGATGGAGCAGAATTATCCGAATCCCTTTAATCCGTCAACGACCATTCAATACACGCTGCCGGTTCGCTCGAATGTCAGACTTGAAGTCTTCAACACACTGGGACAGCGGGTTGCGGTGATTCACGATGAGGTCCAAGAAGCCGGACGCCATTCAACGGTCTGGGATGCGCACGTTGCCTCGGCATTGTATTTTCTGCATATTCACGCGCAGTCATTCGAAAGCCCCGCGCGGTCCTTCACTAAAACACAAAACATGCTGCTATTACGATAATTGAAGGAGTTGGGACATGAGGGAACTGACTTTTACACTACGTTGCTGACCGCCATTAAGCAGCGAATACGGCAAGCGCAAACAAAAGCGATTCTTTCCGCCAATGCCGAAATGATTTCCGTGGATTGGGATATCGGAAAGATGCTTGTGGAGAAATAAAAGTGACCCGATTTCTAATGAATACACGCAATAGGATATTTTTTGAAGTGCGGGTCTGCGGTAATGACGGGAAGATCTTCAACGATCGCCTGCGCAATGATGAGCCGATCGAACGGGTCACGATGGTAGTAGGGCAGCGATTCTAACTGCAGGACCTGATTTATTGCAATGTCCAGAATGTTGATGTTATTGCCCTGAACGTGTTCCCGAAGAAAATCTTTTAGGGGCATACAGATGACTAATTTATCGAGACTGATCTTTATTGCCATTTCCCATATGGATGCTGCGCTTAGAAGGATGGAATTTGATTCGTTAAGCAGGATGGATTTTACCTTGCGGCTCAACCTGGGATCTCCGGAAGAAAACCAGAGGAGTATATGTGTATCGAGAAGATATGTCATGGCATATATTCTTGGAAATCTTCCAGCGGCGCATTAAAATCCTCTCGTATCGTCACGAGGCCTTTTGCAGAACCATAGGTGCGTCCAGCCCGTTTTTTTTTCAAGGCAATAATTTGCACAACGGGAACATTATTCTTTGAAATGATCACGTTCTCGCCATTCAGGGCCGCCTCGATCAGTTTCGACAGGTTTGTCTTTGCATTATGGATATTAACAGGCTGCATCATTGTCCTTCGCTTAGCTAAGTGATAGGACTAACTAATGATTTTTTTCATTAATGTCAAGGCCATGAACAACGTATGTCGTTTCATCTTTTCCAGCTATTTGATTGTGTCGTTCCAGACCACATTCAAATTAACGTCCTCCCCCGCGATAGCATGAGAGCGGACTTCCTTTCGCCGCGCCGTGCGGCGGCCTTGGCGGCATGACAACGGAAGCTATTCAAACTTCAACGGGTATTCCTCGGGATGTTTCAACGTCGTCAAGAAATACAATGTATAAGATCGCCTCTCCCAAAGGAGGAAGGGAATGGTTTCTGGTTGAATTCCGAAAAAAAACCGGATTGTATGAATCGAGTCTTCCCGGAAGCGGGCTGCTTGTGTACCGCATCAATGAAAAGGTGCCGGGGAATGCGTACGGTCCGCCTGATGAAGAATATGTCTACCGTCCCGGCGGGACAGTGACAGACAATGGTGATTACTATTCCGCTTTCTACAGTAGTGAAGCGAAGAGAACAGCGATCAGCGATGTGACGAATCCTTCGAGTTTTCGGACGGACGGCACGGCTGGAGGACTGAGTATCAGCAATATCGGATCGGCAGCCGGCGACTCGATAAAATTTGATGTCACTATCTTGACGTCGACTGAAGCAATAAAAAATGAATATACCGCATCGAAAGTGCCATTCGACTGGATCGATATTGCGAAGACAGGCACGGAGATCAAAAACTGGGTAAACGCAACGGCCTCTCCTGAAGCAACCCTCGACGACGGCTATGCCAACACACCGATCCCGTTGGGATTTGGATTTACATTCTACGGACAAAAATATGACTCTCTCTATGTGGGAATCAATGGCCTTGTGAGCTTCACACAAAAAGCACTGTGTCTCGCCGCTTACGGTGCTCCTTCGCTGACGGAGATAGGTTCTTTTAATCGCCACACAACGTGGCCGGGGAACGTTGTCTTTCCGAATTCCATCGCCATTGCATATCAGGATTACGATCTGAACCGCAAGGACGGATACGGCGGGGGAGGAGTATTTCGGCATGGAATCCATCCGGCAGATCGTCAAGGTGGGGATGGAAAAAGATATCACGCGGGGGATCGAGTGGATCGGCATTTTCTGAAAGGATTGCCATATTGGCACGCTCTTGTTTGCATTATTGCACTTCAGTCAGGATTCTCGTATCTTTATAAACCGGAGACTGCCCACCACTTGTACGGCGGGCATTTTCGTTTCAGAGTACCAATGAAGGATTGATGCACTGTATGAATGGAAAATACGAGTAATGAAGAGTCTCAGAAATTTTTGCATTATCGCGCATATCGACCACGGCAAATCGACGCTCGCCGATCGGTTTTTGGAATTCACGGGTGTGATCACCGAACGCGATCTTGTGAACAATCAGGTGCTGGATGATATGGCGCTCGAACAGGAGCGCGGCATCACCATTAAGCTGCACGCGATACAGATGCCGTATACGGCCAAAGACGGAACCGACTATACGCTGAATTTGATCGATACGCCGGGACATGTTGATTTTACCTATGAAGTCTCGCGCTCTCTCGCAGCCTGTGAGGGAGCCATTCTGGTCGTCGATGCGTCTCAAGGAGTAGAGGCGCAGACAATCTCCAACCTCTATCTTGCCATCGATGCAGGCCTCGAGATCATTCCCGTGTTGAACAAGATCGATCTGCCCTCGGCGTCGACAATGATCGACACGGTGAAGCATGAAGTGATGAATCTTCTCGGATGCAAGGAAGAAGAGATCATCATGGCAAGCGCGAAATCAAAAATTGGCATCGAAGACATTTTAGAAGCCGTTGTCAAACGCATTCCACCTCCTACGGGAGATCCGGAGAAACCGTTGAAGGCGTTGATCTTCGATTCGCTGTTCGATTCGTACCGCGGATCGATCGCCTACATCCGCGTGGTGGACGGAACGCTCAAAGAAAAGGACAAGCTCCACTTCATCCATAACGGCAACAATGTGGAGGCCGAGGAAGTCGGCATCCTGGGAATGAAGCGCAAGCGCACGGGCATACTCTCGGCAGGCGATGTCGGATACCTCACCGCGGGATTGAAAAATGTGAAAGACACGAAGGTCGGCGACACGATCACGTCCGTTCATCACGGATCCCTCGAGCCGCTCCCGGGATATAAGATCGTGAAACCGATGGTGTTCAGCGGCCTGTATCCGAGCAACGCCGACGATTTTGAAGAACTGCGCGACTCGCTCGAAAAATTGAGCCTCAACGATTCGTCGCTCATGTGGGAGCCTGAAACATCCACGGCGCTCGGCTTCGGCTTTCGCGCGGGCTTCCTCGGGCTCCTTCATATGGAGATCATACAGGAGCGGCTGGAACGCGAGTATAATCAGAATCTCATCACGACGGTGCCGAACGTGGAATATCGGGCGTTCCTGACGAACGGAGACGTTGTGACCGTGGATAATCCGGCCGAGATGCCGAATCCCAGCCATATCGATCACGTCGAAGAGCCGTACATCAAGGCGCAGATCATCACGCCCACGGAGTATATCGGCAACATCATGAAACTCTGCATGGACCGCCGCGGCATCTATAAGACCACGACGTATCTCGATCCGACGCGCGCCGATATTTCATACGAATTTCCGCTGTCCGAAATCATATTCGATTTTTACGACAAGCTGAAATCGCTGACGCGCGGCTATGCGTCGCTCGATTACGAGGTCCTCGATTACCGCGAATCGGACCTGACCAAGCTCGATATTCTTTTGAACGGCGAACCGGTGGATGCGCTCTCGACCATCGTCCATCGCGACAAGTCGTTCGACATGGGAAAACGGCTCTGCAGCAAGCTGAAGGAGCTCATTCCGCGGCAGATGTTCGAAGTTGCCATTCAGGCGGCCATCGGCAGCAAGGTGATCGCCAGGACCACCGTGGCGGCCATGCGCAAGAACGTGCTCGCGAAATGCTACGGCGGCGATATCTCGCGCAAGCGGAAGCTCCTCGAGAAACAAAAAGAAGGCAAGAAACGTATGAAATCGGTAGGCAAGGTGGAATTGCCGCAAGAGGCATTCCTTGCCGTGCTGTCGATGGACGATTAAACCCGGATGTGCGAATATAAAAAAACGTTTTTGCTCAACGTACACTTAGAGTGCTGTCATCCTGAGCGGAGCGAAGGATCTAAAATAATAATCGATGGTGGCAGCTAATAATTAATGCTGCCTCTTGTCATGTGCATTGTAGATTCTTCAGTCGCTGCGCTCCTCCAGAATGACAGGGACTCAGTACGGTGAGTAGATACAAAATAATATGGTCGGGAAGTTCTGACTCTTCCACATACAACATAAAAAAAAGATAATGGCAAACACAGAGCAACATACTCCGGACGCAGCATCATTCATGGCGAAGGTGAAAGACTTTTTTCGTGAAATGGGAATTGTGCTGGTCGGTTTCCTTCTCCTCAATAATTTTGTGATCGCATCGTTCATGGTGCCCACGGGTTCCATGGAGAACGAAGTCATGACGGGCGATTTTTTGATGGTGAATAAATTTATTTACGGCGGGTGTTCTCCGCGGAACATTCCGTTCACCGACGTACGCCTGCCGTGGCTCAGGCTGCCCGCGTTCAAGAGCGTGCACCGCGGCGATGTGATCGTCTTCGAATTTCCCGGTTATCGCGAAGAAGTGCGTCCCGAAGCGTTCACGTATTATTTGAAACGCTGCATGGCGATTGCAGGCGACACTCTTCAAGTGAAGGACCGTGTCGTGTTCATCAACGGCCAGCGGGCGCCCGTGCCGAAGAACATGAAATTTAATTCGTACCGCCTCACTCCTCCCGGCATCAGCGACGAACGGATTTTTCCTCCGACAGCCCGTTTCAATGAGGATAATTACGGCCCCATCGTGGTCCCGAAAAAAGGCATGGTTATCCATCTGACGCCCGATACCTATTCCGCGTGGGAAGTGTTCATTGCGCGCGAAGGCCACAAACCGGCGCTGCGAGCCGACGGTCAAATCACGATCGACGACAAGCCTGCTGCGACGTACACAGCGGAACGCGATTATCTCTTCGGCATGGGTGACAACCGGGACAACAGCCTGGACAGCCGGTATTGGGGATTTATTCCGGAAGAGAATGTTGTGGGGACGCCGATGTTCGTGTACTGGTCGTGGAATTCGGATACGCCCATTGCCAATATTGTCGAAAAAATTTCCTCCATTCGCCTGGGCCGGATCGGCACGCTCATTAATTGACACGCACTGATGAACGCAGACGCAGGCATATCAATGAGAAGCAGGCTCAGATTTCTTGCGCTGACGGCGATACTTGCGTTCACACTGAAATCGTGCATTCTCGACGCCTATAAAATTCCCAGCGCCTCGATGGAGGAGACCCTCACGGCCGGCGATTGCATTTTTGTGAATAAGGCGATCTACGGCCTCCGATTTCCCGAAGTGTTTCCGTTCACGGGGATCGGCCTCCCACGCACACGGCTGATGGGCTTCAAAAAAATTCGCCGCCGCGATGTGATCGTGTTCGAATTTCCCGGTGAGCGCGACGAAGTGTTCTCGGTGCGCGGTATCTATTTTGTCAAACGCTGCATCGGTCTTCCGGGCGACACGATCACGATCGAGAATAGGTCCGTGATCGTCAATGGCGATACATCGGCCGGACGCGTCTTCGCCGCAACCCGATTTACGGTTCATCAGCCCTATCCCGATATTTTCCCCCGGGGTGCCGCGTTCAATCCGGATTATTACGGGCCGATCATCGTCCCGCGCCGCAGCATGGTGCTTCCATTGAATGCACTCTCCATTCGTCAATGGTACACATTCATCGCGCGCGAAGGCCATGTTATCGATACCTCGGGCGCCGTCATCACCGTGGACGGCGTGCGCGCCTCGGAGTATGCAGTGCGGCGAGATTATCTCTTTGTGCTGGGCGATAACCGCGACAACAGCGCAGACAGCCGCTTCTGGGGATTCGTTCCGGTCGAGAATGTGGTCGGCCAGGCTGTGATCATTTACTGGTCGTCCGATTCGACGCGCAAGATCCGCTGGCCGCGTATCGGCACCATTGTGAAATAAGGAGCGGGGCGCATGGCATCCATCTATATTCACATCCCGTACTGCGAACGGAAATGCATCTACTGCGATTTTTATTCCGTCGAGGGCCTGCCGTCGAAGGATCGGTTTCTCTCCGCCCTGAGGGACGAGATAGATTTGTATGCGATTCGCTATGCCGACGCCGAACCCATTGACACTATTTTCTTCGGAGGCGGTACGCCGTCGCTGCTTCATCCGTCCACGATTGCAGCGATACTCGATCAGCTCCGCGGCCGCTACCATGTCGCGCCCGATGCCGAGATCACCATGGAGGCGAATCCGGGTACCATCACACGCGAATCGCTCAGCGGATATTTGTCCGCGGGGGTCAACCGCATGAGCATCGGCATCCAATCGTTCCAACAGAGTGATCTCGAGTTTTTAGGCCGCATTCATTCGGCACAGCAAGCCGAGACCGCCGTGAAGGATGCCTACGGTGCAGGATTCACCAATGTGAACGTGGATCTGATCTTTTCTCTTCCCGGCCAAACGCGTACGCGGTGGGAGGACACGCTCAAGCGAGCCCTCGATCTTCACCCGGTCCATATTTCCGCCTACAGCCTGATCGTGGAAGAGAACACACCCTTGTATTCAATGGTGAAGAGACACATTGTTACGCCGGTTACGGAGATCATCGACGCTGCAATGTACGAGAGCACCATGGATATTCTCGCGCGGCATGGGTATCGTCATTATGAGATCTCAAATTATGCGCTTCCCGGGTTCGAATGCAGACATAACCTAAATTATTGGAATCATTCGAACTATCTGAGTTTCGGCCCGTCCGCTCATTCGTTTTGGAGAATAACGGCTACCACCGCCCGGCGCTGGTGGAACGACAGGAGCATCGATCGGTATTGCGCCGGCATTGAATCCGGCCCGGACCTCCCCGGCGGCGAAGAAACGATCGATCGCGACCAAATGATCGACGAGGAAATTTTTTTAGGAATGCGCTGCGGCGTGCTCAATCTCCCCCGACTCAAGATCGTGTACGGGTTTGAGTTCCCCAGAGTGCAAAACGAACTCCTGGATTCATACATCCGCGAAGGATACATGACACGCGACGGGGACATCATCGGGTTGACGCCGAGGGGGTTTATGGTATGCGATGCGCTGATAGAAAACCTGGTGCATTTCTAGCGCTCGGCACGACCGACGGCCCCGGCGAATCGCCACTTCAGAGCAAATTCCTTTGCAATTATAAAACAATCGAAGTATATTCATTGTTATTCTGATATTTCGTTATTTCATTTTTGGCCATTTTTGAGGGATCAATGGGACACTCGAAACTAAACAGGATCATTGCCGGTTCTGTTTTTCTTACGTCGCTGATAACATATGTAAAAACGCTTTCCGACACCGTCGTGTTTTGGGACGTTGGCGAATTTATCTCCGCGGCATATTATCTTCAGGTGCCTCATCCTCCGGGATCGCCGTTGTTTCTGCTGGTCGGAAAAATCTTCGGGATGATACCGTTTGCGTCGGATCTTGCCGTGCGTCTGCACTTTACCTCCGCACTGGCGAGCGCGCTCACCGCCATGTTCCTCTACCTGTCGATCTCGAAATTGTTTATCCTCTGGAAGGACGCTCCCGAGACGACATTCGATAAATTGGCGTTTTACGGATCGGCCGCGATCGGCGCATTGAGCCTCACATTCAGCCCCACGTTTTGGTTCAACGCCGTTGAAGCGGAAGTCTATGGCGCGAGCATGCTGTTCATCGGATTGATCACGTATCTCTCGCTGCGCTGGAACGAGCGCGCCGACAAGCCCGGCTCCGACAAATATATCCTGCTCATAGCCTATCTCATCGGTTTGTCGCTCGGCGTCCATCTGCTTGCGCTGCTGGTGTTCTTTCCCTTCGCCATTATTTATTATTTCAAACGCTATGAATTTTCGGTCAAGGGGTATTTGATCTTCGGCGCGATCGCCGTGGCGATCTTCGCCGTGATCTATCCTGGTATCGTCAAAATGATCCCTAATTTTCTCGATGGCGAGATTACGATCGGAAACGAAGCGAACAAGAATTTCATCTGGACGCTCATCCCGATCGCCGTCATCATCGCCGCGATCTACGGCATCTATTACTCATACGTGCATAAGCGTGCGGTCCTGAATTTGGCGTGCACTTCCTTCGTGCTCATTGTGCTCGGCTATTCCACATACACGATGGTGATCATCCGTTCGAATGCCCGGCCTCCGATGAACGAAAACAATCCCGATACCATGGGCCGCCTGGTGAGTTATTTGAACCGCGAACAATACGGCGATGCCCCCATCATGAAGCGCCGCTACAGCCAGGAACCGCAGCATCAGGGCATCTATACGAAATATACATCGGACGGCGATTTTTTCATGCGCTATCAGATGGATCACATGCTGACGCGGTATTTCCTGTGGCAGTATGTGGGCGCCGCGGGCGACGAGCAGGATGCGGGTGTGAATTGGAAAATACTGTACGGCATTCCGCTCTTCATCGGCTTGTTCGGCATGTGGTATCACTTTAAAAAAGACAGGAAAATGTGGTGGGTGTTCTTCAACTTCTTCCTGTTGATGAGCCTTGTGCTTGCGCTGTATTTTAACATGCAGGAACCCCAGCCGCGCGAGCGCGATTATTTCTTCGTCGGGGCCTTCTTCGTCTTTTCCATATGGATCGGCATCGGCGTGCTCGGACTCATCGACATGCTCAAAGAAGCGCTGCAGAACGAACAGGCGCAGAAGATCGCGGTCGGCGGCGTGCTTGTCTTAAGCTTTGCGTTTGTGCCGGTGAATATGTTCCGGGTCAACTATAAGTCGGCGGACCGCACCGGCGATTATGTCGCGTGGGATTATTCCTATAACCTGCTGCAATCGTGCGAACCCGACGCCATCCTCTTCACCAACGGCGACAACGATACGTTCCCGCTCTGGTACCTGCAGGATGTGGAAGGCGTGCGTCAGGACATCCGCATCGTGAACCTGAGCCTCGTCAACACTCCGTGGTACATCAATCAGTTGAAAAACGAAACGCCGCACGGCGCGAAGAAGGTGCCGATCAGCGCATCCGACGACGAGATCGAGCGCATGCAGCCGATGCAGTGGGAGCCGCGCCAGATGGAACTGCCGGTACCGCAGAGCGTCATCAATCAGTATCGCGCATCCACCGATGTGAATGCGGCGGCCGTATTCCCCGACAGCGGGAAGGGCAACGGCGGTGTCATTAAATTCATGATGCAGAATACGATGACCTTCGGCAAGGTGAAGGCCCTGCGCGTTCAGGATATCGTGACATTCGATATCTTCATGACGAACAAATGGCAGCGGCCGATCTATTTTGCCGTCACCTCCACGCCAGACAGCAAGCTCGGCCTCGAAAAATATTTCCGCATGGACGGCCTGGCGATGAAGATGATACCGTTCCAGAACGCGAGCGACGAGGGGCTCATCGTGGATTCGATCCTTTCGGCTAATTTGTATAACGTGCCGAAAATACCGAGCAAGACGTTCCAGCGCGGCTACATGTTCAGGGGCCTGAGCAATCCCAAGGTGTATTACGACGAGAACGTGACGCGCCTCATTATGAACTATCGGAATTCGTTCCTGCGCCTTGCGCTGTTTCATCTGAACGAGACCAAAAATTTCCCCAAGGCGATCGCCGCGCTCGATTCGATGGAAGTGAAGATCCCGTCGAATGTGATCCCGATGGACTACCGCATCATGTCCGATGTGGCAAACTTCTATCACTTCGCCGGCGCGCAGGATAAATACGCAGCGTATTCGGCGAAGATCGAAATTGTCATACAGGACATGATCAAAAAAGGTGTCACCGAACCGTTCTCGCAATACAACCCGTACTATATCTTGTTCTCGCTCTACCAGACTCGGGGTGAGTTCGATAAGGCGGCCGAAGTGCTGACCCAGATCAAGGGCGCGTACTCGTCCCTGCAGGGCATCGACCAATGGGTCGAATCGCAGAAACAGCAGGTGATGGCGCAGAAAGCGTTGAAGGGCGCGGCGCCAAAAGATACGACACAGCCGAAGACGGCTGTAAAATAATTCAACGGGGATGACATCATGAGAACGAAGGATTATCGCTCGAGATAGTCCTTCGTTCTTTCTGTATCATCCTTTTTATGTCGCACGACGTACAAACACTCCTGGCACATGAAAGAATCGCATCGTTCCAACTGGGACAAGTTTTGGGTCGAGAAGAAGGAGTTCAAGGAAGTCTACTCCAATTCCGATCGGGTTGTGCGCAACCTGATGAAGGTGATGGACGTGCAGGGGAAACGGATCCTCGAAGTCGGCGCGGGCACCGGGCGCGACAGTCTGCCGCTCATCGAACGGGGCGCGGAAATTTATCAGCTCGATTATTCGGAACCGGCACTTCACATCATGAAGCGCATTGCGGATGAGAATAAGCTGGACGTGAAGATCCTCGGCGGCGATACGTTCTGCCTTCCCTTTAAGGATGAAACGTTCGATGTGGTGTTTCATCAGGGACTGCTCGAACATTTTCGGCCCGTGCAGGCCGAGGCGCTGCTGAAGGAAAACATCCGTGTGCTGAAAAAAGGCGGCCTCCTCCTTGTCGATGTTCCCCAGAGGTACCATGTGTATACGCTCATTAAGCATGTACTGATCGCGATGAACAAGTGGTTTGCGGGATGGGAACGCGAGTTCGCGGTGACGGAATTGCGGACCATCATGATGCGCCTGGGACTCGAACCGATCCACACGTACGGCGAATGGATGTACCCCAGTCTGTTCTACCGCGCCGCGCGCGAGGCCCTGCTTGCAGTCGGTATTAAGCTGCCGCTGTATCCGACATTCCTCGGGCCGCTGAGCACGCTGCGGAAGTCCGTTCGGGAGTCGCTGCGCGATACGGCATTCGCGCTCAACACGTCGCTCTCATTCGGTATCATCGGCAAAAAATAACACCTGCTATCAAGCGTGTGTGGCGTTCATGAATGTGGGGTTCACCACCCCGCATGAACATACGAGTTTCGCAGACGCAGCATTGTAGGGCGAGATGTCATCTCGCCCGCTCGAGCGAAGCGGTGCAAGTTATATATGAGCAATGCAGGACGATTGTAACTTTTATGAAGATACTCATTCTCAATTGGCAGGACATCACCAACCCGCTCGCCGGGGGCGCCGAGGTCCACCTGCATGAAGTCTTTTCACGCATCGCGCGCATGGGGCACGACGTGTCGCTGTTCTGTTCATCGTTCGAGGGCGCAGCGCCGCGCGAAGAGATGAACGGCATCCATGTGATCCGCGAGGGCGGCCGCTCGCTGTTCAATTATCTGGTGATCCGGAAATATTTTACGACGTTCAACAGGCAGCGCTACGACCTCATCGTGGACGACATGAACAAGATCCCGTTCTATACGCCCGCTTATGTGAAAGAACCGCTGCTGGGCGTCACGCACCATTTGTTCGGCACGAGCATCTTCAAGGAAGTGAACGCCGCAGCCGCGTCGTACGTGTACCTTGCCGAACAGGCGGCCCTGCCCATGTATAAAAAGATCCGGTTCATTGTCGGTTCTCCAAGCACTCACAGGGAACTGCTGCACAAGGGGTTCTCCGCGGACAGGACACATCTTATCCACTACGGTGTTGCGCACAACGCATTCCGCCGCCTCGGCATTGCGAAAAGCCGCACACCGCTCGTTGGAGCCGTCGGCAGGCTGAAAAAATACAAGTCATTCGACCATCTGCTTGAAGCGTTTGTTGATGTGCGCGCCGACATTCCGGACGCGAAATTGGTGATTGTCGGTGACGGCGACGACAAACCGCGCCTCATGCAGATCGCGTCGTCGCTTTCGCTCAACGACGCAGTGACGTTCACGGGATTTGTGAGCGAGGAAGAAAAAGTCACGCTGTTGAACCGGATGCACTGCGCCGTGAATACCTCAGCCAAAGAAGGGTGGGGGCTCACGGTTATCGAAGCAAACGCGTGCGGGACACCGACGATCTCGAGCGATGTTGAAGGGCTCCGCGACGCGGTCGTGGACGGCGAAACCGGCTTGCTCTATCCGTACGGCGATCGTCTGCAGCTGGCCGAAAAGATTTCCCTCGTTCTTCGGGACGAGCACCTTCGCAGCCGTTTGACGGCAGCGGCGATCGAGCGGGCCGCAGAATTCGACTGGGACACCGCAGCGGATAAAACCATGGAAGTGATCGATAAAGTGCTTTTCGAATACGCCCGATAAGAATACAGGTGGGAAGCTGTTCAGCTCGCACCCAAATCGCTGTCTGAGATTGGCATATTTACGGAGTCAAGAATTTTCATTCAAACGACATACAGGTACTGTCATGAATAGGTTTTCATCTTTGCTGCGCCGGAAATCTTCATTACAATGACAGATGTACTCTGTCATTCTGAGCGCAAGCGAAGAATCTTGCATCGTGTGTGCAGCCGGCGAGATGCTTCAGTCGCTCTAGCTCCTTCAGAAGGACATTATTTTTTTACTCCGGTGAATAGTGGCCGGGGATGAACGCAAACAATTTTCAACGACGACCATGGCAAACACACGCACCGTCTCTGTGGGCCTTGTGCAGATGAGCTGCACACCCGATCCCGACGATAACATGGCGAAGGCGATCCGCGGCATACGCAAGGCTGCCGCACAGGGAGCCAATATCGTCTGCCTGCAGGAACTGTTCCGTTCTCAATACTTCTGCACGACGGAAGACTATGCCCCCTTCGTTCTTGCCGAACCCGTGCCCGGCCCTTCCACCGACAGGCTTCAGCCGATCGCCAAAGAATTGAATGTTGTCATCATCGCGTCGCTTTTCGAAAAACGCGCCGAAGGGCTCTATCACAATACAACGGCGGTGATCGATGCCGACGGCACATACCTCGGCAAGTACCGCAAGATGCACATCCCCGACGATCCATCCTTTTACGAGAAATTTTATTTTACTCCGGGGGACCTCGGATTCAAGGTGTGGAAAACCAAGTTTGGCGTGCTCGGCGTCCTCATATGCTGGGATCAATGGTATCCGGAAGCCGCACGCTTGACCGCGCTTGCCGGCGCCGAAATCCTGTTCTATCCGACGGCGATCGGCTGGGCATCGGGCGAGGATAAAAAAATCTGCGACGATCAATACGGCGCATGGCAGACAATTCAGCGGGCGCATGCCATCGCGAACGGCATCCCCGTTGTCTCCGTGAACCGCGTGGGGACCGAATCGAATCTGCAGTTCTGGGGCGGTTCATTCGTGGCCGACAGTTTCGGAGAGATCCGTTTTCAGGCGTCGCACGAAGCGGAAGAAGTGCGTGTGGTCGCGCTCGATCTGTCGCGCTCGGCCGCGACGCGCATGCATTGGCCCTTCCTGCGCGACCGCCGAATAGACGCGTACCAGGACATGTCGCGGCGGTTTATCGACGATTCTGAATAACACTGTCAACGCGCGGCTCACGTCTCCACGCGTTCATGACCATGTATATGATTCGAAACTCGTGTTTGAGTTGAGGTTATTCGAGAGAATATCGGTATCGTTTTCCATCCCCCATTCGCGGCCCACAGCGCAACGAAGACACAGACGCGTCGTGAGATCCTGCAGGAGGAATGCTTCGTCGATCTCGCACCGGCACAGCGTGCAGCATCCGAACGCATTCGTATCCAGCCGGTACAATGCATCGCGCAGAGCACCCAGCCGTCCTTCGGTCTTGAACGAGAGGAAATACCGTATCGGGACCTCAACAGGCACTTCGTGGTGAAATTCTTCAGCCAGAATACTGCGGGCCTCGTTTTCCAGCAGCAGACGATACTCTTTACACTGATTTCCTGCCATCCCACTCTCCTTGAAATGAAACACATGATCGCAAAACGTGCCGTTCCCCCTTCTCCCCTGAGGAGGGAAAATGGCAATGACGTTCTTCAATTCACACTATTTCGCTTCATACCATCTCTGTAATAGAGGCGATACACGGCTAAATGTAGAAAACCCGCGCATCATTGGCATGGGAAATGCCATAAGCGGTTCACCGGTACCATAAGTGGTTCGCTGGTATAATAAGCGGTCTGCGGAAAAAACCGGAGCCGCCGGGTGCGTGAAGAGCGCGAGGTTCATCGGTCTATCCCAGTCTATCCCGCTCGTGCCTTTGGCAGTGCTGCTTTGCATGCATCGGGTTGTGAATTTTGTTTGCTTTTAGTCTTTTGAATGGCTAATTTTCCGCCGGACGCCGACGGGCTAATGACCGACCGGCGCAGCAATTCATACTCAACTCTAGATCCATGCAATCACCCACTGTATGACTTCACGCGAAAGAGTGTTGGCGGCAATCAACCACAGAGAACCCGATCGGGTGCCTCTGGATCTGAGCGCCACCCCCAGTTCTGGAATATCGGCGATCGCCTACAGCAATCTTCTCAATCATATCGGACGAACAGACCTGCCCGTCCGCATCTATGATGTGGTGCAGCAGCTGGCGCAGCCGGACATGTCTGTGCTCGACATGGTCGGAGCGGACGTGCTGGATATCGGCCAAAGTTTCAACGAGACTGCCGCGGACTGGTATGCAATAACGCTTGCCAATGGCGCGCCGGCACGGTATCCTGTCTGGTATCGTCCTGTCCAACAACCGGACGGATCGTTCCTGACATTCGACAATAACGGAACCAGAGTCCTTTCGAAGATGCCGCTTCGGGCGACATTTTTCGATCAGATGTACTTTCCGTACTCGGACGGGTATCCTTCCGAGTACGCGGAGCTGGATGCTGAAATGAACCGCGTCATGTGGGCACGCCATGCGCACAGTCCGTGGGACCATGCGGGTGAGCCGGATTTCTGGGAACAGCTTCGCACGAGGGCGCTGCACTTGCGCGCGACGACGGACAAGGCGCTTCTGGTGGTGTGCGGCTGCAACCTGTTCGAATGGGGAACGTTCCTCAGGCGAATGGATAATTTTCTCACCGATCTTCTGTGCGATCAGTATAATGTGGAAAAGCTCCTCGACCAACTGATGATACGACACCTGGCGACACTCGAAAAAGTGTGCGCCGCCGTCGGCGACATTGTGGACATCATCCGTTTCGGCGACGACCTTGGAATGACCACGGGCCCGCTCATGTCGCCCGACATCTACAGGCAGCTCTTTCAACCGAGACACAAAATCCTATGCGACTATGTGAGATCGCACAGCGCAATGCATACGTTCATTCATTCCTGCGGTTCGATCTCGCTTCTGATGCCGGATATGATCGATGCGGGAATAGAAATTTTCAATCCTGTGCAGACCAATGCCTATGCCATGGATCCCGCGTTCTTGAAACGGGAATTTGGGGCGGCATGCACGTTCTGGGGCGGCGGTATCGAGACTGCCGGCATGCTGAATGTCGGCTCACCTGAACGTATACGAGCGCAGGTTCTTGAACGCATGGAAATATTTTCGAAAGGCGGCGGGTTCGTCTTTAATACCGTGCACAATATTCTTCCGGATGTCCCTCCACAAAATATCATCGCCATGTACGATGCAGTGAAGGGATTCAACACTACTCACACTCAAGGAACATGAATTACAATGAAACGATTCGGTCAGGTCATTGGCGTTAAGCCGGAACACATTGAGCAGTATACACACTATCACGCGGCCGTCTGGCCCGAAGTGCTGGAGATGATCACGCGCTGCAATATCCGGAACTATTCCATCTTCCGGAAGGATGGAACGCTCTTCGCGTATTTTGAATACATCGGCACGGATTTCGCCGGCGACATGGCAAAGATGGCCGCCGATCCGAAGACGCAGCAGTGGTGGGCGGTGATGGAGCCGATACAGGATCCCATTGCCACGCGGGCGCCCGGCGAATGGTGGGCGGCAATGGAAGAAGTATTTCATATCGATTGATCGAACGCACGGTGCTCGCGGCGTGTCATTCCGTCTCCGTCTGCCATCGGCTCATCGGCCCTGTGCGATGATGCGTGCATCGCGCTCGGAGTTGCTAGTATCATCACATCATTAAATGCAGTCGAACCCCGGCTCTGTTGATATCGTCACATCGTTAGACGCAGTCGAACTTCCACTCCGGTAATATCATCACATCGTTAAATGCAGTCGAACTGCAGCGCGGTCATCGCACAAGGTCTTCTCGATCATATAAAATTCACACAATCCATTCTTTTTTCCTGCATAACCCACCCGCCTATTTGTGGTCAATATTACCCAATTGTGTCCTTGTGATTGCCGATTTTGTTCCCTTGCCTTTGGAACGGTAAAATCATTAGTAAAAATGCATGCTATATTTTTCAAAAATGGCATTATTTGTGCATAAGATGTTCGTGTCCGGGATTGCCGGATGTATTCCCATGCGGGTCTACTATGCCCATGTTTTACCCTCTCTGGAGCAGTCTCAGCATTCATACCTGTGACTGTTATCGTATCGGACGTCGGTTCATGATCTCGCCGTATCGTGCATTCGATTTCCGGCGTGATGATCCGGAACATTGTATCGGAGGCTCCATGAAATATTCCCCCATGTTAATAAGTATATGTGTGCTGCTGCTTTGCGTGATCGCACAGTCTGCTCCGCTCAAATTCGTCCCACAAAAAATACAGCAGCCATCCGGAGAGGCAATAGCGTGTTTCGCAAGCGGAGATGAGTACTATCATTGGCTGCACGACAAGGACGGATTCACGATCGTTCAGGACCAACGCGGGTACTACGTGTATGCTGAACAGATACATGGAATGCTAGTCCCCACAAGCGGCATCGTTGGAAAAAGCGATCCCTATAGGCTGGGCATCAAGCAGTGGACGATCGATGATGCGAAGGAGATACTGAAAAAAATAGAGTCGGCGTCCGGCAGCACATCGCAATTGCAAAAACGTGGAGGGACGACACAGGTTTTTTCCGCTCCGGGAAAAGGGACGATGAACAATGTCGTGATTTATATTCGTTTCTCGGACGAGGATGAATTCACTGAGAAGGCCGAAATTTTTAATGCGATGTTCAACAACACGGATGCTGCGGCAAATTCTCTCTATAACTATTACAACGAAGCATCGTTCGGTCAATTGCACATCAAGAGTACATTTTTCCCTGTTTCCCAAAATAATTCCATCACATCGTTCAAGGATGGTAACCCGCGGAATTATTACAATGCGTACAGCATTACCAATCCCATAGGCTATACGACAGGAATAGAAAAAACAGAGAGGGAGCATACCCTGTTAGCCAACGCTATTACTGCCATAAAAACCGAGATACCGAATTCCGTGGATCTCGACGGCGACCATGATGGCAACGTCGATAATGTCTGCTTCATCGTGAAAGGGGCGCCGGATATATGGGGGAGTGTCTTGTGGCCCCATATGTGGTCGTTGGATTCTAAGAATGTTGTTGTCAACGGAAAAAAGGTGACGACCTATAATTTCCAGCTTGAATTCAATCTGTTGGAATTGGGTGTGGGCGTGTTGTGCCACGAAATGTTTCATTCCATCGGGGCTCCGGATCTATATCATTATTCACTCGATGGACTGACACCTGTCGGCGGATGGGATCTGATGGAAACGACGAGCAACCCGCCCCAGCATATGAGCGCATACATGAAGTATCGGTATGGCCATTGGATTACCTCGATCCCGGAGATCGAAAGCACGGGAACCTACTCGTTGAATCCGCTGACGTCGCCGGCGAACAATTGTTTCAAGATCACGTCGCCGAATTCCAGTAAGCAATATTTTGTTCTGGAGTATCGGAAGAAACAAGGTGTCTTTGAACGGTCGCTGCCGTCGGAAGGCGTCGTTGTCTACAGGGTCAATGAAAATTCAGACGGCCTGGGCAATGCGAGAGTCATTGATGATGAATTGTATGCCTATCGGCCGGGCGGCACGCAGAGCGGCAACGGCGAACCGGATAAAGCAAGTCTCAGCGCTGCTTCGGGCAGAATAGCAATGAGCGATTATTCCGACCCTGCGCCGCTCTTATCCGACGGTGTGCCTGGCGGCCTGGATGTGTCGAATGTCGGCCCTGTGTCGGACAGCATTTATTTTTCGATCAGGAAATCCGGTCCTTTTGTTGTGGCTCTTACCTCGCCGGTGGGGAACGAACGATTTAAAATGAATTCACAGACGCTGATCACGTGGATCAATACATCTGGTTCCGATATCAACATTGAACTGATGCTCGATGGTGCGTCGTGGCAGAAGATCGCAACGGTATCCGGACAAACGGATATTTACAACGGACAATATTTATGGAGTGTCCCTTCGACAAGTACGACAACCGCCAGGATACGAATCAGTGATGCGGGAAATGCACACGCGTTTTCAATGTCCAGAAATTATTTCAGCATTAGTGCTGCCGGACAGTTATACGAACAAGAACCCAATAACGATAATGCCCATGCAACACAGATAGCAATGGGAGAAACATATGAGGGCGAAATTAGTCCGGAGGGCGATGCGGATTATTATCAATTCACTGCGCTCGCCGGCGACACGATCGACGTTTTTGCCAATGCCATGAATTCCGGCATTTGGGGAAGGATCCAGGTTCTTGGCGATGCAGGTTTCATTACCTACGGGGATGGCATCTATAACGGTCTTATGACTAACGACAGATTATCGGTGCTGATACCAGTTTCCGGGGTGTATTACATACGCTATGCATACAGGGAAAATTGGGGATCGGCGTTAAGCACGAAAACAACGGTGCCCTTTCAGGCAAACCCCTTGCGAAGTAAGGTCGCCGCTGCCTATAACGCCTACGGTAAGTATCAGCTGTCGCTGCGAAAATTCAAAGCGTCACCGCCCGATTTCAGCGGGGACGGAGGCGCCTGGAGCTTGACACAAAACAGCGCATCGATGTATTGGAATGTCCAGGAGAACGGAAGTTGGTCGAAATACACGTTTGAATACGGAACATCGAATTATTATGGAAGTGAAATAGATCAACTCGGCACTAATTCTCTTCCAACATATAGTGAAAAATTCATTCAATCTCCAAAAACAGCCGGACTGCTGCCCAACACGACGTACCATTTTAGAATTAAGGCGGTAAACACGCTCGGCATTTTTTACAGCAAGGATGATGTGTTCACCACTGCACAGGAATCGGACAGTTGGGAAAGGCAGATGGCAAACTGGGATGGGGGATTTTTTAAATATTTACCGTTCAGCGAAACCAATGGAGTGGCTCTCACGCAAGGCGATAATTCGGGGGGCGGTCTTTTTAAAACGACTGACGGAGGGCGAACATGGAGCGATAAATTGGACTTCCCGGACGATGCTGTGGTAAGCGGAGCGTCATTCATTACCATGAATACAGGATGGATCGTCGGCAATACAATTTACAAAACAGTCGACGGCGGTGTGAGCTTCACAAAACTCAATGATCCGACGAACAGGCAATTGACAAGTGTGTGCTTTGTCGACAACGCCAACGGCTGGGCCGTAGGGGCACAGGGTGTCATCATCCATACTGCCGACGGTGGGATCACGTGGAAAGTGCAGGACCCCGGGAGCCTGAGTGGAATGTGGGAAAGTCTGATGGCCGTTGAATTTTGCGATCGAACCAATGGGATCGCTGTTGGCACCGGCGGATTAATAGTAAAAACGACGGATGGAGGAACCGTCTGGACAAAAATTCCGAGCGGTACGACGGCATCGCTCAACGGAGTCCGTTTTTTAAATCCTCTCACAGCAACAGTCTTGGGTGATGGCCCATGCGGCGGTGCCGGCAACATCCTTCGAACAAATAACGGCGGAACATCGTGGGTCAATCAGAATAATCCGACGGGAGAATATCTGTACAGTGTGGATTACCTGGATGAACACAACGGCCTCGGCGTGGGTATCGATGGCGCCATTGCTAAAACCATCGACGGAGGAACAACCTGGGTCAGGCAGGAAAGCGGAGTGAGATCGGTATTGCGGTGTGTGAAATTCATAGGTCCATCCAGCGCCATTATTGTCGGCGATTGGGGCGTCATCCTTAAAACAATGGACCCCGGTTCAAAAAGCGTTGTCCTAAAATCACCCAAAGGCAGCGAACTATGGAGAGCCGGCACGGTGCAGAATATTCAATGGCAAAAAAATAATATGACTGCGGTCAATCTCTATGTATCGACCGACAAGGGAAGTTCCTGGAAGAAAATCGCAGAAAATATTCCCGCCTCCTTTAACACCTATGGATGGTTGATACCGAATACGGCATCGGATGAGTGCAGGATCAAGATCGTTGACGCGGCTAATATGGCGACTGCCGATTGGAATACTGTGCCATTTTCGATTAAAAGCACGACTACCGGCGTGGGAATGGATGCGCTGCCCACGGAATACTCCCTCTCTCAAAACTATCCCAATCCGTTTAACCCGGCAACAACCATCCGATATGCTGTTCCCCGGCGAAGCGTTGTCACTCTCAGCGTGTTCGATATGCTTGGAAGAAAAGTTGCGGATCTTGTCAATGAAGAGCGGCCGCCGGGCGTCTACAGCGTCGTATTCGAAGGGGGTGGTTTGTCAAGCGGTGTATATGTCTATACATTGCGCGCAGATAATTTTACCGATCAAAAAATGTTCACGTTCGTGAAATGAACGTTGCATACCAAGGCGATCGGTCATCCGGCAGATCGTTGGCGTCCTCTCATGCCACAGGCCATGGACAGCGGCAAATGACGGGGCGGGGTTGTCCGATTCAATTCGCGGAAGGAGCCGATCGGCTGGCCGGCGACTCAAGTAATGACGTTGTACCGTCGGCTCTTGCCTGCAGCACAAGCATCACCAACAGGAGCGCATTCAATGGCAGCACGGTGATGAGCAAAAACAATTCAAGATTCCCGGCAAGTGCGCATGCCACGCACACGGTAATGTGCGTGGTCGAGCCGATATAACTCCACCCCCGAAGCAGTGCCCTGTTCCGGAGCGCGTAGGCTTCGGGAGAGACTGTCGAAGGCGTGGCGACGGGCTGCCGTGATTGCGATATGATCTGAAGCCGGCAGTAACCCAGATAAATATTGATCAGGAGCAGTTCGATGTACTTTCCAGGTCCGTGCTTCTTCAGCGCCGCTTCTTTCTCCGCCTCGTAATCTCTGATCTCCTCCTCAAGCGTCGCCGCCTTGCCGTACACAAATTTGAGGTAGTTGTTTCGTTGCAGATCAAAATGAAATGCCTGCATTGCGGTCGATGCACCGGCTGCAGCTGTCAAGAGCCACACATAGATAATGCCGGGGCCTGCTCCCTCTATGCCGAGCATGTCGGCGCCGTATGGGCGAATGATGCCGGCGAGCACTCCTTTTGTGAGGCTGATGCCGATGCCGAGGAAGACGGCAATGCTCACCACGTAATCGATGAATCCGTCAACGATGCGGCCAATGCGCGATCCGTTCTTCTTCAGCCGTGCGATCTGTCCATCGGCGCAGTCGAGTACGTTCGAGAGGAAATAGCATGCGGCTCCAGCGGCAAGGCATGGGTATGATCCGCATCCGAACAGTACGCCCCCGATCATGCCGACGATCATCGCCATTACCGATACCTGATTCGGCGTGAGGTCGATACGGTACGTTGCGGTGACGAAGAGAAACGCGAGCGGACGATAGACGATGAGATCAAAGCTTTCTTCGGCCTCGATCGCCTTGAGCGATTCTATATAACGGCGAAATAGATGCATGTGTGCGATTTAAATCCGGGGGCGTGCCAGCCTGCTCCCTGGGCCTGCCGGAAGTAAGACGGGTGCCAATCCTCCGCGGCCAATGTAGTTATGGAGACAACAGTACGTTGAGCGACAGTGCTCTGCGAAATGCCATTGTGCACGCCCCGCAGTGCACATATATGCCGGGCAGCCGCCGCGAACGGTTAATACGGATGCGTGCGGCAGAAGTCCTTGATCGCACGGACGAGCATAGTGTTCTGTTCCTTTGTGCCGAGCGAAATACGGGCCTCGGTGCGGAACGCCTCTTCGTCCAGAAATTTGATGAAGAGATTCCGTTCGGTCAAATATTTTTTCAGCTCCGGGCGTATCTCCTTCGGCATATCCACGAGAATGAAGTTGGCGTACGATTTGTACGGCGTGAATCCCTTGAGCTTTGAAAATTCGCGGTACATCATCTCTTTGTCTCGGGCGTATTGCTTCCCGACCTTCGTATAATACTTCACGTTGTCCAGAGCGATCTCGCCCAGGCGTTCAGAGATCCGGTTGTAGCCCAGATAGCGCGTGGCGAATTCAATCAGCTCGCCCAAATTTTTTCCCGCAAAGGCAAAACCGATACGGCTGCCGGCCAGGCCGAAAAATTTTGAAAATGTCCGGCAGATGATGAGATTGGGATACTCGTCGATGTACGGTTTGACATATGCATTCTCGGTGGACCCGAAACCCCAATATGCTTCGTCGATCATCACGATGGTATCGCGGCAGACATCCAAAAATCGTTTCAGATCCTGTGAATCGATGCGGTTTCCCGTAGGATTGTTCGGCGAGGCAATGACGACAACTTTCGGCTTTTCGCGTTTGTAGATCGTGATCATGTGATCGACGTCATATAGATACGACGCGATGCCGTCTGTAACGCCTTTCACCATCGGGTATTCCACATTCAGGCCCCCGCGTTCCGATGCGACACGCTTGTAATACCACCACGCCTCGCGCGGGATGAGGATCTTTTCACCCGGACCGATGTAACAGTGGATGATCTGCTTCAGGAGATCTTCGCTTCCATAACTCAGGATGACTTGTTTTTCATCGAACCCGAAATCATCGGCGATCTTTTTCGAGAGTCTGGATTTGATGCCCGATTGGAAGTCGCGCGAGTACCATGAGAGGTGGTCGAGCGATACGGTTTTGAGGAACGTGTAGACGGCAGGAGCGGGACCTGTTTGTGATTCGTTGCGGTCGAGAAATTGCGGTGTTTTGGGATAGATAATTTTCTTCATAATTGTCCCCCCCCGATGAATAAATTATCACCGGTGCAAAGTAATCAAAATTTCCTCAACATCAAAAATATTTCGACAAATACTTACACCAAGAAGTGACAAGGGGAGGCCCGATAGGACAAGACAAAAGAGAGCGGTATCCGACATTGCTGTCAGGAATTCGTCTGCCGCCGCTTCGTTCTGTTGGTCGGCTGGGCGGTGAGCGGATTCTCGGGCCAGACATGGCGCGGGTAGCGCGCCCTCATTTGTGTCCTGAGTTCGGGATACAACGTTGCCCAAAAACTGTGGAGGTCCTGTGTGACGGCAAGCGGACGCTGTGCGGGCGAGAGGATATGGAGCAGCAGCGGCGTGCGCCCGTTTCCGATGCTCGGCGTCTGTGTCTGCCCGAAGAGCTCCTGCAGTTTTACGGCGAGCACGGGCGGGTGTGCGGAATAATCGATGGCGATATGCGACCCGCTCGGAAGAGCGAGATGGGAGGGCGCAAGTTTTTCAAGCGCGCGTGTAGTGGCATAGCCGAGGCGTGTGGTCAGGATCGTATGAAGGCCGAGCGACACAAGCTGTGTGCGCCGCCTGATCCCCTGTAAAAACGGTGCGAGCCAGTCTTCGATTGCCGCAAGCAGTCCGCTTTCGCTCATCATTGGAAATTCTGCGGCCTCCGCACAGTGTGTGCGTGCCCATTCGGCGCGCAGGCACAGGGCGCGCGATTCTTTTGTCCACGGCAGCGAGTCGATTCCCAGCGATCGGATGCCTGCGATCATTGCCTGCACAACCGCATCGGGTGCTGTCGTGATGGATTGTTCGGTAAGGATCACTGCCCCGAGCCGTGAGATGCTTCTGGCCACGACGGCTTCCTCTTTGCTGTTCCATTCGATCTGTTCTTCAAACGTCAGAGCATCCTTCATGTACCGTTCGATGTCGCTTTGCGCGATCGGGGCCGCGAGCAGAATGCGCGGCACGGAACCAGTGGTGTCCGTTTCTCCGATGGCCAGGAATTCTTCGCGGGCCAGAAGGCTGCCTGACGGCAGCACGGCTGTTGTTCCGTTTGCAGTGAGATACTTCGATCCTTCCTCACCGCGGCGCCGGGCGATCCGGTCGGGATATGCGAATGCGAGAAGGAGCCCCGCATGCTCGTCGTTCACTTCGGCGCCGGCCTTCCTTTGTGTTGCCTCCGGCTTCATATTCGATTGCGATGAATATTGTGTATCCGGCCGACCTCCGATGAGAGCGTTGCCAGGGTCCTCCGCGTGTCCCACCGTGTCTGCGCGTTGTCCGCCATTCACGCCATAGTGCCGTGTCTTTTCATTTGTACCAATTCGTTCGATCGCCGACTGCAGCCGGTCGGCCTGTGCTGCAACACGTTCGATAGCCTGCCGGTTAGCGGAGCGTTGCTGCGTCACCGCATGCAGGCGGACGCCAAGATCCACATCGGCGTCTGCACGGCCGGAGAAAAGGTCTCGTTCCTCGAGCAGTGCCGCAGTCGTGCAGGCGGTCCGCGTGCAGCCGATCTCGCTGCCGCGAATGATCATGTGCGCCAATCGCGGATGGATCGGCAGTTCAGCCATTGCCTTGCCGTGCGCGGTGATGCCACCCTCGTGATTGAGCGCGCCGAGGAACTCGAGCAGCGCGCGGGCTTGCGCAAGATGATGTGCTGGAGGCGGATCGATGAATTTCAGGCGCTCCCCTGTGGGTTCGCCCCAGGCGGCAAGATCGAGGGCGAGCGACGCGAGGTCCGCGTTTTTTATTTCGGGCAGGGGATAGTCCGGCAGTTGCGTGTGCTCTGCCTCCGTCCACATGCGATAACAGATGCCCGGCTGCTGCCTGCCTGCGCGGCCGCGGCGCTGATCTGCCGTTGCCTTGGACACGGGCACCGTGATCAACCCGGACATTCCCCGGCGCGGATCGAACTCCGCCATGCGAACCTGTCCGGAATCGATCACGATGCGAACGCCGTCGATGGTCAGACTTGTCTCGGCCACACTCGTCGACAGGATCACTTTGCGCACGCCCGGCCTGGCCGGCGTCAAAGCGGCCTCCTGCTGTTCGTATGGCGCGTCGCCATACAGCGTGTGCACGCGGACGTCGTCCGGCAGTCGGCGTTCGTACAAAATATTTTCAACATAACGGATCTCACGCCTGCCGGGAAGGAATGCAAGGATGTCTCCTTCTTCTTCCTTCACCGCCGCGCAGATGGCGTCGACAGTCACGGCTTCCTTCGATTTTTTGGGCGTGAACCGAAGATAACGCGTGTCGACGCTGTAACTTTTTCCTTCGCTCTTCACGATCGCTGCGCCATCGAGGATCGACGACAGAGACGCAGCGTCCAGCGTTGCAGACATGACAAGAATTTTTATATCGCTGCGGAGATTCTGCTGCACATCGAGCGTGAGGGCAAGTCCAAGGTCTGCGTAGATGCTCCGCTCGTGGAATTCATCGAATATGATGAGCGCCGCTTCGTCCAGCGCGGGATCTGCATGAAGCATGCGCGTCAGGATTCCCTCGGTCACGACTTCGATGCGTGTCTGTCTGCCGATCTTCGCCTCGCCCCGCACGCGGAATCCTACTGTCTCACCGATACGCTCGCCCATCTGCCCGGCCATGAATTCAGCCGCGCGCCGCGCCGCGAGCCTTCTCGGTTCGAGCATGATGATCTTCCGTCCCCGGAGCCATTCAGCCTTCAGCAGTGCCGGGGGCACGCGTGTTGTCTTGCCTGCCCCGGGAGGGGCGCTCAAGATCACACGCTGCGCCGATGCCATCGCAGCAAGCACAGAGGGCAGTTCTCTGTCGATCGGAAATGTTTGTTCCATTCATTAATATATGGCCATTCCTTCAATTTCCAAAATGCCTTCACACCACCGAAAAATTTTGTTGCCCCGTAGGGCGAGATGGTATCTCGCGAGAGGACGAGCTAACAGCTCGTCCTACACGCACCACATATGCCGACGATTATTTTCATAGCCGGGCGAGATGGTATCTTGCCCTACATGCGCACCGATGCTGCAGCACCGAATTACTTCGTAAAAATAAATGCGCTGCAGGTGCACTGACCATGCTCATAAGTAACTGGCAGAACCTCGCACCGCTTCGCGGTGTGAATCAGGCCGCAGAAAGCCGACATCCGCCAGTTCCATGATCAACAGGATGACAACGGGGATGTATTCAAGGAGCCACATCACCGGTTGTTCGCTCCACACTCCATGCAATTGATAGGCGATATAGGTGAAGCATGTCAGGCTGAGCGTGCTCACATACACAACTCCGCTCCATCGCCGCGCCAGAGGCAGCAGTGCCGCAAGCCATCCGACATACCACGGATGCACAACGGGAGAGAAGAGGAGCAGCAGCAGCACGGCATAGTAGAGCCTATCGACGAGCGGCTTCTTTGAGAAAGAAAGCATGAGCACCAGGACACCCAGTGCGACCGAACAAATGAGGCGGGTCTGCTGGTTGTTGTGAACGTATGCATTCAACACATTGAATACGAATCCGTTGAAAGTCCAATTCTTCGTGAATGTCGACAACGATTCAAAAGGATTCGCAGAAAAAAAATACGGCGCGAACTGCACCGCCAGCGCGAACAGCGGGATCACGGCGATCTGCAGGCGCGACCTCCACTCCTTCTCCGCAAAGAACAGTATTGGCAGCAGCACGAGGGCCGTGGGCTTGATGGACAGCGACAAGCCGAGCAGCAGCATGGACACAATCTTCTTCTTGTCGAAATAACAATAGAGCGAGAAGATCAGCAGCGGCAGCCCGAATCCGTCGACGTGTGCGTCGATCGCATATTCATACACGAGCATGGGACAGAAAGCGTACAGGAGCATGAACCGACGGGGTATCTCCAACACTCGTGTGAGAAGAAACAGTCCGTACATCGCCAGCATCTCGGAAAAGAGCAGCAGCACTTTGATCCCCCATGCATGTTCGCCGCTGATGGTGTAAGAGAGATAAAAAATCCATTCGCTCAATGGAAAGTAGATCGTCTTCATTTCGGGATGATTGACGAGAGACGGTATCGCCGATGTCGACAAGTGCTTTAGCGCGTCGCTGTCCGGCGCATAGGCATACGGATTCACGCCGCTGCTCTGCACTTTTCCATCCCACACGTATCGCCACAGATCATCTGACCCTATCGGCGCTGTCGCAATGAACGAGAAGCGGATGATCATCGCAATGCCGATGGCACCGAACACGTACGAGTCCGGCAGTTCCTTCCTGAACAGCTGATAGGCGGCAACAAGAAACAAGGCGGAAGACGCAATGAACGCAGCCGTGTATGAAACGATCGGATGAAACGGCAGCACGTGAAGCGAGAGCAGTCCGGCCGCCAACAGCACAAGGGACACGAGAAGGGGCATCATGAATGAATGGCGTTAAATGTTCGTGGTATCATAATGCTTTAAAAATACTCTTTGCCTTTGTCAAAGTAAAATTCAGTCTGTATATTAATTTAAATAATATTACCCACCTCTCTTTCACGTCATCAGGATCATTCATGAAGCTTCGAACTGCCGGCTGTGTTCTCCTGTGTGCTGTCGTGTTCGCCGGATGTTCCGGAATGTGGCCGTTCATACGACAAGATGGGTATGTGAAAGTGCGCGGCACACATTTTACACAGAACGACAAGCCGTATTATTATGTCGGGACGAATATGTGGTATGGCTGCTACCTTGGCTCACCCGGAGAAACCGGCGACCGCCCCCGCCTTGAGAGAGAATTGGATTCACTGAACGAACTCGGAGTGACAAATCTGCGCATATTGGCCGGTTCCGAATTTTCGCAGAGCCTGCGTGCAGTGAAACCGGCCATCCTCCGCGAACCGGGCGTCGTCGACGATTCGCTGCTGCTGGGATTGGATTATATGCTGTCGCAGATGGCGAAGCGGCACATGAAGGCTGTGCTCTATCTGACAAATTATTGGGAATGGTCCGGCGGAATGTCTCAGTATGTCGCATGGGCCGAGAAGACGCCGTCGCTCGATCCGGAGGTTGCCGGCTGGGGAACGTTCATGAATTATTCGGCGGGCTTTTACAAACATGAAGCGGCGAACGCGATGTTCCGGACATATGTAAAGAGCGTCGTCACGAGGGTCAATGCATACAATCACAGAACATATTCGACCGATCCCGCGATCATGTCGTGGCAATTGGCAAACGAACCGCGTCCCGGCACCGAGAGCCCCGAGGGAACCGGCAACCTCCCGTTCTATTTTCAATGGATCGACAAGACGGCCGGGTTCATAAAATCGCTCGATACTAACCATTTGGTATCGACCGGAAGTGAGGGAATAGCGGGAAGCCTGCAAAGCGAAGAATATTATCTGGCCGCACACACCACTAAAAACATCGATTATTGCACCATGCATGTCTGGCCGTTCAACTGGGGGTGGTTTGATCCCAAAAAATTCGAAGAGACACTCCCGTTCGCTCAGCAGAAGGCCCTCGACTATCTCGCAACACACGTGCGCCTGGCACGCCGCCTCCAGAAGCCCCTCGTCGTGGAGGAATTCGGACTCGGGCGCGACACCGGATCGTTCGTGCCCGGTTCGCCAACGACGGCGCGCGACCGCTATTTCACAACACTGTTGGGCGTGATATACGATTCGGCCCGAACCGGATCTCCCCTGGCAGGCTCGAATTTTTGGGCGTGGGGAGGAGAAGGACGGACGCAGAACGCCGACGCCATGTGGAAAAAAGGGGATTCATTTGTCGGCGATCCGCCGCAGGAGCCGCAGGGTGTGAATTCGATCTTCGATACGGATGTCTCGACGCTCGCCGTACTCAGAGAACATGCGCTGCGCATGCGCAAACTGGGAACGGACGATTCACTGCTTGTGCCTGTGGCTATGGTGAAACGGTGACCGTATGTGCCGCATCAGGCGAAGCGTCGATGTTCCCGGCACGGTGCAATTTTTTTCCGCAATGCTGCTGTTGCAGTAATATGTTGAGATCGCAATCCACACTTGAGTTTTAACCGCATTCGAACTTGTTCCGAAAAACGATTTGATCCGTAAATGTTGTTTGATCCATTTGAAAAATGTTTCAACACCCCAGCGCGCACGGTAGAGTTCCGCAATTGT
>CAISDA010000016.1 GCA_903884005.1 uncultured Ignavibacteriota bacterium | reverse complement strand
CCCAAGGGGCAAGCGTGATGGTCTACGCTGCCCTTGGAAGAGTATTAGTGAATGCACTACGTATGTAGGTTGTAACTATGTGAGTCTGCCGGTGTGTAATGTCTGAAAATCATATCTCAAATACAACAGGAATTCAAGCGTTCTTCGCCCTTTGGATGAATAAAGTCGTCGCCAGCTTCTGAAGCTCATCATTCCCCATCTGAATGCCCGATTCACGGATAACAGCCGCGGCATCGACGAGGCACTGAAGGAGAAGCACACGGAAATTATCCCTTGCTACCGGTGCTTCACAGGGTTCCGATAGGAGAGTGTTTGCCGGTATGGAGGGAACAAGCATCCTTTCTACGAACTCTATGGATATCTGGGGCGTCAGCTTCTTGCCATTCTGCACAGCAGCTTTCCGAAGGATGAACTCATCGCCGGTCGTCAGCTTTGCCTCCACGATAGCGGTATGGATGGGAGCCGTCAGGAAGATGATCTTTTCGATGCCGTCATGTTCCACTGAATAGAGATAATACGACCCGTATGAATTCTGTCCTTCGAAGCATTTATCCTTCAACAGTTTCAGCCTGACTGACTCGTTCAGAGCCAGCTCCAGCTTCGGTTTGTTCCCGTTCGTGCTTGTCGCTACTACTGCCATTTGACGCTCCTTTAGTTTTATAAGTGAATTTGGTGGAAGCCGGAATCAAGCTGCAGCCTGGGGGAGTGACACCGGAATACTTGGCATACTCCAATAAGGTCCGCATATCCGGTTCAAATGATTCCGGAATAGCTCGAAGAAGTCCCTTAGCCTGTGCAATCGGCAAAAACTTCGCCATATCGGTTATCTCGATCTTGTCGCGACCTTTCCGCATCTTGAGTTCACCGTGGGGAAGTGCCATTGTTTTCTCTCCGGTGTCTTTCATGTATTGCTCAAGATTGAAGGCCAGCCATGACATTTTCTTGTCGAGTTTTGCAATTTCGATTCTCCGGTATTCTTCGAACAAAGCAACTTCGGAATCGACCAACATGTTGATCTCGTAACACTTTTCTTCCAGCACTGTAATAGCCATGAGCAGCTGATCAGCGCGCACCTTGTTCACTTCGAGCAGTTTCTTGGCATCAGCAAGTTCAGCCTCTGCCAGAAGTTCTTCTATGAAGTTCATTGGTTACCTCTTCCGAAGTATGCTGTTGATCACAGCGATGAGTATTTGAAAATATTTTCCCATGAATGTTCTCCTTATTTCTTGTTGATGTGATTGACGACGAGGATCTTTATCGCCTCGATGATGCTCAGGGCTGCGTTGAATATTTCACCCCAGTCTATTTTCATAAAACTGTTCTCCTTTCATTATTGTTCGTGTTCATTCCACTGGCAATCTGATGGTTGTTTGTCCGTGCGGATTCTTACGAACTGAGGGTGGCGAATGGACCCACTCTTCAGCCGCTCCATACCTTTGATCTCAGCAACCCGCCCGAGATACTGCTCGGGATATCGTGACATGAGGGACCTGGTGCTGTCATTCATACCGGAAGCCTGCCCCAGCTGAATCAGCTTGCCATTCCGATACTGCCCGAAGATGACAGCGCCCACCAGCGTATTATATTTGCCGGCACCCTTCGAGAATCCGAGCACAACGCAGTCGAACGTTGCCGACTTCTTGTCCTTGAACCAGTTGTTCGACGGTCTTCCGCCCTCGACATATGTTGCATCCAACCTCTTCAACATGATGCCTTCCTTGCCGGAGTCGAGGAGCGACTCATACAACGCCCGTTTATCGGAGGCAGATTTCGCCCACGGCAGGAATACGATGTGCTCACTCTGCAGCCGTGATTGCACCGTTTCCAACAACGTGATCCGTTCTTCCAGCGTCTTCCCGGTAACCGATACGCCACCCAGCCTTATAATATCGAATACAAAAGCAGTTACCAACCGGTTGTCACTACCGACATCTTTCCGGTGCATTGCCCCGCTAAGTTCTGCACAATCCTTGCCAGCGATCAGGATCTCGGCATCGAGGACTGTGCCGACAAGGGATGGAAACGTGAGCGCAGCCAGATGGGGGAGAGCTGACGTCTTTTCCAACGGCATGGTCGGATCAGCTACGCCGGCAGAACGGCTGAAGATTCGCAGCCCATCCTTCGTGATGTGAATGACGGCGCGCATTCCGTCCAGCTTCTCCTGGGCGACGTAGTTGTCGTCGTTCAAGAGCGCCTGTAGGTGATCGTCACCCTTCACGCCCTGAGCATTCATCGGCCAGATAGCGGGAACGTCATTCGTCTTGGGGGTGATAGTTTCGGCGGGTGTCGCTTTGTCGTTCTGAGATACAATGACGTATCCTTTCTTCAGCTTCTCCAGTTGCTTCTTCTTCAGTTGCACGAGCGCTTCCATTTCATCATTGCCATCATAGATCGTAGTCTCATTCGGTGCTTGGCCGATAGCGCCATACAGCCCCCGAACCGCGATACGGTTCTTGCTTTGGATGAACTGCATCTCGTAGAACTTGTTATGCCCAGCACTCGTGTGTTCAAGCCGTATACACATATTGTCTCCTTTCATTGAATTTGAAAATGGGTAAGCCGCTCCTCCGACCGTGTTATCGCAGCTAATTTGGATTGTCTGTGTATCAGGTGGGAGGAGGGGATTAGATTTACAACATGGATTCTGCAAGCTGATAGGCCCGTCGTTTGAGTTGCTCACCAGAACCGCCAAACCACATCGACTTCAGCTGCTTGCTGGGGTCTTTCTGGTTCGAGTAATGGTCGACATACTCGGTTACTGCATTGAACACACCGAACAGGTTGCCTTTGTGCATTGATGCCTCTTTGGTATCGTCATGCAGACTGATAATATGATTCCGCATGTTCTCAGTGCGTGTGTTGGATTCCGCTTCCGCGTTATCCGGCACGAGCGTCTTGCAGTATTCGACCAGCTGAGTCGGTGTCACTTTCCGCAGAGCCATCCTGTTGAAGATGTAATCGAGCTCCTTGTAAAGCTGATTCGTGAGCTCCAGCACCTTGTGCGCTTCTCTCAATTTGTCACCAGCAGATGCTGTATGCTTGATTCGGACTTCAGCGTCAGCTCCAGACAATGCCGCAGTCAACGTATTGTTACAGACCACCCGGATGGGTGTCATCTTGACCCGTATGTGCGAGCTCCCATCGTGACTGTTATACAGCAATACGAACTTCTCGATGGGATCGCCTTTGGGCCCAACTCGGATATAGTCCGGCAGTTTTGCCAGCAACCAGATCTTCTCACCGCGACCAAGCACACCCGCAGTATGATAGATCGCTTCGTCTCTGTCGACCAATGGATCAAAGAACGTGAACGCGTCTTTGTTCTGCACCGGCTGATACCGCGATCCGACGACGCCGAGCACGACATTTGTATCAGTGCGCACCGTTGCGAATGCGTTCGGAACATTTGCGAAATGACGGGCGTGGATGATCGCCTTCAACGGGCGTTTCACGACCTTGTAATCCAGCCGTGCCGCTTCCATCGCTTCGGCAGCTGTTGCAGGCTTCTGAAGCCGACGCCCCAGCTGGTGCCAGGGGACATCACCTGTGAAAAACATCGATGCCTGACCGTTCTGATCAAGCTCAAGATTGTGTGCCATATGATTCCTTTCAATAGGGTGTGATCCGAATGGGCATGATAAGACCAACTGCGCCATCGGTGGATTGTTTTGGTGTTACAAGAATTGCAGAGGTTGCTGTGCCGAATTCGAGCACGACTTCTTCGCTACCGAGAGCATCTGCCAGCGTTTTCAGCATTGTTGCATTCAGCCCGATCTTGTATTGCCTGTCTTTATGGGCATGACGCAACAGGTGGAAGATGCGAGGCTGTTTAACGTTCGACGGACGTGGAATCTTTGTCCCGTCGCGAAGCTGTTGAGATCCGTTCAGAGAGATTTCCACGGATCCCATATGAGCCGGTGTCATCTTGCGTCCGGCTTTCAGTGCGTCTGCTGACATCAGACCCGGTGTGTCATCGGTCCCGGATGTGACCGGCACGAGAGCAAGGATGGTCCCGTTTGTCGCCATCGCATGTCGCTTCGAGACGAAGATGTTGCTGAGATTCTCACGGTTAGGATCGGTGGAGACACACTTTTCAATCTTGTAGCTTCTGTCTATTTGCATAGTTGATTCCTTTTTGGTTAGATGAGGCCGGATTCGGCCAGGGAGGAATATGTATCGTTGGTAAAGATGATGTGATCATGCACAGGGATGCCGATGATCTTGCCAGCTTCCACGATTTGTCGTGTGACGCGGACATCCTCCTCACTGGGTTCGCTGTTGCCGCTGGGATGGTTGTGGGCAATGATGATACTTGCTGCGGTCGCGACGATTGCCCCTCGGAAGATCTCTCGCGGATGGGTGAGTGAGGTATTGAGCAGTCCCTCGGTAACGACTTCAAAGCCTATGACCTTGTTCGCCGAGTTCAGCCAAAACGAAACAAACCTTTCACGGACCTGGTTGTCGAAGAGGGAATGATAGTGCTGGTGTAGGTCTTTGGGTGATCTGATCGTGACGGACTGCTTTCCTTTCAGTTCGGGGAGATCAATGGATATCTCCTTGAACCGCCAGGATATGGTGCGGGAATGGTATTTCACTGTGCCTCCAATTCATGATTCAGAGAGTAATGGATTCCATTAAACTCTTATACCAAAATGCAGAGGCATTATTAATGGGTGGATGATAGAGCTGATATCGCACTGTTTCGGCGTTCCGCAACATCGGCGTTCCGCAACCAGAACGCGATGTTGAAACAAAACTAAAAATCTTATACATTGCAGGGCAGAGTCTGTATAGGGCTTATATACAGGGAGATACAATGGACAAAACCAGACTTTTTTGGAGGCCGGTCGAAGGATTAAAGTATCCCTTTGACATAGGTGCTGTTCCGGTGACATTTGAACAGTATGACATATTTTGCACGGATACGGGATTTAAACTTCCAAAGGATGATTTTGGGAGAGGGGAACATCCGGTGATTAATGTCAACGTTGCAGATGCAGTTGCATACTGCAAATGGGCAACATTAGAAACAGGGCTGAAGATACGTCTTCCCAAAGACGACGAATGGAGATATGCAGCAAGGGGAGGATTGGCCAGTTTGGGATATACGTATAGCGGCAGCAATAAATTAGATGAGGTCGCGTGGTATGATGATAACGCATACGGAAGAACTCACGCTGTCGGTCAGTTAGAACCGAACGAGCTTGGCATTTATGTCGAGGGCCAGAAGGATTCCCCACCTAAATCGGTCGTAGGCTCATAACTATCCCCACTCAGGTCCAAAAGGTTTCCCCAGTCCAGGGCCAAAAGGATTCCCCACCCCCAGGGTCATAAGTATTCCCCACCCAGGGTCAAAAGGATGCCCCACCCAGGACCGAAAGGATGCCCCACCCCTCAGGGCCAAAAGGTTTCCCCACCCGATAATTTCTAAAAATTCGCCATTTTGTCTCATCGTCTGATTTTTTCTTCACATCACTGACCGGAGACACGATGGCATTTCGAACGATTATCGCTATGGAAAAATGGGAAGTATTTCGCCGGTGGCATTCCGGGCAAACGCTCAAAGCTATCGCACACACACTCGGGTATGACCGCAAGACGGTTCGCCGCGTCATCACTCATCTTCAACACCAAGGCCTCTGCCGCACCACACCGCTGCCTGATCGTGATACCGTGCTGCAGTTGTGTGAAGACACCCTCACAACGATCGGCCGTTCTGCAACAGCCCAAGCCGTTTTGCTGCCTCATCTGGAGGAGCTCAAGGGACTGATCTCGAACACCGAGAACCCGCTGCAGGCAAAAATTGCATTCGAGGTTCTCTGCACCCGATACGATCTCGCTGCAAAGATCAGCTACAGTTCGTTCAAGCGCTTCATGCAAACGCATGCCACCGAGTTCACACAGCAGGTCACCACATGCCGTATCGAGACGCCGCCCGGCAAAGTGGTTCAGATCGATTATGCGCGTGCCGGCAGACGCATCGACCCGGTGAGCGGCAAGAACGTCATCGTCAACCTCTTCATTGCAACGCTCGGATACAGTCGGCATAAATATGTCGAGGTCGTCACCTCGCAAGATCAGAAAAGTTTTGTCTCATCCCATGTCCGCATGTTCGCCTACTTCGGCGGCGTCACAGAACGTGTCGTTATCGACAACTTGAAGAGCGGGGTCATCAAGCCCGATCTCTACGATCCCACACTCAACCATTCCTATCGAGAGATGGCGGAGCATTATCAGTGTTTCATCGATGCTGCCCGAGTCCGCCACCCAAAAGACAAAGGCAAAGTCGAACGCGATGTGAAAACCGTCCGAGCACAGTATCGTAAATTTGCCGTGCTGTATCCTCAGGCTTCACTCGCAGAACTGACAGACCTGATCAACACCTGGGTGCGTGAAAAATATGGAACACGCAAGCACGGCACGACGAACCAGGAGCCTTATACCGTTTTCACGTGCGATGAACAGCCGACTCTTCGCCCACTGTCGGAAGATCCGTTTGTTGTCGCCGAGTGGAAACAGGCCAAGGTGCATCCGGATCATTACGTTCAGTTCAATAAACAGGCGTTTTCCGTGCCCCATGCCTATGTGTTGAAGCAGGTCTGGGTGCGGGCAACGGAGAAGATCGTCGAGATTTATTTCGATAACAAACTCGTGCAGCAACATCTTCGAACCGATCGCTTCCGCCACACGGATCTCTCGAACTTTCCGGCGAACATCCAAGCCGCGCTCGATGAAGGGATGCCGATGTATCTCCAGCAAGAGGCAGGCAGGATCGGTCCGCTGTTCCGATCATGTATCCGTGCCGTGTTGCAGATCAACGCCTTCATTAACATGCGCCGTGCTCAAGGCCTTGTGAGCACAGCAAAAACATTTGATCCGGCGCTCGTTGAGACCGCATCACGGTATGTGATCGATCATCGCATTCAACCGACGCCCCAATCGTTCAAACAGCTGTTGCTCAAGCTCGAACAACAGGCAGCTCAACCGAGCTTGCCGCTCTCTGCCGAGACAGAGTCATTCATTCGGCCGCCACAATATTTTTCACAATCATAATTCGGAGGACAGACACAATGCCAATGCACGCTCAACTCACCACTCAACTGCGAGAGCTAAAATTATCCGGGATGATACCGCAGATCGAAGTGCGGCTCCTGGAGGCTCAGCAAAATAAACTTGCCTATTCGGAGTTCCTCTCGATGCTCTTGAGCGACGAAATCTCGACTCGCGCAACGCGGAAAATAACAAGGTCACTTACCAAGGCTAGGCTCGGCGCTGAACAGACCATCGAGTCTTTCGATTTTTTATTCAACCCGTCGATCAACGCAGCCCACATCAGAGAACTCGGAACCTGTAATTTTTTGCATTCCGGCGACGGCGTCTTTTTCCTCGGTCCAACCGGGACGGGTAAAACTCACCTGGCCAAAGCCATCGCACACGCTGCGTGCCGACGCGCATACTCGGTTGCGTTCTACAGCTTACACTGGCTCCTCGTTGAGTTCACCGCGGCCGACCTGGGAAATCGTTTGAATGCGCTTGTTAAAAAACTGGTGACCGTCGACTTGCTCGTTATCGATGATTTCGCCTTCTCTTCCTTCGATCAGCGCGCCGCTGAGTTTTTATACACCATTGTCGACGGCCGATACGCGAAGCGGTCGATTATTATCACCAGCAATCGATCTGTCACCGACTGGGGGGCGCTATTCCCGGACCCGATAATGGCAAACGCTATACTCGATCGGTTGGCTCATCGATCGCACCAAATTGTCATAAAAGGTGAATCGTATAGGAAGAAATTTAAGCCTGTTTTTGAGAACGCTTGACTATCAAATTATGCCAATGTATACTATCGCTTAATTCATATATCGGGTGGGGCATGTTATGAGCCTGAGTGGGGAATAATTTCGGCCCTCGACAGCATTTACGACATGAGCGGTAATGTGCTGGAGTTGACCGACAGTAAAACAGGCATGATCCGAGGAGGGGCTTGGAATGGGGATGAGGGTATGTGTAATCTCTTATATAATAGTTTTGAGCGTGTTGGAACTCGGCGTAATGATATCGGATTTCGTGTTGTAAGGATGTGGTAATACGTAGCGGATTGGACCAAAATAGATACTAAGGGAAATGGAAAGGAATTGAAAATGTATGACCCATTTACAGTAATCATTTATTTTCTCTCCGCAGTGCTTCAGGCGGATGCCGCGTTTTTAGGTCTTGGTATGGTTTTTATTGTGTATCGAATGCAGACACTTTATTCACAATATCAAGGTTGGGTAACTACATTACTTCCAATCAACGAGCCAAATGATGTAGCACAAGATTGTAATAAACTTCTTCAGGAAAATGTTACCCAATCAGACGTAGATGAAATTGTCGACAGGCGCAAGTCAACTCGCTTCCGGATTGCTTTTGATTTTATCGCGACCTTCCAATCGAAACGCCGCACTGAACTTACACGGCTGATTCTACCGCTGGTGTTTGCTGGTTTGCATTGTATTTGCGTATCAATATTGCTTTGGCAAATGAATTACATCCCTAAAGATTCTGTTCCAATTATAATTCTATCATTGGGTTGTATCTTGCTCATTACATTCATTGCCTCATTGATCTGGTTGCTATTGGCGGCATTCACATCATTGAAGCAATAATCGCGGCTGAACAACAATTCGATCAACCAGGCGTTGAAGTAATATCGATCTCAGGAAAGAGATGAAGATCCAAAATATGGGTCCCAGTTGGGATCCCATCTGAGCTACCGATACCTGGTGCCATCACCCGCCTGAGCCTCTCGGTGTAGATCGATCGACATCGCAGTCCTGGAGGGCATCGCGTTTCCTATTATTTTTATAATTTTTTCCTTCAGCACCCATACCGGGTCAATGCCGCCATATAGCGTTTTTCCGGTCCAGTCTAATGATTAAATAACATCGTCAACTCCTTCGATTTTGTTGGGGGGGGTGAATGATCATACCGTTTCATATCGAGGTCTCCTGATTATTGCGAATTGCATCATCCCCGAAGTGTGCTTTTAGGGGGCTTTTAAGCGATCAATTGTCTACGCGATATCGCGTAGTATTATTAATGACATAAAAATCATATTATCGTATGACAACTTCTTAAGTAAATGATTCCTATTATGTTTAGTAAAACAGCTTTGGTAATTCTTAATTGTCGTATGCTGCGTCAGTCCTTGTGAGGGGCATAATTGGCGCTTAGCAATAACACCGCGGTAATATTCGAAATGGATTATTCAAATGGCTGATCAAAATCGTCCTCATTTTCGCATCGCACCGAAGAACGTGAGACAGGAAAAAATACCTCCTCACGCATTTGGTTCAACATTTAAGAGGGAAAACTATGGTGAACACGGACAAAAATTGATAAGCCGATTTTCTGAAGTCCAACAAGTCATTTCCAAGGCGAAGGATTCGGATTTAGTTGATTCAATTTTCTTAGAAGTAACAACACCAGAATCAAATCCTATCCGACATGAGAGCCAGAAATTATCGCAACTTGGACTGCATGTAGTGTCATATTCAAAAAGAGCTGAGAATATTGGCACGGCAAAAGTATCACGGCGAGAATATCAAAAGCTACAGGAGCGAATAGAAGCATATGCGAGTAGTCCAAACAATGTCGGGAAATCAAGCATATCAATTCTTGAAGATATTTCGCCCGTTCCAATAGAAGAAAAAATTAGCCCTAATTTTATCGAAGTAAAACCTGATAGCAAAATCCAGAGCATTTTATATTTCTATGCAGGTTTATCGGAGCGTGAGAAAACGGGAATAATTGATCAAATACGAATATTTTTAAGCGATCGAGACGCTGAAATTTTAAACACTTATACATTTTCGACAGAAGATACAACCGTGGTAGTTTCATCATTATATCATACTCTTTTAGAGCTTGGCGAGGATTTTTCGACGCTAAGACAAATCGGGCCAGATAGGGTTTTCTTTACAACAGATTCAACTCCGACTTCGCCGCTGCCTAATCCAATCGCAATTAATCCTCCCATCAATACTGTAATTGTTGCTGTAGTTGATACTGGTATTAGGGCTACATCTGCGCTCATATCGCCTGCAATTTCAAGTTGTCTTTCATTTCTTCCTCCCAATTCTGTTGATGCGCATTATGAGCATGGGACTTTTGTGGCAAGTAGAATCCTTTATGGTGATACTTTAGAGGATAAACTGCAGAATCAACCAGTTACTCCTTCATGTTATGTTTTAGACGTAAGAGTTCTAGGAAGAGATGCGAATGGAGATATATTGGGATTGGATGAACAAGGCCTCGCAATGGCGATAGATCAAGCGGCCCAAACATTTTCTCCAAATGTTCGTGTAGTTAACATCTCGCTTGGGACTGGTGTGGCAATAAATGACAATGAATATTCGCTAGTCGCAAACATTATTGACCAGATTGCACGGAGGTATGACCTTCTTTTTGTCACTACAGCTGGAAATATTTGTAATTCAAATTTAATTGCGAGCTATCCGAGGAGTGTGCCCTATCCAGGATGGAGGATCGATTTGCCAGGAGAATCATTACTCGCGTTAACCGTTGGCTCTATTGCATGCTTTACGGATCACAATTCGATTTCCAAGAAAAATGAGCTATCACCATTTTCTAGGATTGGACCCGGCGCCAATGGAGGGATCAAACCAGAAGTAGTCGCACATGGTGGGAATTGTAATACTTTGGGAAAAACGACAAGCAGATTGGGTGTGATTGGTGTTCACGGTGATGGTTTACAAATTGCATTCGATTTTGGGACTAGCTTTGCTGCCCCACTGGTATCAGGAATTGCTGCCCAGATCTTTGAACATTATGGCGCGCCTTCAGCAAATTTAGTGAAAGCTTTCATTTGCCATTTTACAGATCCAGCAATATCACCCATTAATATTACTGATCCACTGAGAACCGTTGGGTTTGGTATACCCAATCTATCGAAAGCAATTTCTTCCGGAGGTTCAAGTGCGGCATTTTTTCATGAGGGGACAATTAAAAAAAATGTTTTTCAATATATACCTTTCTACGTCCCTAATGCTATGGCATCAGGAAACAATAAGCCCAAGTTGAGAATAAAAGGTGATTGACGACATT
>CAISDA010000015.1 GCA_903884005.1 uncultured Ignavibacteriota bacterium | reverse complement strand
CACAATTCTACAAATATTGAGTGTCTCACTATTTGAGAAAACCCTTATTTCTCAACTACTTACGGAGTTACCTCTGCAAATTGTGACTCCATCAACTGATAACCAGTTGTATTTATTCGACTTATAACGGGACACTACTGGAGTGCATCAATAAATTACTGATATCGTGGGTGGGTCAATATTCATCGGGAAAGTGGGTCAGATTTCAGCGGGAATTAACAGGTGGATAGTTTTCCGGTTGGTCAACCATGGCTCTTTCGGGAGGAACTATATAAAGAAGTCCGTGATGAGAATGTGAATAAAATCCTAGACCAGTATGCAAAGCCGTTCCTTGATGCAAATCTAGAAGTATGGAAACAGGTAGGTGCCAATGTAATTAAAGCGTCGCTCATTGCTGTATAGACGGTTAAGAAAAGCTAAAGTAACATCCCTGAAGCTGCAGCAGCATGAGAACGATAATAGAGTAGTGAAATATAATGTGCATAATATTATTTGGTATCCGAAACACAATGTGAAAATCCTTATCGTGATTACTCTATTCGCCACATCACCGCCATGGCCCAGCTTCGAGCCAATGCCCAGGAGCTTGTTTGCCCGTGATGAGAGAGGAAACAATGGGAACAATAAATTTTTCAATATTATTAACTACACTTTTAAATTCGACTGCAACATTATTAAGCTGTAATCTTTTCATGAATGCAATCCATTGAACTTGCTTCAAGTCGATGAAGGTTTCGGAGAATACCTCGACATGCGTCGGCAATTCAGTCCTTCGTTCATTGAATGTCAATCGAATTGCCTCTGCCAAATTTGCCCCGTCAAAATCATACTGGCGCGAAAGCAAATCAATATCGTAAAAATCTTTCATTCGGCTGTTTAGTACACCCAGTTTCACCGTTGCCTGAAATTTTTCTGCAACAACACTTTCTTTACTATAACAAAATAATTCAGGAGGAGCATCATCCAACATCGTCGGAAGACTATGGGTTTCAATTTCCGGGAATACGATATCTCCGAATCCAATATCTATCTGCATGGAGATCTTTGCAGAACCCAACAATCCTCGGAACCGTATTCGTAATCCTTGGTATTCTGCATCCCCGGTAATCGGTTCAGCCTGTACGGAATCAGAGTCGAATACAAGCCCATCATGCTTCACCTCGGTCGCAATGATATCCTTGAACTGGGATTTGATTTCTTCTTGGTCTCTGCTTGTTCTACCCAACAAATCAATATCCATCGTCGAACGGATTTCCGGCGAATGCCACACTCTCAGTAACAGAGCACCTTTGAGAATAAACCGTTTCGAATACCTAGATACCGACAACCGGTACAGAAACCGTTCCATCGCATAATACTGGAGCAGTTCATTAAACGGCCGACCGTCGCTTCGCGCACGGTTCAGCAGCCGTTGATGGGCTGATGCCGCAATATTATCCGTTTTATTCACTGCATCACCTCCAGATATGGCCGGATCACATTTTCAACTCTGCAGATCTTAGCGTATTTCAATATTGAGTGTGAGTCGAAATTTTTTCGGGATCGATATAGTTTGAGCGCTTCTACTACAATATCCATACCGATTTTATTTCGAAATTTAAAACAGTCGGCGATCGTTTTCTCAGGACTGTATATTTTTACTGTTACACCGTCAATTTTATGCTCAACAATCCCTGCTTCATACTCGAGCTTCGAGAATGTGGACACAGCGATCGGGGGAAAATCCAGCGAAGGAATACGTGAGCTCCTTGGGATAGCAATGGAAACTTTGTGGGGAACTTGAGTCGTGATCTCATGATACGCCAGCGCGGATACCAGACAGATAACAGCCCGAGGAAATCGGAGACTCACCGTAATGAAATCGGGGTTGCTCATTGGAGCCAGATTCGCTAGCCGATAGGTCCCCCGACTAACTGACTCAATAATCTTTTGATCCCTGAGTGAGTAGAGCATATATCGAGTGATGCCATGGTTGATCGCATCAATCATACGAAGTTGGCCGCCAGCGGAGCGGAATATTTCAATAGCGTCTTGTTTCATTTTCACCAACAGACAATTTGTCTACACTTATAGTTATCTGCATACAATATGTCTGTATTTCACTACACTGTCAAGTGTAAATCATGTTTCTTAATCAATTACGGTATGATTTCACGAAAATCGCTCATGTTTTGGACAAAACACGTTCTCCGACCAATACAATCAGGGCTCGCTGTGACCCCCGTCTAGCCCGCAAAAAAGCCCAAGTTCATTGGGCTTTTTTCGTTTTAAAAGTCCGGCTGCTACGCTCATCGCATACTGTAAGCAACTCAAACGGAGCTTGCAATGAGCGACAGCAACAGTTACTCCCTTTTCACTTCCTCTCCCACTTATCCTTCGCCTTCGCATCGGCTTTCGTCTGCCATTGCATGTTGGACGGAGAGTCTGCTCCGCCCTTGGCCAGCGGTATCACGTGATCGATCACGAATCCCTTTCGGCCATGAGGATAACCCGTTTGCTTTTTGAAATCGCGAGTCGCTGTCTCACTCCGTTTGATGCGACCATGAGAATCGCGTAGGGCCGTCGCTGAATACGATGAACGGTGTTTGGTCGACGTATGTATCTGCCGCCCGGTAGTGGAAGATGGTGATCGGCGCACACGCGGAGATGAGTGATACGTTCGGGTGCTGGTATGGCTTCTGTATGAACTTGTGGACCGGGAATGCGAACTGCCGCGAGATCGGCCAGCTTCTGCGTCGACACAAAAGAGAAACGAGCAGGTAACGATTATGAAAATTAAGCGATGTATTTGCATGATGTCTCTACCCTTCGGCAAAGCGTAACAATATAGTTCTGTCTGCGCTTGGATTGTCCTCAAATTTCATGTTCCTTTACTTTTTCAATGCTTTTACTATTTCAATTTCGGCGAGACGCTCCATAACTTTATATCCAGCTGCAGTCGGATGAACACCATCCTTGGTATATTCCGCCTTTAGTCCCTTCCTTTCATCCACCATGGCTGAATAATAATCGACGTAATAAAACCCATTATTGACGGCGCAGGATTTGATCCAGTGATTTAATGAATCAATTTTTTCAGCCGGAAACACACCAGGATTCCACGGAAAATCATAGGCAGGCAATACGGAGGAGAGAATTACTTTAATCCCATGAACTCGTGCTAATTCGGACATCGATGCGATATTGTCCTCTATCATTTCAAGAGTGGCAGGGCCTGTATTGCCGGCGATGTCATTAATTCCCGCTAAAATAATTACGACTTCCGGCTTCAAAGCAATGACATCAGGCCGAAACCTTACAAGCATTTGCGGTGTGGTTTGTCCGCTGATTCCGCGACAGATATAAGGCCTTCCACTAAAAAAGTCCGGACGTAACTCCTTCCAGCCTTCAGTAATTGAGTTGCCCATAAATACGACTCTTTTTTCGCCTGCAACTGGCGGGCCAAGTTTCACGTTGTCATCGCGATATCGATTCAAATATGGCCAATCCATTTTATTCCTTTCATAGATCATCTTTTCATGATCGCTCATTTGCTTTTGTGCCTGCACCGTGGGCACCATAAAGAACAGCGCTACCATCAGGGCGAGTTGGAGATGTGATCGTGTCATAATCGTCTGTATTTAAATTGATATTTTTAATATTTTCTTTGCCGTGGAGTTTAAGCCGGCCTGCTCCCAATAGAATATCAATATAATAAATATCATGAATTGATACTGAACCTGCAGCAGTCGACCGGTATATTAGCTCTTCCAAACACCAAGAGGAACTCCCATGGCAGCCCGCCACATTTACTCCCAGCCGGTTACCGACTACAATTCATCAATACCGTTGAAGTATGAGCAGAAGATATTGGAGACGATCTTTTGGAGCGTCGTTGGCGGCAAAGCCAAAGAAGAAATCAAGTCTAAATGTCACTTCCAAGAGATACCACAGATCCCTGAGGCAGTATTCCAAGAAATGTATGATGCTGTGGTTGAAACCTGTAAAGGTTTCAAATAAATGTCCCAAAAGTGATTCAGCGCAAATTTTGGAGCTGCCTCGCATAGAAAGTATTGATTATTGGGGTTTTGCCATTTCTGATCCGAGCGAATTAATCCGTATAAATGTAGAGACCACCCACGCTCCCAACGGAGTGAGCAACATCGACGCGATAAATGCAAACAAGTATTTGTATTTTGAGTCTTTCCAATTTTCTACCGCGAGTGAAAACAGGATGCCGGACAACGTTGCTCCGGCTGTCGTTGCGAAATAAAATAAAATTGGATGGGTTTGTGCCATTTTCGTTTTTCCTTATTTATTAAAATGTCCCACATGCATGCTTACGCAGTCAGCGACAAAGACGATGTTTTGATTTCTCTCAATGACAAAGAGTGCTGTTCCAAGATAGCGATGAACCTGATCGTTCGTCAACCACCGTTTGAATCGGGCATCATTTCATCAGCGTCATCTTCATAGTCGCGGCCGTCGTGCCGACGGTGAGTCTTGCAAAATAGAGGCCGCTCGGGAGTACGCCCGCATCGAACAGGGCGGTGTGGCTGCCGGCATCCTTTACGTCGTTGACGAGTGTCATCACTTTCTGGCCGAGCACATCATACACCTCGAGGGAGACGTTTCCCTTTGCCGGGACAGCATAGCTGATCGTCGTCGACGGGTTGAACGGATTCGGATAATTTTGCAGCAGTGCAAATTCAGACGGCGCAGTCGCGATCGATTCTATCTCTTTCGTGTATGTGAATTTACCGTTCCGATCAGTCTGCTTCAGACGATACGAGAAGCTGCCTGCGCCTGGACGATCAGTATACCCGTATGTCTGCGGTGCATTCGTCGTGCCGTGCCCGTTCACGCTGCCCACCGTCGTCCATACTCCCGATCCCGCACCCGTACGCTCCACTGCAAAGCAGGCATTGTCCACTTCCGTCGCAGTCTTCCACGACAGCAACACGGCGGCACCATGGACCGCGGCGGTGAACGAGGTGAGTTCGACAGGAAGCGATCCCGTGGCGCTCGCGAAAATAAGGACGCGGCTGTCAAATGAGGTGGACACGAACAGCTTCCCCGTCAAGTTGTCGATGGCCATGCCAGACACACCGGAAACGCTTGAGGCGGTAGTAGGAGTTGAATAGCCTGCCACACTGAGGGCTGTCGCCCCGAGCACATAGTCGGCCGCGGCGCCGTTTGCCTTCGCGGAGGCATTCTTGAAGATCATCACCCGATGATTATTGCTGTCGCCGACATAGAGAGTGCCCGAGCCATCGATGGCCGTCGCATCGGGGAAAGAAAATGTCGATGCCGACGCACTCGCACTTTGAGCAGTGTAATCTGCCGCTCCGAGCACACCATCCGCATTTGCATAATTCAACTTCGAGGCTGCATTGTCGAATCGAAGCACACGATGACCGTATCCTTCCGCAACCCAGAGTGTCGTGCCGTCGCTGCACACGCCGTACGGATACGGAAAATCCTTTTGCGACACGACGCGAGCTTCGTTGACAGTCGTGAAGTCAGGCTCTCCGAGCACTTTGTCTGCAAGTGCGCCCGTCGCCGCCGACCCCATACTTGTCTGGCCGAAGACGAGATCGGCCGCCGGCATGTTCCCTGTCACGGGATACGGATAGCGGAGGATCTACAGAATAGAAAGGCAACAAGCCGCTACATATTCCCTTTAATGCTGAATACCAAACAACATAGAAGACGAGATACGATTCGACAATGAGAACCCGATACCCATATTCCCGGAGTATCTTTTTCAAATAATATACCTATGAATCATGAAAGAACAAAAGAATATTGATCTGAGTATGAATTACCTGAGAAGTACCATCTTCACCGATTTCACATAACCACCGCTGAGCATTCTCGCAAAATAGAGGCCGCTGCAAAGATGCAACGCGTCGAGTGTCGTTGTGTAGGCGCCGGCCACCTTGACTTCGTCGACCAACGTCGCTACTTCCCTTCCCGTAACGTCGTAGACTTTCAGATCGATGTGTGTGCGTATCGGAAGGCTGTACGAAATAGTTGTGCTTGGGTTAAAGGGATTGGGATAGTTTTGGGCCAATGCAAACGCCGATGGAATATCTCCGGGAAGCCTGTTTGCTGCCGTCGAACCCATTTGGGAAAGGGACCTGCGCCACACGCCAAGATTAGTCGTCCCGGCATAGAGGTATGAGGTGCAAATTGCCAACGCATGGATAGGACCGACGTTCAACAACCCCGTGCTGGCTGGAATCCAACTTGTCCCATTATTCGTCGATACAAAAACGCTTCCCTCCCAAGTCCCGACGTAAAGAAGCGTGCCATAAACCGCCAACGCATATATTGCACCGGAGTTCTCCAAGCCAACACTGACTGAACTCCAACTGACCCCCTGATTCGTGGAGAGAAAGACACCGCCGCCCGTACCCGCAATGAGGTATGTGCCGATTACCGCAAGCGTATAGACTGTCGTGTTTCCCAAGTTTGCATTGACAGGACTCCACGAAGTACCGTTATTCGTGGATTGAAAGACACCGCCTCCAAAGGTTCCGGCAAAAAGAGTCGTGCCGATGAAGGCAAGCGCCCGAATCTGTGTGTTCGTCAAACCGGTATTGACGGCTTTCCAATTTGCACCACCATTCGTGGACAAATAGACACCTGAATTCGTCCCGGCGAAGATGTTCGTGCCGGAAACCGCAAATGCCGAGACTCCATTGCTCGTTGCACCTGTGACAGCACTCCAATTTAAGCCGTTATTCGTGGAGAGAAAGATGCCGCCGCTGGTCCCAGCGATAAGATTCGTGCCGGAGAAGGCAAGCGCCCAAACGTACTTTTGTGTCAAACCTGTGTTCACCGGACTCCACGATTGGCCCTCATCAGTGGAGAGATAAACTCCGCCACTGTCGGTCCCGGCAAAGAGATTCGTGCCAAGGGAGGCAAAGCAGCCTGTTTTCGGACTATTAAACGGTCCGTTTGTTTTTGTCCATTGAGCACTGGCTTGTGCCACGACACATGCACTAACGATACACAAGAAAGCGACACGAGTGAGGTCCGTTCTGAAGTGATTGAAGAGCCGGAAAAATTGGTTCATAACTCCTCCGATTTTAATTAATTTTGAACGATCAGATCATGTGCAGTTATGATGATAGGCAACAGCGCAAAAAGGGGATGTTTCAAAACATCCACCAGGTTCGCAATGAGATAGCGGGAATGGTACCGTTAAACTATTAATGACAATGAAGAAATGCAAGTTAGAAATTTCTAATGAAAGGCTGATTTAAGAGATTTCTGACTGGTGCATATGTCGTACGGTCTTTGCAGGGATTACCTAAGCATTTTCCTTCCGGCATGATCCTGTGCTTTCGCATGATCCTCGTGGTGGCCGCCTCCACTGATCGTGAACTGGCCGAGCAGTTCCTGAAGGTTCGAAGTGAGCCTGTTCAGGTCTTCGGCAGCCCGAGCGATCTGCTGCGTGCCCGAGGCGGATTCCTGCGTGACACTTGAGATGGCCTCGATGTTCTTGCTGATTTGTTCGCTTGCCGATGACTGTTCTTCGCTGGCAGCCGCGACCTGCGTCACAACATCGACAACCTTCTCCGCGCCGTCGATTATTTCCTTGAGCGAAACACTCGATTGTTCAGCCAGCAGGCGTCCCTTTTCAACTTCAACAGTGCCTTGGTTCATGGATTCGACCGCGCCCGTGGTGTCCTTCTGGATCTGTTTGATCATCGATGCAATTTCTTTCGTCGCCTTCGTGGTCCGCTCTGCAAGTTTCCGCACTTCGTCCGCAACCACGGCGAACCCTCTGCCCTGTTCGCCTGCTCTCGCCGCTTCTATGGCAGCGTTGAGGGCAAGCAGATTCGTCTGGTCAGCGATGTCGTCGATCACTTGTACGATTTCGCCGATCTGATCGCTCGATTTTCCGAGTTCCTGCACCGTCGCGGCCGATTGCTTCACGACTTCGGCGATGCGCCTCATGCCTTCCATCGTCTCCATCACAACGCGCCCGCCTTCCTTAGCGCTCACGCCGGCCTGCTTTGCCGTCTGTGCCGCCTCGCTGGCGTTCCTCGTGGTTTCGATGATCGTCTTCGACATTTCTTCGACGGCGCTCGCCACTTCGGCGGCCTGCTGCGTCTGTTCCTGAGCGCCGGCTGCCATCTGTTCCGTACTCGAGCAGATCTCGCTGCTGGCACTCGCTGTTGCCGCCACGGCTTCCGTCACAATGGTAAGCGCCTTGTCCAATGACTCGCCCAGCGCATTAATTGTGTCTTTCAGTTTTCTATAATCGCCCTGATATTCTTTCATCATACGATGACGCATGTCGCCATTGGCCATCGGCAATGGTATGGAGGTTCTTCACTACTCCCTGCAGCACATCGGCAAATCCGTCCATGCTGTGTGTCAGCACGCCGATTTCATCATTCCGATTCAAATGGAGCCGTGTATCCAAATGCGCCTTACTGAGTTCATCCATCATTGCAACACATTGCGCTAGCGGTTTGGTGATGAGACGCGAGATAAATACACCGGCGCCTACGGCCAACATTGCACCGAGGACGATCATGGTAATGAGCTGAAGCGCAGAGGAACGAAGATTCCCATCCGTATCCCTGTCCAGATTTTCTGCATTGACGAGTAAACTCGCGGTCAATTCCTTCAGGTATTTTCTTGTTTCTGTCAGTGACGCGCGTGCATCGACGTCAAGGATCTTCAACGCCCCTGCGTCGTCCATCGCCAGAGCCAAAGGAAGCGCCTTGTCGCGGAAGCCTTTATACGTATTCCATGACGTCAGCATTTTTCCAAAGATCACGCGTCCCTCCGCATTGAGTTCCTCCTTCGAAATGCCACTCAAACTCTTATCCGCCACTGCAGATTGCTCCAGGACAATGCCTGCATATTTTTGTCGTCCTGCAGCATCATGAGCTGCCATCATGTTTCGTATATCACTGGAAGCGAGTATTTCAATGATCAACAGAATTGTTGTCGAACATCGGCTCAGGAACCTGACAGGCCCGAAAAAATCGCGGAGACGTTTCTTACAACTTCATATGTTCGGTAATTTTTTGGTTCAGTGCAATTCCCGTCCCGATAGCAAAGCCGATCAACACTCCAAAGTAGGCGGAGGTCGAGGCCAGACCGATGATCGTGCCGCCGGTATTCTCCAGTCCAAAGGCGATGAGGATTCCAAGATGAATTTCCGAAGCGATCATATAAAAAACGGAATAGATGCCGGCAAGCATGAATGGCGGATAGGCATACCCGCCAACGGGGATCTGATTGAAGTATTTGAAGTACATGAAAACGCTGAGACCGATAGCTCCGGCGTAGAACATATCGCGAAGAATGAATGATGCCGTATTAGATTCCGTTGTGAGAAAGGTCAACAAGAGCAGCAATAAAAATCCGGCGAGAGCATCCCGATCGCGTAAATTGACAAGAAGATAATAAAAAACCGAACCGACAATGGCGGTCCATACAAATTGAAATGCGCCGTAATGTCTGTCGAATACACGAAACTGATAGATGATGAAACCGATACTAATTGAGCAAAAAATCGGAAGGAGACTGTGGAGTATGATATTCTGAGTTCTCGAGGCAGGGGTATCCATGACAGGGTTCTCCTTAAATGACAGCACCCGTTCTTGAACTGAGCCCGCGCGCCGGATATCTGAGATTGGATGAATTTTATTTTCCCAAATTTTCACACTCAAAGAATTCCGGGAATAAGCAATTTGGTATGTGCTGCATATGCTTCATACTGTGTACCGAATTTTTCATGGAGCAACATTTCTTCACAACGGATCCGGTACATCATCGCCCCGGTAATTGGGATCACAATGATCATCAAACTTGCCCATGTACCGAAATACACGGCCAGCCCAATAAATTCTATAAGAAGGCCAGTATACGACGGATGCCGGACATAGTTATACATACCAGTATGAATGAGGATATGTTCCTTCTGAACGGCGACATCGACAGTAAAATATTTTCCCAATGAAAATATTGCGAACCATCGGACAATTATTCCACTCATCAGCAAGCAAAGAGCGATCACATCGGTAATCGATCTGGGCCACTGGAATGCCGCCACGGGATGCCATAGAAGGAATACTGAAATGCTAATTGAAGCCACGATTGTAAACCATAACAGACGCAATGAACCTCGGTCCCCTTTTTCCATGGACCCGTCCTTCGAACGTTTAAGTATCAAAAGAGAGATCTCTGAGAGAGGAAATAGTAAAATGACATAGCTTAAAAATAATTTAATAGTCATAAGCGGGGATTCAGGGAAAACGGCATTGTCAAAATATTTTACCAGGCACGATGCCAAATAAATATTATAACTTCAGTTATGACCATAATATAGGTAAATATAGACTACCATGGGGAGATGCCAACGGAGCAACTTGTCCAAAAATATTTAGGCTGGGCGTGGTATTTACAGTAATTGGGAACTTCCATAAACAGACGATGTTTTATTTAATACCAATCACTCTTATTTCATCCACAATTTTTTAAAGGAGTTACACATGAAGCACAACCAAAGATTCCTCGCCCTGTTGCTCTTGGCCCTGGTCGTACATGTATCAGGACTGGCTCAAACATCCACTTCCCGTGTGGAAAAACAACATCAGGCGACCGCTTTCATGAAGGCGCACCTCGCGCAAACCGAGGAACTGATACTGCGATCCTTGAATTCACCGTTCGAAAATGAAGGCTTGAACGCTCCCCTTCAGACAGTTCGCGATCTGGAACAGGTGTTCCCCGACTACCCTTTTGTAAAACTTATTGTTCCGCTCGAAAATATTTTAAATAATGAACAAGCGGATCCCACATCGCGCATGCTCGCCGCTCTGGCTCTCGATGAATTGCATTCCGATGCCGGCGATGTTATCATCGCAGCCACAGCCAATAGGAGCGAAAATGTGGGAGTTCAAACACTATGTCAAGCTCTCCTTGCTCAAGCCAAAACCACTCAACCGTAGGGACCTCGACGAAAAGTGTTTTAGACAGAACCCCGATAGTGTGACGAGAGAGATTCTGGAACCCGTGCATCGAACACTCTCTCTGTGGTGAACCCTAGATTGGATTTTCCCCGTCATTACGTAATGCAAACAGCGAACGTGTACGTTCTTCAGAAATATTCCAGGCCGGTCCCACCACTGCATTAATCATTTTTTTCCCCGATAACGGAGGAAAGTTATGCGATTTATTATGCAGTTTACAATTCCGAACGACACGGGCAACGACGCCTTTCGTGATTCGAAGTTCGCAGAGAAGATGCAGGGGCTGCTCAAGGAGGTGAAAGCCGGTCCCGCAATAGAGGCCGCTGTCAGGACGTATGCGACTTGACGATCGAGAAAATAGCAGCTCCGACTATTGGGGCTGCTATTTTTTTTAAGTTTTATTGCACCAACTGAGTCGTCGATGTTCAGAATTTAATCATCCACTTCAAGAATTGCCCGCTTGCCGTTTTTCGCGGCGATGGCGCTCAGCAGCACACGCATGGCTTGGGCCGAGCGACCCTTTCGGCCGATGATCTTGCCGACATCCGAATCGGCAACGTGAATCCTCAGCACAATTTTGCCTTCCTTTTCCTCTTCAGTCAACATGACCTTTTCCGGACTGTCGACCAGTTGTCTTGCGATGAACTCGATGAACTCTTTCATGTCCGCCTCCATTGGAAAATGATCGACATCCTTCATCCGAGAACGTACCTACCGGCACAACTTCAACATATTACGAGAAATGTGATACCCCAATTCTATTACTTTGATAAAGTCTTCGAGCGCTTCAGTTCTTTGGTCAAGCATCAAGTTCGCGAGTCCCCTATTAAAATAGGTTTCAGGGTCATCGGATCCCAGTTCTATCGCCTTAGTGAAGTCATCAATAGCTCCCGGAAAGTTTCTTTCGAAATATTTTTCGACACCCATGCTGCTGTAATCATCAGCATTCAAAATTATTCGCGCTTTCATTGCGTCCTCCTCACATCGAAGCTCATTAACACCAGGAGGATTCATCAGGTAGTAAATAGACAGAAATATGTGTTCCGTCTATTTACGCATAATCGATTATTTTGGATTGACGGAATAACCTAATTCCTTTGCTTTCGCGAAATCTGTCTGTGCTTTATTTTTTTGGCCAAGCACATTATAGACGGCACCTCTGTTATTGTAGGCCGAGGCACAATACGGTTTCAGTTCAATTGCCTTGGTAAAATCATCAACGGCCCCCAAATAATTTTTGCAACAGTATTTGGCGTACCCACTATTGCAGTAGGCGCCCGCATCATTATTTTCTTCCTGTGTCATTCTCCTCCCATTCAAACGTAACTAATAATGCATGCAGAACAGAGCACGTCAAACGCGCTTGTTCCTCTTCTCTTTTTCGTTATAGAAAATGCACCTTACCTACAGTGAAGATTGAATAATAGAGACAGGAGTGTTACCTACACCGACTTTAAACGCGTGGAACGCCATGAACTCCTCAGAGAAATGATGCCAAACGAGGGGCGGGGATATTTGAGGTGTACCCCATTTCCAAACCAAAAGTGAAGGAAATTAAGGTGGAAAAATCAGTGAAGCTTACTTCCTCCGGCAAGCCTTTTTTTGTTAAAAATAATTATTCGTTTTTAAAATACT
>CAISDA010000014.1 GCA_903884005.1 uncultured Ignavibacteriota bacterium | reverse complement strand
CCTCTACCCCTGGAACCGCTGCATACGAGGCCGCATGTCAGGCGGCAATCGACGGCAATCTTGCGGCCCCGGTAGCCGGGAACGCGATGAGCGCCGACATCCTGACCGCGATGGTCAGAAATGCCGCACGGAAGAAAATCCCTCAGATTGTCATAAAAGATGGGTTCTCGTTCTACCCTGTCTACGTGAAGGATAGCGCGTATGCCCAACTCCTTGACGACGTGAAGTTCCGTGATCTGGCAAAAAGGATCGACAATTCGACGCTGGCGAAAACGCCGCTCGGGAACGGTTGCCTCGCTTTCTACGGAGGTGCCGCGATCTATTCCGATCTAATGCTTTTCACGGCATACACCAATGCGACCAACGGTTCCGTCACGGCTTCGACCGTTCAATACGGTCCTCGTCCGTCAACGGCGCAATCGACTGCGGGATGGACATTCGATCCAACGCTCGATACGCTTGATCCGGGAAATATCGCTATCGCAATCCTGATCGGCCAGAGCTGTATGACGATGGGCACCGGTGAAGACTTGAAGATCACTGAGGACAATCAGGACTACGGCAACAAACAGGGTATCGGCATCGATGTGATTCAGTCCATCGTTCGGGCTGAGACATACGACACGCTCGGTATTCTGACAGGCACGGCGAACACGTTCTACGAGAATACAGGTTCGCTTTTGCAACTCACCAATTCACCATACGCAGTTTAAGGAGGACTTTACACTATGAGAACCAAATCTATTCTTTCGGTGCTCGTTGCGTTACTGCTCCTCCTTCCTCTCGGGCAGTTGGCGCAAGCACAAGTCCACACGGAAGTGTATCAGCTTTCACCTTCCAGTGGAAATTATTTCCAGCTTATCAATTCGGCTGGAGACAGCACATACACGACAAAAATACCGATAGTGTTTACCCAACAGACGACAATCGGAAATTACGACCTTTACCCTGATTCGATGGCACTGCGATACTATTCCTCGAATGACTCAGTTATCAGCGTCAATTTTGGAATCAGAATGCAGTATAACGATGCGGCACCGGACACCGGACTATGGACATTACTAGGCGTGGACACGGCTACCACAGCAAGCCATGAACTCCAGAGACGAGGATATATTTCAATCACAAGGTATCTTTATACTTATGGAACATCGTCGTACGTCAATATCTCGATCAAGGCGGCAGCTTCAGGGAATTGCACGGGCAACGCTGCGTTAGGCAAAAAGAATGCAGCGAAACTCTATGTGAAACTCGTCATGTGGTATACTCTTGTGAAGTAGTGTCACCGGGCACGAGCTAAAAGGTTTGTGCCCGGAGTTTTTTTCATCAATTTGCCGAAGAAGGAGTTTTCAAATGGCCGATAAAACAAACATGGCGCTGACGATTGCGCCAAGCACGGTTGACTATCATGCCGTTTACAGTTACCCGGTAGGGGCAAAGGTCGCGGAGTTCAATTCTGAAGATCGGAAGTTTCACATGATCTGGTATCAGGGAGCTCCAGGGACGAGCTTCAACAATGCGCCTACCGGTTCACTCTACACCGACACGGTGACGGCTTATGTATATGGCCTGACCGACGCCGGTGCATGGGTGCAACAGTAAGATCGTCAAGTGGACATT
>CAISDA010000013.1 GCA_903884005.1 uncultured Ignavibacteriota bacterium | reverse complement strand
CGCATAACTGCCGACCGCATCGCCTGCCACACGAGCGAGCGCTCCTGTGAACACGATCGCCGGATCGGAGGACGTATAGGAGAAGACCGGATCGGCCGAGCCGAATATTTTATTCTGGCCCGCATTCGCCGTTACCGTGACAGGTTTCTTATTCACCGTCAACGTGGAACTTAAACTATTGCTTGCACTTTTTAACTGTACACCACCAGCATATGAATAGGTGATGGCGTATGGATTATTATTTGCAGGAATTAAAGCCGTTGCAAAATTGAGAGAGAATTGGCCAATCCCACCTGATATTGTAGCATTTTGTGTAATCCCATTAACCGTTATCCCAACCGTTTCTCCGTCAAAAGCATACACCGGGCCTGATGCGCTTAATGTCCCATTTACCGTAACAGTCGGAGTACCGTAAGCGATCGACTGGTTGGCGGTCAGGTTCGAGAAGACCGGGGTTGGCCTCGTATCGTTTACGACATTTACCATACCGGTAGTCGTAGAAAAATACGTATTATTTGTGTTTGATGCAGAAGACGATGATGACCCCCACGTTCCATTGATTTTATTATAGCCACCGAGTGTTAAACTGCCCACTCCAATGCTTAAGCCTGCACCTACACTTGCCCTGGCTGTCCCGGTCGGGGCGACACTCAGATTTTTGGCTACCGAAGTGCCCGTGATTACAGATTTATCCCCGCTACCTGACAGTATGAGATTTCCATAGGTTTTACCCGCTACGGACTGAACAGTACCCGAATACTCGACTATGCTTGACACGTCTAATGAGTAAGTTGAATAATTCGTTGGAAGCGTATTGCTCCCCCCTATATCCAATTTTGCACCATTGGCAACAGTTAATGTACCGCTGCCCGTAGAGGCGCGGTTCGCGGTAAACGTTGACAAATCGAGGGTTCCTGCAGTGACCGTCAACTCATTGCCGGCGGTGTTGGAAGTGGTAATATTTTGATTGAGTGTTGCTGTCCCACTTGCTTTGTTGACGATTAGACTTCTTAATGTTAATGGATTCGAGTTGTTAGTTATTGTTTGATCACCAGAACCATTAAGGGTCAATATCAGTCTGTCAGTATTCGAAAGGGCACATGACGAATTCCAATTACCAGCGAGGGTAAACGTGTTTGGATTCGCTAACGATATCTGCCCTCCACTGGCAGTAAAGTTGCCAAGAACAACCAATCCGTTAGGAATAGTTTTGACACCGTAACCACTAAAAATTAAATTATTGTACGTGTATGCGGCAATCGTTTGAGAAAATAATCCATCATAGTTAACTGTCCCACTAGATGCAACAAATGTTCCACCTGATGAAATATTTCCGTCTATATTGAGGATTCCAATTCCGTTAAAGATTAGTCTAGCCTGCGCAGCTGTACCTGAAAAATTTATATTGCCACCAGCCGCGATTGTGCCTGTTGATAGAGACATTGTACAATAACGGGCCGCAGTGCTGCTACCATTAATGGTAATATCACCCCCCGTACTAAGCGAACCTGACCCTACATCAATCGTACTTGTGACTGTACCTGATGTCGGAGCGTTCATTGTAATCGCGCCAGCTACTGTGAGTGAATTTGAACCGCTGATAGATAGTCCATTACTTACCGTCGGCCCATTTACGGTTATGCTGGCTGCTGAAGCCGCAACATCCACGGTAACAATAACACCACTGTTTATAGTTACGGCATTTGACGATGTTGGAACCGACGACCCTCCCCACGTCGAAGTGGCACTCCATAGGCCCGATACTGATGCGGTTCTCCCCGGCGCCGCTATTGCGACTGATCCGAACACTAAAAGAAGCAGCGTTGACCATGTTAAATAGATTATTTTTTTCATTTGTTCCCCCCCAGGAATGTGATGTGTGCATTTTATTATAGAACCATGTTCGAACAGATTGCTGATACCGATGCGGAGTCTGCATCGATCATAAGCATGATCATCGCCTAAGCCCCACCGACTACCGATGTACATTCTAAATTTTGTCTTTCCATACGACTACACTGTCATTGTAACATCCATCGTCTGTTTTATCAAGTTAGAATGCTCTAATTAGAATTATCTAATGCGTTGAGTCCGATTTTTTTTTATTTCCGTTATTGATTATGGACCGAAGTGGGCGGGAAGAATTCAGACAGAGATTGCGGGGATGGTTTAAATAAGCAACGGCAGCCGATGATGGCTGCCGTTGTCGTGCGGCGGATGCTGCAATGGGTGTTGGTGCGTCTGCGGTGTGCTGAATCGAACTGCCGTTCCGTGTCCGGCAAATTCAAGGGTTCGTCCGCAGTGGATCCGTAGGTCGATGCTTCTTTGGCTTTGGCCAGGCCGAGGTGATCGAACATTGACCCCGGTGATATCACTTTTGTAGAAATTGTTCCGTTGCATTCCGGCAGCCGGCTTGGCGGTTATTTGGCCTGCCCCTGTTCAGTCAAAGGATGATAGCCTTTATCGATGACCTGGTCTTTCTTGAAGATCGCCCAACTGGGCAAACGAGGCAATGTTTTCGTCATATTGTAGACCTCCAACACACTATTGCCGGCGAAAAGGTACACTGTTTTTGATGGGTTAAATGGGTTGGGCACGGCGATGAATAATCCGTCATCGCTCGCCGCGTACGTCTTGTCCTGCCACGCGAAATAATTTGTTCCAACCTCGATGTTCAGCTTCGCTGCCAGGCGTTTCGTCAGTTCGTTTTCTGCACTATTACCCAGCACGACAAGATCGTGGCAGGCCAAAATACTGTCGGTCAGTTCGCTCTCCTTCGCCACCGGAAGCATTGTTTCGGTGAACCGGTCGGCCGCCATTTTCCGGAACCGCAGCGCCAATGTATGCTGCGCTTCGACCTGCCGCGTCGTACCATACACGATGAGCACCGATGAAAAGTCATCGGAGAAATTCGAGAATGTGAAATAGCGTTCCCGGTCCACCGGTATGTCGTTGCCGCTGTTGAATCGGAACGCCGTGGGTTTGTCTTTCGTTTCGAATTGGATCACTGTTGAAGCGTTCTGTATTTCAACAAGCCTGTATATTTTTTCTTTTTCTGTTTCGATCGTCACGGTCGTGAAGAAATGGTACGGATGACCGTTCTGTGCGACAGTTGCTTCAACCGACCACTTTTCCCCTTTCATCACGGGCTGACTTAAGCCGTCAAGAACCTGAACATCCGATGAAGGCGAGTGCGTGCCGTTTGTATGTCCTTCCTTCGTGGCCGCGTCGGCCTTCGCACCGTCATGCGCCCGCGGCGATGCGATCGGTTCATGAAGCGTACCGGTCGGCGCGTGTTCTTTCAATTTCACTGTGACTTCACAAACAGGCAGATCGTCGCGATCGAGCCATTGATCAATGTATGCCTTCACCGATCGGCCGGTTTCGCGCTCAAACGTCTCAACGATCTGTTCGTTCGTGACTTCTTTCCCCGAATATTTTTCATGAATGGATGCCTCCGCCTTCGCAAACTTCTCATTACCCACAAGCAGCCGCAATTGATGGAGGACAAACGTTCCCCGAATGCGAGGCACCTGGTAATATTTATAGCTGTCGTACGACACGCGGGCATCGCGTGCGGCAAGCGGGCCTTCTCTTTTCGTTGTATAGAGGTATCGGCAGTTCAATTCAGACAGTTCATCACGCACATAGGCCGCCGCTTTCGCAGGCACGGCAGGCATTGCGTGAAGCAGGTTCCAATACGCGGCCGTGGCGCTGACATACCAATTTTCCTTCGGCGATGCCGGATAGACTGAATTGTGCCATAACATTTTCGGATCGAAGGAGTACACAATTTTCACACTGTCAATATTGTCGGCACGTTCTTTCACGGCAGCAACGGCCGCTACGGCCGCGATGGAACGATGCGCCTGCTGCAGCTTTTCGACGAAGAGCAGAGGCGCGATGACGGTATACCCGAGCGCGAACTGCGGCTGGGCTCCGGGCAGGTCCGGCACGCGGCCGTTTTCGCCGACAAATTTTTCGCGCATCGTCACTTTACCCGAGTGTGCAAAGAACATCATCTTGTCCGCCATCGCGCCGGTCGTTACCTTCCCGTCGCACGCGTGAGGACGGTTGATAGGCGATGTTGCCAGTATGTCGATGCCTGCATTTGCATCGATGACGCCATGCTTGTCGTTGTAGAATGTTCTAAACGCGATATCCCGATTCACCGGTTTGAATATGACGTCATAGGGGGCATTGTCCTCATTTGTCACATATTCCCTTCGCACGTCGTCCGACTTCACATTGTTGTCGCTCCAGTACCAATCCTTCTGCCCGTCATACCATTCCTGCCGGGAGCTTCGCCATACGGTATGCTTTTTCGTGCCGAGCGCCAGCACCGCGATGTCGTTCGTCTTCGCGTCACCGATGAGCCAGTCATTCGTATAAAGACCGTTGTTCCTTTCGGTCATGATGCGCACGACATCGTCGATCGTGCCGGCATATTGCGCGGCCTTGCGGATGCGGTACGATTGCGGCGTGCCGTCGGCGTCGAACGGCGATTGATTGACGGTCGTCTCTCCGATCATGATGCCGGCGTCGTTGATATAAAAGTCGGATCCAGAATGTATTCCTCCCGGAAACGTCTGATACACGAGTCTGTGCCCCGATGAGGGGTTATCGTCGACGATCACATTCCAATGGATGCCCGTATAGGCGTTCCACATGAAGAGCTGGCCGAACACGATCCGCTTGTCCTTTGTGGCAGATTTGGACGCGAGGAACGAGGAACATTTATGCAGCCGTTCCTGCACTGTCAGGTCGTCTTCAGCTGAAAGGAATGATCTGCCGGTCAGGGGCGTCGGTGTCACAGGAAGCGCATCGCCTGCATACGATACATCGACGGCACAATTAATGGTCACCACATCCAGCAGCGTCAGTGGCTTACCGAACACGGTCGCGCCTCCCGCGTTCGCCCCGTCGGCGATTCCTTTCATTTCCTCAAGGTATTCAGTATCGAATTTACGCAGCAGCAACGCATCGGTTGCGAATCGCATTTCATTCCATCCGGTTTGCGGCTGCATCGTATTTTTATTGATCGACAGTTTAGTGATGAATTCTTTGATCTCGTCGGCCATGAGTCTGCCGTATTGGACTCCACGTGCATACGGAGTCCCTTCGATATGGACAAAGATCCAACCGCGGTCTTCAAAGCGGAATGCATCGCCCTGCCATTTGACCGTTTCCATCGGGATATACCGTGTGATGTCCGTCTCTTCTTCCACTATGACATCGTCGAACCACGCCGTGCCTGTGGCGCTGCCGTTTTTTCCAAGGTAGAGGCAGACTCTGTCCTCACTCTGAGTTGCGATGAAGAGCGCTTCTAATTTTTTCCAGTCGCCCGTCCCGCCCGCCGCTCCCGATTGATTCGTGAAAGGGAACGACGCCATTGCAATGCACGCTCCAACCGGGGTCGGGTATTGGTCGCGGCTGTCTGTTCGGACATCGGCCGTCTTCACCCACGCGCTCACGCGATAGAGAGATCCGACGTTGAGTCTCACTGGTTCTGAACTCACTGTCGCTCGGACCGGCACAGCGCTCGTGAGGCGCAGCGATGCCGTGCCGGAATGCATGACGCTCCGGTCTAGCGCGACGTTTTTTTCCGACGAGTGCCACTCGGACAGCGATCCTTCAAATCCGCCGTTGGCTACGGACTGTGCCGTGCACGAAGCGGTAATGAACAACAAGACGCAGAAAAGCGCATAACGAAGTTTCGATCGAGACATATGATCCTTCAGGATGAAAAGAGACCGCAATACGGTTGTATGCACGGCAAGAACATGAGTGCGATAAAATAGGCAATCTTTCTTCAAATCTCAATATTATTGGTGTCGATCATTGATCGTTGGGATGGCGCATGAATGAAATGAAGGAGTCAATAATTACCGTGGAGGAGGGGAAAATATTTTGACATTGAACGTAGCGAAGACACTTCTTTGCTCTCATTACAGACAGGGGTGCGCGAATTAACGCGCGATGAGACGGCATGAACGGATGTCATGCCGTCCCGTTATTTTTCATGCCGAATCGAGATGCGCCCGTAGAGCAGTCCGTTCTGTGCTTATTGAGCCACAAAATTAATATCGCCTCCCTCGCCCGGAATCACGGCGCCGACGACCGAGGCGATCTTCTTATTCACATACACGATCAATTTTCCGTTTTCAAGCTGGACACTGCACAACACGCCGCCCGACACTAATTTTTTTTCCGTCACACATAATCCGACGCCATCCATTGCGGTATTCTCTCTCAGATAATCGATGCCGACGCCGTTCACCACATCATCATTTGCGTCCGGTAGCCATAGCATTTGAATTTTCTTTTCATTGAGCAATTTCTTGTACAGCGAACCGACTTCGCGTTGATCCTTCGGTTTTGCGATGACGACGGTAACGCCCTGCGATAGACCTGCCCGCGTGAGATCCTGCGACATTTTATCATTGAGAGTCCCTGCCAGGACTCCCACAATTTTTAAATCAGCTTTTAAAACCTTCATCACAGCTACTTGTTGTCCAAACGATGCTTTCTGTGCCAAAACGGGAAATGCAAACAAAACCATACACGCTGCTACTCCAATGATTCGGGTAATTCTACGCGTTGAGTGCATACGCTCTGTAGTCATAGTGTAATCCTTGAAATGTATATTTGTGTAATTAAACGCTGATTTTATTTTCTATGAAATACTCTACTACTATCGGCAGATCTGTTGATAGCTTAAATGGGTGGCCCGATCTCGAACAGTGGGTATGAATATTGTTGTCCGTCGTTTCGGTTCCCTTAGAATTTAAATTGCGCCCAGAGCACGACCATATCCTTATTCACTTCTATCGGTTCTTCTTTGCGCATTTCATAATCGAGTCCGAGACGAACGATCTCTGTCTTCTCCTTGAAGAGATAGTACAGAACTCCCACCGTGGTATTGTTCTTTTTTTGCGTGGCCGCAGTGCCGACCGTCGAGTTGTAGGTATCGTACCGAGCAAGTAATTGCAGCTCCGGCAACACCTTATATCCCACTGCGGCAACGATACCGTCATACGTCGTCTTCGCTTCATTTACTTGACCACCACTGACAGAAGCGTAGGCGTACAATGCAGGAATACCGAATCCATCCAAAAGGAGATTGGCTGAATACGAATTGCGGTCATACGATACCGGCTTTGTTCCGTATGCGCTCCCGGACACGCTGTCCTGTTTATTGATGCCGTAATGTCCGCCAACTGTGAGACCTTTGACAATTTCCACATCGACCCTGCCGCCCATTAACCCGTCGCCCAATTTTCTGTTGTTAATGGACAGGGTGCTCGCGCTTCCGGCATAGTTGAATCGTCCTGTGCCGTTACCCATATAGATGCCGTAGGTAACGATGGACAACTGACCTCCGACCATCACACCGACATCGCGGTAGTTGCCATGTCCCATATTTGTCGACAGCGCGACGGCAACATCGGAAAGTTCATAAAACAAAATAGACGAAGACGATTGTCTGCTCGATTCGTACGTTTGCACCGGCGTGATGAACTGTCCAACCGTCACAATAGCCGCTGGCGAGAGCTTCGCCACCGCCTTAAAATCCAGAAGTATGTTGTCTTTGTCGGCGAATTCAAACCACGTTTCAACGCTGAACACGTCATTCAGTTCCGCTTTTGCGTTCAACCGGGCCCGTCGTATGCGGAAACCCGATACGCCCTGTTCCAGATTCTTGTCCGAAACAACATTCTGTTGATTGATGAACCAATTCTGCATATATCCTGCAAATTTCACTTGAGAATGCAGTTCTGTCATTCGAAGAAGAGATAGAACAACTATCACTGAAACCACGGTACCAATTTTCTTCACCATACTTCCTCCAAATTATCTGTAAATTTATAACATACCTATGAACGTGATAAACTTACCATGCCCGCCATCTTCCATACCGTTGGCAGCCTGGAAAACAACATACCAACGCAATCTCCCTCGGCCATCATACGGCTGTCCGATAGAAACAGTGTCGAGTGGGGAAGTTTAAATTTGCTTAAAGTAGTCGCAATTTTAATGCCATTAATAAAACATCTCTACAATTGCCTAATAATGGAAGATTTGAAGGAAATGTACTTCTGAGGATGGAATTGGGGGAAAATATATTTGAAGTTTGTTATTCTGTTGGCGAATATTGACCGATCAATGCATTCATCTACGTATTTGGACTCACAGCATGCGTTTCCCCAGTCTTCTTTCCACTAGGGGAAACCCAACTTATAGAGGAATTTAATCGTGGCCCTGCTTGCAGCCTTTTATCGTTCTTTGACGATTCTAAATCCGCCGTCGCTCACTTTTCTATCCGGGGTATAGGTATAGCGTGTGTCGACACGGCATTCATTGTCTGCCAATCCATAATTAAACCAGGATCCTCCGCGGAACACTTTATTCGTCCCCCCGAGTGTGGGGCCTTTCGGATTGATCTGGGGCAAATAGGAATATGATCCCTGCCAGTCGTACACCCATTCCCATGCGTTCCCGCTCATGTCGTAAATGCCAAGTTCGTTCGGAAGTTTTGTCCCCACAGGATATGTCATATTGTTTGAATTTAAATAATACCATGCGACATCACCAACAATATTGCTTCCGCTGTAGACACAATTCTGCGTATTCACGCCGCCCCGGGCGGCGTATTCCCATTCAGCCTCCGTCGGAAGGCGTACTGTCTTCACAGACGTGCTGTCCAGCCATTTGCAATACGCATCGGCTTCGTTCCAGGTCACATTGACAATGGGATTGTTGTCGTTCCATCCGCCCGCCGGTGCGACCGGGAATGCCTTATTGGCGGCAGTGGTGTATTTCCGGTATTCCTGAACCGTCACTTCATACTTGCCGATTAAATAATTCGAGAGCGTGACGGTGTGCACCGGACGTGCATCCGCCATGTCGTTCCTTCCCATCTGGAATGTTCCACCGACCACAAGCACCCATTTGCCGAGCGTTTGTGCGATCGCGTTCGAATATGCCGACGCATTCACACCTGTACGTGCGCAGACACGGAATGAGTACGTATTACTCGAATCAAAATATCCGATCATGGTCTTCGATGTTGTGTTAGGTCCCGTGCTGTCGACAAGAACATACTTCAATGAATCAGTGCGCTGCTCAATATAAAATCCGGTTTCATTCGCGCTGTTATCCGACCAGCGGAGCGACACCCAGTTAAGTGCAATCGAGAGGATTTGTAAATTTGACGGCGGAATCAGCAATGCTTTATGCACAACATTCGACGCGGCGGTCGTCGTATCGGCATTTTTCGCCTTCACGCGGAAATAATATGTGTTCACGGTCAGGAATGTTCCGGCGACCGTCGCAGAGTCCACATTCGCGCCAACCGTTGCTGTAGATGTGAAATTCAGGCTGTCTGTGCTTTGCTCAATGATGAACGCCGTTTCGTTCGTGCTGTTATCGGTCCAGCGCAATTTCACTTCCGTCGCGGTGAGTGAACTCAATTGCAGATTACCCGGTGCCAGCAGCAACACTTTCACCGGCACGACCGGTGCAGGGGCCTGATCGACAGGGTTGTTTTTTGTGCACGAAGGCAGAACAGAGAGCGAACAGAGCAATGACACGAGAACATATTTTTTAATAAACGGCATTTGTGTGGTCATGATTATTAGTAGAATTCGGCGGCTGTGTAGTGGAACGTCCAAATATAAAAATCCGGATGGGATGCGACATCTGTATCCCCCCCGGAACCTGTACTGTTCTATATTACGCTATTCCAGCTCTAAAATCAATTGACAACCGTATATTTTACCGCGCCCCACCCCGAGTGAAAAAAAATAAAAACACCCTCGACTGCTCATGTCGGGGGTTTCATTTCTTTCGCGATTGGCACATGCGCAGCGCGGCGAGTGGAAAATTCAATTCCGGCTCGTTAAATTATCCAGCAGCCAGGTGTGCCGGGAACCCAATTGGTTGTCGGGAGGGATAAATCCATCACATCGTTCACCATCGTCCGCTCTCACGGAATGAGCAGGCTTCGCCTCGCCTTCCATCCACTCCGGCCGGACATCCATGCTTCTCCAAAATTCACAGCGGCCATGATGCTCGGAAACGGCGGTGTACAATTCACATTTTCCGCACCGATTCAACTCTGCTTCCTTGTCGTTATTTTTCTCCCCGGCCATACACACTCCTTACAGTTAATGAACACGCCTCTATTTAAATATACGGCCAATATTATTTTTTTATGATATCCTCAGCGTGTCTTTGCAATATTTTCCGAACGATGTCTGTAATTAAGTATGCCGGAACACAATGAACATCCGTAACAAAAAAAATGAGAGAGCCATGAATGGTGCACTTCACGGCTCTCTCATTCGATAGGGACGGCTCGCACGCTATTTTTCCAACGACATTTTTTTCGTTTCGCGCAGGTCGTCCGTTTGCAGCGTATAAAAATATATGCCGCTGGAACACCCCGCGCCGTTGAATTCGATGGCGTAGAGCGTGTGTTTACGCGCAATGCCATCGAAGAGCGTCGCCACTTCCTGTCCCAGCGGAGTGAACACGACGAGTTTTGCGTGCTGTTCCCTTTGCACGGCAAAATGAATGATGGTCGCGGGATTGAATGGGTTAGGATGATTCTGTCCGAGCGAATACTCGTCCGCAGTCAATGCGACCGTCACTTCCGCATTATGGCTATAGCTGAATGCACCGTCCCGGTCGATCTGCTTCAGTCGATACACATACTTCCCTGCCTTACACGCATCGGCATACGAATATGTCTGCGGAGCATTGACGGTGCCGTGCCCGTCCACAAATGCTATGCTCGTCCATTCACTGTTCGCGGCCTTCTTCTCGATCGAGAAACCCGCATTATTGATTTCACATGCCGTTTTCCAAGCGAGCACGACATGACTGCCCCTTGCGTACGCAGTAAACGTTACGAGTTCAACAGGAAGAGCCGTCTCGGACCTCACCACAGCCGCCGACCACACCGCTCCCGATCCTGTAAACACGCCGATATGGTATGTCCCGTGTGCTGCAAGTCCGGTCACGGTCACAGCCGTTCCAGTGCCTTGATACACAAGTCTGTCTCCCGCAGCGCCAAATCCCCCCGTTCCGGCTTCAACTGCCGTTGTGAAATGTGCGTCAGCTCCGGAGACCGACTCATAGGCCATGGTCGGCACAGCCGTTGCAACAGGAGCAGCGCTTCGCATAAGAACGATGACACCGGCGGCATTTCCCACAGGCGCTGTCCATGTGATCAGCATGGTTCGGTTAGATGCAGGAAGTATCGCAAGCGCTGTGACGGGATACGGCGTCGTATCGAACACGGTGGAGTTCTGAGGAGTGGGGGTTGTCAGTAATGCAAAATCATTTTTATTATTATCGGTGTCGTAGCCGTTGCCGAATCCGGACGGAGTGGCCAATCTTCCAATAGATTGGCTATCATAGGTTGGACCCGCAGCCGCCGCAGCGCCTTCATAGGCATTTGCCGTGCCATACCCAACAAAGTCGACGACTGAAGCGCCTCCGACCGGGTTTGATACAGAGAGTGCTCCCGTATTGTTCACAAGCGCGACCTTCCCTGCGGTAGCGCTCATGGAAATTGTACCGGTCACGTCCGGTGTCGGAAGAGCCGTAGTCCCGCCTGTTCCTGCGCGTTCCTGAATGAGGTAATACCCGTACGCTGGGATCGACCCGCTCAGTACGGTCACACTCCACGAACTGCCTGCAGCTGCTGCGTATTGCACGGACCATCCTGCCAGACTCACTGGCAGCCCCGTCGGATTAAACAATTCGATGAAGTCATTTTTATAGACAGTACCGGCGTTTCCGCCGCCGCCGTATACTTCGCTGATGACCACATGATTGACCGATTGCGCTCGCACAGTTCCGGTCGATATGGACAGCAGCATTCCGCACAACAGCATTGCCCCAATGGATTTCATGTTGGCCCCCTGCATTTACCGCGAGTGTAATAGTTATCGCAGCAAGAGTCAAGTTAGAAATTTCTAATAATTGCGTATTTAAAAGTGATCCGTTATATTGGGGCGCGCAGGTATAAACGCAACAAAGCCTCGCAACGCTGGGCTGCAAGGCTTTGTCGTGTGGTCAATGGAAATGTTCTCTCCGTATACTTATGCGCTCTTTTTTCCCTTATAATAATACGCGGCTTTAATCGACTCGTACGCTTTGTTGACCTTATCGGCAATGTGCCATAACAATTCGTCGAGTGTCTTCTCCGGCAATTCCTTCTGAAGCTTTACCACCATGTTCCTCACGCTGAGCTTTTCGATTTCCCGCGCCCTCGCAATGCTCTGCGGTTTTTCGCCGTTTAAATAATCCAACAGGTGTTCTCGTTCCTCATACAGACGGCTGATGCGCACCTGCAGGGCATCATAGTCACGCGCGCTCCGCACAAAGTATCCCAACTCGAACAGATAATTTCCCTCCTCCTTCAAGGCGTCGGTGTACGGCACTTTCAGCGCCAGTTTCGTTATCTCCTGTTCACGCTTCTGTATGGCCCGCTCAAGCACGGAATATTGTTCAGCGGGATGATAGACATGCTCGCCGATATGAATGATGGGAATAGTTTTTAAACGTTCCACATCGCGGGCCGTCGACCTGAGCGCGGTTTCGGTCTGAAGCGACGTATATTCTTCCAGGGAGTTGTCGTTCGCTTCCCGTCGAAGACTGAGGATCGAATTCGTTTCGGAAATAATATTCCGTTCTTCCCGCAGCGAATTGATCATTCCTTCATAGCGTGCAACACGCTCTTCAGCCTCGAGCCTGCTGTATTGTGGATTTGCCATAGTCCTTATCCTTCCGCAAATGGTTTGATCGACGCAAATGATAGTAGTACATCGTTGGTGTGCAATAATTTAGGAACGATCGTTTCGTCCGCCGCACTCGCTGCCATACACAATGGTGAGGCAGTGCTGCAGGCGAAGAAGTATCCGCCTGGTCAATGCGCGCAACACCCTGTGTCTGCCGATGATCCGCGCACCGTATGGACCGACCCTGTAGTACAGTGAAATGCATTTTCGCCCCGCCGCGTAACGGGCCAATATCGTATCCCTGAATGTTTGGAAGAAGAGCACTTCCGGAGCGTGCTCGTCGCCGAATGAAGCCGTCACAACAAAGCATTTGCCGCTGCCGCGCGCTCCCGAATTGTCGGGCGAATCATCACCTATTTCATAGAGGAGGTCCCGAGCCGTCGTATTGCCTGATGCCGATGCAAGTCGCAGCCAGTGTTTTGCTTTTTCGACATCCTTCGGTACTAATACCCCGTTATTATACACGGCACCGAGATGCTGCTGTGCAGACTCATCTCCATTTTCTGCCGCCCTCGTGTAATAGGCAATTGCCAATGCCGGGTCCGCATTGACCCCGATGCCGTTTTCATAACAGGTGCCGACACGCATTTGTGCATCTGCGGCGCAGGCATCGGCAGCCCGCATATAATATTTGAACGCTTTATTTTTATCGACGTCTACATCTGTCCCGGCTGCATAAGCGTCGCCAAGCGCCACTAGCGCGTCTGGTTGATTCAATTCGGCGGCTCTTTCCAGAAGCCTGTACATTTCCACCAGGTCTTTCTTCACCCCGAGTCCCTTTTTATGGCTGACTGCCAACGCCACCATCGCATCGGCGTCGCCGGCATCGACAGCAGCAGTGAGGTATTTCACGCCCAGATCATAATTGACCGGAATATCGATGCCGGCCAAATACAACTGGCCCAGCAATGCACTTGCATGAGCATGCTGAGAATATGCCGCCATCTTTAAATATGAAATCGCCCGAGGCATATTCTCCTTCATGTGTTTCCCATTTGAAAGATAGGTATACATCAGAAATTGAGCCTCGGTGACTCCTGCGTCGGCTGCGGTCCTGTTCCAACTTATCGCAGCATCCATGTTCTGCTCGACACCGTTTCCTTCGAGATAACATTGAGAAAGGGCATACATGGCATCGCCGTGATTGTTATCGGCCAGCGCACGCAGATATTTAACAGCGCCATAATATTCTTCTTTTAGAAGCAATCGCTTTGCCAGATCATATTGCGCGCCTGCAACATTATTTTCCGCATACTGACGCAATACGGTTTCGCTGACGTCCGTATAATCGATCTCCTCCCATTTCACGGATTTTTCGAGAAAGTCGGACACAGATGTTTCTACTGTCTCCGAATTATATTTACGTGCGATCTCATCGATAGCCTCGCGAATATCATTCCATCCCGCAAGCAATTCAACATCAGAATATTTTCGCCTCATTTCTTTCGATAACGAGGAAAACTCTTCATACACTTCGCCTGTGTAGAGGAGTTTTACCGGGATGTCATCCAATTCGCGAGCGGACAATTCCCTGACCGCCGATTCGATCAACTGACATTCATTTTCGGATTTTCGCTCGGTAATGTTGAGGACTAGGGTTGTGCGGCGAAGCATTGCAGGCCATTGTTTCAGGAATGCGATGCTCGATGCGGTGAGTTTGTTCGGCACAAAAAACAGTACCGTTGAAAAAATGCTTTGTCTGTCCGTAAGAAACTTGTGAAGGTGATCTTGTTGATACTTGATCGGCGTATTGACGCTCGGCGTATCCCAGAGAACGATCCCCTTATCCAACAACTGGTGGCCTTCCACCATAATTTCGACGTGCTCGAATGAAGTCCAATCGTCCGTGCATTCGTTCAATCCGGTCAGGGGCGACATCGTGAATTCAGCACCCGCCTGCCTCAGCCAGAGTCCCGATGGTTTGCCCGCCTGGATACGAATCACAGGCAAATTCGTCGATGCGGTCTTCTCTGGCAAAACCGGTACACCGAGCAGCAAATTAATGCATGCAGATGTGCCACAATCTGATTCCCCGAGAAGCAATATGTCCGCGGCCATCGTTGATCCCTTAACTATCGACTATCAAAAAAGTGTAATAGACTCGACCGACTTTTCACTCGTCTCGGCGATAATGGAGCGCCTCAATCTGCGAAGATTGTAATATATGCATATTCTCGACGAGAACAATGCATACGCAGCATTATGCGCATCGGCTCTGGCTTTCACACACCCTGCCGCACAGGCTTGCCTGTCCGGTATATTTTTCAACAGCCTTACTTCATCCTGCGGTCTCCACTTTCTTCTCCTGTGGTTTCGTCATCGGAAGAGCGAACGCCACGATCAACGCCAGCAGCGCATGACAAAAGACCAGTGTATAACCGGTTGGCAGATCAAGGTTGTACGAAACGGTGATGGAGATCAGGTTGACGGCGATCCCGACGATCCATGCCACAAGAAGAATTTTCCATTTGTTCAGTCGGATGGCGATGAATGCCGGCGCGACGAGCAAGGCAAATACGATCAGAACACCCGCCAATCGAACGGAACTGGTCACGGTAGCCGCAAACGACACAAAGAAGAGGGTATCTTTCCAAAAGCCCTTCATGCGCGGGTAGATGAAAATCAGGAACAGGCCTAGAAGCGAATATAAAATCGCTGTTTCAATGATATCCGACCATGGTGTGAAGAGAATATCTGAGGCCATCAACTTGTCGAACATCTCCATCCCGTGCGCCGATTTGGCGAGGACGATGAACACGCCCGAAATGCCGAAGGCGTAGAGCAAACCGATGAATGCTTCGTGTGACGATGTACGTTTGGATGCCAGCGAGATGAGCAATCCGGCAAGCAGTGCAAAGGAGAGAGACACGGGGTAAATATATTTACCATCCAGAAAAAGGATCGACAGTGCCGCTCCCAGCGCGGACATCTGCCCGATGGCAAGGTCTGTAAAAATGATTCCCCTTCTGATGATTTCCAGTCCGAAAAAAGAATGGATCCCCAGCAGTACAACAGAGAGCACGAATGCGGAAAGAAGGATATCAAACATTGGTCAGTCTCCTCACGATTTCGTCAAATACGCTGAACACATTGTCCGCCTCTTTCACCGCGCCGACATCGTGGGGCAGGATCAGAAGTTTCACATTAAGCCGCTTCGCGATGTACTCCGAGGCATCCTGTGGATTATAGACATCCTGAAAGATGAACTTCACATGTTCTTGGCCGATCAATTTCTCGACATCGGCAATATGTTTTGTTGTCGCCGGAATTCCAGGAAGCGGCTCGATCGTGCCGACGATGGTGAACCCAAAACGATGCAGGAAATAATCGAAGATTCGATGATATTCGACGATCTTCTCCCCTTTGAACGGTTTTAATTTCGCCTCCCATCCTTTCATCTTCTGCTGCCAGAGAGCATACAATTCCTTATTGTTTGCTTCATAATATGCCTGATTATCCGAATCGAGTTCGACTAATCGTGCCGTGACTGCATTGGCAATGGCCGGGATATTATCCGGGTCCAGGAAAAAATGCGGGTTTCCTTCAGGATGCACATCGCCGAGTTCACGGGAGACGCCTGTCGGTACATCGATCAGATGCACATGCATCGAGAGGTCGAGAAATCCGCGTCCTCCCGGCTGCACGGCGCCATTGTTCGCCTGTCGGATAATTTGCGGAAGCCATCCAATTTCCAATTGCCCACCGTTGATGATAAGGAGGTCGGCTCTTCGTAATTTAGCGATGTATGATGGCTTGGGAATGATGACGTGAGGATTGTAATCGCCTCGCGCGAGCGTAACGACTTCCACACGTTCTTTCCCAATGCGCGAAACGATGTCACCGATATAGCCGTACGTCGACACAACCTGTAGTTGACCCGGAAGGACCGACTGCACGCACATCATCAGCAGCGGAATAAATTTCCATACTTTCATATGACACTCCATGAATAATGTTAAAATAGACATTCGTTAAAAAGCATGAGCGCCATGAGCGCCGATGGTAAGGTTTGCCTGCAATAGAACTTGTGTATACGGCTGCCGAAGCCATCCTCCGGAAGCCGGCATAAAAAGACTTTCATCGCGGTCGAACTGAAGACGGAACCGTGAGAATTCCGTCGGGTTGTATTCGATCATGGCGGAATACCGGGGAAGATCCGACGGCATACGCTGATCGACACTGTTCATCGACACATCATTCTGCAGCAGGAGGTCATACCGGGCGCCGATCTCCCATACCTCATCAATCTTTGCAAGAACCTGTGCATACAAACCGGAATGATGCTTGTCGAGACTTGGTTCGCTGAGTGCGTTGAATGCATCGTATGCATATTCCGTTCCATCGGTCGCGCGACGCATATATTCGCCCTGGAATGAAATGAAGCGGATCGCATCAAGAGAATATTTCACCGTCATCTCGCCGTCGATGATGTTCGTGTTCGCATCGATGGCTGCGGCTGTGCCGCCGGGAGTAGTGAAGCCCTGATCGTTTCGCGTCTTCCCCATCGCATTGGAGAGACCGAATAAGATCGAAGCATCACCGATATCGACTGACGATCGGATGAATCCGATATACAGGTTCGGTCCCTGCACGGGGGCGATGGAGACGTTCCCCGCATGGGCTGTGAATCCGGATGTACCGAAACTTTGCCCGTTCTCTCCGTTCAGCACTTCCGCACCGAAGACAAAAAAATACGAAGTTGGCGCGACCCATGTTGCTTGAACGCCGGTCTCTTTCAATCCCTCCTCACCGAATAACGCTGTGGCAATGAGCGGCCGGTTGGCGAAGTCCCAGTAATGTTCGTGCTGTTCGTTCACCCTTCCGAAACTCGCTAGAAACCGTCCGGCCTTCACTTTAAAACCATACGGAAGTTTTCTCGTCGAAAAATAGGCTTCTTCCAGACCGGCACCATCGGGCGCAAGGCCGAGCACGGCGAAGAGATCAAAATACGGATCGACGACGGAATACAGCGACATCTCTCCATAATTGAAATTCATGCCGCGGTGTGCATTCAAACCCGAGGGACTCGGCGGGTTCAGGAATGGATAACTGAATCCAGGTATCGAAAGTGATGTATATTTTTGATCGTTCATGTCGCGTGCAACACCGGAGACATCGAGAATGAATGCAATATCGGGAACAAATTTTGATTGATCGAACGCGGATCCTTCATTTGCTTGCGCCCGTAGAGGTCCGCTATGGAATAAGAATAATAGAAGGACCATTGGAATGGACGTGTGCTTGAGTTTCATAGGAGCTCCTCAATTTTGATATGAACGCCGAGGGAACGATACGACATCGCCCGTCAGCCGACAAAATATAATGCCGCTTTTCCCCGCTCACGATCAGCAAAAGGAAGAGAAGGCAAACACATTATGGATGATCAAAGGAACTGAGGAGGGGCGTGGCTGGAGTATACACATGTATGAAATGACTCTGAGACTCTTTCAGTCAGAGCTATCCTGGGGTGAAGAACGGGGCCGGCGTAGGGATCGGTGCCAAGTGCCGGATCCGGAGCCAATGCACCACCGCTCGTCTGGAATGTGCACATTGCACACGTTTCCGCATCTTTGCACTCACGATGAGAGTGAAATGCGCTGATGGTGATACTCGCCATAAAAACGACGAGGATCACGGCTGAGATGGCGGCACGTATCCTACTGCGATATTCTATTGGCTTGTTCTTCATTCTTGACTATACTATGAATTTCCATACTGATAGTCAAATGGGCTCCCGTTCTTATAACGTCCGATCACCAATTATTTTTTCTGTTTTTTCTCTTGGCACTCGTTCAAATCCTTCTCGGATACCGGAGCACCCAATGCCTTTGCTATCCTGAGGTCTGACCGAGCTTTGTCCTTTTGCCCGCTCCGCAGGTATGCAATACCGCGCCCCATCAAGAATGATTTATCGGTAGGATTGTGGTTTACGGCAACCGTATAATCCTTTATCGCTCCATCATAATCCTTCAGGGCACATTTGGCATTGCCTCTCTGGGCATATGAAGCATCGTATTTTGGATCCAACGCTATTGCTTCGCTGAAGTCGGCGATGGCATGCTTATAGTCCTTATGTGCGTATTTTTCCTGTCCGCTCGCGAACCACTCGGAGCGAGTCTTTTTTACCTGTGACGGGGATTGTGTATTGATGAACACCGCCATCAAGGCGATGCAAAGGAATGCTATTTTCATTACATTCGTCCTCAAATAGGAGTTTCAGTCGCCGTTACGGCACTGGAATACAATCGGGAATCGGTATTATTCATCGTTCAATGCCGAATGACATACAAATTGGCGCCAATGACTGCCCCGCGCGGACGGCGTCCGCCTTCGGCCTGTGGTGCACTTGCCGGAGGAGGTCCGTATACCGGTTGAAACAAATAGGCAACATGGTTCACTGCATCGACTGCAATCGTTTTCGCACCCGCACCTGTTGTCACCGTGGCAACGACGCTATACGTGTCCGGCGAATCTTCGTGCACGATGGTGACACTGCTGTCTTTGCCTGCGGGAATGTAGACGAGCTTCTCGACCGAGTCCCAGCCCAGCGCATCCACGCCGTCGCCGTTCTTGATGGTCGCGACGATTTTCCCAGTGACAGCATTCACAACAGCCGATGCTTTGCCGCATCCGGCGAAGATCCGGTCAGTGGCGCGATCGTAGGCAATACCTGTCGGCCCATCGCACGGTTCCATCGGCCAGGAGGCCAGTACCTTCATAGATTTTGCATCCAGGACCTGGATCGTGTTTTTTCGTTCATTGTTGACGAACAGTTTCCCTTTACCATCACTTGCTGCGCCCTCGGGCGAAGTATCCTCTAGTTCCGCTTGTCCTGTTATGGCTCCTGTTGCCGGATCGAGTGCCGTTGCCGTACCAGGTTTGCTGTGATTGGTCAGGATAATGCGATTGGCATACTCATCAAACATAATACCATCCAAACCGCCGGCCGGTATTTTTATTTTCTTAATGGCTGCGAGAGTTTTCATATCGAACATCGTCACAGTGGAATCGCCGGCGTTTGTTGTAAAGCCGTGATTCAATGCTGTAACGAGGGCAATTCCATGCACACGGGGTGTCTCAGGAATATCGCCGAGCACCGCACCGGTAGCGCCATTAACAACCATCACATGCGAACCGCGGGAGATGAACACTCTGCCGGTCCCCTGTTCAGCCGTCAGATAGTCTGTTCCGCCGTCACCACCGATATTGAATTTCTGCACCGTGAATGTTTGTGCATTCCCGCTCGTCGGGAAGAAGCAAAAAGCGATAATGAAAGCGGTGATAATATAGAGATGTTTCAACGGAACCTCCTTATTTATATTGTTAGACGACGGTGCACAAACTAATGTTGTAAATGTATCTGAGCACAGATATTGTTGGAAACACAATATAATGCGAAAGTTTAAAGAGAGTAAGAAGACGAATACTCACGACTATTGATCTTTCCGAACAGTTGAGTTGTCTTCGGAAAAAGCGTATAAAAAAAAACACCCACATCCTGGACTAGAATGAGGGTGTTTTCGTGAGCGCGGATGGTCTCGAACCATCGACCCTCTCCTTAAAAGGGAGATGCTCTACCGCTGAGCTACGCGCTCTCCAAAAGTGAAACTAAATATAATAAATTTATGCGTTCGATGCAAGAGTTTCAGGACGCACCGGGAAAAATAATGCATCGTCCATGTGTCCACCCGCCCATGCCATACACGTGAGCTCAGTCCGTCGCCGTTTATTCCCTTTCGGGGCCAGTACCCCGAAGCTTGCTTCGGCTGTAAATGAGATCGGGGCCATTAATACCTTGAACTTACTCCGACGCCGTTTATTGCTCCATGCCTATTGAAAAGATGTTGTCAAGATCGTGCTTCGAATAGACGCGGAATGCAATGAGCGTCTCCGATTTTTCAATGCCGTCCAGCGCTCGTATTTTTTCCGTTACCAGGTGCGCCAACTGCTCATTGTCCGAAACGCGGATGATCGCCACAAGATCGTATTTCCCCGCGACCGAATGAACCTCCGATATTCCCGGCAAGTCTGCAAGCTGCTCCGCGAGCGGCGTGATCCTGTCTCGTGCCACGGTCAATAACACAATTGCTGATACCATGATGTGCCTCGCAATAGTAGTTGGAGATTAACGCTTCTTACGTAACTCGCAGAAACTAGCACCGCTTCGCTCGAGCGGGCGAGATAACGTCTCGCCCTGCATGCGCACCAATGCAACCGCCCCGGTTCTTCAGCAGAAATAATTTCTGCATGCGCATTGAACGCTTCTTAATAGTCCAATCCCAGTGTCTTTCCCTTCTCGATCGCCGGCACTCCTGTCTTCATCCACACGGGCATCGGCGCATCCTTCAAATAATGGTCGAAAAATTGCATCATGCGGATGGACAAATCCTTGCGATTTCTTCGCTCCACTAAATTGTGCGCTTCATTATTATACACCAGCATCCAAGCCGGCTTGCCAAGGCGCCGCAGCGCAGTGAAAAACTCGATGCCCTGATACCACGGCACCGCGCCGTCGGCGTCATTGTTCATCAGCAGCAGCGGCGTGGTACAGTATGGCGCACTGAAGAGCGGTGAATTTTCAATATACAGCAGCGGCTTTTCCCACAGTGTCCCGCCTATGCGGCTTTGCTGATGCTCGTACTGCATCATGCGGCTCACGCCCGATTCCCAGCGTATGCCGCCGTATGCGCTTGTCATATTGGACACGGCCGCGCCGGCGCCGGCTGCCCGGAACATGTGCGTGTGTGTTGCAAGATATGCAACCTGATATCCGCCCCAGCTCTGCCCCTGAATGGCTATGCGGGAACTGTCCACGAATCCCATCGATATCAATTTGAGTGTTCCCGGCACGATGCACTCAAGCGCGCTTTTGCCGGGATAGCCGATCTCGTACCGGATATCCGGTATGAAGACGATGTATCCGTTACTGGCGTAGACCGACGCGCTGATCGTCGATGCACTCGGCGCAGGCGCCCAATACCGGTGCAGCTGATCGGCATTGCGTTCGTAAAAATACACGATCATGGGATATTTATTTTTCGGATCGAAATTTTCCGGTTTATACAACAACCCGTCCAGCGGCTTGCCGTCACCCGCCACCCAATTGAACTGTTCCACCGTTCCCCAGAGAAAATTTTTCTGTTGGGGATTCGAGTCGCTGACCCGCTGTATCCCGGTGAATGCAAGCGTCGACACATAAAGATCCGGTGAATCGACGAATGAACTTTTCGCAAAGAACAGATCGTCGGTATCCTTCGCTTTCACGGGATTCGAAAGATCGGCTGCGGCCATATACAATTTTTTCGGTGCCTCCGATGAACTGATCGTTGTAGTGTAATACCCTGCCGACTTTGTCACATCATCGAATGCTTTGAGTAACAGCGGCTGTGTGGGCTTCACAAATTTTTCATCACTGTCCAAACGGACGTAACGGAACACGAGCTTCGACTTCCTTCCCATTCCTTGTGTCACGTTGACCAGTGGCTTCTTGCCCTGCGGATCGACGCTCCAGATGTCGTATTTATCATAGATAAGGACCGACTGATCGTCCTGAGACCATCCGCATGTGCCATACGCATTCGGGTCATCCGGAATGTCGTTCAATTCATTGTACAGCGGAACAGTGATCGCCTGCGTGATATTAGTGACGACATCCGTCCTCACATTGTGCGTGAACCATTGCATGAGCTTTTCATCATACCACAACACGTAGCGGGAATCAGGCGAAAGTCCCGGCTTGCCCTTGATTTTTTCGAGTATCTTTTTCGCCTCGCCGGTTTTTACGTCGATCAGATAGGCGTCGGTATAGTTTTCACCGTCCCACGATATCAGTTGTCTGTATGGCAGTGCCGAGAGACCAAGGGCAATTTCGGCGTTCCCTTCACCACCCAGTACCACCGTCGGCAGCCCAAGATCGCCTAATTGAATAAAACGGTGTTTCTTCAAATGCATCACTGCCGTATACGAACGTTTTTTTTCTTCATCAAGACTTTTCACCTGCTGCGACTGGAGCAGCGGATCCTGCCAATTCCATACGTCCAGCTTGGCCGTCTCGGATTCGTAGAGTGTCGTATCCTCCGGCATCGGGATCGGCGCGGTTCCAAAATACAGTCGACTGCCATCTTTCGAAAATGTCAGCTTGCCGTTCTCGCTGATCAGCCAATGCTTCTTGAATCCTTCCGTGTTTGTGTCCGCAAGCACCGATGCGTTTTTATCAGACATCTGCCAGTAATACAAGGAGAAGAAACGCTGCTTCGCTTTTGAGGTGTCCTTATCGGCGACGAATGCCGCCTGGACGCCGTCATCGTCAAATGCCAGCTGCTTGTATTTGCCTTTCCCGGCACTGAGCGTGTCGAGCGTCCATTGTTTCGTATCGAAGCAAAAGACTCCGGCTTTCACGGTCGAGTCGTTTCCGGTCGACGAAAACAGCAGCCGCGATCCGTCTTTTGTAAAAATATAGTCGGATACGAATTGAAATGCCGTATCCCTGCCGCTTGCCAGATGGCGAACGGTCAGCGTCGTCCCTTTTTCATCCTTCGCGTCCTTGTCGTCGCCCGCAGCATCCGATGCATCTGCATCATCGGCTTTTTTAACGGCCTCTTTTTTCTTTGCCGTATCGGCTGCCGCAGCGTCTTTCTCGAGCAGGTACGCGATCCATCCCGATCCCTTTTCCGGAAATTTGAACGACATCACGCGCGGAATTTTAACAATCGTCAGATCACTCAGACGGAGAATGCCGAGTGAATCTTTCGGCATGTCTGCCGGTTTTTTTTTGTCGATGCGCGCTTTGCGTATGTCCTTGTAGAACGGTTTGATGGAGAATGCGCAGAAATCGGAGTTCACCGTGAACCGCGCTCCGATGCCGCGCGGGATTGTATCGTACCGCGAAGCGTTGCGCGGTGCAATGACGAGATTGGCGTCGCCTTCCTGCGCTTCAAGCGTATATCCGATCCATTGACCGTTCTGGGATATTGATTCGCCCGCGATCTTTTTCCAGGAATCGTACACATCGTGCGTGATCGGTTTCTTCTGCACGGGTTGAGCAAGCAGGGACGCGGCAGTGAATAACAACAATGTAAAATATATATGCTTCATGGTTTTCCTTGTAGTAAAAATTGAAAATTTCCTTGCAACTTGCACCGCTTCGCGGTGCGGGCGAGATACCATCTCGCCCTACAATACATATCCGAATACGGCATATTCTATCCGATTACGTCCTCATGAAGCGCCGGTCCAACTCCGATAAGGCCACTTTCACAATGACCGGCCTTCCGTGAGGACAGACATACGGCATCGACGTGCCGAAGAGCTGATCGATCAGCGACCGCATCTCCAATTCCGTCAGTTTATCTCCCGCCTTGATAGCAGCCTTGCATGAAAATGATTTTGCAAGATTGTCTCGGGCATCGAGCACGATACGGTTTTGGTTATTTTTAAATTCGTCAACAATATCCTGAAGGATGGTCGCTTCGCTCCCCGCCTTCACGTCGGGCGGTACGCCTTCGAGCACAAGCGTGTTCTTACCGAACACCTTCACCTGAAATCCGAGCAGTTCCAGATCGGGGATGAGCTCCTTTGCCAATGCAAAATCGCCCGGCGTCAACGTCATGGTATGCGGGAAGAGCAGCTGTTGGGATGACGGAACGGCGTTTTGAAATCGGGATTGTGCGCGTTCGTAGAGTATGCGTTCGTGCGCCACATGCTGGTCGACGATCATGAGTCCCGTGCGTATCTGCGTCAGGATGTATTTATTATGAAGCTGCCAGATCGCTACGGTGTCGTTCTGGCCAGGTATGATTCGGTCCATCGTGAGCGCCACCGGTGCACCATCGTATTGAATGCTGCCGGAAGGTATATCGAGTGTAGAAAATAGCGGTTCCTGGTTTAGGCCGAAGGGCGTCGTCCTGCCCGGCTGAGCGTCTCCACCCGGCCGTGCATCAAGCGGTGTGTTAGTGAACGGACTCGGAGCGATCGGCGGAAAATTTGCGAAACGAGGATACTCCGCATGCTGGAACGAGCCGAACGTCTGCCGGTGCGCCGGACTCGACCCTGGCTGTTGAAACTCGACCGATGGGATCACTTCTTGTTCGCCGAGCGCGCGGCGGACAACGGCCATCACGATCCTGTAGATGCTCTGTTCGTCCGAAAATTTCACCTCCATCTTCGATGGATGCACGTTCACATCCACTTTGTGCGGATCGAGTTCGAGCGACAGCACGTAGAACGGAAAGTTTCCCTTTTCTACGAGGTGTTCGTACCCCGAGTAGATGGCATGATTGAGCGAGCGGCTGATGATGAACCGTCCGTTCAGGAAGATGAATTGTTCCGCCTTCGATTTTCGCGCAAAATTCGGCTTGCCGATATATCCTGTGACGTTGATAAGTTCCGTGCGCTCTTCGATTGGGATGAGCGTCGAAAATAACCGTTCGCCGAACAGATTCTTTATCCTGTCGTCCATCGATCCGACAGGCAAGTTTGCGATCGCGTCGCCGTCGCTCGTAAACTCGATCGCAATATCCGGATGGGAAAGGGCGATGCGCTGCACAGCGTCGTAGATATGCTTAAATTCGGTGCTGTTCGATTTCATGAAATGGCGCCGCGCGGGGGTGTTAAAAAAAAGATTTTTCACCGTGATCGTCGTGCCGCGCGACATGCCGGTCTTCGACTGCTCCTGGATGACGCCGTCGGCGATCCGTATCAGCGTGCCGGCATCGTCGTCGCTACGGCGCGTTTTCAATTCCACCTGCGCAACGGCGGCAATGCTTGCCAGCGCTTCGCCCCGGAACCCCAGCGTGCGTATGCATTCAAGATCGTCATACGATGCGATCTTACTCGTGGCATGCCGAAGGAACGAGAGCGATGCATCCTCTTCGTTCATGCCGAGGCCGTCGTCGGCGATCTGTATGAGCGTCTTGCCGCCGTCCTTGATCGTCACGGCGATGGAGCGCGCGTGGGCGTCGATTGAATTTTCCAGCAGTTCTTTTACAACCGATTCGGGGCGCTGCACAACCTCCCCTGCGGCTATTTTATTGGCCAACGATGTTGGCAGTATGTTTATCGTAGCAGACAAATAATGTGGCCTATCGTTAGAGAATTTTTTTATGAACGCCGAGCCCCGGCTGCAGATCGAGCCGGAGCATGCCATTGATGTTGCGCACGCCGTCGAACGGATCGTTGCTGATGAGCACATTGCCGTCAAGATCGGCATAATCGATGAGCGGCGACAGATGAGCTGCGGCCGCTACGCCGACGGCGCTTTCGATCATGCATCCGAGCATCACCTTCATGCCGAGCGCGCGCGCGGTGCTGATCATGCGCATTGCCTCCCGCACGCCGGTGCATTTTTGCAATTTAATGTTGATGCCGTCGTATGCCTGCGCCAGCATCGGAAGATCGGAAAGGCGGACGACGCTTTCGTCGGCGATGATCGGCATGGACACCCTGTCCCGAAGCCATTTGATGTCGTCGAATTGCGCCGCCGGCATCGGCTGTTCGATGAACTCAACATTGTTGTCCTGCAGGAATTTGATGCGCTCCAGGGCCAGATGTTTGTCCTTCCAGCCTTCGTTTGCATCAACGCGGATTACTTTGTCCGTCACCGAGCGGATCGTGCGAATGATCTCTTCGTCATTGTCCAGGCCGACTTTGATCTTCAGTATGGGATATGCTTCGGCTTCGATCACTTTTTGTCTGACCACGTCAGCCGTATCGATGCCGATCGTGAACGAACAGAGCGGTGTGTTGTCCGGATTCAACCCCCAGAGCCGGTATAACGGCACGCCGAGCTTTTTGCCGACCCAGTCGTGCAGCGCAATATCGACGGCGCATTTCGCAGCGGTGTTGTGTGTGTCCAGGGCGTCGGTGTACTGGAGTATGTCGTCGATGAGGAACGGCGACTCGTAGCGTTCGAGGTCCACTTTCGCAAAAAATGCCTCCACCGTCTCCTGTGTTTCTCCATAACGGACATTGGGCGATGCTTCGCCGTATCCGATGATGCCGTCGTGTTCGATCTCCAGCAGCACGATCGGTATTGTCGTCCGCGCGCTCCGTGAGATCCTGAACACGTGTTTCAACGCCAGGTCATACCGATACCAGGAAAGATTCATTGTGTGTGTTATTCCTTTTCAAATAATGCTTCGATGAATTTTTGCGAATCGAACGGCTGCAAATCGTCTATCTGCTCGCCCACGCCGATAAAACGGACGGGGAGTTTCATCGATTGGCTGATCGAGAGAACAATGCCGCCCTTCGCAGTGCCGTCCAGTTTTGTCACCACCAATCCGGTCAACCCGATGGCCTGATGAAACAGCTTCGCCTGTTGTATCGCATTTTGCCCCGTGGTCGCATCGAGCACCAGCAGCGCTTCGTGAGGGGCGTCGGGCACGCATTTTTTCATCACTCGCTGTATCTTCTTAAGCTCTTCCATCAGATTTGTTTTGGTGTGCAGCCGGCCGGCCGTGTCTATGATGACGACATCGATGTCACGCGACTGCGCCGACTTCAACGTGTCGAATGCCACCGCGGCAGGATCGGCGCCCTGCAGCTGCTGGACGATCGGGACACCCGCGCGTTTCGCCCATATCTCGAGTTGTTCGTTCGCTGCGGCACGAAACGTGTCTGCGGCGCCGATGAGCACGCTCTTGCCCGCATTTTTATAGTTGTGCGCAAGTTTCCCGATCGTTGTCGTTTTACCGACCCCGTTCACGCCAACGACCATGATCACGTACGGCTTCTTGCCGGCGGGCAGATCGAACGGATCGGTGCCGTTCGTTTTGAGCGAACCGATCAGCCCCGAGGCGATCTCATCGCGGACGAGCGTGTTCAGTTCTTCCGGCGTTTCGTACCGCTGAGTTTTTACGCGCGCCTTGATCGATTCGATGATCGTTTGCGATGTTGCGACGCCGACATCTCCGCCGATCAGTATCTCTTCGAGCTGTTCCAGAAACTCGTCGTCCACCGTTCCTTTAGCGTAGATGAGTTTCGTCACTTTGGTGACGATCGCATCGCGTGTCTTTGTCAGGCCCTCTTTAAGCCTGGAAAGTTTTAATTTATCGAAAAAGCCCATAGGTGTCGTGTGTGAGTAAGGTAACAACAATGTCCCGGACGAACGATGTTCAGGAAGATGAATAACTCGAATTATGATCGGATGACGGCAAAAAATCTTTTTGCATAGACGAACACGGAAAACGCCATGGACACGATGCTGATCCACAGAAACAATTCAACCGCCGGAGCGAAGAACTGATTGCCCAGAAGCGCAAACGTCAGCGTCAAGGCAATGAACACAACAGCCACTTTGCCAGACATTGTGGAAACGAGCACGATGCCTTTCCTTTGCTGGACATACAGCCCCGCGACGAAGATCAGCACATCGCGTCCGAGGACGACATACATATACCACATCGGAATGCCCTGCAGCAGGGCCAGAATCACGACGATCGCGGCAATGCATATCTTGTCCGCAAGCGGATCGATGACCTTGCCAAGTTCTGAGACTTCGTCGAACTTGCGTGCGAAATATCCGTCGAGCGAATCGGTCACCATTCCGATCACGATGATGATGATGGCATAGATGCGCTTATGCGGCCACGATGTCCCGAACAGCACCGCCATGAGAGGCAGCAGCAGCACGATGCGGCTGGAGCTTAATAAATTAGATATCGTAACTATTTTATTCTTCATGCGTCATCGAATGAGTGCAAATTTTCCCATTGTCGTCTCGAGGACAGTTCCACTGTCATCCACGCGCACGAGGCGGTAGAGGTAAATGCCGGAAGAGACCAGGTCGCCGTGCTCGTCGCGCAAATTCCACGTGAGGCCGTCTGCGGTGCTGAGATCGCTTTGATCGATCACTTTATGTCCGCCTGCCGTATAGATGGTGACACGGCATCGCGGCGGAATATTCACGAACGTGATCTTTTCCTGCAACCCTATAAGATAGCGGAGTGGATTGGGAAAAACAACTACATGATCCACTGTCCGCACATCCACTCCGAACGAGAGCGTCTGTCCCTTCCCTTCATTGAGCCTCACGCCGCTTCTGTCCGTAACCTGCGGCGACACGGTGAGTTCGATACGAAGGCCGAGCCGCGTGAGCGCTTCCCCATTCGCCGTCACCAGCGTGACGATCGACGAATCCTTTGCATCCACTGCAGGCGCGGCGAGTGAAAACGTCGTCGCACTGTTCCTCACGGTAAATAATTCTTTTCGCAGAGACAAAGAGCCGACAGAACGGTTGAACCGAACCGTGATACCGTTCGCGCCCGCCAGCGTCGCCTCGCTGATCCCAAATTGCGCCGTCGACACGGACATGGCCGAAAATTCCACGAGCTGCAGCGTGTCGTTCTCCAGCCCTGATTGTGTGTACAGCCGTCCGATGTGTACCGTATGACGGCCGGGGCTGAAGGCCTGCGCGAACGTCACAAGGATGCTGTTCGGCGCGCCGGAGATGACCGACCGCGCGGTGACTGCGTCGTCCACACTCACCGACGCCGAGGGGAACCGGGAACGGTCTGGTTCCGTCGAGAGTGTGATGCGCAGCTGCGCCGGGGCAACGGATTCGACCGACAGCATGCGCGGTTTTTTTTCGACGGCAATAGACACCGTCGCCGACAACTCCCCCGTTCCTTCGCTCTGGGCGCCGACGGTGTAATAATACCGGCTCCCTGACGTCACCGCGCTGTCGATGACGATGGTACCCGTCACCGTGGATCCGTGCACAAAGACATTCGGTGAGGTCTCCCGATACAGGATATGTGCGCCTGCGGGCGTCATCGAATTCCACCGAACGCGCACGCGCGATTCACTCGTCTGCTCGGCCGTCACTCCCCACGGCGCCTGCATCGGCGTGCCGATCGAGCTCCGTTCGAAAAAATGGATCCCGTCTCCGGTGTTGACGCCGATGTCATTTGCCCCATTGCGATTGAAGTCGTACACCATCGCCGTATTCGACTGCGCGTTGTGCACCCATACCGGTATAAAATTCCTCGCGGCCTGGTCGTATTGAACGATGTAGAGATACGGATTGAGCGCCAGCAGAAGCTGATCGCGAGCACTCGTGATTTTGCCGGCAGAGACTCCATTGTCGTTCTGAAATCCCGAGCGGACTCCCGCAAATTTTTGTTCCCACACTTTGGCCATCATGCCCGGGACTGCGGCAGCGGAATGCGAAAAAATACGAACAGTCCAGAACGGAGCATCATATTCGCGGTCCGCGTTGAAGTCGAGGTTCGAGTGGCCCGCTATGGCTATGTCCGTGACGCCGTCTCCATCGAAATCTCCGGCGGCAAGATATTCGCTCGTCTCGTACAGGCTCGTCGTGTCCGTCCAGACGAGTGTAAATTGAAACCGATCCGTCGGACTCTGACGATACATGACCATATCCCCGTCATAATCGGCAAAGACGATCTCTGTGAGTCCGGAACCGGAAAATTTTCCCACGAGCGTTTTCGGCGGCCCGAATTGATTCACTGCTTCTCCCGGAAGCGGCGTCGTCGGGTCCGGAAGGTGCGTTGCAAGAGTAAACACGTTTCCGCCCATGTTGCGGTAAATGAGGTACTCGGTCGAACTCCGCGCAATGATGTCGAGTCTCCCGTCTCCGTCGATATCATACAACTGGCTTCCCCAGACATCCGTTGAATCGGCAAACAGATCATGAGCGAAAAATTTTCCGGCAACAGAATCGCTCCCGATTATTTTTGTCACGCCGCGCTCCTGCACGAGCGACGCGACGGTGCCGTTCACAATGCCCAGATCGCGCGGCACCCATTGGCGCGGCAGTGAATCGAGAAATGAGAACGATCCGTTCGAAAACTGATAGGCTTTTAACGGACCGAAATTGTTGCCGGCGTCATACTGGTTCACAAGCACGGTCGGCTTCGCTGCGAACACCGCAACGGCATCGCCCAGGTATCCGGCGGGAAGCGAGTACGGCAATTGTGTGAATCCGGTCGTCGGTATGCGCGCGCCCACTTGATTGAGAGAAAGAAGATTCTTGCCTGCGGACACCGGCGATAGCGACGTCACACTCTGATGCGCATTGTCCTCTGCCCGGCAGTACGCTTCATACGGAACTCCCTCCTTCATATCGCTTGAGGTGAGAATAAAAAAATGATTCTTCTGTATTCCCGCAGATTGTTGTGCGCGGAAGATATCCGAATGGTCCGCCGGACGCAGCATGAGCGTCATGGCCGTGGGCCGGTCTGTCTGTATGCGGACCATTGTGCCGTATTCATCGCCGATGATGACGGAGTCGTCCGCCGTGAACGACACGATCGAAGGAGCACTGCGTGCAACGTACACGCGGACGCGGCTTTCCACATCCGAGCCTGCAAGGTTCTGTGCCGCCAATCGCAGCGTATAAACCCCGTCCGGAAATCCTGCGGGATTCCATACGGCGATCGTGTCACCGAAAAAATATCTGTTCTCGTACGACGCAAGCTGTGTCCATGCATCGGGACGTTCGCCGGTGCCGACGGACACCGACAGAGACTTCATGCCGGAAAACACCGCCGTGCCTCGTATCGCCAAGGGCGCTCCGGTCAGGACCGCATCCGGCAGCGGATCGGCAATAGCAACCGTATTATGAATAACCGTTTGCACGGCGCGGTATGCATTCACAATTCCCGCACCCGTTTCATTTTCCCATCCCGGCTTCCCGACATCGTCGGCAGTGGACGCAAGCAGGGTCCGGAACTCTGCCGATGAAAATGGCACGGCCCGAAGCGCAGGATCCGCAGCGATCACGCTCTGGACGATCGCCGCCGCACCGGACACGTGCGGCGCAGCCGCGGAGGTTCCCGAAAATGACGAGGTATATCCGCCGCCGATTATCGTTGTCACAATATTTTCACCCGGCGCGCATACGCACAGGGCAGGGCCGTACGATGAGAAATACGAACGGCTGTCGTATTGCGAGACCGATCCGACCGATATGACGCCGTTGAGATCCGACGGAAAATGCGGCTTTTCATTTCCATCGTTGCCGCTCGAGGCCACAAGCGTTGCATTCCTGGAAACTGCATACGCGATCACATCGCGCATGAGCGGCGACAGGACGGTCACTCCGAAACTCATGTTGATCACGCTGCATCCGTTGTCGATGCCGTAAACGATCGCGGCAGCCACGTCGGCATCGTTGCCGTTGCCTCCGGCATCGAACGCGCGGAGCGGCATCAATGAACAGTGCGCGACGCCGGCGATTCCTCTTGCATTGTTCGCGACGGCGCCAATGATACCGGCAACCCCGGTGCCATGGCCGTTGATGTCGGCAGGATCGTTGCTGCGGATGTCGTTCTCGACAAAATTATATCCGTGCCAATCGTCGATGAATCCGTTGCCGTCGTCATCCACTCCGTTGGTCCGCTTGTTGCGGCCAAGTGCGTCGAGTCCGGTCTCTCCCGTATTCACAGCGATGGCATCGGCAAGATCGGGATGCAGATAATCGATGCCCGTGTCGAGAACACCCACCTTCACAATCGGACGGATCACTGAAAAAAATCCGTCATCCCATAAGTGCTGCACGCCCATGCGCTTCAAGCCCCATTGCGACGCAATGGCGGAATCGTTCGGCTGCGCGTCTATCGTGTAGATATAATTCCTCTGGACGTAGACGACGGAGGACGACTGCTGGAGCATGGAAAGCACGGTGTCTGTTGCAGCTTCGGTGGGACAGTGCACGGTGACAAAGAGATCGGCGGGGAATTCCTGATGTGCGCCCAGCGTCTGTGCCCCGGTCCGGCGCGCCGAAAACACGGGGCGCAGCGTGATAAGGGCCTGCGTATTTTTTTGCAGCGATGAAACGCCGCTGCGTATCTCGGCTTCCAGCGCAGCGGCGCTCGATGATAGTGCGATCCTTACGATGAGTGTGTTCGGCGTGAAGGCTGACGCCGATGCTGCCGTTGGAATGATCCACAGCAACGCCAGCAGCAGGAAAAAGGGTTGTCGTCCTCTCATCGTTATACTTCGAGATCGTTTTTATCGCCGGTCGTTTCGATCGGCGTCGGATAAGGCCCGCCGAAGCACGCCGTGCAGTAACGTTTGCGGTCGTCAGTGGGAACGGATTCCAACATTTTTTCCATGGACAGATACCGGATACTGTCGACCCCAAGTTCCTCGCGGATCTTTTCGATGTCGCCGCCGCATTGCACGGCAATGAGGTCTTCCTTTTTTGGAAAATCCATGCCGTAATGGCACGCGTTCACAATCGGCGGAGAGGTGATGCGGAAATGAATCTCCTTCGGTTCCGCCTGCTTGAGCAATTTCACGAGTTGCTTTGAGGTCGTGCCGCGGACAATGGAATCGTCCACGATGACAACTTTGCGGCCTTTGAGCACGCCCTTCACGATGGAATACTTCGTTTTCACTTTCATCTCGCGCTGCTTTTGCTCCGGCTGGATGAATGTGCGGCCGACGTAGTGGTTGCGGATGAGGCCTATCTCCATTTTCGTGGGAATGCCGTCCTTGTTGCTCTGCGAAACGTAGCCGAGCGTCGCCGTATTGCTCGAGTCGGGCACGCTGATGACGATAGTTTTTTTGTCCCCTTCATCGGGGCGAACGGGAGAATCCTGCGCCAAGGCCTTGCCGAGTTTGCGGCGGACCTTGTCCACGCTCTCCTCGAATATTCTGCTGTCGGGACGCGAAAAATAAATGAATTCGAAAATGCAGTGATGCGACACCGGAGACACGGTCTCGAGTCGGTACGATTCAAGCGGCTCATCGGCCGCGACCGTCCTGTCGATGACTAAAATTTCTCCTGGTTCGATGTCGCGAATATATTCCGCATCGATGATGTCGAACGCGCAGGTTTCCGATGCGACGATATAGGAGCCGTCTTTTTTCCCGAGCGCCAGCGGACGGAACCCGTGAGAATCGCGCGCGGCGATGAGCATCGTGTCCGTGAGGATGACGAGTGAAAACGCCCCCTCCACTTTATTGAGGGCGTCTCTGACCTGATCGATCTGCTTCGCCTGCCTGCTGCGGGCAATGAGATGCAGTATGATCTCGCTGTCCGACGTGGTTTGAAAGATCGTTCCGTCGTCCTGCAGTTCCATGCGCAGCGAACGGAAGTTGGTGAGGTTGCCGTTATGCGCCAGCGCGAGATTGCCGTTCCGGTAATTCACGACGAACGGTTGAATATTGAATTTGTTGTTGGCCGAGCCAGCCGTCGAATACCGGTTATGCCCGATCGCAGATGTGCCGTTGAGCGTATCCTGCAATATGGTATAGTCCTTGAACACGTCCGTGACGAGTCCGAGCCCTTTGAGCAAATTGAAATGCTTTTTCTTCCCGTCCGCATCATCCTCGCATGCCACGATGCCGCTCGCTTCCTGTCCGCGATGCTGCAGAGCGTGCAGTCCGTAATACGTCAGCAGCGATGCCTGAGGATGATCGAACACTCCAAAAATGCCGCAGGCACACCGCGGTTTATCCTTTGTCAATGCAACTTTTTTCATCATGCTGACTTTTCGTTGTTAATCGATGACCGTATCTTTAAGCCAATGTGCGTCGTCCGTCGCGGGAAAATCTGTATTGTAATGGAGACCGCGGCTTTCCTTGCGCAGCAGTCCCGAACGGATGATCAGGTCTGCAACGCAGGCGATATTGCGCAGTTCGATCAGTCCTTCGGTTACTTTGGTGCGTATGTAAAAATCCCGCACTTCCTTCTGTATCAACTCCACACGCCGCAGCGCGCGTTCGAGGCGTATATTTGAGCGCACAATGCCGACATAGTCCCACATGATCTGCTGTATCTCGCGTCGGTCGTGCGCAACGAGCACCCATTCGTCGCTGTTGATCGTGCCGCTGTCATCCCACGGTCCGATGGAGGGGATAGGCACGATTTTTTCCCTGAATTCGCGCACATGCACCGCTGCTCGGGATGCGAAGACGAGCGCTTCGAGCAGAGAATTGCTGGCAAGTCTGTTGGCCCCGTGCACTCCCGTCATGCTCACTTCACCGCATGCGTAGAGTCCGCTGATCGTGGTCTGCCCGTTCAGGTCGGTGACAACGCCGCCGCAGGAATAATGCGCAGCCGGGACCACAGGCACCGGATCTTTCGTGATGTCGATCGAATGGCGAAGGCAGCGTTGATAAATATTGGGGAAATGTTCACGCACTGCCGGCGCATCGAGATGGCTCAGATCGAGCGTGACGAAGTCGTCCCCGCTCCTTTTCAATTCCGCATCGATCGCACGGGCGACAATATCGCGCGGTGCAAGCGACGCCATGGGATGGTAGCGCTTCATGAAATCTTCGCCGTCGGCGTTCCTGAGAATTGCGCCGAATCCGCGGACGGCCTCTGAAATGAGGAACGATGGCGAGCCAGAATTGAAGAGCGTCGTGGGGTGGAATTGAATGAATTCCATGTTGGCGATCTTGGCGCCGGCACGGTGAGCCATTGCCACGCCATCGCCGGTGGCGATGGTCGGATTCGTCGTGTGCAGATATACCTGCCCTGCACCGCCCGTGGCAAGCATGGTCGTTGTAGCAAGAAATGTCTTCACCACGTTCTCTTCGGCATCGAGCACATACGCCCCCCAGCAATGGGTCGTGTTGTAGTGTTTTTTGTCGGTGCCGAAAAGATGATGTTCGGTGATGAGATCGATCGCGACATGATTCTCGTACATCGTGATGTTCGGATGCTCTGCTGCACGCGCGAGCAGGGCACGCTCGACTTCCTTGCCTGTGAGATCTGCGGCATGGACGATGCGGTGCATCGAATGGCCGCCTTCTTTCCCGAGATCGAGCGCCGTTCCCTTCCGCGTGAACGCAACGCCGATATCGATCAATTCTTCGATCTGATGCGGCCCTTCTTTCACGAGCGCCTCTACAGAATCACGGTGGCACAGATATGCCCCGGCCTTCATCGTATCTTCGATGTGTGAATCGTACGTATCGTCCTGCGCGATCACCGAGGCGATCCCGCCTTGAGCGTAGTTTGTATTGGACTCGGCTTTTTCCTTTTTCGTGACAATGGCCACCGTGCCGAGTTCCGCAGCATGGATGGCAAAGAATAAGCCGGCAATACCGCTGCCCAGAACAAGAAAATCAGTCTTTATTTCCATAATGATAATTATACGAAAACTTCGCCCCAAATAACAGACTTTTACCCCCGTACAAAAAAAAACCTTGCACCGATATTCCGGTGCAAGGTGCGGCTTGTTGGTGCGGCTCGATCCGCGCTTAGTGCCATTACCAGCGTCCAGCGATGGCCTTTACAGGTTTCGTGTGCCGGACAGATGCGATCTTCGGCGAATGCGTCGATTCTCCGTCGCCGTTCAGCCTGAACTGGGTTACCAACTGGTGGAGCGAGTTCGTCAGATGGTTGAGGTCTTCCGCCGCTTTCGCTATTTCATGCGTGCCGGTCGCCGTTTCCCGCGTTACGTTATTGATGGACTCGATATTCGAATTGATCGATCTCGACATCTTTTCCTCTTCGGCGCTCGCTTCGGCAATTTCACCGATCACTTTGACCACTTCATTCGTGCCCGAAATGATCTCATTGAGCGACTCGCCGGCTCTCGCCGACAAGCGTTTTCCGTTTTCGACCTCCTCGTTGCCACGGTTCATCGCATCCACGGCGAGCGCCGTGTCGGTCTGGATTTTTTTGATCATCGTCGAGATCTCCTTCGTCGCCTTCGATGTCCGCTCGGCGAGCTTCCTCACTTCATCGGCAACAACGGCGAACCCTCGCCCCTGCTCTCCGGCGCGGGCGGCTTCGATCGCTGCGTTAAGGGCAAGCAGATTGGTCTGATCGGCGATATCGTCGATCACCTGCGCGATCTCTCCGATCTGATCGCTCGATGCGCCGAGCGCCTGAACCGTGGCGGCGGATTGCTTCACCACATCGGCGATCCTGTTCATGCCGGCCACCGTTTCTTCGACCACCTTGCCGCCGACCTTCGCCTGCTCTCCCGATTTTTTAGACATCGACGCCGCACGGTCGACGTTTGCCGTTGTGGTCTGTATTGATTGCGTCATTTCTTCAACGGCTGCCGTTACCTCTGTCGCCTGTCGCGTCTGCTCCTGAGCACCCGCAGCCATTTCCTCCGTTGACGAGGATATTTCAGCGCTTGCGCTTGCCGTTGCATCAACTGCTTCATACACTTGGGTGATCATGGACCGGATCTTTTCAACGGAACGATTGAACCCGTTATACAGCGTGCCGATCTCGTCGTCGCGCTGCTGCTGCATATGCACTGTCAGGTCTCCGTCGGCAAACTTGTCCATTTCGCTCAACATCGTGTTGACGCTTGTGGACAGATACGCCTGCTGCTCCTCGATCTCTTTTGTCGTGCTCTCCTGCAAGTCGAGTGATGTACGGACCTCTCCCACCGCTTCGATAAAAGCCCCATGCAGACCGGTCGAAATGGGTTTGCGGAAATATTTTTTATTGCTGCTGTAATGGATCGAGGTGACGATCTCCTTTAAGAACGCCTCGAATTGATCCAGCATATTATTGAGCGCCCAGGATATTTCTCCGATATCGTCGTTATAGTGGATGTCGTTGATGCGGTAGGCAAAAACGCCGTGTTCGATATGTTTGATCACCGACAACATTTTAGCGGTGAATTGGCTGATATACCGGGAGATGTAACTGATGAAGAATATGATGCCGCCGATCAACAGTATGCTGAAGATGACGACCAGAGTCACATCTGTCGACACATCACGTTGGATTTCTTTTGCGATGCTCGCTCTGTCTGAAGATGCCACAAGCGTGTCAATTTTGTCGTTGATACGGTACAACGTGACGGAGACCGAACCTGCAAAGACAACGAGGGCAAGAGCGATCGCAACAAGACCGATCGTCAATTTCTTCCTCACCGGAAAATTATTATATCGTATGAATAAATTCTTCATAACTCATTCCTCCTTTCGACTGGATCGAGTTCCAATATTCAGCCGAGGCGGCCATGCCATCCCTGGTACCGACGCGTTTTTCGATCGCCACCATTTCGCGGTAGATTTCGGTCACGGTTTTAACGCCGCTCGCCTTGGGTTTGCGGCGCACCGAACTATACGCGATCGGAATTCCCTTCTCGTCCGTCGATACGGAGATATTGGCGAAGACCCAGTACCCGCTTCCGTCTTTCGCCATATTTTTAACGTACGCAAATATTTCATTCCCGCTCTGCACAACATCCCACAGCATCTTGAAAATGGCGCGGGGCATGTCCGGGTGGCGCACAATGTTGTGCTGCGAACCGATGAGTTCGCGCTCGGTAAACTGTGCAAACTCCACAAAAATCTTGTTGCAGTACACGATCCTGCCTTTAAGATCGGTCTTGGAAACGATGAAATCCTCTTCACGCATTTCACGGAGTTTCGCGGTGGGTGTGACGGTATATTTCATATGCACCATTGAGTAAGGATACAACATGAGTTGAGAGGTGTGGTCTCATTGCCGAAAAGTACACTGTCTGCTTAAACGAATCTGCTGATGCGCCGCGAGGCGTTTTCCGAAGTGCTTCGCCGACAGTATCGAACAAGAGTAAAATCTGCTGTACGATGAGCAAATATAATGCCAATCAAAATGGTTAAAATACAGCAGTTTTGGGAGAGGTGTGATGGAGAAGTTGTGTAATAATAGCCATAACGGTGGTATTAGACTTTTTTTTGTACGGTTAATCACCGCGGAGCAATGTCATGCAGGAACCGGGCTTTCGCCTTACATGCACCCCAGGATCCACCAATGTCCGTCATGTGCAAGGAGATCGTCTGCAGTTTCTGGGCCTGCCGACCCCGGAGCATAGGAGGACGGAGGCGGTGCGTCATCGCTCTCCCATCCCACGCGTATCGAGTCGATGAATTTCCACGCCAGCTCGATCTCGTCGCTGCGCGTGAAGAGCGATGCATCGCCATTGATCGCGTCGAGCAGCAGGCGTTCGTATGCGCCTGGTGCGAATTCGGCTTCGCTTGCCTTGGGGGTCTGAAATGCCATTGCCACTGCGCGCGTCTTCATGCCCTCGTCCGGCACTTTCGTTATGAAACGAAGATGTATGCCCTCATCCGGTTGTATGCAGATGCTCAGGCGGTTGGTGTTCAGCTCCGTCGATCCGGTCTGCGTATCGAAGATCTGCGTGGGCGGACGCCTGAATTGGATGATGATCTCCGAGGTTTTTTCTCGCAGCATTTTTCCTGAGCGAAGATAAAACGGCACACCCTGCCATCGCCAATTGTCGATGAACAGGCGCAGCGCGGCATATGTTTCCGTTTGAGAATCCGGAGCGACACCCGGTTCATTCAGATAGCCGTCGTATTGCGCGCGAACAGTGTACCGTGCCGAATGCTCGGGCGCGATCTCCCGAAGCGACCTCAACACTTTAGCCTTTTCATTCCTGAGCGAATCGGCTTCGATAAGCGCAGGCGGTTCCATTGCTATGAGCGTGAGGAGCTGCAGCAGATGGTTCTGAAACATGTCACGGAGCGCCCCCGCCGTGTCGTAATATCCTGCACGATGTTCGACGCCGACGGATTCGGCGACGGTGATCTGCACGTGGTCGATATAGTTCCTGTTCCATAGCGGCTCGAATATCGCATTGGCAAACCGGAATATCAACACGTTCTGAACCGTCTCTTTGCCCAGGTAGTGATCTATGTGGTAGATCTGCTGTTCGCTTAAAAAATGTTTCAATTGTGTGTTCAGATCGCGGCAGGACGCCAGATCTCGTCCGAAGGGTTTTTCGATGATGACGCGCCGGTATCCGCTCCCCTGAGATTCTGTCGTGAGATTCGACGCGCCCATGTGCTCGATGGCTGCCGGATACAGTCCCGGTCCAACCGCGAGATAAAACAGACGATTGCATGCCGCGCCGTACATGGTGTTGAGCTTTTCCGAGAGTGCCAGATAATCGCCCTCGTTCTCGACATCGCCGACGTGATAGAAGAGGTTCTGGGAGAATGCATGCCATTCAGCGTCGTCGTAGGGATCAGGAGCTGCTGTTCGCACGAGCGTCTTGAACTCTTCATCCGTGAACCGCTTCCGGGCGAAACCGATGATCGCCGTTTCAGCAGGAAGCCGTTTTTTTGTGAAGAGAGTAAAGAGCGCCGGTATGAGTTTGCGCGATGTGAGATCTCCCGACGCACCCAGAATGACGATGACTGTATTCATATCACTATCCCTTTCATACGTGAACGTCCTGCTCTGCCAAATTCCAATGGCGGCCTATCTCCCCTCGTAGATGACCTCGCCGGTCGTGCTGTTCAACAGCACCGTGGCGGGTCCTGCGGGCAGATCCAGTGAAATGCTTTTTCCATTTTTCAAATGCACGGATTTTTTTCCGCCGCTTTTTGTATGCATTGTGACGATGCCTGCGCCGCCGTAGAACACATCCTTCTCATCATCATAGATGTTCGCGCCTGCGGACCGGTAAATGAACTTCAGCAGAGTGTAATCTGTAGGCGGCACGCCAATGAACCAGGAGGTATGATCGCCGAGGTCTTTTTTCCCGAACGCGGCGGAACCGTCGTGCGCATACGTTCCGTAAATGGCGGCGGCGCTGTCGTCGATGGAATACAGCGGCGCACAGATGCCTTTCGGCATTTGTGCCGGAATCAGTCCGATCGTGCGTGAGATCTCCACCTTCGGAATCTCCGCGCACACTGTTTTTTTCAATGCGATCTCTGTTACTTCTGAGACGTTTTGATCCGAGACCGAGTCTCGACTGCTGTATGCCGGGGCGTAGATCCACAGCAGATGCCTGTGATCTTTTGCGATCTTCGTCCTGATGATCTCCTTGGTCTTTGCATCCATCACAAACGTATTTCCGAACACGACAATTTTGTATTTGCTGTAATCGACCTTATCCAGATCGGAGATATGGATGGGATCGAAGACGACGCCGGCGTAAAAAGAATTGAGGCTTGTCCAATCGATGATCTGGCCCGTGACGGGATCCGCCTTGCCGATACTCATCAAGTGATACTGCACTTTAGTGTCGTAGACAAGCAGGACATCCGCTTCGGTTGTATATTCTTTTCGGAGATTGCCGTCAATGATCCCCTTCAGAGTTTTTATCGATGCGAGATACTCCGGATGATCCCAATATCCTGTCACGCAATAACTGGGGAATGTATTTTTTTCCGGATGCGTGAACGACCCTGAGGGACCGAAATCATAGAACCACAATCCCATGCCTTTTGACTGCGAGAACATGACATTTCTGGTGATCTGGGCGACGTTTTCGGAAATGGTCCGGGCATAATCGGGATTATCATCGTCCTTATAGTTATACGGCAACACTCTTTTCGGCTGCTGGTCCATTTCGTCGAGCCACAACTTTCCATTGAGCAGCATTGACGTTATTAAGCTCCTCGACCTGTACGGTTCGCCTGTCAGATACGATTCGGGTTCATACGCCTGCGGGCCGCAGAGATAATCGATGTATGGGGACCGAAGGACCGGCTCGAGATCCAGCTGGCTGCCGGCGGCAAGCCTGTTAAAGACGGAGAAGAAGTACCCGTAGAATGCGCCGGTGATGATCGGACGCGGCCATGCATCTTTGACGGCTTTACAGAAATGCAGAACATCGGCTGCGACCAATTCATGCTGGCATGTGTAGTAGTCGATGACCTTTCGGTCGACCGTGGGATCTCTGAAAATGCCGGCTGATATTTTACCCCTTTCAATTGTCGTGGGAACGGTTATCGTCCCGAAATCGGCTGCATTGTCGTGCCATGCTTTTCTGAGGTTCTCAACAGTGCCGTATTTTTTTTGCGCCCACGCTGCAAAATGTTTCCGCATCGGCTCGCTGAAATCGGCTTCCCAGCGAAGCAGCCCCCACATATGCCATTCGCCGTATATTCCGTTCGCCACCTGTATGCCGACGAGATGGTTGCCTTCCTCCGTTTTCGAAAATTCCTTGCAGAACTGCTGCAATTTTTCAGTGGCACTTTCTATCCACTTCTTTGATGCAAAACTGGAACGTTCGGCCAGGCCTGCATCGTGATAGATAAGCTGCCTGTCCGCCGATAGTGGATCGGGCTTTGCCAGGGCCTTATCGTAGTGCACGTTCTCCTCTGGGTGCTGCTTGACCCACCATTTGGGAGCGTTTACGTGAAAACGGAAGATAACACCGGCATCGGGACAGACAGCCAAAATACCTTGTATCTGCAGCTTCGCCCTCTCCAGGCTGAACGTACCGTCCTCGTACCAGAGATGCTCGAGGAAGATATCGACTTGATACAATTTCACGCCAATGTTTGCGAATAATTGTATGTTCAGTTGCGGCACCTCGTCGGTCGACCAACGGCCGCCCGGTTGATCGGTGAGAGCATAGATCATCGGCGCATATGCGACATCATTTAAAAATATCGTGGGCTTGCCATAGTAGTTTTTCACCACGGCGGAGAGCGGCGTAGATTTTTTCGTGTCCTGTTGTCCCGAAAAACTTACTCCGCTCGCGAACACGAAGAATGCGATGACGAAAATTTTTGTTAGTTTATGTATCATATTTTTTCGGATGATATGTGGAGGGATCATTGCTGGGTCGGTGTGCCAATCTACGCTCGTGAAAGTGCCAACACCGGCGGAAGAATGGGCGAAAGGCCAGGAGGTTCCTATGCATGAGATCGAATCCAAATGGCTAGACGCTATCCACTGCTTAAATGTGCCTTTGACGGATGCACACCACCATCGACTGACGATGATGGTGCCGCTGCATCTACTTCGCCGGCTCCCAGTAGCAACGTTTCGGGGACACTATTTTGGCCTCTGTCTGGTACGGATGGACCAGCAGAGACTACGACAGGAACTTTGTCGATGCAGTGAAAAATAATGCGATGATTCACTGTAAACAAATTGTAAACAAAATCTCTTAAAAAGTGTTTACAGTTGTTTACAATCGGTAGTATTTACCGAATAATCTGTCCCCCAATTCCCTCGTTTAAAAACATAAAAGCCCTAAAGTAGTTAGCTTTAAGGCTTTTGTTTGTACCGAGGACCGGACTTGAACCGGTACGGGCTTGCACCCGAGAGATTTTAAGTCTCTTGTGTCTACCATTCCACCACCCCGGCAACACTGTGCCAGCTTCCATCGCATGGGACCACCATTGAGTCTTACCCCAAAATACTTCTCAACTCAAGTATCCTGCATCGTTGCTTTATAATTATCAATAAACATACACAATTGCCGCATATTTTGCAAGGGCAAATTTATTGCGTCGATGATGTTTAGGCTGGGCTACTCTCGTTGAAAATAGTGCGTTGCAGGCGCCCTTGCCGCGCTCATACGTTCATCACCGCCGGCCTTCATTGTCTTCCCCAGCGCCACTTCGGCGGCTCACCTTTTTTCAAGCACACCCACAGGAACAGCGATGTCAGCATGGCAAAACAGGTAAAAAAATATATCGGGCTACGCTGAGGCGGAACGACGAAAAAGGCGAGAGTTTCCGCCCCGATGTATGCCAGTAACACGGCCCATCCTTGCCAGGTAGACGGGGGTCCCCAGCCCCAGCCGTACGTCTTCGCCGGAAACCAGTATTGTTGTTCAGACGACATTCTGTTGCCTCCTCATGAGTCTGGATTGTGAATTCGTCCCATGGATTAGAAAATAAACGGCACGAACATTTTTGTCCGCCTTATATACTCTTTGTACGATGAACCGAAGTAGACGATGCATTCTCTTTCATCGGCTCTTGCCGTTGCCGTTAACAACAATGTGGCAGCGGCAGTGAAGCCCGTTGTTACCCATGTGACATCCTTTAAAAATATCCCCCAGGCGAGGAAAAGCAATGATCCATACAACGGATGACGGATGTACCGATACATTCCATCGGTGACAAGTACCGTCGTCTTCTCGAACGAAAACAATGTGTCATCCTGCCGTTGACTCGTGGGTTTGCCTTTCTTAAGAAGAAGATACGCGCCGGGGATCAACAATAGCAATGATGAGGTCAGGGATATCCACGATATGATGTGAAGAATTGTACATGGTTCGGAGAACCAGGCCGGAGCATTGATCAATGCAAGGGCAAGCATCGCTTCCCACGCAAAGACCCGATAGAAGCCGTGGGAACCCGCGACGCGCAGCGGCTTCCGTGAGATAAAAAAAATCCACACCGAACATACACTAAAGATCGCAATTGTAAGCATGCCGCTGTTCATTGCCGGACTCCATGATCATCGTGTATGAACGTACCACTATTTCCTTTGTATATCAAGCCCGCTCCACCATTTGTCGTGTGGGAAGGAAACGGTGTCTGTGCAACTATGGCACAAAAAAAAACGACCTTACGTCTGAAAGAAATAAGGTCGTTGTATTATGCTTTTTTTCACTGTTGCAGTAGAGAGGCGCCGATCAGATTCGAACTGATGCATAAAGGTTTTGCAGACCTCTCCCTTACCACTTGGGTACGGCGCCGTTGTTGTACCATCAGTCGGACTCGAACCGACACTCCTTTAAAGGGAACTGGATTTTGAGTCCAGCGCGTCTACCAATTCCGCCATGATGGCGTGATGGCACAACAAATACAGTAATAAAGATACGGATTCTTCGGCCGTTTGTCAATAATATTTTTGACCGCACCGAAATTACATGCGCCTGATTTTATCAAAAATATGCGCGCACTTCCATTCTGCCCGAATGAATCGGCAATCGGCCGTTGAGCGTTCTGCCGTTATACTGCGCGGAAAGCTGTATGTTCTTCCCTAACTTATAGTCGATCACGGAGCTCCACAGGTACGTCTTGCCGACATCGCGGCCGGTTGTCAATTCGTACGGCACAATGTAGCCGGGCGCCGTACGAGCCAGCGTGATCTCCTCGCGCGATACTTCAAGGCGCGCCTGGCCGTTCCCCTGGAATGCGATGACCGTGCGAAGTGATTGCATGTTGAATGCCGACTCTGCCGGTTGTGCCGGCAGTTCATCGGTCGATTGCGACGTCTCAATTTTCAACCCGACTTCAACAGACTGTTCGGGGCGGTACGACCAGTCTAATGCGACACCGTCCGTGCCGATCGTGCGTGAACGGCCGCTGACGGCGGGCGAGAACGCGTTGTCCTGTTTATTGTAAAGATCGGCCTGGCCTGAAAGCTGGTCTGCAAGCCTGAAGCGGACGCGCGCCGAACGCTCGCGGCCGTAGCTGTTTTCGGTACCGGAACTGTACTGCCCCATCGCTTTTCGTTGAAGATATCGCGCGCGCAGATTCAGGTCCGGTTCATTCTCGAAAAGAAATACATCCTGCTGCAGCTGCTGCGAACCGACAAGGGTTGTGGACGTATTCATGAGCGCTCCCGACTGCAGGAAATATACTTTTTTGATGTCCGGCTCCGTACTTTTTTCTTCGATGCGGAAGGACGTTTCGGACGACAGAGCGGAGACGATGCGTTCGGCAGCCGACGACGGCTGCGCAAAAAACTTTCGGGGCGTTATCCGAAATCGCTCCGAGGTTTTTACATTAATGATCGGATAAAACGAATCGCCTGACAGCGTCAGGATGATATAATCCCCGTCGTACCGGTTCAATTCAAAATCCCGCTCGTCGTTGATATCCACGACGCCGTTCTTGTTTCCGTCGACCCAAACGTATTGTCCCTCTCCTTTGCGCACTTTGTAGAATACCTTCTCGAGCTTCGCGGTGCGTTCGGTCGCACCTTCGTAAAAAAGATCGGCATCGATCGCGCCGTTATATGGCAGATACCGCGATTGCAGGCGGACCAGCACAGACTGCTGATTGGTGTAGAGATTTTGAAACGCCCTGTCGTATTCCTTCGTTCTGAGTGTGACAGTGGCGGACGATTTAAAGGACGGGCCTGATTTTATCCCGGCGTCGTAGGATTGTGTGAACGCGGTCGATTGACGCACCAGGCTCCCGTTGACCGGAGCATTTTCAGTGCGCCAGGTAAGTTCCGTCGACAGCGAGATTCCGCCCCATTCGGGCATCGCGAGTTTTGGCGCGTATTCAAGGAACGAAAAACTGGCAGCCGTCAAGACGCCAGTGGATGTAAGTCGATCCAGTTTCTCCTCGTTTTCACAACGGATGCCCGGCACAAATTGCCCGAAGGCATACTCCGCATTTCCCTTCTGGCGAAACCATCGGCTTGTCGTCGATGCCTGACGGTCATCGCTTGCGATCAATTCTGCACTATAGTCCCCGATCTTTTTAGCCGCCGTGCCGGCGCGCGCAAATGCCGAGGACCGGGAGGACGAGAAGATTGTTCCGCGTTCGTATGTGCCGTATGTGCCTCCGAACGCCACCAGTTTCGACGGCTCGAACGACAACGCTGCCTGGCGGGTCTCTTCCGTGAGACTGCTGTTCGAGACCGTGCTGTCGATGTTCCATTTTCGCGCATACTCGATGTCGTTGATCCGGTCGATGGACACAAAGCGGCTGTCGATATAGCGTTCCTGAAAGGACAGGTCCATCGATCCGAGCTGCGTCTCGCCCAAGCGGATATCTTTCGGCGAAAAGCGCACCGACGCTTTCACGGCATTCCCGCCGTTCGCATCGTCGCCGAGCGTGGAAAGACTGTTGACGTCAAGAACGGAATGTGCGATCTCGGCCGAAAGTTCCAATGCATCGGACGCTTTCACCGTTGCGGCGACATCTGCAAGCTGATGCAACTGCGGACTCGGCACGAGTATCACTGGCAGATACCCGCCCTGGCCTATGCCGGCGAACGTGTATGCGCCGAAGAACGAGCGGGTATAGTCGCCTGCGCCCGTGCCGACAAAAGAGAAGGCGACATTGTAGACCGCGCCGTATGTGGCGGGCATATAGTGATAGATCGTTTTCTGCACTCCGCCGATCGTCGTATCGATCGACGCGTATTGCCCCCTGCCGATGCCGGTCGCAGTATCCGTGCCGACAACCACGACGCCCGATTTCACTGCCGGATGGCTGCCGCTTTGCCGCAGCAGTTCCTTATCCGAATCGGAGAGCGTGATATCGATAGGGGCATCCGGATTGTCTGCTTCGCGAAAATAGCTCGTCCGAACTGAGACCGAGTTGCCGATCTCCGCCGCCGCAGTCACACCGAAAAAATTTCGCGTGTACTGCCTGTCCGAATATTCAAAGTCAACCGTAATACGCGTGGCGGATGTGATCAGGCGCCGCGCGGAAAATAGTATTTCACCGCTGCCGTATTCGATCGTATAATCGTTCGCCTCGCCCCGGGTCATGAGTTCCCCGTTGCAATACACTTTTTCAGTGCCGGCGATGACGATGATACCCTGTTCGTTATTTTTGCCGATCAATCTGTATGGTCCCTGCACTCCTTCGATGCCCGCGACCTGGTTGGTGAAAAATTTTCCCTTCGACGTGGCGCCCACAATTGCCGCATCGGCTTTGAACCCGCCGGCGGCGAACGACGCGGTCCCTTGCGCCCCCTGGAGCTTGCGCGCGATCGTGCCGAATTCTGTTTTTTCGGAAGAGAAATAAAAATCGCCCAGCGTGGCGCCGTACTGTTTGCTCTTCACTTCAACAAAGATGTTGTCGAATTCCTGCAGGGTCTGTGTATTCCCCTGCGGTTGAATGGGAGTATTTTCATCGGTGAGTGCCGCAACGATGTCGATATCGGAAGAAAGTTTTCCGGAAAATTGAAGACGCAACCCCGAGTTCAACGTGAGATCGCGATTTGTTCCGACGGTGAAGCCCCTTACGATACTTCCGCTTTTCTGCAATTCGGGGCCGAAAAAATCGCCGAAGATGGCCGATGTTTGTTGAGTGTAAATCCGTCCGGCGCGCGCCGATGCCGTATCGTTCTTGATGATCATTTTCCGGAGACTATACGACGGCTGGAACAGCAGAGGTACATATGCATAACGGATATAGACGACCGCCGATTCGGCTGAGACAGGAACGATCAGGCGGGACAAGAATGTGATGCGCACGTGCGACGGGTCAAAACTGTACCACGCTGCGGGGAACCGGGCAGCCGAGGCGGTATCGGCAGTGAGTCCGAGCGAATGGGGATAGATGAAGGCGTGCGGAAACACGATTGTCGTGTCGACAACGGACCGATGCAGCACGACGCGCAGCGTATCGATGCGGCCTGCGCCGCCGTCGGCGTTCTCCCGGGCGGCGGCAAGTGTGACAAGACAGACAGTGAGTGCTATGTTAAAAAATATTTTCATTCACTGGTCTTTTACACATCGGAACGGCCCGATGCTGCTGTGCTTCAGAAAAACAATCCGATAAATACGCCGTGATACCGGCGGCTGTAATTTAATTTCTCATCGGTCATGATCCACTGCTGCGCATCGAATCGATAACCTGCCACGGCTCCCTTCCACACGAGGTCCGGGAACAGGAACTCTAGTTCCGCCCGCATCGAGGACGACGAGCCGTGCTCGACGCTGAACCCGACCGTGCTGTAATGGATCACCGCTCCGGCATACGCCTGCAGTCCGAAGCTTTCGGAAAGGTAGCGATATTTTATTCCGGTGCCGATGCCGATGCTGCCGACATCGAAGATACTGGATGAACTGCCGATATCTTCGGCCTTCACATAATTTGTAGAGATAATGATCGGCAGATACAGGCCGCCCGATCGACGGGCAATGATCGGTACGTCCGTGGCTCCGTCTGCATAGATCGAGTACGATGCCTTGCCCGCGCCGTGCAGTTCATAATGGCTGTAGCAGACGGCGATGCGGATATCCATCTGGCGGTATTCCAGAAACATCATCGGCGTTGTAAATTTAATGCGCAGAGAGTCGGGCAGTGTGTTGTCCGAACGGGATTCAAACACGTTCGCCGCGGCGCCGCCGCCCAGCGCGCGGAACTCCGACAGATCGCTCTCGCGCAGCGACGATTGGAAATCCTGTGCCGAAGCCTCTGCACTGACGATGAGAAGAATGATTGCAGGCCACAAAATAATTTTCACGATGTGAGACGCTCCACGCTGATTGAGTTGATGCGCACTCCGCACGCTGCGACGCCCGGTTTTTATGAAGTGTACAACTTTTTTACGTGAGAATCATTATATTAGCAGTACGATGAGATGCACAGGGAGTCTACTGTTCACAACAACCGAGGTATGATGCACCAGTTCAGCACCAGACACAGCACCATGGCGGTGATCTTCACCGCGGCACTGCTCTTGGCTTCGTGCAAGGACAGCAACACCGTCAGTGCGCTCGACGACATTGTTTTTCCGGCTAAGAACATCAGTTACGACAATTCAGTGCAGCCCCTCTTCAACATAGCGTGCACTTACAGCGGCTGCCACGACACGAAAACGTTCGCCGGCGATCTTGACCTGACAGGCTACTCAGGCATACGTCAGCGGTTCTACGATGTCGTGGTCGTGCGCGATACGAATCTGAGCAGGCTCGTCTGGAGGATCGAAGGCAAATTCGGTCTCACCCCGATGCCGCCCACCAGGCTCCTGACCTTGAATCAGCGGCAGGGCCTGAAACAATGGATACTCGAAGGCGCCACCAATACGATCAAATGACAACAGCCCGGCGTGTGGCGCCAGGCTGTTGCGTGCTGTTCGTTGCGTTCACCGATACTCTGTCGCGTCAGCGACATGCACCGGCACTTTTTTCTTCTCTCAATACAGGAACATCGGTTTGCCGAAGACGTGCGACACTTTCGGCCGGTAATGTTCCGAATCGTACAATTCATCAACATCAACACGCTTCACGCCTTGCGTCAATGTCTCGATGGGCACGGTTGTATACCTGCCGCCCTTGAGCGCGACTAATTTGCCGTACTCTTTGCGAAGCACGAGATCAGTGGCAAGACTCGCGTAGCTTATTGCTACCATGCGGTCGAGCGCGTCGGGCTCGCCCGAGCGCATCAGATACGCGACTTTTTGGTACACTGTATGGACGCCCATTTTTTTCGTGATCTGCGCTTCAAGATATTCTCCGATGCCGCCGATCTTCCGATGGCCGTAGGCGTCTTCGGGACCCGATTCGATGACGCTCCCGCCGATCGGATGAGCGCCTTCGGAAATGGTCATGATCGCATAGTTGCTGGGATTGCGTTTCTTGTCGTCCATAAGATATTTTGCAAGCTTGTCGAGATCGAACGGCACTTCGGAGATCAATGCCCGATCGACGCCTGCAAGATATGCGGACACGAGCGAGGTTTCTCCGGAATTGCGGCCGAATAATTCAACCACCGCGATGCGCTCGTGCGATCCGGCCACCGTGCGCAGATTCGTGATGAAGTCGACGGAGCGCGTTACGGCTGTCGAAAAACCGATGCAATAGTCGGTTCCGAACACGTCGTTGTCCATCGTTTTCGGAATGGAAACGACGGGAACACCTTCCTGATGAAGGCGCAGTGCGTAACTTTGCGTGTCGTCGCCGCCGATGGAGATGATCACATCGATCTTGTTATGAGCGATCACCTTCAGCACGTGCGGCGTGAAATCAACTTTGTCGTCGTCCTGCAGATTATTGAATTCATCGGAGTATAGATGATTCGGAATATCCGCCTTTCGCACTTTTGAAGGATTCGTGCGCGAGGTGTGGAGGAATGTTCCGCCGGTGCGGTCGACCACGCGCGTATTGCCCTTATTGAGATGGATGATGAAATTGCTATTGTCGTTTGCATTAAAGTCGTAGTTGAGCAATCCCCCCCATCCGCGCCGAATGCCGATCACCTCTGCACCCTGGTCCATGGCGCGATAGACAACTGCTTTGATGCAGGGATTAAGTCCGGGTACATCTCCACCGCCTGTCAAAATACCGATACGCATAAGTCAAAAACCTCCTCAGTGAACCAATATGATGGTGCTGTAATGTAAAAAAAAATGTGGATGACGTGTTCATGGTCTCATCGGCCGAAACGGCTCGTGAAGACCGTTGGTACATGTGTGCAATAATACGAAAAAAAACAACGAATTAAAAAGGGTATTTTCCGCGCCGCATCATTTTTTTACGGCCGTGTTGCGGCTGCTCACCCACGGTATTTCCGCTTCGCCCGCTGCATGGTTTGCATATCGCGCCGCGACAAAGAGGAAATCGGATAGCCTGTTCATGTACATGAGCACAGCGTCGCCGATATCGTCCATGCGCGACAGACTCACAACGTTCCGTTCGGCACGCCGGCATACCGTCCGGGCAAAATGCAGGTGCGACGCTGTCGGCGTCCCGCCCGGCAGTATGAAAGTTCGCAACGGGGGCAGCTCAACTTCCAGCTCATCGATATACTGCTCGAGCACATCGCTGTGCGCAGCCTCCACTCGTTCGATGTGCATGCCCGCCTGCACACGCGGCGTGGCCAGATCCGCTCCCACAATGAAAAGGTCGTGTTGTATCTGCGCCAGCATCGGCACGAGTTTCTCCGGCCGCGGCATCGATTGCACCATGCCGATAGCCGAGTTGACTTCGTCCACGCCTCCATACGCCTCGATGCGCAGTGCGTCCTTCGGCACGCGTTGTCCGCCAAAGAGTCCCGTTTCTCCCGTGTCGCCCGTTTTTGTGTATATTTTCATCGCCATGCTTTCAGTCCAAGTGTGTGTATGCTGAGAAACCCCATCTCCGGATGCCGATCGGAAATATGCGGCAGTTTCACTGTACTACCTCGCTTGCTTCAATTCGAGTAAATTGATAAACAGCCGGAACGCCCCCGGCACTGCTTCGGGCAATTGCCGGAAGAATGCGAGCCCCGTGTAGCAATACACTCCACGTCCATACGGCGCCGCAAGCACGCTTCCCTGTGTCGGCGGTTCGTTCGGATCGTGGCACGAGAACGGCGTTTCATACAACGGATCCCACTTGTCCGCGAAATACAATCCCCGCTCCTGCACCCATCCGTTGAAATCGTCATTCTTCAAACGGTTCGGCACAGTCATCAGCCGCAAAGTTAACGTTGCCGCCGATGCGGGTCCCGCAGAAAGCATCCCGGCACCCTGAGTCGAGGTCTGATCGTGGGCGGCTGCAGGTGGAACGGCGACCGACATCTCGGCGTGTTCGTCCGTGACACGGTTGCGCGATATTCTAAAGGGATAAGGACCGATGGATTCGACTTCTTTACCCGGGGTCTGATATTGGACAACCAGTGTTCCTCCGCCTTGCACATACTCGAGCAAACGGGGATTCGACTGCTGGACTTGTGTGCGGACATTGTAGGCGCGCACACCAACCACGATCGCGTCGAATGGCGTCAATATGCCTGAACGCAATGAATCGTCGTCGATCATGACGACGTCGTATCCGCAGAGGCGGAGAGCGGCGGGAACCTCGTCGCCAGTGCCCGCAATGACGCCGATTTTGCTTTTAGTGACCCTGATATCTGCCCGCATAGCCTTGAGTTGCGCCGTATGCATCACAAACTGCGGAACGATGTGAGGGTATGAAATATCGGCCCCGTGCTGCGTCCATTGTTCGAGCACCGGCGATGCCGACGATGATGCCGCTGAGCTTCCCGCTGTCGTAAGCGCTGCCGCAGTGGAAGTGCTGCCCGACACGGTCGCGACCGGGGTGATGGTTCCAGCCGCGGCGGTCGAATCGGCCTCAACGGTGAGAACGAAATTCTGTTCCTCTCCAACCCTGGCCATTGCAAAGGATACCGGAGCGGAAGCCATTCTGAACCCCGACGGCGTGTTGAGCGTGAGCCGTCCGGAGAGAGGCGAGTCGTTCGAAACCAGATGTACAGAAACTTGCTTCCTGCCCGGCCCGGTCCACAGCAGGTCATTCTGAGTGGTCGAGACATCCAGCCTCGGCAGGATCACCACCGGACGAAACACTTCACCGGCGACTGGATCGATGCGACGGAAGCGGACCGGCACAGTCAGAGTCATGGATTCGCCGCTGATCATCACAGACACCGCCGCCGTGAGCGAGTCGGGATTTTCGGGAAGGCCACAAAACTCCTGTGAGGGCACTCGATACAGGTTGCCTGCGGCCGGCCGCTGGAGCCAGTACGGGGCCGTGGCACGCATCGATGCAGGGATTGAAGCGGCGAGGCTTATCTTCTTCGTGCTATTGATATGCAGTGTGTCGCAGAAGCTGGTATCGATGCCCAGCATCGGAGCGCTGATTGATCGCAGAGTGATCTGAGGCCCGGAGCGCTGAATGATCTCCGCGTCGCATTGCAGTATATGGCCTGGCAGCACGGCAGACGATGACGATACGATATCGCATCGAATGCCGAGAGCGGCACTCAGCACGGCAACGAGTTCCTTCTGCTTCCGGAGGATCATCGGATCGAGCGTCCTTGGGTTCTCATTCGCGAGCAGCTTCACCTTCTTCAATGCCTTGAGCAGGAGGCCGGCGATTTTTTCAGGATGTGCCGGCTCGAAGTCGGTGCCTGCCTGACGCAATAACCGATCGATCGATGCCCCTCCTGAAAACCGATTCCACGATGCGTCGATGCCGGCGAACAGGTCCGTGCCGGATCGGCGAACTCTCGTGCCTGTGTCCAGGGCGGCGGAGTTCCGGGTTCCGTGTGCAGCAGCGCGGTCGGTAGTGCCAGCCTCCAGAGTCTGATCCGTGAGCCGGAAATATTCCGGGTTAGCGCCGCGCCTCTGTGCGGATCCCATCCCCTGTGTTTTATGAAGGCTCCGGCTGATGCCGGCAACCTCGGTGTACGAGAGGCCCAACAGCGGATCGAAGATGCCGGTATCGATCTCGAGGTCGTCCGGATCCTTCACGGTCACTCGAATGCCAAAGTTGAGCCGGTTGAAAAATAATATTTTTGCTTTCCATGGACGCACAAAGCGCAGCTGCTCGGGATACGCCGAGGGATCGCCGGAGATCTTATACGCCGCTTCCGCCAGGATCGCCGACGCGGTATGGTTTCCATGTCCGCCTTCAGTCGGCGAGAATCGTGTGATGATGATATCCGGCCGCACAGTGCGTATTGCCCAGACAATGTCTGCGACGACAGAGTCTTTCGTCCACATCGCGATCGTTTCGTCGGACGTCTTCGAAAAACCGAAATCGATCGCGCGCGTGAACATCTGCTCCGCGCCATCCACGCGCCGAGCCGCGAGCAGTTCCTGCGTACGAATGACGCCGAGGTCGGCTCCTTTTTCAGTGCCGAGAATATTTTGTCCGCCCTCTCCACGCGTCAGCGACAAGTAGACGGTTCGATATTTTTTTCCCTTTGAGAAATATGCAAGGAGCGCCGTGTTTTCGTCGTCGGGATGCGCCGCGATGTACATCACGGTCCCTGTCACTGCAAGTTTCTGCACGGACGTTTGCAGGTCACACGCGCGGACGACGGGATCGGATTGTGCGCTGGCACTCCCGGCGCCGGTGAAGAACAGCAGGCAGAACAGTACCACGGTCAGTGTTTTCATAGTCTTTAAATACATACGCATGTTTTCCGTCCCGCCCCCATGAACAATCAACAGGTCACGGCGGATGAACGGCTGGATTGCAGGAACACTCGCGCTCCCCCGAGTGGACGGTGGTGAGAAACGGTGATTGATGAGGCGCCGGCGGCGTGAGGAGGATGTTCCTGACGGAATGGCGTGAGACCCCTATCGTTTTTTCGGCACGATTCGTTTACGCTGCGGTTTGAGCTGCGCAGCAACGAACCGGTTGATGGAACTGTACGTTTTCTTCACATCGACAAGATGCTCGTATTCGTCGCTTTGATCGTCTATGAGAAAATCGGCCTGGGGGAACAGGTCGTTATACCCCTTCCATATATACGGTACGCCCCAGCGCTTTGCGAATTCTTCTATATCATCGCGAGCGGAATAGAGAATAACACGGTAATGCTTCAGCAGAAGCCGAAGCTTCGGATGTTCACTGAACGTGCCGTTCTTGTTAAAGACCAGCGCAGTATTATCCAGGTCGAGAAGGATCGACTGGCGTTGAAGTATATTCTTCATATATTAAGGATAAGAAGAATTTTTCAAATAATGAAATGATTTTCTTGAAGAACGTAAGTCTGTTCATCGAAGTTGCATCCTACATTCCTTCTTCGTATTATCTTGCAAAGGAAGAATCCGGGACCACATCTATGAAACTCATCGCAATCACCGTTACCGCGTTATTACTATCTTTTTTGCTGTTGTCTCCACCAGTGGCTGTTGCCGGTGCGAAATCAATCCATGTCCTGAAAATTGACGGCGCCATTACTCCCGCCGTCTCGGACTATGTCCACGAAGGCATCGCCCGCGCGAAAAAAAACGATGCCCAGCTTGTGATCGTCGAAATCAACACCCCGGGTGGATTGTTGAAATCGACGCGTTCCATCGTTACAGACTTCCTGACGTCGCCCGTCCCCATCGTCGTCTACGTCTCTCCGCAGGGAGCTCAGGCGGCATCGGCCGGAGTCTTTATCACGCTCGCGGCGAACATCGCCGTCATGTCTCCCGGCACCAACATCGGCGCGGCACATCCTGTGAGCACACAAGGCCAGATGGATTCCGTGATGTCGGGGAAGGTGACAAACGATGCCGCCGCATTCATACGCTCGATCTCCGAAAAACGGAAGCGCAATGTCGAGTGGGCTGAAGACGCGGTGCGCAAGAGTGTCTCCATCACGGAGAACGAAGCGCTTGCAAAGCACATCATAGACTTCATCGCCGTCGATCGGGGCGCGCTCCTGGATTCGCTGAACGGAAAAATTGTCGAGACCGATGCCGGCACATTGACGCTCGCAATAGCGGGAGCGGCGATTGAGGAACACGACATGGGATGGGCGTATCAGATCCTGAACATGCTGAGCGATCCGAACGTGTCGTACATCCTGTTTCTGATCGGCATCTACGGATTATTTTTTGAACTCTATAATCCCGGAGCGGTGTTTCCCGGCGTGGCAGGAGTGATCGCGATCATTCTTGCGTTGTATGCCTTCCATACGATGCCGGTGAATTATGCGGGACTCGCCCTGATCGTGGTCGGCATCATCCTTTTTATCCTGGAGATCAAAATCACGAGTTACGGCGTTCTTTCCATCGGCGGAATTCTCGCCCTCTTTTTCGGATCGATCATGCTCTTTCAAACAGATTCGCCGTTCGACTTTGTCAGGGTGTCGCTTGAAGTCGTCATTCCCTCGGTGCTCTGCACGGCGGCGTTTTTTATTTTTGCCCTCGGCGCCGGCATCCGCGCACAGCAACGACGCCCGGTCACCGGACTGCAGTCCATCATCGGCGATGAAGGCATTGCCGTCACAACGCTCTCCCCGTTCGGACAGGTGAAAGTGCATGGAGAATTCTGGAATGCCGTCGCCGCCGAAGGCGCCATCGCACAGGGCGCGGAGATCATCGTCAGGAACGTCGATGGCTTAAAACTGCTGGTGACGGCGAAGTAGCGCGATCTGAGTGCCCGCGGCGCATTTTTTTTACGACGTAACCCGCTGCCGTTGCATTGGCGCGCACGCATCACACGAATTGCTTTTTGTTTTCTCCCGCACTCGCGCTCCGGCGCCCGAGCGGGCCGATACCGTACCCACACACCACATAATGACAGGAGAGCACCATGGAACCAACGTTATTCGGACTATTCATCATCATTTTTTTTGTCGCATTCATTCTGATGAATTCGATCAAGATCCTTTCGGAATACGAACGAGGCGTGATCTTCCGACTGGGCCGGCTCATTCAAACAAAAGGCCCGGGGCTCATACTCCTCATCCCCATTGTCGACCGCATGGTGAAGGTCAGCCTCCGCACCGTGGTGCTCGATGTGCCGCCGCAGGATGTGATCACGAAAGACAACGTCTCAATCAAGGTCAACGCGGTCATTTACTTCCGCGTTTTGCTGCCTGAAAAAGCAATCGTGAATGTCGAAAATTATCTGTACGCAACCTCCCAGATGTCGCAGACGACGCTTCGCAGCATCCTCGGCCAGTCCGAACTCGACGACCTGCTTGCGCAGCGCGATAAGATCAACCACGAGCTGCAGATGATCATCGATCAGCACACCGAACCGTGGGGCATCAAAGTGACGAATGTGGAAGTGAAGCAGATCGATCTGCCGGTCGAGATGCAGCGCGCCATGGCGAAACAGGCCGAGGCCGAACGAGAACGCCGCGCGAAAATCGTCCACGCCGAAGGAGAACTGCAGGCAAGCGTGAAATTGGGCGAGGCCGCAGAGATCATACAGCGCAACCCGATCGCGCTGCAGCTCCGCTATTTGCAGACGCTCACCGAGATCGCATCGGAGAACAACTCGACAACGATCTTCCCGTTCCCCATCGAATTCCTGAAGCCGTTCATGAATTTGGCAGAAAATGCCGTAGGCAACGGCAAGACTCCCAAGAAACCCGCGTAACATAATCGATCCATACACATACGACAAACGCTCCGATCGATGGTCCGATCGGAGCGTTTGTCGTTTCAAGCTAATTTAATATCCCACAACGAAACGATATTGAATGTATATGCTCTTATGACAGCCGCAGATATGTTCCGCGAATGGGAAGCACTCGATGGAAAAAATAAAATTGAAATGAGAACGCCACTATTTCGGTTATTATTTTAACTGATGCCGCTCCCACTTGTCCGTATTCCTTTACGACGAGAGCATTCAATCCGATATTAGTAATCGCCCCTATCGTGATCACCGCCGTGACGACCTTCTCTTTCCCCATTGCAATTAGCGCCGTCCCCATTAACACATTGACGTAGTAAAATGGCATTACCCACGACAGCAACCGAAACGACTCCGCCGAATGAGCATACATTGGACCATACAACAGCAAAATGATAGGTTCTGCAAATAAGGAACAAACCAGCGCAAACGTGCATCCGATCATCAAGAGAGTAAAAAATGTCCGCTGATAGTGTCTCATAAATTCACCCAAGTTCCCGACATAGGTTCGTGACAGGATCGGGAAGACGGATGCGACAATCGCCGAAGGAATAAACAATTGCGCGTCACTGATCCTATATGCCGCGTTGTACCACCCTACTTCGGAGACCGGACGATAGTATACAAGGAAAAATGTGTCGATGCGCATATAGAGCACCGCGATTAATGCGGCAAATGCGAACGGTACCGCTTCCTTGATGAGCCCGAGCGCCCTGGCCTGCCGGAAGGAAAAGACGATGTGTTCCCCTTCCTTGCTCCAATAGTGCATACTGACGGCCATGGACACGATGTTGCTGACGATGTATGCGACACCGACTCCAAACAAGCCCAATCCGCTCATGAGACTGATGATGGCCACAATGCAAAGGACGCTTTTTTCCCACAGCAGGATGAACGAAATATTGCTCATCTTCTCGCGGCCTTCGAACCCACGCGTCAGCGACACGTTCATCATTTCGAGCACCATGCTGATGCCGAAGACGGTGAAAATGGCGGGCAGAGGATATGAGAAGAATGTCGTTATGAACAGTCCGACGAAGGCGACAACTCCGAGGATGCTTTTCAGCAGCATCACCTCCCCCATTAGACGTCCGGCAGGTACTTCACGAAGAGCGATTCGGCGAATGAGCGGCACTGTGAACCCGAATTCCTCAAAGATGCCGAAAAAAGCAGTAATCGTTAAAATTGTCGACAACATGCCGAAGAGTACATCGCCGAGAACACGTGCGACATAGATCAGCAGTACCGATGTTGCTATTTTAGTACCAATACGCGCAGCAATGAGGATAATGCTGTTCCGAAATACCACGTCTGTCGCAAGTTTACCGATCCATCGGCGACCTTCTTGGACCAATATAATTCATCCTTTCGCGTCCAAAGCTACACGACGCCGAGTAGATATCCAATGTGAAATACAAGGTAAGGTCGGTAAAATCCCACGAGGCTAATAATTTTGTAAATAATTACGACAGGCTTCATGCCGAATGGCAAGGCGAACCCGATATCTATCGGTTCAGCCTTCGATAACACACAATCTGGTATGATATAATATTTAATTGTTTAGTTGTTGATGCTATCAATGCCCACTGTCGTAGTGGAATATCAACTGGTGATGCGCGATCTCATCATGCATATGTGTCAATATACCTTTCGGCGGCAACGGAATCAAGCATCGTCGATCAATTCGTATCGAAATACAAATGGTTTTTTCCGACCAGATGGGGTAGATCCTAGGTTGTAACTGAAATAACGTGCATGTTAGATCAAACACTATCAAAATATCCCTCGTCCAGAGGTGGCAATTAATGCGCCACGCGCGGTTTCTCTCTATCGTAGCTCATGATATGCCGCGAGCTCCTTTTCCGGAATTATCCATTTATCGATCGGTGATTCTTCCAACTCTGCTTGTCCTTGTAACGGCGGTCGCGGTGGTGCGTCTATCCATCGTCCGCAGTGCCGCGAGATATTCTCTTCAAGACCCGGTTGGTATTTCTGGATGAAGGTGATGATCATTATTGTACCGCAACATTTGCCGACTTCAGGGGATTCATTTCATTGGCGCATTGAACAAGTCCGTTACATGACCATCGCGTCAGCGCAGGCTCTTCGCACCAAATTGTCCATGTTGAACCTGGAATTCGTCCACCATCACATCGACTCGACCACGTCGGATCGATTTTCTCCCTTGGATTTAATTAGCGAGGCTATTCATTATGCCGTATCGATAACAATTGTTCCGGACTACCTGCCATTTATATGACAAAAATATATTTTCCTATGTATAGAATTACACCTTGTCTTGAATAGTTTTTTCAACATTGGTTAGGATGGGTTTTTTCCTACGTATTTAATGGTTTTTTTGATATATTATCATACCGTTAATTCCTTTGCTATTAATTGGTTATTAACCTATACTATATAACGCTTTATATAGCGTTTTTATAGGATGTGTATTGTACAATACACTCTATTTATTTCCCATTTTATAATGGAGATACAAATGAAACACTATTCGCTTGTTTTGGCATTAATTTGTTTAATTTTTATTTCATGTAAACAAGAGTCACCAACAACAGCAATACAAAATGATTATAAAATGAATTACAGTGTTAAAGCAACCTCGGGTGGTTTTAGCTATAAAGCCGATAAAATATTGGGAATATGGATAGAACCACATAGTACGAACAACATTTGGAATGCTGCAAATCTGCATTTATTAAAGGACTATTATGGCTTTCAAAAAATTATGATTTCGGATATGCCTGGTGAGCGTCTTTGGTTCGAAACATGTCTTACTAATGCCTCAGTATTTGGAACCAGTAATATTATTTTATATTTTTCTTGGGAATGGCCTGCCGATCCAGCCCCAGGTGGAGCTAGGTTAGACACCGCTAAAAACAATAGCGATAGTTTAAAGTATTACTCAGATTTAATTCTCTATTATCATAATTTAGGAATTCATGATTTTTTAATGGATGAAGTTTTTGATACTCCTCTCACAAAATGGGGAACAAATGCTAGCCTTGTATGGCTAATTACTGATTATATTCAGACTCACGGTGCACAACTTCATATGACGTCTCAGCAAGACCCGGGTACTAGTTATCCGTGGACGGATAGCGGATTTAAATTTAAATCATTGAGTACTGTCTATTCCTGTGTTAAAATGATGAATGATTCATACTCGGAGTATTCACCTGGCCGACAATGGACCATAGGTCGCTTTACGTCAGCATATGGGACTCAGAACAACGCAAATTGGTTAAGTTTATCGAACGACAACACAATTCCATCCGACAATCTAAATTTCTCCATTAATTATTCGAAGGGTGAGATGTGGATATATGGATACGTAATCACTGATATGTCCCAATTATATTTGTTAAATGATTTTTGTACTACGGCCGAGAGCGCTGGATGGCTAGATGCTCAGCAATAAATATATATCATTCAATTAGCCGTAGCAGATTCAAAAAAACCGGATTATCATCTTGATAGCTTCTACTGAACCCTTTGGCTCGGTAGAGGCCTTTTTTTTTGAATCGCCTGTAATCTCACCAAGACTGAATGAACACTTATCAATGATTATCACACACACAATTCTACCATTTATCACCGATTCATACGAACGGGGAATATTTTATCCGGATTTTATTAATTGCAGACAGTGAATGTTCATTTTAAAAATTGATTGTGTTTCATAAGCTATAACGCGGGGATACATGTTAAAAATATTTTTTATTCAAATGTTTTTTATTCCCATAAAATTGTTATTTTATTGTTACTAATCTCTTAGTCTCTTAAGAGTAAAATCTTTGCAAAAAAAAGCACAAATATTCAGCGTGCAAATTAAGAGCGCGCGAGTTCAGGGATGACAAATTCTTCACGTAACCGAAGAGCGATCGTGACAATTTTGCGCCCGTATTTGGTCAGGTGATATTTGTAACATGATGATATTTTTTTGATGATACCATGAACACGCAGACGTTTGATCAGACGACTAATTTGATTAGGAGATTTCGTCGTCAGTTGCGCTCGTAATAATGCGGCGGTAATTCCCGTGATGGTAAATTCACCCCGTGATAACACACGGAACAACGTGGAATCGTCTTCTGCCAATGGGTTAAAACCTTTGAAGCAATGATCATGCACCGATTTTGATGTGGTAACGGCACGAAGTTCTTTGACCCCAATATGCGGAGTCTCGATATGGGAGAGAAATTCGAGGTAGCGATGGTTCGCTGCAAAGAGTAGTTCTCGCAGTCTCGGAAGACCGTAAATACTTTTTTTCATTGCCGCCCACTTTGTTTCGGTTTCACCATTGCGGCAATTGACATCACGGTATTCACGGAAGAATGTGACATCATTGACCGTTGTTTCGATGCGCAGCACGGAACCGGCTTTATCGTACAGTTTGATTGATACCGGACCCATTGAATGTTTGATACGCGTGCCAAGCGTTCGGACATTGAAATTGTTCCCCATCTCGCCCTTGTAGTTGCCGTGGATTTTCTGGCCGAGAAAGGTGGCGATATTCTCCGGTTTTACGGAGTGGATTAAAGTCTCTACCATATGAGGGTAAATCATTTGGAGATCGCTCGATTTTCGGAAGAGAAGATCCGTCGAATATTCAGTTTGCCATAAACTCCAATGATACCCCTCGCCCAGTTCAGCAGCGACGGGGCAAAACAAAAGGACATATTCTTCCAACCGGTGATGAAGTTTCTCAACGGAGAATGAGTCTGCGAGCGTATTGGCTTTTTCCATGTTGTCTATAGAGATGAAAGCATTTTCAACCATGGTGTAACCGATCTTTGCACGGTCTAATTGTTTTGCCAAAATCGAATGACCATTACAATAAAACTGAAGACGGAATGGACACCATGTCGGCACGCGCAGATAACAGAGTCCAAGATCTTTATCGATAAAATAATAGTAGTAATGGAGGCACTTGCCATCGGCATACCGTAATGACGTTTTACCGGTCGCCTTATCGTGCCATGGCCGATACGATGCACAAGGCTCCATCGCGGAAAATATATGCACGATGCCAGGATGTGCTCCACGTTCCTGGATTATTTCTTTGATGCGTTTTTCTTTTCGGAAATTGTTTTTCCGAATGAATTCAATCGTCAATCCGTTCGCTGCAGCATGTTCTTCCGCCGTTACCCGAAGTTTTTCGCGATAAGGTTCCGCGAATTTCGGATAATCAAAGATGCGGATATGATGTGCGTATAGATAGGATGTCATCCCATCAGCATAACACAGATGGCGCAGTGTCCCTTGCATGGTGATTCGATCGAAACAATTCAATACACCGATGAGACGCTCCGCATGGCGGTCGGTGAACAATTGAGTTTCCATATCTTTTCCTGTTGCAATGTAACTTGGTTCCTTTTTGCAAAGATACGAAATCACCGAGAATTTTTAAACCTGTTTGGTTGCGGCTACGCCGCGTTAGGAAGGTAGATAAATGAAAATGTTTTTGAGAACACTGCTTCAGCATGTATTAGGGTTAAATAATTATCTCTTTATATTTTCGCTATTCAAAATCTATACTCTCAAATTTACAAATCAAGAACGGGGAGTGACAAACATTCTTCATTCACTTTCTCCGGATGCGACTGTTCTTGAAATCGGCGCTAATATTGGCATCCTCACTATTATGATGGCAAAACATTGCAACAAAGGAATCGTTCACGCTATTGAGCCAGTGCCTCAAAATTTTCACACTCTTCAAAGAATGGTCAAATTTTTTAAGCTGGATAACGTCAGACTCTACAATCTAGCCCTGGGTGATGAAAAAAAACAAATCCAAATGATTCTCCCTGAAAACAACGGTGCGCGTCTCCAAGGCCTAAGTCATGTTGTTCATCCTGACCTTAATGATTTCAACGAAGGGTCTATCTATCCTGTGCAACAGGAACGCCTTGATGACCTCCAAGAGATCGTATCAAACCCTATTAACGTGATTATTCTTGATGTGGAAAACTATGAATCTTTTGTGTTGGCCGGAGCAAAAGAAACAATAAATAAATGGCACCCGATCATCCTCTGTGAAATGTGGGACAACGAAAATAGAGTCCGTTGCATGAAAATCATGCAGGATCTAAATTACGAGGTTCGAATACCAACCGGTGATTCAAGCACTATGTTTGAAAAGTTCATTCCGGGAAAATATGACGGTGTGGACTTTGTCTTTCTTCCAAAAGAATCCTGTTAGAATTGGATATTATGGCCGTGTTATTGTCTTTACGACCGATAGATTTTCTTTAGCATATCTTTGCTTGTTAATCCTCTTTCCCTTGGTACCGTTTGGGAAAGAGTGCTAATGAAAGTTTGTTTAAATTCTACTATTAAGCAATTATCGAGAGCCAAAAGGAATATTATTTAAACCACATCTGGGCTCTGTATTTGCCTTTCCATATTCGTGTCATGCTTCATTCGGTTGTCCCACGTATCTTCTGTATTAACCGTTTGATTGGTTTTGGATAAATACACAAGTTGTAGTTTCCCCTCCTACCGAAAGAAAATCCCAAAAACTTCCGGGCTGTATGGCGGAAGGAACAACATTTTTATAAGCGTGAAAACACCGAAATGTTTTCACGCTTATACAGGCTTCTGTTGTCGAAGGCCTCGCGCAAACGAGGGAGATCCTCTCCCTACGCGCAATGCGCGTCGAATGCCTGTATCAGGTCCGTGGCGATCTCGTTCGCCAGCCGGTTTTCTATTCTGTGCCGGGGAATAAAATGCACGAGATCGTTATTCTTGAACAATGCCACCGCCGGTGACGACGGAGGAAGTCCGTTGAGAAAATGCTGCCGCAAATATTCCGTCGCTTCCTTGTCCTGTCCGGCAAAGACGCTGACCGACTTATCCGGTGTTACCGCATGTTCGAGCGCAATGCGAATGCCCGGGCGCGCCTTGCCTGCGGCGCACCCGCACACGGAATTGATCACCACCAGCGTCGTGCCGGTCGCTGAGCGCAATTCATTTTCGACATCTGATGCAGAGTGTAATTCTTTGATTCCGATTTCGGTCAATTCATCGCGAAACGGTTGTATCATGTGAGGATCGAACGGCATTATGATAGTTCCTTTGTATTGATGTACCTCGAAGGCGCTCGTCCGCTCATGCATTAAGGGCATTGAGCGCGCTTCCGGCTTTGAACCAGGCGATCTGGCTTTCGTTAAATGTGTGCAGCAACTCTATGGTTTCCATTGTTCCGTCCGCATGCGTCAGTTCCAGCGTCAGGGATGTGCCCGGAGCGAACCCGTTCAATCCGCGTATCGCCGCACTGTCGTCCTCCCTCACCTTGTCATAATCTGCGGCATTCTTGAAGGTTAACGCGAGCATTCCCTGCTTCTTCAAATTGGTCTCATGGATGCGCGCGAAGCTTTTTACAATGATAGCCCTTCCCCCCATGTAACGCGGTTCCATCGCCGCATGTTCCCGGGACGAGCCCTCTCCGTAATTTTCATCGCCGATCGCGATCCAGCCGATGCCTTCTTTTTTATAATCGCGCGCGGTATCGGAGAATGATTTCACCTCTCCCGTGACAGCGTTCTTCCCTTTGCCCGTCTCGCCCGAAAAGGCATTCATGGCGCCGATGAACATATTGTTCGAGATATTGTCAAGGTGCCCGCGATACGCCAGCCACTTGCCTGCGGGCGATATATGGTCGGTCGTGCACTTGCCCTTCACCTTCATGAGAATGCGGAGATGCTCGAGGTCGTGTCCGTCCCACGGCGCGAACGGGGCGAGCGCCTGAAGTCTGTCGCTTGCCGGGTCGATCTTCACATTCACCGACGAACCGTCGGCGCCTGGAGCCAGATAACCGCTTTCGCCGGGAATGTATCCGCGCTTGGGAAGTTCGTCGCCATGCGGCGGATCTATCGATACCTGCTCACCCTTGTCGTTGGTCAATGTGTCCGTCAGCGGATTGAATGCGAGCGATCCGGCGATCGTCATTGCGGTAACAATCTCGGGACTCGCCACAAACGCGTATGTGGACGGATTGCCGTCGTTGCGCCCCGTGAAATTTCGGTTGTAGGATGTGATGATGGAATTTTTCTCGCCCATCACCGATCCGTGGCGTTTCCACTGGCCGATGCACGGTCCGCATGCGTTCGCCAGCACCGTGCCGCCCACATCCGTCAGGATCTGCAGCTGTCCGTCACGTTCAATCGTGGCCCTGATCTGTTCGCTGCCCGGCGTGATGACGAATTCGGCCTTCGCCTTCAATCCCTTCGCGATGGCCTGCTTCGCAACCGACGTGGAACGTTCAATATCCTCGTACGAAGAATTCGTGCAGCTGCCGATCAAGCCGACCTTGAGTTCTTCGGGGTACTCATGCTCCTTGATTGCAGCGGCAAATTTCGACAGCGGCCATGCCAGGTCCGGCGTGAACGGGCCGTTGATATGGGGTTCGAGTTCATTCAAATTGATGTCGATGATGCGGTCGTAATATAGTTCGGGCGATGCGAGCACTTCCGCATCGGGCGCCAGACAGTCTGCGATCAATTCGGCAAGCGCGGCGATCTCGCCGCGTTCGGTCGCGCGCAGATAATCGGCCATGCGCGAATCGAAGGGAAACACCGATGTCGTCGCGCCGATCTCGGCACCCATATTGCAGATCGTGCCTTTGCCGGTGCAGGAAATGGACCGCGTGCCTTCGCCGAAATATTCGACGATCGCCCCGGTGCCGCCCTTGACCGTCAGCAGCCCGGCCACTTTCAGGATCACATCCTTCGCCGATGCCCATCCCTGCAGCGTCCCCGTGAGCCTGATGCCGATCACTTTCGGGAATTTCAATTCCCACGGCATGCCTGCCATCACATCCACTGCATCGGCGCCGCCGACTCCGATGGCGACCATACCGAGCCCGCCGGCGTTCGGCGTATGCGAATCGGTGCCGATCATCATGCCGCCCGGGAATGCGTAATTTTCGAGCACCACCTGATGAATGATTCCCGCCCCCGGTTTCCAGAACCCGATCCCGTATTTATTAGACACGCTCGCCAAAAAATCGTAGACTTCCCTGTTGTCGGTTGTCGCACGCAGCAGGTCCGCCGCAGAACCGGCTTCGGCCTGTATCAAATGGTCGCAGTGAACGGTCGACGGCGCGGCCACGGTCGGACGTCCGGCCGACATGAATTGCAGCAGCGCCATCTGTGCCGTCGCGTCCTGCATGGCAACACGGTCCGGGCTGAAATCGACATAACTTTTTCCGCGTTCAGGAGCGGCCGAAAGCGGCCCCGCAAAATGGGCGGCAAGGATTTTTTCGGTGAGCGTCAACGGCCGGCCGAACAGTGACTTCGCGCGGGCGATCTTGTCCGGATAACTCGCGTAGAGTGATTGAATCATGTCGAGATCGAAAACCATGGTGCACCTTCCTGTATGTTCATGTGAAGTTGTATGAATTGCTCAATACAGTGAATATAGAAAGACTTCCGGTGCTCTGCAACATGAATCGACGAAGAATCTTGCAATCATAGCCAATTTTCTTTATTTTATGTTATTGATACGAAAACACTGGACGTTCACAACAACACACGATGCGCCGTTTGAACTGAACGGCTCGCTCCCCCTTCCTGCTGCAGCGATCACGGACCTGGGTCGAGAGAATTTCAGCGCGGCCACAATATTTTTTCTATGACAACGACGTCACCACAGTCGGACCAAGATGTCCTCGACGATATCCGATCACACGAGCCCGCAAAGGTGATCTTATTCAACGACGAAATTCATACATTCGACGAAGTGATCATGCAGATCATCAAGGCCACCAAGTGCGGACAATCGCACGCAGAGGCGCTTACGGTTGAAGTGCACACGAAAGGCCGCGCCTGCGTCTTCGGCGGCGACCTGCTGAAGTGTCTCGCGGTCTCCGACGTGCTCGAAGAGATCAGGCTGATGACGCACATCGAAATGTAACGAAGACCAAAGCATTGCCCGGCATCGTGGAGCACCCTGCGTATCGGGGTACAGATCGTGCTGCAACACTATTCCGAAAGTTTATTTTACCTATTCACACAATACCATCATTCATGACATCACAAGAACTCCGCCAGTCATTCCTGGATTTTTTTGAATCGAAACACCACCGCATTGTGCCCAGCGCGCCGGTGATCCCCCACGGCGACCCGACACTCCTGTTCACGAATGCCGGCATGAACCAGTTCAAGGAAGTGTTTCTTGGCACAGGCACGCGCGATTATACGCGCGCCGCCGATACACAGAAATGCATTCGCGTCAGCGGCAAACACAACGACCTGGAAGAAGTCGGGCGGGACACGTATCATCACACATTTTTCGAAATGCTCGGCAACTGGTCGTTCGGCGATTATTATAAAAAAGAAGCGATCCTCTGGGCGTGGGAACTGCTGACCGAAATCTGGAAGATGCCGAAGAACCGCCTCTGGGTCACCGTGTATAAATCGGATGACGAGGCGATGGAGCTGTGGAAGACGGTCACGGACATCGATCACTCGCACATTCTGAAATTTGCGGAGAAGGATAATTTCTGGGAAATGGGCGAGACCGGTCCCTGCGGCCCGTGTTCCGAGATCCATGTCGACCTCACACGCGACGGCAATGCGCCGGCCTCACTGGTGAACGCGGGCAATCCGGAACTGATCGAGATCTGGAATCTTGTGTTCATCCAGAACAACCGCATCCCCGGCGGCGAACTCGAAATGCTGCCGTCGAAGCATGTCGACACCGGCATGGGATTCGAACGCGCATGCGCAGTGCTTGAAGCGATGCGCACTAATTTTCAGCGCCCTCCTTCCAACTACGACACCGATGTGTTCCTGCCGCTGCTCTCGAAGATCGCTGTGCTGGCGGGCAAAAAATATACGGCGGGAACGACGGAGACCGATATCGCCATGCGCGTGATCGCCGACCATATTCGCGCGCTGACGTTTGCGATCGCCGACGGCGCCATTCCTTCGAACGAAGGACGCGGGTACGTGCTGCGCCGCATCCTGCGCCGCGCCGCGCGCTTCGGACGAACGCTCGAACTGCGCGAACCGTTCCTCTTCAAACTGGTCGATACGCTTGTTGCGACAATGTCGCACGTGTTCCCCGAGATCAAGGAGCATCAGCAGCACATCGAGCGCGCCATACACGGCGAAGAGGAAGGGTTCAATAAAACGCTCGACCGCGGACTCATCCTCTTCGAACAGGCGGTTGTGAATCTCCACGATTCCACGACCTTCCCCGGGGATGTCGCATTCAAATTATACGACACGTTCGGCTTCCCTCTGGACCTGACGCAGCTCCTGTGCACCGAACGCGGCTTGGCTGTGGATACCGACCGTTTCGACGTGCTCATGAAGGAACAGAAGAAACTATCACAGGAGTCCGGCGGCACGGCAGAATATCCGACCGCCGGAAAATTTTTGATCCCTGCCACCGTCACGACGGATTCCGAATTCACCGGCTATACACAATTGGAAACAGAAGCGTCCGTGATCGGCATGGCGGGCGACTACATCATTCTGGACCGCACCCCCTTCTACGCAGAATCAGGCGGACAAGTGGGAGACACCGGCGAGATCATTGTCAACGGCATGACGGTCCCGGTGCGTGATACGGTAAAGGACCACAACATCGTGGGACATTTTGTTCCTGTGTCCGACATGAATGCGGCCGCCCGGGAAATGCTGCAGACGCTCCCGGCGCATGCAACGGCGAAGGTCGACGCCGCACGGAGGTTGAGCATCATGCGCAACCACTCGGCAACGCATCTGCTCCACGCCGGACTGCGCACCGTGCTCGGCACGCATGTGCATCAATCCGGCTCGCTCGTCTCGCCGAATCATCTCCGGTTCGATTTCGCGCACTTCGCGAAGGTGTCCGACGACGAAATGCGCGCCGTCGAGGACTATGTGAATGAAATCATCGCCTCAAAGATCCCCTTGCAGCATCATTATGCCATACCGTTCGCCGACGCGCAGAAAATGGGCGCGCTCATGTTCTTCGGCGACAAGTACGGCGAACGGGTGAACGTGGTCCAGTTCGGCGACATCTCCAAGGAATTCTGCGGCGGCACGCACGTCCTGAATACCGGCGACATCGGCTACTTCAAAATGCGTTCTGAAGGCAGCAGCGCCAGCGGAGTGCGCCGCATCGAGGCGCTCACCGGGACGAACGCGCTGGAGTATTTATCGCTGCAAAATAAAACGTACCGTGAACGCATCGAGCATGCGTACACGCTCGTGGACGAGATTCAGTCGATGCAGAAATTGCTGCCTGCCGATTCCCTCCTGGCACAGGAAGACACAACGGGACTCGATATCGAGATGCGCAAGCTTGAACAGATTCCCGACGCGCCGAGCGAGGTGCTCACCCTCGAAGTCGGGCTGGAATTTGCCGCCCAGCGTCAGCGCTTCCGCGAACTCGAAAATTTCATGCTGCTGCTCATGGAAAAGAAAAAAGGATTCGAAAAGGAATGCGCCAAGGTGAAGTTTTCCTCGGCCGCTACCGATTTTGAAACGCTTGTGCACACTGCCGCAACCGTTGGTTCGATACGAGTGGTGGCATCGAAGATGGACGCCGGCGATATTGAGACGCTCAAAACGCTGGGCGACGCCCTGAGGTCAACACTCGGTTCGGGCGTGGGCGTGCTGGCAGCGGTCATCGATATGAAAGTACAGCTTGTATGTGTCGTCACGGACGACCTCATCAAGACGAAGAACTTTTCTGCCGGAAAGATCGTCGGCGCTGTCGCCAAAACACTCGGCGGCGGAGGAGGCGGCAAGAACCACATGGCGACGGCCGGCGGCAAGGATGTCGGCAAACTCGACGAGGCCCTCGCCAATGTCATCGAAATCGTGAAAGGAATGATCTGACCGATGTCTGTCTACGAACACCTTCTTGAGACATCGCACAGGCGCGGTGCGGCTCATCTCGTGCTCATTGACCCCGATAAGATCGGCGGACGGGAGCTCGAGAATTTCATCGCCAAAGCAGTCTCGGCGGACGTCGACGGCTTCCTCGTCGGCGGAAGCCTCGTGGTGGACGATTCGTTCCACCAGTGCATCATCACGATCAAAGCACACACGTCCCTGCCGGTCGTGATCTTTCCGGGAGGCATCTCGCAGGTGTCGAAAGACGCCGACGCGATCCTCTTCCTCTCGCTCCTGAGCGGAAGAAATCCGGAGCACCTCATCGGCAGCCAGGTCGCGGCTGCGCCCGTCATTCGCAAGCTCGGTCTGGAGGCTATCTCGACAGCATACATGCTGGTGGAATCGGGACGCACCACATCCGCTGAATTCATGAGCAACACCAAACCGCTGCCCAGAAACAAGCCCGACATCGCTGTGGCACACGCGCTGGCGGCAGAGATGATCGGGTTCAAATTCATCTATCTTGAAGCCGGAAGCGGCGCGGAGCTTTCTGTTCCTGACGAAATGATCGCGGCGATCCGCCGGTCCACACGCGTTCCGGTGATCGTAGGCGGAGGCATCACCACTCCGTCCGAAGCGCGGAAAAAAGCGGCCGCCGGCGCCCACTTCATCGTGACCGGCACCGTCCTTGAAACGAACGGCGACGCGCGCGTGATCAGGGAGTTTGCCGCCGCTATCCACCACAACGAGCATTCGCCCGTCGTGGTCTAAATATATTTTTCTGAGAACCCCTATGGCACATCTTCCGCTGACGCTCCTGTATCGCCAAAGTTTTATAGAAGATTCACTCAAGGCTAGCGCCGACACGAAATTGAAGATGATCGAGGCCTGCACCGGTGATATTTCAAAGGCTATCGATGCGGTCATCAAGGCATTTAACAATAAACGGAAAGTCCTGTTGTGCGGAAACGGAGGCAGCGCCGCCGACGCCCAGCATCTCGCAACCGAATGCATGATCCGCCTCTCGCCTTCAATCAAACGTCCCGCGCTTCCGGCGATCGCATTGACCACCGATACGTCGAATCTCACCGGAGGTGCGAACGATATCGGCTACGACAATGTCTTCGCCCGCTCGGTGGAAGGACTCGGACAATCGGGCGATGTGCTCATCGGCATCAGCACAAGCGGCAATTCGGCGAGTGTGAACAATGCATTCATCAAGGCGCACGAGATGGGCATCACAACTGTCGCATTGCTCGGCAATGAAGGCGGCGCATCCCGGTCGCTGGCCGATATCGCGATCATCATTCCGTCGACCGATACGCAGCGCATACAGGAAGGCCACATTACCGTCGGACACATCATTTTTCAGGAAGTTGAACAGGAAATGTTCGAGTAACGCATGACCATTCGCACAGCAACCATCGATGATACCGACGCGATCGCACGTCTCTATGAAGTCTCTTTCCCGGGCATCATCAAGACGCACGAGGAATGGTGCGATGATCTGCAGCCAAACCCGTTCAGGACGTTCGACGACATCCTGGTGGCAGAGGCCGACGGCGTTATTACGGGATCGCTCACGCTCCACCCCCATTCAATGGTCATCTCGGGAAAACACATCAAGAGCGGCGGCATCGGAGGCGTGGCGGTACTGCCCGAGTTCCGCATGCATGGTATCGCCAAACAATTGATGACTGCCGCATACGCCTCGATGCGGACCACGAACACGCCGCTCTCGCTCCTGTATCCGTTCAAACAATCGTTTTACCAGAAAATGGGATACGGGCTCATCGGCGATATTCAGACGCTCACGATTCCGTCGGCCGCCATTCCGCGCTACTCAGAACGCGACGAAGTGCATCCCGCCAGCGATTTCGAACTGCCCCGCATTGCCGAATGCTACGACACCTTTGCGCTGCAGAACACGTGCATGATCACCCGTTCACTGGACGTCTGGCGTTTCGCCGTGCGTCGGGCCAGGAAAAATCACTGGAGCTACTGGTGCCATCATTCCGGCGGACGCATCACCGGATACATGCTTATCGACGAAAAAGAAACCGTGACGGTGAAAGAATTCGTGTACCTGACACCGCAGGCGCTGCGCGGCCTGATGGGATTTTTGGCCGTCTATAAAACACAGAGTCCGTTGTTCATTCCGTACACACGCGACGAATTTTTCCATCTGCTGTGCACGGATCCCGTCGACGTCAGCAATCGCACATTGTACGGAATGTATCCGCTGGGCGGCCATTACGGACACGGGTACGTGATGAGGATAGTGGACGTGCATGAGGCGCTCCGACTGCGCAGGTTCCACAGCGCGACCGGAACCGCGACCTTTCACATCCTTGACGATCAGATCACCGAAAACACGACAGCCGTCACCATTGTCTTCGAAGGAGACACCGTTTCATTTTCTGCGGGGCTTACTCCCAACATTGTTTCAGTGACGGTGTCGACATTCGCACAGATCTACGCCGGATATATCTCGTTGACTGCTGCACGGCAGATGGGACTGCTCGATGCATATTTCGATCTTGCGTTCCTCGACGCTGCCTTTGCCGTGCCGGCCCCCCATTGCCTTGACTTTTTTTAACATCGTGCGCGCGGCCATCTCCTTCGTGTCCTCGCCCGCGGCAGTTCTGGATTTTCGCCTGCGGAATTTTTATATTGTGACTCGGCCCCGTGAAGCGTTCCGGGAACAAACCTCGTTGATGGTGTGAATGGTGGAAAGGATACAACGTTCCATGAATATTCCGGGATTAGGCGAAAATATGCAGGGCATGCTGAAGCAGCTCCAGGAGATGCAGCACAAGATCGCGCGCGTGCAGGATGAACTGGAAATGAAAACAGTGACGGCGGAATCGGGCGGCGGAATGGTCACGGTCATCGCAACCGGCAAACAAAAAATACGGCAGATCAAAATAGAGCGCGACGCCCTCAACCCCGAAGACATCGACATGCTTGAAGACCTCATTGTTGCCGCAGTGAATAAAGCCCTTGCCGAAGCCGCATTAATTGCGCAGGCCGATATGGCAAAGGCGACATCCGGCATACTCCCGAATATTCCGGGATTATCACTGCCGGGCTTCTGAAACGATCATGATCTATACCTCACAATCGCTCGAACAATTAGTCGAAGAATTTTCGCAGCTTCCCGGCATCGGCCGGAAGACCGCGCTGCGCCTGGCGCTCTATGTCTTAAAAATGCCGCGGGAAGAGGTCGTCCGTTTCGCCGAATCGCTCGTGCGCGTGAAAGACAACGTGCGCTACTGTTCCGTGTGCTGGAATATCACCGAAAACGACCCGTGCATCATCTGTTCGAGCCCGAAGCGGAACGCCGGTGTCATCTGCGTCGTGGAAGAACCCACGGATGTGATGGCCATCGAAAAAACGAATGAGTTCCGCGGGCGCTATCATGTCATGGGCGGAGCCCTCTCGCCGCTCGATGGGATCGGCCCCGAGGACCTGAAAGTCAAAGAACTGCTGGTCCGCATCGAACCGGACACCGAGGAGATCATTCTGGCCCTGAATCCGACAGTGGAAGGCGAAACGACGACGCTGTACCTCTCCCGTCTCCTGAAGCCGATGGGGATCAAGATCACGCGCATCGCTCGCGGCGTGCCGATCGGAAGCAATCTTGAATTTTCTGACGAAGCGACGCTCACGCGCGCGCTGGAGGGACGCATTGCGGTGTAACGGCACTCGAATCGGTATCGCAGCGCTCCTCGGCCTCTTGCTGGCGGGATGCGGATTGTTCCAGACACGCGATCCGGAATCGCCCGTGGGCACGACCGGCATCAATCCGCCCGCGTCGTCTCCAGAGATCGTGTTGCAAAATTTTATCAGCGCCGTTCAGCAGAAGAATTTGCAGGACTATCAGAAATTATTTTCAGACACGCTCACCGGAACGAAAACATTCGTGTTCGTGCCGACGGCCGATGCCGCAGTCCGTTACGCGTCGGTGTTCTCCCGCTGGTCCAAGTCCGCCGAATCGCAGTCGTTTCAGAACACATTGTCCTCGATCCCGTCGTCGACGTCTCCATCGCTGACATTTTTTAACCCGACCATCGTCCGCTTTCAATCGGATTCGGCAATCATTTCTTCCGAATATCTTCTCATCATGCCCCACCGGCTCACGACGGTGACGACGACATTTGCAGGCCGTGCGGATTTCTACACAGCGCCGGACAAGAATCAATCGTGGACAATTTATCGGTGGGTCGACTTCATGACGAAGCGCGACTCCAGCTGGAGCGACTGCAAGGGGGCGTTTGCGCAATGAGACGGATCCTGTTTGTGCTCCTCGGCTCGATCGAGCTCTCGTGCGTCAATCCGTTCGCGCCGGCCCTGGACACGAACCCGAGCGGCAGCAATTCGATCCTCGGCGACCAGCGCACTGTCGAAGGCGTCTTCCAAAATTTCAAGCAGGCCTATCTCTTCCGCGACACGACAATCTACGGCGCGCTGCTCGCGTCCAATTTCATTTTTGTGTATAAGGATTACGACAAGGGCGTCGACGTATTTTGGGGAAGGGACGACGACATGCGCACCACCTACGGCCTGTTTCAAAATGCGCAGCGGCTGGATCTCGTCTGGAACAGCACCATCGCGATGGACGGAGACAGCGTGAGTCTGACGCTGACACGGAATTTCAATCTCACGGTGACGTTCAATGCGAGCGATATCATGCGCGTGGACGGGTACGCCAACATATCGCTGGAACGTCTGCAGCAATCGGACAATTGGAGAATCACACGATGGCGGGACGAATCGAATTTCTAATCCACCTCTCATGAAAACTATCAAGGTGTCATTCCAAGGCGAAGCGGGCGCATTCAGTGAACAGGCATGCCTCGCGTATTTTCAGAATAGCAGCCGGCCGATACCCCGGGAGTCGTTCCGCGATCTGTTCGACGACGTCGCCGAAGGAAGATCGCAACGCGCCGTCGTGCCGATCGAGAATTCCCTCTTCGGCAGCGTCCACCAGAATTATGATCTTCTTCAGCAGTACCCCCTGTTCGTCGTGGGCGAGATCAAGCTTCGCATCGGCATGAATCTTCTTGCGCTCCCGGAGACGAAACTGAAGGACGTGCGCCATGTCTATTCGCATCCGCAGGGCCTGGGACAATCCGATGCGTTCCTGCGCACGCTGAAGAATGTCTCGTCCCATCCGTTCTATGACACCGCAGGCGCGGCAAAAATGATCGCCGAAGAGCACCGGACCGATGCCGCCGCCATTGCCAGCGCCAGCGCCGCAGCTCATTATAACTTGAAGATACTCCGGTCGAACATTGAAACCGATCATCGGAACTTCACGCGCTTCCTCGTCATCTCACGAAAGCCGATCACTGTGAAAAAAGGGATGAAGACGTCGCTTATTTTTGCGATAAAAAATACGCCCGGATCCCTTTTTAAAACGCTCGCCGTGTTCGCGCTGAGAAACATCAATCTCTTGAAGATCGAATCGCGCCCCTATGTCGGCAGGCCATGGGAATACTTGTTTTTCGTCGATATCGACGCCAATCCGCTCGGAACCGACTTCACCAACGCCATCAATCATCTTCAGGAATTGACGACGTATTTCAAGAATCTCGGATCGTACCCCGCCGGTGCAATCGTCCGGTAACATTTCAAAGAGAAACTATGATCATCCAATACATCATGAAAGAGGGATTGTCCGGATTCCGCCGCACGCGGCTAGCCATGACGACGTCCATCGTCACGATCGCCGCAGCGCTGGTATTGTTGGGACTGTTCGCCATCACCTATATGAACACCTCCCGGATCGTCAACTCATTCAGAGACCGCGTGGAAATGGAAGTCTTTCTGGCAGAGCCCGCTCCCGATTCACTCTGCACCGCCGTCGATGCCGCCCTGCGCGCGGTGCACGGAGTGGCAGGAACAAAATTCGTTTCGAAGGATCAGGCAGCCCTTATCTTCAAGGAAGAATTCGGCGAGGACATACACGGAGTGCTGGATTTTAATCCGCTTCCTCCGTCGTTCAAAATTTATTTGTCGGCCGGATCGAAGAACGCAGACAGCGCCGCCGCCATCGCTCTACAGCTGAAACACATCCCGGGCATCGACGACATCATCTACCGGAAAACACTGCTGGAACTGCTGGACAGGCGGTCGCGCACGTTCGTCCTTGTCAGTGCGGCGATCGGGCTGGCTCTCTGCATCACGGCGCTTTTGCTCGTCTCCAATACCATACGCCTCATCATTTATTCAAAACGGCAACTCATCACCACAATGAAACTTGTCGGGGCCACCCGCATGTTCATACGGCTGCCGTTCTTCATCGAAGGCATTCTTCAGGGCGCGCTCGGAGGCATGCTGGCCTGCCTGCTGCTCTACCTTGTCGACACGTACGTCACACGCCTGCTGGGTCAGGATCTTTCCGAATTCCTTTTGGTACCGCCGTTCATGTACGCGGCCATCGCCACTACCGGCATCATGCTCGGCTTTGCAGGCAGCGCGCTGTCCATTCGGAAATTCATCACCGAAAAGATCGGCCTTTAACAAATGTCGTACCATAAGTTGTTTTTTCTTTGCTCTTTGTCGAAAATAATGTATCTTTTTGTATGTTTATTATCGACGAAATAGAAGTTGATGAGCAAATCGCCTCTATCCGCTTCCTGTGCGATGTCACAATCTGTAAAGGGGCATGCTGCACGTCGCCCGGCGGCCGCGGTGCGCCCATCACGGATGCGGAAAAAGATGAAATAGTGAAGGCATTTCCGGCCATTGTTGACTATTTGCCTGAAGCTCATCGGAATCTCGCGGAACACTTCGGATTATCGGAGGGCGTGCCGGGAAATTTGGCGACCCCTTGCCTGAACAATGCTGCCTGCGTGTTCGTCCATTACGTGGATGGCATTGCCAAATGCGCTTTCGAAACGGCCTATCTGGCAAACAAGACAACGTGGCGCAAACCGCTTTCGTGCCACCTCTTCCCGATCAGACTGCATCCGTCCGGAAAAAAAATCTATTACGAATTCTTTGAGGAATGCCATCCGGCGCTTCATTTGGGCGAACACCGCGATGCACGCCTGCAGCATGTGCTGCGCGATCCGCTCGAGCGTGCATTCGGAAAACAATGGACCAAGGCCTTACACACGGCGCTTGATACACAATCAACCAGCCAGGGATAATTTATTATTTCTTTTTACAGGATATTATGCTTCATCTCTCCCAACAATTAAAGCTGCTGCAGAAGCTGACGCCGCAACAGATCCAGTATCTGAAATTGCTCCAGCTCCCGACGCTCTCGCTCGAACAGCGGATCAAAACGGAGCTGGAAATAAATCCGATGCTCGAGGAAGGCGCCGAAGACGAGCTCGAGCTGCAGCAGGACGATACGACCACTGAGGAAGGTGAAGCGGAAGTGGAAGCGACTCCTGAAGAACCTGTCGCGGCAAAAAAAGAAGATGAATTTACGTTTGAAGATTTCTTAAACGATGACGTCAACTATACGCCCAAGTCCGAGGTCAACAACGACGAGGACCGTGAAGATTACCCGATCCCCGCGTCCGAACCTCTCGCTCAAAAACTGCGCGACCAGCTTCAGCTCGGAGATCTGACCGAAAAAGGCATGCTCGTTGCCAATGAAATTATCGGCAACATCGACGAGGACGGGTACCTGCATCGCGACATCACGGATATCGTGAACGACATCAACCTCTCGCTCCAGATGCACATCACGGTCCCGATGGCCGAGGAAGTCCTCTCGATCATTCAGCGCCTGGAGCCCATCGGCATCGGTTCGCGGACCCTGCAGGAATGCCTCCTTGTCCAGCTCGAAGCCATCGACTGCGACGAAGACCTCCGCGATCGCGCGATCACGATGCTCACCGATCACTTCGACGCCTTCACGAAAAAGCATTTCGAAGTGGTGGCCAAGATCATGGGGCTGCAACTCGACGATATCAAACAAGTCCTCACGCTCATCTCGCATCTCAATCCGAAACCCGGCGAAGGCACGATCTCGACGCAGGAAAATTACCTCACACCCGATTTTATTGTGAGCAAAGACGACGGCGATTTCATCATCCAGCTCAACGACAAGAATGTGCCGCCCCTGCGCATCAACAGGAACTACCGCAATCTCATCTCGAAGCGCAAGAACGGCGTTACACCCGATACGAAATTGTTTCTCCGCCAGAAATTCGAGGCGGCAAAATGGTTCATCGCCTCGATCCATCAGCGCCGCGATACCATGCTGAGGGTCATGCGCACCATCGTCGAACGGCAGCGGCATTTTTTCGAACACGGCGAGGGATTAAAACCGCTCATCTACAAGAACATCGCCGAAGCGATACTGATGGACATCTCCACGATCAGCCGTGTGGTCAACGGCAAATATGTTCAGACCGATTACGGCGTCTACGAACTGCGGCATTTCTTCAGCGAAGGCATCACCTGCACCAGCGGCGAAGAAGTGGCGAACAAGGAAGTGAAGGAACGCATCCGCGAGATCCTCACGAGCGAAGATCCGCACAAGCCATTCAGCGACGACCGCATTGCGGAAGTGCTGAACGAGCAGGGGTACAATATCGCGCGAAGAACGGTCGCCAAGTACCGCGAATCGATGATGCTTCCCGTCGCCCGGTTACGCCGTAAAATTTAACATTCTCATCAACCACGCTAATGAGCACATTCATGCAGCAGGAGCTCCACGCCACCACCATCATCGGTCTGTCGCGCAACGGCAAAATAGCGCTCGGCAGCGACGGGCAGGTCACGCTTGGCGCGACTGTGATGAAACAAACCACACGCAAAGTCTTCCCCCTCTATAACAATACCGTACTTGTCGGGTTTGCCGGCGCGTCCGCCGACGCGTTTGCGCTGATGGAGCGGTTCGAAGAAAAGCTGCAGTCGTATCAGGGCAATGTCGAACGCTCCGCCGTCGCGTTGGCGAAAGACTGGCGGATGGATAAATATCTGCGCAGGCTTGAAGCGATGCTCGGCGTCATGAGCAAGGATGCCGCGTACATCATCTCGGGCACCGGTGATGTCATCGCTCCCGATGACGGCATTATTGCGATCGGTTCCGGAGGCAGCTATGCCCTGGCCGCGGCACGCATGCTCCTGAAGCATACGGAGCTGACCGCAAAAGACATCGTTCAGGAATCGCTCGAAACAGCTTCGAATATTTGCATTTACACGAATTCTCACATCACGATCCTTGAGCTGTAACGACAATGAAATCAAAATCTGATAGCATCACCTATCGTCAGGACCAGGAATTCACTCCGACGCAGATCGTCAGCGAACTGGACAAATACATCATCGGCCAGCATGACGCAAAAAAATTGGTCGCCATCGCCCTGCGCAACCGCTGGCGCCGCCTCCAGGTGCCCGATGACATCCGCGACGATATCATGCCGAACAATATCATCCTCATCGGCCCCACCGGCGTGGGGAAAACTGAGATCGCCCGGCGTCTGGCAAAACTGGCAAACGCGCCGTTCATCAAAGTGGAAGCGTCGAAATATACCGAGGTCGGATACGTTGGACGGGACGTCGAATCGATGATACGCGACCTGACGGAGCTTGCCGTGGTCATGGTCCGCACCGAACAGACGGCTATGGTGCAGGAAAAGGCCCAGCGTATGGCCGAGGAACGGATACTGGACATCCTCATCCCCTCCGTGAAAAAGCATAAGCGCGACGACTCGCACACACCCGAAACGGCCGCGGCCGACGAAGAACTGAACGAAAAAACACGCACGCGGTTTCGTGAAAAGATCAAGGCCGGGAAATTGGACGATCGTGAGATCGAGATCGATGTGCCTGTGGACCAGCTCCCGTCCATGCAGGTCTTCGGCCCGTTCAACATGGAAGAGATGGGCGTTAATATTCAGGAGATGCTCGGCGGCATGATCCCGAAGAAAGTGAAGAAGCGGAAGCTCACTGTGGCCGAGGCAAAAAAAATGCTGACCTCCGATGAGGCGCAAAAGCTCATCGATCAGGAAAGCGTCGTAAAGGAAGCGGTGCGGCGGGTAGAGAACACGGGCATCGTCTTCATCGACGAAGTCGATAAAATAGCCGGTACGCGCTCGGCGGCCGGCGGCCCGGATGTTTCGCGCGAAGGCGTGCAGCGCGACCTCCTCCCCATCGTCGAGGGCTCGACGGTCGGAACGAAGTACGGCATGGTCCGCACCGATCACATCCTGTTCATCGCCTCGGGCGCCTTCCACGTCTCGAAACCGTCGGATCTTATCCCCGAACTTCAAGGACGTTTTCCGATCCGCGTCGAATTAAAGAGCCTGACCGAAGACGATTTCGTCAAGATCCTGACGCTCCCCCAGAATGCGCTCCTGAAGCAGTATACCGCGCTCATGCAGACCGAAGGCATCGCGCTGACATTCACCGAGGACGCGATCCGGTCCATCGCCCGCATTGCCACACGCGTGAACGAGGAGGTTGAAAATATCGGCGCGCGCCGTCTGCACACGATCATGACAAGCCTGCTCGAGGAAATACTCTTCGACGCTCCGGACAAAACAACATCGACGTCTATGACAATCGGCGATGCAATGGTCGCCGAAAAGCTCAACACGATCGCAAAGGATAAGGACCTCAGCCGCTATATCCTTTAAATCCGAACCTTCATCGCTATGTCGAACGATACCGTCTTCACGGCATCGGGCGCCGACAGTATCGTGAGGCTCTCCGTTGCCAGATCCAGATCGAACGTGTTCCCGAAATGCAATCCGATGCCGCCCGACCACAAAATTTTTTCTCTGCCGCCCAAGAGCACACCCATCCGTATCGGCAGCCAACCGTTCAAGAGATCCAGTTCCGCACCCAGCCCGACCAACGTCGATGCGAAATTCCCCGGCTCATCATTTAAACCGAAATGCACATCTGCCGCCAGATTCACCGGCAGCGGAAATTGTTCCCATACTTGCTTCATGTCGATCGAGGTTCCAATGTGAACGGAACTCGGCAATGGCGATGAAAAATCTCCCGCTGCCGTTTCGTTGGATGTAAATGCGGAATCCACAGACCTTTTCACACGCTCCAATTCGGCCCGATCGTACTTCGAAGCGCTCCATGAATAGGATCCCGTGTTGACAATTTTTCTCGTGTTCGGACCGCTCCAGTGAATGGACCCGAGATTCAACACGCCCGCTGCCACACGGATGCCCCCGGAAACCTCAGCCGATATTCCAACATCGAACCCGATCCCGCTGCCGCCGGGAGCCATGATATTTTTTGAGGCAGTGGAGTCTAGTGGAATGCCGGCATGCACAAGTTCAATATCGGCGATGCCCGTAATGCTCATCGAATCGCTCGAAGCGGTGCTGACGAGTCTGCTGTTATTGCGAGTGGTGGCAATGTAATTGAATCCCTTCACTACCTTGACACCGACGCCGATGGCGACGTTGCGAAGCGATGAGGTCTCGATCGGCAGCAACACACCGGTCGAAAGATTATATTCCCGATACCACAGGCTCCTGATCGCTGTCTTCCCGAAATCATAGCGGGATCCGACAGAATCCAATCCAAAGAATGCAAATTTCAGGTAACTGTCCGGGAGCCCAACCGACACGCCGATGTGGTCGCTCACCGAGAATCCAATCCCGAACGAGCCCGCATGAATGGCCGCCCCGAACTCCATTGCGTTCACACTCATATCAAGGGTGCTCATACCATCGTCCATTCTGCCAAGAATCGCTGTTTTATCCGCGTCGGTCAATTTTCGGCCGACCATCGTACCGGTGGGTTTGCCGTTCCGGTCCAGACTGTCAACGCCGGTAAAATACGTGTTATACAGATCGAGCGTGAAAAAATTGCTGGACAGCCGCACGCCCACCGGCGGCACGATCGTGAACGTGACGGACGTCCCGCGGTCGGCGAGCGCCAGGTTTGCGGGATTCATGCCGATCGCATCGAGGCCGCGCGCGGATGCGATGAATGTTCGTCCCATGCCCGTGCTCCGCGGCGAATACCCGTCGCCCTGCGCGCTTGATGTTGTCACTCCCGCCATGAATACTGCCGCGCTCAAAAGCAACGCTTGTGCCACCCGATTGATGTTCATATTCGTTTCCATGTTCACAATCGCCATCACCGTGACGACGTGTTCTTATCATTTGTTCATTGTGTCGAAATCGACCATGACCTTAAACGTGCCATATGCTTTCACGCGGATATGGTCCGTTGACCTGAACGACACCGGCTGAGCGCCCCCTCCTGTGTGCATGCGCGCGTTCAGTGCCGTCACTGTGGCGCCGGAGAACTTTGACGATTCTCCCTGCGCAAGCGCAACAAAGGAATAGGATGAACTGGAGGTATTCGCCCCAGACGCGTTATACACAGCACTTTCAACATGGAGCGGCGTCTTTGTGAGATTTATCAGCGTGTCGCGCACAGCCTTCGACGCCATCATCATCAGGCTCACGTCGCCTGATACCGGGAACGTGTTTTCAATCTGGAAGCTGACCTTTCCGCTTTCCAAGAGATCCATTTTATTCCTGTCGACCGTATTCGTGAATTCGGTTGTATCGCTGAATATGCCATTGACGATCGCGATGCGCACGGGGAAAGAAAATTCGAGCGAAGAATAAATGCTGTCCTGGTTCGTCACCGAGCCGATCCGTCCGTTCGTGCCGTTCCCGTACACATCGGCGGGTTCTATCGTGCCGGTGCCCTCCAAAACGAATTTGTCGGGGAGCTGGATCTTCCCGTTGACGACAAAACTATTCATGAACCGGTCGATCGTAACGCCATTCGTCGTCGTCGTTTTATTGAAGACGATCTTGGCCGTATCGCCCGGCACGATGCGATATGCACCGTTCAGGCCGCCGTTGCCGGACGGGACGTTCATCGATAAGCCCTTCACACCGTTGTGCCAGGCTGTGACACGAAGATTGATATCCGCCGGAAAAGTCGTCCTGGTAAAGAGGTTGAGCGTTATTGTTGAGTTGTCGAACTTGATGCTGTCGGCCGATACTTTGTCCGCCACTGTTCCGAAATCCGTCGCAACGGATTCGTTGATGTTCACGACGGTCGGACGAATGACGCCTTCAAATTTTGCGAGCGTCAACGCCTGCACGACGCCCGCGTTCATCCTTGGGACAATGGACGCAGCAATGGAATCGTTGGCGGAGATCAACCGCTTATCAGCCGTCGCTCCGGGTGTACGAACGGTCATCGTATATTGCACGTTTGCTGTCGGGAGTGTGTCTGCACCAGCGATGTTTTTGGAGAGGAACGTATAGTCGCTGAGGGTGATGGTCTGCACGAATGTCGTTTTTGATGGAATAAGAACCTCATCCTGTTCCGCTCCGGTTCCATTCGCCTTCAGGCGAAACGGCAGACCCGTTTTTTTATTGATCAGCTCCATGATCGACAATCCCGCAATGAAGTCTATCGGCACACTGTTCGTGATGATCAGATCGAACACTCCGCCGGTGAACTCGGCGCGTTTGATGAATGTCGAATCTCCGATCAATTGCATGGTTCCTTTGTTCGTCACCTGCCCGTAGGTTCCCGTCACACGCACTTTGGCCGAGCGCATCGTGGATAACGATCCGTCCGTGCCCCCGTCGATGGCGATCGCGGCGATCAACGAGCCGTTGGATGACACTACGTGCCCGTCGATGCCGGCTGTCTGCAGAATAAATTTGACGCGCAAGCGCGACGACATCGTCTGCGTTGATATGTCGGCGGTCATCGTCTGCGAGCTGTTCGCCTTCACGAGTCCCACGGGAAATGTTACAAGCACTTGAGACGTGTCTGTGGCCGAAAAGACGTTCACGACCTTGATGCCTGAAGGAAAGATGACGTCGAAATTATCCGTGTTGGTCAGCGTTAAAATGATGCGCGCCTTGTCGAAGGTGACATAATCGAACGTGGCCGTGTCTGAAATGATGCTTTGATTCTGGACGGTGTTGATCTCGCCCACCGACCATGGGGTCTGGGGGGGCGCTTGTCCAAGCAGCTGCATGGTGGAAAGAACGATCGATGGCAGCGCGGGCAGCGTCAGGGGAACGGCTCCCAGCGTGTTCGAGACACGCGCCGCAACCGGATACACAGCCGGCAGCGGTATGGCGGTCGGTGTGTTCTTCAACCCCGCCGGGCGGTAGACGACCTCGCCGTTGACAAGGGTTTGGAATTTATCGTCCTTCGCAACCAGGTCGGAAAAATAATACGTGCGGTCCACAATGGGAAGCGTGAGCTGGGTTTGCCACGAGGGCATGACGGGTTCAGCCGGAGTCTTGATGCACCCTGAAAATTCTGCCATCGCCATGGCAATGGTACACAAGAACGCCGCCCGTAGTACCATCACGCGGCGGCGGACACTGCGCTCACAGCCATCACAAATCCGTATACTCATAGATCGTTCCCTCATAAAATAACACCGGCCGAAAGTCTCATCTATCAAGACTATCGGCCGGTGTTAAAAAAACATGAGAGGGATGTATGTATGTACGTCAGTTGATCTTTTCATCCTTCTTCGGGACCTGGAAACCAAAGGGCGCCGTGTTCATTTCTTCGCCCATGATGGTGATCTCTCCGAATTTCTCCTCATACTTCCTCAGATTATCCTCCAATGCATTCTTGAGCAGCTTCGCGTGCTGCGGCGTCATGACGATGCGCGCGTGCACCCGCGCCTTCGGCACGCCGGGCAGGATGCGCGTAAAATCGATGACGAACTCCGCCGGCGAATGCGTGATGATCGCGAGATTGGAATAAATCCCTTCGGCTTCCTTTTCGCCAAGTTCAATATTGATCTGCTGAGCTTGTTCAGGCTGTGGCTTATTCATGCTGTTAGGTCCTTTCAAAAATAAAAGAAGGATGAGCGCACGCATGCGGCCATCCTTCGTACGGGTCACTCAATGAAAATTATTTTTTCCCTTGACGCGCGGCATCCGCTTTCTCATAATAAATTTTTGCCTTATCGGATTGCCCAAGGTTCGCATACACCTGTGCCAGCAATTCAAGCATCGGCACATCGTCCGATTTTATGGCGACAACTTTTTCCAGGAACGGAATGGCTGCCTTGTATTTTTGCTTCGGTTCGTCGCTGAGTTTCTGCTCTTTTTCGGGCTTGCCTTCGTTCGCCTTCTTCAGGTCTTCGGCAATCGCAACGCCCCAATTGACGTAGCTTGCAGCCAGATTATACAGCGCGGAACTCATGGTCGTATCGATCGAGTATGCAGCGTTGAATTGCTCCACGGCGCCGTCGAATTTGCCATCCTTCAACAGGAACACGCCGAGATTATAATGATCGTATTTGCTGTTCGGATATTTGCGGACGCGTTCGATCAGCAATGCGCGGGCTTCTTCGTTGCGTTCGGCGCCGATGTAGGAATTCATGAGATTCTCCGAAATTTCCTGATCGTCGGGGAACATCGTCTGCGCTTTTTTATACACTTCAATGGCTTTGTTGAAATCGCCGACAGCGGCGAAATGCATGCTTGAATCGATCACGGGCTTATACGGCTTCGCAAATTTCACGCTTGTGACGTACTCGCCTTCGATTCCCACGGTCAACTGGTACTGGTCGTATACCCATTCCTCTTTTACGACGTCCGTCTTTTTCGCTTTCTTGGCCGGCGCGGGTTTGTTCTCCGTGGTCGGCTTGCCCAGATAATATTTCACGTCGACGGACTTCATCTTCTCGCGAATGTTCTCGATCTTCTTCAACGACTCGATCGTTTCACGGTTCGTTTCGGTAAATTTCGCCTTGGCTTCGCTGGCCCGGTTCAAATAGATCGAGCCGAGAATGTGCGCCGATAACGGATCCTTCCCCTTTTCAAACGATTCGGTCAGAGGTGGAACTGCCTTGTCCATGGCGTCCTTGTCGAATGCCGCCTTGCGGAAATAGGCAAGCCCAAGGTTGCGTTGGTTGATCAGGCTGTCCGGCATGATGTACGATGCCATATTGAATGTCTGCACGGCCTTGTCGAAACCGGCGGCATCCTGCGCCTTGTTGATCTCTTCGACCCCCTGGTTGAAGAGCCGGCCCCACGTGCTTAAATTGAGGTTGTCGATGTCTTTTTTATGCGTCGGTGCGATCGCTGAAGCACTCGTGAACGCATCTTTCATTCCTTTATAATCCTTCAACTCGAACCGCACTTGCCCAAGCAGAAAGAACCCTTCTTCACTTTTCGGATTTTTATCGACTTCTTTTTTCAGCTGCGTTTCTGCATTCTGGAAATCTTTACGCTGTATATACAGACGCGCACTGGTTAATTCAGCGGAGGAACATTGGAAACCGGTGGTCAGCAGACCGACGGCAGCAACAGCCAACACGCCCCAAGTGACAATCGCTTTCATTCGAGGATCCTTTTTTTTTGTGATATGAGTGGAATAACCGATAGTGTTTCTGACTATTGGCAATAAATATAGGAAGTTTTGCCGCGAGAGTCAATGGACACGAGCGGGACTACAAACACGATGCAATCCATGATTCCGCTTGAATCTGTGCTCGATATTTTCTACTTTTCTTCTTGGCAGATTCAGGATGCCGGCACCGCCGGCATCCCTCCCGTCCACCAGGACCGGGCTGCGACCGCACCTGTTCACTCTGTATCGATCGGCACTCTCAATGGTCTCTTGCACATTCTGCGACATCATCGATCACCGCATTGCGGCCGAGATCCTGTACGAGAACGACACAGTCATCGCCATTCTCGATGTCAACCCGATCCATTACGGACATGCGCTCGTCATACCCAAACGCCACTACGCCGATTTTCTGGCGCTCCCCCGGACTGAGCTGCCCGGCATTATGGAGGCGGCGCATATCGTTGCCGGCGCCCTCGTGTCCGCGTATCATCTGCAGGGATACAATTTTTTTTCGAACAACGGAGTGATCGCCGGGCAATCGGTCTTTCATTTCCACCTTCACATCACGCCGCGGTTCCCGAACGACGATATTATTTTCACACTGAAACTGAAGAAATACGAAGAAGGCAAAATGCGCGAAGCCGCAAACGCGATTCGCGCCCATATTCACTCATCACTCGAGTAAAGGACCGCTGCATGGCTCAGTACGATAAATTGACACCTCCGGCTCACGGAGAACACATCACCGTTGCGAACGGCGTTGTCACTGTTCCCAATAACCCGATCATTCCCTTCATTGAAGGCGACGGCACCGGTCCGGACATCTGGAAGGCTGCGCAAAAAGTACTCAATGCCGCCGTGTCCAAAGCGTACGGAAGTTCGCGGAACATCGAATGGTTCGAAATTTTTGCCGGCGAAAAATCGACGCGGGTCTACGGCGCCGACGTCTGGCTTCCGGCCGATACGCTCGCTGCGATCAGGGAATTTGTCGTCGCGATCAAGGGTCCCCTCACCACGCCCATCGGCGGCGGCATCCGGTCCATCAACGTGGCGCTGCGCCAGGAACTCGATCTCTACGTCTGCCTCCGCCCCGTTCAATATTTTACCGGAGTCCCGTCGCCGGTCAAAAATCCGGCACTCATCGACATGGTCATCTTCCGGGAAAATACCGAAGACATCTATGCGGGCATCGAATGGAAGGCCGGCACCGCCGAAGTGAAAAAACTGATCGACTTCCTTCAGAAGGAAATGGGCGTCAAAAAAATCCGCTTCCCCGAAAGTTCAAGCATCGGCATCAAGCCCGTCTCGATCGAAGGTACGGAACGCCTCGTGCGCGCCGCATGCAAGTACGCGATCGACAACAAGAGGAAATCGGTGACGCTCGTGCACAAGGGCAACATCATGAAATACACCGAAGGCGGATTCAGGGAATGGGGCTACGCGCTGGCGAAGAAGGAATTTTCGGACCACATCGTCTCGTGGGATGACTGCAACGGCGTCGTGCCTGAAGGCAAGATACTGATGAAGGATGTCATCGCCGATGCGTTCCTGCAGCAGATCCTCACACGCCCCGCGGAGTACGATGTGATCGCCACGCTCAATTTGAACGGCGATTATATTTCGGATGCGCTTGCGGCGCAGGTCGGCGGCATCGGCATCGCCCCCGGCGGCAATGTGAACTACGAGAACGGCTATGCGGTATTCGAAGCGACGCACGGCACGGCGCCGAAGTATGCGGGATTGGATAAAGTGAATCCGGGCTCTGTGATACTCAGCGGCGAAATGATGTTCCGCTATTTGGGCTGGACCGAAGCGGCGGATCTGATCGTCAAAGGCATTAACGGCGCGATCGCGGCGAAGACGGTGACGTACGATTTCGCACGCCTCATGGACGGTGCGAAGGAAGTCTCCTGCTCGGCGTTCGGCGATTGTGTGATCGCATCGATGTAGAATAGGTGGTCTGCCGCCCGGTCCATCCGGCCCGGGCGGCGGCACTGCGTTGTGTTATTTCTTTTCTATCACCAGTTGCATCTCCTCCACAACCTGTTTCTGCCGGTATAGTTCGTTCTCGCGCTGCAGCAGCGACAGCACATCGAGCCCCTGCAATTGAGCGTCTTTCATGGTTCGCCTGTTCGCAGCGATCGCAGTGTCGATGTTCCTGCGCTTCAGCGATTTTATCGCCCCAAGTGCCTGCTCGTACAGCCGCGTGTCGCTCGACCGGTGACCGATCGTATCCCATTTCGCACTCAGCTGGTACCGGTTGAACGAACAATCGGCAATGGTCGTCCGTATGGTCTCATCCTTTGCGGCTGCGTGGAGCGCACGCGCGTCCACGCGCCCCTCGTGTTCATGCGCCTCGATGATCCGTAATGCGACCTCTTTCCCGACTGTGGAAATAAATTCGTCCATCTGTATCTGCCCGAAAATGAAGTGCACCATTGTTTCCGGGTCCTCAAAGAGCGCATTGAGCAGCTCCTTCTCCTCGGTCATCAACTCCTGCATCTGCGAGACCTCCATGCGGGCACCGGGGGCCTCTGAAGGCACAACAGGCACAGGCATCGGCGCGCGGAATTTCTCCGGGACCTTCTTCGAATATTTTTCCAACTCGGTGTACAGGGACGATTCGTACAGCTTGAATTTCTCCGCAACGTCGCGTATGAAAAACGACTGCTTCAGCGGATCGGCCACTTTGGCGATCGTCTGCACCAGCGCGCGCACGGCCTCGGCCCGGCCTTCGGGACTGTCGAATTTTCCTTCGCGCTTGAATGTGGAGGCTTTGAACTCGATGAATGACTGGGCGTTCGACACCAGTGTGCGAAATGCGTCGCCTCCGTTCGCCTTCACGTACGAATCGGGATCCTCTCCTGCAGGCAGCGGCACGATGCGGACATCCAGGTTCTGTTCCAGGATCAGATCGATGCCGCGAACCATCGCCGCCGAACCTGCTGAATCTGCGTCATACACGAATATCACATTCTTCGTGTATCGGGCAAGCAGTTTGATCTGTTCGTCTGTTAATGCCGTGCCGCTCGAGGCAACGATGTTCTTGACGCCCGCCTGATACACGGAAATAAGGTCGGCATAGCCTTCCACCAGAATCACCGCATCGCTTTCACGGATCGCCTCCTTCGACTGGGAGAGTCCGTAGAGCACCTTGCTTTTTTTATAGATGACCGTCTCCGGCGAATTGATGTACTTGCCCGGCACCGTGTCGTCGTCGTAGATCTTCCGCGCCCCGAACGCGATCACCTTTCCCGTCGCCGAAAAGATCGGAAACATCGTTCTGCCGCGGAACGCATCGTAGTGCGACCCGTCGTCGCGCGTGCGCAGCAATCCCACCTTCGCCAAATGATCGGGAGTGATGCCCTCTTCCTTCGCCTTGGCCAGGAGCGCCTCCCACGCACGCATCGAATACCCGAGCCCGAATGTGGTGATCGTCTTGTCCGTAAATCCGCGCGCGTGAAAATAATCCAACGCAAATTTTCCTTCCGCATGCTGGAGATTGGCGTAATAATAACGCCCCGCAAAGCGGCATGCATTGTACAACTGCTCTATCTCGTTCGACTCTCCGGCGTCGCGGTCGGTATGCCCGATCTGGATCCCGCTGCGCTCAGCAAGGAGTTCGATCGCCTCGGGATACGCGAGCTTCTCCCACTCCATCACGAATTTTATCACGTCGCCGCCCCGGTGGCATCCGAAACAGTAATACATCTGCTTGTCGGCGCTCACATTGAACGAGGGCGTCTTCTCGTTGTGAAACGGACACACGCCCAGATAATTTTTTCCCCGCTTCTTGAGCTTGACAAATCGGCCTACATATTCGACAATGTCGATCGCGTTACGGACTTCTTCAATTTTTTCTTCGGGTATTCTCATGGTATGCGTTTGGTGTGCTGCGCGAGCGTCGGATGTCCATCAGCCGGGGTGGATCGATCGGCACACCCTAACTTATGAAATCCCCGTTCCTAAAACAAGTTCTCTCTCCCGCTTCCGACGCTGTTATAGTAATTCTTTTTCAGTACATTATGTGTGTCCGGGAATTTTCCATTGCACTCGCCCCGTTTTTTTTCAACATTCTTACTTCTCCGCCAATGTCACACACACACTATGTGAACACACTCATGGACGAGATCGTGTCGTTCCGTTCCTCGATCGCCGCCGGCAATGTCTCTCCGGATGTTACGCCGGAAGAGATCAGGGAGCACTTGAACAATCAGTTCGACCTCTCGCAGCCGCGCATGCTCGATGCGGTGATCCGGGACGTTGCGGACATGATGCGTCGGTGGAGCCTGCATACGACAAATCCGAACTATTTCGGGTTATTCAACCCGAATGTGACGGAAGCGGCTGTCGCAGCCGATGCGCTTACGGCGCTCTACAATCCGCAATTGGCGACATGGTCGCACGCTCCGTGCGCCAACGAAATTGAAAAATTCACGCTCGATTTTTTCCTCCGCCAATTTGGGTTCGATCCGCAGACAAGCGCAGCCCATTTTACCTCGGGCGGCGCCGAAGCCAATCATACGGCTGTGATCGCGGCGCTCACCCGGCACTTCCCGTCGTACGGCAATGCCGGCATCCGCTCTCTGACCGGCCAGCCTGTGCTCTACGTGAGCGAACAGGCGCATCATTCATTCTATAAGATCGCTCACAGCACGGGCATCGGCCGCGATGGGGTCCGCATCGTTCCTGTGGACCGTGCACTGCGAATGGACATACGCAGCCTCGAACATCTCATTGCAGCCGACCTTCAGAACGGATACATCCCATTCATGGTCGCGGGCACTGTCGGCACGACTCCCGCAGGCGTCATCGATCCGTTGGAAGACATCGCCCGCAGCTGTAAAAAATATTCTCTCTGGTTTCATGCAGACGGAGCGTGGGGGGGCGCAGTTGTTCTTTCAAACGCTCCACAACCGCTTGCGCCGGGCATCCAACTGGCAGACTCGATCACGTGCGATGCTCACAAATGGCTCTCTGTGTCCATGAGCGCGGGTATGTTTTTTTGCAGGCATCAGCATGCCGTCGGCGAGGCGTTCCGCATCACCGCGTCGTACATGCCGGAACAGGTGCAGAACACAACAGATCTGTATGCAACGTCGCTCCAATGGTCTCGGCGGTTCATCGGACTGAAAGTGTTCATGACGCTTGCCGAACGGGGCGCCGGCGGACTCGCGGCAATGGTGGACGATGAGATCGCACTCGGCAATGCACTGCGCGAAGCGCTCATGCTCTCCGGATGGAAAATCGTCAACACCACTCCCCTGCCGGTGGTGTGTTTCACGCACGATCGGTTTCAGGGAAACCCGTTGCCTGCGGAGAACCTGCTGAAAAAACTCTATGCGGACGGATCACTATGGATCTCGGGCGTGACCATCCCGCACTACGGCTTTGTGCTCCGCGCATGCATCATCAATTATATGACGACACAACACGACGTGACGCGTCTCGTGACAACATTGGACAGGTTCTTGAACGAAACGACAGCAATGGATTAAAATATGAACGCAGCGGAGATTCCCAGTGCAAGGCTGTGAAACGTCCCGCCCGCAATGCTTCGGTTCCACTTGTAGGAAAGCCCGATCGTATGCAGCGGAAAGAGGCCGACGAACGGAAGGCTGGGTATCATCAGATGCACCGAAGCACCGAGGGAATATCCGCGATCGGCGCCGCGCACGAAAAGTCCCGCAGATGCGCTTCCTCCGAGCAGCAGCAGTTGGCGCTTGCCAATGAAACAGCAATGGAAATCCTTCACGGCGTCTGCCCGCCAGATGTCCGGTTGGTGAGGATTATAGACATGAATGCAGCTGAACATCAATCGCTCATCGGCGAAGCGTCCGGTCTGCATCTGGGTTCCGAAGCCGATTCCCGATTCAAAACCGAGCGTCGCGTACGATGCGCCGTTCTCCAGTAATAGTCCAGCGGCAGGCGGTACGATGCTGATAGCCGTCACGGCGATAGCCATCGGAACCAGCATCACATTGGCTCCGATGAGCGCAGCCTGCTCGTACGGTGTTGTATCTGTGGATTCGTACTGCGTGCTGTCCAATGCCGCAGTGTCTGCCGCATCGTACTGCGTGCTGTCCAATGCCGCAGTGTCTGCCGCATCGTACCGCGTGCTGTCCAATGCCGCAGTGTCTGCCGCATTATACCGGGTACCGGGTGATGCGGCGGAGCCTGTCCGACCGTTCCGGATACTGTCTGTTGCCGGCGTGTGGGTGTTCCCCATCAGCCCCTGCGCAGCGATTACCAACAACATGACCAGCAGTGCCCCGCGCGTGCGCCAGGCTCCGGGAAGGATTGTGCAACGGCGATCATCGTTCGATCCTCCCTCCGATCCCATGCCGCCGCCTGCGCATATCGCGCGAGCGATCGGTGTCCGATTATTGTTCAAAAATAATTCTTCCGAAATTTGTGTAGCGATGAAAAGCCCTCTCTCCATATCCCGTCGGCGACCATGCCATAAGCTCATCTCCGTGGAATTTTCCCGTGGCACGGTACAAATTTGCATTCCATTCACAATCCGAACGGAAATCGACGTCAAAACAGTTCCACGGAATCTGCATCACGGCAGTCCAGAGCTTTTTCGGAGCGTCACTATACGACAGGCACTGAATGCCCGAACGCCAATGTGGGTTCGATTTCCCTTCTGCGGGATTGATGCTGATATCGATGAAGCGGCCATCGGGCGCGACTTGAAATTCCTTATACTGTCCGGTCACGCGTGAATTCGGCCCAATAAAAAATTCATACACATCACTGTGCATCCATAATTCGTGCGACTTTCCCGTTTCAGGCTCTATCGGCAGGTTCCCTGCATAGCGTAGCGCTTCATACTTCCCACGGAACATGACGAACATGGCGTGATCCGTAAATTCGATTCGTGCTTCTGTGCCGATCGCGAGAGGTGCGGACGTTCCGTCTGCCATCGTCAGTGTCGCCGGCATCGGCACATCGCTCACATAGTTCTGCGTGAATTCATCGATCGACCCATAAGGGGAGCGTGTCGCTATGAGTATGGGTTTGCTGTCCATTCATTTTTCTTTCCGACGTTTTTTTTTACGTTGTGATTTAGTACATCGTCGCCGGAGCACTTTGTGCTGCACCATCCCAAGTGGTATGCACGCACGCCGGCATTATAATTCTTTTTTCAAGTACCTTCCCGTATGGGATGCTTCGATCAGCGCGACTGCTTCAGGACTTCCCTCGCCCACAATCATGCCCCCGGCTTTTCCTCCCTCAGGACCGAGATCGATGATCCAATCGGCTGTCTTAATAACATCGAGGTTGTGTTCGATGACGATCACGGTGTTGCCTTTGTCCACCAATTTATTGAGCACGGTGAGCAGCATTTTCACGTCGTCGAAATGCAGGCCGGTGGTCGGTTCGTCGAGTATATAGAGCGTATTGCCGGTGCCGACTTTCGACAGCTCCGTCGACAATTTCACCCTCTGCGCTTCGCCGCCGGAAAGCGTTGTGGCCTGCTGTCCGAGATGAATGTAGCCGAGCCCGACATCGAAGAGCGTCTGGAGTTTCCTCTGTATCGTCGGCAATTCGCTGAAGAAGCCGAGTGCGTCTTCGACGGTCATCGCCAGCACGTCGGCGATCGATTTTGCCTTGTAATGCACTTCGAGCGTTTCGCGGTTATAGCGCGCACCGCGGCATACGTCGCACTCCACATACACGTCCGGCAGAAAATTCATCTCGATCTTTTTAACGCCGTCCCCTTCGCAGGTTTCACATCTGCCGCCTTTCACGTTGAAGCTGAACCTCCCCGGTTTATATCCGCGTATCTTCGATTCCGGCAGCTGCGTGAACAAGTCTCTGATCATGGTGAACATGCCCGTGTACGTAGCAGGATTCGATCTGGGCGTCCGGCCGATGGGCGATTGGTCTATTTCGATCACCTTGTCGATAAGCCCAATGCCCTGCACCGTCCGATACGGCAGCGTCGGCAGTTTCGCCTTATAGAATTTTTTTGCGAGGATCGGGTACAGGGTCTCGTTGATGAGCGACGATTTCCCCGAACCGCTCACGCCCGTGATGCAGACAAAGAGGCCCAGGGGAATCGAGAGCGTCAGATCCCTGAGGTTATTGCCCTCGGCACCTGTGAGCACCAGAAATTTTTCGGTCTGCGTCCGCCTCGTGCGGGGAATTGCGATGGATCGCTTTCCGCTTAAGTACTCCATCGTCGATGAGCCGCCGTTCCCGCGCTTCAGCAGTTTCAGCGCGCCGGGAGGCCCTGCCGCCACGAGCGCTCCTCCGTGCTCGCCGGCCCCCGGACCGAGATCCACCACATAATCCGCTTGTTCGATCATCTCCTTGTCGTGCTCGACCACAATGACGCTGTTGCCGAGATCGCGCAGCTGCTTGAGCGAGGCGATGAGCTTATCGTTGTCGCGCTGATGAAGCCCGATGCTCGGTTCATCCAGAATGTAGAGCACACCGACCAATTGAGAGCCGATCTGCGTCGCGAGCCGGATCCTCTGCGCTTCGCCGCCCGAGAGCGTGCGCGCCGTCCTGTCCAGAGAAAGGTACCCCAGTCCGACGTCCACCAGAAATTTCAACCGCTGATTGATCTCTTTGATGATCGGCCGGGCGATCTCCATTTTGCGGTCCGGAAGAGCCATCACTGCAAACAGCTCTTTCGTTTCGGTCAGCGAGAGACGCACGACGTCTGCGATCGAGATGTTGGCGCGGCCGTCATCGGTTTCCAACTGCACGGCCAGGCTTTCTTTTCTCAGCCGTCCCCCTTGGCACGATGTGCAGCCTTTCGTACTCATGTACTCTTCCACCCATGCGCGTATCTTCGGCGACGAGGTGTTCTCGTAATATTTTTGAAGCATCCCCATGACGCCGTCGTACCGGTGCCGATAGGTGGCTGTCCTCCCGCCGGCGTACGTATAGACGATCTCGATCTTCTCTTTGTCCGTGCCATGCAGGAGCGTCTGCAGCGCTTCAGGGTCAAGGTCTTTGATCGGCGTCGCGATCTCGTGTCCGTATTTTTTCAACACCGCCCTCACCTGGCTGAAGAACCAGGTATTGCGCGGCTTCCCCAGCGGAGCGATGCCCTCCTGCTGGATAGACAGCGTGTCGTCGGGTATGATGAGCGACATATCGAATGCGTGCATCTCGCCGAGTCCTTCGCACACCCGGCATGCGCCGAACGGCGTGTTGAACGAGAATGAATTGGGCGCGGGTTCCTCGTAGCTGATGGTGCATGCGGGACAGGAATAATGCTTGCTGTACAGCGTATCGGTTGTTCCATCGTTGACAATGAGCACGCCCTCGCCGAAACTCAACGCAACCTCCACCGAATCCGCAACGCGCGTGCGCACACCCTGGTTCAGCACGATCCTGTCCACTACGATTTCGATGTTATGGATTTTGTAGCGATCGATCTTCATTCCCTTTTCGATCTCTTGGACCTCTCCGTCAATGCGCACTCGCAGGAATCCGTCCTTCACGATCTGCTCGAAGAGCTCCCGGTAGTGGCCCTTGCGGCCCTTCACCACCGGGGCGAGCACGTGTATCTTCGTGCCCTGGGGCAGGGCCATGATCGCATCGATGATCTGGTCAACGCTCTGCTTTTGCACGCGCGAACCGCATTCAACGCAGAATTGTGTCCCCGCCCGTGCATAGAGAAGGCGGAGAAAATCGTAGATCTCCGTGACCGTGCCGACGGTGGAACGCGGATTGTGGCTGACCGTTTTCTGCTCGATGGAAATTGCCGGACTCAGGCCTTCGATGTAATCAACATCGGGCCTCTCCCTGACGCCCAGAAATTGCCGCGCGTAGGCGGACAGGGTTTCGACATAGCGCCTCTGCCCTTCGGCATAGATCGTGTCGAAAGCAAGGCTCGATTTTCCCGATCCCGATAACCCGGTGATGACCACGAGTTTATCGCGCGGAATTTCGACGTCGATATTTTTCAGATTGTGCTCCCGTGCACCTTTTATGACCAGCAGGTTGCCGGAAGGCAATCGATTGTTTTTCTTTTCAGCCACGATTGAATACTCGAAGGGACAATACTGTCCGGAATCTGACAATACGCATGGAATTGATCTGCAAATGTATTATAAAAGATATTCAAAGACTGCGGTAAATGCAATACGAAGAGTGTGTTCGGGGAATTTACTTGGGAGCGGGCTGATTATCACGCCGGCGTGAACGCAAGTACCGTCCGCTTCGCTTCTCCGACAGTGCGTTCTATGAACTCCGCATGCATAGGCATGCCGATCGCAATGGATGCGGGATTTTTCGTGTCGACGCCGATGATCTGCGCCGAGATCGACGGGCCTTCGTCGAGTTTCACGACGCCCACGCAATGAGGATTCTCCCGTCCATATCCGGCGGCGATCATTTCAGAGGACGCCACGGGCACTACAGAAAAGGAAACAAGCCGTCCCCGGCCGCTGAGTTCCACCAGTTCCATCGGATCGTTGACGTACTGCGGATCGATGGGACGCGGCGGAACATAGATGGTTCTCCCTTCACCCGAACGCGATCCGGCGAGTGTGTGGGCATGTATTTTTTCCGCATATGTTGCCGTACTGATGCTGAGGTCCGTCATTCGATCATCTCCATTGTCATTATCGTCTCTTCGGATGAAAAAAATTTTTCACGCCGTTGTGCGTTCCCCGTTCACGCCATCATCGGCGTTCGAATATGTGTACAACGCTGGTCTGTCCCGTGCCTCCGACGTTATGCGTGAGTCCAAGCCGTGCATTCGGACCGACACTTCTGGTGCCGGCCTCGCCGCGCAATTGCTTCCATATTTCCACCGCCTGCGCAACACCCGATGCGCCGACGGGATGCCCCTTGGATTTTAAGCCGCCGGATGTATTCACGGGCTTTGCTCCGTGAAGCGCGGTCACTCCCTCGAGTGCTGCAGTGCAGCCCTTGCCGGGTTCAAAAAATCCGATATCTTCCGTGGCGATAATTTCCGCGATCGTGAAACAATCGTGCACTTCCGCCAGCGATATGTCGCCCGGCGTCACCTTTGCCAACGCGAATGCGTCTCGCGCCGCCAGCCGGGCGGACGTCACAGTGGTAATATCGGCGCGCCCGTGCAGAGGGCCGTCGCTTGCCTGTCCCGTGCCGATGATGTGGATCGGAGTATCCGTGTATGCACGCGCGAGGTCCTCGCGCACCAGCAGCACGCACGCCGCCCCGTCTGAAACGGGCGAGCAGTCGAACAAGCGCAGCGGCCACGCGATCATCGGGTTCGCACGTTCATCATTCAGGAAATCATCCACTCCTGCCCATTGCGGTACAGGCTTGCCCTTCTTCAGAGCCGCCGCTTTCTTCGACTCCATCACGTCGCAGATACGCATGCCGAAATGCGCCTTCGGATTGAGCGCTCCATTGTCATGGTTTTTTACGGCGACAGCGCGCAACGCGTCCGGTCCGGTCCCGTATCGTGCGAAGTATGCCGTTGCCATGGTTGCATAGAAGGCCGGAAACGTGAAGCCGGACGGGATCTCGAACAATTCATCTCCGGCAGTGGCAAGGGCATCGGTCACTCGTTCGATGGCGAGGTCAGACATCTTCTCGATGCCGCCCACCAGAACGACGTCATAGATCCCCGAAGCAATGCCGAGCACCGCGTCGCGCAGCGCTGTTCCCCCGCTTGCACAGGCATTCTCAACTCTCGTCGCAGGACGGTGCCCCAACCCGAGCCAATCGGCCATGATCGGAGCGGTGTGTCCCTGCCCTTCAAACAACTCACTGCTGAAATTTCCTATATACACTCCGTCTATCTCATCCGGATCGAAGCCGCGATCGACCGATGCGATCATGTCCCGATACGCTTCGGCCAGGAGGTCGCGCGTTGTTTTGCCTGCAAACGCCCCGAAGCGACTCATGCCCGCCCCGACCACTGCAACGCCGCGCCCTAGTGTGCGTTCTTTCATGCTGGTCTCCCTTGTTCCATTAAAATTTTTTTCTTCAGATCGCTCTTTTGTATTTTTCCCATGCCCGAAAGCGGCAGCGCATCGAGTATCTCGACCGACTTGGGCACCTTATATTGGGCAAGGTTTCCCTTCAGAAAACCGATGAGCTCTTCGCTTGTGGCTGTCGTTCCCGCCTTCAGCACAACGCATGCCTTGCCTGCTTCTCCCCATCGTTCGTCCGGCACACCGATCACCGCGCACATGTGAACGGCCGGATGTTTGTACAGGACGGATTCGATCTCCACGGGGAACACATTTTCTCCGCCAGAGATGAACATGTCCTTCTTCCTCCCGATTACGAAAAAAAAGAATTCGTCGTCGTATCGGACCAGGTCTCCCGTGTGCAGCCAGCCAGCGCTGTCGACAGATTCGGCGGATGCTGCCGGGTCGTGAAAATATCCCGAGCACATGCTCGGGCCTTTTAATAACAATTCTCCGACGGCATTCGCTCCGAGTGCGCGGTTGTCATCGTCTACGACCTTGACATCGACGAAAAAATTCGGCCTGCCGATGCTGCCTGCTTTCCGCTGTGCATCGTCCGGAGACAATGCAAACACGCCGGGACCGAATTCGGTCATGCCGAATCCCTGTTTGAACCGGATTCCTTTTTCATTCATATATTTTTCGATCAGCGTCACCGGCAGCGGCGCTCCTCCGCTTGTGCAAAAGCGCAGACTTCGCAGATCCGCAGCATCCCAGTTTTTGGCCTGCGTCAACATCTGATACATGGTTGGAACTCCGGCAAAGACCGTCACCTTCTCCCGCTCGATCAATGCCAGGACGCGCTCAGGCTCGAATTGCCGCATGAGGATCGTCGTGCCGCCGAATGTGATCTGTGTGGCGGTGTATGTGAACAAGCCCCCGGTGTGAAACAACGGGAACACGTTCAGGTACACGTCGCCATGAGTGATGTCGTGAACGACCGTATTGAGCGTGTTCCAATTGATCATCCGATGGCTGATCATCGCTCCCTTCGGGGTCCCGGTCGTCCCACCGGTGAACAACAGCGCCGCAGTGTCTTCCGCGCAGAGATCCTCGCACACCACAGGCGTCGATATGCGCTGTGCCAAAACCTTGTCCAGCAGCACGCTTCCGTCGATACCTTGCCCCTCAAGATGAATGCAATGGGAAAGTATCGTTGCATCGGCGCGAGCCGGGTTGCACAACTCTATCACGGCGTTTGTAAAGTCGTCCGAAAACAAGATCACCTTCGGCGATGTCTGCCTGATCACTTCGTCCAGTTCCTTCCAGTGCATCCGCCAATTGAGCGCCGTATGCACCGCGCCGAGTTTGCAGCACGCGTAGAAACAATCCAGATGCTCGACGCCGTCCCGCGCCAGTATCGCGACTCGATCACCCTTGCCAATGCCCGCGGTGTCGCGAAGCCAATGGGCTAACCGGTTTGCGCGATCGTTCAATTCGCGGTAGGTGAACCGGCGTTCAGGCGTTTTCCCCGCGTCGATGATCGCCAAAGCGTCGGGACTGTAGAGCGTTCGTCGTCCAAGATAATCGAAGAGCATCGTCGTCACCATTTCCATAATGAGCAAGCCATTGCCATGCCGCCGCCGGTGGCACAGAAGATCACGTTTTCACCTGTTGCCGGTCCCTTGCCCGCTCCAATCGCATCGTCCAGCGCCGCGGGAATGCACGCCGAACCGATGTATCCCCACTTGTCCATGATGCAGTGTGTCTTCGACATCGGCTGCATGAGATTTTCCATGACGTATTCGATCGTGCGGACGTTCAGCTGTGTGAAATAAAATTTTCCGATCTCGTCCATGCTCAGGCCCGCTTTGCCGACAACGCTGCGGATCAGCGGCGGCCAATTGTCGCTGTTGAATGTGGATGGGAATTTCCGCACGAATTCGACGCGGGGCGTTCCCAAACGGCCAATGACATCAGGCGTGGCGGGACGGAATGTACCGCCGGTATAGATCCCCATCGCATCGTGATACGATCCGTCGGCGGTCAATTTGCCGCCGATAAATCCTTGCACATCTCCCGCACTCACGATCGCGCATGCTGCGCCGTCGGCAAAGAGCGTGCACGTATATTTATCCTTCCAATCGACGAACTTCGACATGCCGTACCCGCCAGCCACGAGTATGTGCTTCATGTCTGGGTCCGTGGCAATGTATCGGCCGGCCATGTCCAGCCCTGTCACCCATCCTGCGCACGCGCAGTTGATATCGAATGTGCCCGCATTCTTCGCGCTCAATTTCGCCTGCACCACCGAAGCTGTGGCGGGACTGATATAATCAGGCGTGTCTGTGGCGACAATGATGAGATCCAATTCCTCGGGCTGCAGCCCGGCGCGCTGCAGGGCTTCACGAGCGGCACCGACGATCATATCAGACGTCGTCTGTTCCGGCGCCATCACATGCCGCTCGCGGATGCCGACCTTCTCGACCAGCCAGTCGCCGACATTCTCGCCGAGCATCATGTTCAGCTCGTCGTTCGTGATGATCTTTTCGGGGATGTATCGTCCGGTTGAGGCGATGCGCGCATGTCGGTTCAATAAATTCATCGTAGTCGGGATGACGTTATGTGTGAATGGAAATGTCGATTGAATTCGTCCGGTTTGTCGATGAACGGCACATGGCCCGTTCCGTCGATCACTATTTCTTTGACCTCGCCGCCGTTCGCTTTATATTCTGACAGGACCGCGCGCGTTTGTGCGAGCATGGGCTGCGGAGGGAACATCGCCGCGCCGGGCCAGCCGGGCATCAATCCTAATTGCCCCAAACGACCGGCATCGGACGCGGCAGTATCGGATACGGAAGCATCATGGCTTCCGCGGATCCACAGGATGGGCACTTTCGGAACAATGCCGTATAAGCGCGTCACGTCGGCAGCATATTTCGGCGACAGTGCATTGGCCGCCCCCCACACGCCCGGAGCGGCAAACGGCCAATGCTGCGAGACGAGATAATCGCCGGGGAAATCCTTCTCGCCGAGATGGATCGATAACATCGACGAGAGCAGGTCCTCTTCCCGTTTCGGAATGAATGGCGGTTTGAAGACAAGATTGCGAAGAGCCGAGCGGGGGGAAAACGGACTCACAACACTTCTGTCGCCCTGCGCGATAAACGAACATAATTTTTTGCTGACAAGCCCCGCTCCGGACCCGGAACAATCTGGAGAGCAGGGCACTCCGTGCACCCCCTTCGTGCCTCCGAACCCGTACGGAGAACCTGGTGCGACCTGCGTCGCCGTGATGAAGCGCTGCGGATGTTCCATCAGCAGCTGCCAAACCACAGATCCGCCAAATGAGTTGCCGACAATATGCGCCGTGCCTATATCGAGTTCGTCAAGAAGCGCAACGACATCGTCCACAAGATCTCCTACGCCCCGTGTCGCATCGATCTTTGCTTCGATACTTGCGTCGCCAAATCCTCGCTGGTCCGGAGCGATACCGCGATATCCCTGCGGCAGGCTGAGCATTGTCTCTTCCCACCATGTGGCAGAACTCAAATTGCCGTGAAGAAACATCACCGGCGTATCGTTACGACTTCCGGAAAACAGTACGCGCGTCTCCAGCCGTGACGTTGTGATCCGGCTCGCGGTAATACCGTCCAATACGGGGGACGCGTTCAGTGTCATCGTCGTCCCCTCTCGTGATACTGTTCCTTCAGCACGTGCTTCATCACCTTGCCATACGGCGAACACGGAAGTTCGGCAATAAAAATGATCTCTTTGGGAATTTTGTACCGCGCCAGGCACCGGCCTGAAAATTCCATCAGTTCCTCCACGCTCACGTCTAATCCTGCACGCCTGACCACGAAGAGCACGCCTGCTTCGCCCCATGTTTCGTCAGGCCTGCCGATCAGCGCTGCATCGGCCACCGCAGGATGGTTCCTGAATATTTTTTCGACCTCGGCCGCATAAATATTTTCGCCTCCGCTGATGATCATGTCTTTCAATCGTCCGACGATGTAATAGCACCCGTCGTCGTCTCTGGAGGCGATATCGCCGGTGTGAAACCAGCCGTCCCTGAGCGCCGATGCCGTCGCCGCGGAATTGTTCCAATATCCCGTCGTCACATGCGGACCCCGGATGCAAAGTTCCCCCTGTTCTCCGGCATTCGCGACGTGCCCGTCGGCATCGAGCACGCGCATTGCGCTATGCATGATCGGTTTGCCGACCGATCCTATCTTTGAGACCGCCTCTTCGTTCGTCATCGAAAAGCAATTCACGCCCGCCTCTGTCAACCCGTATCCCTGCCTCACCACAATGTGCCTCTGTTCATGCCACGCAGTGATGATAGAATCGGGACACGGCGCCCCTCCGTTGATGAACCACCGCACATGCGACAGATTGCTGTGCGTATATTCCTCTGTCGTCATCCATAACCGGAACATGGTTGGAACACCCAGAATGACCGTGCACCGCTCGCGTTCGATCAGCCTGAGCGAGGCGGCCGGGTCGAATGCATGCGTGAGCACAATGCGTCCCCCAGCATACAAGAGCGGTGTGAGAAAGACAAAGAGGCCGCCGGCATGAAACATGGGCGTCAAGATAGGCGCCGTATCGGACTCGGAGAGCCCCCAGCTGATGACCGTACTGATGCAGTTCCACAATATTTGACGATGAGGGATCACTGCGCCTTTGGGCGTACCGGTTGTTCCCGAGGTGTATAGGAGTGCGCACGCATCGTCCGCGTCGATCTCCGGCCGGGACGGCTCCGATTCCGACGCCTGCATCAATTCGTCATCATACGAGCATTGCCCGTTCTCGCCGTTCGAATCGATGATGAAAACGGCCGCTCCATACCGTTGCGCCAAACGGACCGTTCGCTCGCTCATTGAGCGGGAACCGACGAACACGTGCGGCGTGCAATCGGCCGCGATGACGTCCAACTCGGTGTCGGTCAATCGCCAGTTCAGCGGCGTGAACACAGCGCCGATCTTCATCAATCCGTACAGCATATCGACACAGACGATCGAATTTTCGGCGAGCAGGCAGACGCGGTCGCCCTTGCGAACGCCGCACCTCGAGAGCATGAAATTCGCAAGCCGGTTCGCGCGCCCGTTGATGTCGGCGTAGGTGAACCGTGCGCCCGAGTCGGCATCGACCACTGCGATCCGATCGGGAGTGAGCCGTGTGCGGTTCGTTAAAAGATCGGCGGCATTCATGCGGCAATGATTTTCCATGTTATGTCCCGACTACAAGGCCGCCGTCCACGCGCACGGTTTCGCCGGAGATGAAACTCGCCTCATCCGATGCAAGGAAAAGGTACGCATTGGCAATGTCCCGCGGATCGCCAAGTCGGCCGAGCGGCGTTTTCGCCTTCATGCCGTCCAATACTTTATCGGGCATGGCGGACAGTATTTCCGTCAGCGTGAACCCGGGCGCAACGGCGTTCACGCGTATGCCTGATTTTCCCAGCTCGCGCGCCCATACCTTCGTCATGCCGATGACGCCCGCCTTTGTCGCAACGTAATTTGTCTGGCCGAAATTGCCGTCCAGTCCGACCACCGATGTGGCGTTGAGTATCACGCCGTTTCCCTGTTTGATCATGACGGGAGCGACGGCCTGCGTGCAGTTGAAGACGCCCTTCAGATTGATGGAAACGACAAGATCGAAATCCGCCTCGGACATCTGCTTGACGATTTCACCGTCTTTCACCTTTACCAGCTGCCCGTCTCTTACAATACCGGCATTGTTCACGAGCACATCGATGCGTCCATATTTTTGGAAGACCTCATCGGTCCAGCGCTGCACGGCGAGCCTGTCTGCAACATTCACATTGCAATACGCGGCGCGGGCCCCCAGGGCTGCAGCCGTCTCAACTCCCGCTTTTTCGTTGAGATCGCATATGACGACAATGGCGCCTTCTTCGGCAAAGCGCACCGCCGTGGCTTTTCCGATGCCCGAAGCTCCGCCCGTGATCAAACATACCTTATCCTGTAAACGCATGGAATCATTCCTTGTACGTGATTGCGTAATGGCAGCGCACTTTTTCATGGGCGGCACTGCGGATCGCCCGTCATGGATCTGTTCAGCTCTGTCGTGTTTCTCTTGTGGCGCCCCTTGTCGAAGCAATGACGTGCGCTCCCGTCATCCCCACTGCACGCAGCTCGCGGCCCAGACGTATCCGATGCCCGCTGCGAGTATGACCATCAGGTCCCCCTGATGCAGCCGCTTCTGCCGTATGCCTTCGCGTATGGAAAACATCGCATCCTGTTCGCCGATATGCCCGATATGATTGAGGTACACGGATTGGTCTTCGCGCAACCCCAGCCGGCGGAGCATGTCCTGGTGTCCCGACGGTTTGATCAGCAGTATGTTCAGATATCCGATATCGGCGGTCGTGTATCGTGCGCCGTCCGGCTTCGTGCCGCTTTTTCGAAGCGCCGAATCGACGCATGCCATCCAATTGTCCATCGAAACGGCATTCAGCCTGTCCTTCATTGCGTCGGGCTCGACGAGGTCGAGATAAAATTGTTTCCGCGCCACCATCTCGTCCGTCGGAAATTGTTTTGTGCCGCTGGCCGGCACGATCACATGAGTGCTCATCGACCCGTCGCAAATGATGTGCGACCCGAGCACATGGTTCTCGGGCCAGCCTCGCCGCAGCAACATCGCTCCCGCTCCCGCTCCAATGTTGAACATGAACGAGGTGCGCGAGTTGGTGAGATCGATGAGGTCGCTCATTCTGTAGCCGCCCGCGATGAGCACGGTGTTGACCTCGGGATCGGCCGTGATCATGTCCTTCGCGAGCTTCAGGGCGCCAACCGTCGTCGCGCAGCGCATGTGTACGTCCATCGCCCATGCCTTCGACGCGCCGATCTCGTACGCGAGATTAATGCCCGCGGTCCACACCGTGTATTCTTTCCATTCCTCGGTCGTGCAGATCACCACGTCGATCTCATCGGCCGTGATGTCCGTGCGCGACAAACAATCGAGAGCGGCTTTGACCGCCATCTCATTCGGGTGGTCGCCCGGATCTCCTACGAATTTTTGCACGATCCCGAATTTGTCTCGTATCACCTCTTCGGCAATGCCGCTTGCCGCCGCAATGTCCGCGGCCGTCATGACGGTGCGCGGAGAGTACGTGCCGACGCTCACAATGCCAACGGTCGTCGCAGGCGTCATGATCACTTCCCCGCCGTGCAGAATTCAATGATCGCCGCGTTCACATCAACGCTTGCTTCCATCTGCACCATGTGCCCGGCGTGCGGCATCATGCGAAGATGCGCATTCCGGAGATGCGCCCGGCCGTATTCCATCACATCGGCCGTTCTGCCGCCGTGCAAATAGGGGTTCGGTATCAGATTGTCGTTCTCGCCGCCGATGATGAGCGCCGGCGCAGCGATGCGGGTCAGCCTGCCCCACATCGGCTCATCGATCATGGCGCCGACGCTCTTCGACACGGCATAACAGAATCTGTCGAAGTCCTCTGCCTTGCTCATGCGTTCACGCTCTTCCACCATCCATTCCCACTGTTCGCTCCACGAGTAAAAGTTCATCGTCAGGTTCGCGCGCACACGATCCTCCGGGGTTTTTTTCACATCCGTCGGATTCACAGCGTTGCGCAGCCACGTTCCTTCTCCGTCCTTAAATGCCTCGAAGCCGGCAGGCGACAAGAGCACAAGCTGTTGAACCACCGCCGGCTCCTTGAGCGCCGTCAAGAGCGCGATCTGGCCGCCCATGGAGTGCCCTGCGATCACCGCCGAGGGGATGCCGAGATGCTTCAACAAGGCCGTGACTGTCTCTGAAAAATATTTCAGCGTGTAGGGCGCGCCGTATGGTTTCGATGACCGTCCATAGCCGGGAAGGTCGATGGCGATCACACGAAGCCCCGCTCGTTCGAGCTCGGGTATATTGTATCGGAAGAACCCCATGTTGCTCGCAAGGCCGTGAATCAGCACAATGGGCGTCGTGCCGCTCTTGGTGTCGTGGTAACAGATCTCCGTTCCGTTCACCGTCGCCGTGTCTGTCGTGAACGGATACGTGATGTCCTTAAATTCCAGAGGGGGATCGTTGTAGTAGAACCGGCTTCCTGAACAGCCGGCGGCGGTCACCGCCAGCGCGATCGCGATTCCTGCAAAAAATATTTTCATCTCATTGTCTCCCGCTTAGAACATCAGCCAGTTGATTGTCGTGAATACTGTCCATGGGTTCGCCGGTTTCTGGGGCGTGTTTCGTGTTGCGGGACTGTCATAAAAATCGCCCGTCACCATATATGCAGCGCTCAGGCTGATGTCGAAAAATACTTTATACGTATAGCGCACTTCGGCATTGAGCTCCGCGCCGATGAAATTGCCGCCCGATGGAGGCGCCATATTCGACAGGGCATACGCTGCCCCCGTCTTCACCTGCCATTTGTTCGGCACAATGTTGTTGTAATAATTCAGGAAGACCGCCGTCACGCCATACCCCATGTTCGAAATATCCTGAACGGCGGCATAGTAGCGGTTCACGACCTGCGCATCGGGGAACAACAGATACGCCTTGTGCGAACTGTAGATGCCCACGGGCGAGCCCCACGTGTTCCCTGTAATGACACCGGTGTATTTCCCGTCCGACGCTCCGTTATTGTCGCCTGAAGTGAAAAGCGCCTCGACACCGACACGGTCGCCGGATGTCTGTCCGTATTTGTAGTACAGCGAACCGTGCGCCGTAAATCCCATGATGTCGACCCGCCGTGCCGACGCACCGCTCGGGGACGTCGTGTCGATGCCTCCGAAGTTCGCCATCACGAGCCCGCTCCCCCACACTCGTCCGCCGATGAAGTCGCGGTTATATGACGAGTTCATTCCCGCCCAGACAACATCCGCAGTGTAGTCCGGTGAATTCAATTGGAGCCGGGCGGCGCCGTTATATTCCGCAAGCGTCGAGTTGAATCCCTGCCCCAGCACCGATACTCCGCCCAAACTGGCCCCGCGGTCGCGGACATACCAGAGATTGCCGCCCACTTCCCAGATGGGGGCAACCCGCGTTTCGACATCGAGCATGGTGAGCGTGACATCGTCGTTATTTTGAATCATATTTTCGTAGAGCTGAAAATAGGCGATCCGGCCGAACGTGACCGGAGATAATTTTATATGACTGCTCACGCCCACGCCCTGCGTGCCCCAGAACATGAGACGCGCCCCGCTCGTCTGCAACGTGCCCAGCGCGTTGACATTCGCGTCCCTCGGATTATCGAAGATGCGCTGCAGCCCGGCGACGACATTCCAGGAATCGGCCGGCTTAATTTCCACATTCGCCATGAGCGTTTGTATGTTGACGGTCGCCCCGCTGATCGCCCCTCCCATGTTGTTGCCGACTCCGTAATTGGCATCACCCCAGGTAAAGTCCACCTTGAACATGGCCCGAAATATTGCGGAGCCGTCGAGTATGGACGGATGATACACGAACAGCGGCACGAAGCGGCTTTCTCCGTAGACAGCCGTTCTCGCCAGTGACGTGGTTGTATTGGGACCGAAAAGCCTGCCGATGATCTGTGCCCGCAGCAGCTCGTTCGTGGATGCGACGTCGCTTGCGGTGAAACGGTGGAACGAGTAGCCGATGAATTGCAGTTCCGAGGGTATTTTTTCGGCCGTGCCTGAAGTCCGTTCGTCGTCGACAGGATAGTTCGCCATTTGTGCGGATGCCGCTGCTGATACGGCGATGATCAGCATCAGGACACATACCAGCCTGAGACCATGCATAGTTCCTCCGGAAGATGCAGCGGGACGGTCCGTTCAACGGCTCCGTCCCGCTCGCGTTGTTCTTTCATTGACGTTTGTCTGAACCTTACTGCTTCACATATTTCTGAATGTTGAGCGTACCGAACGCGCCGCCCGCCGTGCTGCCAAAACCAAGCGCAGGCGTCGGCTTCGCATAACCGAGCGCAGGCTGGGTTTGCAGAACTTCATATTTCATCGTTATGGCCGTGCCCGGCGTGACCTGATAGATGCCTTCGGCCGTCAGCGAGGTCGGGGTCATTTGTGTGGCCACGATCGTGCGGATCGTGTCTCTCGGTGATGCCGCGCCGCCTGCAGCCGTTACATAGGTGCCGGTCGCCGTGGTTTTCGTGCCGGCTGAATCGACCGACAGGATCGTATAGGAACCGTCATTATTGAACGTTGCCGTGATCGTCCGATACTTGAACGGCGCCGCATACAGCAGCGGTGCAAGGTTCGCTCCGGTCGACACCCACGTTCCAACGATCACATCGCTCGGCGGTGTGGCTGCAATCGGATTGTCGTCGCTTTTTTTACAGCCTGCAAATACTGCTGCTGTGAATATGACTGCCAACAGTAAATTTTTCATGTAAGACCTCTCTGCGTTTGTTGATGGTGTGATTGGATGTATGTGGTACGGTTGATTTTCAGATTGGAACAACGGTCGCCTTCCGCTCTCGCAGCAATACTCCGATGAAGACGATCGCCGTACTGACCACAATCCCGCACGACGCCGTCACCGCGGGATTGTTGTGATAGATGGTGATGTTGCCATAATACATGCCGAAATGCACTATCAGCGCCGTGACCGACGCACCAAAAACAAGATCCTTTGTGGCATGCTTCGAAAAAATTCCGAACAGCACCGGCGCGAATGTCGCCGCGATCACGCCGTAGACGCCGTTCTGTGCAAAGATCGCCACCGACAAAGACGGATCAACGATCTGTCTATAGGCCAGGATGAACGTTACGGGCGCCAGCGCCAGCATGAAAATGCGCCCGGCCTTCAATAATCGTTTCTTTTTCACCTCGTCCGAAAGCCCGTCCATCGGCACGACATTCTTGTAGAAATCGTTGGCAAAGATCGTGGAGAGCGAGAGCAAAATTCCTTCCATCGTTGAAAACCCCGACGCCAAAATTCCAAGCATGATCACCGAACGCATCGCAGGCGAAAACATGTCCATCATATACGTGGACATGACCCTGTCCGGCGGCAGCACGGCGCCGGACAGCGAGAGGCGTGCAAAGAGCCCCACGAACAACACGGAAAAAAAGACGAGTTCTGCCGCCACCGCCGTGAGAAGATATCGGTTGACGTCCTTTTCCGACCGAAGAAAAAGCGACTTCGAGATGATGTGGGGCTGCGTGACAATGGCGATGCCAATGATAAAATTTGCCGCAACAACTTCAAAGTAATCGCGAAACAATTTGCTCCCGGGATTGACCGCATCGCCGTAATACGGGCCGACAGCCGATAATTTCTGCCAGAACGCCCCGATCCCCTCCCTGAAGAGCCATATGCCGGAAGCGATCAGTATCACAGCGACGACGAGCTTGATGATCGCCTGTATGCTGTTGGTCCACACATGGGCGCTGGCGCCGCCAAAGGACATATATGTGAACGTGAATGCAATAATGATCACGAGCGCCGCGATCATCGGGATGTGGAGCACGTTCATCATGACGACCGTGAGGCCGACAACGATAAGCGTGAGGAATGTGACCTGCAGCAGGCTGACAACAGAGAGATACACGGCCATGCGCTTGTCGCCGAACCGGCTTCCGATCCATTGCGGCACACTGATGACCGAATAGCGGTCGCCGATCTTGCGAAAACTTTTTGAGAGAATGGCCAGGCCGGTGAAAATACCCAGCGGCGAAGCAATGGCGTAGCCGACAAAGCCGGCGAACCCGTAGGTATAGACCAGGCCGGGATTGATGACGAATGTTGCGGTGCTCGTCATGTTGGCCGCCAGCGACAGGCCGATCCAGAACGGATTGACATCGCGGTTGCCGACAGAAAACGATTGCAGTGTTTTGGGTTTCCGGCTGTTATACCACGACACCGACCCGATGAGCACGACATATGCGGCGAAAAAAATCCACGCTAACAATGAACCGTCCATGAGAGGCTTTCAGGGTTTTGCGATCCGTTTTTTTAATTCACTCCAGCGCATGTCGAATCCCTCGTAAAATTCGTTCATGTTCGTGTAGAACAACTCCATGACCTCCAGATTTTCCTTCCACCGCGCAGAAGATTTTCCGTCCGACTTCACAAGGTGAAGGAACTGATCGGCGATCGAGAGATTCTTTCGAACGGTCGTCATGTTGAAATGGAACACATTGATGAAGATGTCGTAGTCGGCGATGTAATAATCTTTGCGGCTTTCCGGGCCCTCGATTTTTTTAATATATCCGGTCGAATTGAGGCGCCTCGTGGCCTGCGAGATGAGTCCCTTGCTCCTGTTCAACCGGGCGCTGATCTCGTCGAGCGAGAGGGGGGTTTCGCTGCACAGGAGCAGGCCGATGAGCATGCCGTTGAGACGACTGAGCCCGTACGTTGCGTAGAGATTCCCCATCTCCTCGATGAATTGTTTCTGTGTGACAGACAGTTTTGATGGCATGTGCGTCCTCGTTTTGAAAGTTTAGTAAATAGTAAACTTATAAAACTTTAAAGTCAAGCAAAATCACACGGGCCGACCGCGCTTTTTTTATTTTGCTACTCTGATGCCCGTGTCGTATATTTGAGATGGCCATTCCGCAGACAAATTATCATCAATGGTCATCCTGCACACAGCGGAAAATGGCTCGGGTTGAACCATTCATATTGAGGAAGGATACACCAATGAAACTATTCATCACATTGCTGATGGGCCTCTTTTTCGTCGGCTCTGCTTTTGCCCAGACCGCGGCGCCGGTTTCGAAAGGCAAGCAAATTTTCACGGAAAAAAAATGCATTACCTGCCACACCATCGAGTCCGAGGGTATTGCGAAAAAATCACCGACAGCGAAGATGATCGGACCCGACCTCTCTGCAGTCGGAGCCGACGCCAAGCCGGGCTTCATCGCCAAATTCCTCGCCAAGGAAACGGATCTTCACGGCAAGAAACACATGGGCACATTTAAAGGAACCGACGATGAACAGAAAACACTCGTCTCCTATTTGGAAAGCCTGAAGGGCAAAAAAGAAGTGAAGGACGCAAAAGCGAAGAAATAATGGATGGGTGTTCTTACATAATGCCGATGGCCCCAGTGATACTGTGGCCATCGGCGTTGTTATTTTATTGCTTTCAGCACGAATGTGAGACTGCGCAGCGGAATGATATTGGCGAAGCGGTTCTCGTAGAGATCTTTATGCCGGTTGGCAAATCGTTTGATAGACCGATCGAACCAATAGCGGGGCTTGATCCCCCTGTCGAACTCGGCGGAAAGGATCTCGAATTGCGCCGCAGCATATCTGAAATCCGCGTATGCATTGCCCGATGTGAAATAATCGAACGAATGAACGCCGAAGAAATGCATGTGCGTCGGGTCGGTGTTGGCCTGCCGGTGCGCGTAGAACGGAACGATGATCGTCACCTTTGACGACGGTTTGGCGACCCGGTACAATTCACTCATCACTTTCACGACATTATCGAGATGCTCCACAACATTGTCGCACCAGATCTCGTCGAAATAATTCGATGCAAACGGATACGGCGTCACATTCAGGTCGTGCACGATGTCGGCGTCGGATCGCGGATTGATGTCGATCCCCACCGCCCCCATTCTCTTGTTCATCCCGCACCCCACGTCGAGGATGCGGTATTCTTCAAGAAATTCAACCAAGGCGTTTCCTCTTATTCAAATAATTGATCAGTGCCGTGTCGAACGGCATCGATGTGTCAAGCAGAACATAATCGATGCTGTTTTCCCTGCATTCGCGCTTATACCGCTCGAGAAAATTGTGCATCTCCTTCCGGTACGCATGCTGCATCTGATACGGCTGCGTGGGAAGCTGCTCCCCCGTCTCGACATCCTTAAAGACCGCGTCGCTGCCGAATGCAAAACTTTTCTCCAATGGATCGAGGATCTGCATTACCAGCACTTCATGATGATTGTGGCGGAAATGCTTCAGCGCGGCCAGCACCTGCGCCGGATCATCGAATAGGTCGCTGAGCACGATCACCAGGCCGCGCCGGGGCATCCGCTCGGCAAGCCGGTGCAGCGCAAATCCGGTCTTTGTTTTGCTCGAGGGCGCGAGGTGTTCCAATTCGAGAAGGATGCGGCGCAGATGAACCTTCGTGGCATGGGGCGGTATCACCGAGCGGACGGCATCGTCGTACGTCATCAATCCGACCGCATCGCGCTGCTGCATCATCAGATACGCAAGCGATGCGGCGATATACGAGGCATAGGCGCTCTTTGTGATGCCGGCGCCTCCCGCATGCGCACCCGACGAGAACGACATCGATGCGCTGGCATCCAGCACAATATACGATTTGAGGTTCGTCTCTTCTTCGTATTGCTTGATGTAATACCGGTCGGTCTTCCCGTATACTTTCCAATCTATGCGCCGGATCTCATCGCCGGGCATATATTGCCGATGCTCGGCAAATTCCACGCTGAATCCGTGATAGGGGCTCTGATGAAGCCCCGTGATGAACCCTTCCACGACCATGCGCGCGCGTAATTCCATATTGGCGAGCTTGGACACAACGTCAGGACGTAAATATGTCAGCGCTTGCTCTTGCACGGTGTGATCGTCTTGTGGTTGATTAACGTTTCTGCTTCGGTGCCGGTGTTTGAGCGGTCAGGATATCGTCCGCCGATTTGCCGAGATTGTCCAATTCGAATTTCGCCGACGCGGCCAGGTCGTGCGTCGGATATTTTGCGAGGAACTGCTGGTACCCGACCCGGGCGCTGTCCATGTTCCGGATGTCGTTGTTGTAGATAAAACCCAGCAGAAACATAGCCACCGGCGTCTGCGCGAGATCCGGATGCTTCTCGATGAAGAGACGGTAATAACCGGTCGCGGTGCGCGGATCGTGCTTGCCGCGGTAGTACGTTTCGGCGATCATATAGAGCGCGCCGGGAGCGAGCGTGCCCGCCGGATACTCCTTCAACAGCGTCTGGCACACCATGATCGTCGAATCGGCATTATTGGTTGCACGCGACGCTTCCACTTTGTTCCATAGCGATTGTTCCGATTCTTTTCCGCATCCGGCGAACAACGCCGTTATGAGTATCACTGCGATTGAAATAGTTTTCATGTCTCTCCTTCGATCATGGATATCCGGCGGGATACGCCCGCCAAGTTTGTGAATGTTCGTTCTCTTAGTCCTGCCTCTGCGCCTTCTTCATCACCGCGGCGAAAAAGCCGTCGGTGTTGTGGCGATGCGGCAATAGCTGAAAATATTTTTCCCCTGCCAGCGATGCAATGCTGTACCGCTCCAGACGCGCGGCCGGAGAGACAAGTTCAAATTCGGGATGCGAGGCAAGAAACCCCTCAACCACCCGTTCGTTTTCTTCGGGCATCGTCGTGCATGTCCCGTACACGAGGATGCCGTTCTCTTTCACGCAGCGTGAGTACAAGTCAAGGATGCGCGCTTGTTTCCGGCTGATCTCCGCAACATCCTCGGGCGTAACAGTCCACTTCATCCCGGGATTCCGGCGTATAGTGCCGAGCCCGGAACACGGTGCATCCACCAGCACATTGTCCGCGATCCCGATCAGGTCCTCGGGCAGTGTCTCGCCGTCGACCGTTTTCACCCGCACCGTGTCCACGCCGCTTCGTTTCAGACGCTTGCGAAGCTCGTCCAGGCGTGTCGTATGAACATCAAGGGCGTAAATGACCCCGCGGTTTTTCATCCCCGCGCCCAGTGCCAGCGTCTTTCCTCCTGCGCCCGCGCAGGCATCCACGACCTTTGCCGATGGCTTCGGATCGACGAGCAGCGCAAGTATCTGGCTGCCTTCATCCTGCACTTCAAAGAACCCGTTACGGAAGGCATCAAGCTGAAAGACATTGATCCGCTTGCGCAGCGTGAGTCCATGCGGGGACCATCGCGTGGGTTGTGTTTCGATCCCTTCGCGCTTGAGCGCGTTCCTGCATTCTTCCACCGTCGTCTTGATCGTGTTGACGCGCACAGTGATGGGCGCAGGCTGGTTAAGCGCCTGGCAGAGCCGCTGCGTTTCATCCGTTCCGAACTGGGCGATCCACGTGTCTACCATCCATTCTGGAAAGGAATTTTCCAGGGCGATCTCCCGGCACGATGTTCCGCCGGCGGAAAAATCCGCCAGATGCCGTTCAAGACTGCGAAGAGAATCGTGCGTCTCATCCGGCAGTTCAGCACATAGGTTCGAGGCCGTATGCGTGCGGGCATGGAGCAGATAGGCGCAGCAGCGGTACGTCATGATATTGGAAAAAAAAAGGTCGCGGCCGAGCAGCGCATCAGGTGCAACAGCGCGTGTGATGATCCCGTCGAGCAGCATCCTCCACCGAAGTATGCCGTAGACAGTCTCGGCTATGAACCGGCGGTCGTGCGAACCGAGGTAGCGATGAGTGCGGAAAAAATTGTCGATGATAGCATCGGCCGGACGCGAGTCCGTGTCGATGATCATTGAAATTTCAACTGTATGTCCGATGAGCGACGAAAATTTCACGTGTGGATCCGATTCATTTATACATCAATGCAAGCGTCACTCATCGCTGTCGTTCTGTAGGCGCGCGCCATGCGCGGAGTGTTATAGGAAAACGCCGGTATCCCCTGGCTGTTTAAGACGATGACTCCGCCGAATCCTTCCACCTTTTTTTCCAATCGGTAGATCCCTTCGTCGGCGGCGGCCTGCGTGTCGCCGCCGTTGACCTCAAGCAGGCCGACGATCGTTTTGGCAAGCACGACCTTGATGATCGCTTCTCCCCATCCGGTGCACGACACGCCGCCGATGGCGCTGTCGGCGTACGTGCCGCAGCCTATCATCGGCGAATCCCCGACTCGGCCGGGATATTTATTGGGCGTGCCGCCGGTCGACGTCCCCGCAACAAGGATCCCTGCGGCATCGAGCGCGACGCATCCCACCGTGTCCGACGGCAGGCTTTTCTTTTTTTGGAACGCATCTTTCGTTGAATAATTTTTTTGTGCCAACAGATCTTTCCAGCGTTCAAGTTCCCTGCCGACGAGAAGATCGTTGCTCGAACATTGCTGAACGCCGTTTTCAGCGCCGAACTGGACCGCGCCTTTCCCGGCCAGCAGCACGTGTTCGCTTTTGTCCATCACGAGACGGGCGAGCGAGATCGGATAGCGGATATTCTGCACCGCGGCCACCGCACCGCACCGGAATGTCGTGCCGTTCATGATGCTGGCATCGAGTTCGATCTCGCCTGCTGCATTCACGAACGACCCGCGTCCCGCATCAAATGTCGGATCGTCTTCAAGATAGTTGATTGCTTTTTCGACCGCGTCAACGCCGCTGCCGCCATGAGAAAGGATGTCCCAGCCGATCTGCATTGCTCGCGCGACGCCCTGACGATGCGCGTCCACCAACTCATCCGGAATATCCCAGGCACCGCCGTGTACGATAAATGATACCATGATCAAAGTGTAAGTGAATGTTATTCCCCGTCGTTCATCGGGAGCGCGAAATGCATCGTCGTTCCGATATCCACGATGCTCTCAAACCAGATGACACCATGGTGCGCCTCGATTATTTTCTTGCAGATCGCCAGACCGAGGCCGGTCCCTTTCTCCGCCCGATATTTTTCGTCCTTCACCTGCCGGTATTTATCGAACAACAGATGCTGCTCGTCTTTCGGGATTCCCACCCCGTTATCCGCGACCGATACGATGACGACCGGATGCGGCGTGACCGCTGGCGACGCCAACGGCGGCAGCGATTCGGCATATCGGATCGAGACGCTGATCGTACCCGATGTGCCCGTAAACTTGATTGCGTTGCCGACGAGATTCTCCATCACTTGCTCGATCTTCCGCGGATCGGCCTCCACAAGCCGCACCATGTCTCCATAATCCGCTGCGAGTGTGATTGATTTTTTCAGCGCCAGCGGTTTCATGCGCGCCAGCGTTTCATTGATGATCTTGCGAAGGTCGATGTCGGTGCGGTTCAGACGCACATAATCCGCTTCCAGTTTTGAGAGGTCCAACAGGTCGTTGATGATATCGAGCATGTGGTTGCACGAATTGTCCATGAGCCTGAGCATTTCGCTCCGCGCCGCATTCGTGATATCGCCCTCTTCTTCGTTCATCAGACGCGTGAATGCATGCACAGCAGTGAGCGGCCCGCGAAGATCGTGCACCAGCATCGAAATGAAATCGGCGTTCAACTGGCGCCAGCGCTTCTCCGCATACCGAAGCTGCAACAGCGACCGTACCCGCACCAGCAGTTCGGCGGGTTCGATCGGCTTCACGAGATATTCGTTGACACCGAGGGCGAACCCTCTCGCCATCGACTCCGGGTCCCTCATGTTGCCGCTTAAAAAAATAACGGCTGTCTCTTTGGTCCGCGGCTGTGCGCGCAACTGTGTAAGCACGTCAAAACCGTTGATGTCCGGCAGCACGATATCCAGGAGCACAAGATCTACCGCCTCTTTTTCAAGAACACTGAGGCCGTCCTCGCCGCATGTGGCAGACAGCGTCTTAAAACCCTCGTGACGCAGAATCGCTGAAATTGCACTGACATTGTCGATTTCGTCGTCGACGATGAGAATGGTACTCTGTTCTGGTTCCAAAAGTGGAGTGAGCATGGTTGGCGGCAATCCGTTAATAAATAACATCAATGTCTAAAATAAGAAAAGTGCGCATGATTTCATAGATAATAATGCGGATGATGCAAATGAAGCACCCGCGGCCTCTTATGCCAGCCATAAATTCCGGTCAAGCGTGCGATATTGGATCGCCTCGCCGACATGATCACACCGGATCGACTCGCATCCGGCGAGATCCGCAATCGTCCGCGACACTTTCAATATCCGATCGTACGCGCGCGCCGAAAGGCCGAGTTTCGTCATAGCCATTTTCAACAGCTCCCCTGCCTGCGCATCTATCATGCAATGCTCACGGATCTCTCTCGTTTGCATCGCTGCATTCGAGAATATCGACGGTCGGTTTTTGAACCGTTCCGTTTGAATTTTTCGCGCGGCGACAACGCGAGCCCTGATATCGGACGATCGTTCCCCCGGCCTCTTCTGCGACAGTTCCGCCACCTTGACCGCAGGAACTTCAAGATGAATATCAATGCGGTCCATGAGCGGACCGGAGATTTTCGACATGTAATGCTGTATCTGAATCTGTGAACACGTGCATTCATGGTTCGGATTGCCGCTGTTCCCGCAGGGACAGGGATTCATCGCGCACACAAGCATGAACGCTGCGGGAAATTCAACGGACATTTTCGTGCGGCTGATCGTCACTTTCCCGTCCTCAAGAGGCTGCCGCATGACTTCCAGCACATTGCGCGCAAACTCCGGAAGCTCGTCAAGAAAAAGCACACCATGATGAGACAGTGATATTTCACCGGGACGCGGAACCGCTCCCCCTCCCACTAACGCGGCGTCTGAGATCGTGTGATGGGGAGTACGAAACGGACGCACCGCCACCAGCGCTGCATTCGGCGGCAGCAACCCCGCCACAGAGTGTATCTTTGTCGTCTCGATGCTCTCTTCGAATGTCAGCGGCGGCAGTATGCCCGGCAGCCTGCGGGCAAGCATTGTTTTGCCCGATCCCGGAGGCCCGATCAAGATGATGTTGTGCCCGCCTGCGGCCGCGACTTCAAGCGCGCGCTTCACGTTCTCTTGTCCCTTCACATCCGCGAAATCCTCGGCATATGATTGTTCTGCCGAAAATATTTTATCAACGTCAATGCGCGTCGGAGCAATGCCGTCATTCGTCCCGAGCACCTGCACCGCTTCACGCAGCGATGCCGCTCCGTACACATCGATCCCCTCCACCATTGCCGCCTCGCGCGCGTTCTCCCGCGGCAGTATCAACCCGCGTATTTTTTTTGACCGCACTTCGATCGCGATCGGCAACACCCCATGCACGGGGCGGAGCGAGCCGTCCAATGCCAGTTCGCCGAGGATCACGAAATCGCGCAAGAGCGCCTCGCCCAGTTGACCGCTCGATGCCAGCATGCCTATGGCGATCGGAAGATCGTACGACGACCCCTCTTTCTTGACGTCCGCCGGCGCGAGATTGATCGTGATGTGTTTGTTGGGATAGATATATGCGGAATTGTTGATCGCAGTGATGACCCGCCCGCGCGATTCCCTGACGGCATTGTCGGGCAGCCCGACCATCGTGAAATTGGGAAGCGTGTTCTCGATGTTCGTCTCGATGTCTATCAGGCAGGCGTTGATGCCGCATGTGGCTGCACTTCGTACGACGCTGAGCATAATTCCCCCCGGAATAGTGATCGCGGTGCTTGAATCGCATGCTGACGCCGATGCTCTCCGGTATACCCGGCTGCATTCCGCCTGCCGGGCTCCGGTGCATCGCACGTTGGAGTGGATCGCTTGTGTGTGTGTTACCGGCTCTTCCGTAAAAAATCGAGTCGGGTGCGGACTTCTTCGATCGGCTTGACCAGTTTGTCCTTGCCGAACAATGCTTCCTTCTGGCTGGTGAAGACAAGTTCATATTCCTGGCTCATGATGATCGCTTCTTCCGGACACACTTCCTCGCAGAATCCGCAAAAGATGCAGCGCACCATGTTGATCTCAAAGCGCTCGGGATAGCGTTCCTTGCCGAGTTCGGTCTCTCCGGCCTGGACCTCAATGGCGAGCGCCGGACAGACGCGCGCGCAGAGTCCGCATGCAACACAGCGCTCCGTGCCGTTCTCGGCTACAAGAATGGGCCGCCCGCGGAATGAATCCGGCATGACGGTTCGCACTTCGGGATATTCAATGGTGACGCTCGGCTTGAAAAATTCCGTCATCGTAATTTTCATGCCCTGAAGTATCGCCGGGATGTACAATTTCTGCCAAAAGCTCAGATCTTTTTTTCGAACCGGAACGCTTTTTTCTAAATATTTTTCCATACGATATGCTGCGAAATGTCGTTAATGCGTGAATGACGCGAAAATTATTATGATGGCCGCCTTAATGGAATAATAAAAAGAATCCCGTTACAATGATGTTTCCCAACGCGAGCGGGATCATCACTTTCCATCCGAGACTCATCAATTGATCGTACCGGAAGCGCGGGATTGTCCAGCGCACCACCATGAAGAAGAACAACAGCAATGCGACTTTCACTGCGAACGCCCCCATCTGCAGCAGCGTCACCGCCAGTGCCGGCAATGCGAATCGTTCGACGAACGGGAACTGCCACCCGCCGAGATACAGCGTCACGATAACCGCCGACGCGGTGATCATGTTCGCGTATTCCGCGAGGAAGAAGAGTCCGAACTTCATTCCCGAATATTCCGTATGGTATCCGCCGACAAGTTCGGGCTCCGCTTCCGGAAGGTCGAACGGGAGCCGGTTGGTCTCTGCGAACGATGCGATTAAAAACGTGATGAACCCGATCGGCTGCAGCACAATGTTCCATGCGGGAATGACGCCCCACAGGTATTCGCCCTGCTTGATCACGATCTTATCGAGCTGAAGCGACCCGGCGATCATGACAACGCCGATCACCGAGAGCCCCATGGATAATTCGTAACTGATCATCTGCGCCGAGGCACGCAGCCCGCCAAGCAGCGAGTATTTGTTGTTCGAAGCCCAGCCGCTGAGCGTGATGCCGTACACGCCGAGCGACGTCATGGCAAGAATGAACAGAATGCCGATGTTCACATCGCCGATCATGAGCTTATAATCGTGACCATTGAAGGCGAATGTATTGCCGAACGGTACGACTGCGAACGTAGACATGGCGACGGTGATCGATATGAGCGGCGCGAGCGTGTGCACGAATTTATTTGCCGCCGAAGGCACAATGTCCTCTTTGAAAAACAGCTTGCCGATATCGGCGAACGATTGAAACAGCCCCCACGGCCCGACTCGGTTGGGTCCCAGGCGATTCTGTATGAACGCGCTGATCTTCCGTTCGGCAAGCACAAGATATGCGACCGTCGTCAGGTTGATCACCAGCACCAAACCGATCTTGACCAGCGCTTCGACTATAAATTCGACACTCATAAATTTTTCTGTATGATGATATAATGTTGATACTCTTAAGCCACTCGTCACAGTGCAGGGCGAGGTGATATCTCGCCGACCTATGCCGCACCCTATTGCAGCAGTGCTCCCTTGCTCCCGATCTTCAGATAGGTCAGCCCTTTGAATGCGTCCACGGTATGCGTGATGTCTGTGAAGACGTCCTCGGCGGTCATATATTTGAATTTCCCGCCCATGATGTTGCCGATGGCGGCAACAATTCTCCACGACGCGCGCGAATCGCGGCGGGGACCCTTGCCCCATGAATCGTTCGGCGCGGCAAATTTATCCAGACGGCTCATCGTCAATCCGTCGAGCGCCCGCTCGCGCTCAAGCGTGACGACGGCCGGCCGCAGCCGCTGCACGCGTTTTTGGAAATTGGTGATCGTTCCCGAGCGTTCGGCATACGTCGAACTCGCCAGAACAACGTCGGCGATGCGCGTGCTCTTATTCGCATTGGATGCGTGAACGGCGAAAAATTCCAACTTGGTAATTACTTTTTCCAGTTCGGGATGTTGAGCGATATCGTCGTCGATCGCATACAGCGCTTTGATGTGTCCGTCGCGTATCCCCTGTACGATCCCCTCGATGTCGCGTCCGCCCTCGCCCGGCACGATGCCGACCAATGCAGCCCCTGTATCGTTCGGTGTCTTATCGGCGCGTATAAGCAGCGCGTCGTCGCCGCCGTCTATCCGGTGGCTCATGCGGTCGATATGTTTTGACCCGAGCACTTCTTTCGCAAACCGCGCGAGCACATAATTGTCCTCGTTCGAGGCAAATGCCGATCCGATGAAGGCGATCTCGTTCTTGTTGAACAGTTTCAGCTCTCCGGCCACCTTCGCCATCGCCTCGTCCCAGCCGACATCGACCAGGATGCCGCCTTTGCGGACCATGGGGCCGGTGATCCTGTCTTCGGCATTCACATGCTTCCATGTGTCGAGCCGGCCGTGATCGCACATCCAGTTGCTGTTCACATCGTCATTCGTGCGCGGTGTGAGGCGGAGAATTCCGTTGTTGCGCACGCCGATCTCGATGTTGCAGCCGCGGGCGCAGCCGTTGCAGATGCTCTCGGTGAACGACATCTCCCAGACACGGGACTTGAACCGAAAATCCTTGTTGGTGAGCGCACCGACCGGGCAAATATCCACGACGTTCATCGAATACGGGTTGTCCAGCGTCTCTCCCGGAAACGTTTCGATCGTCGTATGATCGCCGCGGTTGACGAACTGGAGCTGATGGACGCCCGCGATCTCGTCGCAGAAGCGGATGCAGCGCGAACACGAAATGCAGCGCTCTGCATCGAACATCACTCGCGGACCGATCTCGACCCGTTTGTTTTTATGCACTTTATCGTCGCCGAAGCGGCTGTATCCCTGGCTGAACTTGTACGCGTAATCCTGCAGCTTGCATTCCCCCGCCTCGTCGCAGATGGGACAATCCAGCGGATGATTGATGAGTATGAATTCCATGACCGCTTCGCGCGCGTTGACCACGCGTTCGTTCTTCGTGTTGACAACCATGCCCTCGGCGACATTGGTCATACAGGCGATAGCCAGTTTGGGCATTTTTTCCACATCGACCAGACAAATGCGGCAGTTGCCGGCTGTCGACAGTTTTTCGTGCCAGCAGAAATGCGGTATCGAGATGCCATTTTCCCGGGCAGCCTGGATAATGGTCCGCGTACTGTCCGTTTCTATCAGTTTCCCGTTGATCGTAACTTTGACGTTAGCCATGAATCATCACTAATGGTATGAAGATGATAATAGTCCTATTCGATGTAATGTAGAAAAAATATTCTTGGGATAAAAGCACCCCGCAATAAAAAAAGACTTTTCAAGTCTTCGACTTGAAAAGTCTTCTTCACAGCCATGACTCATGTGAGCACCGCGTCAGACGACCGTTTCGACCGGCGTGTGCTTGTAACCGAATGCGTCGGCAACGCCCTTGTACGTGATGAGGCCGTCGACCATGTTGAGGCCAAGCTTCAATTCGTCGTTCGTCTGTACCGCTTTTTCCCAGCCCTTGTTGGCAATTTCGACCGCATACGGCAGGGTCGCATTCGTCAGGGCAAGCGTCGATGTCATCGGCACTGCGCCGGGCATGTTCGCCACGCAATAGTGGATGACGCCGTCGATCACATAGATCGGATTTTCATGCGTCGTGGCCTTCGTCGTTTCAAAGCAACCGCCCTGATCGACCGCTACGTCCACAAGCACCGCTCCGCGCTTCATGCCCTTGAGCATTGCACGCGTCACCAATTTTGGCGCTTTGGCACCGGGAATCAGCACGCTGCCGATCACCAGGTCCGCATTCGTCACCGCTTTTTCCACGTTATAGGGATTCGACATGATCGTCACGACGTTTTTCGGCATGATATCGTCGAGCTGACGCAGACGGTAGAGATTGTTGTCCAGAATCGACACGCGTGCGCCGAATCCGGCAGCGATCTTCGCCGCATTTGTGCCGACAATGCCGCCGCCGAGCACTACAACATCCGCAGGCTCCGTCCCCGGCACGCCGCCGAGCAGCATACCGCGTCCGCCCATTGCATGCTCAAGATATTTCGCGCCTTCCTGGGGAGCCATGCGGCCCGCAACTTCGCTCATCGGTATCAACAACGGCAGCGAACGGTCCGGCTTCTGGACTGTTTCGTAGGCTATACACACCGCCTGCGCCTTCATCATCGCCTGCGTCAGATCTTTGTTCGCCGCGAAATGGAAGTACGTGAACAGGATCTGATCGCGGTGTATCAAGGCATATTCCTGCTTGATCGGTTCCTTTACTTTGATGATCATATCCGCTTTTGCATATACTTCTTTTGCCGTTTTCACGATCTTCGCACCGGCTTTAATATAGGCTGCGTCGTCGAATCCCGATCCGATGCCTGCTTTTGTTTCGACGAGCACGGTGTGGCCGAATGAACGAAGGGTCTGCACGCCGACGGGCACCATTCCCACACGATTTTCATTCGTCTTAATTTCTTTCGGAAGTCCAATAATCATGACAAGTCTCTTGGTAATAGTGATGAGATGAAGTGGATTAACTGTATCTTCTGTGTACTGCTGGGTACTGTTCGATGGAACAACTTATATGCGTTTCTTCTGCGCCGACGGAGCGTCGTCGTTCGCCGGAACGAAGACGACTGTGGAAAATTGTTCGGGCTGCAGTATTTTTTTCGCGACATCGAGCACGTCGCCTTGCGTGACAATGTCGATATTTTTCACGATCGATTCGAGCGACACGAATTCGTTGAAATACAATTCCCCGCTGCCAAGGCGCATCATGCGGTGCGATGTGCTTTCCAACCCCAGCAGGATGTTCCCCTTGAGCTGCGCCTTCGAGCGCTGCAATTCCGTCGCCGTCATCGGTTTCGATGCCAGCGCGCGCAATTCTTTCGACACGAGATCGATCGTCTTCTGTATGTGCTTCACGTCCGTTGCCGCATACACTCCGAACACGCCCGTATCCTCCATCAATGTGAGAAAGGAATAAACGGTGTAGGCAAATCCGTACTTCTCGCGAATGTTTTGGAACAGCCGCGAACTCATGCCGTCGCCGAGCAGCGTGTTCATCACCATCGCCGGGTACCGGTGAGGACTGTGCACCGGAAATGCAATGATGCCGGTGTTGAGATGTGCCTGCTGTATCGGTTTCGCGTAGTCTTTGCGCTGCGGATGCGGGCGATGACTCTTCGCGCGCGGTTTCGCGGGAGCGGCCGCAGCAGCCATGGTAAAATATTTTTCGACAAGTTCGACCAGGCGCTCGTGCGTCACGTTCCCCGCGGCGGCCACGACGATGTTGCCGCCGGTGTAATATTTTGCCCGGTAGTCCACGAGCTGCGCACGGGTAAATGAGTTAACCGTGTCCGGCGTTCCCAGCACCGGCAGCCCGAGCGAATTCCGCGGAAATAGCATCGCCTCGAAATAGTCCTGTATCTGATCGTCCGGATCGTCCTCGACGTTTTTTATTTCTTCGAGTATGACGAGTCGTTCTTTCTCGAATTCCTTTTCCGGAAACGTTCCGTGCTGCACAAGATCGGACAAGACATCCACTGCATTCTCCACATACTCGTCGAGAACGCGCGCGTAGTAGCACGTGTGCTCTTTCCCCGTGAATGCGTTGATGTATCCGCCGACGGATTCGAGGCTGTTGGCGATTTTTTTCACGGACCGATGCGTCGTCCCCTTAAAGACCATGTGCTCGATGAAGTGGGAGATGCCGTTGTTCTCGTGTGTTTCATTGCGGGAGCCGGTGTCGATCCATATGCCGATCGAAACCGATTTTACAAACGGCAATTGCTCGCTGATCACGCGGATACCGCTCGATAAAACGGTTTTCGCGTAAGAAGAAACGATGTCGTGAGACGAGAGTGTGTGTTTGAACTCGATCATGAGTAAATTGTATACAATTTTTTTGACGAGAAAATATAGGTCTTTTTCCCTTAAATCACAAATACCAATGCAAAAAAAAAGAAATACCCGTGATTTACTGTACGGTCTTCGGAAGCCTGCCGTGTTCGAGTGTACGATAGCCGCAATCGCTGTTGCCCGTCACCGTTGGACGGTCGTCGCCATATCATAGAGCATTTTTTCAATCTTTACGGCCACCATGTCTATCGCCACGACGTTTTCACTGCCCCGTGGTATGATGATATCGGCGAAGATCTTGCTCGGTTCCACAAATTCAACATGCATCGGCTTCACGGTCGACACATATTGATTCATCACCGATTCGATGGATCGTCCCCGTTCGATGAGGTCGCGCTTGAGGCGGCGCAGCAGCCGCTCATCGGCATCGGTGTCGATGAAGATCTTGATGTCCATCAGATCGCGCAGCGCCTTCGATGTGTAGATGAGTATGCCCTCGATGATCGTGATGGTCTTCGGCTCGATGTGACGGGTTTCGGGAAGCCGGGAATGCGTCGTGAAATTATAGATGGGTTGTTCTACCGATTTCCCGGCAAGCAGCGACTGAATGTGCTCCACCAAAAGATCCGTCTCGAGCGAATCCGGATGATCGAAATTGATCTTGTCGCCCGTGAGTCCGTTGTACTTCGAGATGTCCTTGTAGTACGAGTCATGCTGTATAACGACGACGCTCTCATGGCTTTCATGCGCGTTCAACCTGTCAAGAATTTTATTGGTCACGGATGTTTTTCCGGAACCCGTGCCGCCTGCAATGCCGATGACTAATTTATTCATATGTGTGCGTGATGGTAAATTGATAACATCGTCAGTTTGTGATCGTTTCGTGTTTCACCCTACTTCCAGCCAATCGTTGTCGTAACAACGCGTCGCAGCCGATGTCGCAGTGTTCAGCGCTTCGCCATGGCCGCGTCCAGCACGATTTGATTCTTCAATCCGTTTTCTCCATCGATCACCGGCGATCGTCCGTTGAGAATGCAGTCCGACATGTGCGAAATTTCCTGTTCATACAAATTGGGTATCCAGAAATGCTCTTCCACCGTTTTCACCGTTTTTCCATTTTCCCCCCAAATGATTTTCAGCGACGGCGACGACTCGCTCGTTGTGAAGCCGGCAGCGGAGAGCACTGCGCGTCGGCCGATACATTCGATCAATGTGCTGCGGATCGGCGTCTCGAAGCTTGTATAGATGGAGCCGATGGTTCCTTTTGAAAATTGGAGCGAGAGAAGACTGGACGATTCTGTGCGCGAGTCCGTGGGCGGCGGCGTCAACCTCGCATGCGTGGCTGTGACCTCATCGTCCAAAACGAACCGCAGCGAATCGAGACAGTGGACGCCGATGTCGAACGTCGGCCCGCCCCCGGCAGCATTCCTGTCGAAGAGCCATTCGCGTGTGCTCATGCCGGCGTCGTAGATGAATTCCGCGCGCACCGATGTGATCTCCCCCGCCTCGCCTGAAGCGATGATCTCCTTCATACGCATCAGCATCGGAGAGAACCGGAGCATGTGACCCACTGCAAAGAGAACACCGTTCGCACGGCAGGCTTCGATCATGCGCACCGATTCGTCGGCATCGAGCGCCATCGGCTTCTCCACCAACACATGCTTCTTCGCGGAAGCGGCAAGGAGTGTCTCGCCGCAGTGGGCAGAATTCGCCGAAGCAATGAAGACCGCATCGACCTCTCCGCATGCCAGAAGCTGCTCGACGCTGTCGAACGCCAACGGTATCGAGTATTCCTTCGCCTTCGAGCGCGCAGCATCGATGGAGCGTTTTTGTATCGCGACAAGTTCAGAATTTGCCGATAAGCGCATCGCAGGAAGAATTGTACGTTCCGCAAAACCGCCGAATCCGATGATGCCGTATCGTATCGTATTGCCTGTGTGTGCCATTGTCCGTGTACCCATCGAGTTAATTCGTTTTTGTTATGAAGATATATAAAACCGTTGCCAGAAGCGAATATTGAATGATCCGCGCGTAGTTCATATTCCTTTTTTTGACCCAGTTCCATACATAGGCGATCAGCACCGTCACCGCCACAAGCGCGACGGTCATTCCTGCAACTTCGGGCAGCGTACGGGTTTTCCCGATAATGAATGACAGGCTCTTGTTGTCGAAAAATAATCCGTAGATCACCAGCAGATGAAACGAATAGGAAACGAGCGATTCGGCGCCCGCCACACTGACGATCGACTGCTGCGACTTGGCCTTCTGCTCCCAGAAATACAAGACCGACAAGATCATCAAGACAATGCCGATGCGTATGAACACGAAGAGCGGGCTCGACCGTCCGAAATGATGCGGTGGATACAATTCGAACGGCATGACGGCGAGGATAAGGGATACGACAAGAAGAACGGCGCCGCCGGCGAAAATGCCGGCAAAGATCTTCTCGGGCTTCACGGTCTCTCTCAGATGCACAACGGCATAGGCGAGCATCCCTCCGCAGAACACAAACCCAAGCCACGGGATAAGCGGGAACAGCGACCCGTGCAGCGAGTTGAAATAATTCGCGACCTGGAGTGGAGCGATCGCATCGATTGTGAGTGTCGATGTCAAGGGAGCGGCCAAGATCGCGCACAATCCGATCACGCCGATGGTCCAAATAAAATATTGTTGACGGCGCACGATGACCACGATCACAAGCATCAGCAAGAGAGACAACGCGATGCAGTGAAGCACATCCACTTTCCAGAACGGCATCCACATCTCCTGCGATTCCATCATCAGCCTCTTGTACGAAAACACCGGCAGGTGCAGCGCATACCCCACGGCCCACACCTGCAGTATTCTTCCCACCTGCTTGAAGAACACTTTGTTGAGCGCAAGATAGTCGTTCCACTTCCGCTGCGCCACAAGCACAAACGAATACCCCGACACAAAAAGAAACGTCGGCGCCACCAGGCCGTTGATGAAATTGAGATACTGAAACCACGACTCAAGCCGCGTCTCCGGCAGGAGAAACGTATTGACAACATGGACTTCAATCATCACCAACACCGCCCAGCCGCGGAGCAGATCGATATAGACGTAACGCGGTTTTTGCGGAATCATAACGTTGTGAATGCAGCACGGGATTCATCCCGCACTTAATTTAGTATGGACGGGAAATAAAATAAAACACAAGGAGCCACACAATTGCGATCCTTGCGAACAGCGCCCAGCCCTTGAATTTCGTCTTGAGCGTATGCCATCCGTACGCAAGGACGGACATCGCCGCAAACACAATGATGAAGACGCCCATTGCCTGCCAGAATGAAAGCCGTTCACCGTAATAATGTTGCAGTCCGTTATTAAGCACGGACCCGTATACGATCACCAAATGGACGATATAAATGAATAACGACTCGCTGCCCATGACCGCGGGTAGTTTCGCGGGAATATGGATGATTTCCTCGGCAAAAAACAGTGTGCTTGCCGCGACTAGCAGAAACCCAAACCGCGCGGTGACGACGACCGGGCTGACTCTCCAGAAATCGTTCGGAGGATAGATAGACACAGGAATATTCGACGAAAGAACGGCCAGCGCAATCGCCCCCATTCCCGCAACCACGCCGCGCTGCATGAACCGCGTTGTCTGGCGCCGCTCCTTCGAGCGCAAAAACAGATAAGCATATGTGATTCCGCCCAGCACGAATGCCGAGTACGGAATGAGCGGGAACCATGAATGGTTGTCCGCGTTCAAATACGATGCGGCCCACAGAGGAAGGTACTGTGCGATGGGCAGGCTCCAAACGACAGGCGCCGCCACAACGATCGCCGCCGTCAACGCGCCGGCAGCGACGGCAAGACGCTTCGGTGTGCGCAAAATCATCACTCCCAATTGCACACTCAGCAGCGTCACTGCAATGCAGTGCAGCGCGTCGACCTGCAGCATCGCGGCGACATCCTGAGGCGTACTGTTGTGCAGAATTTTCGGCAGCGAAAAGAACGGAAGGTGCAGCGCGTATCCGATGATGATCAAACCGATGAAGCGTCCGAGGCGCTTCGCAACGGCCCGGCCCGGATGCATGTGCGCATCCCATTTTTTGATCGTTGATACGCCAAAGGCAACACCGGAGGCGAAGAGAAACATCGGCGCAACGAACCCGTGGAAAAAGTCGTGGATATAAAAGAACGACGCCTGCTTCACGCTCGGCGAGAGCAGCGCATCGAACGTGTGTCCTTGCAGCATCACAATGACCGCAGTGAAGCGAAGAAGATCGATGAACAGATGGCGTTGTTTAACGGTCGGCATACATCGCAAAAAAAAAATTTTAAATGACTTTTAATTTTTTCCCGACATGTTCGAAAGCATTGAGGGCGCGGTCGAGATCCTTCTTTGACAGCGCCGCCGAGACCTGCGCCCGCAGCCGCGCTTCCCCTTTCGGCACCACCGGAAACCACAGTCCTTTGATGTACACGCCGGCCTTCAATAACGCTGCGCTCATATCCTGCGCCAGCGACGCGTCACCCAGCATGATCGGCGTAATGGGATGCGTGCCTTCGATGATCGTGAACCCCAGGGCGGCGATCTCTTTGCGGAAATATGCCGTGTTCTCGTGCAGCCGCGTGACGATCGTTGTATCCTTCGTCAGCAGATCGAACGCCGCCATGCAGGCGCAGACGATCGCAGGCGGAAGCGAATTGGAAAATGTGTACGGCCGCGATTTTTGACGCAGATACGCGATGAGGTCCTTCTTCCCGCTGATGTACCCGCCGGCAGCACCGCCGATGGCCTTGCCGAGCGTGCCTGTGATGACGTCGATCTTTTTAAGCACACCGAAATGCTCCGGCGTCCCCCGTCCCGATTTCCCGCACACTCCGATGGCATGCGAGTCGTCGACAAAGAGGATGGCGTTAAACTCGCGGGCAACAGCGGCGATCGCATCGAGCGGCGCCAGGTCCCCTTCCATGCTGAAGACGCCGTCTGTGGCGACGATCTTCAGCCGGTATTCCTTGTCCTTGTCCTCTTCCAGCAGCTGGCGCAGATGAGCCACGTCCGCGTGATTGTATATTTTCTTGTCGGTCGTTTCCGCTTTGCACAGCCGCTGACCGTCAATGATGCTGGCATGGTTGAGACGGTCGGTGTAGATCACATCCTTGTATGTGTCGCAGCCCATTTTTTCGTTCGTCAGCGACGCAAAGAATCCCTCGTTGGCCGCAAAGCACGACGAGAAGAGGATCGTGTCTTCGGTGCCGACGAATGCCGATATTTTTTTTTCAAGTTCCAGGTGGATCTCCTGCGTCCCGCAGATGAAACGCACGGATGCCGCTCCGTACCCGTAGGCTTTGATCCCTTCGATGGCGGCCTTGCGCACCACGGGATGGTTCGCCATGCCGAGATAGTTGTTCGATGCCATCATCACAACGTCCTTGCCCTTCACTCTCACAATGCCGCCCTGGGCCGACTGAAGGGGTGTTTCGAATTTGAATGTATTGGCCTCGCGCAGACGCGCAAGTTCACCGCGGACAAGTTCAATGTAGTTCATGACAGGCCTTCAGAGAATCGGGAATGGATGATATGTGATGCATGAAGAGCATTGGGCACACGCGTACGACAACCGCGCACACCCGGTGTTATGACGATTTTTTCAACCGGATAGCAAAGGATCCGTCCATTCCATGCTTCGAAGGGAACGTCTCAATGTATCCGTCCACCGAGAGCAGCGCCGATGGCGCCGTCCGCGGCTGTTTGTCGATCTCAAATTCAGGGTGCTGCGCAAGGAACCAGCGAATGATCGAAAAATTTTCTTCCGGTTCGATTGTGCATGTGCTGTAGACAAGCGCTCCGCCGGGCTTCACCAGCGTGCCGGCACGGTCAATGAGCTGCCGTTGTATGTCCACCAGTTTCCGGATGTCGCTTTGTTCCCGTTTGATCTTCACATCGGGCTTCTTCATGAGAACACCGAGTCCGGAACACGGCGCGTCCAGCAGCACTTTGTCCGCGGGTTCGTCTTCGTAATCCACGCCGTCGGCCGCCACACACGTCACGTTCGTGATGCCAAGGCGCGTGCAACTTTCCTGCACGAGGTTCAAACGGGTACTGTACTTGTCCACCGCAATGATCTGCCCCTTGTTCTGCATCCGTTCGCCGATGAAGGTCGTCTTTCCTCCGGGCGCGGCGCACAGATCGATCACGCGCTCCCCCGGTTTCGCATCGAGCAGCGACGCCGCAATGCCCGCGCTTTCATCCTGCACGGAAACGAATCCCTGGCGAAACAATTCCGTCTGCGGAAGATTTCCCAGCGTGGCGGTCTTGACGAACGTATCGAGATAGCGTGAGCGCTCTACAGTGATATTCTGCTGCGCAAGCAGCTCCAGAAAATTCTCGATCGTCGTTCGGGATGTGTTGATGCGGAGTGTCAGCGACGGCTTGGTATTATTGGCAGCCAGCAGTTTTTCGGTCTCGGCGTAGCCGTACCGGTTCACCCAGTTCCTGACCATCCAGAGCGGGTGCGAATACATCACCGAAAGATACTGCGCCGCGCCGTTGTTGATGTCCGGATAATGGATGCCGTCAAGGTTGCGGAGAATGGTCCTCAGCACGGCGTTCACGAGGTTCCCGGCTTTTTCGCCGCGTATGCGTTTGATGAATTCCACCGCCTCGTTCACCGCCGCATGATGGGGTATCTTGTCCAGGAACATGATCTGGTACAGCGCTGTGCGCAGTCCGTTGCGGACAGTCACTTCCGCCTTCGAAAAATTTCCGTGAAAAAATCCGTTGAGCACCCAGTCCAGTTTCATCTGCCACCGAAGCACGCCGGTGACAATTTCCGTCAGGAGCGACTTATCAAGATCATTCAGTTCAGACAAACGCAATTCGGCATCGAGCAGTTTATCCAAATACGCGTCGGTTCGTTCAACGCGATTGAGGATCTTTACCGCGATGCCGCGCACTCCGGAAAACAACGATTTTTTATCGTCAAATCCGTCCATACACCTGTACTTTCACTTCCGGTAATGTTCGTTGCCGCACGTCATGCCGGACGAAAAAAAAACGGAATGCATCGTTGATACATTCCGTTGTCATTTCGGGCCAAACACACGTACGCTGATTATACTGTTGCTTCTGCAGCGATTGGCTCTTCTGCCGCTGCAGTTTTTTTCCCGTATTTCTTGTTGTAGCGCTCAACGCGCCCGGCCGAGTCGATCAGTTTCTGCTTGCCGGTGTAGAAAGGATGGCATGCGGCGCAAATTTCGACGTGTATATTGCCGACGGTGGAACGTGATTCAAACGTGCTGCCGCAGACACAGGCGATGACGGCATGTTTGTAATTCGGGTGGATATCGTTTTTCATAGCTAATCTCCAATGATCAAATAATTTCATACAGCCAAAATATACAAGAAATACGACTGAATTGCAACAGCAATCTCACTCTTTCGACGATTTCATCATTCCTGCGTCTGCCGCAACGGCGTCTCTGCCGAGTCGCCGCGGTCAGCGCCCGGGATCATGCCCCCTTCCCGGGCGTTGTATGGTTCTCACGCCTGTTACGCGTACTCTCCCCAATTGACGTTCCGCATATCGCCGGTCTTCAGGAATTGCGAGTGCATCCCGAATGCCGCGTGCAGCGACTGCGGCGTATGCGCTGTTCCGCCGAGCGTAAAATACTCGCGGAGGATCGGACGATAATCCGGGTGGACGCAGTTGTTGACGATCGCATCGAACCGCTGGCTTGGCGATTTTTTCCGCAGATCGGCGACACCATATTCGGTAATGATCACCTGCACCGAATGTTCGCTGTGATCGATATGCGATGCCATCGGCACGATCGTGCTGATCCTGCCGTCCTTGGCAACCGACGGACAGGTAAAGATCGATATGTACGCGTTGCGCGTGAAGTCGCCGGAACCGCCGATGCCGTTCATCATTTTGCTGCCAAGCACCTGCGTCGAATTCACATTCCCGAACACATCCGCTTCGAGCGCCGTGTTGATGGAGATGATGCCCAGACGCCGGGCCACTTCGGGACTGTTCGAAATTTCCTGGGGACGCAGCAGCAGGCGCGGATGAAAGAAGTCCAGGTTATCGTAGATGTCCTTGAGCACCGCCGGGCTTACCGTGAGCGAACAACTGCTCGCGAATTTTACGCGGTTCTTCTTCATCAGGTCGATCACTGCATCTTGTATGACCTCCGTGTACATTTTGAACGCGGGTATGTGCGGATTCGCACCGAGGGCCGCAAGCACGGCATTGGCAATATTGCCCACGCCCGATTGGATCGGCAGGAACGAATGCGGGATGCGATCGGCTTTCAATTCTCCTGCAAGAAAATTTGCAACGTTCTCTCCGATGCGGTTCGTGATATCATCGCTCGGCGTGAAACCGCCGACCTCATCCGGAAGGTCCGTTTCGACGATGCCGATGATCTTCGCGGGATTGACGCGCACGGTTTCGGTGCCGCACCGGTCGTTCGGCGAAAAGACGCTGATGGCCCGTCTGTGCGGCGGATCCGACGGTTCATAGATATCGTGCATGCCGCGAAGCGCCTTCGGGTGCTGTTTGTTCAGTTCGATGAAAATTTTATCCGCCACGGTGCAGAATGTGGGCGAATTGCCGACGGACGACGTCAGCACGATCTCGCCGTTCTCGCTCACGTCGCACGCTTCAATGACCGCGCAATTGATCTTCCCGAAAAATCCGTACCGGATATTGGATGCGACCTGCGACAAATGCATGTCAAAAAATTCAGCCTTGCCGCTGTTGATCAGCTTGCGCATGTCGTTGTTCGATTGGTACGGCGTCCTGAACGACACCGCGTCTGCCCGGGCAAGCGCCCCGTCCAGCGAATCGCCTGTGGATGCGCCGGTGATGACGCCTATCTTAAACTGCATTCCTTCATCGTGATGAGCGATCGCCCGGGCCGCTATCGCCTTCGGGATCGCCTTCGCGGCGCCGGCCGGCGTGAATCCGCTGAATCCGACGACGTCGCCATGGTTGATGTAACTTGCGGCTTCTTCAGCCGACATGAATTTAAAAGACATGATGTTCCTCTTTGGGAATGATATGCTGGGATTGGATTGTATACAATTTGGTCACACCGTATAAATGTCCGAGTTATTTGCTCAAGAAGCAATAACTATGATGGGCGAAGTGCATTTCCCCCGAACTCCCGCCCCCGCTCCCATGAACCGGCTTGTACATGAAAAAGCACCGTTCTCTTTCAAGACGATGCCTTAATCATTAGCATTTTCTAACTTGCGCTTGAGAGTGCATTGCGTTACACTTGCTCACAGGGGGAGGATGCACGCTTACTTCATTTGCCGCACCGCCTCTTCGTATGTCGTTTGATGCGCCGGATCCACAGCCACAAGCAACTGATAGATGCTCTTCGACTCGTAGTTCTTGAATATCTCCGCCAGTTCCATATACTTGGCATCGAAGAAATTTTTAAAGATGAGCGCGCGCGGATTTCCGATCTTTTTCTGGTCTGCGATGCTCTTCAGCACCGCGACCATGTTCGCATACGCCTCGGCTGGATTCTTTGCGAGCCGGTCGAGTCCTTTGTAATGATACAGATAAAAACCTTCGCGGAACGGCTGGTATTTCGGATTCATGATCTCTTCGATGAGCGTGAGGCGGCTGTACCCTGATGGATTCCTGTCCCATCCTTTTGCGCTCGTGGGCGCCTGGTTGGCAAAGGTGAAACATTTTGTGAAATATTTCGTGCCGCCCTGCGCCTCATACGAATCGTAATCGAAGCCGACTACAAGATACATGTAGAAATCGATGAAATCGGTGAGCGCGTCGAACTGCTGCTCGTTACGGTAGATGGGTTGATTTTTGCTGTACGAGAAATCCCATCGGTCGTCCACAATGCGCACCATGGCAGTATTCTTCGCCGAGGGATCTTTATAGATCGGCCGCTGGCTTCCCAAAAATATCGACGCTGTGTAGCTGTTTTCACTCGTCTGCGAGAGGAAAAAAATATTCAGCGAGCACTTGATCTTGTCGCCGTCGTAATCGTCGCCCGCCCATTTATTTGAATTGATGTAGGTTTGAATATCCTGTGCAAAATTTTGAAGCTGCTCTTTATTCGACCCTTGGATCATATCCATATTGACGGTCACCTGACAATCGATTTGTGCAGCCGAGGTCTGTGTCATGGAGAGGCAGGCAACAGCAATGAAAAATACCGGGATCAGTCGCATACGAGTCCTTTCAAAACAAGTGGGTATTGATGGACGCAATATAGAAACCTTTTGGTCACCATTCAAGTTGAGAACGGCCGGAGTGCTGATGCTGGCCGCGCTCGCATGGTCGACCCTGCACGGAAGTTTCGAGCGTCAGCCGCAGCCGGCGCCACTCTACGGCAGGGGACTTTCCGGGTGCGCCATGCGCGGCACTGATTTTTCGCTCCTCAATCCGGCCGCGCTGGCGGGGCTGGCATCAATGCACATCACGCTCTTTCACTCGCCCTCCCCCTTCGAATTGCCCCAGCTTTCAAGCGGCGGCATCGCGCTCTCCATACCGGCGCCGTTCGGCACGCTTCAAGCGGCATTCACGCTTTCTGGAACGGACCTGTACCGCGAGCAAACCGCGATGCTGTCCTATGCGCTTGCGCTCGATGAAGCCGTTGTTATCGGCGCTGCCCTCTCGTACGACGCACTCACTATCGAGCGCTACGGCTCCGCTCATACGTTCGGCGTCGATATCGGGCTCGAGGTTGCGCCTCTTCCTCATCTCACGCTCGGCGCATCGATACTCAATGTGAACCGCCCGACCATAGGCGTTGAACAGGACGAACTGCCGCGCGTTTTTCTTCTCGGCGCCTCTTATCGGCTCTCGGAGCACGCCGATCTATCGGCCGACATCGTCAAAGATATCCGTTTCCCCGAATCGTTGCGCGTTGGCATCGAAGTCCGTCCACTGCATTTCATCGCATTGAGAATCGGCATGTCCACACAGCCGCCGCGCTTTCATGCCGGAGCGGGTGTTCGCTATAAATTCGTAGAATTCGATTACAGCATCACGACACATCAGGAATTAGGGCTCACGCATACGATCGGTGTTGCTCTCGAATTGTAGCGTTCATGAATGTGGGGTTCACCACCCCACGTGAAAATATCCGTTTCTCAGACGCAGCATTGTAGGGCGAGATGTTATCTCGCCCGCTCGAGCGAAGCGGTGCGGGGTTCTGTGAGTTACTATGGGGAGGGTCATGTATGAACGCTGGTATCACATTTTCCGCTCCGGTCGTGCTTGAACCAACGCGCATCCTGCCATATCCAGTCATTCGCATGCGCCTCGTTCTGTTGGCCGCGCTGCTCTTGCTGTGTTTCGTCCGCGCAGGCGGGCGTACAATGCTCCCTCCCGATAGCGCAGCCTCCGGCCGGCTTCAACCGATCGCCACGGCACGCGCCAATGATTCTACAGGCCGCTCCCGTCCGTCCGTCGAATCCATGCTCGAAGAAGCGGGCGACGACCAACTGGGCGCCTCCGCCTTCATCGATGAGATCGAATATTATCACGCTCATCCGGACGTCAATCCGCGCGGCATCATCGGCGAGGACGTGCCAGCGTTCTCACCTTCTCCCTTCGGGACCGATATTTCAAACGTTGCGCAAGATTCGGCGGACGCCTCTTCGGCGCGCGCGCCCTACGACAGCCGCCAGTTCTTCCCGCTGCAGGCTGAACGAGAGCACTCTTACTTCGCCACAACACGTGTCTCCATACGGTCCACGATCGAAAAAGACTTCACCGAAACACAAGGCGCACGCGAGAACAAATGGAGCGGATCGCCTGTGCACTCCGTGCAACGGATACAACTCTCGAATGCGCCGGCATCGGCGGGGTTCATACTGGAACATGATCCGGGCGAAAATTTTTCGAACGGATTTTTTACCGGCTACGCCTCCGTCCACGGCATCGGCATCATCGATCAGCTTGTGGCAGGGGCGTATACCGTCAACGCGGGCGAAGGGCTCGTCCTTTCCCGCGCATCGCTATTTTCCAAGGGCACCATGTCCATCACGCAAACGAAAAAATACGGCGCGGCCCTCGTTCCCTATCTCTCTCGCGACGAGTTCAATTATTTCCGCGGAGCTGCAGGCTCGCTCCGCTCGGGCGTGTGGTCGCTCACGGCATTTTATTCGCATCGGCCGCTTCCGGCAACAACAAACGATGAGGGCGCCATCACCAGTTTCTATGCGTCTGGACTGTTCCGCTCCGCCAATGAAACGGGGAAGATCAATGCGGTCACCGAAACAGCCTCCGGACTCATCGCCACGGTGGCTCCCCTGCCCGCCGTATCGGTCACGCTCTCGAGTGTCGCAGCCGGCTACGACAGGGTGATCGCGGCATCGTGTCCGTATGGTTTCGAAGGCAGCAGCATGCGGGCCGTCGGGCTCGCCTTCAATGCCGCGGTGCAGCCGCTGGCGGTGTTCGGAGAAATTGCCGGCCACGGCATGAATTCGTTTAACGGCGTCCTGGGCACGATCTACCGCGCTGCGCCCAATTTTGCATTTGCCGTCCACCTCCGTTCCTACTCCGCGAGGTATAACAATCCGTTCGCCCGCGCGTTCTCGGACCGGGGCGAGGTCAACGGCGAGCGCGGGGTCTATGCCGGATTCGACTGGAACATCGCGCGCGCATTGGGACTGTTCGCCTACGTCGATCATTTTTCAATCGACGATCCGCTCGTCTTCAATAAACAAGGCGTGGAGTACGTTCTGCGCCTCGACGGCGCTGCGGCAAAAAATTTCTCCTCGATCGTCCAGATGAAATATAAAACTCATTCGCTCCTCACGGAACCGGACGATGCCCTCCACGCGGTCATCGACGAGCATCGCCAGGCAACGCTCCGCTTCCAGGTCCGCTACACAAGCGCCGGACAGTATACGTTCACGCAGCGCTGCAATTTCACACGCGTGTCGTATTCCCTTTCGAGCCATTCGGAAAAAGGAATTCTCCTGGCAACCGATATCGCCAAGCAGTACAGAGACATCGGACTGGGCTGGCGCGCAGGCATCGTCTTCTTCGACACCGATTCGTACGCATCGGGATTATCCATGTACGAGCCCGATGTGCGCGGCGCGGCATCCACTTCCATGCTGTTCGGACAGGGCTCACGCTGGTTCATCATGGCCGATTATGCCGTCTCTGCAGGCGTCCGCCTTTCGCTGAAATTCGGCTCTCTCTCCAAATGGAATGTCGCAACGCTCGGCTCGGGCGACGATGAAACCCTCGGCAATACCGATCCGCAGCTTACGTTTCAGGCCGACATTTCCCTGTAACTATTTTGGAGTTCCGATTTTTCTGGGTATATTTTAGTCATGGAAAGCACAAAGAACACGGTGATTGTGGGCATGAGCGGCGGGGTCGATTCATCCGTTGCTGCGGCATTGCTGGTCGAACAAGGCTATAACGTCATCGGGATCACGATCAAAACATTCGATCACGACGACGTTGGCGGCACGGTCGAAGGAGACAAGAGCTGCTGCTCGCTCGACGGCATTAACGATGCGCGCAGCGTCGCCGCACAACTGGGGATTCCCCACTACGTGATGGATTTTTCGGAAGTCTTCGGACGTGCCGTGATCGATAATTTTATGGAAGAATATCTCCACGGCCGCACGCCGAATCCCTGCGTGATCTGCAACCGGAAAATAAAATGGGAGGAACTCCTGCGCAAGGGCAGACAGCTCGGGGCGGACTATGTTGCGATGGGACATTATGCACAACTGCGCATCGACGACAGCACTCAACGCTACGTCATCTCGCGCGGCAAAGACGCCTCAAAGGATCAGTCGTATATGCTCTGGAACGTGTCGCAGGATTCGCTCGCGCATACCCTCTTCCCCCTCGGCCGCTATACCAAAGCGGAGGTCCGCGGCCTCGCAGAGCGCTTCGGCCTGCGCACTGCGGCGAAAGGTGAAAGTTACGAGATCTGTTTCATCACGGACAATAACTACGAGCGGTTTTTAAAGCACAAAAATCCAACGCTCGCACCGCTCGTGGAAAACGGCAAGATCGTACTGCATGATGACGTCGTCGGACGCCATCGGGGATTTCCGTTCTATACCATCGGCCAGCGCAAGGGCCTGGGAATCGCTCACCCCGATCCGCTCTACGTCACAGAAATAAATTATCGTGAAAACGTGATCACCGTCGGCTACGAAAAGGACCTCTATCACGCCGCCCTGACTGCATCTCAAGTGAATCTGCAAAAATACGAGCACCTGCGCACCGGGATGACGCTCACAGCAAAGATCCGCTATAAAGACCCGGGCGACACGGCCTTCGTGACGCAGCTCGACGGCACCGGCGACGGCAACGGCACCGTGAACGTGCGGTTCGCGGCGCCCCGGCGCTCTATCACTCCCGGACAATCCGTTGTGTTTTATGAAGGCGACGACCTCGTCGGCGGAGCGGTCATCGATTCTGTGCAAGAGTAACTCAGCCGAAACATCAACGACGCACTGTAGGGCGAGATGGTATCTCGCCCCCACCGCGAAGCGGTGCAGTTTCCTTCGGCGGGAAGATTCTCTCGAGCAGCCACATGATAGCATAATAGAGCGCGATCCAAATTGTAAATTCGATCGCTATCCCCGGCGCGAGCGATAACCGGTTCGCCGGATAAAAATCGATCGACCAATACAACGATCGGCTGAGGATGTAGGTGGACACGACCGAAACAAATCGTTGCACCGTGAGAGACATATGTGGATCCTTCCTATCGGAGATGGCGAATCATTCAAAGGTACGGCAGGTCGCCCGACGACGCGGGCCGGGCTGAATTATGCATTCGGTACGACAAGCGCCGTCAGCGCTTCGTATTCGCTTTCAGACAACGGTTCTTGATACAGTTCATTGACAAGCCATAGCCCGCTTTCACGTATTTTTTCATTGGGGGAATGAAGGCCAAGCCAATTATTCGATGGTCGACATTCGCTGCATTGCGACACGGTGGAAATGATTTTCGACTCCCAAAGAAGCCGCTGCGCCTTCTCGTCCACTCTGATTGCGGCGAACGAAATGTTGCGGTGAATATAGTCTGTCACGCGCATCGCAACGACGTGAAGTTTTCCTGTGTCTATGCTTCCCGCATGCCTCTGCTTTGCTGCGCTTGTCGTGAGATCCACATTCCATTGCGCAAGGAAGGGGTCGTTCACTCCGTTCAGAATCGCCCTGCCGATGTTTTTGCGAAAGACGCTCTTGTCCTTATGCTCATTGACAACGTGGAGCTTCAACTTCAGCACCATCTGGTCTTTTCCGGCATGAGTTCCGATGCGGACGATTCTGTCTGTGCGGTGCGCTGTTTCCCCTTTTTCAAAGAATACATAAATCCCGTTCAGGGGGAGTTGACGCATATCGGACGATGCATCCAATCGTGGCAGCTGTGACAATAAGATGTGCAGGGTACTGCAAATGTTGTTCATGCGTTTGAGTCTGAATGAAACAGTGGAAATGATTCGGCAGGCTTCATCACCGGCGCGCCGGCGCGCGCCGCCGGCAATCATGTCGTACATCGCAGCGGGGCGTCGTTCAACGTATGGCGTTGCCGACCATCGATATCAGAGACTCCAGGCGGTACGGCTTTTGTATGAACCCTGATACGTTTGCAATGCCTATTTTTTTGTTCACCTCGTCTTCAGAATATCCGGAGGTGACGATTATTTTTACATCGGGATTTATTGCCTTAAGGCGATCCACCACTTCTTTCCCCGTCATTTCCGGCATTGTCAGGTCGAGCAGCACAAGGTCTATTTCCGATTGCCGCTGCCGGTAGATCTCAATCCCCTCGACAGGATTCAGCTTCACCAGGACACGATACTGTTCGGACTCCAGTATTTCTTGTGCCATTGAGGCGATATCCATTTCATCATCGATCACAAGAATCGTCGGGGCCTCCGCGTGCACCTGAGTTTCAGTTATTTCACGTACTTCGGAAGGCACCGGCGAAGCAACCGCAGGAAGTATCACGCGGAATGTCGTCCCGATCGACTCGGCGCTTTTAATGTAAATGCCGCCTTTATGCCCCTGAATGATCCCAAGCACAGCGGAGAGGCCCAGGCCGCGTCCAATGAACTTTGTCGTGAAAAATGGATCGAAGATCTTCTTAATCATCTCCGGGCCCATTCCCATGCCGGTATCGCTCACCTCAAGAAGCGCATAACTGCCTTCGGCCAACGGTGTGTTCGTAAGCCTTCCATAGTCTGCAAGGTCGCCGCGTCCCATCGCGGCTTCAGTCAGCGTAATAGACACCACCCCCTGCTCGTCACCGATCGCTTCTCCTCCATTGATGATCAGGTTCATGATGATCTGCTCGATCTGGCCCGGGTCCCCATTGACGAAGACTGGCACGGAGGGAAGATGCGTGGCCAGCGCGACGTTCTTGGGCAATGACACGCTGAATAGGTTCATGTGGTCACTGATCATGGATGCAACATCGATCGTCCTGATCTGAAATTTTCCCTTCCCCGCATAGGCAAGCATCTGTTGCGTCAAGTGCGCAGCGCGATCCATTGCCAATAATGCGTTCTCCATATTGTGTATCGATGGATGGCCGGCAGGCATCTGCGTCTGGGCGAGCGAAATATTTCCCATCATGCTGCCGAGCAGGTTGTTAAAATCGTGGGCGATGCCGGCGCTGAGTATGCCTATGCTTTGCCTGCGCTGCATGTCACGGACCAGTTCTTCAGACACCTTGCGTTCGGTAATATCACGGCCGATGGTGGAGGCACCGATAATACTCCCGTCCACGGTTTGAATGGGTGAAATGGCCAGCGACACATGAACAGTCTGTCCGTCTTTCCGCCGACGGAGTGTTTCATAATGCGCGATATGTTCCCCGTTTTTTATTTTTTCAAGAATAATCGGCAGTTCATCGGCCCGATCGGGAAGAACCAGCACGGAAATCGGTTTTCCGACCATTTCCGCTTCGGTGTAGCCGTAGATCATTTCTGCGCCTTTGTTCCAACTCGTTACGATCCCATCCAGCGTCTTGCTGATGATAATGTCGTCTGAACTTTCGACGATGGCGGCAAGCCGGGCGACTTTCTCTTCAGCGCGTTTGCGCTCGGTGATATCCACAAATGTGCATACCACCTGTTTCACTGTACCATTGCTGTCGCATTGCGGCTCCGCATCCACCAACAGCCACGCCCGATCGCCCGTCAACGGCCGATTCACCCCCATGACAATTTTTTGAACCGGCCGACGCGTCGCAATGGCCCGCGGCACCGGATGCTCAGACCCGGAAAAATCCGAGCCGTCTTCGTGTATGACATTCCAATCCGGATCAAATGATGTCTTGCCCAACAGTTGCTCTTCACTGATACCCAGCAACTCGAGCGCCTTGGGATTGCAGAGGAAAATTTCAGCACTCGGCCCCTGCAGCAGCACCCCGACTTGCATGTCGTGGACAAGAGATTTAAACTGTTCTTTGCTTTCGTGAAGCGATTCCTTAGCCCGGTTGCGCTCGGCCAGCACTCCTGCCAGGTAGAGAGCACAGGTGATCGTCACGCTTAAAAATGAGAATAACAGAAGCAGCGACGTATCGGCTGCGTCACTCGCAAAGGTGCTGCTGCCAAGGCTGGTTCCGATCGTTGCCAGGATCGCAATCACCGCTGCTGCGCTTGAAGCGCCACGCATGCCAAAACGAAATGCAGCCCACAGTAAAAGTGGGATGAGTCCGTATTCAAACGGTGCATTCCGAAAGAACACGACATAACACAGCAGAATCAGCACTGCCCCCTGTCCTGCCGCTTCCGCCTTGTCACGGAGATTCTCACGGAGTGAGTGTTCATAATACCATGCCAGTATGAGGGGGGCTGCTACAATAACTCCGGACACATCACCCACCCACCAGGTGAGCCAGGAATGACCGAACCGTCCCCAGGGAATCAGCCCTCCCCATGTCAAACTCACGGTTCCAATTGTTGGATTGATCATGCAGGCGCCGAATGCACCGATAGCGATCAGCTTCACTACATTCCGTCCGCTGCTCAGGGGATATTCATCGTCGCTGAAGCGGCGCACGAAGTGCGCGCCCGCACCCGCACCCGCCATGGCGCCGATTCCATTGGCGAGTGCAAACGGCCACACACTCGATAACTCGGCGACAAAGGATCCCCATTCATGAAAATGAGCGATCATGCTTGCTAAAATAGCACCGGCCAGCACTCCGGCCATGGCACGACGGCCGAGTATCAACACGGCGGCAAGGGCAATGCCGGCGGAGGGAAAAATTGGAGCGATGTTGCCCGGTTCTATCCGGAGTGTAAAACTCACCCAGGCAGCCGCAGCATACACGGCAGCAACCAACGGAACGATGACTCCGGAAGAATTTAAATATTCACCATCTGAAAATGCTTGTGAGTGCATGTGCTTCATCGTTCAACACCTCTACACCGATTGAAGTCGCCAAAAAAAATGGCCGGCGGCTCTTTATGGATGCATGATCGATTTCGAAACGTATGTCAATGGCCGTGTCTGGTATGACCCGTTTTTGAATGTAATGCAAATCCTCACTATATACAAGCGGTCCAAAGTCAAAGGCTTCTACAGTCAAAGGCTTCTACAGTCAAAAGCTTCTACAGTCAAAGGCTTCTACAGTCAAAGGCTTCTACAGTCAGAGGACTTCTCAGTGAACGGACATCAGTGAACGGACATCAGTGAACGGACAGCAAGAGAACATCATCGGTCGGGAAAATTCCAGCGTGCGTATCACTCTTCCGGCTGGTAGTCTAACGGCAGTTTATCGGCAAACCGCTGCCACGACCAATATCCGTACGCGGTCGTCGGAAGGCTTTCCATCGACAAGCCATATGAGTTGATGGTGATCGACCGATGATTCAATCGGAGCCATGACACCGGCGATTCGGTTCCTTGCTTTCGCAACACTTCGACCGCAGGGTCGAGACGCTTTCGCGTGTACTCGATCTCCAACACTCCTTGGTACTCCAGCGTTTTTTCTTTCCACGATACGGCGGACGTAAGAATGCGGTCTATAGTACGGGGTGTCACTGCCTCCCGGTTGATCGGAGTATTATGGATATTGAGCTCGGGCATCACGCTGATGATAAATCCATCCTCCTCCCAACTCCCCCTCACCAATGCTGAGAGGAAATGGCACTGCGACCCCTCATAGGCACTCATTCGATTCTTCTTCCACCGTTTCAGCATATCCGGCTCCGAAGTTTCGAGCTCGAAATACCGTGGAGACCCATCATACACCAGTGCATACCCTCTCCCGATCACTCCTCCAAAGGTCTCCCTCACAGGCTCCATATGAAAAACACGGAGAATATAGAAGACGCGGTACCCGAGGGCGTCATTCTCAATCTCAAGAGGCGCACGCGCTGAAGCGCTGAAACGTTCACCGTCATCCGTGAAATCGAGCACCTCGGGATTGATAATTTTGCATTCCTTCGCATTCAGAGAACTCCCAAGGAACATTTTTCGGAACCGTTCCAGTTGTTTCAGCCATTGTGTTGGCACTGTCGAAGAGACGATGACCTCGGCCAAAGGCATAGAGACAGGATGGAGCCTGACTGTGATTGGCCGGGTTTCGGCCGGGAGGGACAATTGGACTTTATGCGTATTGTATCCGAGTCGGGAAGCGATGAAGTCGTATGCTCCCGGCGGAATATTTTTAATCTCGAATCCGCCGTTCACGCCGGTGTTACTGCCGAGTGTCGTTTGAGCAAGAAACACATTTACGTTTTCGAGCGGGACTCCCGTGGAATCGTCCAGCACGGTCCCGATCATCGTTGCCATGCGCTGTGATTGCGAGGGCGATCGTGTTGCAAACAGCGAAACGCATAGCATCAATTTAAAGAACGGACGCACCATATCTTGCACTTTCACACGCCGCTTTCGGCATGATGATAGACATAGTGGATTGCATCCTGCCACACATTTGTCACTTAACGGACGCCTGTGATATAATTTTCTAATTGTTGGATTGTATATTCATGCTCGTAGATGATCGCCTTTACCACATCGCCGATCGAAATCATGCCGACAAGCGTATCCTGATCGATCACAGGCAAGTGACGCACATATTTACTGGTCATGAGAGCCATACATTCATCGATGGATTGATCCGGACGTACGGAAACAACAACCGACGTCATGACATCTTTCACCGCGGTTGTGTGCGACGATTCGCCTCGCAAAATGATCTTTCGCGCATAATCCCGTTCTGAAATAATTCCCGCGAGCCCGCCCTCGTCCATCACCAGAAGTGCGCCGACATTTTTTTCCGCCATCAGTCTCAAGGCATCAATGACCATCGTTTCGGGTGCAACCGAGAATATTTCGCGCCCTTTTATTTGCAATACGCTTTGAACGGTCGTCATCTCGTCACCCTTTCATCTGTGAAAGTCGAAATCTGTATTTTTAAAAACCACGTCCCCCGCGCCCGGTTGGCCACTCTCCGGACGTTGTATGGCGCTTTTGACAAGCTAAGCGACTTTAACGAGAGAATCAAGCTATAATTTAATGGTTTAGTGAAACAGGTACTTTCCGTTCTGATCGACCGTTACATTCAATTGGCGCTCTGACGACCGGAACAGCTCCCAGCCCGTTTTCAGATCATTCCAAAAATTGAGCAACTCTCCATTATTGCGATAGGTCTCACGGATGGTTTCAGCATATGGTTCGGAGAACTTGAAGGGGAAAATATAGACGGGGATCTGATGCTGACCGCAGGAATCAGCTTTCGAGGCGAGCACATAAATTTCCTTGATCTTCTCATCGGTCAGCGGGATACAGCCGATGGTAACGCAATCGCCATGGATAAAAATATCGCCGCCCAGTTTTTTTGCAGTGCTGATGATGCGATCCGACTGATTGGGATAGTTGATGCCGAGGGACAAATAGTAATCGCTTTCAGGATTGAAAAAATCGATATAATAGAATCCTTCGGGGACCTGCCGGTCCCCTTCCGCTCTTTTAGGGCCGAGCTCGCCTGAACTCTTGCATATTTTATATTTCCTAAAAAAGCGGTAGTTGCTGTCGACCTTCCCTTTCACATAGACCGTAAATTCCTGTTCGTGTTTATAGGCGACCAATAAAATATTGACGTTCGACAGCGAAAGGTGGTACGCTGACAGTGCCTTGGTCAAAGAATCGCCCTTCTCGGCGATCGCCTGACTCACCCGTGCGTTGATGGTATTAGCCTGGGAATATGAAACGTGTGTAAACAACGTCATTCCAACCAACACGAACATGAAACGAACGATACTTTTCATTCTACTCTCCGCAAGTGTATTATTTCCGTTATCAACTTATTTATACGCATCGTTTCTATGCTCTCACGAAATCATGCCCGCGTAAAGAACGCTCACTTTACTACGGGCGGGCGCTGTGTCGAAAAGAGTGTGATTTGAGCACCGTGTGAATCGGGATGAGGGGCGGCGACATACAACGTGCCGGTGCCGACGCTGCCGCTTTTTCTGAATTAATGACGGCTATTGAATGACAAGAATCACTGTCAATAATATTTTCTTCATACTGATCACCCTCCAATTTCGGAATTGCAGCGCTGCCAACGGCTATTCCTGCAATAGCTGTCCCATCTTTTGTACGGTCATTTTTTATTTTAAAAATTGCACAATCTCTTCAATTTTTTCAGCGGCAATGAGTTTATATTGCGCGTGGCCTTTTCCCTCGAGGATGTGGAGTTCGGATCGTGTCGAATGAATTTCATCCATCCTCTTTTTTATGGCGTACGCATAATCGACGTGAACAGATTGATCCTGGTCGCCGTGATAAATTAGCACGGGAGGCGTATTTTTTTTTATCACCTGTGCATTCTCCAGTCCGCCCCAGAAATCAACGACCCGATGAATGGGCACTACTTTTTGACCCGAAGCATAAGTTGTATAGAGAGCCGTCATGCCGCCGGCTGAACCACCCGAAATGGAGACCAATTGCAGATTGAATTTGTATTTCGCAGCATTTTTTTTCACCCAGGCAAGCGCCAGTATGGCATCGTCCGATGCTTCCATCACCGCCTGATGAAACAGTGGATGCCACACTCCATTTTCCGGCAATCCTTTTGATGTATTTCCCGAAGCATTCACACCGCGTTCTTTCAATCCCCTAAGCTTCAACCGGTAATTGATGGACACGACTGCAAAACGATGGCGGGATATTTTTGAACAAATATCGTTGTATGCCCATTTGTCGCCATTGGCGAACCCTCCGCCATGCACGAAGACGAGCACGGGCAGCAAACCTGTCAGTTCCGATTGTTCGGGCAGATATAAATCCAGGATCCGATCGCACGATTGGTCGTCAATGGAGTCGGGAATGGCACCATATCTGATGTTTTTATGCACCGTTACAGTGTTCTCTAGCTTCACGACGGAGTCTGGCGGTGCCTGATAGTGTTTGTGATTCTCGTTTTGAGCCGTAAGACGGATTGAAGCCGTCAAAAATACCGACGCGAGGAGACAACAGATTCGTTTGGTCATGATGTTCATGATTGTTTGTTGATTCGTCGTGGCAATCCTGTATCGCCATTAACGGTGCGGAATTTCGGTTGCTGCCGCTGCACTTCGTCAGGCAGACATATGCATAGTGCATTCGGCAGTAACAGAATATAGATGGAAATGCGTGCAGAAGCAAAAATTGCCTGACGTTTCGCGGCAATTATGGAGCGGACCGTCGGGGTCTTCGAATAGTACGGGGAGATATTCATTGTAAAAAACCCGCCAAACATCTGACGGGTTTTTATTGAACGAGTGACAGGCCTTGAACGTCACCTGCCACATTATTTCAAGATGCTCAACCTCTTTACGTCCGTAAAACTCCCCGCAACAAGCCTATAGAAGTATACTCCGCTGGAGAGTCGTGAAGCATCAAATGCTGCCGTATAATTGCCGGGTTCCATTTGTCCGTTCACCAGCATCGCGACTTCACGGCCAAGCAGGTCATACACGTTTATTGTGACATGCGATGCCAATGCGATCGAATAATTGATGACGGTGGTTGGATTGAAGGGGTTCGGATAATTTTGCGACAGCGCAAACACTGCAGGTGCTGCACCGACCGTTGCCTCGACTTCTTTTGAATATTCATATTTGCCGTCGCGGTCGATCTGCTTTAATCGATACGAGATTTTGCCCGATGCGGATTTATCGACAAATGAATATGATTTTGGAGCGTAGGTTGTTCCGTTTCCTTCGACGAAACCGATTTTCGTCCACTCATCCGATGCCGAGGATCCACGATCGATCGCCTTTTCAATTTCAAAGCCGTAGTAGTTGATCTCTGTTGCCGTTTTCCAGGTCAGTTCTGTACGGCCCACTTTTGCCGATGCAGTGAAAGCCGTGAGTTCGATCGGCATGGGGGAATTACTCTGGAAGACTACCCGAACCGGAATATCAAGCGTTGATTCATTGGTGAATGTTGTGCCATCACTCGAGGTATACGAATTATTGGTGATCGTGGTTGAAATGTCGATCGGTGTGGCGTATCCGCCCGACGCGACAGTGAATTTTATCCGTACATAGATCGGAACGTTCTGTGTAACATCGATGGCCGATGAAAAATTCAGTTGAATAAAATTATCTGTTGCCGCCGAGGCGCCGCTGACTGTGCTTCCCACTTGAGTGGAGAGTCTGCCGCCGGTCAATTTCGTAAAAGCCGCCGCTTCGACAGTCGTAGACTTGTTGGCAAGACTGTATATCCTCACCCCGAGCAATGTGCCGGTCCTTGTCGGCGTACATTTGACCATTCCGTATCCGGTATTCACTCCCAGATTGCCAAACCTATAGCCGGTGTATTGGCGGTAGAACTGCTGGGCATATCCATTATACACCGGAAGGACGGCGGTGGCTGTCATCGTCGCAGACGATGCGGAAATATTCTTGATCTCAACGCCGCTGGAGCTGCCGCTCCAAAGATTGGTGTTGGGCGTTGTCGTTGAGGTCAGGGATGTTTTGCTCGTCGATCCCGGGTACGGATCTCCGACGCTCCCCCGGTTGACTGCCGTGGCCATCTGCTCCAAGCCGTCCGCTTCATACAGTTTGATGCCGAGATGTGTGTTGGTCACATTGATCGAGTTGGAGGCGGGCCAGAGATCGACAAGATTTTTGTCGATATGATAGACCAGCAGTCCCTCGCCGGGAATATTGAGATCGAATCCGGTCTTTTGCCTGTTCTCGATGAGCAGATATTCGTCCGCCTGGTTCTTATCCATCCAGATCTTATAGGAAAACGCATTCGTCTCCGCCTGCCGAATAGTCAGCGCCTGACTCGATGCGACAACCGTCGGCGTCGTGTATCCGAGGAGCTCTTTGCAGTAGGCCGACATGTGCGCCGATGCACTTCGTTTTCATCGTCTTGCAGGCACTCGAATTCATCGATTAAATAATGGTTTTCATGGCAACTCCCCCTGCAAATACCCTTATGAACGATATGGGTCCAGAACATGTGTAGTCCGTGGCGGAGTGAAGAGATCCCGACATTGGCGGGCACGAATGCAGCAATATTGGGCTTTATAAATAACAGTCAACAATCGCGCCAAAATTAATGCCATAATTTGATGTGAATTCGAGGCTTCTAATATTTTTGTCAAGCCTAATTGACATATTTGCTTTACATGGTTACAGTTCGCGGGGGCATTTCGGAGGGATTTGAGGCTGGAATTATCCGATAGTCTCAGTACAAGTGTCTGCACTGGACAATTTCGGAGACTGGTAATCGGATGCCATGTTCACGGCATTGGCAAGGACGGAGGAACATTCGCATCCACACGCGGGTCGATTCTCATCGGCTTTGCACTTGAAGCCAGGCATTGCGGGCGGCGAGCGCCGTATCGGTAAAATCGGTGAATACGCCATCTACTCCGAGTCGATAGTACGCGAGGTATTCGTTGGCGGCGATACCCTTGTAGTCCGAGGCCAGCCGGCGCGACTCGTTGCGGAATGTATAGGGATGAACAAACAATCCTGCCTTATGCGCATCGGCGATCAGGCTCGTCGGCGAGGTCGACGCAGCATCTGCATCGTCGATCTTGCCGTCGTGGTTCACATCGACCGGTGCGCCGTCGGCACCGATAGTGCCCTTGATGCTGATGATGTAGCGCTTCCACGGGCCGATGCCGTCGGCATAGGCCTTGATCTCTGCCAGGCCGGCCGGCGTGACCATGACGTCGAAGTTGCGCATGTCGCCCGCCTTCGTCCAGTCATAGGGACGCTCAAATGGCAGCGCATAGGTTATTGCACCGGTCTTCAGGTCGATGCCGTCTCCGTCGATCAGTTGGATCAGCTTGGCCTTCAGGCCCTTGCCCTTCATATACTTGAGGCTGCCGGGTTCGAATGACTGCACGAACACCGGTGCAGTGTTGCTGTTCCAGCCTGCGGCGTCGAGCATGGCGATCAGTTTGTCTTCCAGCGGCAGGCCCAGATCGCGGAAGTAGGTCGGGTTCTTGGTTTCGGGATAGACGCCGATAGTGCGGCCCGTTTCGCGCGTCTTGGTCTTCACCAGATCCACCACCTCCTGAAAAGTCACCACCCTGTAGAGCCCATTGAATTGCTGCGGCCGCTCAGGGTCGGTCGAGATGGCTCCGAGGCGCTTGACCTCGGACAGCGTGAAGTCGTTGCAGAACCATCCCGTCTGTGTTTCGCCGTCAACCTGAGTGGTGATTCTGCGGGAGGCGAACTCGGCCCGCGCAGCCACGTCGGTGCTGGTAGCGAGATTGGGATCGTGACGCGCGATCAATACGCCGTCCTTCGTGGACACCAGGTCCATCTCGATCACATCGGCCCCCATGTCGATGGCGAGGGTGTAGGCTTCCAGGGTTTCTTCGGGCAGGTATCCCGAAGCGCCACGATGCGCTACCACTAGCGGCGGCTGGCCATCGAGCGTAGTCAGCGGAACAGCCGAGCCGTCGTTGGGCATGCTGCATGCAGCGAGGCCGAACATAGATGCAACGGCCAATGCGGCCATACGCACACGCGGCAGCATAGGATTCATAGTCTTCGGTCGGGGATCGACCCCGGAATTGATCTTATCGTGCTTCATGAGCTTCTTTCCACCCGAACTGAGTTGGCGCACCGGACGCCTTCGTGGCGACAACCCCTGCTATTTTTTTAACAGAGTTCCGCAGGTTTTAATTTTATTCTGCATATCAACCGTCAGTTGCTTTACCAGTTCCGCATTATAAGAAACGGATCCTGTGGACAAAGGCGGCTCCATCATTCCATATGTCTGATTCGACGCAATTGCATAGGATCGGGAAATCGCTGCAAAGGAACCGTCTTTGACGTCAGGATCGACATTGGTAGCAAAGATGGAAACAGTATTGTCGGTGTTCCGAACGATAGTGAACGTGCGGAATTGCTGAGGGAACTCCCTCAATGATTTTGTTTCAACTTCCCAAAAACCGTTTTCGGGATGCCCCGTGTCGTCTGATTTAAATGCTGTAACGGTGTTCAGATGACGATGGCCCGACATCCACAAAATAAGGTTCGGATATTCTTTTAGTTTTTTTATCAGTGCGGCCTCATCTGCATTATTATACCAGCCAAGCGGCGTGCCGGATGCAACACCGATTGGCACATGTGCGCCAATCACCATTAACTTGCCTTCACTCTGACCGGCCTGAAGTTGGGCGAGCAACCAATCATAGCGTCCATTACCGAGAGAGCCGTATCCATAGATGCCGGAGGGTCCGGGTACATCGCTTTCATCCTCCGTATCGTCGAGCACAATCACTTTGAGCGGCACGTCAGACTTTGGTTCAAATGAATAACACGCTCCAAATTTGTTTCGGGCATCGGATTGAATAAAACCATGTCCCCTGGGAAGTGTGGTGCTGTTTGAAAATTCATTCATCAACACTGTCGTGGTAACAGCCCGTCGATCAGGGTCAGGGGCAATTGTTGGAAGGTTCCCCATGCTTGCCACAGTTCCCGAACCAATGATATCTCCATAGAGTGTGCTTCCATCCAATGCCCCCATGGAAAATGTCGATTTACTCATTGCATCCGGGTCAGTGAATATATTCCCCAGTTGAAGAAGGGTGCCGCCAGTCATGACTTGACGGATCTTATCGTTCATCGGTTTTGAACCCATCCAGAAGTGGTCATGATTACCGAGCGTTGCATACCACGGAATAGAGACGTCGAGTCCTTCAGCATGAAATTCATCCTGATAATCGTTGCCCGGTCCTTTAACAGGATCGTCCTTCGTGCCCGAGTCCGGGTTGATCGTTTTGCCGTCGAGTATATCAATGAACCATCGCAGTTCGTTGTATTGGCTGTTGTTTATCATATCTCCCAATGCGATCCCAAAATCAAACTTATGTTGGCGGCTAAGGGCATTGATTGTTTGGATGGCTGCGTTTAAGACGTGAGTCGAATAGAGCATCAAAGGTGCATAGCAGGAAATACCGTTAGCACCCGCATACGGACTAAAAAAAATCGCCTGTGCGGGAGATTCTTTATCGGTGATATGGATATCGGTGATGGCAAAGAATCGCAGGAGCGATGCAGCATTTTGGGGTGATGTCGCTGAGTAGCCGGTCGGCATCAGGTCGAGTCTTTTCTCATACGGCAGCCCAAGACCGTAGTGCCATTTTCCATAGCCATACTGCGAAAACAAAGACACATCCGAGGATTTTATTTTAGGCGAAGAGGCAGGAACATCATTCGGAATGATCGTCCTGTCTACTGTCGTCGAGACGACCGAGTTCGTTTCCAGTGGATCATACTGCGTAATGCCCCCTTCTTTTTTACAACTGCTGCAACAAATACATAGTACCACTGCGATAAGTATGGGATAGACCGAGGCTGTTTTTTTCATAATGAAATAGTAAATGAAATATCGCCCTGCCATCCCTTGTTGACATGGCCGCAGCGACGGTGTTTGTACCCTTATACATATTTTTTAATTGTTCCATTTGCCCGAACGGCGACTTCCCTGCCGAACTTGTCGAACACGTTCAGGGATACATACGACGCCAACCCGGTCGAACTTTGCTCCAGTTGCCCGTCGACTTTCGTTCGATGTCGAAGCCATAGCCATTGCCTTTCATTTTCGCGGCCATCGAATGCACACCATTCAGTGATACTTAGCAAAGTACTCGTTTGTTATTTTTTATATTATTGATATATCCGCTTCATCAGTTCCGTCAGTTCATTCTTCCGATACGGCTTGATGATTCGGTCGGTAAAACCATGCCGTGCAAAATTTGCGATCACGGGATCTTCAGAATATCCGCTTGAAACGATGATGATGGAATTTTGATTTATTTCCCGCATTGCTACAACCACTTCTTTGCCTCCGATTCCACCGGGAATGGTGAGATCAAGAATTGTGGCAGCGAACGGCTGTCCCGAGCGTTCTGCCTCTGTGAATAGCGCGAGAGCTTCCTCTCCGTCTTTCGCCCGAGCCACCGTGTAGCCCATACTCCCGAGCATGGTGCTGACGATCTCCAGTATAAAATCTTCATCGTCCATCACAAGAATGGATCCCGTGCTTGTATGTTTCATCGTTTCGAGTTCAATTTCGAAAGACATGTTCTTGAGCGATGCAGGAATGAAGGTGTGGAATATCGACCCTTTTTCGGGGGTTGAATCGACATCAATCCACCCGCCATGACGCATAATGATAGAAAACACCGTCGAAAGCCCGAGACCGTGACCAGTTTTTTTTGTGGAGAAGAACGGATCAAATATTTTAGGAAGGACATCGTGGGGTATGCCGATGCCTTCATCTTGTATAGAGATGCGGACAAACGACCCCAGATGACCAGGCACTTCCTTAACATTCACAGCGGTAATGGTGATCTTCCCTCCCATCGGCATCGCCTGCCTCGCGTTGATGACAAAATTGTCCATCACCTGCCCGATCTGAGTTTCATCGCAGTCGCATGCCCACAGATCGGCCGCTAGATCAAACTGGCAGGTCACGTTCGATCCACTCAGGGCGAACGCAGCGCTGTGCTGAATGAGCGGAGAGATCAATTGTGTCTTGCGAAGGGGAGCGCCCCCTTTCGAAAACGTCAGCAGCTGCTGTGTGAGTCCCTTGGCCCGGTCGAAGACGCCGGTGGCTTTATCCAGGTATTTCGGTATTTGATCGGTCTTGTTAACAGCTGCGCTTTCTTTGGCGAGATCCAAATACCCGAATATTCCCGCAAGCATATTATTAAAGTCGTGAGCGATACCGCCGGCAAGTATGCCGAGCGATTCCAGCTTTTGTGTGCGCTGTATGGAATCGTTCAGCCTCTGCTTCTCGGTCATGTCTCTGAACACCAGAACGACCCCCGTGATCCGGCTCTCGTTGTCGCGTATGGGCGCGGCGCTGTCGGCAATTTGTATCTCGGTGCCGGTCTTCGAGATCAGGCACGTGTGGTTGGCCAGTTCGACGATCCTGCCGGTGCTCAGCACCTTTTTGACCGGATCCTCGTTCGGCTCGCGAGTGAGTTCGTTAAGGATATGAAATACTTCCGGCAGCAGCCGGCCGACGGCATCGCCCGAACTCCATCCCGTCATATCCTCGGCCACCTTGTTGAGCATGATAATTCTGCCATCGGTATCAGTTGTGATCACGCCGTCACCAATGCTGCGGAGTGTGACAGCCAGCCGTTCTTTTTCCTGGACGAGAAGTTGTTCCGCATGCTTGCGTTCAGTAGTGTCAATCAATATGCCGTTAAAGAGTATTTCGTCATTCTTTCCAATGGGACGCGCTATACATTGGAACCATCGTACACCTTCGATCGTCAGAATGCGCCCTTCATAGTTCCACACATTCATTTGTGCAATCGCCTCATTCATAGAGGCAGCGAACATGTCTTTGTCGTCAGGATGGATCCGCTCACCCAGATTCCAATCTGTCGATGATTGGTCAGAGGAGAGATTGAATATCTCGGTGGCTTTCGGACTCACGTAGTGATAACCTCTTGTGCCGTCCTTTCGCACAAATAATTGAAACAGCACGCCCGGTATATTCATGGCCATATCGGAATATTTGAGCTCGCTCTCCCGCAGCGCGTCATCCGTTTGCTTCCGTTCGGTGATATCCTGGGCGACACCGGTCAGATAGGCAGGGTTCCCCGCACTATCGAGTATGGGATCGCCTGTGAGCGAATAAATAGTGCGTATGGATGCGTCGGGTAATACGATCCGATATTGCATTGGGATTTTTTTGGCAAGTTCTGTGGCGTTTGAAACAATATGCAGGTCTTCGGGGTGCATCGTGTTGATAATGACATTTTCAAGCGATCCACTGAACGAATTTTTATCCACTCCAAAGATACGATACATCTCATCCGACCAGAAAACTTTTCCTGTGTTGATGTCCCATTTCCAGCTTCCAATATGTGCCACAGATTGAGCAGCATTCAACTCCAACTCTGAATGTCGATATCGTTCTTTGCTTTTGCGCAACGATTCTTCCGCCTGCTTCCGCTCGGTGATGTCTTGCAAAAAAGCGATGATACGTCCGCCTTCAACGTCCTTAAACTGAACGCTGACTTCAACGTCAAACATACTGCCATCTTTTTTGCAATGTTTGGAAATAAATCGATCTTCACCTTTTGCAATAATCACTTGAATGTGCGCAGCGGTGGCTGCCGCAGTTTCTGCAGACTCAAGATCAATGATACGCATGCCGAGTAATTCCTGTTCAGTATAGCCGCTCATACGGCAATACGCTTCATTCACTTTAAGCAGATGTCCGTTAAGATTCACCAACCAGAAGCCATCCATCGCAGTGTGCAGAATACTGCGGTGCCGCTCTTCGCTCTCCAGCAGTGCATTCTCAGCTTTTTTGCGTGTGGTAATGTCGCGCGCTCCGGCATATAAATTACCGTCTTCACCGGCGATGGCGTTCCATTCAAGCCACTTGTATGAACCGTCCTTATGCCTGTACCGGTTTTCAAATCTTGCCGTGGTACCCCCCTGCAGTTGTTTCGCCACTTCCATCTGCGTCGATGCAATGTCGTCGGGATGGATCAAGCGCTCGTAGGGTAGGTTTTCAAGTTCGTGGATCGTGAAGCCGAGCGTCTTTTCCCAGGCCGAATTGAGATTCTTCAGATATCCGTCTGGCGATGCAATGGCCACCATATCCGGAACGATATGAAAGAAATTTCCCAAAGCATCTTGCGCCTTTTTCATTTCCATATCCATCTGCTTGCGTTCCGTGATATCGAACATGGATACTCTGCACACGTCGCCGGTTCCGGACACAGTACCTGCAAGGTGAATATGTGTCGGCGGTCTTCCGTTGAGGGAAAGAGTCACCATGCAGGTCTCGTTGTTCCTGCTTTCAAATGCGTTCGTAAAAAACAGATTGAAACCTGTCACCGTATCCTGTGAAAGAAAATTTCTAAACAATTTGTCTTGTAAGGCCGCCCGTTCTTTTCCGAACATTCGTGCTCCGGCGATATTCACCGATTGAATTTCACCTGCTGCCGTTAATGTAATGTACCCGGACGGGCAATGGTCGAATAATTCAATATATTTTTCCGCAATTTCCTGCCCTGAATTTTTTGCCAGCATGAGCTCTTCATTCTGCAATTCCAGTTCGATCTTGTGGACCTGGAGCTCATGAATCAGTTTCAGCGTTTCGGCTTCCATAACGCGCGAGGTGATCTTCGATGATTTTCTATGCTGGATATCTTCTGCCTTTTGCCTGAGGAGAGCGGCTTTGGAACCATCGGCGTTTTTTTTCACTCGTGTCTTCCCTTTTCTTCGAATGGAATCCGGCCCAAGCCGGAAAAATGTATATTTTCTAATATGCATATAAAATCCGACGAATACCGTCGGACTATAAGTTATATTTCTCTTACTTACACCGCGTGGTGATATGCTGGCATTGCCGATATGTTAATCACACTCAGGGTAAAATTTCGCTCTGCTTACGAGGGAAAAATTCATTAGTGCAACTATTCACGCGATACTTGCGCCGTGCAATAATGCCCATATTGGTGCTGATTTCGATGGTCAGTAGAGTCTGATGTACACCCTAGTTGACTTGCTTGCTTTACAAGGTTACAGTTCGGGGGGACGTTTCGGAGGAATGTGAGGCAGGAATTATCCGAGCAACAGTTGCGCCTGTGTATAGAAGAAAATTACGCCGATGGAACCAGTGCGGGCTATATCAAGCCTAAAGCCATCACTCCAAAAATATCGCATACCCCGCCCTCTCACACCACTCCATAATTTCCCTCCTCACCGGCGCAATAACTTCCACGTCGCATCCTGCAAACGGATCCCGGTAATGCAGCATCCACGAATGCAGAATATATCCCGGATCACCCGGAAGAACGGTGTTGGAACGTTCGTCGGAGTCTTCACTCCCGATACAGTGGCCTCGATAAAATCTGTCTCCCACAAGCGGATGCCCCTCGGAAGCGAGATGAATTCGTATCTGGTGTGTCCGGCCGGTCAGAATTGACACACGAATCAGAGCGGTATTGTCGTCGGCATTCCTGGCGAGCACCGTGCACATGCTCACCGCTTCTTTCCCATGCGGTGAGACGTCGTGGATGTCACCGAGCCGCGCATACGGAACCCGACCGATGGGTGTGTGGATCGTGAACTCATCGGGCATGTCGACGTTATGAACCAGCGCAAGATAGATTTTCCCGATTTCCCTCATCCTCATCATCCGGCTGAACGCCGCTGCGGCCTCATGCGACCGGGTAAAGAGTATCGCTCCCGTTGTGCCGCGGCCAAGGCGATGCAAAGGCGAGAGAGCCGCATCACGCGTTCTCCGGACAATCATCACCATCGAGTTTTCGAGGTATGTTCCTCCGGGGAGGACGGGCATACCGTCGGGCTTGTCGAAAACAATGACATGTTCGTTGCATATCAGAATGGGGATATCGGTTGGCACATCCGGCTCGGACCATGGCGCGCGGACGTAGTGCAGCACCTCTTGCTCGCGGAGGCGGTCGTCTGGCGAGAGAGGAGTCCCGGCGCGCGTGACTGAACCTGTCTCGATTCTATTGCGCCATTCCGCGCGAGTAAAATGCGAATGGCGGGTGCTGTAATAATCCAACACCGTCATGCCGGCGTGTTCGCGTAGTATCCGGTCGGTGTATAAGTATCCGTTGTTAAGCATGGGTATTAAAAATTCATTTGGAAAAGACAAGAAATTACATTTCCCTTCGCTAAGGCACATCTTCGCAAGTTGGCTGGTCCAGTCTGGGACGGATATCATTTGCCATAATTTTCCATCACGCCCGCGGCCAGTGCAATCACCTTTTCGCGCAGCTCCAGCGGGTCCAGCACGGTGATTCCCTTACCACGCCCGGCGATCCACGAGGCAATTTCGTTAAGGGAGTTCACCGTCAGCGTTATTTCCGCCGAACCGTCCGGACGTTCATCAACCGTTTCGGTATCCATTAAGATGCGCGGATTCTGCCATTCCATCCATTCCTTCGAAAATTCCAAGCGTACTGTATGGCGTTCCTTTCCGATCCAGCTCCGCCAGGAATAGCGAAAGAGATCCTCGACGTCTTTCGGCGGAATCGCCTTGAATTTTTTCTCCGTCGGCCGCAGGGACAGGATCTTATTCAGATGGAACTGCTTGACAATGCCGCCATGCAGGGCGAGCAGGCGGTACAGTCCGTCGCTTTGGAAAATGAGCAGCGGTCCAATTTCCTTCCCCGGCTCGGTCTCGCCTTTTTCTTTTTCATAATCGATTGCAGCAAGGACGCCCTGCTCGATGCACCGCTGAAGGTGAACGATGTCGTGAAGCGCGCGGAGCTTTTTCTTCCGCACCATAAGCGAGGTCGTCCTGTCGACCGCGTTCATCGAATAGCAGATGCCGACATACTGAAGCACAAGTTCGGTGATCACACGAGGCTCTATCGGCGAAGCAATGCAGACGCCGACCTTTTTTTCGGAATGGACGTCGATTCCCGCGGTGCGGAGATCCTGCAGATCACGTTTGATGGTGAGTTCTTCGCAATTAAAGAGATCTGCCAGGTCGGCGGTGAAATACCCGGTGGATTTGGCGCCGCTCACGAGTCCGATGATCTCGATCTGCCGTTTGATCTTTGTTTGAAGTTCAAGCATTGGCCGCGTCCTCTGGTAATTTGTGTGGGGAGATGAAATGAATAGGCTCCACCGAAAATACCGCCTCTCGGGCACAGTTGCAAGTCAATTAGTATCATTACTTGATACGATTGTGCTGAATCATCTCTTTACATTGAACACAGCCCCATCCTAAGAACGGCCATGAATGCACTTTAAACGACGATAATGAATCTAGCATACACACACGGAGAAGAAATTACCCGTGAGGATGTAACCGCACTCGCTTCTTTTCTTGATACAAGAAAACTGGAACGTATCGATACCAATCCCGAACGGCTCTGTTTTGTCACTGACGGCAGCAAACCCATATTGCGGATTGCCGAAAAAACACTGCGCGACTATCCCGTGCGTGGATCTTTCATCGATAAACTCCTCAAATGGCATCATCTCAGCCGGTGGCATCTGAAGAATGCCTCGAACGAAACATGCGTGTCCTTCTTCAACGATCTGCTGCTGGCGATCAAAGGCGAATCTGTCCGGGTCTACGTGGAGGATGGTGAGGCAAAGACGATCACAAGTTCCAGATATTCGGAGTTCTTCGACGATGACATCGTCGCTGCATGCAAAGGTCTTCCCATCGGGAGCGTATCTCGCACGGACAAAGTATTGAGGATGGATAGTGAAGTACAGTTCAAATTCCAGCCACGGGTGGGCGATGACTGCGGATTCGGATTTACGATACTCAATTCGGAAACCGGGTTCCATGCGCTGCAGGTATCACATTATATCATGCGGTATGCATGCACCAATGGAATGGTCATGCGAATTCCAACGACGGACGGAACACCGCCATCTCGTGTGCATTATAAGGTCAGCACAAATAGCCTGAAAAAAAATTTAGATATGCAAATAGCAAATATCGCCCTGACGCGAAAAGAAATAATAACTCTAATCGCTCAGGCCGCACTCCGCCCCCCTCACCCGCTCATGCAAAAACGTGCCGCTTCGGGGTTGAATTCCATCGGCGGCGACACAAAAACAATCCGAAAAGAAATCGCAGAGGCCGTAACGGAGTGGGACCTGGCAAATGTCGTCACCGCCTATGCACGGGTCCAGCCAATAGATCTTCGGCTGAAGCTCGAACAATCGGCAGGTCAGTTATTGTTCAACCGGAATCTCTCTTCCTCAGAGATTCGGTCAGAGTAGAAGATGATTACTGTGATCGCTTCATCGACTTCGCATTGAACACGCTCGCATGGATCAGGTGGTCGTTATACTCGAGCTGCATGCCGGAATAGTGTTCGGCCGCGGCCCGTTTTTCCGTGCCCAATCCCACTCCAGGGTGCGGCTCCTTGTTCAGGGCTTCCCAGCCATCAATGAAATCGACGGCGGTGTACGTCGCCTCGGCCTCGGTGAATGTCCCTTTCGGTTCCTTGACGCCGATGAACTCCATGGCAAAACCCTTGACCAGCTTCGGGAAATAATGCCCGAAGACCATCTTCGAGCCAAAGTGGTCGGCGTGGAGTATCGTCTTCCCCTTGAAGAACATCACTCCGTTTGCATCCGGATCGAGAGTGAAGGCCTTTACGGCGTCGTCCACCGTTGTACGGGACGCTTCATACACGTCCGAAAAATTCGACGTCGGCGATTTGACCATCCTCTCACGGGCATATGCATCAACGGAATTCCACACTGCTCCCTGATTGGCGTCGAATTTATTCGACTCGTTGAGACTGAACGAGACATTGTCAGTTTTTGTTTTCCTCAAGAACGACGGAGCCGCATAGTCGGTCATCGAAAATTTGTCCGAAACAGACCGCCACCGTCCCTGCTCGACACAGCTCACGGGGATCATCGTTTTCGAATGAGGCGCAAGCAAAACGGACGTATTGAGCACACGGTTCTGTTTTGCGCCTGCAAGGATATCGCCATCCATCAGAAAAATGAACGTGTCCGACGCATTTAAGACGATGAGCGTATTCACGCTGCCGGCGTCGCTCATTTCCCTGACCTCTAACTGGCCCTTTTCAATGGCCCCATCTGCGGGAAGGTACGCAAACGCGTCGAGATGCGAAGTGGCGAATTGCAGGACGCTCAACGCCCCGGCTGACTGGAATGAAAGCGGTTTGATCTGCATGGAAGTCTCCTGTGATGTGGGGGGATGTCTAATTGTTATTGCACAGGAAGTATACAACATCAGCATGGAGGTAATCGTATCAATGGATGATACTAAATGCATTGCATGTGTCGCCAAGCCCCAACCACAACAGGTCGGGGCCTGGTGGACTCGTTGCATAACCATTTAGTCTTTCGATGTGCGTCCGCCGTGATATCCCCTGCTGTCAGGGTGATGTGGATAGCACCGTTATTTTGCACGATCATAATCCCTGTGGTTGCCGTGCCTCCGTTCGAAGGCAATTCTTCGCTTGAGTTGCACAGAATGTTACTGTGACATGTTCATCGATAAAAAGGTGGTCTGAGGTTGCCGTGGACGGGAGGAGGGAATATCTGTGGATCCCGGGATCCTATTCGCGGCAGGAGGTGACGAACTTCAATGGAATATTACGGAAGAGGATAATTATTGTCAATCAAAATATTTTCCTCTGACGGAAACCGGTTGATAAACGGGTAGCCGAATGGGTGTCGGTAACCGCGCGCTCGGTTAGTCTGATCGTGAAGTGGGATGATGGGGATTATGCGGGGAAATTTTCCGACGGTGCCCATGTGTAATCACACAGGCACACATCGGAGCTGTCTCAAAATTTATTCAATCTCTTTCGCCGTCTTCAATTGATACCAGCCTACTACGATCGGCAATAAAAGGGCCAGAGCGTAATACACATACACATCGAGTTTATAGTAATCGGTTGCTTTTAAGAGCATGACAATAAAAATATAATCTAAAATTATCCCGATAATTGTCCAGATAACCCCAAGCCCGATGTAGCAGCCGAACGACTCTCTTTTAATTTTTTTGAACAAAACCCAAAGCGTAAACGACACTCCCAATGGCAGAATATACCACCCGATGGTTTCTTTTGGAACAACAGCAAATAAGAGCATTCCCAACACATAGCCAAAAAGCCAGAGAATGAATCCCCACAAGAGGGTGTTTAGAAAAACTGCCGCGTTATTTTTTCCCATGGGTCGACCTGTCCCCGTTTTATGTGCCAATACGTAATTTAGTTTTTGAGTCTTTATCTGTTGTGTCATTGGTCTGGGAAAATTCATTTTATCATAGAATTCTATGGTAATTCGACAAATATTACAACAAAAAAAATATTCATACCGCATGCGGTCCGCCTGGGTTTACATCGAGAGTGTCTGCCGTCAAGGGATTCCAGGACCGATCAACGAACCATGCCCCCATTGTATTTTACAGGCATTCACCATATATTCTCGGAACCAACTTCGAAAGGAATAATTAATGGATACCGATAATATTGCTCATCATCCCGGGCATCATCGCGGCACTTTCATATGCAATGACGTTTTTTATCCTTGCTGACGATACGTCGATCAAGCCGATGGAGGCCATCGATAGAAGTAAATTGATGATGGACGGATACAAATTGAAATTATTCGGATTGTGTCTTAGATTATTCGGACTGGCATTGCTCTGCATCCTGACGTTGGGAATAGGTTTCCTATGGCTCTTCCCCTTCTCATATGTTTGTCTGGCAAAGTTCTATGATGCCATAAAAGGAAAGCATGCAATCACGCAATAGTATTGTTTGAGGATCGAATCGATCTCCATTCCCTCTTCAATCGCATCCCGCTTCTCTCTGGGCATCGCAGCACATTTCTTGCACACATGGTTCCGGTGGCCCTTGCCTGAAAAGCGTTCGTTAGGCTGTGTCGTTCCACAAAATTTACAGTAGTGCCCCATAGCGGTTACTCCGGCTTCATCCGTTCTTGTATTGCTTTCAAATTGATCAGCACCGCCTCCCGCGTTTGTCCGGTCATCTTGCCCATTTTTTCGATCATTGCATCGTTTATCTCAATATCATAGACAACCGCAGTTGAACCGCATGCCGGGCATTTCGCACTATCGACATAATGCGATCCGTTATTCGTTTTAATGAACACGAATTCAATCTTATGATTGTTGTGCATTGTATGCTGGACGATGTTTTCCGAAAACTCGTCCTTGGGATTGTAACCGATAAGTGCAAAGATTTTTCTCAAAAAACCTTCCCGATTGTCGCAATGAGAGCATCGCACCGGATGCAGAGTCTCATACTTCTCATTACGCAGCAGTCTTGCAACTTCACTTTTGCCTAATTCTCTGATGCCGAGTGGTTCATTCACAGAATTCTTCGGTGTGTCGGTTTGAAATGGGCGCCTTTCTTGCGTCGGGGGAAACAGGAACATGAATTTTACGACTTCGAAGGCAATGGGAGTCGCCGTTAGTTCACACGCGTCTGAATGATCCTGATCAAGTTCTTTGATGTCCGCGAGACCGAAAAACTTGAAGAAGCGATGGATGGTCCTGAGAGTGTAGGCGGCCTTTACCGATTCCTCCGGGATTTAATAATATTTCGACGGCGCTTCCTTCAAGACAGCCGGAAATGCGCGCAGGAACGCCTCTTCGTAAAATTTCGATTCACGCTTTTGCGCGCCGTATCGTTGTAGAAGGTACAGCGAATAGAGGAATGATCGCTGTATGATGTGAAAATCAGGATGACGATCGCGGTGACCCCAATTGTAACCAAGAGAGTATGATGCAAGCAGTTTCCGATAGATCCCGGCATTATTCTTTGTTTCCATGAGCATGCGACACTCGGTACTGAGCGAGAATTTTTTTCCGTCACTGCAAAGGAGCCCAGAGTTCACTGCAACAATGCGCGTCGTATGCAGATCGGGATAATCCTCCTCCATGTTGATGCCGCCAAAGCGGGTCATTTCCTTGAATTCATGCTCTCCTAAAACATTCATCGCCGCTTCACGGCACAGCGATCGGGGAAGCTTTCCTTTTGCCGTTGCTTTGCACGGTTGTCGATCGACGATAGTCGCAATCGCGAGGAAGATGTCAAGGATGGGAGCGGAGATGTTGCCCACAGGCGCAAGGGGAAATTGAACGAGCGTTTCGTCTCCCGCCTTATAATTGAGAAGCGCGTGCATCTGTGACGGCATGAGACCGTCGAAATCGTCGAGCGTTGTTTCATTCGATGCCTGCGCACGTTGGCCCAAGTGAGTCCTGAGCTCATGGATGTTCGCGAAGGGATGTGATTCGATGTATTTCTTCATGTCTTCGGGAAGGACACCACTTATGTGTGGTGGGTTTGCAGCACCATCCGCATTATTCATGCAGCAATGTTTATATTTCTTACCGCTGCCGCATGGACACGGGGCATTCCGGCCGATTGAATCGTTGCTCATGAAAATTGTTCCGGTTGAGATGAGTGATTGAATGATCTGTTTATCGTTCGTGAGAGCGATGCAAAAAGGGATTACAGTCCGTTATCGCAATAGTGCGTCGGTGATAACCGCGACACTATTGCGGGATATGACAGAATTACCCAATGAAATACTAAAATTACAATTCCATAAATTCTTGAGGAACGGTAAAACCATGTTCTTCAGATCTAATTAAATCTGCTCGTGCTTTGTTCTTTTGGTCAAGTTTCCAGTAAGCGGCTCCCCTACCGGTGTATGCTAATGGGTTATCAGGGTCAAGCTGAATTGCCTTGGTGTAGTCGTCTATCGCTCTCTGATAATAGTGAAGTTCAGTCCTGGCAATTCCTCTGCAGGAATATGCCTCTGCAAAATTCGGATTTAGTTTAATTGATTTGGTGAAATCGGCAATGGCCCCACGATAATCTCCAAGGAATATAGTCCGCGATTATTTTGGAATTGATCTTCAAATCATTTGGAAGATTATTGCCGATCAGATACCGAACTTAATCGATGACAATGGCAAGATCATAAACGGAAAATGATTACACCAGGCCCGCTATTGTAGATTCCAGTCACCGCTATTCCCACCTTCGCGCGTCCAATTCTTCTTTCATAAACGCTCCATCTACTGAAGTAACAAATTTACGAGCGTTTTGAATACATTGAAGGATAGTGGCAACATTTTAAATCTGAGCGGATGTTGGGATCCCATCTTGACTATTGAGTAATGGTTGGTTAGCTTAAAAACTATCCCACACGGTGAGTGCTGAATTTCAGCACCAAAGGGCTATAACGGAGTCGATCCTTGAATAGTATTTCTATTCCACCCAACAATATTTTTTTAAGATTTACATGGCATATCCGATTCTTAAACTAAATGATTTATCCACGAGCGGCCTCGATCGCAAGATCAATCACGTTATCTCGCTTTTACATGATGGCAATTTTGCAGCAGCGGATGTAAAGAAGATGAAGAACACCGGCCTCTGGCGGGCCAAGCTCGACGACACCAACCGATTGATTTTTCGATTCGGAAATGCGAACGGCCGCACGGTGATCCTCATCCTCGAGGTGATTCGAAATCACGCCTACGACAAATCCCGATTCCTCGCCAATCCTGTCTGCTCGGAGGCTGACTTTGTCCCTGCCATGCCTGCAGCCCCCGATGCGCAACCTTCAGCGCATGATAATGAAACGCTGCCCTACGTCAACGAGGCAAGCGACCGTTTCCATATCCTCGATCGGATACTCAGTTTCGACCCGGACCAGGATGCCGTATTCGATCTGCAGCCGCCGCTAATCATCATCGGATCTGCTGGAAGCGGCAAGACTGTGCTTCTCCTTGAAAAAATGAAGGGGCTTGAGGGAAGGATTCTCTACGTCACCCATTCCGCATTTCTGGTGGAAAGTTCCAGAAACCTTTTCTATGCGCAAGGATATAGAGCTGATGACCGTGAAATCGATTTCTATTCTTTCGGTGAGTTGCTGCAATCGGTCCGCTCTCCCGAAGGGCGTGAAGCGACGTGGCGAGATTTTCAGTCGTGGTTCAATCAAGTTCGTCAGGGCAGCCGATTGAAAAATGCGCGTATGCTGTATGAAGAAGTCAAAGGCGTCATCACCGGAAGCAGTGCCGATGGCCCATTCCTCTCACGTGATGCCTATCTTGCGCTGGGCGTCAAGCAATCCATACTCAACGCCCAAGAACGCGGTGACGCCTGGGACTTGTTCGACCGTTATCGCAAACACCTTTTGGAACACGAGCTCTGGGATAGTAACATGGCCGCGGCAACAACGATTCCCCTTGTTCGTCCGCAGTATGATGCTCTGGTGATCGACGAAGTACAGGATTTTACGACACCTCAGCTTGCCTTCTGTCTCAAAACATTGATCCACCCCACTTCCTTTGTTCTCTCGGGTGACTCAAATCAGATAGTTCATCCCAATTTTTTCAGCTGGGCAAGAGTGAAGAGCTATTTCTATTTGAAAAATCAAGGAGGTGGAGGCCAACCGGGAAGTCAGGAACCCGCTGAAATCATTCGTATCCTCCGGAATAATTACCGCAATTCCATCGCCGTTACTGAGATCGCTAATCGATTGTTGAAAATAAAACAGCAGCGATTCGGCTCGATCGACAAAGAATCGAACTACCTTGTAACTAGCCGGTCGACAAATCCGGGAACAATTGAATTTCTCGCTGACAACACCAAAGTGCGGGATGAAATCAACAGGAAGACAGGCCGTTCAACCAAGTTTGCGGTGATCACGCTCTCTGATGAAATACGAGACGAAGCCAAAAAGGTGTTTGATACGCCGCTCGTGTTCAGTGTTCACGAAGCCAAAGGGCTTGAGTACGACCATGTCGTCCTGTTCAACATGGTATCAAGCGCCGAGAAAGAGTTTCGGATCATAACCGAGGGTGTTGCGGCAGCGGATCTGGGAAGCGATCTGGAGTACAGCAGAGGAAAAAATAAGGAAGACAAAACCGGAGAAGCATACAAGTTCTACAGCAACGCCTTGTATGTCGCCATGACCCGCTCAAGGGAGAGCCTGTTCATTGTCGAGTCTCGTCCGAAACAGCCACTCCTTGACCTGTTGGGGTTTTCCGACACGAAAGAACAGGTCGAGATCATCAATACCGAATCGTCGATCGAAGATTGGCAGAAGGAAGCGCACAAACTCGATCTGCAAGGGAAGGCCGATCAGGCAGCCGATATTCGCCAGCGCATCCTGAAAACAGAACCCGTGCCTTGGGAAGTAATGGACGACGCCAAAATCCAATCGCTCCTGCCCGCTGCGTTCGATGGCATTCGCATTAACAAGCAGGCGCAGCGAACCGTCTTCGAGTTTGCCGTCGCCCACGATAGGGACTACCTGTTGCCGGATCTGATTGAGGCTAAATACACATTTGCAAAGAAACCCGATGAAGGCCGGAAATATGTTGCGGATAAATACTGCGCAGCATTTCGGCCCTACAATAAAGCACAGATGCTTTCCCTCATCCGTCGTCACGGACTCGAGCACTTGACCCAGCTCGGTGATACACCGCTCCTTGCGGCAATACGGGTAGGCAATCTCGAAGCTGTCCGCTACATGCTCGAAGCCGGCGCCGACATGATGAATCCTGGCACCGGAGGCCGGGGTCCGCTTGCACTCGCTCTCGCTCTGGCGGCCCACGATAAAGCATATGCAAGAAGAAACCTGGGCGACCTCGTCACTATACTCATGCCGGGATCAATCAACATCAGGTTTCTGACGCGAATGCGAAAACTCGACCAACGGCACATCGAACATCAGTTCCTGATATTTATGATGTCACACTGGCCGGGGCAGGTGAACGCCGCGTTGCAAAATGGCTACTACCCGTCTTTCACCGTCGGCGATGTAGAAACGTTCATCGCTTCGATGCCTGAATCCATTGTTCCATCATATAGGAAGGTTCGCACCTACTTGTCTAGCGTGCTGGCTAAAAATGAAGTTCAACGACAAACGAGTTGGAATCGCAATCTGTTCCTTCGGGTGAAGCATGGCTTGTATATGCCCAATCCCCTGTTGGAAATTCAAGTCGGCGAAGAATGGAAACCATTCCTTGAATATTGCGGATGGGACACTGCCCTTGCCAACTCGAAAAACGGAAAATCGCTGAAGAAGGACATTCAGCGGCAACGAGAGCAACTGCGAAAGATTTACACGGAATATTTTTCGAAGCAGGACAGGGCTGTCGAACTTGCTATAGAATCGATAACCGCTGCCGGCCTTTAGTAACCAGGGAGAATATGTATGACGGAGATTCGTCGAAACGATCCGTGCCCATGCGGCAGCGGAAAGAAATACAAGCACTGTCATGGCGGCATCGTGAAAGAAACCGTCGTGGATGGCTACGACAGGATACGGCAGCTCGATGGTGAAATCACCGAGAAAGTGACAACATACATCGCCAGGCAATACGGCAGTGAAGGCATGCAGCAGGCATTGGATGAATACGGTTCAGAGGATGAAGCCACGCTCGATCCGATGACGGCGCAGGGCGATTCATTCATCCGGTGGCTCTCCTTTTCATGGCGCCCGGATCTGGATCGCACGGCCGCCGAGAATTTCATCACATCTAAGCGCTGGACCATAAGCGCTGATGGGGTCCGCCTAATCGAGGCGACACTCGCCTCTTGCTACAGCTATTATCAGGTCCTATCCGTGGATCCTGGAATAGGCGCGACAATGCATGACATTTTTCGCAAACACGATGTTTATGTGCGAGAACGTTCGGCAACTTCATCCATGCGGCCAGGCCTGATCATGTATGCCCGCGTCGTTGCGATGGATGGACTGCACTTCTTCATGGGAACTGGTCCATGCGTCATCACTCCGCAATACCTGAACCGGCTCGTCACGTTCCGTTCGGTCCTTGAGTCCACTGAACATGTGACTGATGGAGCGATCACCAAGGAGGCACTGCAAGCCAATGAGGATCTCCTGCGTGAGGAATATTTCGAGATCGAAGCTGAGCTGATGCATCCGATGCGCACACTCCTTAATAGGGACAACGAGCCATACCTCATGCATACACTGACCTACTCCGTCTCTTCTGTCGATGATGCGTTTCAGGCAATGAAGGGGCTTCAGCAGGACTATACGAAAGAGAGCGACGAGGAACTGTTCGACGGAGCCGTCCGTAACGAATACGGAACGCTCGCCGAAATCACACTTGACTGGATCAAAGATGCGCCGAACACTGAAGGAATCGGAGAAAATATCGTGACAGCATCGATCAGGATCAATGGAACGATGATGACGATCGAGGTGAATTCGGAAGCTCGCGCGAAACGCATACAAGAGGAAGTGCGTAGGCGTCTTGGCGGCAAGGCTGTGCTTCAGAATATCAAAACACTCACTGCCGAAGAACTTGCTGACCATCCCAAGCACCTGGAATCGGAGGATGAACGTGCGGCAAGGGAGGAAGAAGAGCGCATCTTACGCGAATCGCCGGAAGTGCAAGCGAAGATCAAGGCGATGATGGAAAACCATTGGAAGCGCTGGCCGGATACATCTATCCCCGCACTCCGCGGCATGACTCCCCGCCAGGCGGTGAACGATGCGATCGGTCTCGAGCTGTTGAACTCGCTGCTGTTGGACATCGAGACCCGCAACAGCACGCAGGATGATGCACTCCTGCGTGTTGACGTCGCGCGAATTCGTCGCGACCTCGGATTGTCGTGACGGTAAATACGGACGACAGGCGCTGTCGTGGTCGCCGACTATCCAGGGATACTTCTTTTGAAATTAAAATATCGCATTCCTACTGACGGCATGAATTTTGGAAAAGAATTTTGTATCTTAAGGTAAACATAGGTGACATTATGCAACAAGTTTCTCTTGATACATCTTTAATGATACCAATTTGCCAAAAATATCACGTGGCAAATGCTAGTCTATTTGGGTCTTTCGCCAGAGGCGAGGCAGATGCGGCAAGTGATATTGATCTTATTGTCTCATTCTCGGGTAAGATGACTCTCTTTCAAATGGCCGCAATGAAACGAGAACTTTCTTCTGCAATGGGAAGAGATGTCGACCTTGTCCCCGAAGGAGCGATATCTCCGTATCTAATTGAGAGAATAAACAGTGAGAAGCAGGTGATCTATGCAGCGTGATGATTCTGTGTATTTGCATCATATCATTGATGCGATAACAAGAATTGAAGCATACACACGCGGCCAAGACCGATTAACATTCCTCAACGATACCCTCGTTCAGGATGGCGTGATTCGTCAAATCGAAATCATCGGCGAGGCTGTTAAACATGTCTCCACCCCCCTACGCGAAAAATTTCCACATATCCCGTGGCAGGATGTTGCCGGAATGCGTGACCAGTTAATACACGAATATTTCGGCGTGGATATAGAAATTGTCTGGAATACCGTTACAGACGATATTCCGGCATTTAAGAATGCGATTGAAAAGATTCTTACGGATTTATAGCATCTAACCCCTTCGATTGATCTGGCCAATCACAGAGATACCACAATCGATGACTAGAACTATGAGATGTAGAGCAGATACACACCCCCAAGAATAAATAAAACTCCGCAAACCCTCTTCATCAACGTTAATGCTGGGGATTGGCTGCTCCAATTGAAATAGTTCTGCACTTTCTTCGTCAGCGTCCCCGCTCCCACAATAACTGCGCAATGCCCGATACCAAACGCGAGAAGCACCAACGCTGAAAGCATATTATTTGACTGTGCAGTCTGGATTTGACCCATATTGGTATCATTACAAGCCATAAATATCTATTAGTAGGAAATCGGGTATTAAATTAAGCAAATTTAGTCTTACATCCGACTGATCCACTAGATTCGTAAT
>CAISDA010000012.1 GCA_903884005.1 uncultured Ignavibacteriota bacterium | reverse complement strand
GCGTCGATGCCAATCTTCTGGTATATAGCATTCAGCATTCCGTGCAGCGAGATCCCCGAATACCAGGTGGAGGGCAGATCCGCCGGTGCCGTTTCAAGAATTAATTTTTCTTCACGTTCCTTGGCCGCCCGGGATAGCTCCAAATAATTTACCTTGATACGCAGCTGCTGCGTCTCCACTGTTTCATCGGTGCCATTGCCTATCAGAAATGTTCCGTCCGCCAAGATTTTTACCCACAGGCCATTATCATAGCGGATCTGCGGTACGCCAGAATTATAATCGTATGTTATCACATGCACACCCGCGGCAACGGGATTGGTTCCCGTGTTGGTCGATGTAACATACACGCCCGGGATATTGAGGAGCACAACGCCACCCTGGTTATCGTCGTAATACCGCGTCGACACAAATTCTGCCATTATCTGATCGGCAACCGCATCGGCCGTGTCGACAGAAAACGTATAACTGTCCTGGCTCTCAGTTGGCACAATTGTCTTTTTAGCAACGATCCCCGTAAAATACGGGATAATATCGGCGGCGAAATTGTTCGGGTCGTCGCCTATGCGAAGTTCCAACTTGCATTCAATATACTCGTCCGCTGTTGCGTCGAATATATTCGCGTTCCACCAATTGACATCGTTGCCAGTCAGAGCGAGCGAGTCTGCCGAGAATTGGCCCAGGCCATACTCGATCTGCGTGGTGGCTTCGGGAATGCCGGCAAGTTTCGAAGTCGCCTCAGTCCAGTCGTTGGTATTGAGCGCCCCGGACAGAGATGTTGTCTTGCGGAAATACGCCCGGCGCTCGATCAGTCTGAACGACGATCGCGCGATAGATAGGAATTTTGCGCTTGGCGTGAATTTCATAATGATCTATGCAAGAACAACGTTTCCATTTTGATTCGTAAAGTAATTGTCGACCGTAAGGCCTGTCTGACGAAGCCCACCTTCAACCGCTCGTTTCACGGCTTCCACGTCGGTGAACGGGGAATAAAAATTCTGGATGATCGTAACGCTTTTCGATTGTTGGCTGCTCATCTGTTCGGGCGTATAGACGTCTATCTTCTCACCGCCGCGGATCTTTACCGTTGCCTCGGAAGACGCGGGAGCGTCGAAATACCCCGATCCGCCCGTATGAAAGTTCGGCGTCGGTTGCGAGGCAATCAGATCGACCTCGGCGGCGCCGAGGCCTGCCACGATCGGAATCATCCATGGGGTTGCCAACACCTTTGTCACTTCGACGGCCGTGTTGATAATCGCACCGATGACACCCGCAGTTTTTTCGGCTTCGAATGCGTCCGTCTTTTCAGACGCTATCCGCTTATTGTAATCAGCTTCAATCTGCGTTTTGCGTGCGAGAATCTTGGCGTCTTCAACTTCCGACTGTTTTTTGAGAGCAGCCTTTTGTTCCGCCGTCAGATTTTCATTGTCCATCAACTCTGCGTATTTATCTTTTGACGCCTGGCGTTCCGCATCGATCGCCGTGATCTCCTTGTCTTTTGCTTTTTCAAGGTTCAGGATGATCGCCTGGTGAGCTTGAGCCGTGAACTTGGCAATAACGGCCACCCCACGCTGCGCGAGAGCAGCAACAGAATCGAATGTCTTTTGTGCGGCATCAATGTCGATCTGAGCGCGTTCGTCGGCGGCGATGCGCCGGATGTCTGTAACCATGCTTTCGCTATCGCCTGCCATCGCAATAGCTTTTGCTTCCCATTCATCGACGACAAATATTTCTTTTTCCTTTTCCGACGTGAACGATTTCAGACGGATCTCTGCATACACAGCGGCTTGGTCGGCCACGGCCTGAGAATCGTCGGCCGATACATTGCCACCCGTATCTTTTTTAATGCCCTTCTCTGCCAGCGCGACAGTCTCTTTAATGTCGCCGTTGAGTATTGCAAGTTTTTTCGAGAACTGTGTGGTAAAGAACGTATCGTCGCTCGTGACGCCCGAGATGCCTTTGACGGCGTGCTCCGCGCGCTCCGTTGCCAGCTTGAATTCATCCTCCATACGTGTCACTACCTGCAGTTTTTTTCCGTATGCTTCTGTGCTG
>CAISDA010000011.1 GCA_903884005.1 uncultured Ignavibacteriota bacterium | reverse complement strand
CAAATTATCGCTCTACACAATTCTACAAATATTGAGTGTGTCACTATTTGAGAAAACCCTTATTTCTCAACTACTTACGGAGTTACCTCTGCAAATTGTGACTCCATCAACTGATAACCAGTTGTATTTATTCGACTTATAACGGGACACTACTGGTGCGATATAATTATTAAGACTTTGACCGCTCTTGATTGCTTTAATATAAATTTTCCGATGAAGCGCTTTGGGTAATCGCAAGACGAATTTCCCGGAAAAGGGTTTGTCTGGCTCCTCACCCCTTGATTTACAAAATTCCAGATAATCATCCACCGAATCGTTAAAGGCCTTCTTAAGTTCCTTAACGAATGATCCCTGAAACGTTATTACATCTTTAGTGCCAATGACTTCACCGTGAAATAATCCTGCATCCTCGATAAACTCAATATGAGCAGTATACCCTTTGTAAGTCATGATTTCACTCCAGCGTAATACCTTTCGTCTCGAGTGCCACCTGTTCGTTGCTCATCGTGCTCTCCTTTCTGTACTGCCAGGGCCTAACGACCCTGGAGTTAATGCCGAAGTCTATCCTTCGGGCCCCGCCTTGGCAGACTGTTGAGTTTTTCACCGACGTGTTCTTCAACCTGGTTGATGGTTTTTATCGTTACCACCCGTCAATCTATCCCATCTCGGCAGCCATTTAATACCTACTTATGATACAATCACGTATTCGCAACAATCAATTTTTTATGATTGTCCGACTTGCCTGGTGAAATCTTCGGCATCGAAGCTTCCAATGGACTCGGCGACTAAACCATCATCGCCGATTCTCCATTTTTCAGCCCCGTTGATCCGAACATGTCTCCCTGTCGTGCAATGCGTTCCTTCGAGCGTCCACGTGTACGACCATGTGCCGTCAGCCTCGACGATATCGTCGAGACTGAGCCCGAGGTCCGGGAATGTGTCCATAAAGCTCTGGGCGGATTCCGAAATGGCTTTCCGTCCCCTCATCACCGGACCGTCATTGTCCCTGAGCGAGCCATCAGGTGAAAAGAAGGATGCAACACCGGCCGCATCGTGACTGCACCAGGCGGCGGTGTACCGGATCGCGAACGCGCGAATGTCATTTGTTTTATTCTCTGTCATGGTGTGGTCCTATGGTGATGATCGTATCGAGTGTCAAAATGGATCCTGGCGATCGAGTAAAACATTTGTTGGGCCCATATTTTGCCGGCATTACAGGAAATCACGATGAATAAAGAAATCCGCCACTCGTATTGCTGTGAAGACAGTGATTGGCTCACGGTGGGCTTGCTGCCAAATATATCTTTACACGCTACGGCGTGATGTCAATGATCTGCAGTGTGTTCGCAACGGGGCGTTCACCAAGGGAATCGGATGGTGAATTCACGATGTTGCAATGCACGACCATTGTCGTCGACCCGCCGCCGTCCAAATTGAAGGCTTCCGTGACATGGATGGATTGCAGAAACGCAGCCATCTCTGAAAACGACATTCCGAGACTCGACGCCTGCCGTCCGTCTACCGTACAGAGAAATAATTTCGATGAATCGGCATTAATTCCTGCGAATGTGCGGGGATGGCGGGCAGTGAGGAATTTCATCCCCGCTTCTGATGTATCGTGTATTGATCCGGCATCACGACCTGCTGTGACAATCCTTCCCCGGCCTGCTATGAGCTGCATCAACGGAGAGACGATGGGCGCGTATCCTGCAAATACTTTTACTGTATCGGATAGGTTAAGAGCATTCGAAAGAAATGGCCGGGCCGATTTCCCCCCGGATAGTACCGCGCCGTTCACAGGAATCTCCGAGTTGCCCGGCGATGTTACCGCTGTGACGATGAAGCGCAGCGTATCATTTGCCGTCCAAGACGGTGAGATGAGCGAGAGCGTGCGCTCGGTGCCTGTGGAATCTGTGCGGGTCGTCGGTCCGCGGAACGATGTATACAGCACGATGGATCCGGAATCGCGTTCCGTATTTATCGTTCGTATCGCCGCTGTTGATCCATCACGTGCGACGATTGCACCATGGAATGCATATTTTTCGATCGTGACCTTGCCTGCCCGGCTGATACCAAGCGCCGAATGCGCATCACGCACGCCGAGCACAGGCTTGCCGTTTACGACCTGGTTGCCGACAGGCCAGCCCGTGGTAAAGCTGAAAAAATCGGCATTCACTGCGGCGAGCACACGATGACGGATCCGGTCGTTTGCTGCTGCTTGCGCAGATGTCCTTGTCAAACACTCCGGCTTATATGTTTCGACCACGATGGACGTGTCTTGCAGGTCGACCTCGATCACATGGAGGGAGAATGGGCCGGGGAGTCTATAGGTACTGTGCCGGACCCCGGAAGTGACACGATCTGTCGTAACAGGATTCGGAGCTTGTGCGGCACACAATACAATGAAGGCGAGGCAGAAGATACTATTTTTCATACGAAATCGCGACGGATGTGTAGGGAGACCCGTTTTGCACGGTTTACCTCACGTGAAAGGATGCTATCTCTGATCGCCGCGGCATCGATACACGAAAGCCGGCGCAACGCTCGCCATTCTTTCGCCCCGGGCTCGTCCGATAAATACAAACTCAGTTGAACATACTCAGATTTAGAACGATTATCAAGCGGAACGATTCACCGCGGAGGGGTACAATTGATTCCCTTGAAAGAATGTCATACCTTTCCATATCACATTTTCTCAGGAGGGAGAGATGATCGCCATGGTTATCCCCATAGTCATAGCATTGACAGCAACAGCGACGTACGAAAAGGATGCCGTACAGACAACTGCGGGAGAGATCGAGATCACCTTCATCGGTCACTCATCGCTCATATTCACGCATCACGGAAAGACGATCTTTATTGATCCGTATGGTAAGCTGGCGGAGTATTCCAGCTTCCCCAAAGCGGACATTATTCTGGTGACGCACGATCATTCCGATCACCTGGACACGACCGCGATCGGGAAGATCAGGAACGAGGGAACGCAGCTGGTCACGACCGTACTTGGCGCTCAGAAGGTGACGGGTGCCATCATTATGAACAACGGCGATACGTGCCAGATCGGCGATATAAAGATCGAGGCCGTGCCCGCGTATAACATCAGACATATGCGCGACAACGGGCTCCCCTTCCATCCTAAGGGTGACGGCAATGGCTATGTGCTGACGATCGGCGAGAAGCGCATCTATATTGCGGGAGACACGGACGACATCCCGGAGATGTCACATCTTGACAATATCGACATCGCGTTCCTGCCGATGAACCTGCCGTATACGATGACGCCGGAGGAAACGGCCGCGGCGGCGCGTTCATTCATGCCGAAGGTTCTCTACCCTTATCATACCGGAGAGACGGATACGAAGAAGCTTGTCAAATTGTTGGGTGCTTCGCCGGAGATCGAAGTGCGCATCAGGCATATGAAGTAAAAGATACGCGATCGGAACAAACCAAAGGCCTTGTAAAAAAGATCGCAGCACTGAGTAGGTGCGATCACACTGCCTCTTTCGTTCCCGAATCGGTCAGAGATAATTTATTCATTAATGAAGGACCAATGCATATGAAGCGCTCCGAAATAAATTCCATCATTGATGATGCGGTCAGATTTTTCAAAACGATGAAATTCGCCATGCCTGACTTCGCCTCGTACTCGATCGCCGACTGGCAGCAGCATAAAAACACAACACAGGAAATTATTGATCTCGGATTGGGCTGGGATATCACTGATTTCGGCACAGGCGATTTCAGAACAACCGGGCTGCTCCTTTTCACGCTCCGCAACGGGAAGCTGAAAAGCAAACGATATCCAAAAGCCTACGCAGAAAAGATCATGATCGTGCAGGAAGAGCAGGTCACTCCGATGCATTTCCATTGGAATAAAATGGAGGATATCATTAATCGCGGAGGCGGCAACCTGATCATCGAGCTGTATGGCTCGACGGTGCGTGAAGGATTGTCTAAAAAGAACATCACTGTGTCCATAGACGGGACTGTCACAACCATCGAGGCGGGCGGGACGGTGAGTCTTGCGCCGGGGCAGAGCATTACGCTTCCGCAGGAACTATACCATCGTTTCTACGGCGAGAAGAAAAAAGGAACAGTGATGGTCGGTGAAGTATCGATGGTGAACGATGACAATACGGACAACAGGTTTTTCGAAACGATCGGACGCTTCCCTGCCATTGAGGAGGACGTTATTCCAACACATCTCCTGTGCACCGATTATCAAAAATTCATAGAATAAAAACGAGAGCATATGGCATTACTTAATTTAAAAGATATTCTCGCGCCTGCCACAAGAGGCAACTATGCCGTTGGCGCCTTTAATGTGATCAACACCGAGCTCCTTGAGGCAGTTGTGAGCGCCGCTGAACGGATGCAATCTCCTGTCATACTCAATATTGCGGAAGTTCATCTGGCATACGTCGATATCGAAGTGATCGCCGCGGCGGTCATCAAGCGCGCGCACAAAGCATGCGTACCGGTAACACTGAACCTCGATCACGGATTGAAATTTGAAACAGTGGCCGCAGCCGTACGGTGCGGATTCACGTCAGTCATGTTCGACGGATCCCATCTCTCCTACGAAGACAACATCGCCCAGACACGAGAAATAACAAAACTGTGTCATGCCGTCAATGTGTCGGTAGAGGCTGAACTCGGGGCCGTCGGCGGCTCCGAAGGCGGAGAACTGATGGGTACGATCGACGCCGCCATGTATACAGATCCGGCGTTGGCTGAAGATTTCATACAGAAGACTCAGATCGACGCGCTGGCAGTTGCCATCGGCAACGCTCATGGCAGGTACAGGGGCGAGCCGAAGCTCGATTTTGAGCGATTGGATTCCATACACAAAAAATCCGGCATCCCTCTTGTTCTGCATGGGGGCTCGGGTATATCGGACGAAGACTTTAAAAAAGCCATAGGCCTTGGAATAGCGAAGATCAATTTCTTCACGGGGATGGCACGGGCTGCCATCGACACGTTACATGTCGCAATAACCAAGAGGGATGTGGACCTCAAATACAATGCATACCCCGATATCATGCTGCAGGTTCAGGAAAGTGTCAGCAGGGTCGTCGCCGGGCAAATGACCATCTTCGGCAGCTGCGGGAAAGCGTGATAGTGCGCAGCAGAGCGCCTCAGCGCAACGATTCTAATGGTGAATGTTTTTTAACGGTAAGGGATACACAAGGAGCATCATGAGAAACGGCATCATGTCCGGCGGGAACCTGATCATGGATTATGTCAAGATCATCGATATCCTGCCGCAGGAAGGAATGCTGGCGAACATTGAAAGCATTCAAGCCTGTCCGGGCGGCGCACCGCATAACTGCCTTGTGGACCTAGCCAAATTCGATATGGGGCTTCCGCTCTCTGCGATGGGCCTCGTTGGAAACGACGAAACGGGCCGGCAGATCGCTGACACATTCACGGTGAACGGCATCGATACATCGTATATAACAATCACCGACAAAGCGTTGACGTCGTACACCGATGTGATGACGGTGAAATCGAACGGCAAAAGAACATTTTTCCATTACAGGGGAGCAAATCAATTTTTAGATGAAACTCATTTCGAATGCATACGCACCAACGCCAGGATTTTTCATCTCGGGTACCTGCTGCTGCTCGATGCATTGGACGCTCCCGACGCACAGTTCGGCACAAAGGCCGCAAAGGTGTTGAGCATGCTGAAGTCGGAGGGATACGAAACATCGGTCGACGTCGTTTCCGAAGATAGTTCCCGGTACAACGACATCATCACGCCATGCATGAAGCATGTGGATTATTTCACGATCAACGAAGTGGAAGCGGCGCACATCGCGAATATTCAGATTCGCACAAACGGTCTCATCAACCACAACAGTCTTCAGGATGCAGCGGCAAAGATCATGTCGTTCGGGGTCAAGAAGCAGCTGGTGATACATTTTCCCGAAGGCGGGATCTGCATGAATACACAGGGAGAGTATCACTACGAGCCATCTATTGCGATACGCCCCGAAGACATCAAGGGAACAGTGGGGGCCGGGGATGCATTTTGCGCCGGCATTCTCTATGGCGTGCACGAAAACCTTTCCGTCAAGGACATGCTGAGGACGGCCCATGCCAGCGCCCATTTCAATCTCAAAAATCCGACTTCAACGGGCGGCGCGGTCAGCATGAAGACAATCAGGGAATTATTGATGTATTGAGCACTAACACCCCCACCCTTCCCCTACAACAAAATCGTTCCGATGAGGCCGACACTCGCGTAGCGGATGGTGTAGTCGGAAAATCCTGTCACATGATATGCGCAGCTCACTTTGAGTTCCGGAATAACTGAATATTCGGCCGACAGGCCTGCCAGATATTTTTGCGTGGCATCCTGGTTGTATTCAACAAGAAGGTCCGGATCGAAGAAGTACGCGCGCGCGCCCATGAAACCGGTGCAGCGGATCGTGAGCGGTGCGGCAGGAATGAATGTGCCTCCGACCGTGACTCCGAAAAGATTCCGTCCATCAGTCAGTGTGGAGTACAGCGGGGATACCGTAAGTGAAATGGATTCGGACGCGACCCATTCAGCCCCGATTGATACCTGCCGGGCGACGACATTCTTATATCCTTGCAGGTCCAAATGCGTATAGTCGGCGCGGAAATAAAACATGTCCCAATTATACCTGCCGCCGGCGCTTACAAGAAAAATTTTGTCTGTGTAGGTGTACCGATATTGCTTTGCCGAATACTCACCACCGACCATACCCAGGCGGAGGCTCAGAGAAAAGGGATAGAAATTTTTCGTTCCCGCGCAGGCGAGCAAAGATTGCGCGTATGTCCACTCCGCTGCGTCGATGGTAAGACTGCCGACAGCGACGGAGAGAAAATCATTCCCACCGATCTGTGCAAGCGCATAGGCGTCGATCGATGCAGAGGAGCTGCCGTTCGAATACGATCCGGAGGTTCCATAGAGCGACGGAATAATGTATGCTTGTTGTGCCGCTGCGGAGGCGCTCCATACGATCGATGCAGCACACAGCGCTGCGACTGCAGAAAGGATTCTCATTTTGTCAGTCCCCAGCCTTTGAGCGCGCTCGTATCCGATCCATTCATCGACATCGCATTCACGAAATGGAACTGCGCTTTCGACCGCGCGCCCAGGTAGTAATACGTCCAGCCGAGATAGAGGTTCGTTTCATAGTCGGAGGGGAACTGCTCGTAGAGGACGGTAAAATATTTTTTGGCCAGAACATAGTTCGCCCGGTGATAGTAGATCTGCCCCAGCCTCAGATTTGCCGCATAGTTTAATTTGTCTTTCGAGAGGATCGTGTTGTAGACATCCTGGATCTGATCCCATTTTTTGAGCTCGGCGTACGGGTAGGTGATGCCCAGCAGAGATTCGATGCTGTTGTCGCTTATTTTTTCAGCTTCCTGGTAATAGCGAATGGACGACTCGTAGTCCTTTGAAAGGTAATGCAGCCATCCGAGCCGCAGCGATATCAAATAATCAGAATGGTATTTTTCATTGATCGTTTTCATGATCTGGATCGCATTGGTGTAATTCTTTGCTGTTTCTTCGTTCGTTGATGCAGCAAAGGCTTGCACCTTTTCATCGGTCTGGGCGCACAATGCTGGTGCCGGACCGAGCACCCACAACAGGAGGAATAGCATGCCGGATATGCGTGTGATGCTCATGAGTGTTCCATATGTTTGCGGACTGCGGAGAATGTATCAGAATTAGAGCGGACGGTGAGGGCTTCGATTTCACCATCCTGCCGAATCACGAGAGAGCCTTCCTTGGTTTCGTTGAAGAACCGCAGCAGGCCGCGGCCCCGCAGCCGCTGGCGTGATGAGATCACAAACTGCGTTTCGCCATTGGAAACTTTGTTCATGCAGAATTCCGCATCGGCGGAAAGTTGGTTCACGAACACAAGGAAGAATTCAGGGAAAAAACGCACCGGCAGGGAAATTGCCGCCGAGACCGGATAGCTGTCGGTCCACTGAAGCTGTTCGATGAAGCCAAGCGGAGCGCTGAGCGCACAGAGATAAAAATGGTACAATGCGTTATCATGGTTGCCGACAATGCCGGTAAACATCATGATCTTATCCCTCACCTGGAGATAGGCAGTCGTTCCTCTGGACGACGTGATCGACAGGATGTTGTACGCGTCGATCGTGACCGACCAGGATTCTTCGAATGTGGCGGCGCCGGAAGTGCACACGAAGTGATACGACTCATCGGGGCGGAACTCGAACGCCTTTCGGAGTCCATTGTGGATCTCAATATTCCTGACGCGTGCTCCCTGTTCCGGGATCTCGAACGTCCGCAGTACGAAACCATCCTTGTCCTGCTGCAGATATTGGGAGATCGGAAATGCGAATGTCTTTTCGCCGACCCGCTCGCTCAGTTGAAATTGAAAATGCAGGTGGGGTGCGGGAGAGCGTCCGCTGCTGCCGCATCTCGCAAGGACCTGCCCCTTCCGGACCGTGTCTCCCTTTTTGACCAGTATGCTGCCGGCTTTCAGATGCGAGAGCGACGAGTAGAGCTCGTATTGGTGCGACAGGACGATCGTATTTCCCCAATTATGCTCCAGGTCCGGCGTATCGATCGGCGCATCCGGCAGGCCATCGACAATGCGGACGACCTCTCCATCCATCGGCGCCGCAACGGGGGTATTATAGCAAAAATAATCGGCCGGAGAAGTGCCATGCCCGGCAAATTCATTTCCGTTGTTATCGGTGATGACAAAATCCAAGGCGTGGCGCCAATCGCCGCGGTGCGTGAGGCTGCCGTCGTACCCCTGGGTTACCGTCCACTCGCCGAAGAATGGCAATTCAGGAAAGATGAGGCGGTACCGGTCGAATCGCAATTTTCTATTGTGATGATAATAATAATTTTCCTCCGGCGATCCGGGAAGGAAATAGAGAAGGACCAGGTCGCTGTGTTCCTGCCGGAATTTCAGCGAATAGATGGTGGCCAGCGTCACGACATTGAACGGAAGCACGAGAACCGGCAGCGAGTGCGCGGCGAAGATGCCGGTAAAAAAAATCGTAAAGATCAATGAGACGACGGTCGAGAGCGCGACGAGCAGCGTCGTTTTTTTCGAAACGATGATGAGGCTGCCGCCCAGCGCGAACGAGACGAGCATCGCATTGAACGACGATTGGATCATGAACGCCGGAGTCGGGTCGGGATAGAGCACATGAACGAGCAGGCTGTTCAGCGCGTATGCGATAATGCTGTTGACAAACAGCACGCGAGAGAACGCCAGGATCGCCGCTGCGATGATCATGCCGGAAATGAAATGCGGCTGAAAGATGATGTAGCCGAGCGATTCAAAATAAAAGCGCATTGCTTCGGGAACCTGAAACGCCAATTCCACTTCCCTCGGCGGAGCGGCATGCACCATCCACTCAAAATTGGAGGAAAAAATAATAAACACGCAGAGCGAGAGGATGAACGGAAGGCTGAGGCCCGGCAGATTGAATGCCGTTGCGAGATAATGTTCCAGCGCAGCAGCGGCGAAGAACACAATCACCAAAAAGACGAGAATGACCGCCGCCACCAGCGGCGTGATTTGAAAAAAATATGCAGCAGCGGCGCCGAAGAGGATGCCGTTGAAGCCATAGAACCCGGAGCGAATGCGTTCTTGATTGTACTTCAATCCGTAGGCCAGCAGCGTGGACACAAGCGCGCCGATGAGGCCGAAGATGCCGATGACGGGGCTGATGAATGATGCACACAAGACGATCACGCCAAACCAGCGCCTGTTGCTGAAAAAGATCTGCGCATAGGCGAAGATCACTGCATCGATGAATGTGCGTCGTTCCATCAATTCCGCTATGCTGAGAGTGATCGAAGCGATGGAGGAATTTCCTCCAGCGACATGACATATTCCAATGATTCAGCCTTGCGGATGACGTGCGGCGAACCGTCGGCCGTGATCAGGACGATCGCCGGCCGAAATGTGATGAATTGCATCCACTGTGTCATCGTATACGCGCCGACGTTCATCAGCACAACGCGGTCCCCCTTCTTGAGCGCGGGAACGGACGCGTCTTCCTGGATGCAGTCGATATTCATGCAGAGCGGACCGTAGATATTCGCCTGTTCGCGCATGACGCCGGTCGGCTGCGCGGGGACCATTTTGTGTTTATACCAGAGGCTGGTGAAGAGCAGGTTAATGCCGGCATCGATGACGTAGGCGCGTTTTCCGTCCGAGAGCCGCTTGACGGCGAGCACGGTGCTGATGAGGTATCCGGCCCCATCGACGAGGGCCCGGCCTGATTCAAGGATCAGTGTCGGCATGGCGTCGCCGTGCGATTCGAGCTCGAACAGCGGCGCGGTGATGGCATCGGCGAACTGCTCGAGCGCCGGCAATGTCTCGTCGGCCTGCAAATACTGGCCTTTCAGCGTGTTGTGCGACGGCAATCCGCCGCCGACGTCAATATAGTCGAGGTCGATGGCCAGTTGCTGCTTCAGCCAGTTGGCAAGCGCAACAAGTTTTGACACGGCGACACGGAACGGCTCGGTGCTCATGATATACGTACCGATATGCATGTGGAGTCCCACGATGCGGAGCGTCTTGCTTGCGGCGATCCGTTTCAACGCCTCGCGCGCCTCGCCATTCTCATAGTTGAATCCGAACCTGTCCCATTTGGGATAAATCCCGACGTCAACATTGACGCGTATCGCAACGTCCGCTTTCAGGCCGAGCGATGTCGTGATCTCGATGAGTTCGTACAATTCATCGAAATGATCGATGTGGATCTTGGAGTGTGCGCGGACGGCTTTTTCAAGCGCCGCAGCGCTTTTTGCCGGGCCGTTAAAGATGATGTGTTCGCCGCGGACGCCCAAGTGCCGCGCCCGGTCAAACTCGAATTCCGACACCACTTCCGCCCAGGAACCTTCGCTGTGGAAGATCGAACACACCGCATTCATATAATTCGTCTTGTACGACCATGCAAATTGGACCTTCGGGTATCGCGATCTGAAGATCCGCTGGCATTGCTGCTGTGTGTCGCGCATTTTTTTTTCGGACAGCACGAACAGCGGCGAACCGTATGCTGCCGCCAGTTCTGCAACGGGAACGCCCTCTATGTCGGTCATCGGCTGCGTGGAGGTCGCACTGCCGAATTTATTCATCAGTCCCGACTGCTGCTTCAGGATGACAGGACGTTCATATTTTTTTTTATCCATGACGAAGCGCTCCATGTACAGTCAGTGACTCGAACTGCGCGATATCGGTGATATGATCCCAGGAATATCTGACGAACATTTTCCCAACCGAATACTTTTCGAACGGCGTCACTGCGGCCCCTGTGATCAGATCGACCAGCGCGGCGGGAAGATTCTGGCCTGCGCCGACCGCCAGATACACCCACGCCGGGAAACGCGGATTAATTTCAAGCAGATAATATGAATTCGTTTCCCGCTCGCGGATGAATTCGAGTTCGATGCCGCCCCGCCATTGCAATGCGGCGATGGTCTTTTGGGCGATCTCGAGCAACGCCGGATCGTTGATCGTAATACCGGACCAGCCTTTGCCCTTGTCCGTGACGTAGAGTTTTTTCATTGCAACGGCTCCGATGGTGCGGGCACCGTCTCCAAGCGCGCACACGTTATACTCATCGCCGGCGATAAATTCCTGCACGACGACCGGCAATCCCCATTTTGCCTGCATACGGCGGAATGCAGCGATAGCCTCATCCAGATTATTGACGATTGCGGCGTCGTAGAAAATTCCCTTGATGGCAACAGGATATTCGAACTCCTGTGCGATCGTATAGAGGTCCTGCACCGACGTCGCAAGGACGTTTCGGGGGACGATGATACCGTGAGCCGAGCAGAAGTCGACAAGTTTGTCCTTCGAACGCAATCGGAGTTGATCTTCTGTGGGAAGGAACAACTTGATGCCGAGCGCCGCCAGACGCGGAGCCAGTTTGATGAAGCCGTTCAGTTCGGAATCGAGCGTCGGAATGATGATATCGAATTTTTCCACTTCGTGAATACTGGAGATCCGGGTGAAGAGTTGTTCCAATCCCGCCGATGGGTATGGGATCATATAGTTTGCATCGGCAACGTCTGCCAGGTATGCGCCCGGTTCCAGTGCGTCGTACAAGAGGCCCACCACGTGCAGTGAATCAGGCCATCGGTCCCGGAGAGCCCTGATAACCGGCACTCCCGGAGCGGGATTGTCTGTGTTATTCAAACCCGTGACGGCTATCTTCATTGTGTGTCGGTGAGGTGATATTGTCTGAGTTGACCGATGAAGTCGAGTACATCGCGCTGAGCGTCGACCGGTTCAACATCAAACTCATCGATGAGTGAGGAAATGATCTCCTGCTGTTCACGTCCTTCCTGGAGGCGCCGCAGTATGAATCTGCCGGTCTCATTCACCGTGAAGGTTTCTCCGGTTGTGGGCAGAAAGAGAAACCCGTTTTCGCTGACGGCAAGTGACGTAGATATCTGAGTCGAAGACATGTAAGGTTCCAATGAGTAATTATCTATATATGTAAATATAGGAGAAAAGATGCAATAGCAGCTCAGACAAAAGACACTCATTCATTAACAATATTTTGCCGCTGATTCACCCGGTCACATTACTCGATCTCAAGTGTGAATGCTCCCGTTAAACGGCTTCCCTTCTCAAGTTCGGGGCGGGGGCCGGTAAAAAAGAAACACGAACCGGGACCGTTCAGGCCGGCAGCCATGAATCGGATCGAATTGCCGTCGACCCACGCCCTGGCATGTTGACTTCCGTCGGAACGAATCGTTACGACTCTGCCGCGATCGTTTGTCAACGACGCCCACAGGATATTTCCTTTCGTCCCCCTAAAATCATTGCTCCCGAGTGCGTTGGCGTTTTCTTTCCATGGTCCGGAAGGAACCGCACGGGGTTCCTCTTCATAGTTCAGATACCGCGGATGTGCACTGGCTTCGCCTTCAAGGCGATTCGGATCGTATGCAGGATAGACGGACCATAAGCCGACGCGCTTCCACTTCAGCCGATCGAACGACCGCGGCAGAGAAAACAACAGGCCATATTGCCGGAGCAGTGCGGATGCCTTCGCTGTATAGTCGACCAGCGCCGTATAGTCGTATGAGACGCGCACCGAACCGTCAGGAGCAAACTCGTAGTGAAGACCCCCTGCCAATTGATGCCCGAACCGTAGTTCAGCCGAGACAAGGACGGCGCCATCACTTCGTTTATCCGCCCCGATGGAAATGAGATGGACACTGTCGAGCGGCGGATAGTCGAGAGGCTTTATACGCTCAGTAAAATTATTGGATGAAATGCCCGGAGCGCCTCCGTCATCACGGTTGTTGGGAATGAGCATCATTTCGGCTCCCCTGTGCACGATCGTGTCCGCACCCGATGTGATGAGTTCAAATGCGCCGTCGGCCTTGCCGATGAAGAACGTGTTGGTGCCGGAAGTTATAACGATCGAGTTCTTTTGTTCGGCACTTGTGACAACCACAGAGGCCCCCAACATCGTTGCAGCCTCGGGCTTGCCGCAATGCACAACTTCTTCTTCGCAGTAAAATCCCCGCGGATCATAAAACGACAGCGCCACATCGGGTACTGGCAGTGCATTCGGCACCGCGACCTTCAGCACACCCCTGCTCAGCGGAGCGACATCGGCCAGCACAGGCACGACCCTGCCCCCGATACGAGCGGTGATCGTTAATTCCTTCAAATTGAAAAAATTATATCGATTCTCAACCTGGAGTTCCAGAACGCCGTTCAACGGCTGCACTGCACCACTGTGAGCGAGCACAACCGGCGAGTATGATTTTTTCATTCCGACATATTCCGGCTTTTCGCGGCGCCAGCCATCGATGACACCCCAGGGGCCGTATCCGCATATTTGTTCATGTGAAAGATGAAAGATATCGTCGACCCCGGACCAAATGGCCCCTCCCATACAGGCGGGATGGGCGTACACCGAATCGACCATTTGTTTGAGCGTGCGGGCATAGGCATCGGACCGGACTGAAGGATCCGTTTCGAGTTCGCGCCGGGCATAGGTTTGCACGTGCATATATTCGCCGAACATCGTTGGCCTCGAGGTATCCTTCTCGCATTCTCGCGGGCCGTTGAGGCCGGGATAATGATAATTTGCAACATCGGCTTTGCTATGTCCGTTATTGAAACCACCCCAGCTCTGATCGTGGAATGATGTGGGCCGTGATGGATCGAGCCGTTTCACTTCGTCGTTCACTCTTTCCCACAGCGGGCTCCACCGGCTTTCGTTGCCCAGCGACCAAATGATGACGCATGGGTGGCCCCTTCCGGAAAGCACATTGTCGAGATTGGCGCGCAGCATATGCGGGAGATAGAGCGTGTCCAGATAATTCCATGTTTTCCAGACGGGGCTTGCCGGATGATCGATCCAGCACAGGGATGCTTCGCTTTCAACGAACATGCCAAGTTCGTCGCAGGCCTGCAGCAATTCCTCCGACGGCGGGTAATGCGACGTGCGCAGATAATTGCAGTTGCCGGCGCGGAATAATTCCACATCCTTACGGCAGAGTTCGGGCGTCAGGCTGCGTCCGCGCAGCGGATGCACGTCGTGATGGTTGACACCCTTCAGTTTAACGGGAGTGCCGTTGACAAAGAATTGATTGCCGCGGAGTTCGATCTGCCGGAAGCCAATTTTTTCGACATTGGATTGAAGCACTTTCCCGTCTGCGACGAGCGATGTCGATAAGACGTATAAAACAGGGTGTTCAGGGTCCCAGTGGCGAGGAGCGGCCACAGTCAGCCGACAGTTCACTTCGCCTGACGCCGCATCCAGCGGGACATTGAAGATGTTTTTGGGGAGCGGGACGGAGGCACCGTGAGCATCGTTCAACGTAAACTTCAGTGCCGCTTTTTTCACCGCCCGGCCATGCAGGGCAATGCGACCGCTGATTGTGAGTGAAGCGTCGCGATACTGCCGGTCGAACTGCACGGTCCATGCGAACCCTGAGATGTTCACTTCGGGCAGCGTGTAGAGAGTCACTTTCCGAAGGATCCCTCCTACCGGATGCGCAGCATACTGGGATGTACAGGCAAGGATATCCGATATTGTTTCGCATTGCACTTCCACTTCAAGGAGGTTCATGCCGGGTCGTACAGCGTCAGTGACATCACATTCGAAGACGGCAAAACTTCCCTCATGTGTACCGACGGGAATGCCGTTCACCGTGACCGCGGCGTACGAGGAGACGCCATCGAAACGGATCTTCACACGATTCTGCTTCCAGGAGTCGGGAAGCGTGTAATTTTTTCGGTACACAACCGCTGTGCCCTTCGGCACGGTAAATCCCTGCATGCCCCATTCACCCGGGACCTCGATGGGAAATGCTTTCTCCCGTTTTCGGCTGTCGGGATAGAATTGCCATGTCCCGTTGAGTGAGACGACGGGAGTGCGTGTGTGGAGAACGGTGCGGGGAAGCGGCGATACTTCCGGCACACGAAACTCCATCGCCTGTATCACCTGGCGCAGCGAGTCAACATTCTGGGCGTTGACGCGAAATACCGCGACGCACACTACAGCGAGACATAATTTTATTTTCATTGGAAGGGTACGTTTCGATGCGTCGTGAAAATTATTCTGCGTAAAATAATCGCGCAGGCTTCTCCCTAGTAACTTGCACCGCTTCGCGGTGCGGGCGAGATAACATCTCGCCCTACGTGCGCACCGATGCAACGGCAGGCAATGCCGGCCTGATGCAGACATGCGTGATACCGCGTGGGGCGATCAAAGCCCCTTCCGTTTCTGAGTCACTGCGGCCTTGACCGTTCGTCCGAACTGTTTGTCCTTCTTACGGCGTTCAGCATAGGACGATTGGTGGAACGCGGATTCCTTCATCAACTTTATGTAATTCCGATACCGTCCTTCATCTATTCCCCCATCCTGAACTGCCTTCAGAATAGCGCATCCGGCTTCCACCGTATGGGTACAATCATTGAACCGGCACTTCGTGGCGAGTTCGAAAATATCAGAGAAGCTGTCATCGATGCTCTCCTCATCGGCTATCATTCCCAGTTCCCTCATGCCGGGCGTATCGATTACAAGCGACCGGTTTTCCAGCACCGTCAATTGCCGGTACGCTGTCGTATGCCGTCCGCGGCCGTCCTTTTCACGCACAGGGTTTGTCTCGAACGCATCGCGGCCAAGAAGCTGATTGAGGAGCGTTGTCTTGCCCACTCCCGACGAGCCGAGAAGGCAATACGTCTTTCCCTGTTCCAACATTTGCCGTACAGTGTCCACTCCATCGGGGGTGGTATTGCTGAAAGCGGCGGCTCTCACGCCTTTGACCTCGCGGGCGATCGCTTCCTTCATCTTCTCTAAATCGGATTTGTCCACGAGATCGCTCTTGCTCAGGAGGATGATCGGTTCGACAAGGCCTTCTTTTGCCATCACGAGGTAGCGTTCCATCCGGCGCAGGTTAAAATTGAAATCGCACGATTGGATAATGAAGGCCGCATCGACATTCGAAGCGATCATCTGAAAATCAATTTTGATGCCGGCAGTTTTTCGGCGCAGGAATGTTTTTCTGGGGAAGAGTTCATGAATCACCGCACGGGAACGGTCGTTTTGGTACTGCACGAACACCCAGTCTCCCACGCACGGGAGGTGTTGCGAAGACTCCGTTGAGAAGAGCAGTTTACCGGCGGGTTCCGCCGGAAGTTCACACACCTCATTTCGGATCAGGTATCGGTCCCGATCGACTCGAGTGATACGCGCGACGCCGCACTCCGGCCTCGGAGACTCCTCCTGCTTCTTCTGGAACCAACTGTCGAAACCAAGATCTGCTAACTCCATCCGTTTGTTCCCATTGTTGTTCTTGAATATGGACGATCGCGTCTGCGAGGGCCATCCGTTTGCCCAATCAAGACATCAAACGGACACACGAATCATAGTCGTCATCATAGATGATGTGAGCTCTTCGATCATTTTGCGGCGAACTGAATGACCGTCTGTTTTTCCTTGCCGTCCCGGAGATACACGACGTCGGCTTTCATTCCGGGCTGGTATGTTTTGAGCGCGTCGGAATACTCCCGGAGGTTGGCAACCTTTGCCGGTCCGATCTTGATGATGATGTCGCCTTTGACGAGTCCGCATTTTGCAGCGGGCGATTCAGGCGTAACATCCTCGAGGCGGACACCGACGCCGGAAAATGCGAAGTCGGGCATGCTGCCGGTCGACACTTTACGTTCACCGGCCGCGGCCGGTTTCTTTTGTTCCGAGGACACTTGTCCCTGGAACGTCAGCGGTTCGATCCTGTCGGCAAGATAGAGGAGGCCTTCCCGACCGATCGTCGCCACTTTAACCAGCCCCGGGGCATCGATCTTTGAAGCAACGTCGGTAGGCTTATGATAATCGCTGTGAGCGCCTCCGAAAAATTGCACGCCCGGAATGCCGGCATCGATGAAGCTCCGCTGGTCGCTCGCATCCAGATCCTGCGTGACGACATCCGTTTCAACGCCTGTCACATAGCTTGCCCCCATGAAAATAAATTTCCATTCGCGCGCGCTCGATCCGCTCAACACGTATAGTTTGTTGGAGCCGAGACGTCCGACAGCGTCGAAATTGAGGTCGGCGATCGCCTTGCCGGCGGGGAACCGTTTCGTGTTCTTCACATAATATTTGGAGCCCAGCAGTCCGCTCTCTTCCGAGGTAAACGCCACGAACACCACTGTCCTCTGCGGCTTCAGTGTTTTCCCCATCAACTCGGCCAGTTCCAGCATCACGGCAACGCCGCTGGCGTTATCGTCTGCACCATAATGGATCTTCCCTTTGTTTTCCTCGGTCACACCGGGCCATCCCATGCCGAGATGATCGTAGTGAGCGCTGACGACGACGGTTTGGTCTTTCAACGCGGGATTGGTACCGGGGATGATGCCCACGATATTCTTCACGGGCGCTTTCGTTCCCTGTGCATCGACGACGTCATCCCACCTTTGGAAGAATGTGCTGTCGTCGGCGCCGGGGAGCAGGCCCGCTTTTTTAAATCGCTCTGTAATGTATGCCGCCGCTTTGTCAATGCCGGGCGTGCCGACACCCCGTCCGGCAAGCTCATCGCTCGCGAGATATTCGACTGTTTTCATCATACGATCGGAAGAGAACACGGGGTCGAGCGTGGCAAGCGCTTTGCGTCTCGGAAGCGTCGTCGCCACCTGCGCAGGCGATGCCACGATCGCTGCCGTCAATGGTGAATTCGCAGCCGTCCATTCGCCCTTTCCCGTATTCGTCGGTTCATTTCCTTCGAAGACAAGATAGCTGTACTTGCCATAGTGAGGAAGTTTTCGCGCGAGTCCGGCAATGGCTTCTTTTTTGTCGACGGACACATACACAACGGCTGCCGCCGGATTGGCCGGATGACGCACCGCCACGACAACGCTGCTGTTTGTGAGCGCGAAGACAGATTTTCCGAACCGGGCGGATTCGTGTGTCAGTTCGGCGTCGTAGATCTTTACACCCTGCTGCACAACCGATGCAAACGAATTTTCACTGCCCAGCACCCAGACGCTTTTATCGGACGGAAGGCCTGTAATAACGGAGTCGAGTACTGTCGTCATTTTTTTGGAGCTGTCGCCGGCCCAGATGGCAGCCAATTCTTTATACGACGCGAGACGCTCAGGCGCCGCCTTCGATGGCAGGACAATGAGCAATTCTGCCGCGCCCAATATTTTGGAGAACGACGGAGGGATCTCGTTGAAATGCAATGTTCGGAAGAGCTGGAATTGAGGATCGACCTGCACAAGCAGCGGCGCTTCGGAGCAGGCCACTTCGTACGTTTGTTTTTTTTGCGTCATCGTCACTTTTTTCATGTCGACGCTTTTTGCATACGAGACGGCGATCGGGACATCGAGCACGAACGCGTCATCGGCCTGAAGCTGTGTGAGCGTGAATGTGACGACATGGTTCACGGAATCGTTCACTGCCGAGACATGATCGATGCGTAATTCGGGCGCGCCCTTCCGTTCGACCCATTGGTCGAAAAAATGCTTGAAATCTTTCCCGGTCACGGACTCGAATGCCGCGCGGATGTCGGCATACGATGCGGCCTTATATTTGTTGTCGCGATAAAATTTTTGGAAACTGCGCACGAACAGGTCGTCGCCGACCTGCTCTCGCAGCATATTCCACAGCATCATATTTTTTCCGTACCCGATCGCTTCGGTGGACGGGCTGGTGCGGGAAAGAAATTTTTTCAGCGGAAAGTCATTCGACGGCGTCACGTAATCCGTAAATTTTTGAAGCGTGGTTCTCCGGTATTCGTCCGCCTGTCCGCGCTGCTCGGCCACAAGATGGTCGGCCATATACGCGGTGAGGCCTTCGCACCAGTTGCCTGTCTTAAAATCGACATAGGCCGAGTTACCCCAGTAATTGTGCAGCAGTTCATGGGGATACGACGAGTTGAGAATGAACGGGAATCGGATGACCTGTTCGCCAAGCAGCGTGAAGGACGGCATGCCGTACCCGGTTTCCCAGAAATTTTCAACCAGCGCAAATTTCGTAAACGGATACGGGCCGACGAGCTTCCTGTACATTTCGAGATATTGCGATGTCGCCTCGAGATATTTATTGGCGAGCGCCTCGTCCGGCGTGCGCAGGAAAGCCATCACGTCAACCGCGCCAGCAGCCACGTGATATTCCGTGAATTTAGCGCCGATCAAAAACACCTCTTCCATCGGTTCCGGAGAACTCCACCGGGACGTTTGCATGCCTTTCGAGACGGTATTGAGCGTCCGTTTCCCCTGGCTTACCACGCTCCAAGGCTGCGCGATGGACGAGGTAAGATCGAAGCTGATCCATTCATTATTGAATCGGGGCACCCAATATGTTGACCCCGCGAGATACACTCCTTTTTCCGCGATGATACCGGGTGTTTCACCGAACCCGCGGGCATATTCCGCACCCTGCTGTTTGACCTCGAAGTTGATAACACCCTTGTAGCTCACAGCGAACGTGATGTCGCCGGATGCCTTCGTGGAAAATTTCACTGCATAGAGGTTCTGGCTGAGGATGGCGGAACTGTCGTATTCCTCGCGGTCCATTCCAACATCGGCGCCATGGACCTTCTTCTTTTCGATAGACACCTTCACACCGGGTGTCAGAGATGTGACCTTCAAATGATCATTGAGAAGAAACGTCACTTTCTCTTTTACCTGCGCTGCAGGGATCGTGACGGTGTCGACCGCCGAGAGTGTATGGTTGGCAGGGTCGACCACCACGTACAATGAATGATGAATTGTCGTTCCGGCGAGCGAGACGAAGGCGGATGCAACAACAAGGATGACGAGAGCGGTAACGCGACGCATTGGTTTCTCCTTAATATAGAAAGTGTGCCCTGATTCGGTTTCTCATATTCTTCAATTGAGAGTCGGTGTTGACTTTGGCGGCAGATCATAGACGAAAGCGTTGTGCAAAGAATTCGAATGATTATCATTAAATATGATACATTTTTCCAGCGATATCAACCGTTAAGTTGACAATTCATGGACTCAGTGCACGCCGTGACGGCTGCCATGCCTATCGATGGCCGCGTTGTAGTTATATACCACGTTCACCTGTACAAATTACCTTGACAAAACCTGCAAAAATATATAGATTGAATTATTGAATTCATACAATTTACTCTTATTTGCTGATTCACGTCGCTGCGCAGGGACATTCACAGCATCAATCCACAAAGGAGCATTTTTATGCGTTTTTCCTCCATTTTCGCCGCACTTCTGTTCATCCTTGTCCTGTCGGTATCTTCAGCGTTTGCCGACGTCTTTGCTTCACGAGTACGTTTGACGAATCCGGATGGGAAACCGTTTGACGGCAAGTTTAACGACGGCACACCGGCCGCCATCTCCTACGTATTGAATGATACGGCAAGCGCGGTCGTGGTGAAGATCATGGATGCGGCAACGAACACCGTGATCCAGACGATCAATGCGGGAGCGCAGCGCAGCGGCGCCCACACGCTGACCTGGGATGGAACCGGGTCTGCTGCAGCCAAGAAGTATATCGTTTCAATCACGGCTAGCCAGAGACCGCTGTCCTCCACCAACTACTCGATGTTTAAATGGATACAGACGGGGACGGCGCTCGGCGGAGGCAGGGGGATCTACTCGCGCGGTGTTGATGCAAACCGAAATCAAATGACGCCGGGGTTCGGTTATCTCTACGGAGCCAACGCGGACACGGACCCTAACGGATATCTCACCGGAATATTCCGAATGACCGCCGATGGATCGTTCGAGGGCACGAAGGCGACGAACCCGATCCTCGTTCCTTCGCTCGGCACGACGGCAGGAGGAACATTCGATTACGGCGGACTTTCACCCTGGCATGCCACGACCGACCTGCAGGGGCGGATCTATTTTTCTGGGAACGGGTTGGGCGGCAATGTGTACCGCATGGATACCGATTCTTCGGCGCCCAAGATCATTGTTCGCTCCATATCAAATCCGCGCGGAGTAGCGGTGACGGGATCTGGTGCATCGACGAAGATCTACATCGCCGCCGATACAATGGTCTACCGGGCTGATATCGGGACCGATGATACGCTGCGGAAACCGCTTGTGCTTGCGGCATCGCTGGGCATTTACGTCAAGGATGTCATCGTGGATGATGAGGGATTCCTGATCGTGGCGCTTCGTTCGGGGACGTCATTAAGCACGGTTCCTGGTTTTGTAGAGCGGTACGACGTCAGCGGAACACTTCCCGTGCGGAGGGCAAGTGCTACGTTCTCGAACGCATACCCGACAGGACAGCCAATCGGGTTGGCTCTGCTGCACGGACCGAATCCGGCATCCGCCTCGGACGATACGTTATATGTTGCGATGCGCGGAGGGCTGAGTTCGGATTCGACAACCATCGGCATTCACATGCTGACCATGTTGGACAGCTTCATGGAGGCGAAACAGATCTTCCGCCTCACCAGTGTGACGCCGCCAAGCGCCGGCGGCAACGTGAGCGCAACAGCCGACATGACGGTGGATTACGCGGGCAACATTATCTGGTTTGAAAATGGAAACGAGGAGATCCTCATGATCTCTCCCCCGCACACGGCAGCATCGTGGTCCATGACGACACGCGAGTATGATACGCTGAAGACGGCGCTGACGGGAGTGCAGACAAACGAGCGCCTGCCCCAGGAGTTTGCCCTTGGCCAAAACTATCCGAATCCTTTCAATCCCTCGACGACGATCGGTTTCCAGATGCCGATGAGCGGAATTGTGACGATGACGGTATTCGACGTGCTTGGAAACAAGGTCGCAGAATTGTTGCAGGGTCCTCTAGACGCCGGCAATCATTCTGTTGTGTGGGATGCCTCCATGGCGGCCACGGGCATGTATATGTATCGGTTGAATGTCCAGTTGCAGAATGGAACAACCATGACCGGCACGAAAAGAATGCTGCTGTTGAAATAGCATCATATGATACAAACTTAAAATAGTGGACCAGAATGACCTCGGGGAGAGGGGGAAAAAAATTCCCCTCTCCCCCTTGGCTGAGGCTGCTGAATACCTAGCACCGCATATGCCGCCGATTATATTCATAGCCGGGCGAGTTAACAGCTCGCCCTACACGCACCATATATGCCGCCGATTATTTTCATAGCAGCGCGAGTTAACCGCTCGCCCTGGGCGAGCTAACCACTCGTCCTACACTGCGCGGATGATGCTTAGGCTGAGTCACTCTCTTAAAAGAATAATGACTACTTGCACAACGCTTCGAGTGTGCGCGGATCGATCACCTGCACCGGCTTGAACGCACCGCTTCGCATATACTCTAGAATGCTGTTCGTCAGTTGCCTCGCCTCCGCCCGTTTTTCAATATCGGTCAGGAGATCAATGCCGGAGAGAATTAGTTTTCCCTTCCCCACTTTCGCCTCAACGATCAATCCCAGCGGCCGGTTCGTAAACCAATCGTCGATGACTCTCACCAACGGCTCGATATTGCAGCCGAGTGTGCTCAATTGAATGGCATTGGAATGACTCATGGCATCCCACCATTGGTAATTGCTATGGTACTGTGTCGGAAATTCACGAAACAACGGATGCCGGGGGTCGCACAGTATGCCGAGCGTGTGGGGCGGTTGTTTCGACGTCCATGCGGTGTTCCAAAAAATGCTTGAAAACCCCACGGAGATATCGCCGCCATATTCTTTTTTGATGGTTCCTTTTGCGGGTGTGAACAGGACAGCGCCGCCGTTCGTGAGAAACTCCATCGTTGAATCATCCCATCGCCGCACGACCCGAACAGGATATCCGAGAAGCGGGTCCGTCGTGCGGGACGGATACACCCAAAAATCCCACCGGTTGGTGAATGCACCGACGCTGACTTCCAGTGTGTACATTGCAGGAGACGGTACTGAAGCGAGGGAATGACGAATCGTGCCGAGAGTGAATCCATTGCCACGAGGTATGTCTGTCTTTTGGAATTCACCATGAGCGACAACTGCGCCGGAAGTATCCGTCACTTGCCACGAGGGCACGACGAGTGCGAGTGGTTCCGGTCCGAAATGGGCGACTTCGACCGTTGCGGTAAATTCTTCAGCGGTTGTATAGATAAATTTAGTCATCCGCGCGAGCGGGACGGTGGTATTGCAGAACTGCCGATATTCGGGAGGCGTCACATATCCTTTCGATTCCCAGAATGGGTCGAGGACGCCGACCAGCCCGGATCCCTGTCCGGGAAAATCATGAAGGTCGAGCAGCTGGAAGCCGCCCATATTTTTTGTCCGCAGCGCGGCCTCGATATCCGCTTTGTAACACAGCACCTGCAATTTGCCGGAAGCGTCAAGAAATTTTTTTGCCAGGGGTCCCATGCCGCTGTCGGCCAAACTCTCCTGGAAAATCTCCAGGTTCTTCGCGTGAAGCACGCCGTCGTATTTTTGAATCGCGTCGAAATACGGATACGCGCACCATTCCCCGATCTCATGACTGACGACGGGGACTTTATATTGCTGGATATACGAGCTCCAGTCGTATGACGTGCTCGGTGCCTGGCTATTGAGAATGCTCTTGAGTCCCTCGGCCCAGTGCTGGATGCGCGGTTTATAAGAAACGTGAAAATCGCTGGAGTCCGAAACGGGCCATCCAGACGCGCCCGAGTACAGCCGCCGGTCATCACGCTTCTTCCAGTATTCCACAAAGTCTGTGAGATACTCTCTCAATCGGGCGCCGGATGGTTCATTGCCGTAGGCAAGGAAACAGAAGGACGGATGATCGCCGTATGCGTCCACGATCCTCCGGCTTTCATCCATGATATAGCGATCGATCGGTTTGCCGCCGCCAATGGATGTGCCCGGATTCGCCCACGACGAGCATTCGACATACAGGTAGAGTCCGAGCCTGTCGGCAGCGGTGAATGCCGCTTCGGGAGGGCACCATGAGTGGAACCGCATGTGATTGAGCCCGTACTGCTTGCACGTCGTGAATATGCGCGTCCACCAGCCGACATCGGTTGAAGGATATCCTGTTCGCGGAAAAATGGCGCATTCGAGTGTGCCTCGCAGGAACATCACTCTCTCGTTGATGGTGATTTGAGTGTTCCGCACTCCCAGCGTTCTCATCCCGAACATCGTTTGCTTCACATCATGCCGGCCGCGGGCAGACACCGTACACGTCAGCGTATACAGAGAAGGAGAAAATTCATCCCACAAGAGCGCATCCTTCCCCATTGCATATTCGAATGCGATGGAATTTTTTCCGGGATGCACAATGGCCGCCCTGTTCATTGCAGCAGGCGATGGCATACTCAGAACCGATTGTTCGCATGAAGCCTGCGTGCTGAGATCGATCGTTTGATTGTTCGATGTATGGTTTTCGATATCCACAGCGACGCGTATGGTCCCATGATGAACGTCCGGGAAGACATGGAGCGAACTGATGGACACGCTCTGCGCGCAGGAAAGGAACATGCTGCCGACGATCCCATTCCAGTTCGTCTGCGAGTTATCGGTGAGGCTTGAAGAATTCACGCCGGGATCGATGTCTCTGATTCTGTTGTCGACACAGACAGTCAGATAGTGTGTGCCCGGGGATATTTTTTCTGTGAGGTTGAACCGATGAGGCGCGCTCAGCGCGTTTTGCGTGCCGACAAATGCATCGTCGATCCATACAGACGACTCCCAGTGACAGCGTTCAAAAAAAAGTTCGACCGGTCTGCCCTTCCACTCTGAGGGGATGACGATTTTTTTTCTGTACCACGCTGCCCCGCAATAGTATGCATCGGGCTGCAGCCAGAACGGAATTTTAATGCTGCCCGGCCTGCGATATTTTTCGTATCGCGGCGACGTGAAATAGGACGAGTCCAGAATATCGCCCGTCCAATGCGTTGATACACTGACGGGGCTGCCTTTTCCATTTTCCGTCATCGAGCCGGGAAGGCGCACTGTTTCTGTGAATGTCCGGGCATACCATCGTTCGCCAACGCCCCGGTCCAGCGAATCGATGGCGAATTGCCATTTCCCTTGCAGGCCGATCGTGTTTTCTGCGGCGGGCAACGAAACGTACGAGAGAAGAACGAACAGGATGAGGGACAGTTTTTTTTTCATGGCTGCGTTGTCGATTCCAGGCATCGATCGATGGCCGGGCCGGTGTCACACCGCGTGCACCGGCCCTCCATCGTCAATAAGTTATTGTCGCTTCGATCGTCGCAGTGCGCCGATGCACAGCAGCACACTGGCAAGCAGGCCGGCGAGCAACACACGACGCAGGAGGTATGTCTGTCCGCCTTCGGTCGGGTAGAACGAATACGCCAATTGAGGTTTGAAAAAATACCGCTCGAGGTTGCCGACAAGGAACGTGCGATCCCGGAAAAAGCCCGTGTAGATCTCCCGTACATCTTCCACATTCGGTGGCCGTCTGTACTTGAAAATGGAATGCGCCGTAAATTCGGTCCGCACCGCCGAGTTGCACAGAGCAAACGGTACACTGATCACCGTATCTGTTCGTGCCACACCCGGTAGTCCCGCCCATGCCTCTCCCACATAGATCCTGGCCAGCGTGCTGTCGAATGCATTGTGCTGATTGAGCTGGAATAATTCCGCCGTATTGAGCACTTCACCCTGTTTGTTGGTGACGTAGATCTGGCCTTGCGAAAGGTCGACATACGCCCATCGGCTCTGTTCGCGAATGAACGATTCGGCAAACGCGTGGCCAGTATACACGATCGTATTATCCTGCGTTCGTGCGTTGAACACAAACCGTGTGGGGATGCCTGCCTGGTTCGCCCAAAACACATAGACCTGGGCGTTCTGTGTGCACCACCCTTTTCCCGTTCCGTTGATCATTTCATTATAGAGTACCCATGGATTTATCCACCGTTCATCATCCTTGGGCACGCCGCCCGATCCCTTGAGTTTCTTACGAAGATACGGCACCAATTTTTCCATTTTGGCAAATGTCGGGTCTCCGCTGGTGATGCCGACTTCTTCCTTGAGGATGCGGCGAGCAGCGGCGAGGCCTTCCTCTCCCACATACGAATAATCGTCCACCCAATCGGCAACCGAAAATTGTTCGAATATCCCGCACGGCACATTCGACCGGACGATGTAGACGTCGACGTGTTTCATGCCGAGCGATGCATAGAATTCGCGCGAGTAAAAGCGGATGCCGATCTCAATTGCCGGACAGGCATTTTCAGGAACGGGGACAATCCGGTACACATGCAATTCGCTGAATGTCGTGTCGATATGAAATGCCGGCAGCGTTCCCAGGGACGTTTGGGGGTTTGCGCCATCGGTGAATATTTTCCATTCCGCTATAGGCTGCGCACATGCAAGGTTCAGTTGAAGGCGGTCGCGTTCCACCAGTTTCCAACTGCGTATTGTCGGCACGTCGAGCGGGTAGTAGAGCGTCGCGTAGGAGGAAGGGGCAAACGACGACTCCCATTCACGGGTAAAAAAAACATAGATATTGGCGATAAGGATACAAACAAACAGGAACACGGCGAGGAGGGGGAACCACAAACTTTTTTTCATTGCATCACTCCAGCAAAAGGTGGGAGAATACAACGACCATGTCTGGTGGAGGACGCGTCATCGTGCCTAGGCACATTGTGAAGGATCATCGCTTCGTCCCGATGGAACACACATCGGGACGAAGCAGACCATGGACGGTGGTTAGAGTGCGGACAATCGTTACGCTTTCGGGCGCGGATGTTTAATGACATCCCACGATTTTTTGAAATCGAACTCTTTCATGTCATGCATTTTGGGCGTGTGGCAGGTTTTGCAGAGTGTTTCGTCGTCTTTGGCGACTATTAATCCTGCCGCGAGAGCCTTTTCTTTATTCTCTGGCTTATTGTGTATGGGCTTGTATGCCGATGCGGCCCCATGACAGGCTTCACACTGGACGCCCATGTCCATTTTAAATGTTTTTTCCGATTCCTTTCCATACCCTGTGGTATGGCATTCCAGACACTCGGGTGCTTCACTCGGGCTGCCTTTGATCTCTTTCGCCGTCGCGAATTCGGCAGCCTTGTCGGATTTCAGGACATTGAAAGCGTCCGCATGTTTTGTTGTTTTCCACACGGCCAATTGCTTGCCAAGTTTTTCCATGCCATGGCACACGCAGGTGTTGGCCCCGACAAATTTATTTTCCGCCGTCACCGACAGAGTGAAGGCTGCAGCAAACAGAACAAGCAGTTTGGTCTTCATTGTTTATCTCCTGATAATGTATAATGTTGGAAATGTGATGGAAGTATGGAACGTGCATATCATGGTACGCAAATATTTATTTTTTTTCAAGCCGTCGGATGTACAGATACACCAGCAATGAAAGCAGTGTGATGATGCCTGTGGCAACGCCAAGCCCATACCGGCGGAACCGATATTCATCGAGAGCGCCCTGGCCTTCATGGGACACTTCTGCAGACACCTTCATTCCTTTATCGATGACTTCCTGAAATTTGGGAACACTGAATGAATGCACCATAGTCCGGGATTCGAGCCGTGCCTGGTGAACGTCGCGCAGTTTGAATTTTGCTTCGCCGACTTCCATCCCCTTCTGCAGCGCATCTTCGACGATCGCTGCGGCGCTTTGTTCTGATGCACTCAGTGTATCCAACAAGTGTCGCATCACCTTCGCCGCCTCATATCCCTTCGAGCTTTCCTGCGGAGAATGGCATTTAACGCATGTGGCTCCCTGCGACACGCCGATCAGCGCGTCCGTTGCCGGAACAATCGCATGGTTGCTATGGCATGTCTGGCATTCGGGATATTTCCGCTGATCGAACGCTTTTTTATGCGGACTCGATGAGAACAGATCCGCGTTCAATGCGTGGCACGTGCCGCAGACGTTGGAAATCGATTCGATGCCCGGGGGCATTGCACCGTGATTGCCGTGACAATCGTTGCATGCAGGAGCGCCGACATCATGTTTTTCCAACAACGCCTTTCCATGAACGCTGCCGGCGTATTTTTCATATTGGTCCGTGGGGATGTTGTATTTTTTCATTTTTTCGGCATCGCTATGGCACTTGGAACACGTCGCCGGAAGTTTGATCGCGTAGACCGTGGAGCGCGCATCCGACGGTTTATAAATATTATGGCTCCCGTGGCAGCTGGCGCATTCTGCAACTTCCGTATTCCCTTTCGCATTCAGCTTTCCGTGCATGCTGGTATGGTATTTCTCCAACTGATCGACCGGCAATGACGGATTGTATTGTTTCATGTATTGCGGATTGGAGTGACATTTCGAGCACGTTTTAATGACATTCGTCGGATAGACCGGCGATGACGGGCTCGCCACCGGGGATACACCGTGGGCGCCGTGACACGTCGTGCATTGAGCGACCCATTCGGCGCCATCGAGCGACGTGCCGCCGTGAACGCTTGTTGCAAACAACTTGAACTGGTTCGTCTTAAGAGAAGAGCCGAATGTTTTCATCTTGTCAGCATTATCATGGCAGTTGATGCACGCCTTAATAATATTGTTCCCTTTCGGAACGCCTTTATAGCCATGATCTTTGCTCATAGCTTTATCCGGATCATCGGCTGTTCTGTCTCCGCCGTGACAGTCGGCGCACGAGACTCCCTTTTGCTGATGGATATCTTTTTTAAATAACGTCGACGGCGCGTCGCCAAGACCGGTGTGACATGCGATACACTGATCTTCGGCGGCCATCACAGTCCATGCACCGAGACTTATAAGCAGCAACGAAAGCACATAGTAGATTTTTTTCACGATAACCACCCATAGATAGTCATAAGAAGAATAAATGCGATGACAAAAATGCCGAGATAATTGAGGAACCTATTTCGGTGGCCTTGGGCGGTTTTCCTGTCCCAGAAAGGAACGAAGAGCCACAATGCAAATGCCAATCCGAATGAAAGTATTCCCAACAGTTCCCCGTCGATGAACAGAATTTTTGCCGGGATGAGTTTTAGTGACTGGAACATGAACATAAAGTACCATTCCGGACGAATACCCGCCGGAGCCGAGGCGAAGGCATCAGCTTTATGTCCCAATTCCCACGGGAAAAACACGGCGAGGATGGCAAGTATGTTCAATACCAGAAGCCACAGCAGCAGATCGCGCAGCAGGAAATTCGGGAAGAACGGCATTTTCCCTTTTTCATTTTCCGGCGTATTCGAAAATTCTTCCGTTTCACTCATTCCCTGGCGCTGCACAAAAATAAGATGCAGGCTGATCAAGACAGTGAAGATGCCCGGGAGAACGGCAACGTGAAAGCCGAAGAATCGGGTGAGTGTAGCGCCTGTGACTTCTTCTCCTCCGCGCAGCAGCACCATGATCGGCTTGCCGACCACGGGGATCACGCCCATGATATCCGTTCCGACCTTTGTGGCGAAGAACGCAAGTTCATTCCATGGGAGGAGGTATCCGCTGAAGCCAAAACCCAGCAGCAGGAACAGCATCAGCATGCCGGTCACCCACGTCATCTCGCGGGGTTTTCGATATGCCTTTTCGAAATAGACGCTGAACATATGGATGACGGCCGACAGCACGAAGAGATTTGCAGCCCAGCTGTGAATGGAACGGATGAGCCATCCAAATTGCACCTTGGACATGATGAAGAGAATGCTTTCAAATGCCTGATCTTCTCCCGCCTTATAATACAGCAGCAGTAAAATGCCGGTGCTTACCTGAATGATAAAGAGGAAAACGGAAATGCCGCCAAAATAGTACCATACCGAATGGCTGTGGATGGGCACATATTTTTTTCCCAAAAAATGGACAAGGTCTTCAAGCTGAAGTCGTTCGTTAAACCAATCGTAAATTTTTTTCATTGATCCCTCATGCTAATTTTGAGATTAAAACATCTTCACCTTTGACGATGACGCGATATTCGTCCAAGGGGCGCGGGGGCGGACCGGACACATTTCTGCCATTGAGGTCATATTTCCCGTTATGGCAAGCACACCAGATGACGCCCAGGTCGCTTTTGTATTGCACCGTGCAGCTCAAGTGCGTGCAGGTCGCCGAGAATGCCTTCAAGTCTCCCTGCGGGCTGCGAATGAGGATCACCGGTTTCGCTCCGAACTTCACGATCTGTCCCGAGTTGAGCGCGATGGAGGCGATCTTCCCGGCATTCACGCTTTTCACTTCCGCTTCCGCTTGCACGGGAGGTTTGAGATACGAAATGATCGGATAAATAATTGCTCCAAGCAACGAGAAGAGTCCCCCACCGACAAATATTTTGAGAAAATCGCGTTTACTCTGTTGTATCGGATCTTGCATAAGCATCCCTTTCGTGAATTGATGGGTGAATGACGTGAGAGAAATAGTTATTGCTGATGTACTTCGTGGGGATTTTTCTGAGTTCTCTTGATCCTTGAATAGATGATGGACACACTTAACAAGACCGTTCCCAGCACGAGGAACGAGACGATCCTCAACGCAGGGTCAAGCCGCACAATGCCGATGATAGCGACATAAACGACAGTGAGCGTCAGCGTCAGGAGTGCCATCAATTGATAGCGCTGGTTCTTCAAGATCCTGTGCATAATATAATAGAATAAGGCGACCCCCATCCAGGAGAGCGGAATGTATCCCTCAGGCACCGTGTAAAATAACGCATAGGGGAACGCGACGAACGCAGCACCCAGATAGCAGTACCGGAGCAATTCTGTTTTGATCTCCAGTCTGTGCTTCTGGAGATTCAGAATCCGGGCGCTGATGAGGGCAATGGCTCCAAAGCTCAGACTGATGGCGCCGACTCCCGAGGCGCTGATCAGATAACTCAGCAGCAGCACGACAAAGAACACGGTATTGGTGACGACGATGAATCGTGAGCGGAAATAGATTGCCGTTGCCAGCACAATGACGCTTTGCCATGAAAGCCAGATGAACGTATCGGGAATGCGTGAAAGAAGCAGGATGGCACAGCTCAGCGCAAGATAGCCCGTCATGGAATAGAAGAACGTCGAAAATTTGCTTTGCTCTTTGATCCAGAACCAGGTGGAGAGCGCCAGGAAGAGGATCGACGCTCCGGTACACGCGATCGCGGCGTAGCGTTCAACGGTCGCTTCGGCAGACAAGGCGAACACTCCAAACCCCAGAGCGCAGTTCACAAGAGAACTGGCGGCCGGAAACCCCCTTTCTGCCTCCCCCTTTTCCCGCAAGAGAACCGCAAGCGCGAATACGACAAGATAGATGAGCACGAAGGCGCTGTTCAGAGGATGCGTCCGGGTCAATTCAAGCGCATTTCCCATGAGCGGATTATTGAAGAGCCAGAGCATGTGCGTGGAATAGCTCATCACAATGGCAATGAGCAACACGCTGTTCCATTGCCGCACAAGCTTGAAATACACCGCGATCCCGGAGAGGGACGCGATCGCAAAGAACATGAAATAGGGCGCGTCGGACACGATCGCGACGGCATAGCCGGCGACGAGGCTCATCACGGCAAGGTACGGCGACGATCGGCGCAGCGACATGAACATATTGACGGCAACGACGACGCAGAGCAGAAGCACGACGACCGACCGGCTTTCAATGAACGGCACAGGAGAAAAAAAATGAAGGCGAAGCACGGAAAAAAAGAGGAGGACAAACGCGCTTTCAAAGAAATAGCGCGACACAAGATCGTACGACTTGCGAAGAAGCGACGAAGCGGCGAGCAGTCCGCCCGAAAGGATAAAACCGAACAGGCTCGGCAGATAGCCGGGGATATCATGATAGGGAAATGTGAGGAGGAACGCGATGCCGATCGCGAGAATTGCTATCCCGAATTTTGCGAACCAGTAGAATCCAATTTTATATTCGATCGTCTCATCACCGGACTCGTCATCGGGGGATGCAACGCCGTCATTGCTCACGACGCCTGCGTCGGAGAAGAGCGGCTTCCAGTGCTCTTCCGAGGCATCGACGGCAATACCAAGCTTTTCCTCGATCAGTGCCAGACGGTCTTCAATTTTCTCAAGCCGATTGCGAACATCCGAATCCGCATCGTGGGTTCTGGACATCTCTTCCTCCCGCCATCGTGACGATTCAGCGCATAAAATTATTTTTAATTTCCGGACATACGAAGAATCGGCCCAACGATACCAGGCTTCAGCGAGCAACACGGTGAAGTGTCTGCTCTTGCATCAACCATTATAGCGGATTATTTTGTCTGATGCAAGTAGATCCAGTACTCATGCGCGAATAAAGATGATTTCTAAAATTTCGGCGGCGGTTTTTTTTCCTCTCTGTGTGCGTATATTCCTATCGTTCAACACACCGCAGCTGCGGAGAGGGATACGGAACCGTAATAGCAAAAGCCCCCATGGAGGCGGCCATGAGGGCTTTGATGTTCGTGCAGCTCTGCAATTTTTCACGTTCGTTCGTGTGGACAAGGACTACAGATCGATCCCGACGGAGGTTTTCATCGCGATGTCGGGATACCCGACAACCATGACGCCGATCGTGAATCGATCGAAGATCGTATATTGTCTGCCGAGGGCGAACCCGAGAGGTATCGGTGAATTGAGCGCGTCGCGCATTCCTTTTGCAGATTCTTCGCTGCCGATGCCGCTGACAATTGATGTTCCGAACATGACGCCGCCGCCAAAACGATAGTGGGGATTTCGGTATCCGGTACTGGATTGAAACGCCTGGAGCAAAAGTCCGTCGATATCCAAAAACATCAACCGCACCGGAAGCAGCAGCCAATTCCATCCTTCCAATTTTTCGGACAACTTGAAATCCGCGGCGAACTTGACGGCGGAGGTCGCCTTTTTGCCGATGGTGTAGTCGCCGAATGTCATTGAATATTCACCGAAGTACTGCACGTAATTCAGGATCAGCGTATGCTCACCGAGCCCGAGGTCCAGGCCAAGCGTGAGTGATGACGGCTGTTTCAGATCGATATGATCGGAAAAGACATTCTGCGTGCTGCGCGTCAAGTTCGGTTTGCTCAAGCGCAGCGAGTCTATGAGCACCTGCATTGAATCCTTCCCCGTCCCGCCGGGTTTCCCGACCAGGAATACGGGCTGGTAGCTTTCGCTTCGCGCCGCAGGGTCGGAGAGCGTGAAGGCGGGCGACGATTCATAGAGGGCAGACACGTTGACAACGGACAATGCGTTATCGAGCAGTTTTGTCGCATCGTAATACGTACCCACGCAGAATCCTATTTTCGTATCGCGGTAGTCGCCGGAGGCTGTCCATTTCAGCAAATTCGTTTCGCCGCCTGCAAAGTCGATGGCCTTGTCGGCGGGGTTATTAAAATAGTATTCGTTCTTTTGGATCGAGATCAATCCGTCGATTGGCACATCCAGCCCAAGCTGTGCCCGCACATCGTACCGTTTCACAGCGGCGCCGACAGACAGCGCCCCGTTCTTTCCATCCAACGCCTTCCAGCCCAGTCCAACATTCAACACGTTCGATTGCATGAGGAGATTAGCGGTGACACCCATGTTGAGAAGAAAGTCGATGGTAATGGTCTGCGTGCCGGTCACCCTGTTTGCTCGCAGTTGCATGCTGAGGTCGCTCAAGCGCAGCGACATGCCGAGATCGATCGGATAGTATGCGCCGAGGGCCAGAGTGAGATCTTCTCCCAATGGAAATGCGGCCGTCAGCGCGTTCACCTGCCCCTTAAATCCGGCCGTTCCCTCGTTCATCACGGAGTATTGCTTAAAGCCTTTCACCTTGTCGTACTTGAACACCGACGAGTCTTTGAGAAACGAATCCGTCTGCGTCATAATCGTTTCCTTGGACAGCAGCTTGTCTCCGGTCATGCCGAATGTGCCGCTTCCAAGTCCGAATTTCGAATCGACGATGATCTGAGGCGACGTCACCATGGACAGTTCAGCCGGATTGAAAAAGATGGAAGCTGCGCCGTTCCTGAGCCGCGGAGAGATCACGCCGCCGCCGATGGCCGAACCGGTCCCGACACCCAGCATGTTCAGCCCCAGGCCGACATCGAACGAGACTTTGCCGCCGCGCCACATCGTGAGATCCGGCGTGTCTGAGCTCCCCTGGGAAAGGAGAGGATGAGAAAAAGCGGCGACACAAAAGAGCGAGAGAAGTAATTTTTTTGTCATGGCTAGAACTCCACACCGAATGAAAAGCGTTGTGTCGCAGCAAGAGTCTGATGCATATAGGTATAGTCGAAGACGGCTGCGATACTTCCGCCGATCGGCGCCCTACAGCCAACCCCGAATGAATATGCTGTGTTGATGTCGTTGCTGAGATATTGGATGATGCCGGCACGGAGCGCGACGATCTTCAGGAGGGTCAGTTCCCCCCCGGCTCGCAATTTATTGCTGATGTTTTTCGACGTTGCAGGATTGTAATCCACCACGACGAGGAAATTATCGCGAACCTGCACGGCCGATCCGATGGCAATTTCAGCCGGCAGCGATTCGGAGTAGGATCCTTTGGCGGATGCAGTGGTGGAATTGACCTTCGAACTCCATGACATGGGTGCGACGATGTCTTTGAGCACCACGCCGAATGTAACCGTATGCGTAAGCGCATACGTCACTCCCACGTCGAGGCCGAACCCGTTGGCACTTCCCTGCACCTGATTTGCCATGCCTTCAGACACTTCCTCGGGATCGAAGACGAAATAATCGCCGCCATCCAATGTATTGCCGCCGAACGATGCGTGGCGGTACTTCACAGACACGCCTGCTTTCAGGTCTGCGGTAATGGATTGTGCGTAGGTCGCTTGAACAGTCAATTCCCTCAGCGCCTTGTCGCCGGATGACACGACGGCCAAACCCACAGAGCGCGTATTCGCCTCGAGAGGATGGGCGAGTCCCACATATTGATATGGAACCAGGCCCAATTGATTGGTATAGGCGAATGTCGCCTGATTGTGATCGATGACAGCAAGACCCGCCGGATTCCACATCAGTGCATTGACGTCGTTCGATACGGCGGCAAAGGCCCCTCCGAGCGCAGCAGGACGAGCGCCAAAGCCGATATCGACGAACGATGCAGGAATGGACGACAATGTCTGGCCAATTGCCGCGGCGGCAAAAGATGCAATCAGCATGGAAATAGTGATTATTCTCATATGCTCATTTTCGCTAAATTATTTAATTAAGATTACCTGAATGAGTTCAACTTTTTCTCCCGTGCTGTCTTTGGCCCTGAGTTGAATGACATAGCGGCCATTGCGCGCGGTAGAACCGTCATTCGCTTTCCCATCCCACACAATTTCTTTCGAACTCGATCTGCTGCCGTAGCGTCCCGGGTATTGCCTCTCGCCGTCCAACAGCGTCCGCACAAGTTCGCCCCGGATGTTATAGATGGTGATCCACATCAGCGCCTGTTGATCGGTGGTGCTGACGATATACCCGATCTTCAACGGAGAGACATCCGGTGAAAACGGATTCGGCAGGACCGCAACGTGCGTAAGGCCCAGAGGTTGATTGAGGACCAGGAGCGTGTACTGCGTCTTGAGGTGCGAAAGCACATCGGTCTGCAATCCCGGGAACACTGTAGACATCACACCGCTTTGTTTTCCCAGCGTCAATGTCGATGGAGCCGCCGGAAGCGTTGTCCACTCGAGTGCGATGGGGTCATAGAGGCCCATCATTTTTTCCCCTCCATAGTACTTCATCGATGCATCCTCGGCCAAAAGAAGCGAGGCGGTTTGCTTTAACGAATCGCCCGGAAGGGCGTCTCCCTTGTACGAGAGATAGTACAGATTTGATGACGCTACAAAATTCTGGCCGGTCCGTTTCACGAACACGAATTTCTTCGCGGGACCGAACGTCGCGTCCGCCAACTGCAGGTCGATGGGAGCGTTGACCGCCTTCTTGGGAATGCGAAGTTCCATTGCGAACTTGTCCGTCAGATAGTATGCATGGCTCGAATCGATCGTGACGACCACGCTGATCGTGATGTTCTGCGAGAGGTTTGAAATGCCGTCTTTCGCCGTCACAACAATTTTTCCCAGCAGCGTCGAATCGACAGATAATAAACCTCGTTGTGAGATCGTGCCCGCGCTCGGCGGTGAGAGCATCCACAGAATGCTGCTCCCCACGTTGACGCTTTTCCCGCTTGTATCGCGTCCGCCGATCGTGAGTTGCAATCCGCGCGCCGCGTTGTTCAATTCGCCGCCTGCGGGCAGTCCGCCGATCGTGATCTCTTTCATGACGACATTCGCCATCGTCACGGAAAACGACTGAGAGACGCTTACATTGTTCAGTATTGCCGTCGCCGTGACGGCATACACACCCGTTTTACCTTTCGTCCTGATCAGCGCAGTTGTGTCCTTCGCCGTGATCGCAAGCGCGGTGGAATCGTACGCCCACGAGATCTTCCCTTTCACAGGGTCAAGGAGTTTTGCTCCCATCGCGGAATTCGCTCCGTCACGCGCCACGATCGAGATGCGGTATTCGTCCGCCGGACGGAGCACCGCATGGTCGAGACTCGGGTCAAAATCGATCGACGACAGGATGCCGCGCGCCGAAGGGGCGGCCGTTTGGACATCGCTCGTATAGACGATGGTATCCCGCTTCACGCCGACATAGTAACTGAGTTTCTCGGTGGAGAATTGCGCAGGGATTTTTCCGGTGAAGCTCGTGTCGTTCGATCTGGTCATCGCAACAGCAGTGAACGATGATCCCGATTCCTTCTTATAATAGAGCGTGGCAACATCGGCATTGTTTTTTACTCGCGCCGTTGCGGAAATGAACGCGTCATCCGTCGCCGTGATCTCTGCGGCCGTTGCAAGTCTGAACGGCAGAAGGACGCTGAACGACAATTTCCTGGTTGTATCCGTTTCGAGTTGAATTGACAGTGCATTCGCACCCGGTGAAAGATACGTCGCCTTCGACAGGGAGAATCGCTGGATCCCTTTTTCGAGTGTTCCGCCTGATGCAAAGATACCTGTGACGGGCGTAAAGGATTCCGCAGACACGCCGTTTGCAGGCGTAAAGAGGACCCTCACTCCTTCAATCGGGTGGAGACCATCGGTGACCGTGAAACTGATCCTGCCGCTCGGCAGAATGATCGGGGCCAGAGACAGAGTCTGACCGACCTGTGTCTTCGGGATCACGACTTTCACTGAACGCGGCGAAAGGCCGTCTTTGACCACCGTGATCTGATAGATCGTCGTATCCGTGTTCAGCAGAGCCGGCAGATCGGTGAACACGAAGCCGCCCGACGCGTCGGTTTGAGTTGTGACCGTACTTGCAGAGACCGCCGTCACGGTGAGATTAGAGACGCCGACATTTTCGTAGACCACAGAACCCCTGATGCCGACGGTTGTAGGCACCAATGAGAGGTCGCGAGGCGCCGCTTTGTTCTCGGCTGCAGCAACCGCAACAGATAATGTATCCGATCGGAACCCGGCTTTAGAGGCGATGACCACGAAATTATCGTTCGGAATTCCTTTGAACGCATACGCGCCGGAAGCGTCCGTGACAACGGAATACTGTTCACCCGTTGAGCGGCGGGTTGTCACCTGCGCGCTGCCGAGGGCGGAGCCGGTGCCCGAACGGACAACTCTCCCTGTCAACGACGATGAATTGCCGATGAGTTTGAACTGAACGCTCACGAGGCCATTTGTGGGCAGGGGAGGATTTTGCTGCGATGCATCGGATGAATATCCGGCGCGCGATACGCGCACGACATACGTTCGGCCCTTCGCAAGAAGATTTGAAAACAATGCGTCGCCGTTCGCGTTGGTCGTTCCGGCTTTGACCACCGTCGTATCGGAACTGACGACAGAGACCGTAACGCCGGCCATACCGGCATTCGTTGTTTGCTCGGTCACTCTCACCAGGATCGATCCGGTGTCTGCGACCGCGGAGAACGAAGCAAGCGTCGCTATCTGTGATGAAGCCAGGATGATCGATTGTGTCGCCGGTGTGAATGAGAATCCGTCCTTGGCCGGCTTCAGCGTATAATTGCCCGAAGGCAGCAGAGTAAAGCTGTAGCTCTTATCTGGTCGTGAGTTGACGAGGCGCGATGAAATTTTTCCTGTTGCCTCGGTCAATTGGAGCAACGCGTCGGCAACACCGGCGCTGCCGTCAATTTCACTTGTGTGGGGCACCACCACCAAAGCGACGCCCGTTACCGACGATTGACCCGTCGGGAACGCTACAAGAGTGGCAACATTATCATACCCTTCACGGAAAAAATCGGTCGTAACGGTCGTCGAATCACGCGAAATATTGGAAAACGTAAAATTGCCATTCGCGTCTGCAGTGGCGGCCGACGTCGCTGTGCGTGAAGTTGCTTTCAGTGAAACGCTGAACGACAGCGGGGCGCCCGCATCGTTCTTCACCGTGCCGGAGATGGTACCATTATTGACGGCGAGCTGAATGTCCGTAGTCAACAGTGTATCCGAGGCGACCGGCGAGATCGTTCGCGAGACTGTGGTATAGCCGCTCTTGGACGCCAACAGCGTGTACGATGAGAGAGCAAGATTATCGATCAGATAATCTCCGGAGGTGTTTGTGAGAGCAGAACCCGAACCGATCGTACCCGAAACGGCAACCGTAATGCCGCTCACACCGGAGGCGGTTGCGGCATCGGTGATCCGGCCTTTGACCCTGAGTGTATTGGGCGCGAAGTCTGCGATGACCGATGTTCCCGTCAACGACGTACTTGTCAATACGACCGAATCGATTTTAACGCTTGAATATCCGCTCTTCGCAGCATTGATCCGGTATTTTCCGGAAGGCAGCGATACCTGAGTGTATGTTCCATCGCCTCCGCTGACCGTCGTATACGCTTTGCCTGTCGTATTTCGGATGAACACTGTCGCGCCAGCAATCGGCTGTCCGATCAGTGATTTGATCGTGCCATTGATCTTTCCATCGAGAGCGATAAGGTCGATCACAAATTGCCGCGACTGTCCGCCGGAGAGCGTCGCCGAGAGCGTCGTATCTCCATACGTGTCGCGAGTGACTTTAATTGAATACACTCCCCCCACCAGACGCGAGAGGAGGAAACTGCCATCCGAACCGGAGGTCACCGTAGCTCCTCCGTTATTTCCCGAGACATTGACCAATGCGTTCGCCAGCGGAATACTTCTTCCGGTGATCGTCCCGGAGATGACGGCAAAATTTTCGGTGAGCCGAAGATTGATGCCGGAAAGTGATTGCCCGATCGTGGGTGTAACCGAAACGCTGTCGGCAATGTAGCCGGGTAGTCGAGAGATGATCGTGAACGTTCCGGCCGACAGACCGATGCGGTATGCGCCGGTGTTGTCCGTCGTTGTGCTGTCGAGCAGCCGATACGTTTGAGACTGGACGTACACTTTTGCCGGATACAGGGGCAGAGAAAAATTATTGATCACCACGCCGGACACCGATGACGGTGCGATAGCGAGAGTGAACGAAAGGGCTGTTGATTTCCCCGCTGCAAGAACGCCGGTCGCAGCAGATTTGGTCACGTAGCCGATACTGGACACGGTCACGGTATAGGATTTTCCGGCCGTCACCGTCGAGGTGAACGAACCGTCATCCTTACTCGTTGTGGCAACGGCATTGGAAGGATTGCCGGCTTCCTCGATCGCGACGGAGGCATTTCGGATTGTCGCGCTGCCGTCGGATACGATGCCGTTAATCTGGGTTGTGTTGGCCACGAGGACAAACACATTTGCTCCGCTGCGCTGGCCCGGCCCTACAGTGACCGTACTTGCGGCGGAAATGAATCCGGCCTTGCTTGCTGTCACTTTCCAGGTACCCGGTTGAACGCTCAATGAAAAGAGGCCTGTTGACGAGGCCATGGAAGACAGTGAGTCGCCGCTGGTCGTATTCAGGGCAACGAGAAGCGCTCCGGCCACCGCTTCGCCGGCGCTCTGCACTGCTCCGGAGATCACGGCGGCATTGGGCGAGAGTTGAAAATTGACTCCGCGTAAATTCTGACCGGCGGCAACCGATACGGCGATCGGAGGCGGCGCTCCATATCCATCCTTCGACACAGACAACGTGAAACTACCCGCCGGAAGGCTGACCGTGTATGAACCGTTCGCCGAGCTCAACGCCGATGTTCCACCCGACGACGAAATTGCAGCCCCACTCACAGACGTTCCATCGGACAACGAGACAGAACCCGACACCGAGGAAGGATTCGCCTGAAGAGAAAAATTAATGCCCGTCACCGTTTGACCGACGGACACGGTGACGTCGTATCCTGACTGACTGCCAGGGGCTATTCCATAATTGTCTTGCGATGCCTGTATATGATACGTCCCCTGTTTCAGACTCAGCGTAAATTGCCCGGTCAGCGACGTGGTGGTGGTAATATCGGCACCGGCCAACGGACGGGCTGTGACGACGACATCTTTGAGCGGAATATTTCCCGACGAACCGTTTGTCACGATCAATTCGGTGACGGAGCCGTTGATCGTGTTCGCCTTCGGAAGGAGCACGATATTTTCCAACTGTCGCGACTCTCCGAGCGAGAGTGTGATCTGTCGCGCGGCAGCCGAAACGAACCCGTCTTTCGATGCGGCGATGGACCAATTGCCGGATGACAATGTAGTCGCATTGTTAAAAGAATAATTCCCGGACGCATTGGTGATCACTGTCTGTGTTTGCAATCCGATGGCGGTCGTTGCCGATGCGGTGACCGTCGCCATTGATACCGGAGTTCCCACATCGTTGACGATCGTGCCGCTGACTGTGGCTTGATCTGCCCGGATGCTTAAAGCCGCCGGAAGCACTTTATGGTCTCCCACGGCAACAGTGATAGCGACAGAACTTGAAGGAATATAGCCCGGTTTGGTTGCCTGCACAGAATAGGTCCCGCCTTCAGTGCTGATGCTGAATTGTCCTGCACTTGAAGTCTGCGCGGATTGTTGAGAAGCCGTGAGGAGGTTCACCAATTGCACTGTCGCTCCCGAGACTGGAAGCGATGCCTGATCGAGCACGGTCCCCGAAATGGTCGCAGGCAGCGCCCTGAGCGGAACGATCACATCGACCGACGATCCATTGAGGGGCGTTAGAGGAATGACGACAGTGATGGTCGTATCGGCATAGCCCACCTTCGATCCTGAAAACTGATACGTTCCGGCCACGAGGCTGTCGTTGATGATCCGATCGTTGCCAATGATGAATGGATTGGTGGGCGATGCACCGTCTTTTATAGCGCGTGCGCGGATTTCGAGCCCGACCAGATTTCCCGATCCTATCGTGGGAACAGCCTGAAGCCGAATCTTTCCCATGTCGATCGCATAATTGAACAAAACCGCTTTGCTTGCATTGCCGTTGCCCGCCGCATCGCTCACCGATACATACCAGAGATATTTTCCGCGCGGCAGGCTTCCCTTTGCTTGATAATCTATAATAGTGCTTGTCAGTGTCGAACTCCATAGCGGCAAATCAAATTCCTGTTTCGCACCGCTGGTCGTTGTCACCCGTTGAAATAAATAAAACGTATATAAGTTGGCGTTGGGAACGGGGTCCCAGCTGAATGTGATGATGTTGTCGGCATAAAACGTCGCGTTCTCTGCCGGCGAGCGAAGCGTGGGCGCCTGGATCGTTGTTGGAGCGGTAAATTTGAATGACACCACGCCGCCAAAGACATCGCTCGTATATGCGGAGTTTCCGTCGGGATCATAGACATTGAGAATCGTGTAGTTGTATTCGTTGCCGGGGATCAACGGCGGCGCCGTGCCCAGGCTTAAGGATGAATTCGCATTCGTGGAGCCGTACACGGCGGATGTGGCGGTCGTCGAGTACCGCCAAATAATGTTGGCGCCCACGACGCTCAATTCGCCGGAGACAGGATCTTTGGTGACCTGAAACGGCGTCTTCGACAAGATCAGTTGGTATGCAGGCACACCCGGCACGGACGTCCAGCGGAACAGCGGCGCGCTGTTCGTTTCAACGCCGATCGGTGCAAGCGCCGTAGCAGAATTCGGAGACTCGATGATGAATCCTATCGTATTGGAAACGACGATATTCGAATTGATCGCGGCCTGGGCCTGAATGCCGGCCAACGAAGTGCTGTCCGAATTTGTTAGAACAGCATAGATGGCGCCGATGGGAAGCGACAGCGCATCGGGGCGGAGATAGAGTGCTGCGCCTGGAAACGGAACGGCGGCCGTTGTAAATAATCCAGGCAGTGTCCCCATTTTCAGTTTCAAGTCGGTTCGCCCGCCGGCAGATCCGGAAAAGACCATAACGTTGCTCCCCTTAAACAGAAGCCGCGGACGCAGTGCATCGTCCATCGCCGGGTTGAGCGTCTGTGCGAAAACTGAATGGTGGAATAGTATCTCGAAAAGGAAAAGAAGAACGATGACGGATCGATTTTTCATGATGAGATTATTGAAGTGCTGAAAAATTAGAAATTAATAATGAGTCGACGGTACATACACTGATGCCGAAGAATAATCGGGCCATTTCAATTGGATTCGACACACAAAAGATGACGTGCTATCTTTTTCAAGCGGACTCATGACGAATGGGAAAACCGGAGTGCAGATATACCGCATCGGGCTAGAGTCGCATGCCCACTTCACAAATGAGGAAGTGTACTAATAAAATTTTCGGCCAGACAATATGCCACCAATGTATGTATTTAGTGTAAATTTAGCAATAGGTGAGTTCTATCAGGCAGGGTGAACGTCACAAAACACCAGCATATAGGGTCCATGCATACATTTCATCAAATCCGGCGCAACAACAGCAGTATGTTCCCTGATTCGATTGTCCGTACAGTACAATGATGAACGACTGGTCGATTCGTTTCTCGAGGAGATGCTCTTCCAATCATCGGCAGAGAGTTTCAAAACTTTAATCGGGTCCGGGTACGGGATCACTGCCGGCAGGGGCCGGTTTCTTCCTGCTGCACAACCGATGGAAAATAGGGCGCGAATTTGATGTGAGGCGCCGTGGGCTCTCGCCGAATGCATTGATGAACCATCGTTCGAATTGTATAGTGCAGTATGCATTCACGTTTTGGCGAATAGTGCCGACAATACCGTTATGATATATCATTATAGGTAACAGTCCGCACGAACCACGAAAACAATCGATCTCTCTTTCCACTACAACCGCTGACGGAGAATGGACATGAAGTACACAGTCACACCGACGCACAACGAGCACATCATGCGCGAAGATGATTTCATTGTGTCAAAAACCGACACCAAGGGAATCATCACATACTGCAACAGGATCTTCATTGAGTATTCGGGTTATACCGAAGAAGAGCTTCTCGGCACGCAGCATAACATCATTCGCCACCCCGACATGCCGCGGGCAGTGTTCCACATGCTCTGGAGCACCATTGCCGAAAAAAAGGAGATCTTCGCATACGTCAAAAACATGTCGAAAGACGGTGGCTTTTATTGGGTCTTTGCCAACATCACCGCGTCGCTGGATCAGGCAGGGAACATCATCGGCTATTATTCGGTGCGCCGCAAGCCGAAGACCAGTGCAATACACGTATGCGAACCGGTGTATAAGGAAATGCTTTCGATAGAGCGGCAGGTTGGAACCAAAGACGGCATGAAGGCATCCACCGACTATTTATTGAATATTCTGTCAAAGGAGAAGATCAGTTATGAAAAATTTGTCCTTAGTATATGAGATGAGAATGGCAGTTGCGGCCTATGCCGCTCTTGTGTTTGTTTTTGCACTGGCTGTGCTCTCAGGAATTCCCGCCGTCTATGCATCGGCGGCGGCGGCGGCATTGCTCGCGCTCTTCACCGTTATTGCCGTGCAACGGATCCGCGGATTTTCGGGCCAGCTCTTGAAGATCACAAGGCTCGCGGACGAAGTATACGACGGCCGCTTCGAATATCGCATCACGCACATCCCGTCCAATTCGGAACTCGGCGATGTCTCGTGGAAATTGAACGATATGCTCGATCAACTCGAAGCGATGTTCCGCGAAGTAAAGACGACGGTCGATTATAGCAGCCAGGGAAAATATTTCCGCAAGCCCCAGCGCGTCGGGCTGCACAGCGGATTCGCGGGAATTCTGGATATTGTGGAACGATCGTTAGACCGTTCAGAGACGACGGATAAATCGCTGAAAGACGAGCATTCCTATCTGACAATGAAGATCGCGGAAATGCTCGAACAAATGAGTCTCTTTGCAGCCGGCGACATGACGATCTCGATGCATGCGGACCGGGAAGACGAGATCGGCGAGTTATACACGGGGTTCAACCGTGCGATCGAGAACATACGGACGATGATGCAGCGAGTCGCCGAGGCGGTGTCGGCGGCGGCAAGCGCGAGCGCCGAAATTTCGGCGAGCGCCGAAGAAATGGCGGCGGGTGCGAGCCAGCAGACAGAGCAGGCGTCTGAAGTTGCAGCGGCGGTGGAAGAGATGTCGCAGACGATCGGCGAGTCGATGCGCAATGCGAAAAAGGCATCGGAATTGGCGAACCAGTCGGGAAAGACGGCACAGGCAGGAGGCGCGGTGGTCAGCGAGACGATCGAGGGAATGAACCGCATTGCGTTGGTTGTGAAACAGTCGGCAGAGACCGTGCAGGCGCTCGGAAAATCGAGCGATCAGATCGGCGAGATCGTTCAGGTGATCGACGACATTGCGGACCAGACAAATCTGCTGGCGCTCAACGCCGCGATCGAGGCCGCCCGCGCGGGAGAACAAGGCAGAGGGTTTGCGGTTGTGGCCGATGAAGTCAGAAAATTGGCGGAACGGACGACGAAGGCCACCAAAGAGATCGCGGTGATGATCAAGCAGATCCAAAAAAACACGGACGGAGCGGTCGAGTCGATGGTGGAAGGCACAAAAGAAGTTGACGCCGGGAAGAAGCTGGCGGACAATGCCGGGGCATCACTGCAGGAGATCATCATGAGCTCAGGCAGCGTGGTCGATACGGTCATGCAACTGGCGGCGACGAGTGAAGAACAGGCCAAGGCATCGGATCAGATCAGCCGTTCGATCACATCCATTTCGAATGTGACGCAGGAGACGGCCAGCGGCACGCATCAGATCGCACGCGCTGCTGAAGACCTGAACCAATTGACGGAAAACCTGGAAGAACTAGTCGGCCACTTCAGGATCAATGACAACGTAAAAAACCGGGATGGAGGCCATGAATCTGAAATTCATGATGTGAACTTTGTGCTGGAGTCTGCGAAGACTGCGCATAAATTGTGGCGCATGCGTGTGATGCGACTGTTGTCGCGGTCCGAGGAGATCGACAATAAATCCGTCACCAGCCATCACGAGTGTAAATTCGGCGTATGGTATTACAGCGAAGGCAAGTCGATGTTTCAGAAGAATTCGATCTTCGATACCCTTGGCAAGAGCCATAAGGACATGCATTTGATGCTGCGGGACGTCGTTGCCCATTGGAATGGCGGCAATGAAAATGCCGCCCGCGAAGAAGCCAAAAAAATGTATAAATTAAGTGATGATGTAGTGCGTCAGATCGACGATTTGAAAGCAGTCGCGGTGCGGGCATAGCAGATCGGCGATTTGAAAACAAACGGCGTGCGGGCATAGAAGACCGCCACTGTGACAACTTCCGCACGGCGCTCAGCGCGGATCGAAGGAGACTCCCCAGCAGGGCGAAGCAATGCTTCGCCCTGCTGCTGTACTAGCCATTGCTCACGCTTATACCCTCCCTTCTACCCTCCTTGCGCCTGCTTGACGTTTAAATTTTATCTCTCTACATTAGCAGAGGGTGCTGCAGGCAGCACCTTCTCTTCACCATTTTTCGATGTATCGAAGCGTTCATGCACCGGTGTTTTTTTATCATCCTATACAGATGACATCATGAATGACACAGAATACACCCATCATCGCACACTCCTGATCGCTATGATCATCAACGCAGAACGGACCGAGGCCGTAGACTTGATCTGCAGCATCGCGGCCCAGATCGGATATCCCGCTGTGATCACCCATGTGCTGGATCCGGCACTGATCGAGATCGGCGACATGTGGGCGAGAGAAAAGCTTTCGCTCGCGCAGGGATATGTGGCGGCAAAGATCACCGAAGACGTACTGCTCAAAGCCGTTGACACGAAAGAATGGCAGGCCGAAACAGCGGAGATGCACATTCCGGTTGTGCTGGCAAGCATCGAAGACGACTTTCATCCGCTCGGACGAAAGATGGTCAGCACATTTCTTCAATTGGCGGGTTGGACGGTGCATGATATGGGCAACGACATCACAGCAGAAGAAATGGTGGATAAAGCGGTTGAGTTGAATGCTCCGATCATCGGTGTATCGGCGATGATGTACACGTCCGCTCTGAATATCGGCAAGGTGCGCCAGGAGATCGACAGACGCGGATTGCAGGACAAGCTTAAACTTGCAGTGGGGGGCGCCATATTCAAAGTGAGGCCGACGTTGGTAGAGGAGGTCGGCGGTGACGGCACGGCCGCCAGCGCGATTGATGCCCCTCAATTGTTTTCCGATTTATTAAAAACAATCAGGCCATAATCAGATGCAGCCCATTGAACGAGTCATGAATCGTCTGCAGGGAAAGCCTGTCGATTGTGTACCGTACGCGCCGTTGACTTCGTTGTACGGCGCGAGGCTTATCTCGTGTCCGCTTGAGGAATACTTTTCCGTTCCCGAGAAATATGTGCAGGGACAAGCGGCGGTCACCGATGCCTTTGAGCCGGACATTGTGTTCACACCGTTTGGCCTTGTCATCGAGGCCGAAGCATTCGGCAGCAAGGCTGTCTATTTCGAGAAGAATCCGCCGAACATCCGAATCCCGGCCATTACGGATGCAGGAGACATTTACAAGATCGCCGTCCCGGACATAGAACATCATCCGCGCCTGATGTACATACGCGAAAGCACACGATTGCTGGCGAAGCAGTACAGGGATCAGATACCCATCGCGGCGATCTGCAATTCGCCGACCGACCTGCCGGCTCTCATCATGGGAATCGAAAACTGGATCGACACGCTCCTGTTTCATCCGGCAGCGGCCAGATCATTGATGGAACTCACCTCCCGGTACTTCGTCGCCTTTGCCAATGCGCTGCTCGCCGACGGGGCATCGTGCATTTTCACACCCGCGTCTTTTTCGAATCCGCTGATCATCACACACCGGATAGCCCAAAACGTACTGGTTCCGGTGCTGAGGGAATGTTACGCCCGAATCAACGGCCCCATCGTATTCCATCACGGAGGCGCCAGACTGATCCCCTTCCTGGAACTGTTGCACGATCTGCCGAATGTTGCCGGTTTCGTCATCGATCCTCGTGACAGTTTTGATGAAGCCCGGGGCATTATGGGCACCGGTCCTGCAATTATGGGCAACCTGAACGGTCCCCTCCTCCTGAAAAATTCTCCTCACACTATCGAGAGCCGTTGTCTGAAAATATTGGAGAACCGCAAAGCCGACCCAAAATTTTTATTTACGACATCGAATGCCGATATCCCGTACGATACGCCCGTCGAGAACATACGGATCATCAAGGACACGATTCGTACATTTGGAGCCCCGTGAACGAAGCAGCGAACATACACGCGTTTGCCTGCAGCATTTTCAGGAACGAGATCGAACACTTGATCGGACACGGGTATGTGACTGCAGCATTCACATACGTCGATTCGGACCTGCATATGTATCCGCAGCAGTTGGAGCACGTGCTCTCGACGATGATCGAGCCAGGGTGCTTGTTGTGTTATGGCACATGCCATTCGCGGATGAAGGAACAGGAAGACCGCGGAATCATCAACAGGGTACGCGGCCTCAATTGCTGCGAAATATTTTTGGGCAGAGCCGACTACAGACGCCTCAGATCCGAGGGGGCATTCTTTCTTCTGCCCGAATGGACGATGAAATGGGAGCATATTTTCAAGGAACTACTCGGTTTTTCGGACCAGACACTCGCGGCCGAATTTATGAACGAGATGCATAAAAAGTTGATCTATCTCAACACAGGCGTTTCGCCGGTGCCGCGCGAGACACTCGCAGACATTTCACGCTATTTTTCGCTGCCCCTGGAAATACTGGACATCGATCTGATCCGTCTGCGCACGGCGTTAAACGAAGGCTTGAGGATGCTTGCACAATGACCGTCGACCCCGCAATAAATTTTATGGTGCTGGACATATTGAGAACAATTCTCAGCATGGCAGACAAGCCCGACCAGCTCGGGCAGTACATCACCACACAAATGAGGCAACTCGCCGGCGCCAATACCGTCATTCTGCTTCGCAGCAACGACAGTGCCGGAATGGAAAGCCATACGCTCTTAGGCATATCCCCCGAACGCAGGCGAGGAAGCGTAGAGTTTCTTCGGGCGACGCAGATTGCCGATCTCACCCGGTCGCTCCATGCCGCGACGATCATCAAGCACGACGAGAGCGCGGGAAAGATCGGGCGCGTGCTTCAGGAGACAGGCGGAGATGCGTCCATCATCGTTCCTCTCGAATATGGCGCAACACATGTTGGCGTGCTCCTGATGATCAACATCATCGATATTACGAATATAGAGTCGGTCATCGATTCGCTCGATGCCCTCTCGGGCGTCCTGGCGCTTGAAATACGCAACGCCGGATTCTATCTGGCGCTCGAGGCCACGGTCGAAGAACGAACGCGGGAATTGCGGGAGAACGAGAAGAGACTGCAAACGCTGATCACGCAGGCGCCGATCGGCACCTCCTTTTCCCGGGACGGCATCACGATCGATGCGAATCCGGCGTACATAAAGATGTTCGGGTATGCGAACCTCGCCGAAATACGCAATTCGCCGCTCATCAATCAGATCGCACCGCAGTGCCGCGAAGAAATTCTATCCCGAATACACACGCGGGCCGAGGGAACAGCCATCGAATCCACTTACGAAACAATCGGGCTGCGCAAAGACGGATCGCAGTTCCCGTTCCTCGTGTCGGTCGCCCGGATGGTGTTCTCCGACGGGCCGATCACGTTCAGTTTCTTTACCGATCTCACCGAACGGAACAATAGCGAGATGATACTGCGCGACGTGCAGCGGAGGGAAAGCCTCGGAGTGATGAGCAGCGGCATCGCACACGATTTCAACAATCTGCTCGGCACGATGATGGGAAATATTTCCCTTGCGCAGACACGCCTGCCCTCCGGCCATCCGGCGTTGCGGAATATTGAAAAGGCATTATCGGCGATGGAGCACGCAGCCGATCTCACAAAACAGATGCTCGCGTATTCCGGGAAGGGAAAATACCAGACGCGCATGGTCGATATGGCGGCGGTGGTGAAGGAACACATCAGCCTGTTTTCCGTGTCGCTGCCGAAGAATGTTAAGATCGAAACTCATCTCGCACAAGAGCCGGTCTACATCAACGGCGACCCGGGACAGATCGAACAGATCGTGATGAATATGATCATCAACGGAGGCGATGCCATCGGAGATCGTCAGGGTGTCGTTTCCGTCTCTGTGTCCGCCGTGCACATGACCCGGGACGAACTGGTTCAGTATGGCGATCTGACAAACATAGCCTTGACCGAAGGCGAGTATGCGCTCCTGAGTGTGACGGATAACGGCTCTGGTATGAGCGCGGACGTGCGCAACAAGATCTTCGATCCCTTCTTCACGACAAAATTCACGGGACGCGGATTAGGCCTGTCGGCGGTGCTGGGAATCATACGCAGCCACGAAGGCGGACTTTCAATTGAAAGCGCCGAAGGAATCGGCACGACGTTTCGGGTATTATTTCCGCTGCTGCCCTCTCCCCTATCAGCCTCGGCAGCGTCCAACGGCGCAGCAGTTCTGCCAGCATCGGCGACAACAACGGTGCTCGTGATCGATGACGAAGAGGATGTTGCCACCACTGCGCAGGAGATGCTCGTGACGGGGAAGTATTCCACTTTGATCGCACTCAATCCGGTGAAAGGGATCGAACTGTATAGGACGCGGCATTCGGACATAGGCGTCGTACTCCTGGACTTGACGATGCCCGAGATGTCGGGGAAAGAGGTTGTGGATGCCTTGAGGATGATCGACCCGGATGTGCGGATCATTATTTCATCCGGCTATACCGAAGATGATGTCGCGAAACGCATACAGACGGCGGCAATTTCGGGCTTCATTCAGAAACCGTACCGAATGCAGACACTCTTAGCCCTGGTGGAAAGCGTTGTTCGAACAGACGTGTCCTTGCCGAGCAACTGAGCCGTCAATACCGCGTCCGCACCGCCCTCGCGGAGTTTTCCGAGAGCGGCTTCGTTCTTCCGGTATTGGTCGACGTTCTTCTCGATCCGTTTTTTATCAACCGCCACATCCTTCTTTGTTTGGATTGCTTCGTGATCCATCGCAGAAACATTGACGCGCGATGTGCCGGTATCGTGCGTGACGATCTTTCCATTCTCGACCGTCGTGAGGATCCGATGATTTTTTGCGTCGTCGTTTGCGTCCAATCGCTTCGGAATAGCTTCGAGACGTTGTTCGTGGGCGAGCTTGGCCGCCTCAGTCTCTGCCTTCGCTTTCGCCTCTGCATCGGTCTTATACATACCCATAGCATTCGTCGCGTTCTTATCGTCGATATGCGTGTTCTCTTGGTTGATCCCGTGCATTGCGTCGTAATAGCTTTTCAGGGCGCTCTGATACCGGCCCGCGTCCTGCTGATCCCCTTCGGCCTGGTGCTGCAGCATGTATTGTGTCCCTTGAAGCGCGGGGATCGTGTTGTCTAAATTCCCCTGTGCTCCGACTCCCCGAGCAGCGCCGAGGACGTTACCGCCGATGGCACCCAAGATCTGGCCGAGGATAAAGCGTTTACTCTGTTCGTCGCGCCCGGTCGTGTTCTCGTTATACTGGCCGGCAAGTTCGAGTGGATTATACACTCCCGCCTGTCGCAACCGTTCAGCCGTGTTCACGGGCTTCTGAAACATGAACTGCGCGTAATTGGGATCTGGTTCTGGTAACTGTTGTGTCGGTTTCCCCAGATTCATCGCTGTGTTCTGGACCGGCTGCGCGGGAACCTGTTGATTGCCAAAGGTAGCGTTCCCTTGCTGATCGAAGATATTGGAAAATGGATTGGGCATTGAATTTCTCCTGTATTAAAATTTACCGGCGACGCTAAACGTGGTCGGCGCGTATTTCGCGGGATCGAAGCTGCCGAGCGAGGAGAGGCTGCCACCGGAACCACCGCCTTGTGTCCCCACGGGCTTCGGCTTATCCAGAAGATACGGCACCATGGCCATGAGTCCGCCGCTCATCTGTTGCTGGCTCTTCCCGAGTTGATCGGCCCTGTTCGTCTGCATCCCTGAGAGCTGTATCATCACGGCGTCTCGTTGCTGTTGGAGTCGTTTGCGCTCCTGGTCTGCGATGCCGAGAGAGTTCAGCTGCTGGCTATTGTATCCGTCGTTCATCGTCGCCATCTGTCCGAGCTTCGCCTCGTCGCTCATGCCGGAGGCTGCCGCGTATTGGTTGTTCGCATCAGAATGGAGCTTGTATCCCTTGTCGGCCTGGGCCATTGCGGTTTTATACGAGAGCGAGTCCGCCGCGCCCGAACCCATGTCTCCGTTGATCTGATTCAGGATAGACTGTAGGGTATTGCGTTGGTTATCATACGCGGCGTCCTGTTTATTGCTTGCGCCTGTGAAGAGATCGAGTATTGAGGGTGCGGCTGCTGAGAGCAAACCAAGAGTGAGCGGATCCATTGGGACCTCCTGTAAAATAAAAAGAGGCCGACCGTTGAACGATCGCCCTCCGTGGGATAATTGCATATTTATACTTTGTAGCGAAGATAGCGGTTGATGCCGCACGAGTCAAGAAAAATATTCATCCAACGACGGATTTATGACTTCCCACATGAACTACCCAAAGGCGAGGACAGACAGGACCAAACCCGACGAGCAGAGGAATAGAGATGTGTGCTGTAGAGAAGCGAACCGCGGCTATGTAAAAATTCCCGGTCCGCAATATTGAGAATCGCGGATCGGGACGCTGACACACCTGTGGATTATGTGCCGGAACATACCCCACACAATTAAATTAAACTATTTGATAGCTCCTGTAAATGCAGTTATTACACGTTGTGTGAGAATAATTTAAAAGGGAGCAACACTCGTGTATTGAGCGCGCTCCCTTCTCAAATCGAGAAATCAGCAGTTTATTTCACCACTTGCATTTTCTTCACTGCGGAGTATGTTCCAGCCTGGATTCTGTAGATATACATGCCGCTTGATAAACGCCCAGCATCGAACGAAACAGTATATTGTCCTTGCGTCTTGTAATCATTGACGAGGGTCGCAACTTCTCGACTCAAGATGTCATACACTTTCAGACTCACCATACCAGGTTGCGGAATTGCATATGATATTGTCGTCGACGGGTTGGCTGGGTTGGGGTAGTTTTGTTCGAGCGAGTATTGTTTCGGAATCGGTCCGAAAATTTTGCCATCAACAGATAGATGTGACGAATTAGTAATTGTCCAGGATGTTGAATCACGGAGCACTGCCTTTTGATCATAGCGAACTAACATTGTTGTGTCACAAACAATCACATGAATGAGATGCACCCCCTTGTTCAAAGACGTGGTTGAGATATCAAATGAACGCATAGTCGCACTATTTTGCTGTATACCATCAACGAACCATTGAATACTTAGCGGGTGAGAGGTTGGCAACATTGGTTGGACGCTCAGATGAACCACTTGCGAATCGGCGACCGGTATATTGAGATCCGCCGGATAATATGATTCAATGGGCCGAATATACCTATAGAGTGACTTTATCAAAGCCTCAGAACAAACATCACAGAACGGAACACCGAGACCACGCATTTTACAATTGAGCATCGGACGGAACCAACCAGTTGCTTGGTAATGCGCTCCTTCAAACAACCCTACTACATTCCCATATTGAATAGTAGGTGGTGTTGGCAAAATTGTGGCATTCAAGATCCATGAGTGCCATTTGATACTGTCACGCCGTGTTTCACGGGTTGTGTTAGGTTCTTCATAATCCGGGAAACCCGGATATGGGCTTGTGTATTCGTCACCGAGCCCTGCCATCGTATGCCCCAATTCATGAATCACTATTTCAGCCGATGTGCTATTTACGGATGCGACAGTATAAGAACCGCCTGCACCGCCGTATTCTGGATCATTCACAATGATGATAGCAATGTCATAGTCTGGTGTGAGGAGTTGAAGGAGTGAATCTTTTCTTACCTGTCCGATTGAGTCGATTGCGATGAGGCGCGCAATTCCGTTTACATCATATGTGCTATTAAAGAATGTATCTCGAATAATCTTCCGTGATGGATGATCGGAACCCGAATCTTTTGAGGCGACAGATATCGCGGAGGCATTGAAATAACTCCGATAGTTGGAGAAGGGTACTGTTTTGAGGAATGCTTCGAGATTATTTGACGCGTCTGTAATGTAATTTGTCAATTGAATATCTGTATAACCTTCCGAGAGGAAAACGATATTGATTCGTTTATCAGACGGACCATTATTCATTATCTGGTGAATGACGGCTTGTGCATACATTGTTTGCGAAACCAGCGCGGGTATCAATGCAAGAAGAAGTATTATGAGAGAACGCCGAGGGTTCATTTCGGCTGGCTTTCTGACTGGACTTCAATTCTGCCGATCGAAACCCGATTCGCCGACGGGCTTGTTAATAATTTCCGATAGAACTCAACGTAGTGTTTGCCTCCCAAAAAAGGTATTCGAAGGGTAAAATTAACAGCCTTCAGGTTTACCAGCTTTAATGTTAGCTGCCCTGGAAATAAAGGATCTTCATATTCATAACGCTGAATAGCAGGGTCCTCCATACCGTCCTTCCCCAATAACAACCCGTTTTGCGATCTGATCTCATATTCAAAACCATGTTGATGATCCGCACTCCGTGCTTTCTTTAATTTTCCAGGTCGGACATCGGATGAAACGAGATGAACTGTATCACTTTTCATGATAAGATGAAGGAACAGGATTTTATCTTGAGCATTAGTGATGCTCGGATTGAATAGTATAAAACCGATGAATGCAATTATCCCGAGCTTCAATTGTATCATTAATTTTCTTAGTCCAAGATACTTGTGGTTGCGGGCAATTATTTCAGATTTCTACACAAATGTAACCGAATATAGATCTAATATCAATTTGTGCAACGACTATTGCTGTACGCCACCGATTAAAATCAATATTTCCGTTTCTACATGCAAAATCACTAGTGTCCAATTGACGTAAATTAAATATTCTGTAAGTTGATTTAATTCAATTTGTTACCGCGTATTTCGACCGTTTTCTATTTGCTTTTGAAACCGGGTTTTGGCTATCATTCGAGGCATCCATAACCGCGAAAGGTAGCTGATTGATGAACAAGGGACAAACATTTTTTTCTCAAGTGATGAACTTCGTGCCCACGCATGAATTTAATCGATGTGTAGAACGATACAATGGATCATATAAGGTTCGTCACTTTACCTGTTGGGATCATTTTCTCTGTATGGCTTTCGCACAGTTAACGTATCGCGATAGAAACCGATAATGAGGACTCTCAAACACTTAACCAATTGAATTTATTCAACTTATAGTTGGACACTAGTGATATAAAATAATAACGAATCATATCTTCCCGTGGTTGATAAATGGTCTACCATCAGTCCACACACATCCCATAGTAAGCCTTTCATTTATGATATTCAAGGGAACGCTTTTCATTCGATTATCCTTTGGGAAATCGATTCCACTCAAGATTAATTCCCTTTCGGGTATTATACCCCGAAGCTTGCTGCGGAGTGATCAACGTCAATTATATTTCCCTTTAAACGACAATTATAATTCCCCTTCCCGTACGCCTGCATGTTTCATGATTTAGTCCACCTTCATCTCGCTTATTGTTGCAATTTCTTCCATCCCGATCGTTTTCCTCATCGCT
>CAISDA010000010.1 GCA_903884005.1 uncultured Ignavibacteriota bacterium | reverse complement strand
GCATCGGGACTCGTGCAGGGTGGAACGCTGTCGTCCTCTGGCGCTCTCTATGGAGGTACAACTACGGTTGCGTCGATGCTCGTGGGCGCAGACACGCATTACAACAGTGAAAATATCTATACCGCAACAGCCGGGCACACACTTGATATTCAAACGAATGGCGGTAAGGTGTACGTCGGGAACTTCGCCACAGACGCGGAATTGTTCGCCGTGTACGATTCCGGCCTGATTAAAATGTCTGCCTCTGTGACAATTTCCGGTTCCGTGTCCGCGTCGGGCGCTCTCACGGCGACAACAATCTCGGCGTCCGGATGGATTACAGGCATGAGCGGCTCGATGTCGGGTAAGTTCGCGACGTATGCGGCCCTCACAACGGCGGCGATGGGCGTCGCTCCGATTATCGCGTACAACACTGAAACCAATAAAAGTGCGGCGGTCGGAGCAACTAATCTTTCCGGGACGAATGTCGCGGGCACGTTTAGAATCTCGTATGCTTGCATGACACACACGGCCGGGACAACGACGCAGGTTCAGATGGTGTTCACTGGATCATGGGCGGGAGCGACGCAGTCTTACGCTGGAACTACAATCACCTTAACAAACACAGGTATATACGATCAGAAAACATTTATCATTCAGCACTCCGCGGCGGCGGGGGCGTCCATTGTGTTCAACACTGGATTCATCGCGGGAAACGGCGGGACGTATGATTATTACGTCACGGTCGAGCGACTTAATTGACGACTTGACATTGATCTGGAAATTCACTATCCTATATCGGATAGGATCATCCTCATCTTTTCATTCAATCATTCACGGAGGCAGAAGTGAACAAGTCAATTCCGCAACAGGCGCAGGACGCCGTCATGGCGTTGCAAGCGGATGTTGTGTATTATCAGCGGCGCATGCAGGAAGCGCAGAAGGAAATCTTGGGCATACTCAGGCAACTCGGCTTGCAGACTGTTCAGATGCAGGTCGTCGTTCCCGAAGCGCCGGCTGCACCTCCCCCGGAAGCTGTCAGACTCCCCGGACCGACCCTTGTTCCAAAGGATCAGGCCGCGGCTGAACCTGCCAGTGTGGACTCACTGCCGCCCGTGGAGGATTCGACAAAGTAATGAGCACTCGGAGGGGGGGTTCGTTCCGTGCAGCAATGGAGAAGCACATCCTCGAAGCACCTGAGCGTCAGGAAAAGCTGACGAAGGTGCTGGATGAGATTATCTTGAACCAACGCCGCACGACAAAGGTTCTCAAATCGCTGGACAAGAAACAGGCAGCGGTCATGGGAATCAAGATCAATGGGACGGAACCCCTTCCGGGTGAATTTCCTTTGATGACTTCACTGCGTGGGATTCATGACGTGATCGCACCTGCGCAGGCACGGTCGAAGTTCTGGCAGTCGTTCTATGACTACCGGCAGGTGAATTGGTTCTTCTCGATGCTGCGCATCCCGATCGTCAGGTACTTTCTGATCGGGGTCGCAGGCATCACGGCCAACTCGGTCCTGTTGAAGAACACTGGACACACGCTCTCGTGGTCGGATATTGTCAAACTGATCGGACTCGGAGGTTGAACATGCTCACATTTCTGAACGCGCAGCTTGATTGGGTGAAGGACTTTTTCGATGAGGTGCAGCCGAATGGAACACACAAGCCGAGCATCAAGAACGCATGCATCGCCGCAGTGTTCACCATCTTCTGCGTCTCTGTCATGAAGGTGATTGCATTTGAGCACGAATTTCCAGCGATCAGTGACAACTGGCTACGATTGCTTCTCTCGCTGGCAGGTGTCAAGGCGGTCGGCACCATAGCGCAACAGATCATCCAGAGAAAGAAAGACTCGCCGCAATAATCCATGTGGTACGGGGGCAGCAATGCCCTCT
>CAISDA010000009.1 GCA_903884005.1 uncultured Ignavibacteriota bacterium | reverse complement strand
GGAACTAGAGGAACTAGAAACTACTGCAAAGCCATCTTTTGATGAATCACAATCCGATCCTGCGTGGCTTATGTTAGGCGATAAGCCGATTACAGAAAAAGCACTCGCAAAACAACAAGCCAAAGCCGACTTTGAGAATATGCTTGATAAGCAATTGACGCGGCTTGGACTGAACTTCTCGCAGTTCCCCGAAGATGATAAAGACAGATTCCGCAAGTTTATTCGCGCCGAACAGGAGCGTGGACGGGAATTATCTGCCTTTGTGGATTGGTGGATGAGCGACGATTTCCACCGGACTGCCCTGCCTTGGAAACTAGACCCGATCCGCCAGCAGTGGCTAAAGGCATTTACAAAAACAGGGAATCCCAATAAACCGCGTGACCACGCAGACAGGTTAGGAATCTAATGACAAGCGACATTATCTTTTCACCGCAACGCCGCGCTGACTTGGGGCAAAAATACCTTGATGATCGCCGCAATAACAAGGGCGTTGGAATGCCCCTGTATATTCAGGGGACGGACTACGCAACGGGCGGCAAGTTTATCCCCGCAGAACGCGGCGACATGACAAGTATTATTGCCCGCCCTGGACACGGCAAAACGGGCTTTATGCTTCGGTGGGCGCGGGAACATGCCAAGCATATCTCAACAACCAACCACGCGGTTATCTACGTCACACGCGAAACGCCGGTAGAACATTTACAGGCTTTTCTGATTGCCGCAGACACACGCGACAAAATGCGAAAGTCAAAAACCAAGATGATTATGGGGGAGATTGAAGAGTCTGAATGGAAGCAGCTTATGACGATAAACCATGATACCGCTTTATATCCTTTGTGGATTATCGGACATTCGCTTGACCGTCACGCCAAACGCCCGAAACTTACACCGGAAGTATTGCAAGCCGCCATTGATTCAATCCAAAAGGAATACGCAGACACAAACGAAATTGATCTGATATTCTTTGACTACCTGCAACGCTTTGACACAGACCGCAATATAAACAATCTGCGGGCGGCTTATATGTCATGGATGGACACGTTCAAGGATTTTGCAACCATGTTTAATTGTCATACGGTGGTTGGAGTTCAGGCGCGGCGCGAGGTCGAAGAGCGAAAATTTCCCGTTCCGTTTATGTCGGACGGCGCGGAAACTTCAAATATAGAGCAATCCAGCCAGAACGTTTTTTCGCTTGTCCGCCCTATCCGTTATGTCAAGGAAGGTGATACATTTGGAGAAAATAATCCGGTGGTTGTCACTAAAAACCATTTACTACTCAGTAATCTAAAACAGACAAATGGTGAGTCGGACTGGCATAGATGGCTGACGTTTGAACCTGAGTATAATTTTCTGGATGGACTAGAGGAAAGGAATTTTAAGCCATGATAAACATTGAGGCACTTCTCACTAAAACGGATTTACGCGACCTTGTAACAAAGGCGGGCGGGCGATTAAATAAGGATCGTTGCGCCTGTCCGATTCATGGCGGCGATAACGAAGATGCCTTTCATGTTTTCAGGGACGAAGGAAAGGATTTATGGAAATGCTTTACAGGCGATTCATGCGGCGGCGGAGATGCTATATCCTTCGTGATGAAATGGCGCGGTTGGGATTTTAAGCGGGCTTGCGAGTTTCTCGGCGCGGATGTGCAAGCCGATCCGGTAGAAATGAAAAAGCTGGCAGATGCGCGAATCGAGCGCGCAAAAATCGAACTTGAAGACAAGCAACGCAGGCACGCTGCAGCCGTGCTGGAATTACAAACCGCCGAATTGCATCTGCATTATCACAACACCCGCCAAGCATGGGCGCGGGAAATGTGGACAAAGCGCGGGCTTGATGAAGGTTGGCAGGATTTTTTCACGCTCGGCGCGTGTGATGATTTCGTAATCAATGGCGACTACCACACCCCCACCCTGACAATTCCAATCCTTGACGAACGGCGTGAATTGCTGAACATAAAACATAGGTTGATAAACCCGCAAAAACAAAACGACAAATACAGGCCGGAACGTTCAGGGCTTGGCGCGTTCCCCGCTTTTATGGCTTTCCCTGAATTGGGATTTGAGGGGCGGTATATAGTGGTGGTTGAGGGTGAGATTAAAGCGATGGTAGTCTGGGCGACACTGAACGACCCTGATATACAGGTGATTGGTGTTCCGGGGAAAACACAATACAAAAGCATTGCCGAAAAAGTGGCAGGTCAAAATGTGATAGTCATTCCCGACCCGCAAGCCGAAAAAGAAGCGATGGAGTTTGCGCGGCTTGTAAACGGTAGATACGTCGAAGCCCCAGAAAAGATTGACGATCTTATTTTGAGATATAGGCTCAACGGTTCGCACTTGATGACCCGAATCAAATACGCTGAAAGGATTACAAAATGATTATCGAAAACAAAGATGCTAAACGTGAAGCCGAAGCGGGTATAGTTTATCGGCGCAAGTTCTGGGAGTTGCAAGTTGCCGCTATGGTCTGGAGCGTATGAAGAAGTGGGTGGACAATTTACCTGAAAAATTGAAATACAGAATTGATTTTATTTCAGAAAGCGTAACAGAATGACTGACCCTATCCCGCCCCTTGTTCTCCCTGAAAATATAAAAAACAGATTTACAACCATTACAAAACAAATCGGAACAATTCACCGCGCTCTTGGATTTATCATGGATGAGTACATGGCGGAAGTTCAT
>CAISDA010000008.1 GCA_903884005.1 uncultured Ignavibacteriota bacterium | reverse complement strand
CTGGCGATGGTCACGCTGAAGGCAATTGATGTTGTAATTGCCGGAACCTTTTTCTGCGATCTCATCAACTTCTGTATGCCCGAATACTTGGCGCAGCCCATCGATTGGCACGAAGTCCTGTTGGAAGTCACACCAGTAGATGCCGCCATATTTGTCCGGCCCACCTCGTGATCGACCGATGTTATATGAGAGTCCGTTCTCCAAGTCGCTACACTCTTTTTCGAGAAATGAATTCAGACAGATTTCACTTTCTGGTTCTGCTTCCCTTTCCGTGAACATTCGTGCACTAAGCCCAGCATGCGTGAATAGAAAGGTCTCTGCATAGCAGCTGTCGAGTATGTAGGGCTTCATCAACTTCAACATCCTTTTTTTCAGCGGCAGTATCTTGGCTGCAAACACTTCCGAGTATCCAGAGCAACGCATCCTCTCGGGCCACAGGTACGACCACTCGTGGTTGCCGATGATGCACTCGCTGACGCCGGCTTCGATGTCGTTGAGGACTTCTTCGAGCAGCTGGAACTGATCTGTCCTTGAATAGCGAAATGAGTCCACCAGGTCTCCGACGAGCGTGAGTATATGGTCTGGGAACATGCCTTTGATTTTTCGGTATAACATAATATCGCCGTGGAGATCACCCAAGCAAATACGTTTCATATATCCTCCTGTGATTAAATTAATTGGTTCACAGGATCTTATACCGCAGGAAAATGGGATGATCAGAGGGGTCAATAATGAAAGGGGAAATAGATGTCACTGATGACTTACGAAGTAATAGCCTGCCCTACCTGTAAGTGGAAGCAAGAAGTAGAAGTCTGGGCGTCCTTGAACGTGACGATCGATCCCAGCCTTCGTGCACGACTGTTTGCCGGTGAGATCAACTTCTTTCGTTGCCTGTGCGGTTGCGAGGGTGAGTTAGCGGCGTCGCTTTTGTATCATGACATGGCTCGGAAGATTGCAATCCATCTGTACCCGGCAGGTGTTCAGATAGATACGACCGGCATGGACCCGTCTACGTGGCTTGAGCTGCCGGAATATCTGAGACATCCCAAGATCGTTGCGAGTCTGGAGGAAATGTGTGAGCTGATAGAGCTAATGGAGAAAGGCAATTAGTGAGGAATCGTGCGTTATACTCACCAATGACCAACACGCAGATAATGGCCGGTGGGACAGGACTCCGACCCCAACGCATGCAGATGTGCTGTTGGGGTTCAGCTATTAGTGGGATTTAGTGCTTTTATTTTCGAACTGCATACCGGCTAAAAATTCGCGGTGATCCAGACAAACCCTCTGTAACGTGCGCACAATCGCCGTTTGGTGCAGTTTAATGCACGGTAAAAGGCGCAGTATACGATTGGGCCAATATTTTGCGTAATTGCATACAGCTCGATTTAAAGGGGTATTTGATCATTTGTTTGACGGCAACAAAATTATGTTAATTATTTCGTTGGAAATGAAAATACCGCTTGATATTAGTTGGAATAATCAATACAGTAGCAATAGAGGTAACGTGATTCGACATTCCGATCAGTAGATTGTGAAGTTCGAAAACATAAATTCTCTGCCAGCAGTTAGGCAGCATTTAATAACAATATAAAATTATGAACCATGATGATAACGCGGTAACATTTGGGATACGAGAATACGCGACAAACGGAACGACGAACCGCCATAATTTTCAGCCCATCGAATATGTAGAAACACTGAATGGCACCACAGACAGCTTTCAGTCCATCTACCTCCACTCTTCTGAAATAGAAAAATATTTTCAAGCACAAGCGACACTCACCGGAAAACCCGGTCTCACTGGCTACAAGAAAGAAGTATCCTGCGACGTCCTTACAATAGATATTGATGTCGAAGGCGATCTTGATCGAGCGAAATTCATAGCGAAAGGAATGCTTTCCCGGTTGGGAAATGATTTCGGCGTTGATTGCCTTCAGGTGAGAATTGTCTTCAGCGGCAACAAAGGCTTCCACATCGATATCCCCTCACAACTCTTTGGGGGATTCATCCCATCCGCACAGCTTCCGCGATTGCACAGCAAAATAGTTCAGCTATTGGCGTCAGGCTTCGAGGATGCAGTTGATCTCGGCATTTATTATACCGTTGGGCTTATCCGTGTGGAAAACACCAGGCATTCTACATCTGGGCTGTTCGCCATCCCCCTTACACTTAAAGAAGTGAACTCCTTAAAAATCGAAGAGATCAAGGCAATGGCAGAGGATACTCGCGACTTGGCCGCAGTCGATCCAACGGCGCTTTCATTTTCGCAACGTCTTGTGGATCTGAAAGATCAATGCTTACGAGAATTGAATAGTGCTCCTATCTCGGCCGTAACGACGAGTTCTTTTTCATATACGTCCTGTGATCCCACGAAGTTCAGCACCATGTGCAGGCATTGCCACATTATGAAAGAAATAAAACGGAAGGCTCAGGCTAAGGAAGTCATCGGCCATCCGGACAGGATAATACTTGGAACAGTCGCCACAGCATTCGGTGAAGATGGCGTGAAGATTGTCCATGATATGTTGGCGGGGCAAGACAATTACGACAAGCAGAGAACAGAATATTATATGCAGACGATGGCGCAGAATGCATACAAGCCGACTCTCTGTGATACGATATGCGGGCGCGACAAATTGTGCGAACCGATGAAGGCGATAAACAAACGCAGTCCGATCGCATTTGCATATACATATGATGGAACAGTTGATGAAGAAGTTAAGAATTTCGTAGAAACCTACGTGATAGAAAAAATCGTGAGACATTTCAGCAACTATATTTTCGCCACGAACGATGAATCGTATTACAAATATGATGGCGGCGTTTACAACGCACTGAAAGATGCTGATCTGAAGTCTGCACTCGAAGATTTTTTACCGTTCTATCTGCCGAAGCCATTGATCACCAACACACGATTGAACGGCCTGGTTGAACGATTAAAGACGATGCGAGGTATACGATACGAAGGCAAATTCAACGCCGAGGTCTACAGAATCAATCTTCGAAATGGATTGTATAACTTGAAGTCCGGAATATTGGAACCACACACACCAGCATACAAATCGAACATTCAACTTCCGTTCGCATTCGATCGCAATGCGACCAGCCAAGTGTTCGATAAGTTCCTGTTGGATATTTTCGACAACCAATCGGATGTGGTCGAATACATTCTGAAGTATTGGTGCTATCTTCTTTTGCCGACCTATAATTTTCAGAAGGTGCTCGTATGGATAGGATCCGGGAGAAACGGGAAAGGCACGCTCAGCCGAATCATACAGAACATGTTAGGACCGAATAATATTTCGTATCAGGATCTGCATGAACTGGCGAAGGGCAGGTTTTCCGCGAAGAACCTGAAAGACAAGCTGGTGAACTTTTCTTCAGAGCTGAAAACTGACGATGTCGAATTGGGCATGATCAAGAAGTTGAGCGGTGGCGATCTCATTTCAGCCGATGTCAAGTTTAAGGACGAGGTCGTCTTTTCCAACATCGCACGGCTCATCATTATGGCCAATGAACTTCCTCGGTTTTCAGATGTCGGGAATTCAATCACGCAGCGATTCGAATTTATACGGTTTCCTAAGGAGTATAACGGAAGCGACGTTGATACAATGCTTGATGAGAAACTACAGAACGAATTGTCCGGGATATTCAATAAGGTGATTGGAAAATTTGCCGACATCGTTCAGACAGACGGCAGTATATTCTTCGACGCGCCGGATAGTATTGTAGCAAACAAGGCGGCAGCAATGTCAGACCTCAGCAACGTTGTTGAGTTTGTTGAGAGTGAGTGCATACGGAAAGCGGATGCTCATCGATTCTTGTCGGATATATATTTACGGTATGCAGCATGGACGAAAGAATCAGGATACAAGGCATATGGAAAGAAACATTTTAGAAATATTCTTGAGTCAAATTTAAAGCTCAAGGTATACAATTGCTCACGGCATCAAAATAGCGTGTGCGTTGATGGAATACAATAGATAAGGGATAACAAAATGACAACACAAGAATTTGATAATATAATATTAGCGAACCCGACTTTAACTACGCACGGCTTCGGAATGGACGCAGGGACAGGGCTATCATTCAATATAGAGAGAACGAAAATATCGAACTGCTACGCCGAAGCGTTGGCATGCGAAGAGTTCCTTGACCTTTGCAAACGGACGGTCAACCCGCATAAGGAGCTGGGTTCGACACAACATTTCAAGCACGCAGTCGAACGATATGCACAAAGGATAGGGAACGACATCTATATTCCTGAAGGCGCATTGATCGTTGCGGCACTGCATCTCGGGTTTGCGATGATACCGAAGGATAACACGACCTCCGTATATCTGAACATTTCGAAGAAGACGAAGATACATGGTATTTGGATTGACTGCTACTAGGATTTCGTCAAGTGCCCGGCCAATTAATTCCGGTCGGGCATTATTAACTTTATTAACATTTTTTAACATCAAAAAACGCAATTCTATTGGGGTTTTTGCATAAATGTTAATAAGTTAAGTTTTTTCCTCTATTATTAAGTAAAAAAATAAAGTGATATATATCTCTTAATAGTTAGTCCTTTTTCGTCGATTATTAACTTTTGACTCAAAACCCCAGCAAATACGCAGATTCCGGTGTTAAGAAATGTTAATAATGTTAATAATCGTTTTATGGCCAAAACAGCCGGCGTTGGGGGATTAAATGATGGCGCGGTACACGATGCCTAGGGCTGACCGTTGGGCAATGCTGCTCGGAAAGAATCATTCGGTTTAATATTATTGCGGCTCCATATATTCGAAATGGGTATTTGATTGCTTATAATCAGATGACTAATTTGGTATAGAGATATATCCCCCCGTAAGCGGTCGTTAGTTCAACTTTTAAACCTATGAAGCCATGAACAAGAAGAAAATTGTCGAAAGACACACCCCCAAAGTGGCCCTCTATTGTCGCGTTTCCACATATAACCAAAGCCAAGGCGATTATAGCTCTCTTGATACTCAAGAAGAATTGTTAAGAAGTTTTGCGAAGACAAGAGAATGGGAGATTTACGACTCCTACGTCGACACCAAGACCGGGACAACGATTGAACGCGAGCATTTATCCCGCCTGCTAAAAGATGCATCGCAAAGAAAATTTGATGTAGTTATCGCGACGAAACTCGACCGTATCTCCAGAAGCATGAAGGATTTCTTCGAGATAAACGAAGTCCTTGCGACAAACAATATCGATCTTGTTCTAGCCACGCAAAACATCGACACAACGTCATCTATGGGACGGTTCAATAGAAACGTCCTGATGGCCTTCGCGGAATTTGAACGTGACATGATTGCCGAACGGACAAAGGAGAAGCTGTTTGCCCAGGCCCAAAAAGGATATTGGGGTGGCGGCATCGTCCCTATTGGCTACGATGTCAAAGAAAAGAAACTGGTCGTGAATGAAAGAGAAAGAGACTTAGTGCAACGAATGTTTAGGTATTATTTGGAAAATCCTTCGACACATCAGGTATCGAAGCGATTAAACGAAGAGGGATACACGACAAAAATTAGGGTAAGCAAAACGGGGAATAAAACTGGTGGGGTGAAATTTCATAAGCAATCCGTAAGAGATATTTTGAGGAATCCCGTCTATACTGGCTGGATTTCATATAAGGAAGAAAAATTCAATGGCATCCACGAACGAATAATTGATCAGGCATTGTTCGAAAAAGTCCATGAGCGTATGAACCAGTCAATAGTGGAAACGAAAATTACTGTTGAAACTGACTCTCCATTGACACTGTTAGGCATTACAAAATGTGCGCATTGCGGCAGCCTTCTTTCAACATCATCAACGTATAAAAAAGAACAGGGCAAACGATATTATTTCTACAAATGTTCTAAGGCCGCACATCAAACGAAGGAACATTGTCCCGCCCGTGACATTCCCGCAGAGGCGCTAGAAGGATGCGTGATGGATGCGATGCAATTTCTTGTAAATGACGGAGAATTCTTAAAGTCTATTACAAAACAAATATCCGGCAATTCAGGAAAAGACCTACATCAATTGAACAAGGATATAACAGATCTAAACCGGAATCATGCAAAAATATCTCAGCAGTTACGTTCTTTGGTGGATAGGCTTAGCGAGGATTCAAAACTTAAGATGTCGGCAACAGTTACCCAAACTATTGGCGAGTTAGAAAACCAAAAGGCAGGAATGTATGCTCTAATTCACAGTAAAAAACGGGAAATCGAAAAGGTTGAGACGGGGGAAGTGGATGTTGGTGTGTTGAAAGAGATGCTGACGGACTATTGTAACCTTTATGAAAATTATAGCCCCATGGAGAAAAGACGGCTAAACCATTTAATTTTTTCAGGGATTGTGTCCAACTTCAAGCGAAAAGAAGAGTCTGGATACCTCGAAATCCATATCAGGGGCGATGGTTCTATCCGGAAAACATGGGAGGAATTGAAACAGCAAACCCAGATGGCGAAAGTTCGCACATCTGGGCGCTTTGGCTCCGCGGGTAGGGCTCGAACCTACAACCCCGTGATTAACAGTCACGTGCTCTACCATTGAGCTACCGCGGAATAGTACTTTATTGCGGCGAATGAGGATACCACGCTTCACATTCACAGCGTCATAAATTTACTCAATCTTCCCTGAAAAGTCAATAACGAAAAAGTTATTTTTAGATATTCAGTGATAATATTGTCATTTCATAGAGCCTGAATGAATATTTTTCTCAACGAGAACCTGAACGGTCAATGATAATTTTTTGTGCGGCTCGGTTGCCGATCGAACTGTGGCCGCTTTCCATGTTAGAGAAGTTCTGCAGCGATACCGTTCCCGCGTGGTGGGGCCGTGAGCATTTTCGGATTTCTTGACACACCCTGCCTTTTTCTTTATATTGACTCTTAGTATTCGTACCAGCATTTAGTGCATTTCCAGCCCCTGCTGCAAGGATATGTGCGAAATTCGTCGAATATGTGTTTTAAAGTGAAGGACGAAACCTCTTCACTCGTTACAGTGTTATACCAGTGAGAACAAGAACGAACATCGACTCGATAATATTATGATGCGAACTGCGGTTCGCATCTCACTCTATTAAAGGTATCATCAATGGACGGAAATTTTTCAAATCGAGTGCAAGACGTCATTCGCCTCAGCCGAGAAGAAGCCCTCCGCTTAGGTCATGACTACATCGGCACGGAACACCTCCTGCTCGGCATCATCAGAGAAGGCGAAGGGATCGCTGTCAAGATCCTTCGCAATCTCGGCGTGGACCTCTATAAGTTGAAGAAGTCCATCGAAGATACCGTACGCACATCGGGCGGAACGCTCACCATCGGCAATATTCCCCTGACCAAACAGGCGGAGAAGGTATTGAAGATCACATACCTTGAAGCGAAGTTGTATAAATCGGACGTCATCGGCACGGAACATCTGCTCTTGTCGCTTCTGCGCGACGACGACAACATCGCCGCACAGATCATGCATCAGTTTGAAGTGCATTACGACAAGGTCAGGAGCGAGCTGGACAATATCATCAGCGGCAAGCCGTCCACGCCGCAGCCGGCACAGCCTGCCGCACAGGAAAAGAAGACGGATAAATCGAAGACTCCGGTGCTCGATAACTTCGGCCGTGACCTGACAAAGCTGGCGGCGGAGAACAAACTCGATCCTGTGGTCGGCCGTGAAAAAGAAATTGAACGCGTGGCGCAGGTGTTGAGCCGCCGCAAGAAAAACAATCCGGTCCTCATCGGCGAACCGGGCGTGGGCAAGACAGCCATTGCCGAAGGGTTGGCGATACGCATCATGAATAAGAAGGTGTCGCGCATTCTGCACGATAAGCGCGTGGTAACGCTCGACCTCGCAGCGCTTGTGGCCGGCACAAAATACCGCGGACAGTTCGAAGAACGCATGAAGGCGGTGATGAATGAGCTCGAAAAGGCAAAAGATGTGATCCTGTTCATCGACGAACTTCACACGATCGTCGGCGCAGGCGGCGCATCCGGATCCTTGGACGCATCGAATATGTTCAAACCGGCGCTCTCGCGGGGTGAACTGCAGTGCATCGGCGCTACAACGCTTGACGAATACCGGCAGTATATTGAAAAAGACGGTGCCCTGGACAGACGGTTCCAGAAGATCATGGTCGATCCGACATCGGTCGATGACACGATACTCATTCTGACGAACATCAAATCGAAATACGAAGAGCATCATGGCGTGCGCTACAGCGACAAGGCGATCGAAGCGGCCGTCAAGCTCAGCGACCGCTACATCACGGACCGCAATCTGCCCGACAAGGCGATCGATGTGCTCGATGAAGCGGGCGCCCGCGTGCATTTGTCGAACATCGTGGTGCCGAAAGAGATCCTGCAGCTTGAAGAAGAGATCGACAAGATCAAACAGTCGAAGAACCAGGTCGTGAAGAATCAGAATTTCGAGGAAGCGGCCCGGTTGCGCGACCTGGAAAAGAAACTGTTGAGCGACCTCGAGATCGCCAAGCGTGAATGGGAATTGAAATCGCAGCACACTATTTACGATGTGGACGAAAATAAGATCTCGGATGTTGTGGCGATGATGACCGGCATTCCGGTGAACAAGGTGGCCGAATCGGAAAACGAGAAGCTGCTGAAGATGGATGCGAACCTGAAGGCGCTGATCATCGGGCAGGATGAGGCGGTGACAAAGCTTACGAAGGCGATCCGCCGCACACGCGCCGGATTGAAGGATCCGAAACGTCCGATCGGTTCGTTCATTTTCCTTGGTCCCACCGGTGTGGGCAAAACCGAAATGGCGAAAGTGTTGGCGAAGTACTTGTTCGACTCGGACGAAGCGTTGATACGCATCGACATGAGCGAATACATGGAAAAATTCTCCGTGTCGCGTCTGGTCGGAGCCCCTCCGGGGTATGTGGGGTATGAAGAGGGCGGCCAGCTCACAGAAAAGGTCCGCCGCAAACCGTATGCGGTCGTGCTGCTCGATGAGATCGAAAAGGCACATCCCGACGTCTATAATATCCTTTTACAGGTGCTGGACGACGGTGTGCTCACAGACAGTCTGGGCCACAGGGTCGATTTCAAGAACACGATCCTGATCATGACATCGAACATCGGCGCACGGGACATCAAGGGCACGAAGGGATTCGGCTTCGGCGAAGAGAATGTCGCAGACAAATACAAGCAAATGAAGAGCACGATCGAGGACGCATTGAAACGCGTCTTCAATCCGGAATTCCTGAACCGCGTCGACGAAACGATCGTGTTCCGTCAGCTGGATAAGATGGACATCATGAAGATCATCGACATTCAGACGAAGGAGCTCTTCAAACGCATGAGTTCGATGAACATCTCCATCGAATTGAACAAGCAGGCGAAAGAATTTCTTTCGGACAAGGCCTACGATCCAGTGTTCGGCGCACGCCCGCTGCGGCGCGCACTGCAGAAATATGTTGAAGATCCCGTTGCCGAAGAGATCTTAAAGGGCACATTCGGGGAAGGCAGTGTCATTAAAGTGACATACAATAAGAAAAAGGATGAGTTGCGCTTCATTGAAGGCAATCCGAACAAAGCCGGCACGGAAGCGGCGGAGGCGACTGACGAGGCTGACGACCAGATCACACCGACCTCGTCGGAACCTGACGGTGATGTGAAACGCGAGGATGTTGTGTAAAAATATTCCACTGCATTTACCACCAGGCGTGAAACTCAAGCGGTCGATTCGGATGTATTCGGATCGACCGCTTTTTAATAATGCGCACTCTTGCTCGGAACCGACTCGGAGCCTATCGCATTCTGCAGGGCGAGACGATGTCCCGACCGGGGCGAGATACCATCGTGCCCTGCTATGAAAATAATCGGCGGCTATGTGGTGCGTGTAGGACGAGCTGTTAGCTCGTCCAGGGCGAGATAACATCTCGCCCTACAATGCTGCGTCTGCGAAACTGGTGTTTTCATGCGGGGTGGTGAACCCCACACTCATGAACGCTGCTATGAAAATAATCGGCGACATTAGTTTGCGTATGCTCTCAGATAGAAACGCGGGATTTGCACATAAAATTCTTCCCCTGTTCCCCGCTGGAACAGGTACGTCCCTTCCATCGCTCCCTCATAGGTTTCGAGCGAACAAAAACTGTTATATTCATGGGCGGCGCTCGGAACGATAAGCGGCTGGCGCCCGATGACCCCTTCGCCTTCAACTTCTTCTGTCTCGCCCCACTCTTTTGAGATCAACCAATGACGGCGAAGCAGCTGCACCGCTTCGATGCCATTATTTTCGATGCGAATGAAATATCCGAACACAAACTTATGATTGATTGGGGATGAATACCGCTCAAGAAAGAGCGAGTGCACATGGACAGTGATATCTTCTGTTGTCGCGCTGTAGATCGTCATACATCCTCCTTGGTTGAGAAGGCGGCTTGACCCCTCATCGCCGACCGTCAGAGTTTGGAAACCATGCGAAGCATCGACTGTTCTTCTGTGTAGTTGAGTATCGAGGTGACTGGAACCCACACCAGATCGTGAGATTCATCAGAGATGGTCAGTGGAATCCTACTGTCGGCCTGACATAGATAACGTATATCGTAGTGAAAATGTTCCGCGTCGTTTTTGCGCGCAGGTATCCGATGGACGTCCACATCGAACACCGGATGCATCACCGCCCGGACATCGGCGAGTCCTGATTCCTCCACCGCTTCGCGCAGCGCGACGCGCAGGATATCGCTGTCTCCATCGGCATGGCCGCCGAGCTGCAGCCAGCGGTTTAATTTTTTATGATGCGTGAGGAGGATATGCGTCCTTTCGTTATTGATGATGAATGCCGATCCCGTGATGTGCCCGACCGTAAGGGAGCGCTCGAAACAATCTGCGTGCTCCCGGATGAAGCGTTTGGTGCGTTCAACCATTTCGGTTTCGATGCTGTCATACGCCTGATGAGCGTCAAGTGCAGTGAGAAGGTTCGTTCGATGCATTGGTTCCTTTATACAAATTCCTCTCCGGTCCACCCGGTGCAGAATCTATGATGATCTGTTGACGCTGTAGAATCCGCGACAGCACGGGCGATACCAAGACGGGGCAGCAACAAGAATGAAGACTGGTTGACGATAGCTTTGCAGCCCCTGAAAGAACAACCGGCACGGGGCATCGTATGCTTTGAACGTATGAACTATTGACAGTGGACAGCTACCGGAGACACTGTTATAAGACGGTAAGAGAAATTTCGGAAAGATGCAATGCTAATTTTATTTGTTTTTTTGTCGCAATAATTTCTTACTTTACCAATCATGGGACGGGAGACTGCAAGCACAGTGACGGGCAGGATCACGATGTATCATTTCTCAGGATCATTGCGCAACTTCATGGGCGATACAACATCCCGCCCGCTACATACAACAACGAGGATTTATTCTATGCATCGTCGAACCGCATTACAATTGCTTGGCGCCACCGGTGGCGCATTGATCCTGCCGGGGTCCTTACTCAATCCTTTTGATTGTGCAAGCGGCGATCTGCCACTCATTGATACACATTCGGTGCTGGACCGGCTGCGAGGCGAGGCGCCTGCAGCGGCGGCGATTAAAAATGAGCGCGGAGGCCCACGCATGTTCGTGAACGGCAAGGAAGAATTTCCATTCTTTGCCGTCAGTGTCGGCTTATCGAAGACCATCGCGGGATACCGCGCATCGGGCATTAAAATTTTTCAGCCGCTCATCGGCCTCACGGATGTGTGGAGTGCGCCGGGCCAGTACAATTTTGAAAAACTCGACGCGTATTTCGCTCAGCTGCTCGCCTCGGTGCCCGACGCCATGTTCCTGCCGCGGGTACATCTTTACGCGCCCGAATGGTGGAAACGATCGCATCCCGATGAGCTCATACAATTCGGATTGCCGATCGGGCCCGAATCCTACAGGGTGAAGCCGTTCGTTATTGAAGGAGAGTACAATTGGTGGCAGCTGCTCGATGGAGATCTTCCCTCTCTGCAATCGGAAGTGTGGAAGAAGGACGTGGCAGACATCCTGCGCGCCTATCTGCGTCACATGGAAGCCTCACCGCTGCGGAGCCGCGTGATAGGGTATCATGTGGTCGGCGGCATGACATCGGAGTGGCATTACCCCGCATCGCGCTTCCTTCCCGATTACAGCGCACCAATGCAGAAGATCGCGGGCCCCGTGCCGCCGCCGGACGCGCGCATCCATGCCCAGCGCGGACTGCTGCGCGATCCCGAAAAGGAAGGGGCGGTGATCGACTTCTACAGAAAATATCATCAGCATAATGCCGAAACGGCACTCTCCTTTCTCACAATCGTGAAGGAGGAAACGGAGCGACGAGTGCTTGCCGGCACGTTCTATTGCTATCTCGTTGAAACCGTTCAGATCCAGGAGGCGGGGCATCTCGTGCCCGAGGTGCTGCTGCTGAGCGACGATGTCGATTATCTTGCCAGCCCGTATTCGTACCAGCATACGAATGTTGATGTCAACCACATTGCCGAGAGCGATGTTGTTGACGATTTCGGCAACCACCTCGGCCGCGCCAGAGGCGTGGGCGGAGACGGCGGCAACCGCGTGTTGTTGGAATCGATCAGGCGCCACAACAAATTATTTTTTTCGGAGATCGATCCGACCACCTATATTGAGAAGACCGTATCGACTGAAGGCGGCACCGGACACGACACGGTCGAAGGGTCTATTAACATTATCCGCCGCGACATGGGCAACGTCATCGCCCAGGGCATGGGAGGATGGTTCTTCGACTTCGGACACAGTCCCTCGTTCACCGCACAGCGTGGCTGGTATGACGATGAGCCGATGCACGAGGCGATCAGGACAATGATGGCTATCGGAGACCGCAGAAGCGCACGCGACAACGGGCCGGTGTCTGAGATCGCGGCGGTGTACGACGCAAAGGCATTTTTTGTGACGCAGCACTGGAAAGCGGAAGAGCCCTATGAATCGGCCGGCATCAGAACATGCGACATGTTCAACCATTGGTTTCTCAACACGCAGGCGCGCACGATATACCGCATCGGTGCGCCATCAGATTTCCTCTACCGGTTCGATCTGCAGCCGGCAGACGCACAGCTCTATAAATTATATCTGATGGTCAATACGTTCTTTTTGGACCAAGGCGAATGCGACCGCCTGTCTGCACTCTTCAAGGGCAGCGGCGCCACCGTGGTGTGGTATTATGCGCCGGGATTCGTGACGCCCGAAAAATTCAATCTCGACGCGATGGAACGCCTGACAGGATTTCACTTCACCGTCAGCGACACACCGGGGCCGCTCACGATACGCATCGGCACACACGACGATGGCATGCCGGAGGGAATGTCGTACGGCATTAAAAAACACCACTCTCCCCGGTTCACCGTGCAAGAGGCACCAGGGGTTCATCCGCTCGGGCATTGGACCGATACGAATGGGATCGCATTTGCAGAAATACAGATGGATGGATGGCGTTCGATCTACACTGGAACGGCACCGCTTCCGGTCGAAGTGCTGCGTGTGATCGCACGGAAAGCGGGAGTGCATTTGTGGAGCAGCGAAGCGGATGTTGTCCGGTCAACGCGCGAGGCGGCAATGGTGGTCGCCACGAAGGACGGGGAACGGACAATAGAATTTCCGCAGGCGCTCGCGCCGGCGGAGGGCGGCGCATCCGCTGTACGGCACACGCTGACAATGAAATACGGAGAAGTGAAAATGTTCATGAAGGCGTAGCGGGGAGACCGGGGGGGAGATACCGTCTCGCCCCGCCATGAAAATAATCGACGGCATATGTGGTGCGTGTAGGACGAGCTGTTAGCTCGTCCTCTCGCGAGATACCGTCTCTCGCCCCGTGCCGATCACGAGACGACGTTCTGCGGAGCGCCGTTGAGGAATGCGGCGATGTTCTCGGCGACAACGCCGATGAGCCTCGCGCGCGCAGCAAAGGTCGCCCACCCCACGTGAGGAGTGATGATACAATTCTTCGCCGTCAAGAGCGGGTTCTGCGGATGCGGCGGTTCCGAGGAGAGGACGTCGATGCCGGCGCCGGCAATGCACCCTGTGTTAAGGGCATGGGCGAGCGCCTGTTCGTCCACGATGGGACCGCGACTGGTGTTGATGATGAATGCATTACGCTTCATCATCGAGAGTCGAATGTCGTTGACCAGACCGGCCGTTGCGGGAGTGAGCGGGCAATGCAGCGAGAGCACATCGCTTTCCCGGAAGACAGTCTCCAGATCCACGCACCGAACAGACGTCGCAGAGGCAAAGGGCGTGCGTGTGGCCACAAGCACATTCATACCGAACGCCGAGGCGATTCCCGCCACAGCTTTCCCAATCGCTCCATATCCGACAATGCCCATCGTGCAGCCGGCGAGTTCGGCGAGGGGCGCAACACTATAGCTGAAATCCCTGCCCGCGCACCATATTCCCTCATGAACACTCAGAGAGTGGGCGGCCGTGTGGTGTGTCAGTTCCAGGATCAGCGCGAACACCAGCTGGGCGACGGACATCGTGCTGTAGGACGGCACATTCGTAACGACAATGCCCCGCTCGCGTGCCGCCTGAACATCGACAATGTTGTATCCGGTTGCCATGACACCGATGTATGTGAGCAGCGGCAATTGCGTCATGAGGGAGCCGGTCAGCGGCACTTTGTTGGTGAGAATGATCTCCGCGTTTTTTGCCCGCTCGTAGACCTCGTCGGGCGCAGTACGGTCGAAAAGAGCGCATGCCCCGAGTGCGGAAACGGCATCCCAGTGCAGATCGCCGGGATTAATGGGAAACGTATCGAGTGCAACAATTTTCATTCGAGTGTGTGTTTAGAATTCACATGAGGAAGTAAAAACGTGAAACGAGTGTTCCAGACGGCAACGGTGGATTACGCTCCGCAGCACCTCGCGCCGCCGCGCGGTGCGGGCTAAATACCATCTCGCCCACCATTGCCGCTCGGGTACCTGAATGATAGAAAAGCCTGAAGAGAAAAACAAGTGTTTTCCATTCACAAGGCGGCTGTACATAGCGTTTCTCGAATATACCTTCGTCCGTTCCAAATAGATTCGTGAAAAAATAGCCAACCATGCTGCCTTGGGGGGCGGCCCCATTCATGAAATACTAAGTTCAGCCGATAATAAACCAATGAACTCGTCGGCTCATCAGAACGTACTACATAATTCCGCATCCGCAGAGAATCTGCAGACATCGATGGCGCTTCAGACAGCGATTCTGAACGGGGCGAACTACGCCATTATGGCCACAACGGCCGATGGCATCATACAAATTTTCAACCCGGCTGCGCAAATTCTTCTCGGTTATCACGCACACGAAGTTGTCAATGCGGCAACGCCGCTGCTGTTTCACGATCCGGATGAGGTCGCGATCAGGGCGGCACACTATACTGAAACGTACGGACGTGGAATCGCGCCCGATTATGAAGTATTCACTGTCGTGGCGCGGTTGGGACTGGTGGATGAATCGGAATGGACCGCCATACGGAAAGACGGAAGCCGGTTTCCGGTGTTTCTGTCGATCACGGCACTCTACGACCTGAATGAAAATATTACGGGGTATCTTCATATCGCGTCCGATATCACGGAACGGAAGCGGGCTGAAGAGGAATTGCATAACGCCCTGAAGAAGGAAAAAGAACTCAGCGATATCAAGACCGGCGTTGTCACCATGGTCTCGCACGAATTCCGCACGCCGCTGGCGACGATACTTTCGAGCATGGAGATGCTTGAGCGCTACGGCATGAATTGGACCGAAGAGAAGGCCGTGAAGGCGGTGAAACATTATCGCCGAGTGCGGGAGAGCATTTTTCGGCTGACAACACTGCTTGATGACGTGCTCCTTGTCGGAAAGGTGGAGTCGGGAAAGATGACCTATGCCCCCTCTGCGATATCGTTGGCCTCCCTGTGCCAGTCGATCACGGAAGAACTGAATGCCGTTGCGGCAAAGAACGGCAAACGCATACAAAGTTCCATCGACGACGAATTGGCGGAATTTACGGGCGACGAAAAATTGCTGCGGCATATCATCACCAATATTTTGTCCAATGCCATCAAATATTCGCCTGATGGCAGCATCGTCGATTTTTCCGCTTACCCGGATGAAGACAGAGTACTCATTATCGCCCGCGATCACGGGATCGGGATCGGGGAAGACGACCTGCCGCACGTGTTCGAACCGTTCAGGCGTGCAAAAAATGTAGGCGACATACAAGGGACCGGGTTCGGTCTTTCAATTGTACAACGGTGCGTCGAGCTCCACGGCGGAACGATCAGCCTGAAGAGCGCCATCGGCGAAGGCACCACCGTCACCATTTCCATTCCTCAAACCGCCCATAGACTGAAAGAGGCCATTCGACAATGACGACAAAGATTTTGGTGCTGGAAGACGAGCTTAACATTCGCGAGAACATTGTCGAGCTGCTCGAAGACGAAGGCTATTGTGTGTTTAACGCGGAGAATGGTGAAGCCGGTGTTGCGTTGGCGATCGAGCACTTGCCGGACATCATCATTTCGGACGTGATGATGCCCGTCCTGGACGGCTACGGCGTTTTAAAAGCAGTGCGTGCTCATGAGCCTCTGGCGACAACCCCCTTCATTTTTCTCTCTGCAAAAGCGGACAAGCCCGATTTTCGGATCGGGATGGAATTAGGCGCCGACGATTATCTCACGAAACCGTTCACACAGCAGGAATTACTGCAGGCGATCGCATCGCGGCTTTCGCGGCAGACGCTGAACAAAGGAGAAGCCGAAAAAAAATTAGACGATCTTCGGAAAAATATTTCGTATGCGCTTCCCCATGAACTTCGCACGCCTCTGGGCGGCATCATCGGTCCGGCAAAAATGATGCTGGACTCGATGGACAAACTGTCGAAGGAGGACATCCGCGAATTTTTATTGATCATACACCAATCGGGCGAACGGCTGCACAGGCTGATACAAAATTTTCTGCTCTACGCGCAGCTCGAAATGGATGGGAACGACGCGGCAGAGATCGCCACGCTGCGGCGAGGCGCAACGAAGTCCGCCGACTCGATCATCTCGAAGGGAGCTGCAGAACGGGCAATCTATCACAAACGGACGGCGGACATCACCATCACGGTTGCAGACGCCGCCGTGGCGATCGGTCACGAACATCTCGAAAAAATATGCTCCGAGATGGTGGACAACGGGTTTAAATTTTCAAGGGCTGGACAGATGGTGGAGGTGACCGGAACGGTATCGGGTACGATGTACACGCTCGCCGTCAGGGATAAGGGAAAAGGCATGAGCAGCGAAGATATCGAAAAGATCGGCGGATTTGTCCAATTCAAACGGAAGCTGCACGAGCAGCAGGGTCCCGGACTCGGTTTGACCATCGCCAGACGGCTGATTGAAATGCACGGTGGGAAGCTGACGATCGCAAGCGCGCCCGGTGCGGGAACGACTGTCACGGCCATGCTGCCGCTCCTTGTGGGTCCAGAATAAATTCAGAGCACGGCGGTTGGCCAACCCGGATATCGGGCAACATAGGAACAAAATAACCCTCAAGTCGACACGACCTTGAGGGTTATTTGTTTTAAAACACCACATATCAGGATTTATTTTTTCTTAGCCTTTTTTACGGGCTTCTTGGCAGCCGGCACGTCTTTCAATGCAGCGCGCGCGGCAGCCAAACGTGCAATCGGCACACGGAACGGCGAGCAGCTCACGTAGTTCTGATTGATCGTATGGCAGAATTCGACGCTCGAGGGTTCGCCGCCGTGTTCACCGCAGATGCCGACCTTGAGATTGGGATTGACTGAACGGCCCTTTTCGATGGCGATCTTCATCAATTGTCCGACACCGCTGCGATCGATGGCTTCGAACGGATCTTTCGCGTAGATCTCGTACTCTTTCACGTACGGCGTCAGGAAGCGCGCAGCATCGTCGCGGCTCACGCCGAGGGTTGTCTGCGTAAGATCGTTCGTGCCGAAGCTGAAGAATTCGGCGACTGTCGCGATCTCGTCGGCGGTCAACGCACCGCGCGGAACTTCGATCATGGTACCAACCAGGTATTTGAACTTCACCTTCTTTTCTGCCATCACTTCTGCTGCCACACGGCGAACGATCGCCGACTGGTGAGCGAGTTCCTTGACATGACCAACGAGCGGTATCATGATCTCGGGAGACACTTTCTTTCCCATGAGGATCACGTTTGCGGCGGCTTCGAAAATGGCGCGCGCCTGCATCTCTGTGATCTCGGGGAAAATGATGCCTAGGCGGCATCCGCGGAAGCCGAGCATCGGATTGAATTCGTGGAGTCCTTCAACCCGCTGTTTCACTTTTTCAAAGCTGATGCCCATTTGTTCGGCCAGGTCGCGCTGTTCTTTTTCTTCGTGGGGAACAAATTCGTGGAGAGGAGGATCGATCGTACGGATCGTGACGGGACGGCCGTCCATTGCCGTGAACAGTCCTTCGAAATCTTCGCGCTGCAGCGGCAGCAATTTTGCCAGTGCGGCCTTGCGGGCTTCAACAGTGTCTGCAAGGATCATTTCGCGCATCGGACCGATCTTGCCTTCGCCGAAGAACATGTGTTCGGTGCGGCAGAGGCCGATACCTTCAGCGCCGAACGCAACGGCGTTCAATGCCTGGTCGGGCTGGTCGGCGTTGGTGCGGATGTTGAGGCGGCGATACTTATCCGCCCAGCTCATGATCTTGGCATACTGCTGATAGATGGGAGCATCTTTCGGGTTGAGCGTTTTGTCCACGAGCACCTGAAGCACTTCGGACGGCTTCGTGGGAATCTTGCCTTCGAGCACTTCGCCTGTGGCGCCGTCGATCGAGATCCAGTCGCCTTCATTGAAGACCTTGCCGTTGACTTCCATGGTGTGCGTCGAATAGTCGATATTCAACGACGAACAGCCTGCAACGCAGACTTTGCCCATCTGGCGCGCCACGAGGGCTGCGTGCGACGTCATGCCGCCGCGTGCGGTGAGGATGCCTTCCGATGCATCCATACCCTTGATATCTTCCGGCGATGTTTCGATGCGGGTGAGGATCACGAGTTCGCCGCGCTTCTTCCATTCTTCGGCGTCGGGAGCGTTAAAGACGATGCGTCCTGTGGCCGCACCCGGTCCGGCGTTCAGGCCTTTCACGAGGAGGCGTCCAGCTTTGATGGCTGCCGCTTTTTCCTTCAAGTCGAAGATCGGCCGGAGCAGCTGGCTGAGATCTTCCGGCTCGATGCGCGAGATGGCTTCTTTGTCGTTGATCAATTTTTCGGCAACCATGTCTACCGCGATTTTGATCTGGGCGAACGCCGTGCGCTTGCCGACGCGGCATTGAAGCATGTAGAGCTTGCCCTGCTGGATCGTGAATTCAACGTCCATCATGTCGCGATAATGTTTTTCGAGCTTCTTGCGGACGGCATCGAGTTCTTTGTAGAGACGCGGTTCGTCCGTTTTGAGCTGCGAGATGTGCAGCGGCGTGCGCGTGCCGGCAACGACATCTTCGCCCTGCGCGTTCATGAGGTATTCGCCGTAGAAATAATTTTCGCCTGTTGCAGCATCGCGCGTGAAGGCGACACCCGTGCCCGAATCGAGGCCCATATTGCCGAACACCATTGATTGGATGTTCACCGCTGTTCCCCACGCTTCGGGAATGTCGTACATTTTACGATAGGCGATGGCGCGCTCATTGTTCCATGAATTGAACACTGCGCTTGCCGCGCCCCACATCTGTTTCATCGGATCCTGCGGGAAGTCATGGCCCGTTTTTTTCTTGATGGCTTCCTTGAAGAGCTTCACCAGATCCTTGAGATCTTCGGCGCTGAGTTCGGTATCGAGATGCACGCCCTTTTCTTTTTTCTTTCCTTCGATGATGACTTCGAACGGATCGATCTCATCCTTGTGTGTCGCCTGGAGGCCGAGCACGACATCGCCGTACATCTGCACGAAACGGCGGTACGAATCGTATACGAAGCGTTCGTTGCCTGTTTTTTTGGCCAACCCTTCGGCGACGGTATCGTTAAGGCCGAGGTTCAAAATCGTGTCCATCATGCCGGGCATGGACGCGCGCGCACCGGAGCGGACGGAAACGAGGAGCGGATTCTTCGCATCGCCGAATTTTGCACCCATCGCTTTTTCCATCTTCTTCATTGCCGCTTCAACTTCGCTTTTGAGCGTCTTCGGATACGCGCCCTTGTTGGCGGTATAGTATGTACAGACTTCGGTTGTGATGGTGAAGCCCGCGGGAACGGGCAGGCCGATGTTGATCATCTCGGCGAGGTTGGCGCCTTTTCCTCCGAGAAGATTCTTCATCGAAGCTTTACCTTCGGCCTTACCGGCGCCGAAGAAATAGACATATTTGGGCATAGTTGTATTCTACCTTTCAGTGTATTGTATAGTGATGTATCATCGTCATTGAACAATAGTGCGGAGAGTGTGAAACGCGGCGCAAGACGTCGAATCGGCACACTACCGTATAAAATCTGTATAAGATACAAAATTTCCCTATAAAAATTTATCACTATCTTTTCCATTCGGGAAATTTTTTAAGGCATCCTTATTGTTCCAGCCATTTTTGCCAGCCGTCGAAATTAACATCGCGCCCCAGGAAGCGGCGAACGAGCTCGGCCGCAGGCAGGGAACCACCGGGAGCGAGCACCGTGTCGCGATATTTTTTAGCGACACCGGGAGCAAGCATATGCGCTTGATCGAACTGTGTGAAGAAGTCTTTCGCGATCACGAGAGACCACATATAGGTGTAATAAATCGCCGAGTAGCCGTCCAGGTGGCCGAACGACGTATACATGTGCGTGCCTTCGACGAACGGGAAGGGAATATATTTTGCGCGGAGCGTTTTAGTCAACTCGTCGAGATTCGCCTCTTCCGGTTTGCGGTCATAACACGAGAGAGACAGTTTCGCATACGCCATTTGCTGACGCACGGTTATTCCTTTTCCAAACTCCTCGGCGGCCTTCATCTGCCGGACAAGCGCCGCCGGTACGGGCTCTCCCGTTTGATACTGTTTGGCGAATGTTGCGAGTGTGGCTGCATCCCATGCCCATTCCTCGAGAAGCTGCGACGGCGCTTCAACAAAGTCCCATTCTGTTTGAATGCCGCTGACTCCTATCCATGGCTGGCGTCCGGCGAATAATGAATGGAGCAAATGGCCGAACTCGTGGAAGAACGTTTCGACATCTCCATGTTCCATCAATCCCGGGTCGCCCTCGATACCGCCGGGAAAATTGCAGATCAGTGCCGCTTCGGGGATCTGTTTTCCTTCGATGCCGCTGCGGATATTGAACTGGGCGGCATGATTGTATTTGTTTTCGCGGGGGTGCATGTCGAAATAAAACCGGCCGAGGAGCGAGTCGTGTTCGAACATTTCCCAGCATTCGACAGACTTTTCCCAGACGGGGGCGGTCGTATTTCGTTTGAACGTGACGTCGAACAGCGTGCCCATCACGTCGAGCACGCCCTGCTTCACGCGGTCGTACTGGAAGAAGGGACGGACGGACTGCGCATCGAAATTATATTCGGCCTTGCGCACGAGTTCGGCATAATACCCGGACTCCCACGAATTCACCACCGAGGCAGACGGATCGTCCTGCCGCTTTCGGGCAAGCACCTGCAGATATTCCTTGCGGGAGCGCACCTCTGACGCATCGGCGATGCGGTCGATGAATGTCGATGCAGCTTTCTCGGAACCGACCATCTTGTCTGCGGTCACGTAGGCGGCGTAATTATCGAAGCCGACGAGCCGGGCAAGTTCGTACCGTTTGGCGAGTAGACGCTTCAAGACCTCGACATTTTTCGGGAAAGCGCGGTTGTTGTATTCCATGTACATGCGCTTGCGAAGCGGTTCGCTCTTGGCATAGGTGAAAACGGGAATGGCATCGGGATAGTTGATGGTGAGTTTGATCCTGCCGTCGGGTTCCGGCTTGTGGCGATCGATATAATCCTGCGGCAGTCCATCGAGTTCGGCGACGCTGTTTGCGTACACAATGCGGACGTCGTCGCGGATATTGCGCGCGAAGTCCTGTCCGATGAGCACGAGTTCGTCGCGAAGCGATTTGATCCTGGCACGCGTGGAATCGTCCTTGTCCACGCCGGCGAGGCGGAAATCGCGGAGCGATTTTTCGACATAAAATTTTGTCACCGCATCGGCACCCGACAAATCGATCGCACGGAGCGCCTCGTACACGCTGCGGTTGAGCGACAGTTCCGACCCAAATGCCGATATTTTCTGTGTGAATGTTTCGGCGGCACTGCGCATGGCTGAATCGGGATGCACTTGTTCAAGGAGGCTCGCCTGCGAACCCGCCGCGTCGAGTTCCGCCAGTAGGGCATCGTAGCTCGAGAGCGTTGCGGCGACCGTTCGTGCGCCTGTGGCGGCTGTGAGCTCGTTCAGCAGTTGCTGAGCGCGCGCAAGCCGAACTTCCTGGACAGCCGAAAATTCGGCTGCCGTCGAAATATTGTGCAGGAACGGAGCGCCGTTGTTCGTTGTCGAAGCCCCCCCCGCCCCCATCGTCATTGCCGCCACCATCAACGCCATAAGCATATATTCCTCATGATTGTTTTGTGCACCAAATTCACATTCACATAATAAAAGAAAATTCACAGTTATTTACAATTTTTTGTATATTTCCTTGATGAAAACACTTCACACAGTCTATACACGTTCGGCACGCACAGCCGCGGAGTTCATCCTTCACGATAGCGTCGTAGCATTCCCCACAGAGACTGTGTATGGACTCGGCGCGAATGTCTTCAGCGAAGCGGCGTTGAAAAAAATCTTCGAGGCAAAAGGCCGGCCGGCAGACAATCCGCTGATCGTCCACATATCGACCATCGGCCAAATAGGCCTACTCGCACGCACGATCACACCGGCGGCGCAAACAATCATTGATAATTTTTTTCCAGGCCCCGTCACCGTCATCGTGCCGAAATTGAAGGCGATCTCGCCGCTGGTATCGGCGGGGCTGCAGACGATTGGGATACGAATGCCGCGTCACGAGGGGGCGCAGCGATTTTTAGAGGCATGCGGCGTACCGGTAGCGGCGCCGTCGGCGAACATTTCAGGCAAGCCGAGTCCGACCTCATGGCAAACCGTGCGCGACGATCTGGACGGCCGGATCGGCTGCGTGCTCAAGGGCACGAGGACCGATGTGGGCTTGGAATCGACCGTGGTCGATTGCACAGGCGCACATCCCGTAGTGTTGCGCTCGGGCGCAGTGACGCTTGAGCAGCTGCAAGCAGTGCTGCCGATGACGACGGTCTATGCACAGACCTCCGTCGTCGCACCGAAGAGTCCGGGCATGAAGTACCGCCATTACTCGCCGCGGGCGCGCGTAATCGTCACCTCGGCGCTCACGATGCCGATACTGCTCCCGGGCGAAGACTCGGCATACATCGGGATCCACACGCCGATGCATGTGCGCACGTTCGCATCGGTGCTGCTCTGCGCGAATATGCGCGAATATGCACGGTCGGTATTTTCATTTTTCCGGCAGTGCGACAAGAAGAACGTTGCAACGATCTATTGCGAAGAGGTCGGCGAGGAAGGGATCGGCAGGGCATTGATGGACAGGATACACCGAGCTGCTCACAACTGACAGGGCACAATGAACAACGACCGCATACGCATTATCAACAGTGCGGCTCCCATACGCATTTGCGACAATGGGGGCTGGACCGACACGTGGTTCGCAGAATACGGGAAGATATTCAATATCGGCGTGTACCCGTATGCCGAAGCGCAGGTGGAAATCTTCGCGCATGATGAGAAGCACCAGCGCATCATCATCGAGGCCGAAAATTTCGGGGACCGGTATGAACTGGAGCCCGGTCGCAAGGGATGGAACAAACACCCGCTGCTCGAGGCGGCGATCGAATACATGCAGGTGCCGGACGATTATTCCTTCCGCGTGTCGCTGTTTTCGGAGGCTCCCGCCGGCGCATCCACCGGCACCTCCGCAGCCGTGACGGTGGCGCTCATCGCAGCGCTCGACCGGATCACACCGGGACAGCGGACGGCACACGAGATCGCGTATGCGGCGCACTTCATCGAGACATCGATGCTGGGACTGCAGTGCGGCATACAGGATCAGTTGTGCTCGGCATTCGGAGGCATTAATTTCATCGAGATGCATAAATTCCCGCACGCCGCAGTGTCGCAGATCCAGCCCCCGAACGCGGTATGGTGGGAACTGGAGAGGCGACTGGCATTGATCTATCTTGGTTCGCCGCACAGCTCGTCGGACGTCCATAAAACCGTGATCCGCGATCTTGAGGACGCCGGACCGGAATGCGAAAAACTGCGGGACCTGCGATTGACCGCTGGACGCTCGCGCGATGCGGTGTATGCCGGCGATTTCCGGCAGCTTGGGAAAGCAATGATCGACAATACGGACGCCCAGCAACGGCTTCATCCGGACCTCGTCTGCGCCGAGATGCTCCGTATTATCGAGATCGCACGCGGGCACAATGCGCTGGGATGGAAAGTCAACGGAGCAGGAGGCGCCGGGGGGTCGCTTACGCTGCTGTGCGGAGACCGGTCGTCGGAAAAGCGCGCAATGATCCGCGCCATAGAAGAAGAAAATTTGAAATTCAAAAACATTCCCATCTACCTCAGCCGTTACGGCGTGAGAACATGGGAACGAACCAGCCCATAACATACACGACAGAAAGAGTTTATGCGAATTGCAATCATCGGCGCAGACGGACAGCTTGGCACAGACCTCGTGGAACAATGCGCGCGGGAGGGGCACGAGGTCATACCCCTGACTTATGGAGACATACACATTGAAGAGTGGGACTCCGCCGCAGCCGCCCTGACAGCGGCGAAGCCGGATGCGGTGTTTAACGCGGCCGCATTCCATAACGTGCCGAAGTGTGAAACGGAGATCGACCAGGCATTCGCCGTCAATGCGAGGGGGCCGCTGAATATTGCGAAGCTCTCGGAGCAGCTCGGCTTTGTGCATGTCCATTACAGTACGGATTATGTGTTCGATGGCAAAAAACAGGCTCCCTATGTGGAAACCGACGCGCCGAATCCGTTAAACGTGTATGCCGCATCAAAACTCACGGGGGAATATTTTGCACTGAATTATTCTCCGCGCGGGATCGTGATCCGCCTGTCGGGAATCTATGGACGCATCCCTTCGATGATGAAGGGGAACAATTTCGTGAGCATCATGGTGAAGCTGGCCGCCGAAAAGCCGGAGGTGCGCGTCGTCACGGACGAGATACTCTCGCCCACGCCGACATCGGAGATCGCCGAAAAATCGTTGGCGATACTCAGGTCGGGCGAGATGGGATTATACCATCTCGTCAGCGAAGGCGAATGCTCCTGGTTCGAATTTGCGCGGACGATTTGGGACACGCTGGAATTAACAACACCGCTTGTAGAGACGAGCGTCAAGGAATTCGCCTCGCCGGTGAAACGGCCGTTTTATTCCGTCCTGGACAACGCGCACTATAATCGTTTGCCGAATGTTCAACCGATGACGCACTGGAAAGAGGCGCTCGTAAAATTTTTGAATGCACACTACAAAAATACTATCCAATAAAAGGATTCACAGTGAAAAAAATTATCATGATCGTGCTCATCGTGGCTGCGGCGCAGCAGATGCATGGGCAGAAAAAGCCATTCGCAATCGAGGATCTCTACAAGATCAAAAGCGTTTCCGATCCACGCATTGCGCCGGATGGAAAACGCGTGGCATTTACGGTGACCGAAAGTTTTTTACAAGACGGAAAAACGAATTCAGAAATTTATGTGATGAATGTTGACGGCAGCGGTCTCCGGCGCATGACGGACAACAAGGCCGGCGATAATGGTCCGCGCTGGTCGCCCGATGGCACGTCGCTGCTGTTCACGTCGACACGCGCAGACGGCGCCCAGGCCTGGCTCCTTCCGGCCGACGGCGGCGAACCGTCCAAACTGTCGAATATCTCCACCGGCGTTTCAGACCCCGAATGGACCGGTGACGGGAAACACTTCATCTTCTCCACGGATGTGTACCCGGAATACGGCGCCGACGATGCGATGAACAAAAAAGCGAACGATGCGAAAGAGAAGGGCCCGCTCAAGGCGCATATGGCGGATCATCTGATGTACCGCCACTGGACGGAATGGAAAGACGGCACGCGCTCGCATACATTCGCATTCGACATCGACACAAAAAAGCACATCGACCTCAGTCCGGGAGATTTCGACGCGCCTGCATTCTCTCTGGGCGAACGCGGCTATGCCGTTGCTCCCGACGGCAAGGAAGTGTGCTTTGTATCGAACCATGACAAGAACGAAGCGGTGACGACGAACAAGGACCTCTACATTGTGCCTGCAACAGGCGGAACGCCGAAGAATATTACGGGCGACAATGCGGCGTACGACGGGTCTCCGATGTATTCACCGGACGGCAGGTATATTGCATACCGCCTTCAGGCGACGCCGGGGTATGAGTCCGACTGCTTCAGGATCGGGTTATATGAGCGAAGCACAGGCGCACGGACAGTGCTGACGGAAGGGTTCGACAATTGGATCACCGAGATACAATGGGCGCCCGATTCGCGCAGCATTTATTTTCTCGCCGAAGTGAAGGCGCATACACCGGTGTTCAATGTCACCATCGCAAGCAAGGAGATCACGCAGATCGTCGATGCAAAGTCCATCGATGCATTCGATGTCTCGCCCGACGGGAGCTTCATCATCTTCGCACGCCGGTCCATCAATGAACCCGTCGAACTTTACCGCGCAGGGACGAACGGGAAAGGGGTTCGGCGATTGACAGTCTTTAACAAAGCGGTCGAAGATTCGGTGGACATTCGGCCCGCGCGGGAATTGTGGATCCAATCGCCCACGGGAAAGCCGATCCATACGTTCCTTGTGACGCCGCACAATTTTGACCCGTCAAAAAAATATCCGCTCATTTTGAACGTCCATGGCGGGCCGCAATCGCAGTGGGCCGACGCATTCAGAGGAGACTGGCAGGTCTATCCGGGTTCGGGCTACATCGTGGCGTTCTGCAATCCGGCCGGTTCGACGGGGTACGGGCAGGAGTTCACTGCAGCCATTTCGAAAGACTGGGGCGGCAAGGTCTACACCGATGTGATGGCGGTCGCTGATTCGCTCGAAAAAATGCCGTTCGTGGACAAGGACCGCATGGGAGCGATGGGGTGGTCGTATGGAGGATATTTTATGATGTGGCTTGAAGGACACACGACCAGGTTCAAGGCCATCGCATCGATGATGGGAGTGTACGACCTGAAAGCGATGCATGGCACGACGGAAGAGTTATGGTTCCCGCAATGGGAACTCAACGGCCTGCCGTGGGAAAGCGGCATGTACGAACAATGGTCGCCGAACCGGTATGTGAAAAACTTCAAGACTCCCTGCCTCGTCATCACCGGGGAGCGCGATTATAGAGTGTCATACAATCAGAGCCTGGAATTTTTCACCGATCTCCAGTTGATGAACGTGCCATCGCGGTTGATCGTCTTCCCGAACGACGGGCACTGGCCCAACGGGGTGAAGTCCATGCCGCTCTATTACAATGCGCATCTGGATTGGTTTCAGCGGTATCTCGGCGGCGATCCGGCGCCGTACGACATGACGAAGATGCTGCGGAATCAGGAATTCGAGAAGTGATCGCGAATTGGCGGGGCGAGATACACTCTCGCCCTGCAATGCTGCGTCTGTGAAACGTGCATTTTTATGTGGGGTGGTGAGCCCCAGATTCGTGAACGCTACAGACTGTTGCGGAGTTGTGATGATTGAGGCGCCGAGTGAACCGGCGCCTCTTTTTTTTGTCCGTTGTAGAACAGCAACACGAACTTCAGGATGATGAGTCCCAGCAGCAGGATCAAATAGATGCGCAACGCATACAAGGCCATCTTTACAGAGCGCGTCATGTGAATACGCGGCATACGGACTCCTATTTTATTTTCGTAATTATTCAGCGTGCACCAAAATCATTGTCCCATTCTGAAGGAACTCGAGCGACTGAAGAATCTTGCCGGCGGCTCATACGATGTAAGATTCTTCGCTTGCGCTCAGAATGACAGAGTACACATGTCATATGCTTGAAGATTCTTGACTCTCTCAAGATGAGAACCTTAGAATGACAGGGACTCAAGATTACGCTTGAGCAGGTACATTTTTTCTCGATACGTTGCAGGTCAATTGGGACGGGCGGTGAGTCCCTTCATGATATCGTCGTAATGGACGACGCCGATGAGATGATCGTCTGCGTCGACCACCGGCAGCATATGATAATTATATTTTTCAAACAGGTCGGCGATCTCTTCGGCGATCTCGATGTCGGGCACGGTGACCACGGGAGCGGTCATGAGCTGCCCGAGCACCGCCTCGGGGGTCGAGAGAACGATCTCGCGCAGATCGACGACACCGATGAGGCGGTTGTCGTCGGCGACGATATAGATATACGGGATCGCATCCAATTCGTATTCCGATGCACGGAGCTTATGGAGCAATTCGCCGGCGGTCGTGTGTTCCGGCACGGCAACATAGAGCGCGGACATGAGCGACCGTGCAACCGTCTCATCCTGATCGAGGAGAGCGCGGATCTTTTCGGCCTCCTCCTTCGGCACTAATTCCATCATCGACGACATCTGGTCGTGCGAGAGCACCGAGAAGAGCGCCACGAGCTGCGGCACGGACATTTCCGTAATGATCGACCGCGCCTTTTCTTTCCGCAAATTGGCGACGAGCTGGCGCTGCGCGCGGGGTTCGGCCTCGGTGAGCACTTCGGCTGCCTTTTCGGAGTCGAGCGCTGAGAACACCGCCTGCTGTTCGTTGCCCGTGAGTTCTTCGAGGGCGTCGGCGAGATCCTCGCCCGGGAGGTCCCGGATCTGTTCGCGCGTCAGCGAGAGCGTCATCGAATCCTTCGCGCCCGTGTCCTCCATCGACAGCGGCTGCACATATTTCCAGGGGATAAGATTATCCTTCAGGAAAATATATTTGTCCACTCCCCACTTCCTCAAGAAACCGTTAAAGGAAAGGTCGACGTGCACGATGAATAATTTTCCGCCCGCCTGCAGCAGGTGGACGTCGTTGACGACTTCGACGCGGCGCCCGTCGATGTCGAGGATGGTCCGGCCCATGAGATGTTCATTCAGGAGCAGCCACCCGGACTGATCGACAAACTTCGGATAGGGCTGTCCGTTTTCCGCCGGCGCATAAAATATGCCGCGGTCTTCAATTTTAATGATCTTTTCCCACGGTATGAGCTCGTCCGGACGCCCTCCTCCGTGGTGGACAATGATGCCGACCGCATCGGGGAACGGATCGACAAGACGGAAGACGAGGTCCGCCACCTTCCCCACTTTCTTTTTATTATTCCCCATGCAGACGGAACGCTTCAGCAATTGTGAAAAATAAAAAAAACTGTGGAAGTAGTGCGCCTGAGTGATCGATGCGGAATCGTTTGACTGTACGGTTTGAGTCGTCATAAGTGCCTCTTCTCTTATCGGGCAGCGCCGAAGAATTCAGGGAAAATCACTGATACAGCGAACAACGTCGACATAATAATAACAAAAATAATGATAGTCCAGTTTGCAATATTCTGCCACCGCGTATTGACATTGTCGCCCATGAGGGGCTTGTCGTTCAGGAGCAGAATGAGGAACATGAGCGCCGCGGGCAGGAGCGTAACGGCCACCACCTGCACGAACATCGTGATGGCGATAAGAGGCGCGCCCGGAATGAGCACGATCGCGCCGGCGCCGAGGAGCATGAACAAGTAGACGACATAGAACCACGGGGCGTCCTTGACGCTTTTATTGAGCGAGTGCGCCCAGCCGAAGACCTCTCCGACGGCCCACGATGTGGAGAGCGAGATGCAGAGCGCGCCGAGGAAACCGGCATCGAACAGGCCGATCGCAAACAGGCGCCGCGCCCATTCCCCTTCCGCGTGCGGAAGCAGCGGCGCAAGGGCGTTCGCCGTATCCTTGGCGCTCTCGACAACAATTTGGGGAGTGTGGTAATAAAAGGCCGCTCCGGTGGTGATGATGATGAAAATGGCGATGATCCCGGTCAGGGTGGAGCCGACAAGTGTATCGATCTGTCCGGCTTTAATATCGTGCACATCCATGCCCTTGTCGACCACGGCACTTTGCTGGAAGAAGATCTGCCAGGGCGTGATCGTGGTCCCGATATTTGCCATGAGCAGGAAGATCAAATCGGGCGTGAAGCCGCCGGGGAATTCGGGACGGTAGAAGCCCTTCATGACGCTGCCCCATCCGGGAGCGGATGGCATGTCCATTGCCCACAATGCTGCGGGAATATAGACGAGGTTGAAGACACAGAACAGCAGCGTGATCTTTTCGAATGTCCAATATTCGCCCGAGAGAACGACGCCGAAGAGGATCAGCGTCACGACGAGGAAGGTGATCCATGGAGGGATGCCGAACATGCTCATGGCCTCGGTCATGCCGATGTACTCGGTGACGAGGGTAAGAAAATTTATCAGCGCGAGATCGAAAATGGAGAACCAGCCCCAGAACGGACCGAACCCGTCGAAGATCGCTTCGCCGTGGCCGCGCTTGGTCACCGCACCGAGCCGCACCGTCATCTCCTGGACGTAGTATGCCATAGGGATGAGGATGAAGAAGACCCACAGAAAATTAAACCCGTATTTCGAACCGGTCACCGCATAGGTGGAGATACCGCCGGCGTCGTTATCGGCGACCATCGTGATGATACCGGGGCCCAGCACTGCAAGCAAGACGAGCAATCGTCTCTTCGTGCGGCTGATCGTGTGTATCGTTTTACTCAACCAAAACATAGAGCGGCCTATTTCGAAGAAAGGGAACCATGGAAGAGGATGAGCGCACAGAGAGTGAGGAGTTGCGAGGGGTACCGAATGGCGCTGCGCACACAGGGGGCAGGACATTCGATTGAACACGTATGGGATCGTATCAATTCTCGCTTCACTCACACATCGCCGCGATGCAGGCCGGCACAGGGAGTGAAGGAGAACAAATCAAGGGAACTTACTCTGCGGAGGAGAAAGCTTCCACTCGACCATCACTGCGAGAGCTGGAACAATGCGCCAGCGGTCCTGCCGACATCGTGGTACTGTTACTGCCAGGGTCGTCCATAAAACCATATTCGTTAGTGAATGATCCATCGGCGCGCGGCCGACACACAGCCGCATCAATGGATGCACGGACACGCATATATGCACATGCGATGTAAAACCAATATAAAACTTTCTTGTGAAAAATCAAGCACCGGCATGGAGCCGGTTTCGAGACCGATGCGTGCTTCATCCGCCGCCGTCGAGAGTGAAAAAAAAAGAGCAGAAAGATCTCTCTTCTGCTCGATTCATGTCAAAGATCCGGGGAAGCGGGAACCAACGCACATCATTTTAAGGCGTTCACCACTTTTGTCAATTTCGATTTTTGGTTGGACGCTTTATTGGGATGAATAACGCGCTTCAGCGCAAGTTTGTCGAGTGTCGAGGTCGCTTCTTTCAACACGGCGACCGCTTTCACTTTGTCTTTTTCAGTGCGCACTTTTTTAATGATCGTTTTCATTGCCGATTCTTGTGCGGTATTGCGTTTGTGACGGGTCTCGGTAGAACGGATCCGCTTCATTGACGATTTGTGCTGGGCCATCTTACAATCCTTTGTGAATTATTGCGTATGGATGATTTCAATATATCAATATAAGGGAATTTTCCCAAAACTGCAAGGCAGAGAGCGTATCTTTTTCTTAGAGTTTCTTTTCCCAGTAAATAGTTTTCCGCATTTCTTCGACCCACTGCTGATAATGAGTCGTACTTTTCACCTGGAGCGCGAGCTGTTCGAGCCGGTGGTAGTCATCGTTGATATTGATCATGTGTTCTGGCACGACGGACCGGACGTAAATGATGTGGTATCCGTATTTGCTGCCAACGGTAAGTTTTTTGGGCTCGGTAATTTCACGCGGTGCAGCCGATTTAACGACATCCACATAGGCCGCGTCGATCTGATCGACGGCCACTTTGCCCAGATCGCCCCCGATATCCTTCGTATCGTTGTCTTCGGAATATTTTTTGGCGAGGACGGCAAACGACGTCTTCGCATCGGGACGGATCCGGATGCGGTTCAGCAAGGCGATGGTCGAGTCGTCATTGGCCTGTGATTGTTCAATGGGCAGCAGGATATGACGGGGATGCACGGATTCACCGCGGCGTTCCATCAACTGAATAACATGATATCCGAACTGGGTCTTGACGGGTTTGGAGATCTCTTTTTCTTTGAGTGTGAATGTTGCTTCTTCAAATTCCTTGACGAACGAGCCGCGGCGGACCCAGCCGAGATCGCCGCCCTGCGCAGCGGAACCGGGATCGATGGAATATCGCTTAGCGAGGTCGCCGAAATCGGTGCCCGCCTTCACGCTGTCGATGAGCCCGAGGGCGCGTCGTAACGCGGCGTGAGTGACGGCCGAATCGGGCTTCGGCTGTATATAGATGTGGCTGAGTTCATATTCCGTGGGAACTTTGGGAATGCTGTCGCGGTATTGTTCGAAGAACTCTTCCACTTCGCGGCGCGACACGGCCAGGGACGCGTTGCGGGTCTGCTGTACTTTTTCGACGAGGAGCTGCTTCCGGATCATTTCGCGATATTGGAAGTCGCGCTTGACGCGTGCGATGGGCATGCCGTACATCTCTTCGAGTTTTTCCTTCGAACCGACGCGCTGCACGAGCATGTTCAACTGGCGGTCGAGACGGTCGGTGATCTCGTCTTCCGTGACGATAACGCTGTCCTCGAGAGCCTGAGCGAGGATGAGCTTGTCGTTGATCATTCCGTCGAGCACTTGCGACTGGACATCGGACGATTTCGGGTCGAGCTTGTTCTGCATCGCATACTGCTGCACCGAAAACACAAGATCTGAGAACGTGATCACTTCCTTATCCACCACGGCAACGACCTTGTCAATTGTTTGCTGCCGGCCTGTTTGCTGGGCCGACGCCGTTACTGCCCACACCAGGAGCAGCCACACATAACCATATTTTTTCATCATACATTTGCTTTCATAATCGACCACGGGACATGACACTATTCGCCAACGGACGCGAGGGTATCTTTATCGGCGTAAAACAACTGCACATTATTTTTTTTCCGGAGCATTTCAATATATTCGCTGTACATCTGTTGACGTAATTCGACGCTCAATCGTTCCCGTATCTTCTCTTCCACGAAGCGAAGGGGCGCCGCTTCGCCGCGTTTCATGGAGCCGAGCAAGTTCATGACGAAGAACCCGGCGCTTGTTTTTACGGGAAACGACACGTCATTCGTCCGCATCGCGGATGCCAGGCGCCAGAGTTCGTTCGGGTAGAGCGTCGATTGCGTACGAAGGACGGAGTCGGCAGCATCCACGATCACATTCGACGCCCGGGCGGCGGTCACGGCTGCGCTCCAGCCTTCGGAACCGAGGGCGGCATCGCGGAAGTGTTCCGCCGAGCGCCTGTCGCGGAAGATGGCGGTCCCGATCCAGACGGTCTGTTCACGAACGGCAAACTCGTCGGCATGGGAATCGTAGTATGCCTGCACCTTCCCGGCGGCAACAGCGCCGGGCGGAACCGAAATAATTTCCTTCTCCAGGAGCGCCGCAACGGTCAATTGTTTTTGAGCGTCTTCCAGATTTCGTTTCACCGCTTCAGACTGGTCTAGTTTTTGACGTATCGCCTCCTGATAGAGGATCTCGGAGATCACCCACCGGTTCGCGTACATCTTGATCTGCGCATCGGTGAGCTGCTGAGGCGCATCGGCGCGCGCAACAATCATCTCCTTCGTCAGAGACCGGCCGTTGACGCGAGCGAGGTCCTGCGTCGGCACCGGCGGTTTGCCGCAGGACAGAAACACCATGCACACGCCTGCGATTGCCGCCAGGCGTGCGCCCAAGACTAGCTTCATCATTCCTGTTGATCATCCTTTGCCGGTGCCTGCCGGGTTCCAGGCGCGAACGACATTTTCAAGACATCGTTATGCAGCACGACCGGATATTTATTGAGCAGGTACGATTGCCACACGTCTTCCAGGCGTTTCGATTCGGCGTCCTGGAACTGTCCCGACACTTCGGACATTGCCTCTTCGTACGTCTTCGTGCGTGCCGGGTCTTTTTTCAGCGTTTTCACGATCGTGATCCCATTTTCAAATGGGAACGGCTCGCTTACAGCGCCTTCGGCCATCTTCCATGCTTTGTCCGTCATTTCATTCTGTGTTGCGGGAAGGAAGCCATACACGCCTTTTTTGCCTTTCGTCGTTTCATGCTGATTATACACAACAGCGGCGGAATCGAACGAGAGAGGGGGAACCGCGATCGTGATGATCTGCTGTTTTTTCGAGCGTTTTGATTTTGCCGCCACCGAGTCGCGCGTGTATCCTGCGAGCGCCCTTTTCACTTCCCTGGCGATACTGTCGGTTGGAACAAAAATTTCCTGAGCGTTCACACGGTCCGGCCAGGTGAATTTGGATGCGATCCCTTTATGATAGAGACGCAGAAGCGAATCCTTCGCCGAGACTTTATTCCAGACCTCTACCTGTTCCGCTTTGAAGAGCAGGATGCCCTCTTCGTACTCTTTCATCGTCGCTTTGAACCGGGGGAATTTATCTTCCATTAGCCGAGCGTGATACTCCACGACGAGGCTGCTGCCGATCTTATCGGCGATGGTCCTGATCGACGTCTTGGCATCCTTCAACGACAGCGCCTGCAGGTCTGAATTGACCTTCTGCAACGCGATCACGGAATCGATGGACACACCGTGTCCGTTGATGGTGAGAAGCGTTTTGGCGCGGAGGGGCGCCGTGATGGTGCTGTCCCATTTCGCATCGCCTGTCGTTTTGGTCGTATCGGCGGCGGCGGCAAATGCGGCCAGCGCATTCTCGTCCTGCGTATAATTGTATTGCTTCTTCATCTGAACGATCAAGCGGTTATAATCCGACTGATAGCGAGTGCGCTGGTATTCAGCCTTCAGATCCTGTTCCATTTCCTTGAATGATTTCACGGGCTCCGTCTTGAGGACCTTGATAATATGAAGGCCGAAGGGCGTGACGACAACATTCGAAAAATGTCCAACCTGCAGTGCGAAGGCGACCGAGTCGAATTCTTTCACCGTTCTGCGTCGTTCGATAAGGCCGAGATCGCCGCCTTGCGGGCTTGAGTACGTGTCATCGGAATGGCGGCGGGCAAGATCCGCGAAATCCGCTCCTGCCTTCAGCGAATCCAGGACGACCCGAATATCCTTCCATGCAGTTGCCGAATCTTCCGCAGTCGAGGTGCGCGTCAGGCGTTTCATGATATGAGCGGGATTCACCTGGCCCGGATTCGTTTTTCGATCGGTCACTTTGATGATATGGAAGCCGAATTGCGTGCGGATAGGTTTCAGGCTCACTTGCCCGACCTGCAGCGCGAACACGGCTTGTTCGAATTCAGGGACCATTGCGCCGCCTGAAAAATAATACAGGTCGCCCTTATTGCTGGCAGCCGACGGATCCTGTGAGTTCCGGACAGCAAGTTCCGCGAATGGAATGCCGGCCTTCAGCGAATCGATGACCGCAAGCGCCTTGGTATATGCCTCGAGCGTGTCGGCCGGCGACGCATTCTCCTTCACCGTGATGAGAATATGGCTCGCGCGAATCTCCTGCGAACGGTGGCTATACATTTCCTGCAGTGCCGGTCCGGTGACCTCCTTATCGATCACGTAGGTAACCGCCAGATTTTTTCTGTAATCGTTCAACTCATTGCGAAGCTCCGGATCCTGATCATATCCGCGTGCGTACGCTTCTTTGACTTTCAATTTATATTTCACGTAGAGGTCTAAAAATTTTTCACGATCATCGATGGAGGTTTTTGCGGCTCCATCCCATCCGCCATTATTCTTGGCGTACATTGTTTCAAATTCTACCAGCGAGATTTTTTCGCTCGCGACTTCGGCAACGATCACATCTTTTTGTGAAGCGCAACCGGTGATACCACACATGGCACCGACGAGAAGAAGTGTCATTAACGTTGAAATACGCATACATCGCTCCTTGATTCAAAAATACAATAGTTGACTTGATCTGTAACCTTAAAAATTACAGAAATCGGGCATGAAAAGCAATAATGAATACAAACGCCCGATAGTCAGCGGTCCCGTCAGCCCTCGTCAAGAAGCGCCACCAGCCGATGGATGATGAGCGCGGTCGCGCCCCACACCGGTTCGGCGCCGACATCGTAAAAATAGACAAGGCGGTCGGTACCCCCTGTCTGTCGTACTTCCGTGCGCACGTTGTTCTTCTGGAAGAAATCCATGAAGGGGATGGAGATGATCTCCTGGACCTCCGCAGGGTTGGGCAGCAAGAGGGGCATCGCCGCGATTACCCCGATGATAGGAGTGATGAGAAAACCGCTGGGAGTCCAGACTTCATCGAGCATGCCCAGAATACGGACGGCATCGGACGGCAGCCCGATCTCTTCAAAGGCTTCGCGCAGCGCAGTACCAATGAGCGACACATCCGATTCGTCGGCCGCGCCTCCGGGAAAAGATATTTGCCCTTTGTGATGCTCGACGGTATCGGTCCGCTTCGTGAGCAGGAGTTGAATGCCGGCCGGGGATAGGACAAGCGGAACGAGCACCGCTGCCCGCCGTCCGGATTGATCCGGAAGGGACCGTGCCGCATAGGTGGAAAATATTTCTTCGAGGTTTTGCAGTAATGCCGTCATGACGTCTCTGTGCTTTCCTTCAATATGCAATTTTCCCAGGAAACGTGCATCGCGGCCACGGTGTCTGTGCACCCGGTCGCGCGGAGTCCCTTCCCTGCACCAGGCATGCCGGCAGCGGGAACGGTGTGCGGCAGCATATGGCTTTAAACCAAAAGAAGGGTGCCCGTGTCACATGGTTGAATGCAGACAGATCCGTCTGTAATAGTCATGACACCGAGCACCGAAAGCGTATACCACTTCACTCATACACAACAGCAAGGAGTACTTATGCAGACAACGATGTTCACGAAACGGCTGTTCCTGGCAGGCGCATGTGCCGTACTGCTGGCGGCAACTCTCATTACCGGATGCCACAAGCAGGAAGGGCCTATGCAGGCACAAATGGACGCAACCGCGACAGACGATGTCGTGGCTTCGATTGCGGGCGCGGTTGGTGACGGCAGCGGAGGAGGCTCGAACTCGATCGGGGATATCATTACCTTGGCCGGGCCCGACGGCATCGCAGGCCTTGCCTCTGGCATGTCGAAGGAATACGGAACGATGTCGACGGGGCTCGTGGATTCGACGTACGATCCTGCGACCGGCTGGTGGACGATGACCGTGACACACCAATTGAATACGCCGAGCGACCAATATTATGCGCGCATGTCGCGCACCTATAGAATTCAGTACTTGAAGAACAATGTGCCGCAGCGATATTGGAGAGTGCAAAACGGCAGCAGTGTCGATACGGCAACTGTCATCAAGAAGATCCTTGTGAGCGGCACGGGTGAATATAAAACGCCGCGCGTTCATCATCTATTGAAAAGCCTGTCGGCATCATTCATCGCCACCAATGCAAACACGAATCTCGTCACCGTGAACTCCGATGTCCCCTATATTCAATCGGGACTCGACACCATCACAACGGCGAACGCGGTGCGGACATTGGATCATACGGTAACCATGACATTCACCGATGTCACAGGTCCGCGGTTCCGCGCGAACTCAACGATATTTACGAGAAGAAATTTATCGAACCAGACCACGGGGACGATTTCCGGCACGTACAAGGCCACCGTGACAGTGCAGCGAGGTACCGCGTATAACGAAAAGACCATCGACCGCACATTCACCATCACGCTCGGCGGCGGAGTAGGCATGATCGGCATCACGGGAGACGGGCGCGGGTTCAGAGTGAACCTCATGACGGGCGACCAGATGTTCTAGGGCGGGCGCACGGGCACGGGTCTCGGGAGATCCGGCCTCTGTGTCATCGAATGCAGCGTATGCGATACATAAGCGAAGGCGGCACACATACTGACGACGGGTCAGAGGGGTGCCGCCTTCGCTATTTCTTTGCCGATGGCGCATTCGGAGCATCGGGCGCGCAGGCAGTATTCTTTGTACAATTGGATCTCGCCTTGCTGCTGGAACGCCGCAGCGACATGAATTTTTCCCCGGAGGAGCTGCTTTTCCATTTTCCAGAGGATCGCATTATTTTCGAGAGCGGGCACCTCGCGCGCGATGTTGAGGATATGTTCGCATACATCCTTCCTGTTGAAGACCCTTCCATACAAGAATGCAAGCGGTATGACGGTATTCACGATAATTTCGTCGATGCGGGCGGTTCCCAGGAGCGCATGCGGACGGGCAGCCGCTTCGGCGAACACGTAATGGAACGACCAGAACAGATCCGGGCCGAGATCGAATATGCCCCGAAGTTGGTCACGTTTGGTGCCGGGGGACAGATATTTTTCCTCCACGATCGCGATGATGCGCCGCAACAATTGTTCGGAGAGGATCTTTGCAATGAGCACGCCGGCAGCGGCCAATCGGACCGTGGGAAAATTTGATGGCCGTGTGGGTGAGAAGGTCCACTCCGCCTGATGAAGCGGAGGAAGGGCGAGAAGCGGCTCGGCTCCGGCGCTCGCGAGGGATTGACGCACCGAGGCCCAGGAAGTATGGAGTTGATGAGCCGTGACTTTCGACTGCTGGTCGTCGATCGTGTCGATGTCGGGGAGGAGGCCGGAGAACGCGAAGAGCATGGCCTGAATATCGAACGGCTGCAATTCGGTGAACGCCGCAATTTTTTTAATGCGGAGGATCGTGAGTTCGCGGGCGAGTATGCCGAAGGGCTCCCTGTTCTTTGAATATCCGAGCCCGTCCATGATGCCTTCGTACAGCAGTTGTTCCCAGGCGAGCACGCGGCGCAATTCACTCGACATCACCGTGTGTTCGGGCAGGGGAATATCGGCTGCATCGTCGTGTTCTTGAAATTCGGCGTAGAGCGGGCGAGGTTCCGCCACGAGCAGTTCCTGTTCACCGACGATCTCGCAGAGACGACGGAACATCCGGTCCGTTTTGGCGCGGAGCCTTTCGGATGCCAACGTGGCGAGCCACGGGTTAAGAACGGACGCGGGGCAGTGCTCGTTGCGGCGGTAGCACGGGATGGCGGCGCTTCTCGACGAATATTCTTCGCGTGCAAGGTTGTCGCCGATCTTTTCCAGCGGAGTGCTCAGCGCGCCGGACAATATGAGCACGGGAACGGTGCGGCCGCTTTCGGTCGTCGTCGGCACGCGCTTCTCGGGCTCGTTCAACACGACGTGCAGGATGACCTTGTTGTAGCGTGAATTTTTTCCATGGCGATGCGCGAGCCAATCGTGCATCGAACGGTGAAATTCGATATCGCCTTTGTATCGGACACCGCCGATCTCCACGACGGCCTTATGGAAGTCGGGGCCGCTGTCGCGATTGAGCACGCCGCATTCGATGACCGTGAGCGATCTCCCGTCGGTGGTCGAGAGGCCGGCGGTGTTAAGATAGTGTGTGCTCCACAGATGGCGGAGCAGTTCTTCTGAAATGAAATGAGCAGCCACGAGGGTACCCCCCACTTTTTCATGACCGAAGTGCGTTAGAAATATTTTTCCCTGACGCTGTTCATCGCATCGCGCAGGCGGCCTGCCTCGAGGCGGGCCGCGCCGGCGAAGTCGTCTCCTTTGGACGCATACAGCACGCTGCGGCTGGCGTTGACAATTGCCAGCTCCCCATTTTTGTCGCAGCCGAAACGGACGACGTTGTTAAGGTCACCGCCCTGTGCGCCCACACCGGGAATCAGGAGCGGCACCGTCGGCGCCATGGCGCGGACAGTTTTGAGTTCCGATGCCTTCGTTGCGCCCACGACATAGCCGAGATTTTTTTTCACATTCCACTTTAAAGATTTTCGCACCACTTCCTCGAAGAATCGGCGCTGGCCGGTTTTCATCAATTGAAAATCGCGTGCGCCTTCATTCGATGTCAGCGCAAGAAGGAAGACCCCCTTCTCTTCCGAATAGAGAAACGGCTCGACCGAATCGCGTCCCATATACGGCGCGACGGTGACCGAATCGAATCGCATATCCTGGAGGATCGCCTTGGCATACGCGGAGGACGAATTCCCGATGTCGCCGCGTTTTGCATCGGCGATGGTGACGATCGACGAAGGAATATGCCGCGCCGTCTCGACAATGGTTTCCCATCCGCGCGCGCCGTGCCCTTCATAAAAAGCAAAATTGATCTTATAGGCGCAGACAAGATCGCGCGTGGCATCGATGATGCACTTGTTGAATTCAAGCTGTGCATCGGGACGCCCGCGAAGGGATGCGGGCAATTTCGCGATATCGGTGTCGAGTCCGACGCACAGCAGACTGTCGTTCTGTTCTTGAATGGATTTCAGTTTATCGGTGAAGTTCATTTGAGAAAGTCCTTGAGCCAATTGAATACCGTGGTGTGCCAGAGTTGACTGTTCTGTGGTTTCAACACCCAATGTCCCTCATCGGGGAAATAGAGAAACTTCGATTGAATCCCTTTGCGCTGAAGCGTTGTGAACAAACTGAGTCCCTCGGCGATGGGAACCCGATAATCGAGTTCGCCGTGGATGATGAGATTGGGCGTCGAGAAATTCTTTGCACCGTTATGAGGAGAATATTTGTCGAAATTTTTTGTCTCCCAGGGAATGCCGTGTTCCCATTCATCGAACCAGGTTTCTTCCGTCACGCCGTACATGCTGTAAAAGTTAAACGTGCCGTCGTGTGTGACGAGCGTCTTGAAGCGTTTGGTATGCCCCTGGAACCAGTTCATCATGTATCCGCCGTAGGATGCGCCCGCAGCCGCCATGCGCGTGGAATCGATAAACGGATACGTTGTGGTAACGTAATCCAATCCCTTCATGAGATCGGTGAAAACCTTCCCGCCCCAATCGCGTGAAATGTCGTCCGTGAATTTTTGCCCGAAGCCCGTGCTGCCCGTCGGGTTCGGCGCGACGATGACGTATCCCTGTGCGGCCCAGAGCACGGGGCACCAGCGGAAGGACCAGCCGTTTTCCCAGGCACCCTGCGGGCCGCCGTGGACGAGATAGATGAGCGGATATTTTTTTGCCGGGTCGAAGCCGGGCGGCCTGATGAGCCACGCCTGGTTCTTGACCTTGGCGCCCATGTACCAAATTTTTTCGGGTGCGGGAATATCGAGTCCGGCGAAGAGCTCGTTGTTGTCTGCGGAGATCTGGTGTTCATTGCTGCCGTCGGAGTCCGAGATAAACACTTCGGGACTGCGCGTCATCAGCGCGCGAGAGAACGCGATCCGTGACGTGGCGGAGAGAGAAAACGAGAGCACTGCACCGGCCGAGTAGAGCCTTTTCGGTTCACCGCCTGCGCGCGAGATTGACCACAGCGGTTGATCGGCCTGATCTTCAGCCTGGAAAAAGAGCGTCTTCGAATCGGCAGACCATTCCGGTCCGCCGGCCGAGCGGTCCCATTGTTTCGTGAGGCTGCGGATCTCATGCGTCGAGCGATTGTAGAGCATGACCTGCCATCGGTCCGCTTCGAAGCCGGTGCGCGACTGAGCGCGGTACGACAGGAAGAGGCCGTCCGGCGAGTAGCGCGGGAAACCGTCGGCAGCAGTGTTGAACGTGATCTGCGTGCGTATGCCGGTCGCACAATTCACGGTGTAGATGTCGTGGTTGGTGCTCCACGATTCATCGTGCACAGGAAGAGGCGTGGCCGTATAGGCGAGTTCCGTGCCGTCGGGAGAGAAGGCAAAATCGTCGCCGAACGAAAATGTCATCGAGGGCGGCTGCGCGTCCCGGTCGCCCGGCGTCACATCGCGCGGCGAGCCGCCGGCGGCCGGTACAATGAAGATATGAAGGCGCTTGTCGTCCACCCAGCTGTCCCAGTGGCGGTAGAGGAGTTTTGTGAATATCCGCGCCTTCACTTTGCTGTTATCGCGCGCGTCCTGTTGTTGTTTATTGAGCGAGTCGGATTCGGCGAATGGCTTTTCCGAAAATTCGGGGAACACCGCGGAGACAAACGCGATGGATCGTCCATCGGGCGACCACACCGCCTGCGACGCCTCGGAGGATAGGGATGTCAGCTTCGTGATGACTTTCGTTGCGACGTTGTAGAGATAGAGCTGCGACGCGCCGTCGCGGTTCGATTCGAAGGCGATCGTTGTTCCATCCGGCGACCACCGCGGATGGCGTTCCTGCTTCGGCCCGCCGATGATCTGTGCGGCGCCGCCGTCCACCGGTACAATGTGGATGTCGTAATTCGTGCGGTTCGATTCCTTATCCACAGTGCCGACACCGTAGGCCACGAATTTTCCGTCGGGTGAGATCTGCGGATCTGCGATCCGTTTGATGCGGAAGAGATCGTCGATCTCCATCGGCCGTTTGGATTGTGCACACGTGCTGCCGAACAGCAGGATCAGCGAAAAAAACATGACGGTTATTCGTTTCAATAGAGTGCTCCCTGTGTAGATGTGATGATGTGCCGGTCCAGCCGCTTTCATTCGGAGCCGCACAATGGAATCTATGATAATTTCATCGAATGTCAAAAGGCATAATCGCCCTCGTCAGCCGGAACAATTCGCGTTCGGCTCCGCCGGGCGAACCAACATCCCCCCCTGCAGAAAACCTTCGCACAGCGGTGTCCTGTCGATGCAGATTCCGGGCCCCGTATAATTGGTAACCTTGTATGCCTGCAGCAGCATCGGATCAGAATTCCTGCATGGACGAGACATAGCGCACGATGGCCTCGGGGATCGCGGTGATCGGGGCGATCTCGTCGGCGAGGCCGAGCGACACGACCGATTGCGGCATCGAATCGATGACGGCGCTCTTCGGATCCTGAACGATCACAACGCCGCCGCCTGCCGAGATGTAACCGCAGCCGATGGAGCCGTCGTGTCCCATGCCGGTCATGACGATCCCGATAGAGTGTCTGCCGAAGGCGATTGCAACGGATCGAAAGAGCGGATCGGCTGCCGGCTTCACGAAATTTTCAGGCGGACTGTCCGTCAGGTGCAGGATGAACGAGTCCTCTTCGACGACCAAATGCCTGTCGCCCGGAGCGAGATAAATTTCGCCCGCATGTGTGTCCATCCCGTCGACGGCCAGGCGGACCGTCATGGATGTTGTTTTTTGCAGTTGGGCGACCATCGTTTTGAGCATCCATGCCGGGCCGTGCAGCACGACAAACACGGCTGCACCGGCGAGAAACGGCAGCACCGCAAAGAAACGCATAAGGGTATCGGGTCCGCCTGTACTTGCAGCGACAGCAATGCCGACGAAAGGCGGGCGTACTCGTTTGAACACACGATCGGGGTATTTAGGAATAGGCCGTATTTGGTGCTTGACGGCGGTCAGGCGCTTTAGTGTCTGAACAACAGCATTCGGGTCGTACGGTTTGGAAATATATTCATCTGCTCCGGAAGACATCGCCTTCCAGCAGGCATCGGCCGAAACGAGAGCCGTGATCAGGACGATCGACGGGCTGGGCCGGACAGACTCGCGAATGCGCCGAATAAGCTCAATCCCGTCCATTTCGGGCATCATCCAGTCGGTGAGCACGCACTCCACCGGCTGCCGGCGTAGCATCTCCAGAGCTTCCCTCCCGTTGCGGGCGGTAAGGATGTCGTATCCCTCCAGCGCCAGCGTCTTCTTCAGCATAAGGAGGTGGGTTACGTTATCGTCGGCGATGAGAATTGTTTTCATGAACATCGGCTAGTTGGTAAGAGCACATATACTGCGGCGCCCACTACAAAGTAAAAAAAATCCCGGTGATATTCAAAGATGGGCGGCGGAAAGGTTTGCTTCGCTCCTCGGCGTTTAGTATATTTTTTTACAAAGGAATATGCCCATGTCAAAGAATAAATCAATGTCAAGCATTCTGGTCGTCGACGATGAATCAGCGTTTCGCGACGCCCTCAAACCGATCCTGACTGACGAGGGGTACGCGGTGGAAGTCGCCGCAGACGGCGTCGAGGCCATCAATCAGCTTCAGGAAAAATTTTTCGACGCGGTACTGTTGGACGTGAGGATGCCGCGCGTGGACGGACTTGAAGTGCTGGCATTCGTCCGCGATCATTACCTGGACACGCAGGTGATCATGCTCACCGGCGTCGATGATGTCCGCATCGCCGTTGAATGCATGAAGCGCGGAGCGTTCCACTACCTGACAAAACCGTATTCGATGGACGAGCTCAATGCGCTGCTTCGGCGCGCGCTTGAGCGGCGTCAGCTCGTCATCGAAAACAAGGTGATGAAAACGGAACTATCGCGGCTTGCGCTCTCGTCGCAGCTCATCGGCCAGAGTCCCGCGTTCATGCGCGTGCTTGAGATGGCGAACAAAGTGGCGCCGACGGATTCCACCGTGCTCATTGAAGGCGCAAGCGGCACGGGCAAAGAACTGTTCGCGAATTTCATGCACCGCAACAGCGACCGCTCGGAGAAGCCGTTCGTCGCATTGAACTGCGCATCGATACCGGATACGCTCATTGAGAGCGAACTCTTTGGGCACGAGAAGGGGGCATTCACCGACGCCTATGCCATGCGTCAGGGCCTGGTCGAGATCGCCAACGGCGGCACGCTGTTCCTTGACGAAATAGGGGAGATCAATTCGCTGTTCCAGCCCAAGCTGCTGCGTTTCATACAAACGGGCGAGTTCAGGCGCGTCGGCGGGAATCAGACGCTCAAGACGGATGTGCGCATCATCTCCGCCACAAACAGGAATCTGGAAGACGAGGTACGGGCGGCGCGTTTCCGTGAGGATCTGCTCTACCGGTTGAACGTGATCACGCTGCGGCTTCCGTCGCTCTACGAACGGCGCGAGGACATCCCGCTGCTGGTGAATGCCATCATGGAAAAAAAGATCACGCCGAGACTGCGCAAGTCCATCGATCCCGAGGCGATGGAAGTGCTGACGGAATATGATTGGCCGGGCAATGTGCGTGAACTTGAAAATGTGCTGGAACGGGCGGCCATTCTTGCCGATGCCAACGGCATCCGTACGAAGGATCTGGCATTGCCCCTGCATATGATACCGACGGGATCGGGCCGCGAGGGCAGCGGCAAGATCGGCAGCGCCGTGTCGCTGGATGAAATAGAGAAGGACCACATTGAGGGCGTACTGGTACGGACGAAGTGGAACAAGAATTTGTCGGCGAAGATCCTGGACATCAGCTTGAAGACCCTGTACACAAAAATTCAAAAATATAATCTGACCGAAGCGCCGTAGCCGGAGCGTCGCGCGCGCGGTTGCGGCATTATTTCCGGCGAGTGAGCCAGGCTTCAGGGTTCTGTTTCGTTTTATCCTTCCATATCTCGAAATGAAGAATGCTCCCCGACACGGAGTCGCCGCTTCTGCCGATGACGTCACCGGCGGCGAGTTCCTGTCCCGCCGTCACGGTGATATCCGAAAGATGCGTGTAGACCGTTCTATACCCGTTATTGTGATTGATGATGATCAGGTTGCCGTATGACGGCAGCCAATGGATGAGGGCGACGTCGCCGGCGGCGACAGTCTTGATGGGAGTGCCGTTGGGCACCGCAATGTCGATACCGGTATTTTGTGTGATCGTTTTGAGCACCGGGTGGACCTGTTCGCCGAATTGGGCCACTACCGTTCCCTTGGAGATGGGCCACATCAAATTGCCCCGGAGCGCAAAAAACGGTTTCGCTTCGGGTTCGCTCGGCAGCGATTCCAGCGTTTGCTCTCGCTCGATCGATTGTTTCCCCTGTTCGATCTCACGTTCCTTCTGCCTGATCTTTTCCGCCTGGTTGGTTTTGCGGAGCCGTTCCAATTCCTGCTGCCGTTCGCGGAGCGCCGCCTCTTCGCGCTGGCGTTTTGCTTCGCGCTCGGCCGCCGCCCTCGCCTTCCGCTCGCGCTCGCGCTGCGCGTCGCGTTCTTTGCGGATCCGGTCCTTCTCGATCAATTCCGTGATCAGGTTCCCGAGCTGTTCGGCCGCCTCCGATTTGCGGGTCAGTTCCTTTTTATAAATGTTTTTGTCTTTCCGTATATCTTTCAGCACACGCGTGCGCGCTTCTTTTTTCGCGAGCAGGGTCCGCCCCTCGGTCTTCTTTTCGTCCAGCAGTTCGCGTTCGGTGAGCAATTTTTCTTCAAGGGCCGAGCGCTGTCCTTCCAGCAATTTTTTCTTTTCTCTGATCTGATCGACGTCGTGCTTGCGCTGCTGCGTGAAATATTTCAGATACTCAAGCCGGATATAGAGTTGATTGATCGACTTCGACGAGAGGAGCGTCTCAAAATCCCTGACGCGTCCGTATTTGTACACCGACGCAACATAGCGGGCGTAATGCGTCTGCAGATAGGACAGTTGGGCCTCAAAAAATGCGATGGTGCTCTGTGTCGTATCGATGTCGGTGCGAAGGCGCGTGGTTTCGTGCTGCAGTTGTTGCAGGAGCGTTTGCAGAAGCAGCACCTGATGCTCCATATCGTCGAGGCGTTCGAGCGTGACCTTCTCTTTCCGTTCGCTATCGCGGATGCGTGTTTCGAATGCCTCGATCTCGGACCGGAGTTTCTGGAGCGCCTTTTCTTTCTTTTTGATATCGGCATCGGATGCCCGCCCGCATTCGGCAACAACGGCGAGCAGCAGCAGCACAAGGCACACCAGCGGCATGAACGAGAGACGGCATCGGCGCATCATGGCCGGCCGCATCAGCGGTTACTGCGCCAGCGCGCATCGTCAGGAATTTCGATTGTGAACGGATCGAGCGCAGTATTCCGCGTCACGCGTTCGTATGACAGCAGCACTGCGGAATCGTCGCGAAGAATGCGGACCGTTTCCGGTTCGAAGATGCCGTCGCTCCGCTTCGAAAATGCATATTCCTCTTCGAGGCTGATGCCGCCCCCGGAGGAAATCTGTTGCACAGACACGATCGTGAAGGATTCGGGGTCGACGACATACCTGGTGCGTTCAGCGCCGTGGAGGAACACCAGCACGTATTTTTTTTCACTGACCATGAAAGAATCGGGAACGGTCTCACCGGCGGCGAACGCCCGTGTGCCGCTGAACGTGTTGTAGATATCGACAGGCTTGATATGGAGATCCATTATTCCGGGCATGCCATCTTCGAGGACGTCGCCGCGGACGACTTCATTCGTGAGCGCATTGTAGAACGTGAATCTCGATCCGGTAAACAGCGCCTCGCCCACGCGGATCCCGAACGGGCCGCGTATGATGATCTTCGCCGAGTCCGGGCGGCGCACATTGAGCAGGAATGACGCAGTATTCGACATGGTCGGCGATTCGATGGCAAGCGTGCCCGACGCGTGCATCGTGTTGACCGTTCCGACGCGTGCATTGACACGCACGACAACGCCGGCGGCCGAGGAGTCCATTGTCACCGCGGTCTCCCGGACGAGCGAGCATCCCCCGAACAAGAGCACGGCGGCGCACAACATGTGTACAACGGCGCGGGGCAGCCTCATAGCACACCCTGTTCGATCTTTTTTTTCAGCGATGTATTCGTGCCGTCCAATTCCAATGCCTTTTTCCAATACATGACTGCAGACTCCATCCGGTTCAATTTTGCGTATACATCGCCCAGATGTTCGAGCACAGTGGCGGTCGTGTCGCCGGCGGTGATGGCCTTCCGGATGTACTGTTCCGCTCCGGCGTACTCACCGAGTTTATAGAGGATCCATCCGTAGGTGTCGAGGTACGACGAATTGAGCGAATCTTTTGCGACCGCTTCTTTGGACATGAACATCGCGCGATCGAGCCTGACCCCTCGTTCCGAAAGGCTGTATGCGTAATTGTTGAGCACGAGCGAATAATGCGGATCGATCTTCAGCGCGCGTTCGTACGTGCTGTCGGATTTCTGAAAATTTTTCATCGCATCGTAGGCGAGCCCGAGCGATGAGAGCGCGTTGACGTCATTCGGTTCGAGTTCGACCGCCCGTTCAAGCGCAACAACGGCGTCCACATGCCGCAGCGCCCGGCTGTAGGCGATGCCGAGCAGCAGATGGACGCGGAACTCCTTCGGCAGCAGTTGTTGAGCGCGCTCCATGGTCGCAATAGCGTCTGATATTTTTTCCTGTTCAAAGTAACACCACCCCAGCTGCCACCAGGCCTCCACATTCCAGCTCGCGCTTTTGACCGCCTGGTCCAAATAGCCTTGAGCGCTCGGATACGCTTTCACCTGCCGGTTGAGAACGCCGAGATAGAGCATCGGGCGCCAATCCGCCGGATACCGATCGAGGAACATTTTGAATTGGCCGATGGTCACGGGCAGCAGCGACGAATCTTTTTGCGTCTGGAGGTAGTATGCAGAAGCGATCTTGAACCGTGTGTCGGCCGAGACCGAGTCTGCGGCCAGAATGGTGTCGAATTCTTTTTCCGCCTTGTTCCACGATCCCTGATGGATGTAGACCTCGGCCAGGGCGCCGTGGAGCTCGACGTCATTCGGATTGTTGCGCGACAGTTCGCCGTAGAGGACGCGGGCCGAATCATATTTACCCGCATTGAAATACAATTCAGCGATGCTCCGTTGGAGTGCCGCATTGTCAGGATCGAGTTTCAGCAGCCGCTGAAACGCATCTATTGCCTTGTCGAAGCGCTGGAAGCCCGCGCTTAATTCGCCCACACGGAGCAGTATTTCCCACGAGGGGCCGTTGCGGGAAAGCAAGCGATCGTACAATTCGAGCGCCTGCGAGGGGTTCTTGTGCTCGGCGAGCTGCGCCAGCGCGTACATGCTTGCAGTGTGGTTCGAATCGATCGCGAGGATCCGGCTGAATTGCACCGCCGCATCATCCAGTCTGCCGGCGTTAATGTAAATTCCCGCAAGTGTTTCGCGATAGGTAACATTCGTCGAATCAATCCGCACTGCTACCAGGCCGTTTTCGGCCGCAAGGTCGTGCTTTCGCAGCATCGAATAATTCTTCGCCAATGCATAGAATATGGCGGGATCGTTGTCGAACCGAAGCGCATCCTGATATTCAAGGATCGCCTGGGCGAAATCCCCTTTCGACTCCTGCATCGAGCCGTCGATGAAATGCGTCAGCGCAAGATCTTTGTTCCTGTCCGCGATGGCGCGTTCCAAAGTTGAGGCCTGGATCTTCACAGGCTCTTCATGAACGACAGTCTTGGACGATGAACCGCAACCGGCATACACAGCGACACCGAGCGCAAGCACGGAATGTAAAACTATGTTCGCAAAAGTTTTCATAGATCGATGGTAGTCTGTACGGAACAGCCGTACAATGCTGAAGTCCGCCGTCACGGCGGACTCCTCTGTATGATTAAAATATAGGATTTTGCCCGTTGAATTACAACACAATCACACCATACCGCTTCGTTTGCGCAGAAACCACTCGCATCCTGCGCAGGCAAGAATGACCGCAAAGAGCAGCGGCAGGCTCCACATATCGATCTCGCTGACGACGGGAAGCTCTTCGGGTTTCAGGAGCGCGCGTTGTTTCACATGATCGATGATGCGGCGATAGTCCGGAGCGCCGGCGAATTGTCCGCCCGAGAGCGACGCGATCTGGCGCATGAGTGTGCTGTTCATTTTCGTATCGGTAAACTCACAAGATTGTTCGCCCACGGAAAAACGACCGTGCACGCTGCCGAACGACCGGCCATTGACAGATGCGGCGGCGGTATAGCCGTATTCCCCTTCGGCAAGGTTCGTGAACGCCCCTTCATACCGTCCCGACCCGATACCCGACAGGACCGTTTCATATTTTTGTTGAGATGTCTGTTCGACCGCTTCCATGCGGAGCGAGGCGTTATCGAGCGGATCATTTGTTTCGTTATATGCCTGAGCGTAGAATGCGGCGGGTTCGCCCTGCGAAAAAATTTCCTGTTCTGGTTCAACGCGGAGCCGTTTGTCTTCCTCGCGCGTGGAGAGCCAACGGGCGGCAGCCGTGAACCACGACGTGAAGAACGAGGCTGTTTCAGTGCCGGCGGCTGCGAGTAATTTCCATCGCTCGATGCCGTAGCCAAGCACTGCGAATGATTTTTGAGCTCCCACGGTTCGGGTCACAATGAGAGGCATGGTCAGCGTCACCCCCTGCATTTTCATTGTTGCCAGCACGGTCGCTTCAGGCTTCGCCTTGAACACGCCGAGGGACGCATAGATCGGGGGAAGTTTTTCCCATGCCGAAGCGGATTCTCCCTGATTGATGAGCATTGCGGATTGCCGGTCGGCTGGAATGGCGGCCGTCACCAGTTGTTCATCGATCCGTGTGCCGGTGACGGTAAACGGGAGCACCGGTTCGAGCAGCTTCAATTTTTGGAGATCGATCGTCCTGCCGGAAATGAAGAGCAGCGGCAGGTCTTTCGAACGTATTGCAGCAAGAACCGCCTGCATGTTTTCTGCCGTCGTCTGTTGCGAGGGAAAGCCGACCAGCACGATGCAGTCTGCGGCGGCCACGGCGGCGGCAAGGGACGCAGCGGTTCGTTCGGCGCGGAGCTGTCCGTTCGCTGTTTGATAGAAGAGCGCCGGTTCGCAGTTTTTATCGCCTTGCAGCGTCTGCATCACGGCCGCGGCATCGGGGCCCGGCGCGCCCGCTATCGCGACGATGCGCATTTTGCTTTTTAACACTTTCATCGTAAAGGAACGGCTGTTATTTTTTTCCGTTACTTCCCCGGGCAGCGGGAGCGCGCGGGCCGTCAATTTTCGTATGCCATCCGTTTTCGGCTCGTAAACAAAATGGACGGGATAGTCTGCCGCTTCTGGCGACGAAGAGACGGCGACGGTGTGCCGGGCGATCGGCCGGCCGTCGTCAAGCAGGAGCACGCTCACCGAAGCGCCCGTCGAGCCCGATATTTTCAGCACCGCATCGATTGGCACGGACGATCCGACGTAGGCGATGGAATTCCCAGTGAGTTTCGACACGACAACATCTTTTTGTTCCGTCGAATCGCCGATGCCGACAGTGAAGACCGGAACAGGAAACCGTTCGGCCAGAGAGAGCGGATTGGCGCCGATGTTGTAATTGCCGTCGCTCAGCAAAATCACGGCACGGAGAGATTCCGATTCCTTCTCGAGCAGTGAGGCAAGCGGGGACGAGAGGTCCGTCGACGCTCCCTTAAGGACGAGAGACTCGGGCACGGCGCGCCCGAAACGGGGTGCAATGGAAAACCGCTTCACGACGCAGTCGGACGAAATGTTATCCCATGCCGCATCCGAGAAGATCGCACGCAGCTGCTGTTCCCTGTTTCCGGAGCCGTCGGTGAGCGTCATGCTGAGAGAATTATCGGCAATCAATGCCAGCACCGGCTGACGGTGAAACGTGCGAGAGAGGCGCAGCATCGGTTCAGCGATCAGCAGCACCAGGAGCACAAGCGTGATGCTGCGGAGCGACGCAAGGATAATTTTTTTTCCGCGTGAGACCGGCGGTATCGTAGAACGATAGACCCAGAATGAAAATCCGATCGCGCCGAAGGCCAGCAGCAGAAGCAGGAACCAGTGTACGTGTGAAGTGAATGTCACAAGAGAAAAATTGATGAATGGAATACCGTTCTGTCGCAAGAGAACATAGACGTTCCCTCGTTACTCACAGAAACTTGCACCGCTTCGCTCGAGCGGGCGAGATAACATCTCGCCCTGCTATGAAAATAGAATTACACGTGCCCAAATTAGCGTAAAATCGCAAATTTCATCCGGCGTGGTGAACGCCGGTTCATGCACGCTACATGCGCACCGATGAAACGGCGGCGAGTTACTCTCAAAAGAAGGTGCGCCGCAGGCGAAGCATCTGCATGCCGGCCGCGTTCGAATGTCCTTATTTCAGAAGAACCATTTTTTTTATCATGCTGAATTCCGCCGTGCGCAGCGCGTAGAAATATATGCCGCTTGAAACGGCCGAGGCATTCCACGAAACAGTATAGGAGCCCGGGTCTTTCTCTTCATTCGCGAGCACGGCCGCGACGCGCCCAAGGATGTCGTAGACGGTCAGTGAGACACGCCCGGCATGCGCCAGTGCGAATCGAATAGTGGTGCGTCCATTAAATGGATTGGGAAAATTCTGGTCAAGGGCAAAATTCAGCGGAATGGCCGCGGACGGAACACTGTCTTTCAACTTCGGCGAGGCAACGGCTTTCACAAACGAGTCGTAGACCATTGCGGGCGCGTTGTACGGAAGACTGCGGACAACGCCGTGTTCGTCCTGTGCAGTAATATAAAATTGTGTCGCCTTTTTGGGAAGGACGAATGAGTACGTGCCGCTGTGTGTTGCCGTATCGATCTGTGCACTCAATTGCAACACACCTGAAACGAACGAAGCAGCGCCATCGACCGAATAGTGATACTGGAGCGATCCTGTCACCAACGGAGCGGATGCAATAATCGTCGCGCCGATCGTGCGAGCACTGTCGGCACCGGTGGAAACAACGAGCGACGCGCTGATGAGGAGTCCGTTGTATAGCAGCGCTTTATAGGCATCGATGATACCCCAGCCGATCGAATTATCAGGCAATGCAGTGTTGGATGCCGTGTTGCGCAGCGCGTCGCGCACCTGCATCGGCGTCAATTCGGGACGGGCAGACAATAGCAGCGCTGCTGCACCCGCGACCAATGGCGTGGACACGGATGTTCCGTTGACCGAAACATAGGTGCTGGCGCCGTTCGTGACAGGAGTCGCGACAACATCATTCAAACCGCGCGCGCACACATCGGGCTTTGTTCTGCCATCGCTCGTGGGGCCGACCGAACTGAAGCTCGTGACGACGCCGGTTCCGGACACTGCCCCGACGGCAATGATGCTGTCGGCATCGGCGGGTGAGGTCAGGAAATGCCATGGCAGAGCGCCTTCGTTTCCCATTGCAACGCACAGGAGCACTCCCTTGCGCGCAGCGATTACGGCGGCTTTGGTCGTGACCGCCGTGTGTCCGTTCATATCCTGATATGTGTAGCTGTGCTGTCCCGGGTCAAATTCGCTATAGCCGAGCGAGGTGGAGACGACATCGGCGCCGCTGCGTTCGAGCCATTCAATACCTGCGACCCAATGATCTTCTTCGATGTTCAGTTCGGCGGGCACATATTCCGTTTTGCCGAGCAGGAAGGCGGCGCCGAACGCGGGCCCAATGAGCTGCCCGGGCATGTATCCGGCGAGCGTGGAGAGCGTCATCGTGCCGTGCTGATCCTGCGTACTGCCATCTCCCGTTTGGTTGGATGTGACAGAATCGTTCTGTATAAAATCGTACTCGGCGAGCACATTGGTGTTCCTGAGCGCTTCGTGCGTGCGCCACCGGTATCCGGCATCGAGCATGCCGACAATGACGCCGCGTCCGGTGATATTGAGGTCATGAAGCCGGGGCACATTGATCTGCTGCACCTGATCGTACGATGCACCGTAATCGAGCCGTGAGGCATACGGTGCGAGTATTTTTTGAAGCGCCTGAGACTGCTGCACGCCGGCAGTGAGTGAATCGGTATGGTACACACGCACACGTTCGATGCGGGCCACAAAGGGAAGGTCTTGGAGACTGCTGCGCTGGTCCGCCGTCAGGCGCGCGGATACGGCATTGAGCCACCGGGATTCCGTTCCCGGCGCAATACCCTGTGCGCGAAGCGCAGCCAGGTATTCAACGGCAACAGGAAGATCCAGTGCATCGACCGAAGGCGCGTCGAAAATTTTTGCGCGCCGGCTCAGCGTCCGCGGCTCTATGCCGAGAGAGAGAGCGGCCCCCTCGGTGCTGTACGATTTCGGCGCAAAGGCGCGCTGCTGCACGCCCTTGTCTGAAAAATAAATCCAGTATTTATCCTGGGCGCCCGCTGTGGAAGAAATGACAGCGAGAAAATAAATGGCATATGGAATCATAGTTTTCATTATCTTTAAATATAACCGAACTCACTCTGTATGTCAAACTGCCGGCGGATCAACTGGCCAGTTTTTCACGTTGCCGGGCCACACACTGTGTGTGAACACCATTCTCAAAACAACCTCTCATGAACATACTTGTCACGGGCGGATCGGGACTCGTCGGAAAATATGTCGTTGACGACTTGATACGTCACCGCCACAGCGTCGGAGTCCTGGACATAGCGGACACACTCTCCGCCGCACAATTTCATCGCGTTGATGTGCTCGATCTTGCCGCGGTCACAGAGGCAATGCGGGGGTATGATGCGGTGATCCATATGGCAGGCATTCCCCATCCGCTGAACAACACAGCGGAAGAAGTCTTCCATCTCAACGTCAACGGCACATTCAACGTGCTTGAAGCGGCGGCGGTGAACAAGGTTGCCAAAGTAGTAGTAACCTCCAGCGAATCGACGCTGGGATTCGCGTTCATGAGCAACCGCATGGTCCCGGAATATTTTCCCATCGACGAGCTGCATCCGCTTCGTCCGCAGGATCCCTACGGACTGAGCAAAGTGGTCGCCGAAGAAATGTGCCGATCGTATTCCGCGCGGTACGGCATGCGGACCGTGTGTTTGCGCGAACCGTGGATTTGGGTACCGGAGCCTGCAGCGATTGAATTTTACAAGGATCTTATACACAACTACCGGCAATGGCATAAAAATTTGTGGGCCTATGTACACGTCTATGACGTGGCGACGGCGCACAGGCTTGCCGTGGAGACCGACCTGGCCGAGCTTCATGAAGCCATGTTCATCACCGGCGCGAGCAACTGGGCGGAGCGCAATGCGGCGGACCTGATCCGCGAATTTTATCCGGAAGTGACAAGGGTAGCAGCGTCCATGTCGACGCCGGCGCCGCTCATCGGGCACGAGAAGGCGGCGCGGCTGCTCGGATATGCCCCTCGCTGCACATGGCACGACATGTTTGAGCTCGAAGACAATGCCGCCGCCGGGTAACATGCACCGCTTCGCTCGAGCGGGCGAGATACCATCTCGCCCTACAATGCTGCGTCTGCGAAACTGGTATTTTCATGCGGGGTGGTGAACTCCACATTCGTGCACGCTACAGACAACATGCAGTAACGGACGATGCACTACACAGAGCGGGATGGCAATTCGCCCTACTTTACGAGAAACCACTACATCACTTCAATTTTTTCAAGGCACATGACGGACCGGCTGCGACGATTTGTACCATCGATGTGCCCGATGCGGCATGTGCTTGTCGTGTTGCTGCTTGCGGCTGCCCGCCCGGCGCTCCTTCATGCGCAGATGGAAGTGGTTCCGATCGTCACACCACAGCGAACGGATTCGAACGCAGTCGCGATCGCGTTCGATCATAATGCCTACACGTATTCCTGGCTTCTGAACGGGTCGTTCGGGTTTAAGACGGAGACGACGCAGGGACGGGTGACCAATTCGTCGTCGCGATCGCTGATGGTGCAAACGCAGGAAACCGTGCGCGATGCCAATACGTTCTCCTTCGATCTCATGCGAAAATTGTCCGGGACCCTGGGACTCAGCATAGAGGCGCAATCGTTTGTCTCGTCCGACAATCAAACTTTTTCGTCGGGCATTGCGGCACAACATTCGGGGGCCGGCGGCATCACCTGGCTGCCGATGGAACACCTGTCCATCACTCCTATGATCGGCATCAGGCTGGACAAGCAGCAGGAAATCAGCGATCAGGGTCCCCTCTACAAATTGGTGATGGATCTGGATTCACTGGATACGGGCGGGTTCCGTTCAACGGCCGTTGTACACCTTGCGGAGAGCGATCTGTCGCCGCGCCGGTTCCGCAACGACAATGCCGATGTGTATATTCGAAAGGATTTTTCTGAAGGGTCGGCCGATGTGGCGCGAGTACGGTGGGCGAAAAACCGATGGGATTTTTACGTGCCTGCGGACGATGCCGTCAAAGCTGCGTTCGGCGTGTCGACCAATATACGATCCCGCACGGAGGATTCGTATGCAGTGACGAATGTGCTTCAGTACAGCGCGCAAGATGCATTTTCAACGGCATTCACCGCCACTATGGAGTCGCGCACGATAAGCAATTCGTACCGCTACAAGGCATTGACCGTGCTGTCGGCGATCCCTTTTTCGACGAACGTCCAGGAATTTCGGGTGGAAGGCGGCTTTGATATCCGGTACAAAACAGAGGAGATTGAATCGTCGGTCGGGTTCGTGCTGGGCGAGCGCGACGAAAAGCATTCGATTGAAACGATCGGCGGCGTGGACAATACGTTTCAGACACAGCGCGCCCGTCAGGAGCAGCGCCTTGACAACACCGCGCTGACAACGCGTCTGCAGGGTTCGTTCTCCGGGCGACTCTCATCCCGTGATCTTCTGACACTCAATGGGTCGTCTGGCATTTTCCGTTACGACACGCCGGATACGTCGAACACGGACGATCGGGACGAGCTGATGATGACCGGAGCGCTGCACGAAGAGCACACAGCCAGCGACTATTTCACGCTGGGGATCACCGCCGAAGCGACGCTTGCCCACACGGTGTATCTTTCGCGCGAGCGGAGCGCCAACAACAATTGGAACCGGATATTCCGCCTCGCGCCTGAGTGCATCACAACGCCATTCGACGGCGTTCGCAACAAGGTCCTCTTTGATGTGCTGGCCAATTACACGGTCTTCGATTTTGAGCTGCTCATCCCGACAGCAAAAAGTTATTCGTACAGACAGGTTGCTTTTGTCGATTCTTTCTCATACGATATAACTCGGAGTCTGGGATTCGACGCATACGGCATCGTGCGCGTCTACGAGCGGGGGGAACTGCGGTGGCAGCAATTTTCGGAGCTGCCTCTGCAGCAAGTACAGGAGGTAACTTTTTCCCCACAACTACGTTTTAGCAATAACGAGACGGTCTTATGTGCGGTGGGCATCCGGTCGTTTGCGCAGAAGCGATTTCGGTATGATAACGGAGAACGGATCTTCGAGAGCACCTACTACAGTATTGGGCCAACAGCGGCATTCACACTGACACTGTCATCGCGGTCGAGAATTGATCTGCGGGGGTGGAGGGAATACCAGAAGCAAACAGGTGCGGGTGCCCGGGGAATGTCGAACGTGACAATGACCGTCAGATATTTATTATAGAAAGGACCTCCCGTGCCAACGCGATCGGTTCATGCAGTGCAGAAACATCGGCTCGTTCTGGAAAGCGATACGAAGAACATACACAAAGTTGAAGATTTTTTCATTCACTTGAACGGCCAATTCTGCATGGCCGAAGAGAAACTACACGCGCTGCTTGTGGCTGTCACAGAAGCCGTCAATAACGGCATGATACACGGCAACAAGAACGATGCATCGAAGCACGTCACAGTGACCTGTGCAATGTCGAGGAAGGTGCTCACCGTCACCATTACCGATCAGGGCGGCGGATTTACGCCGGAAGCGCTCCCGAATCCGCTGCACGATGAAAATCTGTTGCGCGCCGGAGGCCGGGGCGTGTTCTTAATGAAAACGCTCATGCAATCTGTGTCGTTCAATAAAAAAGGGAACAAAGTCACCATGAAGCTGCGGGTTTAAAAAAGCACAGTCCGTTGCGCCATGAACAGGGGCACAAACGGACTGAACTTTTTCGGAGCGAACGAACTCTAGAATTTCACTTTTTCCATGTTGACTCTCACATCATCGGCGGATGCTTTTAATGCCGCCGCCTCTGCTTCGGTCAATTTAATTTCGATGATCTGTTCCATGCCTTTTCTTCCGAGTTTTACGGGCACGCCGACGATCGTATCGGTGAGGCCGAACTCGCCCTGCAGGAGCACTGCGCAGGGAAGAATGCGTTTCTTGTCTTTCACGATCGCTTCAACCATCTGGACCGCGGCGGCCGAAGGAGCGTAGAAGGCGCTGCCGGTCTTGAGGAAGTTGACGATTTCGATGCCGCCGTTGCGCGCGCGGGTAACGAGTCTGTCGATCGTTGCGGCATCGCACAGGTCTGTCAGGGGGATGCCGGCGACGGACGTGTAGCGCGGAAGCGGCACCATAGAATCGCCGTGGCCGCCGAGAACGAACGCCGTGACATCTTCGACCGAGACGTTGAGTTCCATTGCGATGAACGAGCGGAAGCGGGCCGTGTCCAGCACGCCGGCCATGCCGATGACGCGCGAACGATCGAAGCCGCTGGCTTTCATGGCCACATGCACCATCACATCCAACGGATTGGAGACGATAACAAGGATGGCGTTGGGAGACACTTTCGCAGCCTGCTCCACGACCGACTTCATGATGCCGGCGTTTGTGTTCAACAAATCGTCGCGGCTCATGCCCGGTTTGCGCGGAATGCCTGCCGTGATGACGATGATATCAGAATTAGCCGTCGTGTCGTAGTTGTTGGTACCGATCACCATCGAATCGAAGCCCTCGATCGGGGCCGATTCGTACATATCGAGCGCCTTGCCCTGGGGCATGCCTTCGACCACATCGATCAACACCACCTCGTTGGCAAGTTCCTTTTCGGCGATGCGCTGTGCAGCCGTAGCGCCGACGTTCCCTGCACCAATCACAGTAATTTTCATTAACTTCTCCGAAAAAAATTTCTTCAGTGTAGGAACCCGCCTCAGCACTTGCAGTGCTGGACGTTCAGACCGCTGTCACCTGCCTTGGCCACAAAAAAAAAGGCGCATAAGAAATTCTCTCACGCAACCCTTTTGTTCGCCGAAGCGATGATCATTCCTAATTATGCTATGATGATGGATACGGCTTGACGATCTCTGCCGACACGGTGAAATTTCACTGCTCCGCCTTTCAATGCGAAGAGCGTATCATCGGAACCGATACCCACATTTTCGCCCGGATGAAACTTCGTGCCGCGCTGGCGAACAAGGATTTCACCGGCATTGACACTTTGCCCGCCGAAGCGCTTCACGCCGAGACGCTGGGCATTACTGTCGCGACCATTGCGCGAACTTCCGCCGCCTTTTTTATGAGCCATACTCGATACTTCCTTATCAAATTTTAATTTATAGACGTAATTTCAATTTCTGTATACTGCTGGCGATGACCGCGTTTCACGCGATATCCCTTGCGCTTCTTCTTCTTGAAGACAATGACTTTGTCATCCTTCACATGCGCGAGCACTTTAGCGGCGACCGATGCACCTGCAACCGTCGGGGCTCCGACCGTGATCGACGTCTCGTCGGCGCGAAGCAGCACTTTATCAAATGTCACGGTTGAATCGACTGCACTGTCTAATCTCGGAACATACAGTTTTTCCGTCGGATTCACTTTATATTGTTGTCCTGCGATTTCTACGACTGCGTACATCGTGTGCATCCTTCCATAGATCAAGAATAGCTTGTTAAGTTGGTATTTGAATAGATATAATAGGGAAAAGTCCTTTAAATGTCAACCCTTCCGGAAAAAATTTATTCCACACGCCGTCACTCCTTGACAGCCGTCACAAGAAGGCCGGCGCCCGTAGAGTTCGTGCCCGCATAATCCAGATACATGAACACGAGCGTGAGCCAGAGCGTCGCCGCATAATAGAACGGCAGGAGCACGAAGAAGGCCTTGCTGACATTCAGCAGTTGCATGGGATATTTGATGCCGAGCCGCCACGCGGCCATGCCGATCGGGCCGTACGTATACGAAATGGTGTTTACGCGGAGCCGGGCCGAACGCAGTTTCTCGGTGATCTCGTCGGCGCCGTATCCGTTGCGCGCATGTTCTCCGATGAAGCTTTCATCCTCGTCGTCGTGTGCATCCGAGCCGCCGAGATTCGACGGAGTATTGATGAGCACGACGCCGCCGGGTTTCAGCGCACGATGGAAATTTTTAAAGACCTGCACATCGTCCTCAATATGTTCCATGACGTCGACGGAGAGGATCACGTCGAATTCTTCGGCATGCAGCGGCTGGGTCAGGTCTTCGACGCGGAAGGTGATGTTGCCGAGGCCGCATCGAGTAAAAAATCCTCGGCAGTCGTCGATCTGTTCATCCTTCACGTCCACCGCATGAATTGCCGCCTGGGGATAGCGCCGTGCCAGAAAATACGAATACTGCCCGAATCCCGATCCGGCGTCGAAGAGCGTGAACGCCTCCTTCCGGCCGTCGAGCAGCGTTCGAAGGGCGCGTTTCACGTACCAGGCCCTGAGAAACATCATATCGAGGAGTCCGTAGAAGATGCGGCGGAAGAGCGTACTGCTCCGCGCCGCATCGCCGAATACTTTTTTAATAGGGTCGTAATGCATGGCGGTTATGTGTTTAAGAGTTCGATCGCGGCGATGATCGCATCCCACGAATATTTTTTCTTTTCTTCGGCAGCGCCGGCAGAAAGACGGCCCTCCATGTCTTCATCGTAAAAACGAACAATGGCGTCGGCCAGCTGCTGAGGACGGCCGGGTTCAATGATCAGGCCCGACACGCCGTCGATGACCACTTCGGCAAGCCCGCCGACATTTGTGGCGATGACGGGCCTGTTAAATTGATACGCGATCTGTGCGATGCCGCTTTGCGTCGCCGACAGATACGGCAGGATCACCGCGTCGCTTGCGCAAAAATAGTCGGCCACCTGTTCATTCGGCACATAGTCCGAGTGGACGCGAACGACATCACCGACGCCGGCGGCGGCAATATGTTCCCGATAGTCCCGCTCGTCGCCGTAATATTCGCCCACCACGAGGAGGCTGATATTCAACGCGCGCGGTATGAGCGCCATCGCATCGATGAGCGTGTGCAATCCCTTGTATGTGCGTATATACCCGAAGAAGAGGATCACCTTCCCTGCTTCGATCCCGAGCCGCGCGCGCGATTCGGCTTTGGGCACCGCGGCGCCGAAGATCTCGTAGACCGGATGCGCGGCTTTTTGGTATCGTGGGTGCCTCACCATGGACTGCAGGTCTTTCTCGACCGAGTCCGACATGACGATATAGGCATCGGTGAAGGCGAACGCAAATTTAGTAAACAGCGTATCGCCGGGACGGTGCTCGTGCGGGATCACGTTGTCGCAGATCGCGATGACCCTCGTTTGGCGCTTCCATGCGGCGATGGCGCAGATCGTTCCGAAACACGGGCCGAAAAACGGAAGCCAGTATTTATAGATTATGACATCGGGCTTTTCGCGGCGCACCTTCAATCCGACGCGGATCCAATTGAAGGGATTGACCGAATCGATCTCAGCGGCGGCGGTGACGGGAATGCCGGGGGCCCCCTCTTCCATTTGGGTCTTGCCCGGAAAGAGGAACGCAGGATACTGCCTCGTAAACGAGAAGATCTTCGTATCGTGGCGCTTCTGTAAATGAGAGGCGAGCAGTGCGATAAAGTGCGCAATGCCGCCGCGCATGGGGTACGCCGTGCCGAGAATAAGTACTTTCACAAGCGTGTGATAGTGTGTGTGGAGCTGAACGGGAAAAAAAAGTGCGGCTGCGCAACCGCGTGCCGCACTCTTGAATTATAAGGTTACCGCAGAGCAGCGTCTCAGCGAATCTCTTCGCGGATAGCGTAATCTTTTTCGCTTTGCTGCCCCTTTGTGATCAATTCTCCGAGCATGCCCATAGAGACGAACTGCACGCCGAGGACGATCATGATCAGGCTCACCATGAACAGCGGCCGATTGCTGAGCGGGATGCCATTCACAATTTTTTCGAAAGCAAGGTATGCGCCCGTGCCCATTCCCAGAAGCGTTGAAACGATACCCCAGCCGCCGAACAAATGGAGCGGGCGTGTGGCAAACCGTGTCGTGAAGACGAGCGTCAGGAGGTCCAGGAAGCCGCGGAAAAACCTGCCCATGCCGAACTTTGTCTTGCCGAATTTACGCGGACGGTGGTTGACCGGAATCTCGCCGATGCGGAAGCCGAGCCAATGGGCAAGCGCCGGAATGTAGCGGTGGAGCTCGCCGTAGACATTCACGCTCTTCACAACTTCGCGCTTGTATCCCTTCAACCCGCAATTGAAATCGTGTATCTTAATACCGGTGGTGAGTCCAGTGACAAAATTGAAAAACTTCGAGGGGATCCTTTTCGTGAGCGGGTCTCTCCGCTTCTTTTTCCATCCCGAGACGACATCGAGTCCTCCACGAAGTTCCTTGATAAGATTCGGAATTTCTGCCGGATCGTCCTGCAAATCGGCATCCATGGTGATCACGTATTCGCCCTGGGCCTTCTGGAAACCGACCATCAGCGCTCCGCTTTTACCGTAATTGCGGCGGAAGCGGACAGCCTTCATGCGGCGGTTGCGGGCATTGATCTCGCGAAGCACTTTAAACGAGCCGTCGGTGCTGCCGTCGTCGATAAAGATGACTTCGTAGTTTTGAGTGATGCGCTGGAGTGAATTTTTGAGCTGTTCGGCGAGTTCGCGAAGCGATTCTTCCTCGTTCAACAAGGGAATGACCACACTCACCATTGTACGCGATGACGACTGCTGCTCGCCGGACGGGGGCCGCGACGCTTGAGCTTGCGGCTGGCCCGGGGTCTGCTGCGGCCGGCGCTGCTTCTGCTGACGTTCACCGCCCTCATTTCTGCGCTGCTGCTGCGGCTTGCCCTCTGCCGGTGTTTCTGGGGAGCCCGCCTGTACTGCGTCAGTCCTTTCAGCGGCGGACACAGGAGCGTCGCTGTCGCCATGCGGAGTTGCGGCTATCTCGTCCTCAACCGGACTTCCTTCGTCGCCCGGGGCATTTTCAACGCCGTCTTCCCGATGCGTCTTTCCATGAGGCTTTCGATACCGGTTAAAACTTTTTCGCCGAAATGGATTCGGACGCTGTGGTTGCTGTTCGTTTGTCTCTTCGGCCATAGTAAGATAAGGAGATAATAAATATCCAAATTCATTTTAAGGTAAGACAATTCACAATAAAAAGCAATGCAGACGGGTACTCATGTTCGTTTTTCCTCTCATCCGCGCCCAAAAAAAAGGCATACTTCAATGAGAAGTATGCCTTGAGGTGCATCACACACAGCAGCGCCCTGTGTCAGTTCAATCCGCATGAGCCGCCGCTGCAGCCGCAGCCGCCTGCATTGTCGCAGGCGCCGTAGGCGGCCGAAGGGCCGGAGCTCATGGAGGGCGCAGCGGGTACTGACATCATTTTTTTCGCATGACGGGAGGAGCACTGGGGACAGACGACATCGTCCTTCTCTTCACGCACCTTATGATAAACTTCATAGTGTTCCTGACAATCTTCACAGCGATAATCGTATATGGGCATGACTGCTCCTTATTAATTTTTAACCGGGTTCAACAATTCCTCATCAATGGCCTGCTTCAGCGCTTCTTTCGGCAGGGCGCCGACCGCCATCTTCGGCTGACCTTCCATTGGAATGAACAGCAGCGAAGGAATGCTGCGAATGCCGAACGCGCCCGCGAGTTCCTGTTCCTGCTCCGTATTTACTTTGTAAAAATTAACTTTCCCCTTGTATTCGATGGACAATTCGTCGATCACGGGCCCGACCATGCGGCAGGGAGCGCACCATTCGGCCCAAAAATCGATGACAGCAGGCAGTTCGCCTGCGAATTTCCATTCCTTGTTGTTTTCGAAGTCGAACACTTTCTTTAAAAATTCGTCTTTGGTGATATGTTCAGCCATGATACCATTCCTTTTTTTTCAATAGTCCAGACACTGCGCACCGCGCGATCGTCTGAACGCACGTGATCAATAATTATTTTCCTGTCTTCCCTGCCGGTTTGTCGGTCGTGATATTCATCGCCGTATATAATGGACACGAGCGCACGAACCCGGTTGCAAGAGGAATAATGCCAACGAGTCCCCAGAGGGAGTGGGGTCCCCACACGATCAATGATAACAAGAAAACTCCGAGAATAATTCGGAGGGTGCTGTCTATGCTGCCGATGTTATGTTTCATGCTATTCTCCTGTGAGTGGAAAAAATGTGTGATCGACTCTCTTTATATAGGATGCACTCTACGGTAAAAAGATTCACGATCCGGTGCCGTCGTTTCTGCACCAACGCTGAAGAATGAACACCTCGTTGGGAATGCCCGTATGATAGGCCGATTTTTTGCGCAATGAGAGACCTGCCGATGAAAAAACGAGTGGCCGGTCCGGGGGGGAGCGGAGAATGCGGAAATTTCCTCAACGGAACACCGGACAATCACCCGCGGCGGGAGGCATACGCGGCAACTGCATTTATTCTTCCTTCCGCTTGTTTCTTAAAAAATTAATGCGTATTTTTATCAGCACTGTCGAAAAAGGATTGCGCCCATAGGAGCAACCCTTTTTTGTTTATTTCCACACGGAGACTATTATGAAACGCACATTTCAGCCCCACAACAGAAAACGCAAAAATACGCATGGGTTCCGCGAACGCATGGCAACCAAAAACGGACGCGCCGTTATTAACCGCCGTCGGGCAAAAGGGCGCCACAAATTGACCGTCAGCGACGAGAAGTAAGTTTTTTTAATGCTTGCTTCCTGATGGACGAACGTTCTATCAGCGAAGCTTCGCACTTTTTTCCCTGACCATAGGTGCGCTCAACTCTACCGAAATCAGCAATTCTCAGTGGACACAATGCCTTCGGCGATGTGCTTCAGCACGGCCTGGTTGTTCCTGGCCGCTGGACACGGTGTTACGTGCAGCTCGCGGTCGGAGAGGGTGCATACCCGGAATTCGGCACACCCGTGAGAATTGGTTTTGCGGTACCGAAGAAGATCGCATCGTCGGCCGTGCTTCGCAACCGAATCAGACGCCTGATGCGGGAAACAGTGCGGATGGAAAAAGAACAGCTGTGGGATGGTCTTCGCGCGCATCGCCGGACGGCGACGCTCGTACTGATGCTTCGCAGACACGATCCGGCCGTATTGAAAAAACTTACGCTTCACGACATCGCAGCAGAATGGCATTCGATGGTTCCAAAGATTATCTCTCTGTGCTGAGGCACGTATGAAAACTCTGCTGATCATGTGCGTTCGGGCATACCAGGTACTCCTCTCCCCGCTCCTTCCGGCAAACACGTGCAGATTTTACCCCACTTGTTCACAGTATTCACTTGACGCACTGAGAAAATACGGCGCACTGAAAGGCGTCTGGCTGTCGCTGAAACGCATCAGCAAATGCCACCCGTATCACGAAGGCGGTTATGATCCCGTTCATTAACATTTATTTTTTTGTCGGAGCTCTGATTCATGGATAAACAATCAACACTTGGATTTGTTCTCATCGCCCTGGTCCTGATGGTCTGGATGTGGTACAGCGCGCCGAAACCACAACCGGCCAGGCAGGACGCGCAATCGCAGCATGCCGTGCAGCACGATACCGCATCGAAGCCGGCGGCCGCGGTGCAGCAGGCAGTTCAACCGTCCGAAACGGCACAGGCCGTGCAAGACGGACAAAGCAAATACTTCGTGCAGGCGTCATCCGGCACCGAACAGATCATCACGGTTGAAACCGACAAGTACATTGCAGAGCTGTCGACACACGGAGGGGTGATAAAAAAATGGACGCTGAAGCACTATAACACATGGGACCAGTACCCCGTTCAGCTCGTTGACCAGACAAAGGGCGGCGATTTAAGCCTGCTCTTCAACACTGAAGACGGGAAGCAGATCAACACGAAGACGCTCTATTGTACAACAAACGCCCCGAGCAGCAAGGTCACGCTCGGCGAAGGCCGCAATGACATCACCATCGACTTCACGCTGCAGGCCGAGACGGGATCGATCGTCAAGAAATTCACATTCAACAATGACACGTACAATGTCGATATCGATATCAAGCTCCTGTCCATGCAGTCGGTCATCGCCAATTACGAGTACCAGGTCATGTGGGAGAACGGAATCCGCTTTGCCGAGCACAATTCGGTCGACGAAGCCAAAGTGGCCCTGGCCTATTCGTTTGCAGGCGGAGAGCTGACGCAGATCGACGCGAGCAAGGAAGGCGAAACGCCCACGTCGAATACCAGCGGCGCGACCGAGTGGGTCGCCTCGCGCACAAAATATTTTGCGGTCGCAATGCTCTCGAACGATAAAAAGGCAAGCGGCGCATATTTGGAAGGCCATCACATCGCGGCCGCCAATCAGGGTGTGGTGAAACAATACGGCATTGCGCTGAAGGTGCCGTACAAGAACGGCGCCGAAGAGTCGACGCAGCTGAGCCTGTATCTCGGCCCTCTCGAATATTCGACGATCAAAGGCTACAACCGCGAACTTGAGAAGATCATCAATTTAGGATGGACGTGGATCCGGCCCATTACGATGTTTCTCTTCATTCCGTTCTTCCATATGCTTCACATATTCATATCGAATTACGGACTGGTCATCATCGTGTTTTCGATCGCCATTAAGCTGCTGCTGCATCCGTTGACAAAAAAGAGCCTCGATTCCATGCGGAAGATGCAGAAGTTGCAGCCGATCATGGAAGAGCTGAAGGTGAAGTACAAGGATGACGCGAATGCGATGAACGTGCAGACCATGAAATTGTACAAGGATTACGGCGTGAACCCGGCGGGCGGCTGCCTGCCGATGCTGCTGCAGATGCCGATCCTCTTCGCGCTCTATGCGTTGTTTGCATCGGCCATCGAATTGCGCCAGGCGCCCTTCATCTGGTGGATCAAAGACCTGTCCGTGCCCGATGTGCTGATCTCGCTGCCGTTCACGCTGCCGCTGGTCGGCAACTTCCTGAGCGGCTTGACGCTGGCAATGGGCATCACCATGTTCGTGCAGCAGAAGATGACGACGACCGATCCGCGTCAGGCGCAGATGGTATGGATGATGCCGATCATGTTCACGATCATGTTCAACAATCTGCCGGCTGGATTGAACCTCTATTATCTGGTCTTCAACCTCTTGTCGATCGGGCAGCAGTATTATGTGAACAAGAAACACGGAAGCGAGCCGCTGCAGAAGGTGCCGCAAAAAAAGGGCGGCGGCAACGGATGGATGGAAAAATTGACGAAACAGCTTCCCCAGCAGCCGAAAAAATAACGAAGCTGGCAGCACATGGATGGAACACGAAGGGCGCGATCATTGTGATCGCGCCCTTCGTGTTTTTAAACATCGAGATCGAGCATCTTCAACCGCGGTGCTCGTCCGTCATTACGGCAGTCGTCGCTATGGAAATGAACGCACGCGATTGCCTACACTTTAAGGAACCACTTCTTCCGCCACATGAGCCAGGCGAAGAAGAACAGCATGAGGTCCCAGAGCATGGCCCACGAGAGCGACGCGTTCAGGGGGTTGAAGATCCGGAGCAGCACGTTGTCCATTACCAGGCGCTGGAGCGTCACCCAACCTGCTTCTCCTGTGCCGAGTGTGACTGGTATTTTCGCGATTCCCATCACCCGTCCCGCGATACCCGAGAGCGTGAAGACGAAGATCGCGTTCATGCCGTAGATGATGAGCGGCGTCGCCCATTTCTTGTAGCCTTTCACGTCGATGATGAAATAGAACAATCCGAAGATGCACGTTGCAAACCCGGCCATGAACACCGCATAGGACGAAGTCCACAGGTTCTTATTGATGGGCATCCACATGTCGAACACGGCGCCGGCCAGCAGCAGAACGCTGCCCGCAAAAAACATCCAGCAGACTTTTTCTTCCTTCGAATGATTCTGGTAGCGCAAGTAATGGCCAACGAGAATGCCGAAGAGCGTTGTGCCCACGGCGCCCAGCGTCGAGATCACGCCCTCGGGGTCGAATCCGGGGGCGGGAGCGCCGCGCCATGTGTGCCCCTCAAGGAACATCGTGTCGAAGTAGCGCGCCAGGCTGCCCATGGGCGTGATGTTGCCGGCCCCAAATCCGGGAACAGGAATGAATGCCAGCATCAGCCAGTATGCGGAGAGGAGTCCGACGATCCATGCGATCTGCCCGCGAATCGTCGTATTCAGGTAAATGAGCGTGGCGAGGAAATAACATACGCCGATGCGCTGCAGCACACCCGGGATGCGCATGGTAGCAAAGGAAAAATGCGTGCCGAAGAGGCCGAAGGGAAACGTGGAGAGAAAGAGTCCGATAAGAATGAGCGTCGCACCGCGTCTGGCGGCCTGTGAGATCATCGCCGATTTCGAATCGCCGCGTTCCATCCTGCCTGCGAACGACATTGTCATTGCAACGCCCATGATCCAGAGGAAGAACGGAAAAATAAAATCGGTGAATGTCCATCCATTCCATGGGGCATGTTCGAGTTGCGGATAAATGGCGCCCCACGAGCCGGGGTTGTTGACGAGCATCATGCCGGCGATCGTGAAGCCGCGGAATGCATCGAGTGAACTGAGCCGTTCCTGTTTTGCCATAAGATACCTTATACCAGATGCTTGAATAAATTCAGACGCTGCGGTGGACGCGGGTGCTGCCGCCGTCTGCCTGCAGGCAATACCGGATAAATGTAGAAAATATTTTGAATTCTTCCTATCTCATAATACGGCGAAATACTTCCTCCCCCTGAACGATGGTCAACGCCGGAACGTTATCGGCATCGAGCAGCACAAGGTCTGCATCCGCGCCGCGTTCAATCGAGCCTTTATGATGGTCCAGTCCGAGAACGCGGGCGGGATTTTTCGTCACCGAATCGATCGCCGCTTCAAGACTGCAGCCGGTGAAGAATTGAAACCGGAATGCGATGGCCAACAGGTTCGTAGTGGAACCGATGAGCGTGCCGTCGAGATAGCGCGCCGCCCCGTTGAGCGATTCATATTCCTTGCCATTATAGAAGTACCTGCCGTCGGGCAAACCGATGCCGGCCATACCGTCCGTGATGCAGACACTCCGTTCATTGCCGAGCATAGAATGAAGCAGGCGGACGATCGCGGGATGGAGATGGTGGCCGTCGCTGATAATCTGTGCGGTAATGTCGCCGCGTTCAAAAATTGCCGCCAGCGGGCCCGGATACCGGTGATGGAGAGGCGGCATTGCGTTGAAGAGGTGCGTGACATGGCGTATCCCCGCGTCGAATCCTTCCAGCGTCTGCTCGTACGTCGCGCTTGAATGGCCGAACGAGGCGATAACGCCCCGCCGTGTCAGTTCGCGTATGACATCCAGATTGCCCGGCAGTTCAGGCGCGATGGTCATCATGGTGAGCGCATCGCCTGTTGCCGTGAAGATATCGTCGAGCGCGGCGTCAGAGGACTCGTAGATTCCCGCAGGGTCGAGCCCGCCTTTTTTCGCCGTATTGACGAAGGGACCCTCAAGATGAATGCCGAGCAGCACGGCTCCGCCGAGATCTTTCCTCACTGCTTCGCGCGCAACGTGCAAATGGCGATTCCCCTCCTCGGGCCACGCCATTGTCGTACCCACATACGACGTCACACCCGTCCGGGCAAGAGCCGCTGCGATAGTGACAAGCGACTCAGCTGTTCCATCGTGTACATCGGCGCCTCCCGCCCCATGGAGATGAATGTCAATCAATCCGGGAATGAGCAGACGCCCTTCGGCATCGATCACGCGCGCGGCGCGCGGCAGCGATTCGGCAGCACCGATGCCTTGAATTTTTCCGCCTTCAACAAAGACCGATGAGAACGCATCCCCCGGGGCCGCCGTATGCAGCCGGCAATTATGCACTAACAGTGTCATACCTATCTCCCTTGTAACTCACAGAACCTCGGGCCGCTCTATACGTGGAGCCGGATACCCGCCTTATAGAGTGCAGCGGTGAGCCACACCATGGCAACGGAAAAAACGAGGGAGCGGATGATGCCGAAGACGACGATCCACCGGATCCGTTTTGACGGCTCCCTGACCGGCGAGCCCGATCAATGACGCGGCTCCTATCCATCGAAGCACGCGGTACACCGTGTGCCGTGCGCCGTGCTCAAGCGGGTACGCGTTCCATACGAGCACCGCCGACACGAACATCAGGAGTTCCCAGACATTTCTGCTCATACCCGCGGAGGCTTCATTGAAGCCGTGGATATTGACCATGAAGACACCGAGGGTCAGCAGGCCTGCAGTGCGAATGAGAATATGTTTCCACACGGATGCCGTCGACTCCGCTAGCCGCCTTCGTTTTTCGATCGCGAACGGGATAGACATGCCGACAATAAAGAGGAACGCGGGAAACACAAGGTCGACGAACGTCATCCCGTCACCGGCCGGCGGAAAATGCTTCATCCAGTCGGGAATGTTCCGGACGCCGGCAACGTCGTTCACGAATATCATCGTGAGTATCGTGAGCCCGCGGAAGATATCGATCGAGAGCACGCGGTCGGAAGTGGTTGATTCAGTCGCCATGGCAATGAGTGTCCCCATGTATGAAAAACAATGCACGCACCGAAAAATGTGGGTCGTGTGTGTCCATGCTTACTGCCGTTTATCTTTTCGGGATGCGGGGATCGTATCGTTCGCATACCACGCCATGAAAAATGCGGCCCCGGCAGTACCGTCCATGATCGGTTCATTCGTGGAATAATCCGCCGCGTCATCATGGTACACGACAAGAGCCGATTGGAACGCCGCATACCGATCGGGTCCCGAGAGCGACACGCCGGAGAGAGACGTGAAGATGCTGCCGAAGACCGGGCCGTCGTTCAGGGCGCCGGTGATCTCCCGGCCGGTCGTCCATGCGACCGTGTTGTGCGGATGCTGCGGATATATGGTCGCGGTCGTCTCCCACTTGATGAAACAATTGACCGGCGGCAGGATGCATTTTCAGCATCCAGTCGAGTCCCCATTTCGCCTCGTCCAAAATATCCGGAATTCCGTTCGCGTTCTTTTGTCCGAGCGCATTATAGTCGTCCCGGTACTTTCCCTTATTCTCTTCAAACGCAAACAGCATCCGGCACACTGCATTGCCCGATGTGAGCAGGTAGCGGAGCTGATCGGCCGCATCGTGCCAGCCGCCGCTCACATCCGCATAGGTGCTCTCGGGCATCGGTCCATAGGCCGAGCGCCCGTCTTTGCGATGACAGACCTCGTCGAGGAACGGATTATACCCGCACCGCTGTTCGCGCATAAAACCGAGAAGGGATTCATGATGTGTGTTATACGCATTCGGACCTATGGTGAACGGAAGCGACACTTCCTTCGATCGGGTGAGACGGAGCCTGTAGCGTCCTTTTTTTTTCAGCGCTGTGAAATCGAGTTGATAATTGAATGCGAAATTCGCGTAGGCACCGTAATTGGCAGAAAGAGGTGCAGGGCCGAAGGCGGTCCGTCCGGTCGGCACCTCGACTACTTCAAACGTTTCGTCGTCGGCCGGGCGATGAGAAAAGGCGACGGCAATTTTAACGTCTGCGGGAAGATACCCGATCTGGTTGGCGCGCACATAGACAGCCGGCGTTTGAGCGGCGGCCGATGAGTGCAGCAGCATTGCGGCAAGCAGTAAGGCGGAAAAAATAAATTTCATAGTGCCGATCGCTTTCGCCCCAGCCGGGGCAGCCAATACAAAAAAATACTATCGGCTCAGATGTTCGATGAGGACGCGCGTACCGATGACGATGAGCACGGCCCCGCCGATAAGCATCATGCGCTGTCCGAACCGAGCGTTCAGTTGTGTGCCGAAGACCATGCCGCTCAATGAAAAGAAAAATGTCACCATGCCGATGATCATGCTCGGATAGAGAACATCGACATTCAGCATGGCAAGACTCAAACCGATCGCAAGCGCGTCGATGCTGGTGGCCACCGAAAGAAGAACGAGCATGCGTCCGCGCGTCGGATCAGCCATTTGTTTCGCGTGCTCGGGGAATAATCCCGCCCAGACCATATGTCCGCCTACAAATCCGAGAAGCCCGAATGCGATCCAATGATCATAGCGTTCGATGTAGGGAGCAACGCGTGAGCCGAGATACCAACCGATCACGGGCATGAGAAATTGAAAGAGGCCGAAGTGAAACGAGAGACGCACTGCGGCCCTGCGTGCGGGCGCAACGCCGGAGGCGCCGATGCTTAACGACACGGCAAACGCATCCAGCGACAATCCGACGGCGATACATAATATTTCGATAGATGACATAGACAGGCATTTGGGATGATAAAAGTACAGAGGCGATAGTATAGAAAAAATTTGTCCGATTATCAACTCCGCAGGCGGGCAGGCGGCAGGCGGGCAGGCGGCAGGCGG
>CAISDA010000007.1 GCA_903884005.1 uncultured Ignavibacteriota bacterium | reverse complement strand
GAATAGATGCGTTGAAGTCGCATATTGCAAGGCACCGCTCGTACAGTTCGGGATGCTGGCCCACGACCCGGTTGCTGATGCCGTCGTGACGATGACTTGATCTGCGGCAGCGTTCGTGCCGACTGTCGTGCCGTTCACCTTGACGACTGTGACAGCGTTTGATCCGCTGGTCGTCGCATCACCGGAAAGCTCTGCGGCTGTATACGCTGAGGCGCCGCGCACGATTCCGGTGAGCGTCGAAGTGGTTCCGGTTCCGCCGTTTCCAACAGGGAGAATCCCTCTCACCTGTGTCGTGAGATTGATCTGTGTTGCTGCTGCCATCAGGATCGGTGCGCTCAAAAGGATTGCAGCGATGATCTTTAGCGGCGCCCATTGTGACGGACGATCATTCGTGATTGGCTTGCCTGTTGAATCAGTGAAGACTGGAATAGTGTGCATTCGATCTCCTAAAAAAAAGGGCGACTCTGCGCCAGCCGAGCCGCCCCGCCTTCCCCTTTGATTCGCGGAAACTATATCACAACTTTTAAGTTGCGACTCCGGTGATGCCCGTTCGCACGGTCAAGAAAGCCGGGATGTAATCGCCGTAAACCTCGTGAACGTAAGTTCCGAAAGTCCATGCCCTTGTCGTGATCGGCCATTCAATTCCGTAATAATCTCTTTGCACGAACATTCCAGCGACGCCAGGGATTCGCGAAGAAGGATACGGGTTAGTGTTCCGGCGATAGATCATCGTGCCCACCGGAAGCATCGGGTGGATACGGATCGGTATTTCTTCTGAGCCGGTATCCTTCATCGAGTAGAGAGATTTGTATCCGCTCACCGTGAAACCGCCCAAGATGTTTCCTTGCGCGTCCCTTGAGACTTCAAAGCGATATGCCGGAACGCCCGAGCTGTTCGTGAACAAGGCTGCTTGGATATTCCGCTTCACATCGGCAGAGCACCAGATTTCGTCAGCAACAGACTGCAATGTATTCCACTGTTGTTCGAGGTCGTATTCGATTTCGGCGACGGCTGGAACCGCATTTTGTCCGCTCGCCATGCCGGGGTTTAGCAATCCGGTGTTCGTGGCATTCGTGACGGGCGACTTCAGCGTGAGATCGCTCATGTTGATGACGGTGCCGTTATTCACGGCCCACGCGATGATCCCGGCGAAGTCCAAGACCTCGTAGGAATTGTCCACTGTACCGTTGGTGAAATTCGCGGTCTGTGCTCCCGGTGTCGCGTTGCCGAGGTAGATGTACGGCACGGTCGTGATCGCCGTCAGATAGGCATTCGCCTTTGTCGGGGTCGTCGCATCGGTTGGGTCAACATACCAAGCCCATGCGAAGACTCCCTTTTTCGCTACGACCTTCGCCAGAACGAAAGGCGTGGCTGTCAGAGCTTCTACGATGTTCGAACCGGCGCTGACCGCGCTCATGCCGCCCTTGATGGGGTTGGTGGTGTTGTCGGCATTGGTTCGGATGTAACTCGCGACAAGGCCGTTTGCCACAGTCGGAGCCGCCTGATAACCGTATTGCGCGTTGTTCGGATCG
>CAISDA010000006.1 GCA_903884005.1 uncultured Ignavibacteriota bacterium | reverse complement strand
CTCGCCCTACAGTGCTTCACTCCCACTTCAGCAACTGGCACCGCTTCGCTCGAGCGGGTGAGATACCATCTCGCCCTACAGTGCTTCACTCCCACTTCAGCAACTGGCACCGCTTCGCTCGAGCGGGTGAGATACCATCTCGCCCTACAGTGCTTCATGCCTACTTCAAAAACTGGCAGTGCTTCGTGCGCCGTTCTTAATTTAATAACGGTCGATTATTGAATTAATAATTTTAAGAGATCTATTTTTTAAAATCCGCTAAATAAACAGCCATTTCATGAAACAATTTTTGGCACAGTTAATGCAACAGATAAGCAGATACGCTCAAATTCGTATGTGTGGGCAATGCCGAACGGCTGACGGCGGCGGTTTGGCGGGTTGAGCAGGCACAATGAAAAGACTTTATTTTCGCCAGGACATTGAACAAAGAGCAGCTTTATACCACTAATCCACGAATCGTTTCACATTAATAAAAGGAAGATTTTATATGAAGAAGATTTTTCTACTTCTAGTCACTTCCCTGTTTCTGGCCGTACCGCTGTCCGCACAATGGATTTTCAATGACATGGAATCCACTGTGAAAGACTCGATGTGGGTGAAAACCTTCAACGGTAGCCAGAAGAAGGCGTACCTTCTCATGTATGATACACTTGCATCACATCATGGGACGAAAGCCTTGAAAACATCGTGGCGCCTTCATGCCACGGAAAGCTACGGCGGCAACGACGGGTTCGAATTCAAATTCCCCCGCGCCAAGGATCTCGTCGCCTCGACGTACGATCCGAAGCAGTACTATGCAAAAACACATGTGGGTTTGTATAAGGACAGTTCCACCTATTGGAACTTCGGAACTGCAAAATACATCAGTATCTGGTTCAACAACCTGAAAAAATCGACAGCCGCTGTAGGTGCCGTTCAGATGCGCCTGAAGCTGCACGATGCGGGCGCCAATTCCAATTATTGGGGCGGCTCAACGGGAGATGTTGAAGACTGGTATTTCCAATCGGCCAACGTGTTCGATCAGGATCCGGGCTGGAAGCAGCTGATCGTCCCCTTGAAGGACAACGGCACAGCCGGACCGGACGACAAGGGATTCACATTCCCGGGTTGGAGCGGCACAGCCAACAACAGCAAACTTGATCTCGACAAGCTGACAGGATTCACGGTAGAGTGGACCTCTGGCCTGCTCGGCGGCGATTCACTCGCATCGGGCGAAATTATCTGGGATCAGTTCCAGCTGCTGGATTATGCATACAACCCGATCGTATTACTTAATAATTTCCCGGCCGACACGGCAAAATTCAACAGCACCATTGGATTCTACGGCACGCTTGGCGGCATCACGCTCGGCAAAGAAACGGTCGACACGCTCGTTTCGCCTTCCGCACTCAAGGTCGATTACAAGGTGAATATTTCAGAGACATGGGGCGGTTATGCAAACATGCTCTATAATTTCCCCTCGGGTACATTCGTACAGGACCTTTCGGGCAACACGGCCATCAACCTGTGGGTAAAAGTTGTGAAGCCGCTGACATCATCCTCCGGAAAAATTCAGAACGTGATGTCTCTGCGTTTTGGGCTTCGTGAAGGCGGATTGACGGATGTCGCGGGCACAGGCGATGAATGGTTCACACGCGCCAATGTGCGGCTCGATTCGGTCGGTGCGACGCTCGGCTGGCAGATGGTTTCAATGCCGCTGGTCGGCTTACCAGGCAGCTGGGGCGAATTTGCAGCGGCTCCGTACAAAGGCTTCTATGCTGTGAACGGCTCCGACGGCGTCATGAACCTCGACAAGATCAAGCAGATCAAGATCGAATTTTCCGCGAGCATGGATGCGGGCGAAGATCATGGTCCGACACTTGTACACTCCGGTTCAGTGCTCTTGAGCACGATCATTCCCTCGGGCTTCCGCAACACGGATAAAACACCTCCTGTGGCGGTGACCGGTATTTTGGCGACACCCGGAACGTACAACAACCTGTTGACGTGGACCGATGTGCCGAACGAACCGAGCTCCACCTACAATGTGTACTTCAGCGAAAAGAAATTCACCGATGGCGACGCCGATCCGACAGTCGAAAAAATGGCTCCGTATAATCTTTCGCTTGGCACGCAGTTCGCGGCACATGTGCTTCGCGCACCGGTGACGGACCAGAACATCTCGTATTATTACGGTGTCACCGCAACAGATGCGGCTGGCAATATGAATAAGACAACGACCGTCATTGGCCCGATCACGAACAAGGCCCAGGGCGTTCCGACAATTTCCAAAACAGCACCTGTCGGATTCAAGGCTGATGGAACTCTTTCAACAGGCGAGTGGACGTCAATTGCGCCGATCGTAGTGAACTCGTTCCGCAACCCGGCAACGGCGCATATGGCACCGAACGGCGCATTGAAGGATAGTCTTGATCTGAGTCTTAAAGCCTATCTTGCAATAGACAGCAAGAATCTGTATGTCGCATTCGATGTCGTCGACGATACGGTATCCGTCGATACATTAGGCACAGACTACGAGCAGGATTGCGTCGATTTGTTCATCGGACTGTATGACTGGCGCGGCAAAAATCATGGCGGCCTGGCACGCGGTGCCACACCGGATTATCACCTGCGCTTCTCATTGAACCGCTTGTATTTCGACACACCGAACGGAAAAGTCGGCTTGTATCCCGGCGCGAACTATATCTGGAAAAAGAAAACATTGACGTCCGGATACACGGTCGAAGCGATGATTCCGTTTGCCTTATTCGCATCTATCGGCACCGACAGCCTGTTTGTGCCGAAAGAAGGCATGCGTATTCCCATCGATATCGAGGCCCAGGATCGCGACAGCAAAGCTACGCGCGATTGTAACCTGTGTTACTCGACGTTGAACAACGACAATTCATACCAGGATATGTGGCGCTGGACGAACACCTGGATCGGTTCACTCTGGACGGCAACAGCAGTGAAGGAAAATATCGGTGTCCCAGGCGTCTATTCACTGGAACAGAATTATCCGAACCCCTTCAACCCGAGCACCAAGATCAATTACAGCCTTGCCGCAACCGGCAATGTGTCGTTGAAAGTGTTCGACGTCCTCGGCCGCGAAGTGACGACGCTCGTGAATGAAGTTCAAGTTGCGGGTACTCATACGGCTATCATGAACGCCGCGCATTTGGCGAGCGGTATGTATATCTACAAACTCGAATCAGGTTCCTTCTCGTCCGTTAAGAAGATGATGTTCGTGAAGTAATGTCTAACCGTGAGAGGGGGCGCTAATGCCCCCTCTCATATTTTAATTATATGAGCTCTCGACGCATGAACCATTCTATCTACTATCTCAATCGATCCATTATACAACGCCTTGCAGCACTTGTTGCGGTCCTGTTCCTCTGTACAGCTGCGCTGAACGCAGGACAAACCGGAAAAATATCGGGCAGCGTCAAGGATTCAAAAACAGGTGAGCCGCTGATCGGTGCGACGGTGTTAGTGCAGGGCACACGAGTCGGTTCCGCCACCGATGTGCAGGGCGACTATTATATCAATAACGTATCTCCGGGAACCTATAATTTAGCGATCAGCATCCTGGGATATCAGACGGCGTTGATTAAAAATGTCATCGTCAAGATCGATCTTACGACCCCGATCAACGCCAAGCTTGTGCCGGCGGAAGTGATCGGACAGGAAGTGGTGATACAGGCCGAGCGAGCGCTTGTGCAAAAGGACTTGACATCGTCCGCAGTGACCGTCTCATCGGACGAGATGAAGGTGATGCCTGTTGAAAATATCAACCAGGTCATCAATTTGCAGGCCGGCGTTGTGGGCGGACATTTCCGCGGCGGCCGATCGGGCGAGGTCGCCTATCTTATCGACGGACTTCCCATCAACAACCCGGCGAACGGCAATGCCGGATTCACACCCGAAAATTCTTCTGTCCGCGAAATGGAAGTGATCAGCGGAACATTCAACGCCGAATACGGACAGGCAATGTCCGGTGTGGTGAACATTGTGACGCAGGACGGCAGCGACAAGTTCACCGGCAACATCTCGCTCTATATGGGCGATTACTTCACCAAGCACACCGACGTATTCCAGAATCTCGACAAATTAAATATCAACCGTTCGAAAAATTTTCAGGCAAGCTTAAGCGGCCCGACGATGATCCTGCCGCACTTGACATTCTTTGCCACCGGCCGCTATGTGAACGAACAGGGCCATCTCTATGGCCGCCGCGTGTTCAACCCCTGGGACGGCATCACGGCATTGAAAGATCAGAGCGGAAGCCAGATCAGGGACGAGTTCGGCTTTTTCGCCAACACGCCCGGCTATGTCACGAATCAGGACGGGTACGTGTATAGGATCACGGCGACCGGCGACAGTTCGTTTGTGCCCATGGATCCGTACAGAAAATATTCCGCCAATGGAAAGCTCACATATTCATACGGCGATGTTAAAGTGAGTTACGGATACTTCTGGGAAGACAACTTCAGCAAGGGATACAGTCACGCCAATCAACTCACGCCGGACGGCACGATCAATAATTACAGCACCAACACCATCCATTCGCTTCTGTTCTCGCATGTGATGTCTCAGAGCACGTTCCAAACGCTGAAATTTTCAGTGAATGCATTCCGTTCGCATGGATATTTGTACGAAAATCCGTATGACCCGCGCTATGTGGACCCCACAGCAGGCACTCCGATCACGAACTACACATTCAACGCCGGCGGAGACGACGGCAGCCGGTATACGTCCAACACGCAATCGGTGATCGGACAGTACACGATCTCGTCGCAGGTGTCGAAAGAACATAAGATCGTGTTCGGCGTCGAAGGCCGCATGCATCAGCTGCTCAATCACTGGATGACCATTGTCAATGCCACGGAGAATCAGACGGACAGCGCCGGTAATTCCATTTTCACCCTGGGGTACCGGAACTTAGGATCGCTCGGAAATCAGATGTACGACAAGCGTCCGCAGGAAGCATCCGCCTATATTCAGGACAAGATGGAATATGAGAACATGATCATCAATGCAGGGGTGCGCTTGGATTATTTCAATCCGAATTCGAAACTGCTTGTCGATCTGACCAATCCGTCGCGCAATCCCGATTATCCGGATGCCGGTGCGATGAGGGATGCAAAGGTAAAAGTACAGGTGAGTCCGCGTCTCGGTGTGTCATTTCCCATCACCGACCAGGGTATCATCCATTTTTCGTATGGGCATTTTTTCCAAATACCGACATTTGAAAATCTGTACAACAACTCGGATTACCTCGTGAGTTCGGGCCAGTCGCTTTCCTCGATGACGGGAAACCCCGATCTGGATGCGCAGCGCACCGTGAGCTACGAGCTCGGGTTGCAGCAGGTCCTTTTCGAAAATATCGGCGTCGATTTCACCGTGTACTACCGCGATATCCGAAACCTGCTCGGCATGGAGATCATACAGACGGTTGAAGGCAACCGGTATGCGCGGTACATCAATCGCGATTACGGCAGCGTGCGGGGATTCATTCTGTCGTTCGACCGGCGCTTCGCCAATTATTTTTCTCTCCGCGCCGATTACACGTATCAGATCGCCGAAGGCGACGCCTCCGATCCGATGTCCGTGTATTACAACAACCAGAGCAACCCGCCCGTCGAGACGAACAAAACGCTCGTACCGCTCAATTGGGATCAGCGCTCGACGCTGAACGTGAATTTGACGGTGGGCGAAATGGGCAATTGGACAGCCGGACTGATATTCCAATACGGCGTCGGAATGCCATACACCGAATCAACACGCATTTCGCTCTTGCGTTTTGAGAACGGGGCGGTCAAACCGTCGACATACAGTGTCGATCTTCGCGTTGAAAAGAATTTATCGTTCGCCGGAGTGGATTTTTCGCTCTCGCTGCTGATCTACAACCTGCTCGACACGAAAAATGAATATGGCGTCGATGCGACGAGCGGCAGGGCCAATGTGAATCTCTTTTTAGCGGAGAACGTTCAAAAGATCGTGGGCCTCAATACTGTCGAACAATATGTCAATAACCCTTCGAGTTTTTCATCTCCGCGACAGGTTCGTCTCGGTCTTAATTTAGGATTCTAGAACAAATGTTTTGGGAGTATATAATGAAGCAAAGTGTGACGAAAATATTTTTTCTTGTTGTCGTTGGATACACGTTCCTCGCCGCCCAGGGTCAGGTCGATCCCCGCACGAACGATTACCGCAACGATGCGAAGGGTGATTACTCGTACCGTCGTCAGGGTATCATGGACGGCAACCTGATCCGTTCGATCTATTACAACAATGGAGAAGTGGCTCAATGGCCGTACGCGCCGTCGCTGGAATGGCCCAAAGGAACGGGACACCAGTACCTCGACGGTGTCTGCGTGTTAATTTCCGCGCAGCTCACCGCGCCCGGCAACGGCCAGGTCATTCATCCGTTGGAGACATCGTATCGTGAAGAGATGCCGTTGGATCCCGTGACCGGGAAGATCTGGGGCATGGAGCCGATTCCCGGCTACATGAACCCCTCATCGGCTGTGAAAACACCCGCCATCAACCGGGACACGACGACGTTTCCACCGACATGGCCTGCGGCACTCGGCGTGGATGCGCGCTGGAACGGCTATTGGTACGGGTATTTCGGACGCGGCGTTAATAACGCAGACTTTGAAACATTTTTCGTGATGGACGATTCGAAGGACGGCAAATACAAACGTCCGCCGTATTCCTATTATCCGATCGTTACAGATTCAACCCGGGGCGGACTGGGGCTGAGAGTTGAAGTGCGCGGATTCCAATGGTCGCACGTGCTGGCAGAAGACGTCGTATTCTGGCATTACGACATCGTGAATATTTCGGACCGCAACTACGACAGCACCTGCTTCGGATTCTATTCGGATCCGGGCGTCGGCGGAGTCGGCAGCGGCAACGACGATGCAAGCTACAGCACGTCGCTCGATCTCTGTTATGCATGGGATCATCTCGGCCGGGGCGATCCGACATACGGCGTCTGGGTGCCGGGATATTACGGTTACGCATATCTTGAAAGCCCGGGCAATCCATGGAACGGAATCGATGATGATGAGGACGGCATGATCGATGAACGCCGCGACAATAATATCGACGACAATCACAACTGGACGGCATTCGGAGATTTGAATAAAAACGGCAAATGGGATATCGGCGAGCCGTTGAACGATGACTTGGGCCGGGACGGCGTAGGCCCGTTCGATCCGCAATACAACGGACCCGATGAAGGGGAAGCGGATGGACTGCCGACGCATGGCGAACCGAATTTCGATGAGACGGACAAGGACGAGTCGGATCAGATCGGGTTGTCTGCCGTTTCGTTGACCCCGTTGAGCGATAAGGGACCCAACGGCGTCTGGCCGAAAAACAACGAAGTGATCTGGCGCAAAATGATGGGCGGTTTTGTCGATACGGGCATCACCAACTCGAACATCAGCATCGTCTTCTCGTCAGGACCGTTCCCGTTGAAGCAGGGACATCGCGAACGGTATTCCATGGCGCTCATCATGGGCAACAATCTGGATATGGTCGTGTTCAACAAGAAAACGGTGCAGGCGATCTATAATGCGAACTATAATTTCTCGAAACCGCCGTTGACGCCGCATTTGACGGCAGTCGCAGGCGATAAGAAAGTGTTCCTTTACTGGGATGCCATTTCGGAATTATCGCGCAATCCGTTCCTGAAGTACAAAATGGATTTCGAGGGATACACAGTGTATCGCAGTCAGGAAGCGGAATTCAACGACGTTAAAACGGTCACCGACTCGAAGGGTGAAGCGAAATATTGGAAACCGATCGCTCAATTCGACCTCGTAGATTCCATTCAGGGACCGGATCCGGTGGGCATCAACGGCGCGCATTTCTGGCGCGGGGATAATACGGGATTGCAGCATTCGTTTATCGACAACACGGTGAAGAACGGCGTGAAATATTATTACGCGGTGTGTTCATACAATATGGGCGATCCGAATTACGGCACAACCGGTTTGCAGCCGACGGAATGTCCTAAGATCATCACCGAAGATGTGAACGGCCAATTGAAGTTCGCAGATATCAATACGAAGATCGTCACTCCGAATGCCGCCGCCGCGGGATATATACCGGCATCGATCACCGGCAGTCTGGACAAAGTGACGAACGGCATCGGCAGCGGATCGATGGTTATAGAAATCGTCAACCCGAATGTCATCACGAGCGGAGTGCAATATAAAGTCGGGTTCAAGGCGGATAATGTGATCCCAAAATACGCGACAAAGACGTTCTCCGTTGTCCGCACGAATGGGACGAAGGTCGACACGCTGCTGCGCGACATCAAGATGGGCGACGCAAGCGGCGGCAATTCGAGCCTGCCGTTCGACGGTTTGACGCTCTCGCTGAACAATGCCGCGACCGTCGACGTCGATACATCGGGGTGGATCGTCGGGAGGGCCAATGTCGGATTCTTTGTATCGGCAGACAGCACCATCTCGTCCCTGAATGTGCGATGGCCGAGTGATTATGAGTTCAGATATTCCGCATCGGTCGCAGATACATCGGTGGGCGACCTGGACCCGATCACGTATCCGGCGATTCCTGTGAATTTCACCATCACCAATACGACGCTGGGGTACCGGAATAAATTCCTCATCCAGGATAACGACGGCGACGGAAAATTCAGTTCCGGCGATGTCATCAAGATACTCGAGTTCACGAACAATGGCGCAAACCTCTGGCTGCCGTGGAAGGCTCAATATTACGCACCGCGGTTCGGTGCCACAACGCTTCCTGTTGCGGGCGATAAATTCGTGTTCCGAACAACGAAACCGTTCTATACGGGCGATTATTTCTCGTTCACGACAAAAGCACCGACCACCGATCTGGTGACGACGCAGAACCAGCTCAGCAAGATCGACGTCGTGCCGAATCCGTACATTGGCGCTTCAAGCTGGGAGCCGAAGACGATCTACCAGACAGGCCGGGGCGATCGGAGAATCGAATTTATCAATCTTCCACCGAAGTGCACGATACGCATCTATACCGTGAGCGGCGGATTGGTCAAGACGTTGTTTAAGGACACCAGTCCTGCAGACGGCTCGATGCCGTGGAATCTCGTGACTGAAGACGGGACAGATGTTGCGTATGGCTTATATATCTATCATGTCGAAGCCGGCGACGCAGGCTATCACATCGGAAAATTTGCACTCATCAAATAACATTAAACGATAGTCATTATGAAATCGAAGATCATTACAACTTTCAGTCTCCTGGTTCTATTCACAGCCATGATGCAGGCCGACGATTTTGTCTCCAACGTATCGAAGCGGGGAACGACCGCTGCGCCGTTCCTCTCGATAGGGCAGGGTGCGCGCGCGCTTTCCATGGGTGGGGCGTTCGTTGCCGTCGCCGATGATCCGAGCGCGATGTACTGGAATCCCGCCGGCATCGCGGACCTCTCGGGAAATCGCGTCGTGTTCGACCACACGCAATGGATCGCCGATATCAGCTACAATTTTTTCGGCGCAACGATCAACCTCGGCTCAATCGGTACGCTCGGTTTGAACTTCACATCTTCGAGCATCCCCGAAATGAATGTGACAACCATCGACAACCCGGGCGGCACCGGTGAAACGTTCGGTGTGACGGACGGAGTGTTCGGTGTGTCGTATGCGATGAAGTTGACGGACAAATTTTCCATCGGCTTCAATCCGAAATTTGTCTATCAGCGTATCGCAAAATACAGCGCATCCGCGATCGCACTGGACATGGGAGTGAAATATCAGACGCCATTTAAAGGCATCACGCTGGGCATGTCCATCACGAATTTCGGCACCAAGATGCAGCTGGGCGGCGCCTCAACACCGGTGCTGTACGATCCGGATCCGCTGACAAGCGGCAACAACGGACGCATTCCCGCGGATATCCGCACCGATCAGTGGACGCTTCCGCTGAATTTCAAAGTGGGCATCGCGTACGATGTGTTCTCCGTCAATGGCAATCGGCTCCTGCTCGCAATAGACGCCTCGCATCCAAGCGACAACTATGAAAGCATCAATGTCGGCGGCGAGTATGTGATCAACGATTTTGTCTTCCTGCGGGGCGGCTATAAATCGCTCTTCCTGGCCGATTCGCAGGAACGCTATACGCTCGGGTTCGGCATCAAGCAGGCGCTCATCGGCAATGTGCAGTTCACGGTCGACTACGCCTATCAGGATATGCAGCTGCTTAAAAATGCCCAGAAGTTTACCGTAGGAGTCATTTTCTGACGATGGCATCGGCCACCGCGCGGATTTCCGGGCCGCGGCAGCACGTGGCATGGTCCATCGCCTTCGGATTCAAAGACCTTCAGAGGTTTTCATTTCCGGGTATGTCCGTTATTGCCGGCTGTCACACACTGGTTCATTTCACGCTATCGCGGTACTGAAGCAGGACACGAGGCGCCCTGCCGCGGGTGTGCTATGGGGGTGTACGAACACATTGAATTTTATAGTTCCATCGCTCTACACGCGGTTCAACCTTATCCATCATGAAACTCGTCGCTACGTGCAGGCGCATCGCCGTTGTCATTGCGGTCGTTCAATCAACGCTCTTGGCGCAGCTGACTGCGTCGCTGGACCCGACACTGACTCTGACGCAGATCGACGGGATCACCGTCCCGTATCAAAATGGCATACCGGTCCCGTCGTTCGAGAAGCAGCAGCGCGCAACGCTTTCGCTCGGCGGCGTGTGGCAGAAACTGCGCTTCAACGCGAACAACGTCATCACGCTCTTCAACCGGTCGACGGGCGGATTCGGGCTTCTGCTAGGCGATGCCGCGGGACGCCAGATGCCCGGATTCGACGACTCGGGCTGGGACAGGATGAACCTGCCCGCCGTCGAAAACAAAATGAACGCAGCGGGAACGCCCCCCGAATTTTACCAGAGTGGCGTCTGGTACCGCAAGGGATTCACCGTTGCCGATTCGCTGAAGACAAAGAATGCGCGGCTTAATTTTTATGCCGTCAACTACGTGTGCGACGTATGGCTCAACGGAACGTATCTCGGTTATCATGAAGGAGGCTACACGCCGTTCGCATTCGATGTGAGCGGGGTGCTGCGGACCGATACCGTGAATGTCATTGCAGTGCGAGTGGACAATGTGCCGTGGACCAAAAGCGGGAGGAAGGATATCGTTCCGTTCTACACGTGCGATTGGTTCAATTACACAGGCATCATACACGACGTCTATCTCGATTTTTACAACGCCGTCTCGGTTGTCCGCGCCGACGTGGTGCCGAAGACGATCGGCGGCTCGGTGCAGACAACCGTGGTGCTGAGCAACAGCACTGCACTCTTGTCATCAGTCGACGTGTCGCTTCGTGTGTATAAGGCAAAAACGGATTCAGCGTCGCTGATGAAAGAGATCACTGCGGAGCTCATCGGCGATGAAGCGGTGCTTGTCGGCACGGTGCAGAAATCCGTTTCCATCCCGGCGGACTCCGCTGCCGTGTGGCGCACAACGCTATCGATCGCCAATCCGCTTTTGTGGTCCCCCAGGAAACCGAACCTCTATATCCTTAAGGTCACACTGTCGAAAAACGGGACGGTGGTGGACGAATTTGCCACACAGTTCGGCATACGCACGGTGAGGACAGACGGCAGTACATTTCTGCTCAACGAGAAGCCCGCCTTTCTTCACGGCATAGCCCGCCACGAGGATCATCCGGTCTATGGCAGAAGCGTGCCGAAGTCGATCATGTATTCCGATCTGAGCGCTATCAAGGCAATGAATGCGAATTACATTCGGACCGCGCATTATCCGAATCATCCATACACCTATCTCATCGCCGACAGGCTCGGTCTGCTCATCATGGAAGAGATCCCGGTCTGGTGGTTCGACGATGCCACGGCGTGGGATACGCAGAACAATATCCGTCATATTCATCAGCAGATGTTCCGCGAGATGGTGTTCAGAGATTATAACCGGGCGTCGATCGCCGTGTGGAGCACGTCCAACGAGTGCCTCAATGTTCCCGGGCGGGCGACATTTATCAAGACTGTGCGCGACGAAGTGACGGCGAAATATCCGGACGGACGCTTCGTATCGCAGTCGGCGGCTGCGGACCGGCCCGGTCCTGCCGATGCCTCACAGGCGGAATGTGACGTGCGGGGATGGACGATGTACTTCGGCATCTTCCACGGCGGCACATATTTCGGCGGCACGAAACAGTTTCTCAGCGACGCAGTGCTTGCCGATCCGAAAAAGCCGATCCTCAATACGGAATACGGCTACTGGTCCAGCGAGAACGGCGCGTCGTCGGCGGATCAGGTGCAGACATTCGATTCTACGTATGCGGCGCTTTCGCTATACGCTCCGATCGATGCAAACGGCGCGGCGCGAACGAGCGGCCCGCTCATGGGGATCACATGGTGGTGCGCGTTCGACTGGTATACGCATCAATCGACGCTCGGCTATCAGAGCATGGGGTTGATGAAAATGGACCGCGCCACGCAAAAACCGGTGTATGCCAAGCTGACGGCGGCGTACAAAAAGCTGTTGGATAAGAGCGAATACATCACCGCAGTACGGAATGCGGAGACGCCGGCGATTCCCGCGCGATTCGAACTGGAGCAGAATTTCCCCAATCCGTTCAATCCAAGCACCGTGATCCGGTACAACGTGCCGGAGAACAGTTTTGTGACGATCACCGTGTGCGACGTGCTCGGCAGAGAGGTCGAAACGCTTGTGAACGGACAGACCATAGCCGGCGCGCACAGCGCGGTGTGGAACAGCGCTGGGAAACCCAGCGGAATTTATTTTTATCGGATACGCTCGGGAAATTTTGCGGATACCAAAAAAATGATCGTCGTTAAATAACGCGACAGGGAAGAAGGAAAGATACGAGAGCAATGCTGCACCGGATCGGTATTATCATGTTGTTGTGCGTGCCGCACGTCTTCGCCGGCCAGATCTACAAGGGCGGGGAATATCGGTCGAAAGAGTCGTTCCTCTACGGACGTTTCGAAGTGCGCATGAAGACCGCACAGCGCGAAGGCATGCTCACATCGTTTTTCACCTATAACGATATGGTGCCGTTCACATCGGCGGAGTGGAACGAGATCGACATCGAGATCATGGGCCGCTACACGGACGATGTGCAATACAACACGATCACTCCGGGGCAGACAAATCATGTGGGGCGGCGCGAAGTGCCGTTCAACCCGGCGCTCGATTTCCACACTTATGCAATTGAATGGACACCGCAGTATGTCGCCTGGTTCATTGACGGCGCCGAGTCGTACCGGCAGACGGGGGCGCAGATTCAGACGCTCATCTATCCGCAGAAGATCATGATGAACATGTGGATACAGTCCGCAGTGAATTGGTCCGGGGTCTTCAACGACAATTCGCTTCCCGCGTTCTCGTACTACGACTATGTCAGCTACGCGTCCTATACGCCGGGCAAAGGCGGTACGGGCACAAACAATGATTTTACGTTCCAATGGAAAGATGATTTTACGGCATATGATGCAGCGAGGTGGGAACTCGGCGACCATACGTTCGGCGGCAATCTCTGCGATTTCATTCCGGAGAACATCGTCTTCAAGGACGGGAACATGATCCTCTGTCTGACGAAAGAGACGGCGGTCGGATATCAGGATGCGGTGCCGCCGAATGTCGAGTCTGCCAGGGCTGAAGCGGACGGGGTTGTCATCCGATATTTTGAAGAGGTGGACAGCGTGTCGGCCTCAACGGCATCGAACTATCTCGTGCTGAACACTATCGTCTCGTCGGTGACGTTGTTCGCCGACAAAAAAACAGTGCGTCTGAATATTGCAAATTATGACACATCGGCGCTCTCGATCGTGATCATTCGAAATATCAAGGACCGTTTCGTGCCGGCCAACACGCTTGCGGGCAAGAGCGTTGCAATTATCAAGCCTCAACGGCTCTCTCTGCCGGTGAAGATCAATTGCGGCGGCCCGGCCTCGAACGACTATTTGGCCGACCAGATGTGGAGCGGCGGACTGGAATACGGATATTTGGACGGCACGGCTCATCAGAACACTGCAACCGCATTGGGCGTCAATGACCCTGTCATTTTTCGTTCGGAAATGAGCGGGGCCGCCGAATACCGTGTGCGCGTTCCCAACGGAACATATCTCGTCACGCTGATGATGTCGGAAAATTATTTTACGGGCCCTGGTCAAAGGCTGTTCGATGTTGCGGTCCAGGGTGTGGTTGTCGAAAAAAACCTCGATCTGTTCTCGAAAGTGGGGAAGGGCGTCCAGTATCAGAAAGCGGCACCGAATGTGAAAGTGACCGAAGGCATGCTCGATATTCACTTCATGTCGCTGGTGGACAATGCCGTCGTTAACGGCATCACCATCGTGCAGATCTCGACGACGGGAGCCACCGAAACGGACGGAACCGTGCCGGGGAAATGGACGATCGGACAGAACTATCCCAATCCGTTCAACGGGTCCACGGTCATTCCGTATTCGCTGCCGAACGACGATACGATCACCATCCGGTTTTATGATGCGCTCGGGCGCGTGGTCAGCGAGCATGCGCTCGGCGGCACGCAACAGGGGGCGCATACGTTCTCGTGGAATGCAAAGGACGACAACGGCAAGGCGCTCTCGTCGGGAGCATATTATTATGTCGTGAAGGGCGTCCACAATATGTCGGCACAAAAAATGGTGCTTCTGCAATAAAGAGATGAGTGCCCGGGTTCCGGGCGGCGGTCGAGGTGTGTGCGGAATAATTTTACCAATATATATATTGAAAGGAATACTTATGAAATTTATACTGTCCCTTCTTCTGTGCATCGCAGTTGCGTCGGTCATGCAGGGAAAGCCGAAAGAGCATGGCCCGCGCGTTGAAACACTTCTCGCAGCAATGACGCTTGAAGAAAAAATTGCGCAGATGACGCAGGTGGATTACACTGCGATACAGAACAACGCCGATGACGTCATCAAATATTCGCTCGGTTCCATTCTGTGGGGAGGTAGTTCGGAAATTAAGGATATCACCGCACCAGGCTGGGCGGCGGTGTACGATTCGCTTCAGCGTCTCACCGAAAAAACGCGGCTGAAAGTGCCGATGCTCTTCGGCATCGACGCCGTGCACGGGCACAACAATGTCAACGGCGCTGTCATCTTCCCGCACAACATCGGGCTCGGCGCAACGCGCAATGCGAAACTCGTCGGCAGGGTGGCGCGTGCAACGGCCGAAGAGGTCAGAGGCACGGGTATCCACTGGACATTCGCCCCGTGTGTTGCCGTAGCGCGCAATGAACGCTGGGGCAGAACGTATGAAAGTTACGGCGAAGATCCCGCGCTTGTGGCGGAACTCGGCGCTGCATATGTGAAGGCCGTGCAGGGCACGAAGCTTTCGGACAAGACGTCGATACTGGCAAGCGTAAAGCATTTCATGGCCGACGGCGGGACGACCAATGGCGTCGACCAGGGCAACACAGAATGCGACGAGGCGACGCTGCGGAAGATCTTTATGCCCGGCTACGTGGCTGCGATCAAAGCCGGTGCGAGGAACATTATGGTATCGTATAACAGCTGGAACGGCGTGAAGATGCACGGCAACAAGTATCTGATGACGGATGTATTGAAAAAAGAACTCGGCTTCACGGGGTTCCTGGTATCCGACTGGGCGGCCATCGATCAGATCGACAAGGACTATAAGACGGCGATCGAGCAATCGATCAATGGCGGGCTCGATATGGTGATGATACCGAACGGGCCTGGCACGCACAACAATTATGTGGAATTCATGACGATCCTCGGAGCACTCGTGAAGGAAAACAAGGTCCCCATGAGCCGGATCGACGACGCGGTGCGCAGGATCGTATCCGTGAAATACGACATGGATCTGTTCGGCAATCCGTACACAGACGCGAAGCTCACTGCACAGGTGGGTTCACAGGCTCATCGAGAGGTCGCGCGGGACGCAGTGCGGCAGTCGCTGGTGCTCCTGAAGAATGAAGGCAATGTGCTGCCCTTATCCAAAAAGGCGAAGGCGATCCACGTAGCGGGAAGAGGAGCCGATAACATCGGCATGCAATGCGGCGGGTGGACGATCAGCTGGCAGGGGGCAATGGGCAATTACCCCGATGGCGGTACGTCGATCCTGCAGGCGATCAGAAAGACCGTGTCGAAGGGTACGAAGGTCACCACGTCCGCCGACGGCAGCGGAGCCGAGGCCGGCGACATCGGCATCGTCGTGATAGGCGAAGAGCCATACGCCGAAATGAAGGGCGACAGGGAAGATCTGACACTCTCGAAGGACGATGCCGCGGTTGTGGCAACGATGAAAGCCAAGGGAATACCGGTAGTGGTGGTGCTTCTGTCCGGCCGGCCGCTGATCATCGATCCGGCGCTGCAGGCGAGCACGGCGTTCATAGCGGCCTGGCTGCCGGGAACGGAAGGCCAGGGCGTCGCGGATGTGCTCTTCGGCGATTATAAGGTGAGCGGAAAACTGCCGCACAGCTGGGCGCGCACCATGAAACAGATCCCGATCAATATCGGCGACAAGCCGTACGACCCGCTGTTCCCGTACGGGTTCGGGTTGACGTATAAAAAATGACATCGTAATTAATGCTGTTCCAACACTTATCAATGTGGAGACTACAATGGCAAGTTCAGCGCCAGCTGCAAGGAAACTTAATGTGTCGACAGAGCCGCAGGCGAATTATACGCCGGCGCTCACCGTCTTAACGTCGCTCTTTTTCATGTGGGGGTTCATCACCTGCTTGAACGATATTCTTATCCCGCATTTACAGGATATCTTCAAGTTGAACTATACGCAGTCGATGCTTATCCAGTTCACATTTTTCACTGCCTATTTTATCGTTTCGGTGCCCTCGGGCCTGATCATCGAAAAGATCGGATACAAACGCGGCATCGTCATCGGTCTCGTGACCGCGGGCATCGGCTGCCTTATGTTCTATCCGGCGGCAGGGCAGCAGTCGTATCCGCTCTTCCTGACTGCGCTCTTCGTGCTTGCATCGGGCATCACGCTGCTGCAGGTCTCGGCGAATCCCTACGTGGCGATCCTTGGAAAGCCGGAAACGGCATCGAGCCGTCTGAACCTGACACAGGCATTCAACTCGCTCGGCACAACGATCGCACCGTATCTGGGATCGCTCTTTATCCTGAGTGCGGCCACGGGCGCAGCCGCCGACGTCACAACGCAGGCTGCTGCCGTGCAGGTACCGTATCTCGGACTGGCAGCGGCGTTGTTCATTATCGCGGCGCTGATCGGATTCTTTAAATTGCCGGAAGTCGAAACCGGCGACATCACGAGCGCTGACGGCAGCAAAAATATGGACGGCTCGCATCAGAGCGCCTGGAGTTATCGCCATCTCGTGCTCGGCGCACTGGGGATCTTCATGTATGTCGGCGGTGAAGTGTCCATCGGAAGCTTCCTCGTGAAATACATCAACAAAGAAATCATGCCCAGTTTTTCTGTTCCCCAGGCGGGAACGTATCTCTCGTATTATTGGGGCGGCGCAATGGTCGGCCGCTTTGTCGGTGCGGCAGTGCTGCAGAAATTCAAGGCCGGCAAAGTGCTGGCGTTTAACGCCGGTGTCGCTGCGCTGCTCGTCATCATCTCGATGATGACGACGGGATATATCGCGATGTGGTCGATTCTGATGGTTGGATTATTCAATTCGATCATGTTCCCGACGATCTTCACGCTCGGCCTTGACGGTCTGGGAAAACACACAGGCCAGGGCTCGGGCATTCTCTGCATGGCGATCGTGGGCGGCGCGCTGCTGCCTCTGCTCCAGGGGTATTTTGCCGACACCATCGGCATACAGCATGCATTCTTCATACCCGTGTTGTGCTACGCATACATTTTATTTTACGGCATCAAAGGACACGTTCCCAGTTACCGTGCCGCGACTGCGTAACACGAGACTCTCATAATGTCTATGGCAGCCGCATTGTTTTCGGCCGCGCGTGCTCGCGCGGCTGCGATGGTGCGGCTGTTAGAGTCTCTACGTCAACTTTCATCAATACTAACGCCATGAACAACACACTCATTCTCCTTGCCGCCTGTTTCCTGCTGCTGCCATCGCACTCGTTGGCGCAGCGCTTCACCACTTCGCCAGCGATCGAGCGCAAGATCGATTCATTATTGGCGTTGATGACCCCCGAAGAAAAAGCCGGTCAGCTCAACCAGTACTCGGGCGATTTTGCCACGGGTCCAGGTGGAAATTTCCTGCGATCGGATCATGCGGACATGGCGCGCAGTGAAAAAGTCGGATCTTTCCTGAATGTGCTTGGGAGCGATGTCGTCCGAAGGATTCAGCATATCGCCGTAGAGGAAACACGGCTTCATATTCCGCTCATCTTCGGCTACGACGTGATTCACGGATACAGAACGACGTTCCCCATTCCACTGGCCGAGGCGAGCTCATGGGACCCGCGTGCTGTCGAACTCTCGGCCCGTGTGGAGGCTCGGGAAGCATCGGCTTCCGGTGTACAGTGGACGTTCAGTCCGATGGTCGACATCGCGCGCGATCCGCGCTGGGGAAGAATTGCCGAAGGATCGGGCGAGGATCCGGTGCTGGGGTCGGCGATGGCCGCTGCGCGCGTGCGTGGATATCAGGGCACATCGCTTTCCGATCCGACAACCGTGGTCGCATGCGTGAAGCATTTCGCGGCATATGGTGCGGGCGAAGGGGGGCGCGATTACAATACCGTGGACATGTCTGAACGGACCCTGCGCGAAGTGTATCTGCCTCCATATAAGGCCGCGGTCGATGCGGGAGCGGGCACGGTAATGTGTTCGTTCAACGAAATTGCGGGAGTGCCGTCGTCCGTGAACCGCTGGCTTCTCACCGATGTGTTGAAAAAAGAATGGAGCTTTGAAGGTTTTGTCGTGAGCGATTGGGGATCGATCCGCGAATGCATCAACCACCGCATCGCTCCAACGAGCGATGGTGTAGGCCGGGCGGCGATGCATGCCGGACTTGACATGGATATGGAATCGAACGCCTATCTTGGGTTGCCTCGTCTGATCGCATCAGGCACAGTGCCTCTGTCCGAGGTTGATGAAAGCGTGCGGCGCGTGCTCCGCGTGAAATATGCACTCGGTCTGTTCGATGATCCATATCGCGGATGTTCTGCCGAGCGCGAGAAGAAGGAGATCCTGAGTGCAGAAAACCGGGCGGCCGCCCGCGATGTGGCCCGCAAGTCGATGGTGCTCCTGAAAAACGACAACGCCGTGCTTCCGCTCGACGCTGCGAAAGCGGCATCGATCGCCGTGATCGGTCCGTTCGGCAACGACAAGGAAAATATGCTCGGCACGTGGTCTTCACTCGGAGCGGGTTCAACAGTCGTCTCGATCATGGAAGGATTGAAGACCGCGGCATCGCCGAAGTCGCGCATCACGTATGTGAAAGGATGCGACATCGAGGGAACAACGACAGACGGCTTCGCAGGTGCAATCGTTGCGGCACAGAATGCCGATGTCGTCATTCTCGTTGTTGGCGAATCGCGCGGGATGACGGGCGAAGCATCGAGCCGTTCGCAGCTCGATTTGCCCGGCGTTCAGGCGGAGCTCGTGCGGGCCGTGGCCGCTGCCGGAAAGCCGACTGTCGTCGTGCTCGTGGGAGGCCGGCCTCTTGTGATCGGCGGCATCCTGCATCAGGCGACAGCCGTCATCGAAGCGTGGCATCTCGGTGTCGAAGCAGGCAACGCGATTGCCGACGTGTTGTTTGGAACATACAACCCGGGCGGAAAGCTACCGGTCACATTTCCGCGCAGCGTCGGACAGGTGCCCATCTACTACAATTACAAGAGCACGGGGCGACCCTTTAACGATTCGGTGCATTACACATCGCGATATTTCGATCTGCCCTCCACGCCGCAGCTGCCGTTCGGGTTCGGACTGAGTTATACGACATTTTCCTATGGAACGCCTCGGCTGAGTGTGCAGAAGATCACAGCGAACGAGAATGTGGTAGTGAGTGTGGACGTGGAAAATACCGGCACGCGCAAGGGCGAGGAGGTCGTACAGTTGTATCTGCGCGACGATTTCGCCACCGTCACACGGCCGGTGAAGGAACTGAAGGCGTTCGCGAAACTCGAATTCATGCCGAAGGAAAAGAAGACCGCTGAATTTACGATCACTCCCGAGATGATGAGCATGTACGACCTCTCGATGAAAAAAGTGATCGAACCGGGCACGTTCACGGTGTACGTCGGCACCAATTCCGTCGACTGCAGGGAAGCTGCATTCGAAGTCGTCCAATAAGACACATACGGCATCTCCGCTGCTGCAGGGTGAAATATCCTTTCGCAGCAGCAGCGGGTTCGACCGCCACCTCTTTATCGTAAGGCTCCCATGAAACTCACTGCCGTGCTGCTCCTTTTCGTGTGTTCATTGTCCATCGCCGGAACACCACCGTTTGTCACTGTCAAAGGCGCCGAGATCATTGCGCCGGATGGGACACCGCTTCTCCTTCGCGGCATCAACCTGGGAAATTGGCTCGTGCCCGAAGGCTACATGTTCAAATTCAAGAAGGCCGTATCGCCGCGCCTCATCTATACGGCGTTCGAACAGCTGCTGGGCCCGGAGGAGGCGCAGAAATTCTGGACGGAGTTCCGCGAGCGCTACATCACGGCAAAGGATATTCACTTCATCAAGTCACTCGGGCTCAATTCGATCCGCGTGCCGTTCAATTACCGGCTGTTCATTGCGGATGACGAGCCGGATCGGATACGGACAGAAAATTTTAAATATCTGGACAGTGTGATCGCCTGGTGCAAGACGGAAGGCATCTTTGTGATCCTGGACATGCATTGTGCGCCGGGCGGCCAGACGGGCGACAATATTGACGACAGCTACGGATACCCGTATCTGTTCGAAAGCGAACACGCGCAGCGCCAGGCGGCGATGCTCTGGAAATTCATTGCGGGCCGCTACAAGAACGAAACCATCGTCATCGGCTACGACCTTTTAAATGAACCCATCCCTCATTTTTTTGATTCGACGTATTTTTATCCGCGTCTTGAGCCGGTGTATAAGAAGATCGTTGCCGCGATCCGCGAAGTGGACAAGAATCATGTCTGTTTCCTGGGCGGAGCGAGATGGAATACGAATTTTTCAGTGTTCGGCGCGCCGTTCGATTCGAAACTGGCGTACACCTGGCACAAGTACTGGTGCGATACGACCGATGCCATGGCGAAAGAATACATCGACTACCGCGCGAGGTATGCGGTGCCGATCTGGCTCGGAGAGTCGGGGGAAAACTCGAACGAATGGATAAGCGGATTCCGGCGCATGTGCGAGCGCAACAACATCGGGTGGTGCTTCTGGCCGTATAAAAAAATGGACTCGCACAGCAACATGGTGAACATTGCCAAGCCGGCGCTGTTTGATTCCGTTATTGCATATGCCGACACCTCGCGCTCGACATTCGCGGAAATGAGGAACCGCCCTTCCGCGACGGTGATCAAAAAAGCGCTCGCCGACTACCTGGATAATTGCCTGTTCGACCGTTGCTCGATCAATAGGGGATACCTCAGGGCGCTCGGTGTGGACGAGGCATTGATCCCGGCACGTCCATAACCCGTAACTGCCTGTGATGCGCTGTGAAGCGATTACGGCATGGGCAGAGCTGCTCCAGTTTTCGCTGTACCGACACCAACAACTCATGATCATGAAAAAATATATTGTGTTATGCGCTTGTTTCTTTTTTACCACATCGCTCCCGGCGTGCAGTAAGCAGTCGGACGGAGGCGATTCCGTCTCGGTGCAGCCGGATCCGACAGCGCTGGATGGATGGACACTGGTCTGGAACGATGAATTCGATGCCGGCAGCATTCCCTCGCCGGACAAATGGTCGTATGATGTCGGGGGGAGCGGATGGGGAAACAACGAGCTGGAATACTACACGCAGTACCGGAAAGGAAATGCCCGCGTCGAGAACGGTGTGCTCGTGATCGAAGCCCGCAAAGAGGATTTTAGCGGAATGAAGTACACATCGGCACGTCTTGTGACGGCGAACAAAGGCGACTGGCTCTACGGACGCATGGACGTGAGGGCGAAACTGCCGATCGGCGTTGGAACATGGCCTGCGATCTGGATGCTCTCCACCGATTGGACGTATGGAGGGTGGCCGAACAGCGGAGAGGTGGACATCATGGAACATGTGGGGTATGACCCGAACGTGATACACGGCTCGACGCACTCATTGAAATATTATTTCAAGATCAATACGCAAAAAACAGCGTCGATCAGGCTGCCGGACGTGACGCAATTTCATACCTACACAACGGAATGGTACGCCGACCGGATCGATTTTTTTGTGGACGGGAAAAAATATTTGACCTCGCCCAACGACGGCACCGGGTGGGAGGCATGGCCGTTCGACAAGCGATTTCATCTGATACTGAATCTCGCCATCGGCGGCGATTGGGGAGGCGCCAAGGGAGTGGATGATCTGGCCTTCCCGCAGCGGATGGAAGTGGACTATGTGCGCGTCTATAAAAAAACGAATTAGCGCAGTCCGCGTGTGCGTGTAGAAAACGTCAATTGCCGTGCCACTCAGGTCACGGCAATTGACGTTTTTTTGCGTACGCCACTCGGGGTTGACCTCAATCGAGACTATCTGCCATTGTAACGTAATTCAACAGTTATTCCTGATTAAGAGTAAAAAGTCCATTATTAAAGCATATTTCAAAAAATAAACGGGAAAAAGGTGAGGAATTTTTCAGCAAAATTTTGTATACTATATACAGCTTTACACTAACACGACTGACACTTCAAAATACACGGAGTTATCATGCACACACGAGAAGAGATACAAAAAGCATATACTGAATGGCAGGAAAAGACATATAAAAAGAACCTTGAAAAGTTTCCGGAACGTCTTCCACGCTTTACGACGGTTTCCAACTCTCCGATTGATCCCCTCTACGTACCGACCGACACCACAGACAACTACAACGAAAAAATTGGTTATCCCGGACAGTACCCCTTTACACGCGGCATTCAGCCCACGATGTATAGGGGACGGTTCTGGACGATGCGTCAGTATGCCGGATTCGGCACGGCGAAGGAATCGAATGAACGCTACCGCTATCTGCTCGATGCCGGGCAGACAGGCCTCTCTGTTGCGCTTGACCTTCCGACACAAATCGGGTACGACTCGGACGATCCGATCGCAGACGGCGAGATCGGAAAAGTCGGCGTGGCGATAGACACGCTGGCCGATATGGAGACGCTCTTCGGCGGAATACCGCTGGACAAGGTGTCCACATCGATGACGATCAACGCGCCGGCCTCGGTGCTATTGGCGATGTATATCGCCGTGGCGCAAAAGCAGGGGACAAGCGCCGACAAGATCTCGGGCACGATACAGAATGACATATTGAAAGAGTACATGGCGCGCGGCACGTACATTTACCCGCCGAAACAATCCATGCGCCTGATCACGAACATATTTGAATACTGCAAAAAAGAAGTGCCGAAGTGGAACACGATCTCCATCTCCGGGTACCATATCCGCGAGGCTGGTTCGACCGCGGCGCAGGAAGTCGGCTTTACGCTGGCTGACGGCATCGCCTACGTCGAGGCGGCGATCAAAACGGGACTCGATGTCGACGAATTTGCCGGACAGTTGTCCTTCTTCTTCAACGCGCACAACGACATGCTGGAAGAAGTCGCGAAATACCGTGCGGCACGGCGCATGTGGGCGCGCATCATGAAGGAACGGTTCGGTGCGAAGAAGGCGAAATCGATGATGCTCCGGTTCCATACGCAGACGGCCGGATCGACGCTGACCGCACAGCAGGTCGATAACAACATCGTGCGTGTGACGATACAGACGCTTGCCGCGGTGCTGGGCGGCACGCAGAGCCTCCATACCAATTCGCGTGACGAAGCGCTCGCGCTGCCGACGGAATCGTCCGTGCGTATCGCCTTGCGCACGCAGCAGATCGTCGCGTATGAAAGCGGCGTGGCCGATACGATCGACCCGCTCGCCGGATCGCACTATGTGGAGACGATGACCGACCAGATCGAAAAGGAAGCCCTCGAGTATATTGCAACCATCGACGCGATGGGCGGCATGGTCGAAGCGATCGAAAAAGGGTATCCGCAGACCGAGATCCAAAATGCGTCGTACCAGAGCATCAAGGATCTGGAACACAACAAGCGCATCATTGTGGGCGTGAACAAGTTCCAGATCAAGGAAAAGGATCCGGAGGGGCTGATGCGCATCGACCAGCGCGTGCAGACAGAACAGATTAAATTCCTGCAGAAGGTCCGCGCCGAACGCAACAACGACGACGTGAACCGCGCGCTCGCAGTCTTGAAGACCGCCGCCGAGGGCAGCGATAACCTCATGCCGCTCATTCTTGACGCGGTGAAATCGTATGCCAGCATCGGCGAGATCTGCAACACGATGCGCGGCGTCTTCGGAGAATACAAAGAACACGTCACCGTGTAATTCATCAAGGAAAAACAATGAAGCCAACTCATATCGAACATATCGGCATCGCGGTAAAGAATCTCGACGATGCGATCAGGTTATATCAAACAGTGTACGGTTTGGAATGTTATGCGACCGAAGAAGTGCCGGAGCAAAAAGTGAAGACCGCATTCTTCATGGTGGGACAGACGAAGATCGAACTGCTGGAATCCACCGACCCCGAAGGTCCGATCGGAAAATTCATCGAGAAGAAGGGCGAGGGGATCCATCACCTCGCTTTTGCGGTGAACGGACTCGCCGGGGCGCTGGAAGAAACCGCCGCCAACGGCGTCGTGCTTATAGACAAAACCCCGCGCAAAGGTGCCGAGGGATTGAATATCGCATTCCTTCATCCGAAATCGACGTTCGGCGTGCTCACCGAATTGTGCGAAAAACCGTAAACGGACACATTCATTTTTCCACTATCACACATAAAACGACCATATGTCTACGACTCATGAAAAAATAGAACAGTTGCGGAAGCGGACCGACAAGATCAAGTTGGGAGGCGGGCTAAAGGCAATAGAGAAACAGCATGCGCTGGGCAAGATGACAGCGCACGAACGGCTGCATTTGCTGTATGATACAGGATTTTACGATGAGCTCTACCGGTTTGCCGAGCATCACTCGACGACGCTCGGCATGACCGACAAGCAACTGCCGGCGGACGGCGTTGTCACGTGCATGGGCGCGGTCGGCAAACGCCTGCTGTACGCATCGGCGCAGGATTTCACCGTCATGGGCGGCTCGGTGGGCCACATGCACGCGTGGAAGATCTGTGAAGTGATGGACATGGCGATGAAGCAGGGCGCGCCGTACGTCTCGATCAACGATTCGGGCGGAGCGCGCATTCAGGAAGCCGTCGATTCGCTGCAGGGATACGGCAAGATCTTTTATTACAATACGCTGCTCTCGGGCGTCGTGCCCCAGATCGCGATCGTTGCGGGCCCGTGTGCGGGCGGCGCGGCATATTCGCCGGCGTTGATGGACTTCATCATTCAGGTGCACGGCACTGGACATTTGTTCATCGCCGGCCCCGAGGTCATCAAGAAAGCCACCGGCGAAGATATCTCCGCCGAAGAGCTGGGCGGCGCCGTCGCACAGTCAGCCAGGAGCGGCAATGTGCATTTCATTGCGCGGGACGATTCGCATGCGATCGAGATCACGCAGACCCTGCTCTCGTATCTGCCGTCGAACAACATGGAAGATCCCCCGTACTATCCGACCGAAGGACTCGACCTCGAGCCTGTGGACGATCTCAATATGATCATCCCGGACGACTCGCGCGAATCGTACGACATGTATCAGGTGATCGAGCGCATCGCAGATCCCGAATCGTTCTTTGAAGTGCACGCGCACTTTGCGCGGAACATCATCATCGGTTTCGCGCGCGTCAACGGCCACGTGGTCGGCGTCGTCGCCAATCAGCCGATGGTGAAGGCGGGCTGTCTCGATATCGACGCCTCGGACAAATCGTCGATGTTCATCCGGTTCTGCAACGCCTTCAATGTGCCGCTGGTGACGCTGGTGGACGTGCCGGGATTCATGCCGGGGGTTGAACAGGAATTCGGCGGCATCATCCGTCACGGAGCGAAGATGCTCTTCTCGTATTCGGCTGCGACGGTGCCCAAGATCACCGTTGTGCTGCGTAAGGCCTACGGCGGAGCATATCTGGCGATGTGCGCGAAGGCGCTCGGCGCCGACCGCGTGGCCGCGTGGCCCACGGCAGAGATCGCGGTCATGGGCGCCGAAGGCGCCGTAAGCGTGCTCTACCGCAACGACATCAAGGCCGCCGACGACCCGAAGGCGAAACGGAAAGAATTTGTGGCCGGCTATGAAGCGGAATTTTCAACGCCGTATCTTGCGGCCGCGCGCGGCATGGTCGATTCCGTGATCGAGCCGAAAGACACGCGCGCATACATCGGCATCGCGCTCGAGGCGCTGCAGACAAAGCGCGAACTGCGTCCGCAGAAGAAGCACGGTCTTATTCCGATGTAAGCACGCATGCGTGAAGTGCATTTCACACACATTTTTGATGAGGATAGGAATGAATCAAGAAACTGAGGAACTGAACGACGAGATCATCGCGGTGATCACCGCGGCTGTCGTCACGATGTTCAAGGAACCGGTGTCGCTGAAAAGCGTGAAACTCTTCGAGAGGAATGCCGGGGTCGCATGGCTGACCTCCGGGCGATTTACCATTATGACATCTCACACAATCTCCAGAAGGAATCAAACATTATGAAAAAGCTTATAGTGACAGTCGGCGGAAAGAAATACGAAGTGGAAGTGGAAATTCTCGAAGACACCGATAAATCGTACACGACAGCATACCGCGCTCCGGCGCCGCGCGCGACCGAAACATATTCACCTGCGGCCCCCGCGGCGCGGCCCAAAGCCGCCGCTGCGCCTGCTGCCGGCACCAACAGCAGCGTGCTCACCTCGCCCATCAACGGCGTGCTCATTGAAGTGCCCGTCACCGCCGGCCAGACGGTGAGCGAAGGCGATACGCTCTTCGTGCTCGAAGCAATGAAAATGAAGACCAATATTGCCGCACCCCGCGACGGCACGATCAAAGAAATAAAAGCAAGCGCGGGCGATACAGTGGAGTCCGGACAGGAACTCCTTATTTTTGCATAACCCTCTATTGAATCCAAGGATGAATTGATATGTCTCATACAACAAAGTTCATAGACGTCACGCTGCGCGACGGGCATCAGAGCCTGGCCGCAACGAGGATGTCCACAGAGCAGATCCTGCGCGTCTTGAAAATGACGAACGACGCAGGCTACCAGCGCCTCGAACTCTGGGGCGGGGCTGTGCTCGACAGCTGCATCCGTTTTCTCAATGAAGATCCGTGGGAACGGCTCGAAAAATTCAAAGAAGTGCTGGGCGGGGGACAGAAAATCCGCGCGCTGCTTCGCGGACAGAATCTGTTCGGATACGAGCCGAGTTCCGACGATCTCGTGATCGCATTCGTGAAGCAGGCGGTCCACTCGGGCGTCGGCGTGATGCGCATCTTCGACGCGCTCAACGATGAGCGGAATCTCATCACTTCGATCCTGGCGACCAAGGCATACGGCGGCGTTGCAGAGGGCGCGATCTCGTATACGACGAGCCCCGTGCATACGACGGATTATTTTATCGAGTATGCCAAGAAGCTCATCGACATGGGCGTCGACGAACTCGCCATTAAGGACATGGCCGGATTATTGTACCCGACCGACGCGCTTGAGCTGTTTCAGAAACTGCGCGCCATCACCGACCTTCCCATCTCGCTTCACAGCCATACCACGACCGGTGTCGGAACGTTGAACGCCGTGATCGCGATGAACGAGGGGCTCGACTGGATCGATACCGCCATCACACCGTTTGCCGGCGGCACATCGCATCCCCCAATCGAGATCCTTGCCGTGTTCGCAGAACGCATGGGCATCGAACACGGACTCGACAAAAAATTGATCCAGAAGATACAGGCCGAACTCTTCATCATTCAGAAGGAACTCACGCAGTTCATACCGGACAACAGCAAGAACCACAAACCGGTGAAGTTCGCAGACGTAGATGTGAAGAAGGTCGACGCGATCATTGCGCTCGTGAAGAAGGAAGACAAAGCCAGCATTGAAGAGGCGATCCCGCTTATGCGCGAGCTTGAGCTGGAGCTCGGGTATCCCGCCTTCGACGATAAGATCTTCGAGGCACAGGTGCCGGGCGGCATGCTGTCCAATTTGTGGAGCCAACTCAAGGCGATCAACAAACTGGACCAGATGGACGCGATACTGGCGGAAATTCCGGCGGTCCGCAAGGACGCGGGATACGTTCCGCTGGTCACGCCGACCAGCCAGATCGTCGGATCACAGGCAGCGTTCAACGTGATGGTAGGAGAGCGCTACAAGACAGTTTCCAACGAATTCAAGATGATCCTCCAGGGAAAATTCGGACGCACTCCGGCGCCGACCAATCCCGAGATCACCGCGCGTGCGCTGGGCAAAGATCAGGTACTGAAATATCGCGCGGCATCATACCTGAAACCGGTGATGGAAGACGACTTTTCATCGCTGGCGTTCGTGAAATCGCATAAGGATCTGCTTCTGCATCTGTTATTCAAACAGGCTGCAGACGGGTTCCTGAAAAAACGGTACGGCGTGTAACAGCGCCGCCGGTGACACACTCGCCTAGAGGGAAACAGCCCGATACTCATGTCGAGATCGGGCTGTTGCCTTTTCCGCACGAGATTCCATGCACGATTGTTCCATGCACGGTTCCGGCAGAGTTGTATTCGTCAGAAAATTATCCGATATTTTCACTAAACTTGTTCTTACAGGGAACAATTCGGATACGGAGAGTGTTATAAGTCTTGAATCTGCACTACAACCTACTTACACTCAATCACAGGAGAACGTTCATGGCCCTATCAGTCGGATCCACAGCTCCCCAGTTTACACTTGTCGATACAGCACGCGCACCCCGATCGCTCGGCGAATTTTCAGGAAAAAAAGTCGTGTTGGTATTTTTTCCGGGAGCATTCACAGGGGTTTGTGAAAAAGAGCTATGCGCATTCCGCGACTCGCTCGCACAGTTCAATACGGTGGACGCCCAGGTGGTGGGTGTGAGCGTTGACAGTCCGTTTGCCAACAAGGCGTTTGCCGATAAGAACCAGGTGACGTTCCCGATCCTCTCGGATGTCAATCGGGAAGCATCGAAAGCATACGGCGGAGTGCATGAAAATTTTGCGGGCATCCCGGGGTATGAAGCGGCAAAGCGTTCCGTCTATGTCGTGGACGGGGCAGGCATTGTGACTTACGCATGGGTTTCGGAGAATCCCGGTGTGGAACCTCCATACGACGAAGTACAGAAAGCCGTTGCCTGATGATACGGAACGTGACAGCCGAAGAGGCGCTGCGCGCGGTCGGTGATACCGTGCTGCTCGATGTGCGGGAACAATGGGAGTTTGACATCGTCCATCTTCCCGGCGCGACGCTCATACCGTTGAGTTCGATCCCTTTCCGGTTGAAGGAAGTGCCCGCAGACAAAACCATCATCGTGTATTGTCATACGGGAGTGCGCAGTCAGCAGGCGTGCATGTTCCTTCAGGACAAGGGATGGCAAGAGGTATTCAACCTCGAGGGAGGCATCGACGCGTGTTCTGCAATCGACGAGTCGCTTGAAAAATATTAATTGTTGTTTCCACTCTCCGCACGGCGGGTGAGCGCAGCGCATGCCGCATTCACCTGTCCGATCGAAGAGCATCATGTTCAACGCACGAATGAAAGCATATCATGGCAGAACTACGCGTCGGTAAAAAAGCATCGGCCTTCACGCTTCAAGGAAGCGACGGAAAAAAACACTCGCTCAAAGAGTTCCTCGGAAAAAAAGTCGTGCTCTATTTCTATCCGAAGGACAACACCTCGGGCTGCATCAAGGAAGCGTGCTCGTTCCGCGACAATATCACCGCGATCACCGACAAAGGCGCGGTCGTCATCGGCGTCAGTCCGGACAGTATCCCATCGCACAAAAAATTCATTGAAAAACAGGGACTGAATTTTCTCCTCCTGAGCGATGAAGACAAAACAATCCTCGAGCCGTACGGCATTTGGAGAGAGAAGAGCCTCTACGGCAGGAAATACATGGGAGTCGAACGGACGACAGTGATCATCGATGAGACAGGGTATATCACGCATATTTTTCCGAAGGTCAAGATCGACGGACATACCGAAGAAGTACTCAATGCATTGGAGTAGCCATCAACCCCACACAAGAAAGAGAGATGCATCATGTTAACAATAGGCGATAAATTTCCCGAATTTGCGTTAGAGGCGTGCGTTTCGCGTGCCGCAGGCAAGGAATTCAAGATCATCAAATCTGCGGATATCCTTAAGAATAAAAAATGGCTTGTGTTCTTTTTCTGGCCCAAGGATTTTACGTTTGTGTGTCCGACGGAGATCAAAGGGTTCAGCGACAAGCTCTCCGAGTTCAGCGCCCGCGGCACGGTGCTGCTCGGCGGCAGCACGGACACGGCGTATGTGCACCTTGCATGGCGCGACAATCATCCGGATCTGAAGGAATTGAAATTCCCCATGGTGTCCGATCATGCAAAGACGTTGACGACGAAACTCGGTATCTTAACGGGAGCCGATCAGGTTGCGCTGCGCGCCACGTTCATCGTGGACCCAGAAAATACGATACGCTGGGTGAGCGTGAACGACCTGAGCGTGGGCCGGAATATCGATGAAACAATCCGCGTGCTCGACGCGCTGCAGACGGGCGAACTGACCCCGTGCAACTGGCACAAGGGCGAAGCGACATTGTAAGTGAACACATGGAATGCCGGCGCCCGCCGGGAACGCGGGCGGGGCCGGAGTATTCCATGGCGGGGATGCGCATTCGGTGCAGTTCCTCGCTGCATCTCCCGCTGTGTGCCAACCTCATATTATCGAAGCCTCTCACGATAGCCTGTTCGCCGTTGTGAGACAGCGGCGCGTCGATGCCTGCCGCGTGAATGCGCCGGTCATGGTGCGCAATGCCGCACTTTACTAACATTAGACAAACGATGCCTTCTCTTCTGTACGTCACGCGCCGTGCCCACTTCAGCGCCGCACACAGGCTGTTCAATCCTTCATTCAGCGATCGCGAGAACGAAGCAGTGTTCGATAAATGCGCCAGCGTGAACGGCCACGGGCACAACTATTATATCGAAGTCACCGTCGCCGGCGAGCCGGATCCCCGGACGGGATACGTGATGGACCTTAAAAAGCTGAAAGCGATCATCGACGAGCATGTTATCGCGCATGTCGATCATAAACATTTGAATATGGATGTCGAATTTTTACGCGGCATCATACCCACCGCCGAGAACATCGCGGTGGCATGCTGGAACCAGCTCGAACCGCACATCCTCAACGGACATCTGTACGCTGTACGGCTGTACGAAACGGAACAGAATTTTGCGGAATACAAGGGAGAACACAGTTGAAGCCAAAAAAATTAACAACGGGACTGAGCCTGGAAGACCTCGTGCACGATCTGCTGATACATTTGAAGGAGGATCCCGAACGGGAAGGGCTGCTCAAGACACCCTCGCGCGTCGCAAAATCGCTTCACTATCTCACCAAAGGATACTCCGAGAGCATCAAGACGATCGTCAACGGAGCGCTCTTCACGGAAGAGTACAAAGAAATGGTGATCGTGAAGGACATCGACTTTGTGAGCACATGCGAGCATCATCTGCTGCCGTTCTACGGGAAAGCGCATGTCGCGTACATCCCGAACGGGAAGATCATCGGCCTGAGCAAGATCCCTCGCATCGTGGACATGTTCGCGCGGCGGTTGCAGGTGCAGGAGCGCATGACGCGCCAGATCGCCGATACGCTCATGGACATCCTGAAGCCGGACGGCGTCGCGGTGGTTGTTGAAGGCCGCCACATGTGCATGATGATCAGGGGCGTCGAGAAGCAGCATTCGAGCGCCACCACAAGCACAATGCTCGGTGTTTTTCAGGACAACATCAAGACGCGCACCGAATTTTTAACGCTCATATCGAACAAACTGGGATGACCATGGATGCGAAACAGATCGTATGGGTCACAGGCGCCGGCCGGGGCATCGGCGCCGCGATCGCTCATGCATTCGCAGCCATCGGCGCGCATGTGATCGTCAGCGGAAGAAGCAGGGAAGCGCTTGCGGCAACGGCAGCGCGCATCCGAAGCGAGGGGGGATCGGCAACGGCCGTTGTGGTGGATGTTGTATCGGCAAAGAGTGTGCAGGCGGCAATGAAAAAAATACAGACAACATACGGACGCGTGCATGTGCTCGTCAACAATGCGGGGGTGACGCGGTTCAAAAAATTCGAGCACACGACGCCGGCCGAATTTGATTCGATTCTCGAAACGAACCTCCGTGGAGTCTTTCTCTGCACGCAGGCGGTGCTCCCGTCTATGCTTGCGGCGAAAAAGGGGCACATCATCACGATCCATTCGGTGGCTGCTGTGACGACGTTCCAGAATTCATCGGTCTATGCCGCGTCGAAGGCAGCGTCGCTGGCGATGATGCGCGGAGTGCGCGCGGAAGTACGGACACGGGGAGTGCGTGTGATCGATGTTCTGCCGGGCGCAGTCGAAACGGACATGTGGAACCGGAAAAATCGCGACACGTTCGGCGCGAAAATGATGCAACCGGACGATGTGGCCGATGTTGTCGTGTCGCTGTATTGCCAGCCCGAGCGCATGACGACCGATGAGATCATCATACGGCCGGTCGAGGGAGATCTCTCGTAAGCAACAAATAAACACTTGCACCGCGCACGCGGTGCGGGCGAGATAACATCTCGCCCTACATGCGCACCGATGCGACGGCGATCTCTCGTACGTAACAAACAAAAACTTGCACCGCGCACGCGGTGCGGACATTCACTCACTTTACACTGATACCAATGGAATCGCTTAAGGGAAAAATTGCCGTTGTCACAGGAGCTAGCAGAGGGATCGGAGAATCCATTGCGAATTCCCTTGCCGACGCCGGCGCGACTGTCGTGCTTGCGGCGCGGGATGCAAATCGATTGGAAACGGTTCGCGAGTCGATCAAGACCAGGGGAGGCCAGGCCGTCGCAATCCTCACCGATGTGCGATCGGCGGATTCCGTGGCAGAGCTTGCCGTTCAGGTCGAGCAGCAGTTCGGAGGCGCCGACATCCTCATCAACAATGCCGGGTATGGTGTCTTTGCAAAAGTTCTGGACATGAAGCTCGAAGATTTCGACGGCATGTTCGATGTCAATGTGCGCGGCGTCTTTCTCTGCACGAAGGCGTTCCTGCCGGGAATGATCAAGCGGCACGGCGGGCAAATAGTGAATATCGCGTCGCTGGCATCGAAGAACTCGTTCGTCGGCGGTGCCGCGTATTCAGCCACCAAATTTGCTCTGCTGGGATTTGCGCGTTCGCTCATGCTGGAGGTGAGGGACTACAATATCCGTGTGGTCACCATCTGTCCGGGAGCGGTGAATACGGAATTCTCGGATCACGCGAAGGATGCGCACACGATTATACAGCCGGAGGATATTGCGGAGACAACACTGTTTGCGCTGACGATGCCGGCGCGGACGAATGTAAGCGAGATCGACGTCCGTCCGGCGAGAATTCTGAAATAACCCTCTGCCGCCGTGAACACGCCGATCGGGGCAGGGTCACGGCACTGTCCGCACCCACGCGCAGTGCGGACAGGGCAACGCTTCTGTTACTTCATATCCGGGCGCGACGGTTCACGCTCACCCATGGGGCGATACATGCCTTTGTTCTTGCCGCCCATGGCCTGCATGGTCCCGACGCGCAATGCCTTGATCCAAATTTTTTGCTGGTCGGCGGTGAGCATTTTATTGGCGGCGAACCACCCGTCGATCTTATTCATCCGGATGTCGGTTTCTGTTTTGATGAGCTCGGCCATCATTTTTTCGATGGCTGTGTGGTCAGGCGCGTCGGCCATGAGTAGCTCGTGCAATTCAAGCTTCGCGGTTTCGGCTTTGGCGCGCAGCGCGATGCCGCGTTTTTCATTTTCCAATTTGAGCGCAGCCAGGTCTTTTTTCTGAGCATCGGTCAGATTCAGGGATGCGAGGAATTCTTTTTTTGCGCGCATTCCCTCCGGCATGTGTTTCATGTTCTTCTCGGCTGCCCACGCGGCAGTGCTCAGGCCGCACAGTACAAGAATGATGATGACAAGGATTTTTTTCATGGCGTTGCTCCTGATTGGTAAGTGAGTAATTCGTTGTACGTGTTCGTGATACTGTTACCTATTCATCTATATAGACACCAAAGAAATAAATAAGTTTAATCGATACCCAGTTGCGTCTCATGCTTGTTTTCCCTATTTTTCACAATGATCCTTGCTACGATGCCAATATATTAACGATCAACACTCCGCCTGCCCGGCTTCGGCCCGGACGAGTCTCAGAGAGTATTGACATCACAGCATCCAACGGTGAACGCGTGAGAACCCAACACATCGCTCGAGTACTGCTCCTTAGCACAATCGTCGTTATCCTAACCGGCTGTCAGGTCGTTTCCCCCGTGGGCGATTTTATCGCGCAGCGGCAGACGAACGTCTCTTCGTATTTCAACACCTATTACAACGCTCAAAAAATGTACAACGAGGCGGAAACGGAAGTGCTCGCCGGTTTACAGGCGGTGCGGGAGAAGAACGCGAGGGGGCAAAGCGCCGTCTACATCCTTTCGACAACCGCTCGCCAGAAATTCACGAATTCCATTGAGAAGAACAGCAAGCTGCTGTCGTATTATCCCACATCCAAATTCGTGGACGATGCGCTGCTGATGATCGGAAAATCGTATTTCTATCTTGAAGAGGACGTCAAAGCAGAACGGAAATTTTTGGAACTTATAGCCCAATACCCCCAAAGCAGCCTCATTCCCGAGACGAAACTGTGGTACGGGAGGTCTCTGTTGAGGCAGAAGCGAAATGCCGAAGGGCTGCAGCTGCTCGGCGCATTGTATATCGACGCGATAAAAAACAAGGAACACGAAGTCGCAGGCCGCGCAGCGCTGATCATCGGCGACCATTATTTCGCGGAGAACGATTTTGACGATGCGCTGCAATATTTCACCCAATCGGTGGATGTATTGAGCGACGACGAAGAAAATGCACGCACGCAATTTCAGCTAGGCATCTGTTACAACAAACTGGGCAAGCCGGCAGAGGCCGAAGAAGCGTTTCACGACGTGAAAAAATTCAGCCCCGATTATAATACCACGTTTCAGGCCGCCGTTTACGAGAGCAGGATGATGACCCAGCAGAAGAAATTCGATCCTGCGCTAGCCATTCTCTTTGCGAAGATAGACGACTCAAAATACCTCGAGTACTTCGGCACCGCACACCGCGAAGTGGGCAACACGTATGCCGCCCAGGGCAACATCGAGGAAGCGGTGGCGCAATACCGGTATGTCGATACGGCCTTTTCACGCACAGACGACGCCGCGCGCTCGATGTTCGCGCTTGCCTCGCTGTACGAACATGTACTTCTGAAATTCGATTCGGCCCGCACATATTATGACAAGGCGAAGACGGAAATGTCATCGTCCGACATCACGCCCGACGCCGCCATGAAGTCGGAGATCTTCGCCAAATTTTTTATACTCAAGCGTGATCTGGCCAATTATGACACGCTGATCATGGAAACGATACATCCCCGGCCGAAAAAAGAAGACTCGGCGAGCGTTGCGCGACGGGACTCGGTACACCGTAGCGACTCGCTCGCTGCTGCAAAAAATCCGCTTCGCGCGGACCGTGCATTCAACGTTCGCCGCGACACAACCGGTGTGCATGCCGATACATCAGCGGTGCGTGCCGATGCCGGACGCGCGCCGAAGGCACTGCAGGCGGATTCATCACGTCCGACCGCGTCCGCCGTTGGCTTCACGACAGCGCGCAAGGACAGTCTCGCGCGAGCAGACAGCCTTGGTGCGGCATCAGCGAAGCGCCAGCGCATCGATTCGCTTGCGCATCTCGTGGCGCGCACGAAATTCGAACTGGCGGGATTGTTGTACCTTGAAATGGCCCGATCCGATTCCGCGCTCGTCTATTACAGCGATGTGTGCAGCCTCACGAACGACAGCAGTCTCGCCGCACGGTCGTATTTTACCATGGCCGAGATCCTCACGTCTCGGGATTCTCTCTCCAAACCGGCGACCGACTCGATATATAGAAAGATCATTGATATCGCCCCGCAGTCATCGTACGCTCAGGAAGCACGAAAGACCCTGGGCCTTCCGCTGCTGCGGGAGGAAAAGGATTCGGCGGAAACGCTCTATTGGTCCGCCGAAGGGCTGATCGATGGAGGGAAGCCGAAGGAGGCGATACGGCAGCTGCGAACGCTGGCCGTTGCCTATCCGAAATCGCCGTATTCTCCCAAAGCGCTGTACACGGTTGGATGGCTGTATGAAAATACGCTGATCGTCAACGACAGCGCCGAGATCGCGTATAAAGAATTGGTGGATAAATTTCCAGGGTCGACCTATGCCGGCACCGTGAAGCCAAAGCTTGCCGAGATCACCGCTGCGCGGCTTGAAGCGGAACAGAAAGCCAAGGCGGAAAAAGACGCTGCGGATAAGATTGACGCCGAGAAGGCGAGAGCGAAAGCAGAGAAAGCGTCTAAAGCAAAGGCCGATGCAGACAAACTGAAGGCTCTTCAACCAGGGAAGACCGCTGCACCTGCGGGGCGCGACTCTGCCGGAGTACCGTTGTCGTCCGATTCGGCGGGTGTGCGATCGATGCATGTGAGCCCTCCGGCGTTGCCCGACTCGGCGGGTGTGCGATCGATGCATGTGAGCCCTCCGGCGTTGCCCGACTCGGCCGGTGTACAGCCGATGCATGTCAGCCCTCCGGCGTTGCCCGACTCGGCGGGTGTGCGAACGATGCATCTCAGCCCTCCGGTGAATTCCGGGGTTGATTCGACATCGAAGCAACCTGTGATGCCGGCAGACTCCGCCCAAAAAAGTCAAATCCACCCGCTCGAATAGAAGATACCATACTCATGCACCAAGAACATGCGGTCATACGATCGCTCACGAATCTCACTCCTGAAATCAAGCGGTTGACGCTGCATGCGCCGTCCATTTGCCGCGATGCGCAGCCTGGACAATTCCTCAATATCAGAGTCGACGCCAATTTCCCTCTGCTCCGGCGTCCGTTCTCGATCTTCGACGTCGACGGCGAAGAGGTTTCCATCATGTTCAACGTGATCGGACGCGGCACAACGGTGCTTGCGCGGAAGGAGCCGGGCGACACGCTGGACATCATCGGACCCTGCGGCAACAGCTTCCTGCCGTTCACCGACGGCGACTATGACACTTCCATATTGGTCGCGGGCGGCATCGGCGTCGCTCCGTTCCCCTTCCTGACAAAGCGGATGGACGCGGCACGGCGGATCGAAACATTCATCGGGGCGCGCGGAAAAGATTTTGTGGTCGAGGGGGGAATGAAGAATATCCATATTGCCACCGATGATGGAAGCATGGGGTATCACGGCACAGTCCTCGAGTTGTTGAAGGAGCATCTGCACACGCACGATGCCGGCGCTGCGAGGCTGTTCCTGTGCGGTCCGTCGAGGATGATGCGGGCAGTGGCCGAGTACGCGCTCGAGCGGAACATTCCGGCATATGCATCGATCGAATGCGAGATGGCATGCGGCATCGGGTTATGCCAGGGCTGCGCCGTGGAGTCGAACGGCGGCGGCAAAAAATATTTTCTGGTCTGCACGGACGGTACAATTTTTGACACACGAACGGTGAAAATGTAGGTATGAACGAATCCTTTACGCTTCGCGGCGTTACATTCCAGAACAGGGTGTTCACGGCATCCGGCACATTCGGGTACGGCGACGAGACGACGGGCCTCGTGAATGTGAACAAACTGGGCGGCATCATCACGAAGTCTCTTTCGCTGAAACCCCGCGACGGCAATCCCGCGCCGCGCATCGCCGAAACCGCCAGCGGCATGCTCAATTCGATCGGGCTTGCCAATATCGGCGTGCAGCACTTCATCGACGAAAAACTCCCGACGCTGCGTTCGCTCTCGACGAAGGTCATTGCGAATATCGCCGCCAGCAGCATCGACGAATACTGCGCCGTTGCCGAAGCGCTGGAACCGTTCGCGGAAATTGCGGGATATGAGATCAACGTGTCCTGCCCTAACGTGAAGGAGGGGGGATTGAATTTCGGCACCGATCCGAATCAGGTCGCACGCATTGCCCGGGAACTCAGGCGGCGGACGGAAAAAATCCTCATTGTCAAGCTCACGCCGAACGTGACGCATATCTCCGAGTTCGCTCGCGCCTGTGAGGCCGAAGGGATGGATGCCGTGTCCGCCGTGAATACGCTGATCGGGATGGCGGTGAATATCCATACGCGGAAACCGAAATTGTCGTCGACCACAGGCGGACTCTCCGGGCCGGCCATCAAGCCGGTCGCGCTTGCAAAGGTCTACGAGTTGACGCGAGCGGTAAAAATTCCCGTCATCGGTATCGGCGGTATTGCCACGTGGGAAGACGCCGTGGAGTTTCTGCTTGTCGGCGCGTCGGCGGTGCAGGTGGGCACCGCGAATTTTATTTCTCCCGCTACCGGCGTGACGATCGCCGAGGGGATCCGCGCGTACTGTGCGAGTCACGGATTTGCGGATGTCGATGCGATCGTGGGCGCGCTCATTGCGGAAAAAAATCGTTCGGTGATCGACAGCTGGTTATGACGATGAAATCCAAAGCATCGGTCCTTTCCTATCTCTACGGACTGCAGAAGTTCGGCATCAAGCTCGGTCTTCGCAACAGTGAAGTGCTGCTGCAGACGCTCGGCCATCCCGAACGCGACTTCCCTTCAGTGCACGTTGCGGGCACGAACGGCAAAGGGTCCACCTCCTCCATGATCGCCTCGATGCTTCGCGCCGCAGGATATACCGTCGGGTTGTATACGTCTCCTCATCTCATCGATTTCAACGAACGCATCCGCGTGAACGGAAAAAAAATTTCGGACACTGCATTGATCCGGTACGCGGCCCGGCTGCAGAGCGTGATCGATGAGCGCGGCGCCACATTTTTTGAAGCCACAACGGCGATCGCCTTCCGGTATTTTGCGGACCGCCGTGTGGATATCGCCGTCATCGAAACCGGACTCGGAGGCAGGCTCGATGCCACGAATGTGCTGAAGCCGCTTGTGTCCGTCATCACGACGATAGGGTTGGATCATACGACAATACTCGGAACCACGATCGGGAGGGTCGCCCGCGAAAAAGCCGGCATTATCAAACGCGGCGTTCCCTGCGTGATGGGGGTGATGCCGGCGCAGGCCCAAAAAGTGATTCTGCGGTGTGCGGTCATGAACTCTTCACGGGTAATTGCTGTTGAGGATATTACGGTTGATAAATCTGCCGACGGATCGCTCTCGTTCCAGACTACCGCCGGCCGGCACACATCGATCGACCTGTCGCTGAAGGGGGCGTTTCAGCGCAGCAATGCGGCGGCTGCCCTTGCGGCTGTTGACCTCATCCAGGAGCGCGGTTTCCCGGTTTCCGAATCGGCCATTCGTGACGGACTTCACCGTGTGCAGCAATTGTCGGGAATAGAAGCCCGGCTGCAGCGTGTGGGCGCGCGCCCGCTGATGATCTGTGACGTAGCCCATAATCCGGATGCCATCAACGTGCTGGCCGAAGCAGTGGCGGCGATTCCCCATGCGTCTCTGCATATCATTTTTGGAGTGATGAAGGATAAAGACTATCGTGTCATGATACGGCGGCTGGTACTACTCCGTCCGAAATTTTATGCCGTGCAGGCCTCGATCGAACGCACGCTGACGGCGCATGAGGCCGCCGCCGCGATACGGGAGGAGGGCGGATCGGTCAGGGCCTATGCCGCAATCGCCTCGGCCGTTCGGGCTGCGCGCCGCGCCGCATCAACCGACGATCTGATCCTCGTGACCGGATCGCATTACATTGTGGGCGACGCGCTTCGCGTGATCAAGAGGCGCACCGGCCGAAAAAAATAAAACTTGACAATATAATCCATATGCTCTATATTTTGTTCAGTTATGTCGACCAACTACGTATTGTTGCACGCTGCGACCACTCATAGATCTTAACAGCCTGTTACCACCCTTAAAAAATTCCCATTGATTTTTTCTATGTGATGCGGTTTTTATAATTACTGTATTTCGTTCACGTCTGAGGAAGGATACCTCCTATTATGCCGATGGATATATCGGAATTGAAGTCCAAAAAAATCGCCGAGCTGAATATCATTGCCCGCGACCTGAAGATCGCCGGATTCAGCGATCTGCGCAAACAGGATCTTATTTTTCAGATCCTTGAAGCACAGACGCAAAAAGACGGAATGACATTCAGCAAAGGCGTGCTCGAAGTATTGCCCGACGGTTATGGATTCCTTCGGTCAGTGGACTATAATTACCTCCCGTCGCCCGATGATATTTATGTGTCGCCTTCGCAGATCAAGAAATTCAGTCTGCGCACCGGCGACACCGTCAACGGACAGGTCCGGCCCCCCAAAGAAGGCGAACGTTTTTTTGCGCTGCTGCGCGTGGAGTCTGTCAACGACAGCAATCCGGATACGATCCGCGACCGTGTGCTGTTCGACAACCTGACGCCGCTCTATGCCAATAAGCGCCTGAAGCTTGAAACCGCGCCGGGCGAATATGCCATGCGCATCCTCGACATGCTTTCGCCGATCGGCAAAGGACAGCGCGGCATGATCGTGTCGCCGCCGAAAGCGGGCAAGACGATCATGCTGCAGAAGATCGCCAATTCGATCGCCCGCAACCATCCCGAGGTGAAACTGCTCATGCTGTTGATCGATGAGCGCCCCGAAGAAGTGACGGACATGGAACGCTCGGTGAGCGCCGAAGTCGTGGCATCCACATTCGACGAACCGCCCGAACGCCATGTGCAGGTCTCAGACATGGTGCTGGAAAAAGCGAAGCGCCTTGTTGAGGCGAAACACGATGTCGTGATCCTGCTCGATTCGATCACGCGTTTGGCGCGCGCGCACAACACCGTGGTGCCGCATTCAGGGAAAATCCTCTCCGGCGGCGTCGACGCCAACGCCCTGCACCGTCCGAAACGATTCTTCGGCGCAGCCCGAAACATCGAAGAGGGTGGAAGCCTCACGATCATCGCCACGGCGCTTGTGGAAACGGGCAGCCGCATGGACGAGGTGATCTTCGAAGAGTTCAAGGGCACGGGCAACATGGAAATCGTGCTCGACCGCAAATTGAGCGACCGGCGCGTGTTCCCAGCCGTCGATGTGAACCGTTCAGGCACACGAAAGGAAGAACTGCTCTTCGAACCGGACGATCTCAACCGCGTATGGGTGCTGCGGAAGTTCCTGGCGGAATTTACGCCGGTCGAAGCGATGGAATTCCTGCTGGACAAGCTGCGCGGAACGAAATCGAACAAGGAATTCCTCAAGTCGATGAACAGCTAAGCATTGCACAAAGGCAGACACCATGCCGCCGCACCCGTGCGGCGGCATGATGCCGTGAAGCCGTGCCGCACTACCGATTTATTTTGCTTCTCTACCCGCCTCTTTGTATATTCATACTGTTTACCAATTTTGTCCATCTCGCGGATACATACCAATGACATTTGCTCTGGCGGTCTTTTGCGTTCTTGCTGCGATCTCTGTCGTGTCGGCTGTGCTGATGATAGTGCAGCGCAACCCGGTGAACAGTGCGCTGTATTTGATCCTCAATTTTTTCTCGCTTGCGGCCCTCTATCTTACACTGAAGGCTCAGTTCATCGCGATCGTTCAGGTGCTCGTGTATGCGGGCGCCATCATGGTGCTGTTCCTGTTCGTTATCATGCTCCTGAACCTGGGCGACGACAAGCGCTTGCGTGAGCACCTCGGCCCTAAGGCGTACATCGCCATCGGCCTTGTCGTCGCGCTGCTGGGCGAGTTGGTGTTCATCTTTTCAAAGAGCCGCGCCGACAGCGTGGTCGCACTGGCGCCCAATGCCGGCCAGATGGGGACCGTGGAATTTCTGGGACAGGTCCTCTACACAAAATTTTTATTTCCCTTTGAAATGACTTCATTCTTGCTTCTTGCGGCGATCGTTGGCGCCGTGGTCCTAGCCAAGAAAAAATTACAACAATAATCGAATTCAATGGCACCGCTGAATTATTATTTGCTTCTCTCCGCGTTCATGTTTTGCGTCGGTGTGCTGGGTGTCGCCGTGCGCCGGAATGCGATCATCGTCTTCATGTGTATCGAACTGATGCTGAATTCCGTCAACCTCACGCTGGTGGCACTCTCGTCGTTCATCGGCGATCCGACCGGACAGATACTCGTGTTCTTCGTGATGGTTGTTGCGGCCGCCGAAGCGGCGGTCGGATTGACGATCATCATCGCCCTGTTCCGCAACAAGCAGACCATCAATATCGATGAAATCAATCTGTTAAAATGGTAAGTTCACGCCGGCACACAGCCGTATCCGAGAGTAATTGAAAATCGCCATGTATACTTACGTCAGCCTCATCATTGTATTCCCTTTCCTCGGCTTTTTGATCAACGGTCTCTTCGGCTCGCGCATCAAATCTGAAAAAGTCTCGGGCATCATCGGCACGGCCTCGGTTGCGATACCGTTTCTGATCGCGTGCTCGATCTTCATCGAGATGCTCGGGGTCCCGGCTGAAGACCGGAAGCACGTTGTCACCATGTTCCAGTGGATCGCCGCAGGATCGCTCTCGATCCCCGTGGCCTATCAGGTCGACCAACTTTCTATTCTCATGACGCTCGTGGTCACAGGCGTCGGCAGCCTCATCCATCTCTATTCGATCGGCTACATGCACGGCGACAAAGGCTTCTGGCGATTTTTTGCCTACCTGAACCTGTTCATCTTCGCCATGCTCAACCTTGTGTTGGCCGATAATTTTCTATTGATGTTTTTAGGGTGGGAGGGCGTCGGACTGTGCTCCTATCTGCTGATCGGTTTTTGGTACGACAGGAAGTTCGAAAAGAGCACCACGAGCGACGCGGCAAAAAAGGCATTCATTGTCAATCGCATCGGCGATTTCGGTTTTCTGCTCGGCATGTTTTTGATCTTCACGACATTCGGTTCGCTCCAATTCGATTCGGTGTTCGGCCAGGCGGCACTCTTTGAAAAAGGCAATAGCACGATCTTCTGGATCACGCTCTTTCTCTTTGTCGGCGCCACGGGAAAGTCTGCGCAGATACCGCTCTTTATATGGCTCCCCGACGCCATGGCGGGCCCGACGCCTGTTTCTGCGCTGATCCATGCCGCCACCATGGTGACCGCCGGCATTTACATGGTCGCGCGCAGTTCCATTCTCTTCGCGCTTGCTCCGGCCACGATGCACATCATCGCCGTCATCGGCCTCGCCACTGCATTTTTCGCCGCCACGATAGGCCTCGTGCAGAACGACATTAAAAAAGTACTTGCGTATTCCACCATCAGCCAGCTGGGCTATATGTTCCTTGCCTGCGGCGTGGGCGCCTTCACCGCGGGATTGTTTCACCTCATGACGCATGCCTTCTTCAAGGCGCTCCTGTTCCTCGGCGCGGGTGCGGTGATCCACGCCATGCACGACGAGCAGGACATACGGAAAATGGGCGGATTGAAAAAATACATGCCCACGACGTACAAAACATTTTTCATTGCGGCGCTCGCCATTTCGGGCATACCGCCGCTGTCCGGATTTTTCAGCAAGGATGAAATTCTGTGGAAGGTGTTTATCGACGGTTCTCCGGTGCTCTGGGCCGTGGGCGTTCTCACCGCAGGCATGACGGCGTTCTACATGTTCCGGCTCGTCACGCTCACGTTTGAGGGCGGCGAACGGTTCGATACGCATCATACGCATCCGCACGAAGCGCCGAAGACGATGACTGTTCCCCTGGTGATCCTTGCCGTGCTCTCGATTGTTGGGGGCCTTGTTGGAATTCCACTGAGCCTTGGCGGCGGCAATTCGTTCGAACGATTTCTTCAGCCGATCTTCGAGAAGGCTGAAATGAAAATGCGCCTTCCGTATCACGACGCATCGGCGATCGAATACATGCTCATGCTGACATCGGTCGTCATCGCCACCTCGAGTATCCTGGCTGCCCGCTACGTGTATCTGCGGCGGACGGAAATCGCCGCCCGCATTGCCGCGCGCTTCTCCGGCGTGTACACGCTGCTCTTCAATAAATATTATGTCGACGAAGTGTACGACGCGGCGATCGTGATGCCGATCAAAAAGACGTCGGAGACGCTGCTCTGGAAGGGCGTGGATGTCGCCGTGATCGACAGTACCATCAATACGGGCGCGAAGTTTATCGGATTCATGAGCGAGATTTTCCGCCGCGTGCAGACGGGCGTGACGCAGACCTACGCAATCGTTTTTATCGCAGGGATACTCTTTGTGCTGGGATGGCTGATCGTCTGGTAAGCGCCGGCAGGGAATCCATGCAGGGCGGGAAGCATTCCGCCACACACAGAAAAGATTTGTACCATTAACCTGACTGTTCGCTATGCTCTCATTACTCCTGTTTTCGCCCTTCATCGGGATCGTGCTTCTGTTTGCTGTGAAGAAAGAACAGACGACGCTCATCAAATCGATCGGCCTCGGCACGTCTGCCTTGTCGTTTCTGATCTCGGCGGTCATCTATTACTATTTCACTTCGGAATTCACCGGCCTGCAGTTCATCGAAAAGCATCCGTGGATCGAAGGACTCGACATCAGCTATTTCATCGGCGTCGACGGGTTGTCGATCCTGCTGGTGATGCTCACGACATTCCTTACGCCGCTCGCTCTTCTGGCGTCGTGGGAATCGATCACTGTCCGATTGAAAGAGTATGTTGCAATGATGCTGCTGCTCGAAGTCGGCATGCTCGGCGTGTTTGTTGCGAGCGACCTGTTTTTGTTCTATATCTTTTGGGAAGCGATGCTCATACCGATGTATTTCATCATCGGCATCTGGGGCGGCAAGGACCGGATCTATGCTGCGGTGAAATTTTTTCTGTATACGATGGCGGGCAGCCTGTTGATGCTCATCGCGATCTTATGGCTCGCCAATTATGCCTCGACCCTGCCCGGCGGACATTTCACCACGAATTTGTTGACGCTCTACACGCTGTCCCCGTCGATCCCGATGAACGTGCAAGTTTGGATGTTCCTTGCATTCGCGCTCTCGTTTGCGATCAAGGTGCCGTTGTTCCCGCTCCACACATGGCTGCCCGATGCGCATGTGCAGGCGCCCACGGCCGGCTCGGTGATACTGGCGGGAGTGCTGCTGAAGATGGGCACGTACGGACTCGTGCGCTACTGCCTTCCGCTGTTCCCGCTGGCCTCGTTCCAATTCACGCCGCTCATGTCCACACTGGCCGTGATCGGCATCGTCTATGGCGCGCTTGTGGCGATGGTGCAGACGGATGTGAAAAAACTCGTCGCGTATTCGTCCGTGAGCCATCTTGGCTTCGTGGTGCTGGGAATATTTTCGATGACCGAAGAGGGAATGCAGGGCGCGATGATACAGATGATCAACCACGGGTTGTCGACCGGGGCGCTCTTCCTGTTGGTCGGCATGCTCTACGACCGCCGGCACACGCGCGAGATATCCCAATTCGGCGGCCTGGCTAAACAAATGCCGGTCTATGCGACGTTCTTCATGATCGTGACGCTCTCGTCGGTCGGATTGCCCGGACTCAACGGCTTTGTCGGCGAGTTTCTCATTCTGCTCGGCTCATTCAAGTCCCTGTTCCTCGGCTCGGTGGTCTATACCGTGGTCGCTGCGACCGGTGTCATTTTCTCTGCCGTCTACATGCTGTGGATGTATCAGCGTGTGTTTTTCGGCAAAATAACGAATGCTGCGAATGAGTCGCTCGCGGACCTGACGCGGCGCGAGATCGCGGTGATCGTTCCCATCGTGGTGTTCATTGTCTGGATCGGCGTATATCCCGGAACATTCCTGAAGCCGTCAACGAGCGCATCGAAGCAGGTAGTGAAACTGATGCAGGCTGCGAAAGCCGGCGAGCTGCCCAAGGCGAATTTTTCGATCAAATGATCGATGCGCTGACGGGTATACGTGGTAAATATTCAAAAGGACGCACGCTGCGTCCTTTTTTTTGTCCGCATCCTATGAAGACATCGATGATGTTGCGCCGAGTGGCTGTTCTCGTGCCGCTGATGACCGGGTTCGCCTCTGTGGCGAATGCCGGCGAGGCTGCACGGCGCGCGGCGGTGAATCCCTTCATGACGATCCCCTTCATCGTGCTGCTCGCGGCGATCGCCGTGATGCCGTTTGTGTGCAAACACTGGTGGGAAAAATATTATCCCGTTGTGTCGATCGGGCTCGGTGCGGCGGTCGTTGTCTACTATCTGTTCATTGAGCAGAACGGCCCGCGCGTGCTGCTGGCACTGCACGACTATTTCAGTTTCATCATGTTGATCGGATCGCTGTTCCTCGTCTCGGGCGGTATACATTTCCAACTGCGCGGAAAATCGACGCCGCATTCGAACCTGGCCCTGCTTGCATTCGGCGCGATCATCTCCAACATTGTCGGCACCACGGGCGCTTCGATGCTGCTTATCCGTCCGTACATCCGCGTGAATAAATTCCGCATGAAGCCGTTCCATATCGTCTTTTTCATTTTCATTGTCGGCAACGTCGGAGGAGCGCTGACTCCGATCGGCGACCCGCCGCTCTTCCTCGGATATTTGAAAGGCATCCCGTTCTTCTGGGTCGCCGCCACGACATGGACAATGTGGGCCGCGGCGTGCAGTGTGCTGCTCGGCATTTTCTATGCGCTCGATTATCGTTCGTTCCATCATACTGCGAGATCGAAACAGGTGGACGCTCTGGAGCACGGAGAAAAAGCATCGTTCGACGGACTGGGCAATCTCGGATTCCTCATGATGATCCTGATCGGTGTGTTCATCGAGCATCCGCCGGGCGCCCGCGAGTGCATCATGGCTGCGGCGGGAGCCGGTTCGTACTTCACAACGAATAAAAAAATTCATGAGAAAAATGAATTTTCCTTTTTGCCGATCAACGAGGTTGGCATTCTGTTTCTGGGCATCTTTGCCACCATGATGCCTGCGCTGGATTGGCTGGCGGTCAACGCCCAGTCGATCGGGGTCAGCACTCCCGGACAGTATTACTGGGCAACAGGGGCGATCTCGTCATTTCTGGACAACGCCCCGACATATCTGAATTTTCTCACGGCATCGTTCGGGCTCGTTCACTTGAACATCGATAACGCAGCGGATGTGCAGGTCTATCTGTTGCACTACTGGCAGTATGTTCAGGCCGTCTCGATCGGCGCCGTCTTCTTCGGCGCGTGCACGTACATCGGCAATGCTCCGAACTTCATGGTGAAGTCGATCGCTGAAGCAAGCGGCGTGGAGATGCCGTCGTTCTTCGGCTACATCGTTCGCTATACGCTTCCGATTCTCCTGCCGGTCTACGCGCTGGTGTGGTTCCTTTTTTTCCGTTAGCATCGGCGCACCGGTAGCGGCGCGACAGGGGAGTAGTGCGAAAAAAATATTTACAGACACATAGTCGAAAAATTAAGACAATTCTAACTTGCACAAACAGTAAAAAGGAAATATGTTGCAGTAGAGTCGAGTGAGCAGCAGCAGTTCGCGAGGGAAGCGCACGCGGCGTGGAACCGGTAAGATACACAACAGGCAGCATTCGAAGAACAGCATCGCGTGAGAGAGAGTTCAACTTTAGTGTCGGGGGGGGGGTACGATGGTTGGATTTCGAAGTATCGTCAATGGCAGCCTCTGCTGATTGCCTTTCGGCAATTGACAGAGGCTGTCTATTGTACCGCCCAGTGAATCCATGCAGGTGAGCAGAGTGGAAACCGATTCCACACAACACGGCGCCGATGGCCGCAGGAGAGAGGGGAGCTGCAATCATGACCGCTTCGAATACATCATCGAACAATGCAACGATCGGGCGTGAAATCCGGCAATCGCTGAAGGGGAAGGTTGCCTTTATCACCGGAGTGACGGGCGTTCTCGGCGGCGAAGTGGCCAAAGAGTTCGCACGCCGGGGGGCGCGGCTCATTCTGCATTACAACAGCCGCATCCGAAAAGCGATCGAACTCGAGCTGGCCTTGAAGATGACCGGCGCCGATGTGACGATAGTCCAGGCCGACTATTCGCAGTCACTCGATTTGAGGGACCTTGTTCACATCGTGAGCACACAGGTTGACCGAATTGATTATCTCGTACACACAGCGGGGATCTGCAGAAAATTCCGGCAGCAGCCTCCGATGCCGGATCCTGAATCGGATGCGATGAATCGTATCAATCAGATCGCACCGATAGAGATCACACTGGGATTGGAGGAAAAGAGTATGAACGGATCCGTGATTCTCTATGTCGGATCGGCCATTGAAGATTTTCAATGGCATGGCGCGGGATACTACGGCGAGTCGAAGAGCGGATTGCATCATTTCGCCGCGCAATATGCCGATACCGCGAATCGGCGGGGTATCAGAACCATCTATTACATGCCCGGCGTCTTTCACGAGGAAGCGCGGGCGGATGTGCGCCGAACGCTCGAACAAGAGGCGCTGCTGAAACTTGGGCAAACGGAGCTCCTTCGTCCTTCGCATGTGGCTCGCAACATCGTTTCGTCCATGGTGAACGAGCAGGTGCATGGTGTCGACGATGCCTATGAAGGGCGCATGCTTGTGCGCCGGGACGGGTATCGGGTGTAACAGCCGCTTGCGCTGCCGCTCCTCTGGGGGGGGGGCGGCGCACGCGGTGTGCAGACCGATCGCCGGCCTTCAAATCCTTCTTCCACCCCTTCCGTCGTCCCATTTTCCCCGATGTGAAACAATTCATTGAAACTTCCCGTCTTTTTTATTATATTTTTACGATGCATATTTCATTGTTGTAATCCCCGTGCGGGATTTTTATTTTTTTGTGGCGGGCATGGTCTGTGCTCTGCATTACATCCGATCGAGAAACCCATGAATTATACCAAGCGAACGCACACATGCGGCGAATTGCGCAAAGAACAATTAGGACAAACGGTCACGCTGACAGGCTGGGTCGATAAACGGCGGGATCTCGGCGGAGTCATTTTTATCGACGTCCGCGACCGGTATGGCAAGACGCAGGTTGTCTTCGGTCCCCAATACAACGAAGCCGTTCATGCGCAGGCAAAGGACCTGAGGAGTGAATTTGTCATCTCGGTGACAGGTAAGGTCGACCGCCGTCCCGAGGGAACGGATAATGCGAATATTGTGACAGGAGAGATAGACATCATCGCCTCCGAATTGACGATCCTGAACAAGGCGGAGACCACGCCGTTCCCGATCGAAGACAAAGTCGAAGCGAGCGAAGAGATCCGGTTGAAATACCGCTATCTTGATCTTCGGCGCGAAACGATGCAAAAAAATATGATGCTGCGTCACAGGATGTACCAGATCACGCGGCGCTATTTTGACGAACACGGTTTCGTGGAAGTTGAAACGCCGGTGCTCATGAAGAGCACGCCCGAAGGCGCGCGGGATTATCTCGTGCCCAGCCGCATTCATCATGGGAAATTTTATGCGCTGCCCCAATCGCCGCAGACCTACAAGCAGATCCTGATGGTTGCGGGAATGGACCGCTATTTTCAGATCGTGAAATGTTTCCGCGACGAGGATCTGCGTGCGGACCGCCAGCCCGAATTCACACAGATCGACGTCGAGATGTCGTTTGCCGATGAGATCGATGTGCAGACGATCGCCGAAGGCGTGACGCAGCGGTTCTTCAAAGAGATCAAAGGCATCGACATTCAATTGCCGCTGCCGCGCTTGACGTACAAGGACGCGATGGAAGGGTACGGCAGCGACAAACCGGACCTGCGCTTCGGCCTGAAGTTCGCTCAATTCAACGACCTCGTGGTCGAGGGCGGCTTCAAAGTTTTCGCAGAGAATGCGAAGAAGGGCGGCGTTGTTGCAGGATTCACCGTGCCGGGAGGCGCCGCGTTCACGCGCAATCAGATGGACAACCTTGTGGACTTCACGAAGTCCCTCGGTGTCGGCGGCCTTGCCTATATCAAATGGACGGAAAAGGGCCTTGAGTCGGCGATCGAAAAATTTCTGGGCAAGGACATCCTGCAGTCGATCTGCGACCGGGCCGGAGCGGTGCAGGGCGATCTGGTGCTCCTTGTGTCCGACTCGTGGAATAAGACGTATTCGACGCTTGGAACGCTGCGGCTCGACATGGCGAAGCGGCTGAACCTCATCGACGAAACGAAGATCAGCCTGCTGTGGGTGGTGGATTTCCCCATGTTCGAATATTCGGAAGAAGAGAAACGGTACGTGGCGATGCATCACATGTTCACCGCGCCGAAAGACGAGGATGTGGCGTTCCTCGACACGGATCCGTCGAAGGCGCGCGCACGCGCATACGATCTGGTGTGGAACGGCAGCGAGATCGCCGGCGGCTCGATCCGTATACACAGTTCCGAGATGCAAAGCAAGATCTTCAGCCTCCTGGCAATGACCGAAGACGAGGCTAAAGCAAAATTCGGGTTCATGCTGGATGCGTTCCGATACGGCGCTCCGCCGCACGGAGGCATTGCATTCGGGTTCGACCGCGTCGCGATGCTCCTGACCGGATCGAAGTCGATCCGGGACGTGATTGCGTTCCCGAAAACGGCGAGCGGCACGTCGCTCATGGACGATTGTCCGTCGGAAGTGGATAAAAAACAGCTCGACGAATTGCACATTCGCATAAAATGATTATACCTATACACCGTTCTCTCAAGTTCACGTCATACTGAGGGAGCTCGAGCGAATGAAGAATCTCGCCGGCTGTACACACGATGCAAGATTCTACGCTTGCGCTCCGACAGAGAACGTATGTCATTGTAATGAAGATTCCTGGCGCAGCCAGGATGCCTTATCTCAGGATGCCAGTACCGTAAATGGACGCTGAGTTACAAATAATTTTTTCATTCTGAAACGGAAAACAATGTTTGACGAATTAAAACAAAGCGCACGCAGATCGCACGAACGGCTCCAGAAACTCCGGAGGTTTCTTTGACTTGGATGCCAAAGAACAGCAAATGCTCGAACTGCAGGCCAGGTCTTCCGAACCGAAGTTCTGGGACGACAATGTGGCCGCGCAGAAGATCCTGCAGGAGATCAACACCCGCAAACTGTGGGTTGACGGCTGGGGAAAAGTAAAGTCGACACTTGACGATGTGCAGACGCTCATCGAGATGGCCGAAGAATCGAACGACGCGTCGTTCGAGAAGGAGATTGCCTCGGACGTGCGAAAGGCCGACGAGGCACTTGGAGAGCTTGAATTCAAGAACATGCTCAGCGGCGACGACGACAAGCGCAATGCCATCCTCGAGATCCATTCGGGGGCCGGCGGCACCGAGAGCCAGGACTGGTCGGAGATGCTCCTGCGCATGTACATCCGCTGGTGCGAGAAGCACAATTTCAAGGTATCGCTGGTGGACAGGCTGGACGGCGACGGCGCCGGCATCAAAAGCGCCACGCTTGAGATCACGGGAGAGTTCGCCTACGGATACCTGAAGGCGGAGATCGGCGTGCACCGCCTGGTGCGCATTTCACCGTTCGATGCGAACAAGCGCCGGCACACAAGTTTCGCCTCGGTGTTTTCGTATCCGGAGATGGATGACGATGTCGCTATTGAAGTGAATCCTGCCGACATCAAATTGGACACCTTCAGATCGGGCGGTAAGGGCGGGCAGAACGTGAATAAAGTCGAAACCGCGGTGCGCTTGACGCACATTCCTTCCGGTGTGATCGTCGCCTGCCAGGAGGAACGCTCCCAGTTTCAAAACCGCGAACGCGCAATGAAGATGCTGAAATCGCGCCTGTACCAGATCCGCCGGGAGGAAGAGGAAGCGCGTCTGGCAGCCGTGGAAGGAACGAAAAAGAAAATCGAATGGGGCAGCCAGATCCGTTCGTACGTCTTCCATCCGTACAACATGGTGAAAGATCACCGCACCGACATCGAGACGAGCGATGTGCAGGGTGTGATGGACGGGGAACTTGATCCATTCATCAAGGGATATTTGATGACGGCCGGCAGCAAGGAATAAGCGGGACGCCGGTCAACGGCTCCCCGCGTCAACGATCCATCCGCCCCGATCGCGACCAAGGGCGGATGGCCAATTCGCCCTACAACAACTTTCCTATGTCTTACGCCTCATACATTGCGCGCCGTTATCTGCAATTTCAGAGAAATCCTCGGAACAAGAATTTCATTTCTATCGTGACCTTCATTGCTGTCGCCGGCATCATGCTCGGCGTCGGCGCCCTTATCATCACGCTGACGATCCTCAACGGGTTCGAACGGGAAATAAAAGAAAAGGTGATCGGCTTCACGACGCACATCCAGGTCACCGGATTCCAGAACCAGACGCTGCCGCGTTACTTGCAGGCCCGCGAGGAAGTACTCAGGAGCATTCCGAATGTACGCGGCATGTCGCCGTTCGCCGCAAAGGAAGGGATGGTCCGTTCGAAAAATTATATCGAGGGGATCATGGTGAAGGGCATCGATGAGGGGCGCGATGTGTCCTCTGCGCGGAACTATATCGTCGAGGGAGCCTTCAGCGTCGCATCATCCTCCGACGGGATCTCGTCCTGCGTCATCGGCAGGAAGCTTGCCTCCCGGCTGCATGTGCGGATCGCCGACACGGTCATCGTCTTCGGCCTGCGCGGCAGCTACAATGCGATGCAGTCGCCGAGGATCATGCCGTTCGTGATCACCGGCGTCTACGAATCGGGCATGGCCGAATATGACGATCTGTATTTCTTCGTCTCCATGGCCTCCGCGCAATCGCTCTTCCTGTTCGGCGATGCCGCCACCGGGTTCGACGTGATGCTGTACGACGTGACGCAGGCGGACGCCACGGCGAAACAGATCATGGAGCTGCTCGGCTATCCGTACTACGCGAGAACGCTCTATCAGATGTACCGGAATTTATTCACATGGATCGAGCTGCAGAAACAGCCGATCCCCATCATCCTCGGATTGATCATCATTGTCGCGGTCGTGAACATCATTGGCACGCTCCTCATGGTCGTGCTCGAAAAGAAGCATCAGATCGGCATTTTGCTGTCCATGGGGGCGAGCACGCAGGGGATCAAAAAAATATTCCTCTACGAAGGGGTCGCCATCGGCGTGATCGGAACGGTGCTCGGAAACATGTTCGGCTACGGCGTGTGCTGGCTGCAGTTTCACTTCCATTTTTTTTCGCTGCCGTCGTCGATTTATTTTATGACGACCGTGCCGATATTGTTCCGCTGGCAGGACTGTGCGGTCGTGTCGTCGATCTCGATCGCGCTCACACTCCTGGCATCGCTGATCCCTGCGATGCTGGCGTCGCGGCTCGACCCGATACAGTCGATCAGGTTTCAGTAAAGAACCGGGCGGGCTTCAATTTGCCCCACAACAAAAAACTATACGCCATTGTCATTTCGGTATTTCATAGCGCTCCGCTACCTGCTCTCGAAAAAAGAAGCGGGATTCATTACGGTCATCTCACTGATCTCGATCATCGGCGTGATGGTCGGCGTGGCGGCCCTGATCATTGTGCTCTCGGTCTTCAACGGATTCAACAGCATTGTCACTGGCATCCTTGTCAATTTCGATCCGCACGTGAGGATACAACAGAACGACAGGACGAGGCCCGGGGATGAAACAGGACTGCGGCAATTTTTAGCGGAGCAGACGAACATCGACGGGGCGGGCCGGTTCGTGAGCGGCAAGGCCATGATCGTGTCGAAAAACCAGAGCAAGGTGGTGTTCATTCGGGGAATGGACGATGCGGCCATTGATCGCGTGTCCGGGCTGAAACAGAAGATCGTGCTGGGCACATTGGATTTCGGGGATTCAACGAAGAACGATCTGGTGCTCGGTTTTTCGCTGGCCGACAAATTAGGCGTCGTCACCGAGGATACGGTGTGGATGATCAGCCCCGCCGGTTCCGAACAGGCGCTCCTGGGGCTCGGCGCTCCCGTGATCCGGGCCTTCCGCATTGCCGGCATGTATGAATCGAACAACAAGGAATACGACGGCTCGTACGGGTATATGTCCCTGTCGTCGGCGCAGCGCCTCCTTCAGTTGGAGGCCGACGTCCACGGGTGGGAACTTCGTCTCACGTCGCTCGGGGACGCCGAGGCGATGAAAAGTTCCATCATCAGCCGCTTTGCCGACCGCTTTGAGGTGCAGACATGGTACGACCTTCACAAGGACCTGTATTCGGTGATGAAGATCGAACGCTGGACCGCGTTCATCATTCTCTGCCTCATCGTTGCCGTCGCGTCGTTCAATCTTCTCGGGTCGATGACTATGTCCGTTATTGAAAAAACGCGGGACATCGGCATACTGAAGACGATGGGGGCGACGAACGCCGACATCATTGCCATCTTCCGCTTTGAAGGCGCGTTGGTCGGCATCGTCGGGATCGTTGCGGGGAGCGTGCTCGGTTTGCTCGTATGCTGGCTGCAGGTGCAGTTTCATCTCTTCCCGCTCGACCCGACGGTGTACATCATTCCGGCAATCCCGATCGAGATACGCGCGACGGATTTCATTGCGATCACGGCGGCCACGATGCTGCTCTGTTACGGCGCGGCGATCTATCCCGCGTACAGGGCGGCGGCGCTGCAGCCGGCAGAGGCGATCCGCTGGGAATAATTTAAACACACGGAACACAATGCTCATCAAAGCCACGAACATACACCGGAAATTCTCGATCGGCCGGAATGATTACCTCGAAGTGCTCAAGGGCATTTCGCTGGAGATCGACCAGGCCGAAGTGATCGCCATTGTGGGCCCCTCGGGCGCAGGGAAGAGTACGCTCCTGCATATTCTGGGCCTCCTGGACCGTCCCACCGGCGGTGAATTGTTCTTCGAGGGAGAAGACGTGTTCACGCTCAAGGACGAAACGCTCGCGCAGCTGCGAAACCGCATGATCGGGTTCATCTTTCAATTTCATCATCTGCTGCCCGAATTCACCGCACTGGAAAATGTGATGATGCCGGCACTCATTGCGGGTAAGCCGATGCATGCGGTGAAGGACCGGGCGCGGCAGCTGCTGAAGGATGTCAGCGTGGAGCAACGGGCCGAGCATAAACCGAACGAACTCTCCGGGGGAGAGCAGCAGCGCGTTGCCGTTGCGCGGGCGCTGATGAACGAACCCAAATTGATCCTTGCAGACGAGCCGTCGGGGAATCTCGATTCTGAAAATGCGTATGCGCTCCACCGGATGATCTTCGATCTGCGGAAAAAATATCATCAAACATTTGTCATCGTCACACACAACAAGGAACTTGCGGATATGGCGGACCGGGAGATCATGGTCGTGGACGGGCTGGTCGATCATCTTCACAACGGCGCGAAAATGTGACCGGCGATGGATCCGGGTTGCACCACATTGAATATATGCCTCACGCGCGGAGGGTGCAAAAACGAACCGTCGCGCCGATGTCCGCAGGCCAACAATCACATACTTTCACACAAGATCAGGGGTTAACTATGAAAACACTAGCGCTCTCTCTGTTTTTTTCCGCTATTTTAATCACACAATCATTTACTGCCATGCCAAAACAAAAAGAATCAAGCATCGATATTCCGTATCAGCAGTTCACACTGAAGAACGGATTGACCGTGTTAGTGCATGAAGACCACAAAGCGCCCATTGTGGCGGTCAACATATGGTACCATGTCGGCTCGAAAAATGAGAAGCCTGGGAAGACCGGCTTCGCGCATTTGTTCGAACACCTCATGTTCAACGGCAGCGAAAATTTCGATGACGATTATTTTCAGGCTCTCGAACGGGTCGGCGCCACGGATCTGAACGGAACCACGAGCGAAGACCGCACCAACTATTTCCAGAACATACCCACATCGGCCCTGGACCTTTCGCTGTGGATGGAATCGGACCGCATGGGCCATATGGTCGGCGCCATTTCGCAGAAGAAGCTCGACGAGCAGCGCGGCGTCGTGCAGAATGAAAAACGCCAGGGCGAGAATGCACCGTATGCCGTCGCCGACGAACTCATCACGAAGGCGACATATCCGGCTGGGCATCCGTATTCCTGGACCGTGATCGGATCGATGGACGATCTGAACGCCGCGTCGCTCGACGATGTGAAGGATTGGTTCAGAAAATATTACGGCCCGTCGAATGCCGTGCTTGTGCTCGCGGGCGATATCGATGTGAAAACGGCGAAGGAAAAGGCCGAGAAATATTTTGGCGATATTCCCCCGGGGCCTCCGGTCGCCCATTTCAATGCGTGGACGGCCAAGCGGACCGGCACGCAGCGCCAGCAGGTGCAGGACAGAGTGCCTCAGGCGCGGCTGTACAAAGTGTGGAACATACCACAGGAAGGCAGTGACGCCGAGACCTATCTCGATATTGCCAGCGACGTGCTGGCTTCAGGCAAGGTATCCCGTCTCTACAAACGGCTCGTCTATGACGACCAGATCGCCACGGCTGTCTCGGCCGGCGTCGACACGCGCGAGATCGCCAGTCAGTTCATGATCACCGCCACGGCAAAACCCGGCGCGGACCTTGTCCAGATCGAGAAGGCGATCGACGAGGAGCTTGCAAACTTTATAAAGACCGGTCCGACAGAAAAAGAACTCCAGCGCGTGAAAACGCAGTTTGAAGCGTCATTCATACGCGGTGTGGAACGCATCGGCGGTTTCGGCGGCAAGTCCGACATTATCGCGAAGAACCAGGTCTTCCACAACGACCCTGAATTTTATAAAAAGACGCTGTCTCTCGTCGCAGGCGCTACGAAGGCAGACCTTCAGCAGTCGGCTAAAGAATGGCTGAGCGACGGTGTCTTTATTTTGGAAGTCTACCCCTTCCCGCAGCTTGCCGCCGAAGCGACGGGTGCGGACAGAAAAAAACTTCCCGAGGTCGGCGCGCCGCCGATCGCAAAATTCCCCGTGCTGCAGCGCGCGACGCTTTCGAACGGGCTCAAAGTGATTTTAACGGAACGGACGACGATCCCCACGGTGGATGTGGACCTTATTGTCGATGCTGGATACGCCGCCGATCTGGGCCTCGGCGCCGGCACCGCGAGCATGACCACCGACATGATCGGCGAAGGCACACCGACGCGGTCGTCGCTCGCGATCAGCGAAGAGCTGGGACAATTGGGCGCATCGTTTGGAAAGGGATCGAATCTGGATGTGACATATGTTTCGATGTCCATGCTGAAAAAAAACCTCGACGCGTCGCTGACCCTCTATGCCGATCTTATTTTAAATCCGACATTCCCGAACGACGATTTTCTTCGCACGCAAAAACTGAAGATCGCGCGGATCCAGCGAGAGAAGGCGACACCGGTGCAGATGGCGCTGCGCGTGCTGCCGGGATTGATGTTCGGAAAGAATCACGCCTATGGCAATCCGATGACAGGGTCGGGCACGGAAGGGTCGATCCAGAACATGACACGGGCCGATCTCGTCAAATTCCACACGACATGGGTGAAGCCGAATAATGCGACGCTCCTCGTGGTGGGCTCCACCACAATGAAGGAGATCCTGCCGAAGCTCGAAAAATTATTCAAGGGATGGAAGCCGGGCGATGTTCCCGCAAAGCATCTGGAAACAGTCGAGCTGCCGAAAACGTCCTCTGTCTATGTCATCGATAAGCCGGGCGCGGAACAGTCACTGATCCTCGCAGGTCATATCACGACACCGAAGGCGAATCCGGACGAGATCGCGACGATCACGATGAACAACATTCTTGGAGGACTCTTCACGTCCCGCGTCAACATGAATCTGCGCGAAGACAAGCATTGGACGTACGGCGCCTCGACATTCCTGCGCGATGCGCGCGGGCAGCGTCCGTACATCTGCTACGCTCCCGTGCAGTCGGATAAGACGAAGGAATCGATCCTTGAGATCATCAAGGAGATGAAGAGCATACAGGAGGGTAAGCCGGTCACCGCCGACGAATTGCAGAAGGCGCAGAAGAGCCAAACGCTCGAACTGCCCGGTTCGTGGGAAACCAACGGCGCCGTTGCCGGGACCATTATTGAACTGATCCAGTTCGGTCTGCCCGACGATTATTACGATACCTATCCGTCAAAAGTCAACGCTTTGACTATCGATGAAATCACGGCTGCAGCCAGGAAGGTTGTGCATCCGGAATCCATGGTGTGGGTCGTCGTCGGTGATAAGGCGAAAATCGAAAAAGGGCTCACAGAATTGCACCTGGGCGAAGTGAAAACGTTGGAAGCTGAATAAACGAACGCGTTGAATGAGCGGTGAGAGTCCAAAGCCTGACAGGCTTTGGACTTTTTTATTACAGGGACGTTGCCTGGTATGGGAGGGTATTCGCCCGGCATCACATCGCAGAACAATGCTCTGCAAGGGTATTCTCTTGCAGAGCTATACCGCATATCCGAATTACGACCCGCTTCAGCAGTTCATTCATTGATTTTCAAGCGGAATAATGCTATATTTAATATCAAAAAAAAATTATGGTTGCCGACAACATTCGACATATTCGCGAGACGGCAGGGGCAGCATGTCTGAGGGCGGGGAGAGTTCCCGAGTCGGTGCGGCTAATCGCGGTAGGAAAAACATTTCCCCCCGATCGCATACGTGAGGTCGTGAACGCCGGCGTTGCAGACATCGGCGAAAATTATGTGCAGGAGGCGATCGCTGCGCGCGATGCATTGCATGACGATCGGATCCGATGGCATTTTATCGGACACCTTCAGACCAACAAGGTAAAATTTATCGCCGATTGGGTCACACTGATCCATTCGGTGGACAATGCACGGTGCGCGGAAGAATTGCAGAAGCATGCCCTGCGCCTCGGCCGAAAGATCGACGTGCTCGTTGAAGTAAACACAAGCGACGAAGCAACGAAGTTCGGCGTACGGCCGGAGGCAGCGCTTGCGTTCGTGCAGTCGATCGCAGCCCTTTCCAATATCACGGTACAGGGATTGATGACGATCGGCCCGTTCACGGATGACATCGAAGCGTCGCGTGCGTCGTTCCGTCTGCTGCGTTCGCTGCGTGACGAGATGAACGCATGCAGCGTGACGCCTGCCCCGATAACGGAATTGTCGATGGGGATGACGCATGATTATTGCACCGCCATTGAGGAGGGCTCGACGATCATTCGGATCGGCACCGCCATCTTCGGCGTGCGGGCGAAAAGGGACGTTGCAGTGCAGGCATGAATACTGCGTTCGGGCTCATCCCGTGTGCGGGTCCATCTTCTAAATATGTCCACGCTTGTGTGGAGCATACAACCAACGGGGCTTCTATGGCACTGACGCCGCTCGACATCAGGAAACAGGAATTCAAGCGAGTTTTGCGCGGATACGACAGTGTGGAGGTCGGATCGTTTCTCGAAATGATCTCGACTGAATACGCCGACGCGCTTCGGCAGGTGAAAGAATTGAAAGAGCGGCTGACGGAAGCGGATATTTCGCTCCGCGATTTCAAACAGAAGGAACGCGACCTCCAGCAAGTGCTGATGCAGGCGCAGGAAACCAGTTCGCGTTCCATAGAACACGCCAGGAAAGAGGCGGAACTCGTCCTGGGCGAAGCGGAACTGAAGGCGCATCAGATCATAGAACGAGGGCGCGGCGAAGTCACACGGTTCAAGGATGAGGTCACAACGCTTCGCGTCCGCAAGGACACGCTCATCAGCCGATTGAAAGTACTGCTGAACTCGGAACTTGAATTGATCAAGGCGCTGGAAGTCGAGGACGATGAATTCCAGAAAGATCCGGGCAAGGGTACGGGGAAAGAACATTTTCATGTTGACGAAATTCTCAAAAAATTGTAACTGACACGAACCTATGCCACAACTACGAAAACAAATTACCGATGCGGTGAACTTTCTCCGCACGAAGACACAATCACAGCCGGCAATCGGCATCATTCTCGGCACGGGACTCGGGGGATTGGTACACGAGATCCAGATCGAGACCGTGATAGATTATTCCGAGATCCCGCATTTTCCCTTGTCGACGGTCGAGTCGCACAAAGGGAAGCTGATCTTCGGCACGCTCGGAGGAAAAAAAGTCGTTGTCATGCAGGGCCGCTTTCACTATTACGAGGGATACACGATGCAGCAGGTGACGTTTCCCGTGCGCGTGATGAAATTTCTCGGCGTGAACACCCTGCTTATCTCAAACGCCGCCGGCGGTATGAACCCGCTTTTTGCGAAGGGCGACATCATGATGATCACCGACCACATCAATCTGCTCGGCGACAACCCGCTCATCGGTCAGAATGATGAAGATCTCGGTCCGCGGTTTCCGGACATGTCCGAGCCGTACTCGAAAGAATTATCGCACCTTGCCGACAGCGTGGCGATCGATCTCGGCATCCGCCTGCAAAAAGGCGTCTTCGTTGCCGTTTCGGGCCCGAATCTGGAAACGCGCGCGGAATATCGTTTCCTTCGCGGGATCGGTGCTGACGTCGTCGGCATGTCGACCGTGCCTGAAGCCATCGTCGCCGTCCACATGTCCATGCGGACGCTCGGCTTTTCCATCGTTACCGATGAATGTTTTCCCGATGCGCTGAAACCTGCCGATCTTGACGAGATCATCAAAGTGGCGAATGCGACGGAACCGAAATTGACGGCCATCATGAAAAATGTGGTGTCGCGTTTACAATGACAGCGACGAAAAATTTACAGCTATTGGAAATAGTAAAGGATTGCGATGTTTAAAGAGCTGACCGACAAGATCAATTACGCCGAGGTGGAGAAGGAGATTCTGGCATTCTGGGATTCGCGGAATGTCTTTGAAGAGAGCATCAGCTCGCGGACCGGGAAACCTCTCTACACGTTTTTTGAAGGACCGCCCACTGCGAACGGCCGGCCGGGACTTCACCATATCATGGCGCGGACGCTGAAAGATGCCGTCTGCCGCTATAAGACGATGCGCGGATATCAAGTGTTCCGCAAAGCCGGTTGGGATACGCACGGCCTGCCGGTGGAAATTGAAGTTGAGAAACAGATCGGCATTACGCACAAGGACGAGATCATCAGTTACGGCGTTGAAAAATTCAATGAGGAATGCCGGAAGTCGGTGTGGAAGTATAAGGCCGAATGGGAGCAGATGACGCGCGAGATGGGCTATTGGGTCGATCTCGGAAATCCCTATGTGACGTTCCAAAACGAATATATCGAATCGATCTGGTGGGCGCTCAAGCGCTTTTACGATGAAGGCATGATGTACCGCGGACACAAGATACAGCCGTACTGTCCCCGGTGCGAGACGCCGCTCTCGTCGCATGAGGTCGCCCTCGGCTACAAGGACGTGAAAGACCCGAGCGTCTACGTGAAGATGGCGGTGAAAGGACAGGATGGAACATCGTTCCTGGTCTGGACGACAACACCGTGGACGCTGATCTCGAACGTCGGCCTTGCGGTGCATCCCAAGATCGAATATATGAAAGTGGCGCTGCTCACCGATGCCGAAGAACCCGAAGAGACGGGCGAAAAATTCATTCTCGCAAAGGCGAGACTCGGCGTGTTGAAAGAAAAATATGCGGTGATCGCGGAGTATAAGGGAAGCGAACTCATCGGCCTCGAGTATGAGCGGCTCTTCGATTATCATCAGGTGCTCGAGCGCGGTTGGTATGTCGTAGGCGCGGACTTTGTGACAACAGAGGACGGCTCCGGCATCGTGCACATGGCGCCGGCATACGGCGAAGACGATTACCAGATCGGGCGGAAATACGATCTGCCCACGATACATCCCGTCGACAAATCGGGGCGGTTCATGGACGAGGTCACCGATTTCAAGGGAATGTTTGTGAAGGACGCCGACGCAGAGATCATACAACATTTGCGCAGCCGCAACCTCTTGTATAAGAAAGAACCGTATCTTCACAGTTATCCGCACTGTTGGCGCTGTTCCTCGCCGCTCTTGTATTACGCGCGGCATTCGTGGTACATCAGCACCACCCGGTATGCGAAGAAGATGATCGCGCTGAACAAGGAGATCAACTGGGTACCGCACGAAGTCGGAACCGGACGATTCGGCAACTGGCTCGAAGAGAATAAAGATTGGGCGCTCTCACGCGACCGATACTGGGGCACACCGCTTCCGATATGGATCTGCGAAGATTGCGGCGAGCAGGAATGCGTCGGCAGCATCGCCGAATTGATGAGCGGGCACAACGTTACCGAACCGCTCGACCTGCACAAGCCGTTCGTCGACAAGATCACATTCGACTGTGAGTGCGGCGGAACGATGCGCCGGACCCCGGAATTGATAGACGTATGGTTCGATTCCGGTTCGATGCCGTTTGCGCAGTGGCATTATCCGTTCGAGAACAAGGAGATGTTCGAACAATCATTCCCCGCCGATTTCATTTCGGAAGGGATCGATCAGACGCGCGGCTGGTTCTATACGCTTCATGCGATCAGTTCGTTCCTGTTCGATAAACCCGCGTTCAAGAATGTGCTTGTCAACGAGCTCATTCTCGACAAGCAGGGTCAGAAAATGTCGAAGACGAAGGGGAACACGGTGGACCCCTTCGGCCTGATCAAAAAATACGGCGCCGACGCGACGCGCTGGTACCTGGTGCAGAACAGTCCCGTCTGGCGTCCGACCCTTTTCGACGAAGAGGGCATTGCGGAGGTGCAGCGGAAATTTTTCAGCACGCTCGTGAACACGTATTCGTTCTTCGCGCTCTATGCCAACATCGATTCTTTCGATTACAGCGAAGACCGCATTCCCGTCCGGGAACGCGCCGAGATCGACCGCTGGATCCTTTCGTCGCTCAATACGCTCATTGGAAAATACACCGAGCATATGGAGCATTACGATCTGACCAAGGCAGCGCGCGCGGTGAGCGATTTCACGCTGGACCATCTTTCGAATTGGTATGTCCGCCGCAACAGGCGCCGCTTCTGGAAGAGCGAAAAAGGGAAAGATAAGACCGCCGCCTATCAGACATTGTTCGAGTGCCTCGAGTCGATCACGCGGCTGATGGCTCCGATAGCGCCGTTCCTGGCGGAGGAATTGTACTGCAATCTGCATGCGGCCGCTCGTCGCGATCGGATCGGATCGGTGCATTTGACATCAATGCCCGAGGTGGAGCCCGGCGCGATCGATATTGATCTCGAACACCGCATGGCGCAGGCCTCGAAAATTGTCGGCGTCGTACGCGCGATGCGCATGAAATCGAATTTAAAAGTGCGCCAGCCGCTGAACAAGATCATTCTACCCGTAGACGAGACCCAGCGCACGGCTATTGAGAAAATGGAAGATCTCATATTGGAAGAGATCAATGTTAAGACAATTGAATTTGTATCCGATGATACTGATATAGTAGGGAAAAAAGCGAAACCGAATTTCAGGTCACTCGGGCAAAAATTCGGCAAACAAGTGCAGGGAGTCGCTGCCGTTGTGCGCGAGATGACATCGAAGGAAATTTCTGCGCTGCAGAAGGCCGGGACGTTCACATTGACCGTGGATGGGGCCGATGTGACGATAGCGAAGGATGACGTGGATGTCATTCATGAGGATCTGAAGGGGTGGCTTGTGGAATCGGACGGGGCAATGACCGTTGCACTCGATACCGACATCACGCCGGAACTTCGCAGTGAAGGCTTTGCGCGGGAATTTGTCAACCGTGTGCAGAATATGCGAAAAGATGCAGGGTTCGAGATCACCGACAGGATCTCGATCTCGTATGCGGCCTCCGACTTGCTCACGCCCGCGCTCGAAAGCATGAAGGCGTACGTGATGAGCGAGACGCTCGCCGTCCGGATGGAGCCGGGCGGGACTGACGATGGTGTTGTGTCGAACGATGACGTTAATGGTGAACAGTGCTCGGTCCGCATTATGCGGGCGAAATAATCTCATCCTGTTGCGTGGGGCCTGGTGCCGCCGCAAGAGGACAATGCAGTATAGATCACTTACATGGGGAAGGCGTCATGGCCAAATTTCAAACAGCGACTCAACGTGCATCGGCGGCATCCAATAAGGCAGCCCAAAAAAAATCGTCGGCAAAACCGGTGAAAGCAGTCAAACCTGTCAAGGAAAAAAAGACCGTCAAGGCGGTCAAGGAAGGTAAGCCGGCGAAGCCGGCTGCAAAAATTCTCAAGAAGAAAACAGCGAGTGGACCCGTGAATAAAACGAAAAGCACCTACAGTGCGCGTGAACTGGAGCATTTCAAGAAGATCATTCTTGACAAGCGGAAAGAGATCCTCGAGGAGCTTCAGATCCTCAAGGAAAATATGATGGATGTGACGACCGGCGAATACGAGAACGAGAACTCGGCCTACTCCATGCATATGGAGCAGGGAACCGATGCCATGGAGCGCGAGAAGACGTTCATGTTCGCCTCGCGCGAGGGCAAGTTCCTCAACTATCTGGACGATGCTCTCATCCGGATCGAGAAGGGAACCTACGGCCTGTGCATCGAATGTCTCGAGACGCCGAAGATGCTGTGCCGGACCTGTCCGCTGATCCCCAAGGAGCGCCTTGAAGCTGTTCCTCATGCGCAGCTCTGCGTCGAGATCAAGAACCGCAAGGTCCGTGCGTGAGCCTGCGGCATCCGGTCTGACGCTGCCACACCCGTTCTCTGCGCAGACAAGAGAACGTTTCAGCGATTACATTCTATTAGGAGAGACACAGACTCGAGTGAAAGTTCTCTGGGTAACATTGTGCGTCATCATCGCCGACCAGGCGTCAAAACTTGCGGTGAAAGGGATCTCGCTGCCATGGGCGGGAATTTCCGTGAAGGGCATTCCCGTCGGGTCATCCTATCAGCTCGCGGGCGATTGGGTGCGATTGACATTCATCGAAAATCCGGGGATGGCATTCGGCATCGATCTCGGGGGGAAACTCTATCTCACCCTCTTCTCGATCGCGGCGAGCATCGGTATCGTGGCCTACCTGTATATTGTCCGGCGTGAAACATTGCTCTTCCGGCTATCACTCGCCCTTGTGCTGGGCGGCGCCGTGGGAAATCTGATCGATAGGATCTTCTATGGCGTGGTGTATGGAGAGGCGCCGCTGTTCTACGGAAAAGTCGTCGACTTCATCGATGTCGATTTCTTCACTATCAGCATCTTCGGTTACCACTTGCAGCGATTTTGGGTGTTCAATGTCGCCGATGCGGCTGTCACCGTGGGAGTCGCCATTATGCTCATCTTTCACCGTTCGTTCGTGAAAAACGAGGAAGCAATGCTTCCCTCGTCTCCCCGTGAATCGTCTTCGCAGCAGACACCGGCGTGATGACGCCGTCTCGATATTGTGCCGCGGCAGCCTCATGAAGAACCACTATGACATTGTTGTTCCAGCCGGCCAAACCAAAGAGCGGCTGGATCTGTACCTCGTGCACCACGTCGAAAATGCGACGCGGACAAAGGTGCAGGAGGCGATCGGGAACGGCGAAGTGCTGGTGAACGGCATTCAGGCGAAACCGAGTTATAAGATCAATCCGCTGGACGTCATCTCCGTCCATCTTGCAAAACCCGACCCGCCGACAGTTGTTGCCGAAGCGATCACGCTGTCGATCGTGTATGAGGACGACTACCTGCTTGTCATCGATAAGCCCGCGGGCATGGTGACCCACCCCGCATATAAAAATTATTCCGGAACGCTCGTCAATGCGCTCATGCATCACACTGCGTTCTTATCGCAGCCGCATCCGATGCGTCCCGGCATCGTGCACCGGCTGGACAAGGACACATCGGGCCTGCTTGTGGTTGCGAAGGACGAAACGACGCACCAAAAACTCTCACGGCAGTTCGCCGAAAAGACAAGTGAACGCGAATACAACGCGATCGCATGGGGGGTCTTTCGGGAGAAGGAGGGGGTGATCGACGCTCCTCTGGGAAGAAGCAAGCGCGACAGAAAAAAAGTTGCGGTCATAGACGACGGGAAACATGCGGTAACGGAGTATGAGGTGCTTGAACAGTTCGAGTATTGCGCGTTCATCCGCTTGAAGCTCCGCACGGGTCGCACGCATCAGATCCGCGTCCACCTTGCTCACATTCATCATCCAGTCTTTGGGGATCCCACGTACGGCGGGAGGGAGATCGTCGCCGGGGGTGTGGACGGGAAGAAAAAGGCGGAAGTGAAGAATCTTCTCGAGCTGATACACCGGCAGGCGCTGCACGCGCGCACGCTTGGCTTCGTGCATCCGGTGACCAAAAAATTCGTGAAGTTTGCAGCGCCGCTGCCCGAAGATTTCAGCAGCGTCCTTCTATGGCTTCGCACGAAACGGGGAGCGTGAGTTCCGCCGCCGTCTGCTATTTTTGTGCTTTCGCTTCGAGCGCCAGGCGTTCGATCTCCGGCAGGAAATCTATCACGAATACTTCTTCGACCTGAACAAAATCCACAAAGGGAGCGATCGTGATGGTGTGGAACACGCTCCCCGGAGTTTCGGTCACTTCGCTGACAATGCCGATCTTCAGTCCGGGTGGAAACACGCTGCTGTAGTCCGAGGTGATTACCGCATCGCCCTGCCTGACATCCATCGACTTCACCACATTTTTCAGGATCAATGTCTTTCCATCCCACGCCACGATTCCATCGACGCGGCTGCGCTGCACTTTGCCGCTGACGCGAAAATCCACATTCAACAGTGTTTGAACGATCGTATGGCCGGCGCTGACCGCGATGGTCTTCCCGACAATGCCGTCTCCGGTCACGATCGGATTCCCGACTTGTATACCGTCCTGAGCGCCGATGCGCAGCGTCATGGTATTGCGCAGGAGGTTCATGCTCTTCGCAACGACCTTGCCGGCAGTGTAATGGAAGGCGGTGGTTTCCTTCAGGGCGATCATAGAGCGGAGCCGTATGTTCTCCAGACGCGCCTCGCGGAGCTGGTTCACTTCGGCCGACAGCGACATATTGGTTCTGCGCAGCGATGCGTTTTCGCCGCTCATGTTGGCCATCGACGGGATGAAGGAAAACGGTTCCTGAATGCTGGCGGCGGTGCCGACGGCAATCGCGCGTATCCGGCGGACCTGTACATTGTCGTTGAGCATCAGAAGGATGACCGACAGTACGACCAGGCCGCTCATGACGGCATATTCTTTATAGTGAAAGAGGTACGAATAGAATTTCTGCATCGAGCCAAAAAGCCGGGCCGGCAGGGACGACCGGCGAGAAAGAAAACGTGATTAGTATCGTCTGCTTTTAATAAGAACTTTGGAATAATGATTCAGATTCTCGAGAACCTTGCCCGTGCCGCGAACGACAGCTGTCAGAGGATCCTCCGCAACATGCACAGGAAGACTCGTTTCGAGACGGAGGCGTTCGTCCAGGCCTTTGAGCAGGGCGCCGCCGCCTGTGAGCATGATGCCCCGGTCCAGAATGTCGGACGACAGTTCGGGGGGCGTGCGTTCAAGCGTCAGTTTCACCGCGTCCACGATCTGCTGCACCGCTTCGTTGAGCGCTTCACGTATCTCGATCGATGTCGCCTCGGTCGTTTTTGGAATACCGTTAACAAGGTCGCGTCCCTTCACCTGGATGGAGACTTCCTCTTTCAGCGGCATGACGGAACCGACTTCGCACTTGATGGCTTCGGCAGTGCGTTCGCCGATGAGGATGTTGTGGTTTTTCTTGAAGAACTGTATGATGGCAGAATTCATTTCATCGCCGGCAATGCGGATGGATTCTTCGTTGACGATGCCCGAGAGCGCGATGACCGCGATCTCCGTTGTGCCGCCGCCGATATCCACGACCATGTTCCCCACGGGGGCGTCCACATCGAGCCCGATGCCTATCGCTGCCGCCATCGGTTCGGCGATCAAATGAACCTCTTTCGCGCCGGCATGTTCGGCCGAATCTCTCACAGCGCGTTTTTCAACTTCGGTCACGCCGCTCGGCACGCAGATCACGATGCGCCTGCTCGGGATCCAGTTCGCATGGATTTTTTTGATGAACTCGCGAAGCATCCCTTCGGCGATCTCGAAGTCGGCGATGACGCCGTCCTTCATAGGACGGATCGTGCGTATGTCGCGATGCGTCCGTCCGAGCATTTCGCGGGCCTCGTTGCCGATGGCGACAATTTTTTTGGTGTTGCGGTCGTATGCGACGATGGACGGTTCATTCAGAAGAATGCCCTTGCCCTTCATCATGATGAGTGTATTGGCGGTGCCGAGATCGATCGCAAGGTCCGCGGAAAAGAAAGAAAATATTCCCATAAGTCAGTTTAAAAGTAAAAGATCAATACTGTTCGTTGATAAAAGGGGATTAGTGCCTGAAATGGCGCACCCCGGTAAAGACCATTGCAATATTATGTTCGTTGGCGGCGGCGATCACTTCCTGATCGCGCATGGAACCGCCCGGCTGTATCACCGCTGTCGCGCCTGCGTTCACTGCTTCGAGCAATCCGTCGGCAAAAGGAAAATACGCATCGGAGGCGACGACGCTTCCCGCGAGCGACACATGTTCTTCCGCGGCCTTGAGCACCGCGATTTTCGATGATTCAATACGGCTCATCTGGCCGGCGCCGATGCCGAGCGTGCGGTTGGTGCCTGCATAGACGATCGCGTTCGATTTCACGTGCTTCACCACTTTCCAGCCGAAGAGCATCGCTGTGAGTTCATTCTCTGTCGGCGCGCGCCGGGTGACAACGGTGACATCCGCCGCACCCGTCGTCTTCGTGTCCGATGTCTGTACCAGCAGGCCGTGCATCACCGAACGTACATCGAGCGATGAGCCTGTCGTGGACGGCGGCTGCAGGGCGATCAGGCGGCGGTCTTTTTTCTTCATGAGAAATTCCAACACACCCGGTTCGAAGGAGGGAGCGATGATGATCTCCGTAAAGATCGCATTCATCGCCTCTGCCGCGGCCATATCCAGCGGCCGATTGACGGCGATGATGCCTCCGAAGGGCGCCTTCGTGTCGGTTGCGAACGCATGCTGATACGCCTCGAGCAGCGTTGAGGCGCTGCCGACGCCGCACGGATTCGTGTGCTTGACGATGACGACCGTCGGCGCAGTGAATTCAGCAAGCAGAGCGGCGGCGGCGTTCGCGTCGATGATGTTGTTGAACGACAATTCTTTCCCGTGAAGCTTCTTGAAGAATGTCAGGAAGTTTCCATAGAGCGCGGCCGACTGATGCGGATTCTCTCCGTAGCGCAGGTCCATCGCTTTCGGAAGCGCCAGAGAAAACGACGGAGGGAGCACTGCTGCCGCATCGATGCCGTCGAGATATGCTGTGATCGCCGTGTCGTACCGGGATGTGTGGCGGAAGACTTCGCGCGCAAGCGCGAAACTCGTATCTTCGCTGATGCTGCAGGCGTTCTCTCGAAGCTCCTGCAAAAACGGTTCGTAGCGCGACGGATCGATGAGGGCGGCGGTAAATTTGTAATTCTTTGCCGCAGACCGCAGCATTGTCGGGCCGCCGATATCGATATTTTCGATGGCCTCTTCAAGCGCCACTCCGGGCGCGGCGATCGTGTCTTCAAACGGATAGAGGTTTACCACGACGAGATCGATCGATTCAATGCCGTGGCGTTTCAATTGTTCGAGATGGCCGGGATTGTCCAGCACCGCAAGAAGTCCGGCGTGCACTGCCGGATGGAGCGTTTTGACGCGGCCGTCGAGAATTTCAGGGAACCCGGTGAGGTCCGAGATCTGCGTGGCCGGAATGTTATTCGCACTGAGCAGCGCATGCGTCCCGCCGGTGGAAACGATCTCCACTCCCAACCGGTGCAGCTCGGCGGCGAATGCAACAATTCCTGTTTTGTCCGAGACGCTGATGAGCGCCTTACGTATGTGTATCAAAGATGTCTCGATTCTCGTGTATGGTCTCGTGCGTGATGACCACACGATTGTGATCAATTTCAATTGCGTGACTGACAAAAAGCGCCACGGCTCTGGGCAGCAATGTGTGTTCCACGATCAGCACTTTTGCCGCAAGCGTATCGGGCGTATCCGTCGGATCGACTGCAACCCGTTCCTGCAGGACGATCGGACCTTCATCAAACTCGTCCGTGACAAGATGCACCGTCGCGCCGGATTCCTTTTCGCCTGCGGCAATCACCGCTTCATGAACATGACGCCCGAACATTCCCTGTCCCCCGAATTTTGGGAGCAGGGCGGGATGGATGTTGACGATGCGGTGGCGATAGCGCCGGATGACGGCCGCATCCAATTTTTTCATATATCCGGCGAGCACGATCAGGTCGGTCTGATGCGACGCCAGCGTTGCACACAGCGAGTCGGCGAAATCGCCGTCTGTTGCAAATTGTTTCCTGCTGATGTGCATTGCGGGAATATGCACCGAACGTGCGAACTCCAGCACTCCCGCATCAGAATTATTGCTGATAACGACCACAATTGCGGCATCGCTCGGTCGAGAAGAGAGTGCGCGGTAGAGCGCCTCACAATTTGAACCGCGTCCGGATGCGAATAGTGCAATATTATACAAAGACTGTCCCTTGCATGAAAAATTTGAGTAAATGTACTGATAATAAACCGCTTTGTCAATGAAATGCATGGATTTACGGAGATATTTGGCCGTGTATTTACTCTTTGTTCGCTCTTGAATCACCGTTGTGCAATGTGTATCTTCAACAGGAATATTTACAGAAGAAAGGACTGCGTCGTGAATACTGCATATGATGTGATCATTATCGGGGCGGGTCCGGCGGGGCTTGCCGCCGCTATCGAGGCCGAAAAGGGCGGTTTGACGTATTGTGTGATTGATAAGGGAGGAATCGTCAATTCGCTCCAGCATTTTCCCGGCACAATGACGTTTTTTTCAACCCCGGAACTGCTCGAAATCGGCGGAGTGCCGTTTACTTCGGCATCCATGCGTCCGACGCGCGCAGATGGCTTGGAATATTACCGGCGCGTGGCCGACCATTTCCATCTGGTGCTGCGGCTCTATGACGAGGTCACAGAGATACGCAGAGGACCGGTGCATTTTGAAGTCCTCACGCCGATGGGAATCTCGACCTGTCGCAGCATCATACTCGCCACCGGGTATTACGATCACCCCAACATGCTTTCCATTCCCGGCGAGCATCTGCCGAAGGTGAGTCATTATTATCATGAGCCGTATTCCTTTTATCGGCAGCGTGTCGCAGTGATCGGGGGCAAGAATTCTGCGGCGATCGCCGCTCTTGAATTGTTCCGGCACGGCGCTCATGTGACGGTGATACATCGCCACCCCGTATTCGACAGCGGAATAAAATATTGGATTCTCCCCGATCTGCTCAACCGGATACACGAAGGATCGATCGCGGCCTGTGTCAATTCGTCGGTGACCGAGATCCGCGCCGATGCGGTCGTTGTCTGCGGGCCGGATAATGAAGCGCGGGTGCTCGGCAATGATTTTGTCTTCGCACTCACCGGATATCATCCCGACACGAGGCTGATCGGAATGTGCGGCATGGCAGTCGATGCCGAGACCCAGGCGCCGGTTGTCGATGCGGCGACGTACGAAACGAGCGTGCCCGGCGTCTATGTTGCGGGATCGATCGCAGCGGGGAAGGACAATAATAAGATTTTCATCGAGAATGGACGCCTCCACGGAAAAACCGTCATCGATGCAATACTCTCGAAACGCTAGGCTCCCCGGCGGCGGAGGAGAAATGTTCGCAAATTTTATTTTCAAATTGATTTTGCACACAAAAAGTCATATTTTTATATATTGTAGCAGAATGCCCGTCACTACTCATCGCTGAAAGGATTGCAATGAACGAAGGAAAAATTATCCAAGTCATCGGACCGGTTGTGGATGTCGATTTTTCAGAAAGTGAATTACCGACAATATTAAATGCGTTGACCATTCCCCGCACGAACATCGAAGGTGTCGCGGAGGAGTTGGTCGTCGAGGTGCAGCAGCACTTGGGCGAGAGCCGGGTACGAACAGTGGCGATGGATTCAACCGACGGGTTGGTGCGGGGCATGAAAGTGATCGATACGGGCGCGCCGATCACGATACCAGTGGGGCCGAATGCGCTGGGACGGCTCATCAATATCACGGGGCACACGATCGACGGCGGGGCGGAGATCGTGTCGGACCTTCACTATCCCATCCATCGTCCGGCGCCAAAGTTCACCGAGCTGCGCACGCAGAAGGAAATGTTTGAAACCGGCATTAAGGTCATCGATCTGCTCGAGCCGTACACCAAGGGCGGCAAGACCGGATTGTTCGGCGGCGCGGGCGTGGGCAAGACGGTGCTCATCCTCGAATTGATACACAACATTGCAAAAGAGCACGGCGGGTATTCGGTGTTCGGCGGCGTCGGCGAGCGCACGCGCGAAGGCAACGACCTGTGGCTCGAAATGAAAGAATCGGGTGTGCTCGAAAAAACTGCGCTCATCTTCGGACAAATGAACGAACCTCCGGGCGCGCGGTTGCGCGTGGCATTGACGGCGCTGACGCACGCGGAATATTTCCGCGACGAAGAGGGGAAAGACGTGCTGTTGTTCATCGACAATATTTTCCGTTTCACACAGGCGGGTTCCGAAGTGTCCGCGCTCCTCGGACGCATGCCCTCGGCCGTCGGGTATCAGCCGACGCTTGCTGCCGAAATGGGCCAGCTGCAGGAACGCATCACCTCCACGAAAAAAGGATCGATCACCTCTGTGCAGGCGATCTACGTGCCTGCCGACGACTTGACGGATCCGGCTCCGGCCACAACATTCTCCCACCTGGACGCGACCACGGTGTTGAGCCGCCAGATCGCCGAGCTGGGCATTTATCCCGCGGTCGATCCGCTGGATTCCACATCCCGCATTCTCGATCCGCAGATCATCGGGCAGGAACATTACGACGTCGCACGCGCGGTGAAGACCATTCTGCAGAGCTACAAGGATCTTCAGGACATCATCAACATTCTTGGCATGGATGAATTGTCCGACGAGGACCGCTTGACGGTGCAGCGCGCGCGCAAAGTGCAGAAGTTCCTGTCGCAGCCATTCCACGTCGCCGAGCAGTTCTCCGGCATTCCCGGGCGGTACGTCAAACTCGAAGACACGATCAAAAGCTTTAAGGGAATCATCAACGGCGAATACGATTCGCTTCCCGAGAACGCTTTTTATATGGTCGGCACCATCGAAGAAGCGCAGGAAAAAGCCAAGGTTCTGCAGGCGGTCTAACGTACGGTGGTCTCTCCACTCTCTGAATTTATTTTTGTCGAATTACCTATGGCTGAGTCGAAAAATTTTACGCTCGATATTGTGACTCCGGCATCGACGGTGTTTTCCGGGACCGTGCAAAGTTTCAGTGCCCCCGGCACTGTCGGCGGATTTCAAGTGCTCAACAACCACGCGCCGCTCTTGTCGAGCATCGGCATCGGGGAATTGAAGATCATCGATGACGGCGGAACACTATCACGGTATTCGACGTCCGGCGGATTTGTGGAGGTGAGGGACAATAAGGTGATCGTCCTTGCCGAGACTGCCGAACGGTCGGACCTTATCGACACGGAGCGCGCGCTGCGCGCGAAGGAGCGAGCGGCGGAACGCCTGACACAGAAGGAGTCCGGCCTGAACGAGGAGCGCGCACGCGCAGCTCTTGCCCGGTCAATGAATCGTTTAAAGATAGCCTCTGTTGCAAAATAGTCCGCTGTCATAGAACGCCCGCACCGCCAACGGTCAGCGGGCGTTTTTCGTGACATGTCATTTCCACACTCTGAACAATAGCGCCACTTTCATGCGACCCACTTTTGCCGAAGTTGATCTCCGTGCGATTCGCTCGAACCTGTCCGCGGTCCGGCGCCATACCGGTGTTAAAGTAATGGCAGTGGTCAAGGCAAACGCGTACGGGCACGGCATGCTCCCCGTGGTGCAATCGATCCTTGCACACGAGGCCGCCGATTACCTCGGCGTGGCGATCATCGAAGAGGCCGTTGAATTGCGAAGCGCCGGCGTCCGACTGCCGATCCTCGTTTTCTCGGCTCCCGCCCGGCACCAACTCGGGCTCTACATCGAGCACGGCGTCGATATTACGCTGTGTTCCATCGAGACGGCGAAGGCCGTGAACCGACTGGCCGCGGCTGCGGGAACGGTCGCTGCGGTGCAGATCAAAGTAGACACCGGCATGGGCCGTATCGGCATCGCCGCTGCGGAGGCGCCCGCATTTTTTGAAGCGGTGAGGAAACTGCGCAATCTGCGTGTGCAGGGACTCTACATGCATTTTGCAACATCGGACGAGCACGACCTGTCCTTCGCCTATGCGCAGCTCGACCGGTTCCGATCGGTGCAGAACGCCATTCTCGCAACGGGTGCGGTCATTCCTCTTGTTCATTGCGCAAACAGCGGCGCCATTATGCAGATCCCCGAATCGTACTTCGACATGGTGCGCGCGGGTATCATGATGTACGGCTATCCGCCCTCGCATGAGACACGGCTCTCCGTCGGGCTTGAACCCGCCATGGCATTGAAGACGGCAATATCATTCGTCAAGACGGTGCCCAAGGGGACAAGCATCAGCTACAACCGGCGTTACGTGACGCCGCGAAAAACAACGATCGCCACGCTGCCGATCGGATATGCCGACGGCATTCACCGGTCGCTCTTGAACAAGGCGGAAGCAATTGTTGCGGGGAAAAAATATCCTGTGGTCGGGACGATTTGTATGGACCAGATGATGATTGATCTTGGCCCGAATTCGCAAGTGCGTGTCGGCGACGAAGCAGTGCTGCTGGGAACAGCGGGAAAGCACGCGATTACCGCCTGGGATCTTGCCGATAAGGCGGGCACCATACCCTATGAAATAACGTGCTCCATTTCGTACCGTGTGCCAAGGAGGACCATCCATGGATAATTCCGAAGAATATGTGCTCCAGGTTTTCCGCCGGGCGCAGTCAATGCTCGAAGGCGACGTCAAGCCCGAGCATGTAGCCTACCTGCTGAAGCTCGGACAAAAATTCGCGCATACGTCCGATCTGCGAACGGAAGTCGTGTGTCTGAATTTTATACAGGGATTCGCGAAGGCGGGGATCGCATTCGAGTGGCTGCTGGCGCGCTCCAAACGGGACACTGAATTCAGCCTCGAACAATTCGATGCGGATGTCCAGCTCTTGTACGACGCGGTGATCGATGCATTCAATGCCGATACGTTCGACCCGTTCACATGGGACGACGCTCCGGTGCCGGGAACCGAGGCCGCCACGGTACAAGCGCTTCCCGAACCCGACTGGAACAACATTCCCTCTGCAGTGTCAGACACGATCCCGGTCTCTGTCGCCTCCGATGTGTTCGATACGCCCCCGTTTGTGGATCTGCTCGACCATCCGATGCTGCTGACGGTGCGCCGTCTGGCGGATTCGGCGGCGGTCTTCGATAAAAAGCCGATGGCCGAACGCGCGATGTCGCTTGCCGTCCTGAAGATGATGGCGAAAAATGTCGTCGACATGGCGCGCCCTCAAAACAAAGTCGTGATCAGCGGCACATTCAGCGAGATCGCCTCCATCTTGGAGGCCATAGAACGCAAAGGATTGGTGAAAGATCCGAATATCACCAAGATCATCACACAGCTGGGAACGATGCTCTCGTTCGCGCTTCACGATGCGAGCAGCGGCATCAGATACATGCAGGAAATTTCCGAATTCATTCATGAGAGCAAAGAAACCAAATTGAAATAAGGACGATGTATGGACACGAAACCTCAAATATATGCTGTCATCATGGCCGGCGGCGTCGGCGCGCGGTTCTGGCCGAGAAGCCGCGAAAAAAATCCGAAGCAGCTGCTGGAAATCGCCGGCGAAGGAACGATGATCCAAAACACGATTCGCCGGCTGGGCGCGTTCGTCGAGCCGAAAAATGTGTTCGTCGTGACCAATAAAATGCAGAAGGACGGCATCATGCAGCAGCTCCCGCAGGTGCCTCAGGCCAACATCCTTGTCGAACCGGTGGGGCGCAATACCGCGCCGTGCATCGGACTGGCTGCGATGTTCGTGCAGCGTCTCGATCCGAAGGGGATCATGGTCGTGCTTCCGGCCGATCACCTGATACAGGATGAACTGGAATTCGTGCGTGTGCTCGAGCTCGGCGCCAGCGTTGCCGACGCATCGGAATCGCTCGTCACCATCGGCATACAGCCGAACCGCCCCGAGACCGGATACGGGTATATACAAGTGCGCGAGGATGCGGAGGAGGATCGCCCTGCCTTCATGAAAGAGGGAGTGTTTCAGGTAAAGACATTCGCCGAAAAACCGAATCCGCAGATGGCGCAGCAATTTCTGGAGAGCGGCGATTTTCTCTGGAACAGCGGCATGTTCATGTGGCGGGTGGATGTGATCCTTTCCGAGATACAACGATCGCTTCCCGATCTTCATGAACGGCTCAAACAATTGGAACCGTCGCTTGGCACGCCCATGTTCGAACAAAGTCTTGACCGCGCCTACGGCATGGTAAGGAGCATTTCCATCGACTACGGCGTGATGGAAAAAGCGAAGAGCGTGTATGTGATCCGCGGGAACTTCGGCTGGAACGATGTCGGATCGTGGGATGAAGTGTGCCGGCTCGCACCGAAAAATGAATGCGGCAATTTTGCGAACGGCACGATCATTGCCGTTAACTCGAAGAACACGTATGTCCATGCGCCGGGGAAACTCGTTGCGACGGTCGGCGTCGATGACCTGATCATCATACAAACGGACGACGCCCTGCTCGTGTGCAAGAAAGACAATTCGCAGGACGTGAAAGAAGTCGTGGATTATCTCCGGCGAAAAAAAATGAACGAATTTCTCTAATGTCGCACGAACCGGCGGCCTGCCGAGAGCGTGCTCGATGCTGCCGATGAGCGTCGTTACATGATCTGGAAGCAGCGGCGAAGCGCCATGCACTGAACACAGAAACGATTTTTCAATGATCCCCTGGAACGGCATGAGAACGCACATGCGCACTGCGGGTGCCGCAGTTTTTCTTGCGGCCGCCCTGTGCGGCTGCGTCTCTTCGCCCCGATTCACCACGCACGAGCCGCCCCCGCGCACCGTATCACCGAGGCACGCGTCGCCCGAACAACGGGCCGAGCCTGCCACGCTCCCTCCGGACTCCGAACATTCCCTTCTGATGACACAGGGGCTCGCGTCCTACTATGCCGATGATTTTAACGGAAAGAAGACCGCCGACGGAGAGATCTACGACATGTATCAACTGACGGCGGCACATCGTTCGCTGCCGTTCGGCACGACGCTGCGTGTGACAAACCTGGATAACATGAAATCCGTCGTTGTGCGTATTAACGACCGGGGGCCGTTCAAGATGGAACGGATCATCGATCTTTCATTGGCTGCTGCAACACAACTGTTCATGGTGGGGGCCGGTACCGCGCGCGTCCAACTCGATGTGATCGAGTGGGGAGACAATCTCTATAAAAAATAACCGGAACCGGCGCACGTGCGCACGTAATTTACATAAACATTTCGTACATTACTAAATGGTGCATCATGCATCCGTTGGAGAACGACTACGCGTCTTTTAACGAATTTTCCTTTTTTTCAATAATACGATCATCTCTATGGGTTTTAACTGCGGTATTGTCGGACTGCCGAATGTCGGTAAGTCAACACTTTTTAATGCGATCACGGCGGCTGGGGCTGAGGCCGCAAATTATCCTTTCTGCACGATAGAGCCGAATGTGGGCATCGTGCCCATCCCTGACAAACGGATCGACGACCTGGTGGCGCTCTATACGCCTCCCAAAATCGTGCCGTCGGTGATTGAATTCGTGGACATCGCCGGGCTCGTCAAGGGCGCAAGCAAGGGCGAAGGGCTGGGCAATCAATTCCTGTCGCACATACGGGACGTCGATGCCATCGCGCACGTCGTGCGATGTTTCGACGATCCCAATGTGATCCATGTCGACGGGAGCGTCAATCCGAAGAGGGATATTGAAGTGATCGAGACGGAATTGATACTGAAGGATCTCGACACCGTCCACAAAAAAATATCGGACGCGGAGCGGCGAGCAAAGAGCGATAAAAAATGCAGGGCTGAAGCCGATTTTTGTATCGCCCTGAAGGCGCATCTCGGTTCCGGCCGTCTCGCGCGCTATATGCCGATCGGGCACGACGACGAAAAAGTATGGCTGCGCGATATGCACCTGCTCTCGAACAAACCGGTGATGTATGTCTGTAACGTGCATGAACAAGACGTGGCGGGGACCAACCCGTATGTCGACCAGGTAAGGGAGATCGCCGCCAAGGAACACATGAAAACCGTCGTCATCAGCGCCGCCGTCGAGGCGGAGGTGGCTGAATTGCCGGCCGATGAGCGTTCGGAATTTTTGCTGGGGCTCGGCTTGAGCGAATCGGGTCTTCAGCAGGTGATCCGCGAAGGCATGGACCTGCTTCAGCTCATCACCTTCTTCACGGCCGGGCCGAAAGAAGTGCACGCGTGGACGGTGCGCCGGGGAGCGACCGCGCCGGAAGCGGCCGGAGTGATCCATACCGACTTTGAAAAAGGGTTCATTCGCGCAGAGATCATCAAATGCGCCGACTTGCTGCGCCTGCGCACCGAAGCAGCCATCAAGGACGCCGGCCTGCTCCATGTGCAGGGACGCGACTATATTGTTGAAGACGGCGACGTGGTGCATTTCAGATTCAATGTATAATTTACATTCCATCGTATAAAAGGATGCTATGAAACGATCGACCGTATTATGGGGACTTGCACTCATCATCACTCTGCTTGCCGCGTTCTATCAGCGGACCACGGGCCCGACATACCCCATCAAGGGCAACGCCCTTCTCGGCGGTAAAGCATTCAGGTACTCGCTCGACCGGACTCATGGAGGACTCTCGAACGCCCCCATCGGTATCGCGACCAATGATGCGTCGATCCATGGCGTGCTCGAATGGAAACGGTTTAAGACGGACGATGCGTGGACCGCGGTGCCAATGACCTATGATGCGGGAACGGGCATGCTCTCGGCCGAACTGCCGTACCAGCCGCCGGCAGGGAAACTTGAATATAAGACGAGACTCGACGCAGGAAATGAATCGATTGTACTGCCGGCATCCGGATCGACTGTGCTCCGGTTCAAAGGGGATGTCCCTCTGTATATTCTGCTGCCACATATTTTCTGCATGTTCATGGGACTGCTGTTTTCTGCACGCGCCCTGCTTGCTGCCTTCGCACCCGGTGACAATCTGCAACTGCCGACCGATCTGGCGGTTCTTGCAATGTTCGTGGGAGGGCTGCTTCTCGGTCCGCTCGTTCAGCATTACGCATTCGATGCCTGGTGGACGGGATGGCCCTTTGCCTCAGATCTCACGGACAATAAAACCGCGATCATGTTTCTTGCATGGGTGATCGCGGCCGTCGCCGTGCGCAAGTTTCCGCAGCCGAAATTTTGGGTCGCCGGGGCGGCAATTGTCACGTTCATCGTGTTTCTCATTCCCCACAGCATGTTCGGTTCGGAACTGAAATACGAGAACAACGCCAAGACTGAAATGACGAACGGAAAGAAGTAATGCCGGATGACTATCGCACACACACCTGTCGAGCGTGATGAAAGAATGAAGGGGGAGGGGCGGTACTGTGATCACTGCGGAGACAGGGTGCCGAATGGCGGGGGCGTCGCCGGGGGGGATGCGCCGGGCCTGCCGGAGGTCGGCATCGGGCAGGAGTGGGCCGCCGATGAGGCCGAGAGGGATGAGACCCTGCCTGCCGTCGGGACTGACGATGGAAAAATATTTTGCTGCCACGGCTGCCGCGTGGTGTACGAACTGCTTCGTGAAAATGATCTCTGCGATTATTATTCGATCTCGCCGCGTCCGGGGCTTACTCCGGACCAGCCGGCCCGCTTCGACTATTTGGACGATGAGGAGATCCAGCGAAAGATGCTGGACTATCGGAGCGACGAGCTCTGTGCGGTAACGCTTTCGCTGCCTCAGATCCATTGCAGCTCCTGCGTGTGGCTCCTCGAACATCTGTACAGGCTCGACACCGGCATCACCCATTCGCGGGCCGATTTCCTGAAAAAAAAACTCACCGTGCACTATCATCCCCGCGAAACGTCGCTGAGAACACTCGTTGAACTCCTCGCGTCGCTCGGCTATGCGCCGGATATTTCGCTTGAGGGCAGCGGCCGCCGCACGGCACTGGCGTCGGCGGAGCGGTCGCTCTATTATAAGATCGGCATCGCGGGCTTCTGCTTCGGCAACATTATGCTGCTGAGTTTTCCCGAATATCTGTCGATCGGGGATGTCGACGCCGGACTCCGGCGCGTGTTCAGTTATGTGAATCTGCTTCTGGCCCTGCCGGTGGTCGCGTATTGCGCGTCGGGATATTTCCTGTCCGCCTGGCGCGGCCTGCGAAACGGCGCCGTCACGCTCGATGTGCCGATCGCCCTTGGCATCGCGGTCGTCTTTGTCCGCAGCCTGGCCGAGATCCTTACGCGCAGCGGCGCGGGGTTCCTCGATTCGCTCGCCGGGCTCGTCTTCTTCCTGCTCGCCGGGAAACTCTTTCAGAGCAAGACGTACGACCGGCTCAACTTCGAGCGCGACTACGCGTCGTATTTTCCAATTGCAATAACGGTTATAAAGAACGGCGTCGAGGCGTCGGTTCCCCTGGAACGCCTCGCCCCCGGCGACAAGGTCCTTGTGCGCAACAACGAGATCATTCCCGCCGACGGCTATGTGCTGAACGGGGACGCGGCGATCGACTACAGTTTCGTGACGGGCGAATCGACGGCCGTCGAGAAGCATACCGGCGACCTGGTCTACGCAGGCGGGCGTCACTGCGGCAGCATGATCGAAATGCAGATCGCAAAAGAAGTTTCGCAGAGTTATCTGACGCAGCTGTGGAATGCCGATGCCTATACGGAGAAGAGGCCCAGCCGGATGACCGCCATTGCGGACGCCGTCGGCGCCTACTTTACCATCATTGTCATCGCGCTTGCGGCGCTCACGGGGGCATGGTGGTGGCGCACGGATCCGTCCCGCATCATGAATGCGGTGACAGGCATTTTGATCATCGCCTGTCCCTGCGCTCTGGCGTTGTCGTCCCCGTTTGCCCTGGGCACGGCAATGCGGATCTTCGGTCGGAACAAGTGCTATGTGAAGAACACGGGGGTCATTGAATCGCTTGCCGCCATCGATACGCTCGTGTTCGACAAAACAGGAACGTTGACGCAGTCCGATGCCGGATCCGTTCATTTTGCTGGCGATCCGTTGACGGACGCCGAGCGCACCTGTGTCCGGTCGCTCACCTTTCAATCGACGCACCCGATGAGCCGGATGGTGTGCCGTGCGCTCGAGGGCGCGGACCGTACAGACGTGCACGAGTACCAGGAAACCGCAGGAGGGGGGATTGCCGGGACCGTAGGCACATCCAGTATGCGGTTCGGCACGTGCGCGTTTGCCGGCGGAAGGCCGGATGGCGGCGCCTCGCCAGCTGAATCGAGGACGTACCTGTCGGTGAACGGCAGGATCAGGGGATATTTTGCCATCGGCGCCCATTACCGGCAGGGAATCGCGTCCATGCTCGGAGACCTCGGCCGGACCTATTCCGTCGGGCTGCTCTCGGGCGACAACGACAGCGAAAAGCACGCGCTTCAGTCGCTTTACGAGGGCTTTGCGGGGCTCCTGTTCTTCCAGTCGCCGATGGATAAGCTTCACTACGTGCAATCGCTGCAATCGCAGCACCGGGCCGTCGCCATGATCGGCGACGGACTCAACGACGCCGGGGCGCTGCGGCAGAGCGATGTCGGCATCGCCGTTACCGAGGATGCGGGCGTGTTCTCTCCGGCCTGCGACGCCATTCTTGAGGCGTCCATGCTGGCGCGGCTGCCCGACCTGCTGGCATTCGCACGAACAAGCGTACGAATTGTTTTTCTTTCCTTTGCACTCTCTTTTCTGTATAATATTATCGGCTTTGTGTTTGCAATGCAGGGCAGCCTCTCGCCGTTGGTCGCCGCCATACTCATGCCGCTGAGTTCGATCACCGTGGTGATTGTCGCCACGACCGCGACTCGGTTTGCGGCAAAACAACGAGGACTCCTTTAATGACCGTTATTGTAGTTCTGATCGGATGCTCCATAGCGGTGGCGGCGGGATTCCTCGCCGCGTTTTTGTGGGCGGTGAAGTCGGGGCAGTACGACGACAAATTCACGCCCTCGGTGCGCATCCTGTTCGACGATGCGCCGGGTGCGAAGCCCGCACGGCCGAAGGACGAGCCGCCTGAATGACGCGCGAACATTACGAAGTATCGGTTCTACCACTTTCCATCATCATGACCGGAGACACGCAGCATGGAGATACAGAAATTTTCCTATGATAACCGGATTGTAAGGAATTTCGGGCTCGCCGCAGTCGTCTTTGCCATCGTCGGCATGCTGGTTGGCATCATCATCGCGGTGGAGCTCTATGTTCCCGCGATGAATCTCGGCATTCCGTACACGACGTACGGCAGGCTGCGTCCCCTCCACACCAATGCCGTGATCTTCGCCTTTGTCGGGAACATCATTTTTATGGGCGTGTATTATTCGCTCCAGCGCGTCTGCAAGGCGCGCATGTTCAGCGACATGTTGAGCCGCATTCATTTTTGGGGATGGCAGCTGATCATTGTCGCCGCGGCCATTTCGCTCCCGCTGGGATTGACCACGAGCAAGGAATACGCAGAACTTGAATGGCCGGTCGACATCATGATCACGCTCACCTGGGTCGTCTTCGCCATCAACGTGTTCGGAACGATCATCAAGCGGCGAGAAAAACACATGTACGTCGCGATCTGGTTTTACATCGCCACCATCGTAACGATCGCCGTGCTGCACATCGTCAATTCGCTTGAAATTCCGGTGACGCTCTTTAAAAGTTATTCGCTGTACGCAGGCGTGCAGGACGCGCTCGTCCAATGGTGGTACGGCCACAACGCCGTGGCATTTTTCCTGACCACGCCGTATCTCGGCATGATGTATTATTTCCTTCCCAAGGCGGCGAACCGGCCGGTGTATTCATACCGGCTGTCGATCATCCATTTCTGGGCGCTCATCTTCCTCTACATCTGGGCGGGGCCGCATCACCTGCTCTATACGGCGCTTCCCGATTGGGCGCAGTCGCTCGGTACGGTGTTCTCCATCATGCTCATCGCACCCTCGTGGGGCGGAATGATCAACGGATTATTGACGCTGCGCGGCGCATGGGACAAGGTGCGCGAGGATCCGGTGCTGAAATTCATGGTGGTGGCGGTCACCGCCTACGGCATGGCGACGTTCGAAGGGCCGATGCTGTCGCTGAAGAATGTGAACGCTCTGGCGCATTATACGGACTGGATCATCGCGCACGTGCACATCGGCGCGCTCGGATGGAACGGTTTCCTGAGCTTCGGCATTCTTTATTGGCTCACGCCGCGGATCTACGGCACGACGCTGTATTCGAAAAAACTCGCCAATCTTCATTTCTTGCTCGGCACGCTGGGCATTGTGTTCTATGCCACGGCCCTGTATTGGGCGGGCATCACGCAATCGCTCATGTGGAAGCAGTTCACTGCGTTCGGCGTTCTGCAATACCCCAATTTTCTCGAGACGGTCACACAGATCATTCCGATGTATGTGATCCGAAGCATCGGCGGCACGATCTACTTTGTCGGCGTGATCGTCATGGTGTATAACCTTGCCAGGACAATGCTGCAGGGCACACTGATCGCCGAGGAGGCGGCCGAAGCGCCGGCGCTTGCGCCGGCGGCGATCCGGGAGCGCGAAACCAAACATCGCTGGCTCGAAAAACGCCCGATCCAATTCGCACTGGTGGCGACGGTCGCGGTCCTCATCGGCGGCATTGTGGAAATGATACCGACGTTCCTCATCAAGTCTAACATCCCCACGATCGCGAGCGTGAAGCCGTACACGCCCCTCGAACTGCAGGGCCGCGATATTTACATCCGCGAGGGATGCAACACGTGCCACTCGCAGATGGTGCGGCCGTTCAGGTCCGAGACGGAACGCTACGGCGAGTATTCGAAGGCGGGAGAGTTCGTGTACGATCATCCGTTCCTGTGGGGATCGAAGCGCACCGGGCCTGACCTTCACCGTGTCGGGAAAAAATATCCGAACCTCTGGCATTACATGCATATGAACGATCCGCGCTCGATGTCGCCCGGGTCCATCATGCCTGCGTATCCATGGCTGCTGGAACAGGACTTGAACACATCCACGACCGAGGCGAAGATCTCCGCCATGCAGACACTCGGCGTGCCGTATGCGAAAGGATATGAAAAACTCGCGGTCATCGACCTGACGGCGCAAGCGGACGACATCGCGAAGGACCTGCAGAAAATGGGCGCTCCCGCAGAACCGCAGAAGGAAATCATTGCGCTTATTGCCTATCTGCAGCGGCTTGGCACCGATATCAAGGGAACACCGTAACGGACATCAACCTCACACGTGGGAGGAGCAGCACATGTTTTCACAGTATGTTCAATCGATCGAGTATGTCACGGTCTATCCGGTCGTGTCGCTGATCTTTTTTATGATCGCATTCTCGTGCATCGTGGCCTGGGCGCTCAGAGCCGATGACGAATACATCCGGTCGATGGAGACGCTTCCCCTGGACACGGCCGACGAACCGCGGCACATCTCATAATTATTTTTTCGCACATCAACGAAGGGTGCGTTCCGATGATCTTTTTGACAAAGCATTTTCCGCTGACGACATTCCGGCGCTCCGCGTCGCTGCTTGCGCTGACGGCGCTTCTCCCGGCGCTCGGCCTGGCATCGACCGTTCCCGACAGCGGCGCTGAAACGGCGCTGGCAGCCACCGCGGCACTGACCGTGGTGCTGATCGTCCTGTTGTTCTACGTGCTGATCGTGCTTGAAGGCGATCTGTCGTCCATCATCGCGGTGATGAAGAAGGTGAAAAATTACGTCGTGCCGCCGGCATCCGCCGACGGGGCGGAAATGGACGAGGAGTTCGACGGCATCCGTGAACTCGACAATAAGGTGCCGCCCTGGTTCAATTATTTGTTTTATGGGTCGATCGTGTTCGCCATCGTCTATATGCTCAATTTCCACATACTTAAATCGTCCAAGCTCTCCTTCGGAGAATATCAGGAGGAACTGGCTGCGGCGTCGCTCCAGCGACAGGTGCTTCTCGCAACGCAGGGATCGATCGACGAATCCACGCTGACGGCCCTGAACGACCCTGCATCTCTCAAGTCGGGCATGGAAAATTTCAGGAAATATTGCGTATCGTGCCACGGCACCGAAGGGGGCGGCATCGTCGGGCCGAACCTCACCGACCAGTACTGGATTCACGGCGGCGGCATAAAAAATGTCTACACAACAATTAAAATGGGCTGGCCCGCCAAGGGCATGATCAGCTGGCAGCTGGTGTTCACGCCCAAACAGACACAGGAGATCGCGAGCTTCGTTCTGTCGCTTCAGGGCTCGCATCCTGCTGTCGCGAAAGCGCCGCAGGGAGACCTCTGGGTCGAACGGAAAGACACGGCCGCCGTTGCGGCGCGTGCGGATTCTCTGCACACGAAGAAGAACATGTGATGTCTCAACAAGGTGAAAATACTGATCCGCCCTCGGACGGACATGAAGCCTTCCGCGATTCCGTCGCCATCATCACCGGCGAGGGCAAACGGAATTGGATCTATGCGAAACAGCCGTCGGGACGTTTCACACGGGCGCGCACGGCCGTCAGCTGGGCGCTGCTGGTGATCCTCTTCGGCGTCCCGTTCATCACCACGGGCGGCCATCCGTTCATGCTCCTGAATATTGTGGACAGGAAGTTCATCCTGTTCGGCGCCGCGTTCGGTCCGCACGATTTTTATCTGCTCGGACTGACGATGATAGCGTCGATCGTGTTTGTATTTCTCTTCACCGCGGTGTTCGGCCGGATCTTCTGCGGATGGATCTGTCCGCAGACAGTGCTCTTGGAAATGGTCTTCCGCAAGATCGATTACTGGATAGAGGGGAGCGCGTCCGAGCAGCGTCGGCTTAACGCTTCAGCGTGGACCAGTCCGAAGATCGCCAAAAAATTTTCCAAATATATCGTGTATTTTGCGCTCTCATTCATCATCGCCAATACGCTGCTCGCATGGGTGATAGGAGTGGACGATCTTCTGGCGATCATCCGCGAACCCGTGCAGGCCCATGCCGCCGGTTTCAGCACCATCCTGATCTTCACGGGCGTGTTCTACTGGATCTTCATCTGGTTCCGCGAGCAGGCGTGCATCCTCGTCTGTCCGTACGGCCGTCTGCAGGGGGTGCTGCTCGATCAGAATTCGATCGTCATCGCCTATGATTATCTGCGGGGAGAGCCGCGAGGGAAACTGAAGCGGGCGGAGGTGCGGACCAACGGCGACTGCATCGACTGTCATCTGTGCGTCGATGTCTGTCCGACCGGCATCGACATACGCAACGGCACGCAGCTGGAATGCGTCAACTGCTCGGCGTGCATCGATGCATGCGACACGGTCATGGAGAAGATTGAAAAGCCGCGCGGACTCGTCCGGTACGATTCGGCCAACGGCATCAGAAACAAGACGGGATTGGCGATCACACTGCGTGTTGTCGGGTACTCGGTGGTTCTCGCCGCGCTCATCGCGGTGCTCATGTTCCTGTTGTTGACCAGGACCGACGTGGATGTGACGATACTTCGGACCCCGGGAATGTTTTTTCAGGAACAAGCCGACGGCCGCGTGAGCAATCTCTACGATCTGAAGATCCGCAACAAGACGTTCGGTGCGATGCCGGTGACGCTCAAACTGGAAGACGCCGCCGGCGAGATCAAATTGCTCGGCAACGACCTTGTCATTCCTCCGAATGATCTGGCCGAGACAAAGCTCTTCGTCATATTGTCGCGCGCCGATATCACAACGATGAATACGCCGCTGCATCTGGCGGTCTACGCTCATGGCACAAGAATCGCGTCCATGTCCACGTCCTTTATGGGGCCTGTGAAAAAATAATTATGATGAAAATAAACTGGGGCACGGGTATCGTGATCGTGATCGTTCTCTTCTTCGCCATGATGGCGGTGATGATCTCCATCGCAATGACGCATACGACAGATCTTGTGGCTGAGAACTACTACGAAAAAGAATTGAAATACCAGGACCGCATCAACAGCATGCAGCGGACGGCGAGCGTTCCCGAGTGCATACGCATGGTGCAGGACGGCGAGCTGCTCATCGTGCGGATCGCGGCCGATGCCGCTTCGTCCGATGTGTCCGGGACGATCATGTTCTACAATCCCGGGGATAAAGGAAAGGATTTTTCCGTCGGCCTGGTGCTTGACTCTCTCCATACGCAGCATATCCGCATGGGAAGAGTTCCGAAAGGATTGTGGAAGGTGCAGGTAAGCTGGAAGTCGCGCGGCAGCGAGTATTTCTCCGAACAGCCGATCGTTCTCAATTGACATGTGCTCCCGCTTTTATTAACAACAGAGATTCATGATCACGGCAATTACAACGGGATTTTTGATCGGCCTGGTGGGGAGTTTCCACTGCATCGGCATGTGCGGCCCGATCGCCATTGCGCTGCCGGTGAACGGAACACGCGGTTGGAAATTTTTTATCGGCCGGATCCTGTATAACGTCGGCAGAATAACCACCTATGCGGCCCTGGGAACGATGATGGGAGTGATCGGACAGCGGTTCTTTGTTGCCGGCCTCCAACAGGAAATCTCTGTCGCAGTCGGCGGGGCGATGATCGTGAGCGCCGTCGCGCCGCGGCTGATGAACCGGTTCCTGGGAAAATTTTCCATCGCGCAGACGATCACACGCGGGCTCAAAACGATATTTTCGTCGGCGTTTCGGAAGCGGACGGTCGCATCGCTTTTTGTGATCGGCGTGGTGAACGGATTTCTGCCGTGCGGGCTTGTCTATATGGCGATGGCCGGTGCCGCGACCATGGGCAGCATTGCACTCGGGGCGGTGTTCATGGCGGGGTTCGGGGTTGGCACTCTGCCTGTCATGCTCGGTGTGTCGGTGGCAGGGAGCTTGGTATCGGCCTCAGCGCGTCATAGAATGTCGCGTCTGGCGCCGGTCTTCATTGTTTTGCTAGGCGTCATCATCCTGCTGCGCGGATTGAACCTGGGCATCCCCATGGTGAGTCCGAAGATCTCTGCGCCGGCAGCTGCTGTTTCTGCCGCGCCGTGCTGCGGATGAATCACCACCCCAATTTTTTACGCGCTTCTGGATTGATCATCGTCGGATTCCACTGCGGCTCCCACACGATGCGCACATCCGAATCATTGACTCCTGGAATTTCGGCCACGCGCTGCTTCACCATGTTTGCAATCTGGTTGGCCATGCCGCATCCGGGCGTGGTCAGCGTCATCTTCACGCCGACCCAACCGTCGATGATCTTCACATCGTAGACAAGTCCAAGATCCACCACGCTCACCGGTATTTCCGGATCATAGACCGACTGCAATGCGTTGTAGACTGTTTCCTTTGTGAGAGGGGAGGTCTGTGCTGCTTCTTCCATGGTGGTTCTCCATTCGTTGTGATCGTCACGTAATCACTCAGGGTATAATTTTCCGTCGTTTGCGGCGAAAAAATAAAAATATGAGCATCGAGATACTCCGCTGCTTGCGGCGGAGAGATTCATGTTTAGGTTCCGCAGTAATATACGATCATTATCGGTGGAAAGCATCCATTCCTTCGATGCCTGGTGATCATTTTTCCGTTCTTGTCCTGCCCGCATCGCAATTCGAACAAGAGCCGCACGGTGAGCCCGAAGTCGGCCTGGATGCGCGTTTATTCCTCCGCATCGACCTGTAGACAAACAACAAGGCGGTACACGCTACGACACACAATGATAGAGCCTGCTGCCAGTCCATGATGGTTTCCCTTGTGTTTAGTATCCCAGCATCAATCCAACCCGGTACACGGCGAACGTCACCACGTACGCCAGTACGGACATGTAGGCGAATTGGAACATCGGCCATTTCCAACTGTTGGTTTCGCGCCTCACGACGACCAGCGTGGACAGGCACTGCATGGCGAGGACGTAATAGACCATGATGCACACGGCCGTGAGCGCAGTGAAGGCGGGTCTGCCTGTAACGGGATTGACGTCGCGCTGCATCGCCTGGCGCATTGAACCGGTGTTGCCGTCTTCAATATTATAGATCGTTCCCATCGTGCTGACGAACACTTCACGCTGCAGCAGTGACGAGAGCAAGCCGATGCCGATCTTCCAATCGAATCCGAGCGGTACGATTGCGGGCTCGATAAATTTTCCGGCTCTGCCCACGAAGCTGTACGCGAGTTTGTCGGACGAACTGCCGTGATCCGCCTTGGGGTATGTGGCGAGGAACCAGAGCATGATGGAGATGCCGAGAATGATCGTGCCGGCTTTTTTGAGAAAGATGAATCCGCGCTCCCACATGTGTATGCCTGTCGATTTGAGCGACGGCATTTTGTATGGCGGCAGTTCCATGAGGAAGGGAAGCGAGATCCCCTTCAGCAATGTTTTTTTAAACGTCCATGCCATGGCCAGTGCAGCCAACATTCCCGTTGCGAATAACGCGATCAGCACGATGCCGGGGAGGCTGAAGACACCGAACACGCTGAGCGGCGGGATGAATGCGGCGATCATGAGCGCGTAGACCGGCAGGCGCGCGCTGCAGCTCATGAGCGGGGACACGAGAATCGTGACGAGCCGGTCCTTCGGATTTTCGATCGTGCGCGTTGCCATAATGCCGGGAATCGCGCAGGCGAACGAGCTGAGCATGGGAATGAAGGATTTTCCATGAAGGCCCACGCTGCTCATGATGCGATCCATCACATAGGCTGCGCGCGCCATGTAGCCGCTGTCCTCGAGCAGGCTGAGGAAAAAAAAGAGCAGCAGGATCTGCGGAAGGAATGTCACGACCGCCCCCACGCCCGAAATGACGCCGTTGATCATGAGATCGTGAAAGTCTCCGGGCGGAAGAGCGGAGCCGACCGCCGCGCTGAGCGACGCGAATCCCGAACCGATCAGGTTCATCGGCAGCTCGGCCCACGAGAAGATCATTTGAAACATGAAGCTCATGAGCGCGAAGAAAATGACGACGCCCCAGACTTTGTGCGTCAGCACGGCATCGACCTTGTCGCTGGTGCTTGCTCCGGTGCGGAGCGATGGGGAGACGGCAGAGGCGCAGACTTCCTTGACCCAGCGGTAGCGCGCTTCGATAAAGACGGAGAAGCGGTCGACGCCGAGAAAATCCAATTTTTGGTAGTCCTGCAGGACATGAGCGCGGATCTCGGGATCGATGTTCGCGTGTCCGGTGTCCAGCGGCTTCGGCGACGACAGGAGCATGAGCGCCTCATGGTGTGCAGCCGCAGGGGAGAACCGGTGGCGGGCGGAAAGGAGGCCGCTCAGTTCATCGAGTTCCTTGTGCACGGCATCGGGAACCCGCCAGAGCATGGTGCGGGACGAGGGCGTGAGTCCCTTGTGAAGCGCCCTGCGCAATGCATCGGTGCCCTTGTTTTTTTTTGCGACAGTAGGGATGACCGGTACGCCGAGCGCATCCGACAGTTTGCGTATATCGATCGTAACGCCCGAGGCTTCGGCGAGATCAATCATGTTCAGCGCCACGATCGTCGGCAGACCGTGGTCGATGATCTGGCTGACGAGGTAGAGATTGCGTTCGAGGTTGCTCGCGTCCACCACGCAGATGACGGCATCGGGCAGCGGTGTGTGTTTGATGTGGCCGAGCAGGACCTCCGCAACGACCATTTCGTCGGGCGATGACGCGATGAGGCTGTAGGTGCCGGGCAGATCGAGCACGATGATGTCGGGGCCGTCGTTCGAGGACATGATCCCCTCTTTCTTTTCAACGGTCACGCCGGGGTAGTTCCCTACTTTTTGACGCAGCCCGGTCAACGCGTTGAAGAGCGTTGTCTTTCCGCAATTAGGGTTGCCGACGAGCGCGACATGTCTGATCGTTGGAGTGTCTGCCATATGCGTCATTCGTACGGCGTGACGAGGATTGTGCGCGCGATCGAATGATGCATGCCGATGCGCGTGTTGCATACTTCGCAGATCAGTTGCCGCGATCCGTTGACAACACAGCGCACCACGGCATCTTCGCAGAAGCCGAGTTCGCGCAGGCGCGAGCACAATTCAGGGATCGACTGGAGGTGCCTCACCCGCACTCGTGTTCCCTGCGGGACGTCGGTTAAATTTTTCATCAGGGTTCTCATAGATGCCTGCATTTGGCGCATGTGCCGAAAATCTGGAGCGAGGCGCTTTGCGGTTTAAAATGATTCTCTGCGCACACTTCTTCCTGGATCTTCTCGATTTTTTTATTCACGAATTCGATGATATCTCCGCACCGAAGGCAGATGAGGTGGTCGTGATGCGGCTTGCCGAATGTTTTCTCGTAGCGCGAGTGATTCTCGCCGAACCGGTATTTCGCCACGACGCCGCAATCCTGCAACAGGTCCAGCGTATTATAGACGGTGGCGCGCGAGACGCGCATGCCGTTCGTTTTCACGCGGAGGTAGAGCTCATCCGCATCAAAGTGTCCGTCGTAACTCAACACGGCATCGAGCACCAGGAACCGTTCCGGCGTGATGCGGTAGTTTCCCTTCTTCAGATACTCGGTGAAGCTTATTTTAACGTGGTCGCTGGTCATGTGCGTATTTATTTAGACTAAATCTAAATAAATATAAGGAGAGATTCCGTGGTTGTCAAGACGCGGCATAACAAAAAATATGCATGGCAGCAACTCACCCGTACTCAACCGCCCCGCATCGTTTGGATGTGGGACGGTATTTTTTTATTTTAATGCATCATTAAAAGAAATAAGGAATAGCTATGAAGCGCATTTTGTGTGTCATTGTTTCAACGTGTCTGATGCTGAGCCTGTCGGGCGTCCATGCGCAATCATCAGCACGGAAAGCGCCCAAACTGATCGTCGACACGATGACGACTGAATTGGGGGAGATCTACAGCGGACAAGTGAAACATTTTTCCTTCACGATCAAGAATGGCGGTAATGATACGTTGAAGATTTTCAGCCTCAAGCCGTCGTGCGGCTGCACGACTGTAAAGGCGGCAAAACCGTTTCTACTCCCCGGTCAGACGGACAACGCTGCGATCGACTTCAACACGGGGGGAATGCGGGGGCGCGTTGTCAAGAACATCACAATCGAATCGAACGACTCTCGTGTTCCGCACAGGACGATATCGTTCATCTCAACGGTGTTGAGTGATTTTGAGATCCTTCGGTACGGGCCTTCGGTGTTTTTGGGCAACCATACGATCGGAGAACCTATCAAAGAAACGCTCACGCTCAAAAACGTTGCAAAATATCCCATCAAGGTCTCGGGAATAACCAGCCCGACTGCGAATCTCAGCGTGACTGCAGAAAAGAAGACTGTCGGTCAATCAGACAGCACGCATATTCGGGTGAACGTTACTCCAGACAGGGAGGGAATGATCACATACGAACTCGACATGAAAACCAACAGCAAGAATATGCCGTCGTTCCCGATCAAAGTGATGGTGATAGGCGTCAAACAGAAGTCATAAACGAACGCCAGCCACACACGTGGCCCGGAGCAACTTCATGCCACGCATCCCTTCGGGGACAAGACGACGAATCACGCTGCGCGATGATACAAAAAAAACACATCATGGTTGTGCTGCGGCTGATCATTGCCGGCACATTTATCTTCTCGGCGGTCTCAAAATTATATGTGCCCGGTTATTTTGAGATACTGCTGATGAACCAGGGACTTTTTTCGGACCGGCATGCGGCTGCGTTTACCTCGCGCTTGTTGATCGGGGGCGAGCTGGCGATGGGGTTGCTGTATCTCCAGCCCTTCCTTCTGAAAAATATCGTCATACCGCTGTCGGCGGTTGTTCTACTCGCATTTTCAATGTATCTCGTCTTCCTGTTGGCCAGGGGGAGCCAGGAAAATTGCGGCTGTTTCGGTGCACTTGCGAACATGACGCCTCTCCAATCACTGCTTAAAAATGGTTTCCTCATGGTGCTCGTGGTCATCGCCTATAAGAATGCAGCGCCGGACACGGGCAGATATTTTTTCCCCTTCGTCATTGTGATGGCGGCGTTTGCTGTTACGCTGCTGGCTGCGCCGGTTCATGCGCAGGGCGATGTCCGATTTTCCCAATATACGCAGTTTGAAGGGGAGGGCATCGTTGATCTTGCGCAGGGCACTAAGCTGGTCGCCGTTTTCAACGTGACGTGCGAGCATTGCCAGGCTGTTGCTTCCGAATTGGGTATCGTGTCGGCACACAACCCGCATTTTCCCAAGGTGTATGTTCTTTTTTATCGTGAGGATGAAACACCGGTCGACTTCTTTGCCACACACACAGACACACACTTTCCATATCATGTGATCGGGCCGAATGAATTTTTCGGTCTCATCGGCGACTCGCCGCCAAGAATCTATGTCCTCCAGAACGGCGTTGTGGAGCAAACGTTGGATGAAAATATTTTCGCCACATTGAGCGCGCGCTTCGGAGCCACGCCTTAATCAATCATCACCCTTCATCAATCATCCTCGTCGTTTATTCTTGCCTTGCGGGCGCGGATTCCGTAACTTTAATGATGATATGAAAATTTCCGACAAAAATTCCCACAACAAAGGATTCCCACACATGATCACTCTTGAAGGACAGGTTGCCATCATCACCGGCGGGTCGCGCGGCATCGGTGCGGCATGCGCCATGTATTTTGCCAAAGCGGGCGCCGATGTTGTCATCACGTATGCGCACAATGCCGGTGCCGCCGCGAACATCGTATCGAAGGTTCAGGCCCTCGGCCGCACGTGCATTGCGGTGAAAGCGAACGTGTCAAAAGAAAAGAGTGCAACAATTGTGGTCGAGAAAACCATGAAACAGTTCGGCAAGATCGACATCCTCGTGAACAACGCCGCCATCTGGACGTTCGGAGAGATAGGCGATTTTCCTTCCGCAGTCTGGAAGGAAACAATGGAAGTGAATGTGAACGGGACGTTCTTTATCACCAATGCAGTGGTGCCGCACATGAAGAAGAAGCGGTCGGGCAAGATTATCAACATCACCAGCACCGCCGGCCAGAGGGGCGAAGCCCAGCATTCGCATTATGCGGCATCGAAAGGCGCCGTGATATCGTTCACGAAGGCGATCTCCACTGAACTCGCTCCGTTCAACATCACCGTGAACAGCGTGGCGCCTGGATGGGTCGATACCGATCTGAATGCGGGGTTATTCAAGAATAAAAAATTCAGGGAGGCGACGCGCAAGGGGATCCCCCTCGGACGCATACCGACACCGGACGATATCGCGGGCCCCGTCCTGTTTCTCGCATCCGATCTGGCCCGGCACATCACCGGCGAGATCATGAATGTGAACGGCGGCAGCGTGCTCGTCGGATAATCCCTTTGTTGTGCATTCAGCCGATCAATGACAGACAGAAAAAAAATTCCCCTGTTCCTCGCCTGCATACCAATGCTGGCGCTGGCATCAGGACTCTGCAACAACGCCGGGATCAAAACCCATTTCTATCTCTGGGAACTCCTGCTCGACGGCAAGACGATACTGCTTGCCGCGCTGTTCTTCCTCATCCTGAAGCCCGGAGCGCTGAAGCACGAGGCGCAGAAGCGCGGGGTGTTCACATGGAGCCTGCCAAGAGTGCTCGGCGCTTTCATGATTCCCGCGCTCATTGCGGGTATAACACTCGGTGCGGGCCTGCTCGCGAAAAAAGTCAGTTTTGCGAACCCCGATAACGGCGCCACGCTGCTCCTGACGATGATATTCGATATTCCCGCAGTCTTCATATTTTCAATCACAACGGTGTTTGTGGAAGAATATGTTTTCCGGGGATATGTGCTGAGGGAATTACTCAAATCCGGCGCCCCTTTGGCCGCTCTTGCCGTGTCATCTGCGCTGTGGGCGCTGTATGCCATTGTTGAAGTGCTGCCGCTTGAAGAATTTTCGTGGATGAGCGCAGGACTGCTGATATTCTATTACATCGCCGTCGGTATCGCAGCATCGGGCCTCTACACCGTCAGCCGATCGCTCTGGGTCAGCTACGCATTTCGCATCGGTGTGATGACCGTCACACCGTCGATACTCTCCGGTGTAACGGGAGTAACGGATGCATTTTTCACGACCGATACGATGTCCTTTTACGGAGACGGCATCATTTCCTCCTGCCTTTTGATGCTCTTTTTTGCCGTTTTTTTCTCGGCGGCTCGGAATCGGCCTGCAGAGGGAGATTCTGCATTTCCGTAAAAAAAAACGCACAAAGTAAAGATAGTACTTGACTTTTTATCGAAAATAGGCTTATTTTGAGACATACTGTAACAGGCATTCACTTCAAGGTGTTAACGAGGTGATGACCCTAACTGTCGGGAATCAAAATCACTATTTTTTTTTTCAACCAAATGAAGGAGATACAGATGAGCAGATATAGTGAGATCATCGAACTTGTGCAGAGCTTTGAAAAAGATTTCGTGAAATTTTATGAAAAAGGCAATAAATCGGCCGGTACACGCGTCCGCAAACACATGAATGAGTTGAAGAAAAAAGCACAGGACGTGCGTAAAGAAGTGCAGCAATTAAAGGGAGTCGGCGAAGACGAACCCGAGGAGACGACAAACGCTACGGAAGCCCAGGTGTAATGTGCTTTTCCAATGAACGAAAAAGACCGATGAAGCCCTGCTTTATCGGTCTTTTTTTCGTTACGGGAACTTTTTCCTGCATCCTGCGTCTATACTTCCATACACAACAAGAAGCGCATGAATTCAACGGCAATATTTCAGATCTCCGAAGAGACGATTCCGCTTGAAGCAAAGAGCGATGAAGCGTTGATCACGATGTTCCAGGGAGGCGACCGAAGCACGTATCGTGTGCTTGTGGACCGCCACAGGGAACGCGTGCGCAATGTGGTCTTTTCGATCTTCCGGGATGTGGATATGGTCGATGATATGGCGCAGGAAGTCTTCATTAAGGCGTATGAAGCCCTGCCGAATTTCAGATTCGAATCGTCGTTTTACACGTGGCTCTATCGGATCACCGTGAACAAAGCCCGGGATGAGATGCGCAAGCGCAAGGTAAAGCGGTTTTTTTCGCTGGACCTCATGACGGAGCAGAAAGAGCACCATCCCGCATTGCAGACGCCGGCGCCGACCGATATGGGAGTCGCGGACATGGTCGCCCAGGCGCTGGACAGGCTTCCGGAGAAGTTTCGGCTTCCGGTGATACTCAAAGACATCGAAGGCTTGTCGTACGACGAGATTGCAGAAGCGTTGGAATGTGAAGTGGGGACAGTGAAATCGCGGTTAAGCCGTGCGCGGGCCATGCTGCGCACCATACTGACCCCGATGATGGAGGCGGAATAAATCGTTTGATTACTATCGGGTTGTTGACACATATGAAAGACCTTGCACCAAAAATAGTCACGGAAAAACTGTCGCTCTACATCGACGGCATGCTGGACGATGCCGAATCGAGGCAGCTGGAGGAATACGTCGCCGTTCACCCTGAGGCGGCGAGGGAACTGTCCCAGCTTCGGGCGATACAGAAGGGGCTCAAGACCGCTCCCCGTGCTCCGGAGAATTCGTGGTTCTGGCTGCAGCTTTCGGGCGCGCTCGATGAGCGGCGGGTTCGGTCCTCCGATGCGTGGAAGAAGCCATGGTGGCTCTCTGCCGGTCTCATTACGGCCGGGACGGCGGCAGTGCTTGCCATTTTGTTGATGAAGGAAGGCGATTCGCTCAACACCTTCGTTCAGGAAAAAAAGGAGCAGGTTGCACAGGTCTACGCCGGCGGATTGATGAAGGGGGCGATTATGCCGCTGCTCTCATCGATCGACAAAGAAAAGGTGCTGCAGTTTGCGCTCTTCGGCAATTTGGACCTCGATTCGACCAATACGCTGCAGGTTGCCAAAGGCGAAACCGGCGGCTATACGATGGAACTCGGACACACCCCGGCGAAGAAAAAGATCTCGCTTCCTCAATTTTATGCGGCGATCGGGGCAACACCGGCTCAGCACGATGTTGTGGATTCGATCTTGAATTACGGAAAAATGAAGATGCAGAATGCCGTGCTCGTCGGCGAACGGGATGAGATCGCGATACACGCCGACATTGCGCAACTGAACCGTATGATGGTGTCCACGATCGCCGCCAGCCTCGAGCCGGTGCAGCGAGTGCGATTCCAAAAAATACTCGCAGAGAACGGCGCGCTCTACAGCGTCGCGAAGAATGATGCGCCGTCGGCGCCGCCCGACAAAATATTCAAGCGGATCGCCGCGCTGCCGCGCTCGAACCGGTATGTCGTGATCACAGGCGATTCGGTCGGTTTTGCCGAGATGCCCTCGGACGTCGAACGGTTCATGGCGCAGAGTGCGAGCGTGCAGCAGACCGCCGCGCCGAAATTCCGCGCAATGGGAGACAGGATGCGGCAGCTGGCCGAGAGGCGGATGAGCATCGAGCAAAAACTATTTTCTGAACGGAGCCCGCTTCGCGTCTTCGGCAACGATCAGGTGCTCACGATCCAGTTCGACGAAAACGCGGGCCCGGTGTTTGAAACTTCCGACGAAGAAGCACCACAGCCGCGGCAGCATCCGGTTGCCCGGACGAAAGCAGGGCAGCAAAAGCCCGTGCCCGGCGATTGGCGATTGTTGAACCGGGACAAAAAGATCGATCTCGACGCGGTGATCGGGTCTCAGGAGGAGCGGATCGAACAACAGCGGCAGCAGCAGAAACAGCTGCAATTGAAACGTGATGAGCAAATAAAGCAGCAGCGAAAATTAAATATTGAATTGTAACGGCGCCCACGCAGCGTGTTCCATAATAGAGTGCTTACGCAGGTATTTAAAAAACAAAACCCCATCGAGTGATGGGGTTTTGTTTTTTACATGCCTTCTTCCATTTTGTTGTGATGCGCACGGCGGATGGCCTTGATTTTCTTCATCCGTTTTTTTACGGAAGGCTTCGTGAAATACGCGCGTTTTTTGAATTCCTTCAAAACGCCGGATCGTTCGTATTTCTTTTTGAAACGCTTCAGTGCGCGGTCAATGGATTCATTGTCGTTAACATTGATACCGACCAAAAATATTCACCTCCTCATACGCTGCCCTTGGGGGGCAGGGGGTTAATCTTCTTGCAAATTTTCAATTAGTCGTCGCGAGCCGTTCTTTTCGAACGAGACCCATATTGCATTGCCGCCGCTTGATGTCCGTTCTTTCGACGTCACCATGCCCATATCATCCCAGTCGGTATGATAGATCGACACGCCGACATCGTATTTGTTGGCGGGCTCGTAGGCAATGCATGAATCGCGTGTTGGCTTGGCGGCCGGTTCAGCCGATTGCAGCGAACGGTCAACCATCATGCTGTGATGGCAGCGGGTGCACCGGTACCATACCTGAGAATCCGCTCCTTCTACCAGACGGATCTCCATTTTCGCATCACGGTTGCACGATACGCAGTGCTGTGTCAGATATTTGGTTTTACTCATACAAAACTCCCTGTTGAGGAACAACAGAAGGATTGGGGGGATTACGACGGTCGAAGCTACCCGAGTCAGTTTGTCACCCTGTTCTTCTTTTATGTTTAAAAATAGCGAAATCCGAATTGATAGTCAAATTAAATTTTATTCCGGCGACACTTGACATGATGGAGAAGGTTTTCTATATTTGTGAAGTTAAAATTATTATTACAAGGAGCAACGCATATCGGCTTTATTGTTAAAGGGTTATTCAACACAAACAGTCTTTCTCGGCTCTAACACCTTTAACGTTTCGTATGCGCGTGCTTTGTTTTTATACCGAACGTTACTGGGGGTTACTCCCTAACGTTCGGTTTTTTTTTGCCATCCTATGAAACGTATCTTTTTTTTCATTGCCGTTTTCAGTGCAGGTGTTCGCGCAGGCGGGCTCGATGTTCGCATGATCGAGTCGACCGACCGTTCGGTGACGCTCGAGTTCACGCCGAAGTACGACGCACTGCGGACCATAGCGGCAGGAAACGATCGCTACCAGCTCCTCACATTCCGCACAGCGGCAATGGACGAAGGGAAGCCGGGCACGCCGGACATGCGCTTCATCACACTGCCGCTCGCCCTTCGCGGCACACGCGGATCGGTGGCCGAAGTGATCAGCGCCGACTATGAAACTGTGGCCGGCGTGAATCAGGCGCCCGTGCCGTTTGTGAGCGCCCCCACAAAAAAAAATCCGACCGGTATCCGCTATATGTCCGATTTTTCTTTCTCTACCGATCTTTATCCCGCCTCGGCCGTCTCGCTTGAGAATACGATGACGATCAGGGGATGGGTCGTCGGCTACCTCAAAATGTATCCGGTCCAATATCAGGCATCCACTCATACGCTGAAGAAATGCACACGAATGGTTGTACGCGTAACCTATGGCGCGCCCGACGCACGGCATGCGGCCGCCGGAGAGGATTCGTGGGCCAGAACAGCCGTGTTCAATTACGAAGCCGCCCGCTCATGGTTCTCAGGCACGGCATCGCTTGCAAAACTGCCGGCCTTCAACAGTGTCCGCGCAACGGGGCAATGGTTCAAGCTCGAAGTCACGGACGACGGCATGTACAAGATCGACGCGACATACCTCCGCTCCCTGGGCGTCGACCCGGCATCGTTATCCTTGATCCGGGACGTGAAGATTTTCGGCGGCAGCGGCGCGCCGTTATCGGTCGATGTGCATGCGCCGAAGGACGCCGATCTCTCGCAGTGTGCGCTGAACTACGTCGACCAAAATTCGAACGGCAAGTTCGACACCGATGATTACATCCTCTTCTACGGCAAAGGCGCGAACGGATGGGCATACGACCCCTCGTCGCAATCGTTTTCCCATGTGATCAATCCGTTCACCGCGAGCAATTATTATCTCCTGCAGATCGCAACTGGCAGCGCCAAAGAAATGCCTGCGATGCCGTCGCCTTCGTCCGCCGCTGTGAGTGTGACGACGGGCGTCGGCAAAATATTTTTCGACGAGGACAAAATTAATTTCAACCAGTCGGGCCAGGTGTGGGTCGGAGCGCCGATGAGCGAAAAATTTTTATCGCGCGTGGTGACCAATAAATTGACCGGCTATGTGCCCGGCTCGCGTGTCACATACAGGTACGATTTATATGCGCAGGGGACGTCCACGTCCTCGTTCACGATCGACGAGTCCGGCGTGCGCGTAGCGCAAGCCGATATCGCCTCGATGACTGCGTCAGAGATCGGCAGTTCGGAAGGCAAATTTGCCAATAATGCGTCGGGTGAAGCGAGCGTCGTTCCGGCGCTGACCGATGATCGCAGCACCGTGCGGTTGTCATTCGTTGCCAACAGCATCGACGCAGTAGGGTGGATCAACTGGCTCGAGATCCTCTATCAGCAGCAGCTCGTTGCAGCCTCGGACCAGCTGCGCTTCACATCGCCCGACAGGGCAGGCGCGGTCGAATATCCGGTGTCCGGCTTTTCCACGAACGTGGTGACGGGGTACGACGTCACCGATGTGAACAATGTGAAAAAGATCGACCTGCAGCTGCAGCAGCAACTGGGCTCGTTCCGTTTCCGCGACAATCTTGTTGCGGGCGCCGTGAAGGAATATTGGATCGGAGCCGCGTCCGCCTATCTGACCCCCAAGTCCGCGGTGAAGCTGCCGCCGACGAATCTTCACGGAACTGCGTCCGGCGCCGACTTCATCATCATCACGCACCATGATTTCGCCGCCGAGGGCCAGCGCCTCAAGACGCACAAAGAGCAGCTCACGGGCGGCAACAACCTGCGCACAATGGTCGTCGAAGTCGATACGATCTATAACGAGTTCGGCAACGGCATGCCCGATCCGGCGGCGATCCGCAATTTCCTACTCTACGCCTCTCAGCGGTGGGACGTCGCGCCGCGCTATGTGCTCTTCTTCGGCGATGCCAGCTTCGATTACAAAGGGCTTGCGGGAATCGACAAGGGATGGGTGCCGACGTACGAAACCCCGGAATCGAACGATAAAATTGATTCCTATTGCATGGACGATTTTTTCGCCCGCATCGATACCACATCGCCCACAAGCGTTTCGCTCGCGTATGGACGCCTGTGCGTGCGCACTGCCGATGAGGCCCGCTTCATGGTCGATCGCATCATTGGCTACGAAGTGAATCCTGCCCAGGATCAATGGAAGAACACGATCACGATCGTGGCCGACGACGAATGGTCAACAGACAGCAACACGGAGTATTACCATACGGAATCTGCCGAATTGCTGGCCAACAGTTTTACGCCGTCCTTATTCGAGGTGAAAAAGATCTATATCGCAGACTATCCGCTGGTGATGGCCCCGCAGGGCCGCCGCAAACCGGATGCGCGCCAGGCTATTCTGGACCAGGTGAACCGTGGGACCGTGATACTCAATTTCACCGGCCACGGCAATCCCAAGGTGTGGGCGCATGAAAGCATCTTGTCGCTCGACGATACGAAGTCACAATTTTTCAATAGCACCAGGCTCACATTCGTCGTTGCGGCCACGTGCGATTGGGGACGGTTCGATGCGACCGATGTGCAGAGTTCCGCTGAAGAGATGATGAAGAACACACAGGGCGGCGCGATTGGTGTGATCAGCGCAGTGCGCGCGGTGTACGCCGGCCCCAATTCGGCATTGAATAACGCATTCTACGGTCATTTGCTTTCCTCGAATCCGTTCGACGCGATACCGCGCCTGGGCGATGCATACCTGTGGACGAAGAACGATCCAGCACTCAGTGACGCACCCAAAAACAAAGAAAAATATCATCTTCTGGGAGACCCGACGCTGCGCCTGGCGATCCCCCGGCTCGCGATGACGATCGATTCGATCAACAGCATCGCCACCGTGTCCGCAACGGCAGACACGCTGAGCGCACTGCAAAAAGTGACGATCAAAGGCGCCGTCCGGAACCCGAACATGAGCATCAATCAGACAATCAACGGAACGGCGCTCGTGACGGTGTTCGACGCCAATCGCGACCGGCCGGTCGCGGAATTTCTTCCCTATGTGTATTCGTATCTTCAGCCCGGAGCCGTGCTCTATAAGGGAGAGAACTCCATCGTCAACGGAAAACTGGAAGCGTCGTTCATTGTTCCCAAAGATATCTCGTACGACAATCAGAACGGACGCATCTCGGTGTATTTCACATCGGGCACAACCGATGGCCGCGGACAGACGAATAATTTTTTTGTCGGAGGAACATCCCGCATCACGACCGTTGACACGCAGGGACCGTCGCTGTCCATTTATTTCGATTCGCCCTCGTTCCATCCGGGCGACCTGGTCGGCGATCAGCCCGAGCTCATCGTTGCGCTCGCCGACTCAAGCGGCATCAATTCGGCCGGCACCGGCATCGGCCACAGGATCGAAGCGTGGGTGGACAACAATCCGAAGAGCATCGACCTTACCGGGTATTACAAGAGCAAGAAGGACAGTTATCAGGAAGGCACCGTCGCCTATCAGATGGCAACACTGGATCCGGGCACGCACTCCATACTCGTGAAGGCGTGGGATGTCTATAATAATTCTTCAACCGCCGATGTGCCGTTCGTCGTTGCATCGGGCGACGGGTTGTCCATGGTGAATGTGTACAATCTTCCGAATCCCGCGAGCCGCGCAACCACATTCACCTTTCAGCACAACCAGACGTCGCCGGTGGATGTGCGAATTAAAATATATTCGGTGGCCGGCCGTCTGATCACGCAGATCGACCGCTACGCGGTGGCCGACCGGTTCGTGCAGATACCATGGGAGTGCAGGGACAACGAGGGCGACGCGCTCGGCAACGGAGTGTATTTTTATAAGATCATCGCCACCACAACGGACGGAAAATTTTCGAGCGAAGCGCTGGGCAAGCTTGCAGTGATGAAATAAATGTTTTGAAGTGAAAAAAAGAAGCGATACTTTACAGTCTATTCATTTTTTGCCAGGAGAACACTATGAGAAAATTAATCGTTGGAATTGTCGTCTTGACCGGGTTCATGTTCGTCTCCGACTCGGTACATGCGCAGGGAAATACGGCAGTGCCGTTTCTGCTGATCTCCCCGAATTCGCGCGCCAGCGGCATGGGCGAATCGGGCACCGGTCTTGCGGACGACGCGTCGGCGATCTATTGGAATCCGGCCGGCCTCGCGTTCCAACAGGGAAATGAAGTGAGCATTTCGCATGCGAACTGGCTCCCCCAATTCCATTTGTCTGACCTGTTCTACGAATATCTCAACTTTAAGACGAGCATCGAGGATTTCGGTACGGTCGGCGCAAGCGTCACGTATCTGAATCTCGGCACGTTCATACAGACCGCCGAAACCGGGCCCGAAGAGATCGGCCGATTCAAGGCGTTTGAAGTTGCGGCCACGGCCGGTGTCGGCCTGAAGGTCTCCGAAGATTGGGGCCTCGGCGTCAATCTTCGCTTCATCAATTCGCGTTTGTCTCCCATCGGCACGGCGAATGAAAGAGGGGACGGCGTTGCGTATAACGTCAGCGGCGACATCGCGGCCATGTACAAGCCGAAACATCTCATGCTGCCGTTTTCCGACATCGACGTCGGAGATCATTTCAGCATGGGTCTGAATCTCTCGAATCTTGGACCGAAGGTTGTCTACATCGACGCCGCACAGGCCGATCCGCTGCCGACACAGCTTCGACTCGGATTCGCGTTCGTGCCGTATAAGGACGAATACAACCGCTTTACAATCGTAGCGGATTTCGCCAAGCTCATGGTGTATAAGGATTCGACCGGCGTTTCCGATCCGCTGCCGAAGTCGCTCCTCACAACGTTCACGGGACCCAGTTTCAGCAATGTCCTTAAATCGATCAATAAATCGGTGGGCATGGAATATTCGTACAACGAGTGGGTGTCGCTCCGCCTCGGATACTATTTTGAAGATCCCAATTTCGGCAATCGTAATTTCCTCACATTCGGCGCCGGCATTCGATACGACATCTACGGCTTCGATTTCAGCTACATCTCGGCGAAGGACGAGAACAGCCCGCTGTCCGACACGTTACGCTTCACGCTCCTGGTGTTGTGGGGCGCAAAGTAAGAGTGTCCGGAACCTTTGACGCATGAAGGACTGCGCGGCCGCAACGGCTGCGCAGCCTTGTCCACCATACGGTAACAAAAGCACACATGAAAAAAATCCTCTGCGTCCTGGCACTCTGTTCGGTGATTGCGCTCGGCGGTACGCCGCTCACGCTGTCGCATTCCATCACCGGATTGGTTCCGACACGGCTCGCGGCCGTTCGCGACACGCTCAGGATCCTGGCGATCATGGTGCAGTTCCAGACGGATGCGGACCCGAACAGCACCGGGAACGGCCAATTCGACCTCACGAACACCGCGCAGAGGATCATCGACGCTCCGCCCCGCGATTCGGCATACTTCGCCGATCATTTTCTCTTCGCAAAAAATTATTTCCGCAAGGTCTCGGGCGGCCGTCAGCCCATCGCCTCGACGGTGCTGGGGAAGGTGATCACGCTCCAGAATAAAGTGCAGGCGTACGCGCCCGTGAAGCGCACCACGGCGAACAGCGACGTTGTCAATGTGCCGCTGACGAATCTCATCGCCGACGCGTGGCACGCAGCAGACTCGCTCAATCCAGGTTTTCCGTTTCAACAGTACGACCTCTTCGTCATCTTCCATGCCGGGCCGGGAAAGGACGTTAATCTGTCGGGCTCGGTGAATCTGGACCTGACGCCGTACGACATTCCGTCGCTCTATTTCAATCTCCCGAGCCTGCAAAAATTGCTCGGCTCGTCGTATACCGGCGTGAAACTGAAAAATAATTTCTCGGTGACGAATTCGGTCGTCCTTCCCGAGACCGAAAACCGCATGATCTCCGGCAGCGGAAGCGATTACCTCTTGCAGCTGAGCATCAACGGGCTCGTTGTCGCAAACATCGCCAGCGCCCTCGGGCTTCCCGACCTGTTCGATACGCGCACAGGCGGAACGGCCATCGGCCGCTTCGGTCTCATGGATGGGCAATCGATCTTCAGCTACTTCGGATTGTTTCCACCCGCACCGTCGGCGTGGGAGCGCGCATATCTCGGATGGGCCGATGCCGTCACCATTCCGGCCGGTGCAACACGCGCCACCATGCGATTGACGGCCGGCGGCGATTCGGTCGTGAAAATTCCGATCAGCGCCGAGGAATATTTTTTGCTCGAAAACCGGCAGCGCGACAAGAATAAGGACGGGCAGACACTCACCATCCGGTGGAACCGCACACAGTTCACCAAAACATACACGTCCGACGATACGCATTTCAATTCGTCGAGTGTCGATTCGATCTACGGCACGGTCGTGGACGTGGATGATTTCGACTGGAGCCTTCCAGGACTGATCAACGACAAGAATAATTATCACGGCGGTATTCTCATCTGGCACATCGATGGAACAGTGATAGACCAGAACCTCGCCTCCAACACGATCAATGCGGATCCGGCCCGGCGGGGCGTGGACCTCGAAGAGGCTGACGGGTCGCAGGACATCGGTCAGAGTTACGGCTTCCTCGACGCGGGCAGCGGCAGTGAGGATGGGTCGCCGTTGGATTATTGGTTCCTTGAGAATGTGAACAAGGATAACAATCCCATGTATCAGAATGTATTTTCCGAAACCACGCATCCCAATTCGCTCAGCAACACGCTGGCGAAATCGCACATCACCATCAACAATTTCAGCGCCAGCGCCGCTGTGATGACATTCGACGTTGTCGCCAACGACGGCGGTCCGCAGTTGAAGACGACAATCAAGCGCCCGACGGTCAAAATGAGCAACAACGATGCGCCTCTGCTTGCGGACATCAATGCCGACGGTACGGAAGAGGTCATCTATACATCGGGCGATGCCATCTACGCTCTCCAAAACACGCTCGCGGCATTTCCCGGCAATCCGGCCGGCCTCTTCGCATCGACAGGCGGCACAATACAGCCGATGATCACCGGCAAATTCACTACGGCAGGTCAGTCGTTTCTCGCAGCCATTAAGGATAGCACCGTTCTCCTGTATTCATGCCGTGCCAACGGGACCGGCCAGCTTGAACGGTCATTTAATGCGGGCGCCAAAATTTCAACACCGGTCTATTCCCGAACCGAATCAGGGGGGCTCAATCTGCGATCGATAACCGCCGGCACAGAGAGCGGAAGTGTCGCCGAAATGAACACCAGCGGCATCAGCACAAGCGCTGTCTTCAGAACGCCGATCCGGTTCCTTGCCAACGCCAATCCGGGGTGGTTCGCGGCGACGAACGATTCGCTCGCCGAGACGAAGGGCGGCGCGAAAACAGGTTGGGCCGGAACCTCTTTGCTCGCAATGTCGTCATTCAAGGTCCAGGACCAGGGAACGCAGCTTGCAGCGCTCTATAGCAACAACACGGTGACGATCTATTCATCATCGCCGATCAATTCACCATCGCTGCAAACACTGGGCAGCTGGACGGTACCTGCGAATGTAAACGCGTCGCTGGCGCTGTCCGATGTGAATCGCGACGGCCGCGTGGACATTCTCGTGGGCACAGACAAGGGCGTGTATGCCTATAACGCAACGGGCGCCCTCATCGAGAATTTCCCGCTCAAGACACTCGATGGCGGAGGCGTGTCCGGAAGTCCGATCGTTGCCGGATCGGTGATCAGCAAAAAAAACGTCGTCTGTTTCGGCAGCACCAAGGGACACATTTACGCATACGACACCGACGGGAAATTGGTCGCAGGATTTCCCCTGCAGACAGGCGGCATCGTGTCGTCACTGACAATGTCGTCGCACTATCTTATCGGCGCCTCGAGCGATTCGTCCGTCTACGTCTGGAACACGGACGGCCTGCTCGGGCTCCCCACATACCCGTGGACGAATTATCTGGGAGACGCGTATCATACGAATTATTTCGCCTCGGACGTCAGTGGAGTGCAGAAATCGGACGAGCTCCTGCCGAAGGCGCTGGCGTACAACTGGCCGAATCCGACGTACGAAAAAATTACGCATATCCGGTATTACGTGGGCAAGCAGGCATCGGTGACCATCAAGATCTTCACGATGGCGGGAGAACTCGTCTCGACATTGAACGGGAGCGGAACCGCGCACACCGATAACGAAGTGATCTGGGATGTGTCCGGTGTGCAGAGCGGCATCTATTTCGCTCAACTCGAAGCCACATCGGACGGCGAGACAAGCAGCACGATCATTAAAATTGCAGTGGTGAAATAATACATTATTATCGGGTACGAATGCAGAAATTAAAAATAGCACTGTGTGCACTTGTCTTTGCCGCGCTGGGATCCAGGTCCTTCGCGCAGGAAGAGCACATCAATCATGTTGAGCTGAAATGGTTCACGATCGAAACGCCTCACTTCTTCGTGCACTACCATAACGGCGCCGAACGGACTGCGCGCGTTGCTGCGAAGGTTGCCGAAGATATTTACGGACCGGTCACAACGCTCTACGACCACCAGCCCGATCAAAAAGTCAGTCTCATCATGAACGACTTCGATGACTACTCGAACGGGGCGGCGTATTTTTTCGACAACAAGATCGAGCTCTGGGCGCCGGCGCTGGACTTCGATCTGCGCGGCACGCACAACTGGCTGCGCAATGTGATCACGCACGAGTTCACGCACATTGTGCAGATCCAAACTTCCATGAAATTCGGGCGGCACGTGCCGGGATTCTACCTTCAGTGGCTGAACTACGAGGACGAACGCAGGCAGGACGTGCTGTACGGATATCCGAACACGATCGTGTCGTACCCGTTCTCGGGATTCGTCATCCCGAGCTGGTTCGCCGAAGGCGTGGCGCAGTACAACCGTCCGGAGATCAGCTACGACTCGTGGGACACGCACCGGGACATGATTCTGCGCATGTACGCGCTGGACGACAAAATGCTTTCATGGAACGAGATGAGCGTCTTCGGCAAGACAAGTCTGGGCAACGAATCGGCGTACAATGCCGGCTTCGCGCTCGTAAAATACATCTCCGAAACGTACGGAGCGGATGCCATCCCGCGCATCGCCGCGAACCTGTCGCGCCTCAATGCCGTCACGATAGACCAGGCGATCGACCGCGCGATCGGAAAATCGGGGATCGAATTGTACCGCGAATGGCAGCGTACGATCACCGAACAATATAAAAAGCGAGTGGCCCCGATAGAGACATCGAAAGTGGAGGGCGAGACGATCGGCAGCGTAGGCTTCGGAAATTTTTATCCCGCCTATTCGCCCGACGGAAAAAAGATCGCCTACACGTCCAATAAGGAAGCCGATTATTTCGGATGGTCATCGGTGTATGTGTACGACACGGAAACGAAGAAGGAAAAAGAGATCACGGCCCATGTGCGTTCAAGCGTCTCGTGGTCGCCGGACGGATCGAAAATATATTACTCGCGCACCGTCAGGGACAATCCCCATTGGTCGAACATTGCGGACCTCTATGAGTACGATCTCGTGAAGGAAAAAGAAAACAGACTGACGTACGGATTGCGCGCGCAAAATCCATCGCTGTCGCCCGACGGTAAATGGATCGCATGCGCGGTGAGCGGCGACGGCACCATGAATCTCGTTGTTGCAACGGCCGACGGCAAGACCACGCGCGCGCTCACATCGTTTGCAAACGGCGAGCAGGTGTTCACGCCCAAATGGTCGCCGGATGCGAAGGAGATCGTTTTTGGCTGGGCGCTGCACGATGGGCAGGACGTCGCGCGCGTGAATGTCGCGACCGGCGCAATGGACATTCTCGTCGGCGGCCCGGATGATGCACGGAACCCGGTGTACGCTGCGGATGGCCGGTCGATCGTGTTCTCATCGGACAGGTCGGGGATATTCAACCTCTATCGGTTGACGCTCGCCGACAGCTCAGTCGACCAACTCACCAATGTGCTTGGCGGGGCGTTCATGCCTGCACTGAACGCCGCGAACGACATCGCCTTTGCGTCCTACACGTCGTCCGGTTTCAAACTGAATCTGCTGGAGCATGCAGCTCCCGTGAATGCAGCGGCAGCCTCGTACCTGCCACAGCCAAGCAAGCCGCTAGCCTCGCTTTCTGGCGATCAGGCGCTGCTGGTGCGCAATCAATTCGATTTCAAGAAGCTGCGGCAGTTCGACGATACGAACGTGCCCGAGCCAGCCGCGAAGCCGTACAAGAACGTCTTCACGTCCCTGTCCATTATTCCGTTCCTGCGCATAGACAACTACAACACCAAGTCCAAGGGCCTCGACTTCCTGAAGCCGGGCCTGTATTTCACCTCGGGCGACGTGTTGAACGGCGTGAGCATGTTCGGCGGGGCCGCAATGAATTCATCGTACGAGCGCGATCTCTTTTTGATATTCGAATACCGGGGCGGCATCGTGGGGTTGAAGCAACTGGGCATCACGCCGACAACGACATTCGAGGTGTACAACATCACGCGCAAAAGCGTCGGAACGCTGGAACTGGGGCTCGATCGCTATTCGCTCGATGTCACCTACGGCCTTCTCGAATTCGATGTGAATTTCAAACAGCATGTCTTCAGCGAGGCCGATGTGCTCACCGTGGGATTCTCACACAGCCGTTACAGCGCCGAACTCGGTTCGTTCGTGATACCGGGCAACGACATCAATCCTCCGTACGACGTTCCGGGTTCGAGCGATCTGTACTTCAAGGGGTTCGATCTCTCCGCTCAGTGGGACCTGCGTGCCATCATGCCGTCCAGCACGAGCGAGATCAATCCGGTCGGATCGACGCTGAGTTTCCGGTACGATTATTCGATGGACAATTTCAATTCGTCGGGCGAGTACGATCAGACCGAAACCGGACTGACGCCGAGGCTCACTCCGTTCGATTTCAGCCGCGTGGAACTGAGGATGACGCATCACATGCGTCTTCCGGGATGGAAGCACACGCTGTCTCTGACGCTGCATGGCGGCACGATCTTCGGCCCGCCTGTGCCCGACTTCTTCGACTTCTATGCAGGCGGACTTCCCGGCATGAAGGGGTATCCGTATTATTCGATCAACGGTAACCAAATGCTGAGGGCGAATCTGGCGTATCGGTTCCCGGTGTGGGAAAACATCGATTTCAGAATACTGCAATTGTACTTCGACAAGCTCTATGGCGAAGTGCATACCGATTACGGCAACGCGTGGACGGGAACGCCGGCAATGCGCGATTTCAAAAAGGACGTCGGGTTCGAACTGCGTCTTGAAGCGTTCTCTTTTTACGCATACCCGACACGCTTCTTCTTCAACGGCACGTATGGGCTGGACGGATTCACGTACAACGACACAGCGAAAAACATCAGTGTGACGTACGGAAAAGAATGGCGTTTCTATTTCGGCATTCTCTTCGGATTCGATTTTTCAAACGATCTCGGCTCATCGATAAGGAATCTATTTTAATGACACTACGGACGGTAATTCTGATGGCGTGTGTGTGTGTGCCGGGAACCGTTGCTCAGCTCTCGGCGGCCGATAACGCTCTTGCAGCGACGCACAATGGAAAGATCCACATGGGCGAGATGCAGACCGGTATTGTGAACGACGGTCTTGCAACCGGGAGCAACGGCACGAAAACCGATAACCTCACCGCACAGAGCGTCGTTATCGTCCGCGCCGATCCTCAGGAGCAATTGACCGGCAATTTATTCGCCGATCTCGCCGGTGTTCCCGTGCAGGATACCGCCGTCCGGCAGCCGTTGGTGATGTTGACAGCGCAGAAAAAAAGCTCCTTCATCGCAGGCTTCGCATCGCTCGTGCTGCCCGGCGCCGGCGAAGCCTATGTTGGAGAGTATACGAAAGGCGTTATTTTCATTGTTGCAGAGGTCGTGGGTATCACAGCGGGCATTCTCTACAATAATAAGGGGGACAGACGGACTAACGAGTTTCAGGATTATGCCGATAATCATTGGAGCGCGGTGAAGTACGCAGAGTATCTCAATACGTACGCCGGCCAGTATCGGAGCAACAAGGATAATGCGCATATCCCGATCGATTTGACCACTTCGGGATTGAAACCGTGGCAGCGTGTCGATTTCAATGTGATCAATGCATATGAAAGCGAGGGATTTGCGTGGGGATTCTCGCATAAACTGCCGAAGTACGGCGAGCAGCAATATTACGAGCTCATCGGAAAATACAACCAGTTCAAGTACGGGTGGGACACGTATCCAGTTGAGGCGAACGATATGCCCGCCAACGACAACGGTGATTACAACAGTCCCCCTCAGCAGCTGTTGGATTATGCGGCGAACCGCGGCTCGGCGAACGATTTTTATTCGGCGTCGCGCCTGGCGATCAGCATCGTAGTGGTCAACCACCTATTGAGCGCGGTGGACGCGTATCTTTCGGCGCACCATTACAATACCGAGATCTCATCGCATATGTCGATGGATGTGCAGCGCTATGGCGACCGCATTGTGGCCGTGCCGCAGTTGTCTGTGAGTGTTGGGTTGTAAGAAAAGTGGCTCCTCAGTGTACACCCAAATCACCGTCATCCTGAGCGAAGCGAATGATCTAAAATAGTGATCGCCAGCAGTAGCCAGTAATTGAAGCTGCCTGATGTCATGAACATTTAGATTCTTCGGTCGCTCGAGCTCCATCAGAATGACATGGAATGAAGAGTACAGTGAGTTACAAATAAATATTATTTTTCAGCGCGGATGATGTTGATGATGCCTGCGCCGGCGAACACGATGTTGGCAAGCCAGGCGGTGAGCAGGGGATTGAGATCCCCGTTGTACCCGAAGACCTGGCTCGTCTTCATGAATGCGAGGTACACGAAGCAGATCGCCAGCGAAATGCCGAACTGCAGCGCAAGGCCGCCGCGCCGTTTGCCGAACGAAAACGGAACTCCGAACAACACGACGATCACGCTGGCAAAAGGAAACGACACCTTCGAATAAAAGTCTACCATCCAACGCGACACATCGTTGCCGCTGCGCTGCTGCTGAGCGATGAAGTATTGCAGTTCGAAATAATTCATTTCATCGGGACGGTCCGTCTTTTTAATGAGATCGGACGGCGTGAAATGGAGACCGTCGAACGTCAGATCGGAAAAATGTGTAACGGTTTGTGCACTCCCGGTAAACACGCGCTTTGCGCCGTACCGGAGCGTCCATCGGCTCTTCGTGCTGTCCCAGGAAATCTGCTGCGCGTCGGCGCGGCCCGCGAGGCTGATGAGGCTGGTATCCGAAAAATCCTGAATGGACACGCGCGATCCGAGGTTCGATGAACCGTCATAATAGCCCATGTAGACGATGCGCTTGGGCCCGTCCTGCAGATACACATTGATGCGGGCGGTCGATTCATACATGCGCTGAAGGTACCGCCGCTCGATCGAAAATTTATGCTGGTTGGCGTAAGGAACGACCCAGCCGTTGAAATACACGGACGCGACACTGATGATGAACGCAAGCGCCATGAGCGGGGCCATATACCGGTACATGCTGACGCCGGCCGACTTCATCGCCGTCAGCTCGTTTTGTCCGGAGAGTTTTCCGGTGGTGAACAGGCACGAGAGGAGCACGGCGATGGGCATCATCAGTTTGATGATCTCGGGCATGAACGCGAGATAGTATTGCACGATGACCGGATTCTGGACATTGTGGTCGAGAAAGTCGCCGAGGTTTTCCATCACATCGATCACGACGAACAAAGACACGAATGCGGCGAGGCCGAAGAGCGTTCCCAACAGAAATTTTTTGATGATATAACGGTCGAGTATCTTCATCCCTGTTTTTTCGATTTCAGTGCGGTGATGAGACGCTCTGGTACGAACCACAGCAGCCAGTCGAACGAGATCTCGACATTTTCTTTGGCAATGCGGTAGGTGAGCACGGCTCCGAGAGACCCGATGGCGATGTTCGCGATCCACATGCCGATCCAGGGTGGAATGAACTGACGGTCGGCAAGTTTTTCGCCGCCGATCAGAGACGCCCAATAGAGCAGGAAGAAGCCGAGGCTGAGGCTGGCGGCAACGCCGAAGCCGCCGCGGCGCGCCATCACGCCGAGAGGGGCGCCGACGAGCACGAAGATGAAGCAGGCGATCGGAATGGAATATTTTTTCTGGATCTCTGTCTGGTTTTCGCGTGTGAGTTTTTCGCAATATTCTTTATTGGCGCATTCGGCATCGAGCAGCGTGCGCATGTACATCAACTGGCTGGCGATCGTCGTATATTGTTCTATCGGTTTCCAAACGACGGCAGCCGGCGAATCGGCATTGACCGAGCGGTCCAACAGCTTGTCGACAAACGATGCGGTGTAGATCCCGATGCGACGTTTGCTCTCGTTGATCGACAGTGCGAGACTGTCGATGGTATAGCGCATCTCGCCGACGCTCATTTCGCGGTCTCCTCGCGAGAACGCGTTGTTGCCCGAGCGCTCGAAGTCGAATCCTTCGGCGGCAGTGGTGAGGCGCTGGCGTTCAAATTTGATGGCCCTGTATTTTTGCAGCGTCGCGTTGTCGATCTCATGTATTTCGCCGTCGAAGAGGTCCATGACGAGACGCTTATAGTCCCCGGTGAACGAGATGATGCCGCGTTTGGCGGTGATGACGGTGTTTTTCTGGGGATTGGTGTGGTTATAGATGATGACGCCTTCAAGCTCGTTCGAGGTTTCGAATGTTTTGCGCACCAGGATGCTGAATCCCGGCATGTCCTGAGAGAAGAGCCCGGGCACGAGTGTGAGCGTCGGTTTTTTCCGGCGGATGTCCATCATCAGCGTCTTCGAGCGGTGGTTTGCCTCGGGCAGTATCCTGTTATTGAAGACGACCATGAAGTAGGCGAGGGCGCCCGCGCACAGAAGCACCGGCAGTACCATTTTATACAGCGACACGCCGCTTGCCTTCATGGCGGTGATCTCGCTCGAGGCCGAGAGGCCTCCGAACGCCATGAGCGTGGCGATGAGCACGGCCATGGGAACGGCGAGCACCACCATCCATGCGAGATTCATGATCATGAGTTCGATGATGACCGCGCCGGTGAGTCCTTTACCGATGAGCTGGTCCATAAACTTCATGATGAACTGAAGCACGAACAGGAACATGAGCACGAAAAAAGAACCGAAGAGCGGCGCAATATGCGCTTTCAGTATGTGGCGGTAGATGATCATGGTAAAATATACAAACTAAATATTACAACTTGAACTTCTTTTCGAATTTTTCTACTTTTAGAGAGTACATTCTTCCATCCACACACGGAGAACAGTCAATCGACCGTTTGCTACCAAGACACTAAATGATAAACAGCAAACTTCGGTATCGGGCAACCCCGGTGCCGGCAGGTTGATTGTTAGGTGCTGCCACTCACGACTGTTCTCCACACTCTCATGAATTTATTTTCGTTGCCACACGCTGTTCGTACGTATGTAGTCCGGCATCAGGCTGCTGTCACGGGTGCAGTGTTTGCTGCGCTCCTCGCACTCTGGTGTTTCACCGTCTGGGGAGTGCCGCAGCGCGAAGCGCAGGCCGGTCCGATGCGTTTCGACGATGCCCAGGCACCGCTGGCCACCAGGGACACTGCGGCCGTTCAGTCCAAAGACAGCGCGGCGATCCAATCCAACGACAGCGCCGCGGGCCGGGCCAGGCTCGAAGCGGACAGTGCCGCCTTCCAAAGCGCAATTTCACGCGACTCGCTCCGTGTACTCAAAATGGCCCAGTCCCTGGCCGATACACTGGTGACAGCGCATGCAATCCCTCCTGCCGCATCGGATGCATCGCTGCACGCTCAGCCGGCCGATTCATTGGTTCGTTCGCAGTCGGACAGGATGAAGGGAGCCGTCCGGGACTCTTTGGGCAGACCATTTGCACGCGTTGATTCGACGAAAAAGGACAGCGTCATTGTGCCGCGGGATTCGACCGCGCGCGTTGAACAATTCCATTATAAGCGTCCCGTGTCGTTGTCGGCGCTGCCGGTACCGCCCCGCGGATACGCAATGTTTTTGAAGCAGCCGGTGCTTGTGCAAACCGAAGTGAGGCTCGATTCGACGGGCCGCTTCGTGATCGTGCGCGAAACCTTCAACGGGAAAGACACGAAGCTGCCGGTGAAAATGCCCTTGAGCGAATATGTCGCGATGCGCTTTAAGGCGGGCAACACCAAAAATTTCGAGGACCTTGTTCTTAAAGCCACCGATGTTAAAAAACGCGACGACCTCGGCGAACTGCTCACGTCGTTCACCAACATCGACATTCCGATCCCGGCCAATCCGGTGTTCAGCATATTTGGACCGCCGCGCATCAATCTCCACATTTCGGGCGCCGTGGATATCCGCGCCGCGTTCCGCAATACGACAACGGACCAGGTCACCACGTCCGCACTCGGCAATTCGCGCAGCGAGCCGGACTTCGCGCAGGAAGTGCAGATCAATGTGAGCGGCACCATCGGCGTCAAGCTGAACATTCTCGCGGATTGGAACACGCAGCGCCAGTTCGAATACGAAAATCAGCTGAAGATCAAGTATTCCGGCTATGAGGACGAGATCGTGCAGAGCGTGGAAGCCGGCAACGTAAGCCTGCCGACCTCGTCGCGTTTCATTTCCAGTTCTTCGGCGCTCTTCGGCATCAAGGCGGTGTTTCAATTGGGTCCCCTGAAGCTGACGGCCGTTGCATCGCAGAAAAAAGGGCAGGTGCAGGAAAAGACCGTCACCGGCGGAAGTGCCGAAGTGCCGTTCCAGAAAAAGGCATACGATTACTCGCGTGACCATTTTTTCATCGATGTGAAGTACATTCCGTTCTACGAAAACTACGTCCAGAAACGGACGACCAGTTCCGAGATACAGATCAAGGATTACGAAGTGTGGATCACGAACACGAGCCTCGATCTCACGAACACGAGAAAGGGGATCGCATATCTGAACCTGGATCCGATCTCGTTGGCCGACGCCAACGCAACCAATAAATATAAACTCCAGCGGGAAGATACCCCAACGGTGCCGGGATCGATCGAGAATGGAACATGGACCAAATTAGTAAAAGAGACGGATTACAAGATCGATGAGTTCGGCGGCTATATCACGCTCAACCGCGCGACCGACGGCATGGCGGTGGCATTGGCGTATCGTGTTGAAGGTAAAACCGGGGCTGCCGACGACGATCTGTTCTATGGAACGCTGACGAACCTTGAAAAGGGGCCGGACTCGGTGCTCGTGCTGAAATTGATCAAGCCGAAGAACCTGCTGCCGCAGGATAAGGTTCCCTGGCACATGATGATGAAGAATTTTTATCCCCTCGGCGGCAGAAAAATTCAGAAGGCAGGTTTCACGCTCGACATCGTCTACAAACCGAGCACCGGCGAACCGACTCCAAAAATTGAGACGACAAACATCCTGCAGTTGTTCGGGCTCGATAAATTTTCAGAGGACGGATCGCCGAACCCCGACGGGAAGTTCGATTATACGCCGGGCACGACGATCGACGAGGAGCGGGGCGAGATCATTTTTCCGACGGTGGAGCCGTTTCGCGACGGACTCACGGCGGCATTTCAAGCATATAAAATATCGGTCTCTCCGGAATCATACATTTATCCTGAAGTCTACGACACAACCGTCTTTGCGGCGCAGAACGCTTCCATACGCGATCGGTTCGTCATCACCGGCAAGACGACAGCCGGAGCTTCGAACACGGTGAACCTCGGATTCAACATTGTCGAGAACAGCGTGATCGTGACGCTCAACGGCGCAGCGCTCACAGCGAACGTCGACTACACGGTCGATTACATCATCGGACAGGTGATCATTAAAAATCAGGCGGCGCTCGTGCCCGGCGCGGACCTGAAGGTGAAGTTCGAACAGAACGATCTGTTCCAGTTGGCATCCAAGACGCTCCTCGGGCTGAGGGGCGATGTGAACCTGTCCGAACGAACGCAATTCGGATTCACGATGATGAATTTGGACCAGCAGACGCTCAGCGACAAGGTCAGGCTCGGCGAAGAACCGATGAAGAACAGCATCTACGGGTTCGACGGCAAAACGGGAGCCAACCTGCCATTCCTGACGAAGGCCATCGACGCTCTGCCGTTCATCGAAACAAAGGCCAACTCGGACATTTCCGTATTCGGTGAAGCCGCATACATGAGGCCCGATCCGAACACCATGAAGAGTCCGATCCCGATCGACGACGGCAAGAGCATCGCCTACATCGACGACTTCGAAGGCGCAAAGCGGACCATTCCCCTGGGCGTCAGCTACGGACTCTGGCACGACGCGAGTCCGCCGGCGTTCCAGGAAAACGTGGACGTGAGCCCGTCTATGATCATCGTGGTGGATACGATAAAAATGTACTCGAAAGGCCGCTCGTACTGGTATAACGTACCGAACAGCGTCACGGTGAAGGACCTCTACGGAGACAAAAAAACCGTGGCGTCGGGACAGGAATTCCTGACGGTGATGAGCCTCAACTACGATCCGCGAAAGCGCGGCGAATACAATTATAACCCGGATCTGTCCAGGAATTTCGGGCCGAATGCATCGTCGTCCGAGGTGACGAAAAATTGGTCGGGCGTGCAGCGCGTGCTCTCCTCATCGGCGTTGGATCTGGTGAGAGAGAACGTCAACTTCATCGAACTGTGGGTGAAGGTGGACGAGGGCCGGATCGATACGACGCGAAGAATATTCATCGATCTCGGCGCGATCAGCGAAGATGTCATTCCGAACAGGCAAATGGACACCGAAGATCAGGGCTCGTTCAAGAACGGCATTCTGGGCGAGGACGAAGACACGGGCATCGACGGAATCACGAATGATAAGGAACGCGCCGACCATGCCGATTTTCTCAATGCCACCAACGTAGGGTTGTTCCCCGAATTGACCAACGATCCGGCGGGAGACGATTGGCACTATACGTCGTCGTCCAGCGATTACAGCGGCGTCAACGGCACGGAAAACAACAAGGACAGCGAGATCGGCAAGTTTCCCGACACCGAAGACCTGAACCACAACAACGTGCTTGACCGCACGAACAGCTACTTTGAATACCAGTTGAATCTGGACACGAACGCGACAAATCCCCAGCGCGTCGGAGGCGGGTTGAACGGGTGGTATCAGTACCGCATTCCCCTCATCGATTTTAAGAATAAAATCGGCGCTCCGGATTTTTCGCTCATCGAATACGTCCGTGTCTGGATGACGGGATTCAACGAACCGTTGCAGATGCGTCTGTACGATTTCAATCTCGTGGGCAATCAGTGGGAAGAAATTAAAAAGAACGACAGCACGTTCGTTGTGTCGACGATCAATGTGGAAGACAACCTCGACTATATCATCCCTCCGGGCGTCGTGCGTGCGCGCGACAAGTCGCAGCCCGATCAAAACATCGTCGCCAACGAACAGTCTCTGCAGTTTAAGATCAGCAACATGCATCCCGGCGACAGTCGTCAGGCGATCAAGCGATTCACGTACAAAGCGCTCGATGTGTTCAATTACCGCGAGATGAAAATGTTCGTCCACGGCGATCCGAAATGGCAGTCGTTCGATCCTAAAAAACCGAAAGCCAAACTGTTCGTGCGTTTCGGACGCGACAGTTTGAACTATTATGAATATCGTGCGCCGATCATTTCGGGCGAGAACATTCCGGTCCCCAATTTGAACAACGACGCTGCCGGCTATGCGGCCGCCCAGCCTCTCATCTGGAAACCGCAGAACAATGTCGACATTATTTTCAACGATCTGACGAAGCTCAAGCAGGGGCGCGATTCGCTGCACCTGACAAAGTTGGTGACAGGCCCGGTGGCCGGCGGCCCCGACAGTTCCACGTACGGCATCTATGGAAATCCCGATCTTACGCAGATCTCATTCATTTCGGTCGGTGTCGAGAATCCGGACGGGGTGGGCAATACCGATCTCACGGGCGACGTGTGGATTAATGAACTGCGTCTTGCCGATGTGGATAACACTCCCGGATGGGCGTACTCCGTCAGCGCGTCGTTGAAGATAGCCGATCTTGCCACTGTCGGGTTCACGTATTCGAAGCAGGACCCTTATTTCCATCAGCTTGAAACAGCGTTCGGCAGCCGTACAACGTCGGTAAATTGGAATCTCACCGGGAGCATTGCGCTGGATAAATTCCTTCCGGCCAGTTGGGCCGGGACGTCGTTCCCGCTCACGTTCTCCCACTCCGAGGCGACATCGTCGCCGTTATATCTGCCTGCATCGGACGTGCTTGTGACGAAAGCGGCCGAGCAGCAAGACTCCCTTGTTGTTAAAAAAACAGGGTCCGCCGATTTTGGAAAATATGAGTCGGAGCGCCTCATCTTCGAAGCGCAGACGATCACAATCAACGACAGTTACGCGCTGCCGTCGTTCAAAGTCAACATACCGGTCGATCGGTGGTACATACGCGACATCTTCAATAAAATGCAGTTCGGTTTCAACTACAGCACCTCGTTCGCGCGGTCGCCGCAGCGGGAGTTCAGCAAGTCCTGGAGCTGGCAGAGTTCATTCGGCTATGCCTATTCGTTCAGTCCCGATCTCTTCGTCACGCCGCTCGATATCTTCACCGACGTGCCGGTGTTGAACGGCGTGAAGGACCTGAAGCTCTTTTTCCCGATCACGAATTTTTCGCTGAAATTGTCGGCGAGCCGTGCGCAGACGGAAGAAAAGATACGTTTTCAGGCCTACCAAAATCCGATGCAGCGCAGTCTCGTCGCGTCGCGGGGGCTGTCATTCGGATGGAAGCTGACGGAGAACGGCTTCTTGAATCTTTCAGGCGATTATTCGCTCGATATAGCCAGCACGCTTGTCCATCTCGAAACGGATTGGGCCGGCAAGCAACGAAGCTTTGTGGATATCCTGGGCAGCTTATTCATGAAGGATCAGCTGCTGAGTTTCGGCATCGACAATTCGTATTCGCAAAATGTGAACATCAACACAAGGCCGCGGCTTCCGGAAATTTTCGACATCAACAAGTTCGTCACTCTCTCCATGCGGTATGGGGTGGGGTATTCGTGGTCGAACAACACGCAGCTGGGCGAGCTGGGCAAGAGCACCCGCTGGAGCAACAATATCAGCGTCAATTCGGATCTGAGCCTGAAACCGTTTGTGGAAACGTGGTGGATGCCCAAGAAGACCGCGGCCGGTACGGGGCCGACACCCGGTGCCGTCGGCCAGGAACAGAATCAGGCTCCCGCAGCGCCGAGCAAGAGACGGAACCGTGACGGCGACGACGAAGACAACCGTGGGAAGCCCGATATTCAGAAGCTCACTCCGGTGCCTGGCACGGACACAACCTCGCGTGCGAAGGATACGGCGCATGTTGCCAGAGATACGACGCGCGCCGTGAAAGATACGACGCACACACCGTTCGATCTGATAGGAAAGTTGTCCGATGCGGCGCGCATCGCGATCAAGACGCCGTTCCTCGATTTCGATAAGATCAGCATGACGTTCACAGAGACCAATAGCTCGAGCAATACCGGCGTTCCGGGACGGCCCGGCTTCGCCAACTTTTTCGGACGCCTGCCGTTCTTCGAAAAGGGCTTGGCAAACTACGGACCGACATGGGCGTATCAAATGGGATTTGTGAGCGACCCGACATCGAACATCTCCAATGTTCATCTGCAGCCGAAATTTCCGTTCATCGGATTCGGCACGGACGACGACATTTTGGGGCGCGCGCTGTTGCTGCCGGGGAACTCAACGCTGCCTGAAGCATTCACGCAGAACAATAAATTGACGTTCAAGACGAACCGCGACTTGTGGCAGGGTGCGCGCATCGACATGAATTGGAATGTCGGCTGGGATTATTCGCGCACGCAGAACATACGCATTGGAGTGGATACAATAGATGCAATTAATCATATTTATAGAGTCACTCCTTCCATCTCGGGCCTTGTCACCGGCGGGTCCATTGAGCGCTCGTTCTTCTCGATGCCATTTTTGAAAAGCAAGATCTCGGATGTCGGCGCGGCATACACGACGGCGCAGGCGGACACCTCGGACCATCGGCCGGACGATCAGAAACTGTCAGAGTCGTTTGAAAAGGGATTCGAATCGCTGCCGTTTTTACGGAAGCTCTTCGGCCAGTTCATGCCGCGGATGAATTATTCGCTGCGCTGGGACGGACTCGAAACGTATTCGATCTTTAAGAGCTGGGCCACGCGCGTGAGTCTTGACCATTCATACCAATCGACCTACCGCCGCACGTTCAAGGGAGATCCGAGCGGCATCGAGGTCACCGAATCGCAGCGTGTCTCGTATGGGTTCGCGCCGCTGCTGGGGATGAGCGTCACATTCAAAGAGCTCCTGAAAGGGAACATGAGCGCCAATCTCCGGTACAGCACAACGTCGTCGTTCGACCTGATGCCGTCGTCGAAGAACATCTCGGAAGCCGAGACTAATGAGATCTCGTTCACTGCGAGTTACGGTCGGTCTGGATTCGAAATTCCGTTCTTCGGGCTGGCGCTCAACAACGACATCGACATCAGTTTCAGTTATTCATTTTCTAAGAATTCGCGCATGACGTATGCAACAACCGACGCATCACTCACCGGAACCCCCGGCGAAGGATCCTCACGCACCACCATGGAGCCGCGCATCAAATACGTGCTGAGCTCGCGCGTGACGGCGTCGTTATTTTACCGATACACGAAGATTGCACCGGACGCAGGCGGATCCAGAATCCCTGGTTCTTCGACAAACGAAGGCGGCCTCGATGTCCACATCGCAATTCAATAAGAAAGAGCGGATGACCATGGAAGACAATAAAGGTTCGATACTGTGGGTCGACGACGAAATTGAAATGCTCCGTCCGCACATCCTGCTCTTGAAGGAAAAGGGATACGATGTGGACACCGCCGCCAACGGCGACGATGCGATCGATTCGGTGAAGCAAAAACCGTACGATCTCGTGTTTCTCGATGAAATGATGCCCGGCAAAGGCGGGCTTGAAACGCTCGCCGTGATCAAGGAATTATTTCCCGCGCTGCCGGTGGTCATGATCACCAAGAACGAAGCCGAAAGCCTCATGGAAGAAGCCATCGGAGGAAAGATATCGGATTATCTCACCAAACCGGTGAATCCGAGTCAGGTGCTGATGGCGTGCAAGAAATTTCTGGAAGGCAAAAAAATTCAGGGCGAACAGGTCTCCCGCGATTATACGCAGGAATTCTCTGCGATCTCGCGATTGCTTCTTGCGCCGATGGACCATTCGGAATGGGTGGATCTTTACACCAAGATGGTCGGATGGGATATGGAGCTCGACCTGCATCCGGAACTGGGGCTGCAGCGCACGCTCATCGATCAGCGGCGCGAAGCCAACGCCGAATTCTGCAAGTTCGTGGAGCGGAAATATTTGTCGTGGGTGCAGGGCGCGAAGGACCGTCCTCTGCTGTCGAACGAGGTCGTCGATACATTCGTCATTCCGCACCTGAACGAAAAGACCTCCGTGTTCTTTTTTGTGGTCGACTGCCTGCGCTACGACCAGTGGATGGTGATGGAAAAATATCTGCACGAATACTACACCATGGAAAAAGATTTTTATTATTCGATCCTGCCCACGGCGACGCCGTATGCGCGCAACGCGATCTTCAGCGGACTCTTTCCGCTGGAACTCGAGCAGCGGTATCCTGAACTGTGGAAGGGCGAAGACAGCGACGATGAAGAGACGAGCTACAACCGGTTTGAACGGCAGCTGCTGGACAAGCTCCTGGAGCGGCGCAAGATATTCCTGAAGCCCGAGGCGAAATACATCAAGATCCTGGACGCGGAATTCGGCAAGCAGGTGCAGAACAATATTCTCTCGTATTCCGGCAACCGGCTCACATCCATCGTCGTCAATTTCGTAGACATGCTCGCCCACGGACGCTCAGATTTTCCGATACTCAAGGAGATCGCGCCCGATGAGCCCGCCTATCGCTCGCTGACGGATTCATGGTTCCGGCATTCGTCCCTTTATGCGATGCTTCAGGCGTTGTCCGCGCGGAAAGATGTGAAGATCATACTCACGACCGATCACGGCAGTGTGCGATGCATGCGCGGTTCGAAGGTGATCGGAGACCGCGAAGCGTCCACGAATCTGCGTTACAAATTCGGGCGCAATCTCAAATCGGACGACAAGCAGGCCATCTTCGTGAAGAACCCGAAAGACTACAAGCTGCCGGTGCGGGGGAGCACCACCAATTACATCGTGGCGAAAGAAGACTACTATTTCGTCTATCCCACGGAGTATCATAAATACTTGAATCAATATCGCGACAGTTTCCAGCACGGCGGCATTTCGATGGAAGAAATGATCCTTCCCGTGGTGACGCTGACGCCGAAAAAAGGGTAGCACGCGGATGCATGTCATCGAAACCACCAGTGAACAGGAAACGATAGACGCGGGTGAACGCTTCGCCGCCTCGCTTGCTCCGGGTGACGTCGTCGCGCTCATCGGGGACCTCGGAAGCGGTAAGACGCGCTTTGCCAAGGGCATCTCGCGCGGACTGGGCGTGAAGGACCATGTGACGAGCCCGACATTCACGATCCTTCATGAATACACCGGAGGGCGTCTGATGGTGTATCATTTCGATTTTTACCGCATGAAGTCGGTGCGCGAACTCGATGAGTTTGGCTTCGACGAGTACATCGACGGCGACGGCGTCTGCCTGCTGGAATGGGCGGACATGATCGAAGAGCGTCTGCCTGCGCGCCGTTTCGAGGTCCGGTGCGCGCTCGGCGAGACCGAGACACAGCGCACGATCACCATTGTGACGCCACCCGAACGTACTTAAGACCGAAGTACACTGTCATTCTGAGAAATTCATCTTGACTACGTCAAGAATCTTCCTGCATATGACATAAGTACTCTGTCATTCTGAGCGCAAGCGAAGAATCTTGCATCGTATGAGTAGCCGGCGAGATTCTTCGGTCGCTCGAGCTCCCTTAGAATGACAGGGACTGCAGGGTATGGTGAGTGCAAAAAAAAAAGAACAGGGACAATGATCGTATCAATTGAAACAGCCACCGAGGTGTGCGGCGTCGCGCTCGTGCACAAGCAGTCGTGCATCGCGCAGAAGAGCGTGGCGCAGAAGAACATCCATTCGGAACGCCTCATGGTGCTCGTGGACGAAGTGCTGCGCGAGGCGGGCGTTGCCTTGAGCGCGCTCGACGGCATTGCCGTCTCGATCGGCCCCGGATCGTTCACCGGATTGCGCATCGGATTGAGCGTGGCAAAAGGCCTGGCCTATGCCCGGTCGCTTCCGCTGGCGGCCGTGCCGACGCTCGACGCCATTGCCTACGAGGCGCTTCGCATCGCCGTGCGCGCCCGGAAGGAGTCGGGCGCTGTTCCCGCTGCCCAGGTCGTGTGCGCGGCGATCGACGCAAAAAGGGACGAAGCATATTACGCATTCTACGAATTTCAGCATCGTGCGTGGGATGGAGCCTCGGAGCCGTCTCCGGATGCCGTGCGGTGCACCAGCCCCCACGCAATAGCCTCTGTGTCCGTTATTGCGGCGCAATTTCCGGCCGGCATGGCCGTCCTTGTTGCGGGAGACGGGGCGGCGAAGATCGCCGCCGAACGCGATGGCATGCCGCTGAACGCCGCGCACCCTGCCATCCTGTGCAGCCCCGTCGCAGTCGGACTGCTGGCGGAGCACCGGTTCGCCAGTTTGGTGGTCCCGGATTATTCGGAATTGGAACCGGTCTACATCCGGGATTTTGTCACAACAATGCCGCGCATTGCAAATCAAATTGCGATTACGTAACTTATTGGCATGTAGCGAAAGGATAATGCATGGCGTGGTTTCGACGATCGAAAGAAAATATTTCAGGGTCACAGAAAAAGGATCTCCCTGAAGGGTTATGGGCGAAGTGTGACGAGTGCGGCGAGATCATTCACAAGCCCGCGCTCGAACAAAATCTCTGGGTCTGCCAGAAGTGCGGGTATCATTTCCGCATCTCCAGCAAGACGTATATCGCCATTCTCACGGACGACGGTTCGTTCAAGGAGATGGACAAGAAATTAACGTCGAAGGACCCGCTCGGGTTCGTGGACACGAAGCCGTATAAGGACCGGATAAAGGAATCGATCCGGAAAACAGAACTGCAGGATGCCATTCGCACCGGCGTCGGCATGATGAACAAGCGGAGCGTCGTCATCGCCTGCATGGATTTCAGTTTCATCGGCGGCAGCATGGGTTCAGTGGTCGGCGAAAAAATCGCGCGGGCCGTGGACAAAGCTATCAGGCTCAAAGCGCCGCTCATCATCATCTCGGCCAGCGGCGGGGCGCGCATGATGGAAGCCGCCTACTCGCTCATGCAGATGGCCAAAACGAGCGCGAAGCTTGCGCAGCTGTCGCGCAAAGGACTGCCGTATATTTCGCTGATGACAGACCCCACAACCGGCGGCGTCACGGCGAGTTTTGCAATGCTGGGCGACGTTAACATCGCCGAACCCGGCGCGCTCATCGGCTTTGCGGGGCCGCGCGTGATCAAACAAACCATCGGAAAAGACCTGCCCGAAGGATTTCAAAAGGCGGAGTTCGTGCAGGAAAAAGGATTTGTCGATATAGTCGTGCCGCGAAAAGAATTAAAAGGAACGATCTCGTCTCTGCTGGGGATGATGTGCGCTTGAGACTGATGTGCCCGGCACCTCCGACAGGGTGCGGCCCGGGCCGGAACGACACAGAGCGGTTGAGGAAAATTTTAAGGGAAGCATGAAAATTATTTCTTCAATTGCGGAAATGCAGGACACCTGCGAAGCAGTGCGTCTGCTGGGAAAACGTATCGGGTTTGTTCCCACCATGGGATATCTTCACGAGGGGCACGCAGCCCTCATCCGCCGGGCGCGGCAAGAATGCGACTGCGTCGTGGTATCGGTCTTCGTCAATCCCGCGCAATTTGCTCCGACGGAAGATTTTTCACGCTATCCCCGCAGTCTCGACCACGACATGCACGTCGCAGACGAGGCCGGCTGCGATTACTTCTTTACGCCTGAATCGCCGGAGATGTATCCGGAACACTTTTCGACGTACGTGCAGGTTGAAAATCTTTCGTCCGTGCTTGAAGGGACATTCCGGCCGACGCACTTTAAGGGCGTCACCACGGTTGTGGCGATGCTGCTGTTGATCGTCCATCCGCAGAAGGCGTATTTCGGACAGAAAGACGCCCAGCAGAGCATCGTGATACAACAGATGGTGCGCGATCTGCATTTCGCAACCCAGATCGTGGTTGTTCCCACGGTGCGTGAAACGGACGGACTCGCAAAAAGTTCGCGCAATATTTATTTGAGCCAACGCGAACGCGCCGATGCCGTCGTCCTCTTCCAGGCGCTGTGTAAAGCCGAAGAGATGATTGCAAGCGGTGAACGTACGTCGCAGAAAATTGTCGGCGCCATGACGCAGATGGTCACGTCGAAGCCGAATGTCGCGATCGATTATATTTCGGTCGTCGATGCTCTCACCCTGGACCTGCTGGAAACGCTCAAGCCGGGAATGCAGGTGCTGATACCGCTTGCGGTGCGCTTCGGCGCCACTCGACTGATCGATAACACTCGCGTGACCGTGCCGCTTCATTCGTAAGGTGCACTGCGGGAACCATCACATCTTTTTCAACGTCTTAATGGATGGAGGGGGCAATGGAACGAAAACTGGCGACGATCATTATGGCCGCGGGCAAGGGCACACGCATGAAGAATGCGGAGAAGGCCAAAGTCATGTTCGAAGTGTGTGAGATCCCCATGATCGAGCATGTTGTCCGGCTGGCATACGATATTCACTCGACACGCGTCATTGTTATCGTCGGATTCATGCGCGCATCGGTGGAGCAACATGTGGCGAAAGTTGCGCCTGCCGTTGAATTTGCCGTGCAGGAACCGCAATTGGGCACCGGACATGCCATCATACAGACAGAGCCGCTCCTGCATTCCTACGACGGCGATGTGCTCATCCTCTCCGGCGATGTACCCCTGCTTCAGGAATCGACGATCGAGGGACTCATTGAACACCATCAGTCCACCAAGGCTGTCGCCACGATCCTGACAGCCGATGTGGACGACCCGACGGGTTACGGCCGGGTCTTACGGAATGAAAATGGATTTGTCGAAGCGATCGTGGAACACCGGGATGCATCGGCCGAACAGCTGAAGGTTCGCGAAATCAATTCGGGCATTTATCTGTTCGACAGCGGGAATTTGTATGAGGCGCTCGGCCACATCACGCCGCACAACTCGCAGAACGAATATTATTTAACGGATGTCTTTCAGTACTATTGGTCGCATGCCCTGCCGGTTGCGGCTGTCAAGGCGGCCGATCACAACGAAATCCGGGGCATCAATACGATCGATCAGCTGCTGGATGCCGAATCGGTCATGATCGCGCGAGGGAAGTAGGAGCGCTCACTTGACAAAGAGCTTCCTTTTTTTTTAATTTAAGTATGCAGAGTATGTGAGGGATGTATGAAAACGACATTATGTGCTTCCTTTTTCATCATTGCGGCCTGTTTGGCAGTTCGTGCGGATGCACAATTCCGGCAGCGACCGGTCGATGAGCCCAGCGCCGCGGAATCGTTCGTCCATCCGCCGACATCCGAAGCGTGGCTTGGATTTTTCAACCCCGAAAATTTTACCATGCATCACAGCTATTCCATGAGCTATTCGGCATTCGGTTCGCAGGGAATCGCCCTGGGCCGGTATACGAACAGCATGGAATACAAATTTTCGGATAAGCTCGATGCGCATGTGGCTGTCTCGCTGCAGCAGTCCCCCTACAGCACGTTCGACAAGGGGATACAAAACAGTCTGACCGGTATATTCCTGGACCGGGCTGAAATTAATTACAGGCCGTCGGAAAATACATTCCTCCGCGTCTCATTCCGCCAGGTACCCTATTATTACGGATACAATTCTCCGTTCATGATGGGGGCTTCCGGGTATAATTTAGAAGGATATTGAGCACTTTGTTTTTCACCGACCCCAGTTCCACGAATGTGACGCAACCATGCAACCGAATACGCCGATCGATTTCGGCCTATTCGGTTTATTGTTATGGTGCATGACAATCGAACAGGCACATCGGGGACGCCGGCGTCCGCTGTTGTTGAACGGCGTCATTGCAGTGCTCGGTGCTCTCATCCTCTACGAGGCATACGGCATCTATACCGGCAGGGAACACCACCAAACCCTTCCTCCGGCGCACCAGCGCGACAGCATTCGCGTCAACGGAGGAATGCAGATAGACGTCATCAACGGGTGCGGCGCATCGGGCGTGGGACAGACAGTGACCGAATATGCGCGCTCGCTGGGGTACGATGTCGTGGAAATGAAAAATTACAAAAATTTCAATCAGGATGAATCGCTGGTGATCGATCGCAGCGGCAAGCCTGAGGCGGCACGCTTGCTGGCTGACCGTCTCGGCATCGATCCGACAAATATCGTGCAGGAAATCAGCCGTGATTATTTTGTGACGGCGTCCATCGTGATCGGAAAAGATTACAGGCGCCTTCACCCATGGATCCATCAAATAAAGGAATGAGGTCTTCGTGACATCAAAAGCACTGGCAAAAAAAATAGCACTCTCAGCACTCGAAAAGAAAGCGGACGATATTGTCATCATGGACCTTCGGAAGCTCACCACGATGACGGATTATTTTGTCGTCTGCTCGGCGGATTCGGATACGCAGGTGAAGGCCATTGCAGACTCCGTCCGTGACGGCGCCCGTGAAGTAGGCGAGAGCGTCTACAAGAACGAAGGATATTCGGACGCCTCGTGGATATTGCTCGATTTTGTGGACGTGGTTGTGCATGTGTTTCACAAGCAGACGCGCGAATTCTACAATCTCGAAAAATTGTGGGGCGATGCGAAGATCGAACATGTCTCCGATGAGGAACCGGTGAAAAAACCCGCGGTCCGCAAAAAAGCGGCAACTGCAGGTGCAGCCGCAGCAAAAAAGCCGGCCGCTATAAAAGCGAAGAAGACCGCAGCCGAAAAGAAAGCAAAGAAGACGGCTGCCGTCCTCCGGGCAAAGAAGACCGGGGTTGGAACAACGAAAAAGAAAGCAGCAGCCAAAGCATGAAAGATTACCTCCGGGCCGAACTGACATCGGCGCTCCAGGCGTTGTCGTACCCAGCCGTCGATCTCATCTTCGACAAACCCAAAGTAGCCGCGCACGGCGACCTCACCACTAATTGTGCGTTGATGCTGGCCAAACAGGTCGGAGCCAATCCGCGCCAGGTGGCGCAGGCCATCGTCGATGTGCTGAAACTTGACGCCGCGCGCATCGCCGCGGTTGATATTGCGGGGCCGGGATTCATCAATTTCCGATTCGCCGAAACGGCCGTCTTCGACAATGCTAAGAAAATTTTAGTGGAAGGGCCGACGTTTGGAAGGTCCGCCTTCGGCGCGAAGCGCAAGACGAACATCGAATGGGTGAGCGCAAATCCGACCGGGCCGCTTCATGCGGGTCACGGACGGCAGGTGATCCTCGGCGCAGCATTGGCGAACATCCTGGAGTGGACGGGCTTCGACGTGACGCGCGAATATTATTTCAACAATGCCGGCAATCAGATGCGGAACCTCGGCGAAAGCGTGTATGCCCGTTATCGCCAGGAACTCGGCGACGAGTACCTGATGCCGGAAAACGGATATCAGGGCGATTATATCAAGGGCATCGCCCATACGATCGTCGAAGAATTCGGCGACAGCAAGCGCGCCCCGGACGACGACAAGGAATTGTTCACGAAGCACGGCGAGCAGTGGTGTTTTGACGCGATCAAAAAAACGCTCGCCACGCTCGGTGTGAAACACGACGTGTTTTATAACGAAGATTCGCTCTACAAGACCGGGAAAATCACCGAGGTCGTCGAAGAATTCAAAAAACGCGATCTGGCATACGAAGCCGAAGGCGCGGTGTGGTTTCGTGCCACGGCGCTCGGCCTGGAATCCGACCGTGTGATCGTCAAGAGCACCGGGGAACCGACATATCGCCTGCCGGACATCGCCTATCACCGCGAAAAATTCCGGCGCGGGTTCGAGCTTGTCATCGACATCTTCGGCGCCGATCATATTGCGACAATTCCCGACGTGTTGGCCGGCGTGCGTGCGCTCGGATATTCAACGGACAATGTGAAGGTCATCATCCATCAAATGGTGGCATTCCTGAAGGGCGGCGCCATCGTCAAAATGTCGAAGCGCGATGCGAACGGCTACACGCTCGATGACCTCATCGCCGAAGTCGGCGTGGATGCGGTGCATTACTTCTTCGTCATGCGCGGAGCGAACACGCAGTTGGACTTCGACATCGATCTTGCAAAACAGCAATCCGATTCAAATCCGGTGTATTATCTTCAATACGCGCATGCGCGCATCGCCAGCATCCTTCGTTTTGCGGCCGAAGCGGGATTCGACCTTTCGGACTCGAAACGGTTTGCCGAAACAACGAACCTGACACTGTTGTCCTCGAAAGAGGAACTGGACCTGTTGAAATTGCTCGCCGACTTTCCGGCGGCGCTGAAAAATTGTGCGGAGTCGTACGAACCTCACCGGCTGACGCTGTATTTGCGCGAGGTGGCCGAAGCGTTCCACCGGTTCTATCACGAACACCGTGTGATCAGCGAGGATAAGACGCTCATGCAGTCCCGTGTCGCCCTGTGCCTGATGGCAAAGACGGTGATCGGCAACGGATGCGCTGTGCTCAATGTGCACGCTCCCGAAAAAATGTAAAAATAGAAACTATTCATCCACGAAAGGAAATCGCCACCCTGCCCCGAATTGCTACCGCATAATTTCTACGTTATAAAATTCATTGGATGTTTGCATGGGCGAGCTAACAGCTTGCCCTACAAAAAACGGAATTCTGCAGGCGAGCTAACAGCTCGCCATTCATGACCCGATCGCAGCCACACGGTCCTCGAAATGCCCTAATTTGTTGAAAAATCGGAAACTTACGCCGTTCTGGCGTTGCTTTTGCACGCACAATTTTGTAATTTATTTTTTCTCATAAATTTCAGCGACCACTCCATGAAAAACATCCTCGTGACCGGCGGTGCCGGATTCATCGGCAGCAATTTCGTGCGTTTCATGCTCGATCATCATCCCGACTACGCCATCATCAACTTCGATGCGTTGACATACGCCGGCAACCTCGAAAATCTTACATCCATCGAGCATGATCCGCGTTATCGTTTCGTCAGGGGATCGATCTGCGACCGCGCGGCGGTGGACGATGTGTTCCAGGCGCATGGCATCGATGCCGTTGTTCACTTTGCGGCCGAGTCGCACGTCGATCGGAGCATCACCGGCCCGTCCATTTTTATCGATACGAACATTGTCGGCACGAATGTGATGCTCGAAGCCGCGAGAAAATTCGGTGTCGAAAAATTCCTTCATGTTTCGACCGATGAAGTGTATGGTTCGCTCGGCGCCGAGGGATTGTTCACCGAATCGACGCCGCTTCATCCGAACAGCCCGTATTCTGCAAGCAAGGCGTCATCCGATCTGCTCGTGCTGGCCTATCAGCACACATTCGGCTTTCCGGGCGTCGTGACGCGCTGCTCGAACAATTACGGGCCGTATCAGTTTCCCGAAAAATTGATCCCTCTCATGATCGCCAATGCCCTGAACGACAAACCGCTGCCGGTCTACGGCAACGGATTGAACGTGCGCGACTGGCTCCACGTCCGCGATCACTGTGCGGCGCTGGATTGCGTGCTCCACAACGGGGCGCCGGGCGGCGTTTATAACATCGGTGGGAACAACGAAAAGACCAATATCGAGATCGTGAAACTCATCCTCGACGTGCTCGGCAAGCCCGAATCGCTCATTGCCTATGTGAAGGACCGTCCCGGACACGATCTGCGCTATGCGATCGATGCCGGAAAGATGGAGCGCGAATTGGGATGGATACCCTCGTACACGTTCGAAGCCGGCATGCAGCAGACGATCGAGTGGTATCTTGAGAACCGCACATGGTGGGAACGCATCCTCTCGGGCGATTATCAAAAATATTTTGAAACAATGTATGCCGATCGCCTTCACGACGCGCGGCACTAATATTCCAGTCACACGGGTTAATTCAGTGATCACTATCATCAGCGTTGTCGGCGCCAGGCCGAATTTCATGAAGGTCGCACCGATTGCGCGGGCGTTCAAGCAGTATGGCGATGTGCGCCACATGATCGTGCATACCGGACAGCATTATGACGCGGCGATGTCCGACGTGTTTTTTCGCGACCTCGAGATTCCCGAGCCTGATATATTCCTCGGCGTGGGGTCCGGTTCGCACGCGGAACAGACCGCAAAGGTCATGACGGCGTTCGAGCGCGTGCTTGCTGACGTCCGGCCCGACGCCGTGATCGTGGTCGGCGATGTCAATTCGACGCTGGCATGTTCGATCGTCTGTGCGAAGGCGGGAGTGCCCGTGGCGCACGTCGAGGCGGGACTCAGAAGCTTCGACCGAACGATGCCCGAGGAAATCAACCGGCTCGTCACCGACGCCGTCGCCGACTGGCTGTTCGTTTCCGAACCGAGCGGCGTACAGAACCTGAAGCGCGAGGGCGCCGCGGACGACAAGGTATTTTTTGTGGGCAATGTGATGATCGATACACTGGTGTTGTTCCGCACGCGGAAGCCCGCTCCGCCCGTGTTGGAGCGTCTCGGACTGAACAAGAGCGGCTATGTGCTCACCACGATGCACCGGCCGGGCAACGTGGATACTCGCGAGAGCCTTGGACGCCTTATGACACTGCTCACCGCGCTCGCCCTTAAAATTCCGGTCGTGTTTCCCATGCACCCGCGCACCAAAAAAATGCTGCAGTCGTTCGGGCTTCTGGAAGTGTTGCCCGAACAATGCCTCGTGACGGAGCCTCTGGGATATGGAGAGTTCATCACCCTGTGCGAGCATGCCGCATGCATTGTCACCGATTCGGGAGGCATACAGGAAGAGGCGACGTATCTTGGCGTTCCCTGCATCACATTGCGGACGAACACCGAACGTCCCGTCACCGTCACCGAGGGCACCAATACGCTGATGGGCGACCGCTTCGACGACGTCGCCGCCATGGTCGATGAGATCGTCAACGGAAAAGCGGTACACGGAACAATACCCGAACTGTGGGATGGACTCGCCTCGGAACGGATCGCGGAAATTTTGTATAAAAAATTATCAGGCACACACGTATGACAAGCATGAAGACACGATCGTTCCTGGCGGGGGCACTGCTGCTGTGCATCACCGCGGCGTCATTCTCCCAAACGAACGAAAAAAACGATAAACAAGGGGCCATGAATTCCTCATCGCTCCAATCCCTGGTGCAGACCCAGCCGCCGGGCCGTACGTTCATCCTGGACGGCCCCGTGAACGCCCGCGAATATATTGTCGGCCCCGGGGATATGTTCAGCGTCAGTGTGTGGTCGAGCATACCGCTTGCCCTCACTACGGCTGTCACGCCTGAAGGCACAGTCATTATTCCCACCGTCGGCGAATTTTTCATTGCCGGCGCGACGCTTGAGGATGCAAAAAAAACAGTCGTGTCTGAGATCCGAAAAAAATATATGCAGCAGCAGGTCACGTTTACGCTCTCGAGTCCGCGGTCCTTCACCGTGACGGTAAAAGGAAACGTCATGACCGAGGGGAAATACATCGTTCAGGCCACGGACCGTGCCGATGCCGCGATCTTCCTGGCGAACACGATGCCCTCAGACGCAAAAAGCGAAATGGCCGAATATCAGCACAAGATGGAGCGTGAAAAAGTGATGCGCGAGGCGTCGCAGCGCCGCGTGGAGATCATTCATACGAATGGAACGAGGGGACTGGTCGACCTCGAACGGTATTATGCATTTCAAAATTCATCCTATAACAGATATCTGCAGGACGGCGATCTGATCATCGTTCCCAAAAAAGACATCGACAAAAATTATTTTTCCATTGCCGGCGCCGTCAATAAAGAGGGCGTGTATGAATTTTGCGCAGGCGACAGGCTCATGACCGCCATCATGATCGCCCGCGGCCTCTCGCCGATGGTCGACAGCGGCAATGTGATCGTGATGCGGTCGAATGCGAACGGCTCGAAGGGCGGCGTATACCACTGCTCGCTTGAAGGGTTGACAAACGAGGGAGGCATGGATCTTCAACGGGGCGATCAGATCATGGTGCATGAAAAACTTGAACTGCGCCGCAACAATCGCGTCTTTGTTGAGGGCGAGGTCAATGCACCGGGCACCTATCCGATCACGAAAGATTCGACGCTCCTTTCAGAAATCATCGCGCAGGCGAGGGGGTTTACGCTGTCTGCATCGCTCAAGACGTCGCGGTTGTACCGCAGGACGGTGAACGAAAAGGATATTCAGGACGAACGCCTTGAAAGCGCCCGGGGCGGGTACACGCCGGACGATAGTTCGTACTATTTTCTCGAAACGAATATTCGCATCAACCGCGAGCAGGTGCCTGTCGATTTTGAAGCACTCTTTGCAAAAAACAATTCAGCTCAGGACGTGTACCTGAAAAACGGCGACAACGTGTCGATCGGCTCCCGCGTGAAGACGATCTATATTTTCGGGCAGGTCGTGAAGCCGGGGCACTACGGCTTCATATCGGATAAGAACGTCACTACGTACATTGCCGAGGCGGGCGGATACACGAGCGAGGCGAGAGAAGGCGATCTGCGCATCATTAAAGCCAATACACGGCAGTGGCTGAAGCCGTCCGAAACCTCGGTGGAGGAGGGCGATTATATCTGGGTGCCGAAAGAACCCTACCACCCGAGCGGATATTATTTGCAGTTGGGCAGCCAGGTCTTCAGCATACTCGGAGCGGTAGGAACATTGGTGCTGCTCGTGTTTCAAATCACAAAATAATTCGAACCATGATCATACACAACGACTGCAGATATCTTAAGGGATATGTTCCGTGCAAGCCGCACAAGGAACGCGGCGTGCATTGCGACGGATGTCCCGATTATCGTCCGATCAATGAACGTGTGCTGATCATCAAACTCGGCGCCGCGGGCGATGTGATACGCACGACCCCGCTGCTGACGCGCATTAAAGAGCGTATGCCCGACGCCCATATCACCTGGCTGACGGATTTTCCGGACCTGGTGCCGCGTGCGGCCGTGGATGAGGTCGTGAAATATTCGCCCAAAGATCTGGTCTGGCTGCTCAATTGCGAGTTCGATATTCTGTATTCGCTGGACAAGGACAAAGAGGCGATCGCCGTTGCAGAGCAGGTCGCCGCGGCTAAAAAATTCGGTTTCGGAATGGACCGCTACGGCAGGTGCAGGGTATTCGACGAACGCGCCGAACCCAAATATCTCACGGGGCTCTTCGACGATGTGAGCAAAGCGAATACGAAAAGCTATCCCGAGGAAATCTTTGAGATATGCGGCTTCGAGTATCGCAAGGAGCCCTACATTCTGGACCTGCCGGCGCATCGGAGCTGGAACATCCCACACGATAAAAAAATCATCGGGTGCAACACCGGATGCGGCGGCCGGTGGTCGTCGCGGCTCTGGCCCGAAGAACACTGGATCGAATTTGCGCGCCTCGTGCACACACACGGCCATGAAATACTCTGGCTGGGCGGGGAACAGGAACACGAAAAAAATTCGTCGCTTGCACTCAAAGCCGGCGGCCTGTATCCCGGCCATTTCAGTCTGAGTGAATTCATTTCGCTCATGAACGAAGCCGATTGCGTTGTCACGCAGGTGACGATGGGCATGCACATCGCGCTCGGCCTGGGCAAGAAACTTGTGCTGATGAACAATATTTTCAATAAGAACGAATTCGAACTGTACGGCCTCGGCGAGATCGTCGAGCCTCCCGTGCCCTGCGGATGCTATTTTACACCGGTATGCCCGCACGATTCGATGCGGCATATCACTCCCGCGATGATCGCCGCTGCCGTGCAGCGCCTTGTGTAATGATTATTTATTCCCACGACTATGAATGACCCGACGATGAACGATCAAGAACACCTCTCCACGACGCCTTCCGAAAACAACGTGAGCAGCTGGGACTATCTGCTGCTTCTTGCGAAATGGAAGAAGATGATCCTCATCAATGTTGTTGTTGTGACGCTGCTGGCCGCAGGGATCAGCATGATACTGCCGAAGTGGTACCGTGCGACGGCCTCTATCATGCCTCCGAAAGACGCGTCGGGAACATCCCTCATGGGTTCGGCGACCTCTGCGCTGAAAAGCCTGAGCGGAGGCGTCTCGAAACTCGGAGGCCTCGCATCGCAGAGCAAGGGAGCGTATAATTATCTCGCTATTTTCCGAAGCCGAACGGCCATGGAAGACGTCATCACAAAATACGATCTCATCAACGTCTATGATGTCCCGGATAAGTCGATGGAACTGGCGATCAAAGAACTGACGGCAAACACCAATTTCGAAGTGCAGGATGACGACAACATCACGGTCGATGTGCTGGACACGGACCCGCAGCGGGCTGCCGATATTGCGAATCATTTTGTCGAGCTCTTGAACACGATCAGTGTCCGTCTCGGCACGCAGGAAGCGCGGAACAACCGGGAGTTCATCGAACAGCGCGTCGGCGACATTAGGCGCGAACTGCGCGAGGCGGAAGATTCGCTGAAACTATTCCAGGAAACAAGCCCGCTCATGATGAGTCCCGACCAGTCGGGCACGGGAGGCACTTCCGGCATCGGAGAATTGTATGCCCTGAAAATGAAACGTGAAATTGAAGTGTCGATGCTCGAACGGAATTTTACGCCGGACAACCAGATCCTGCAGCAGGCTAAAGCCGAGCTGAACGAACTCACCAAAAAATTGTCGCATGTGCCGCAGGCGGGGATCGGAGCGTTGCGCACGTACCGCCAGGTGGCGATACAGCAGAAGGTCCTTGAATATATTTATCCGTTGTATGAGCAGGCAAAGATCGACGAACAAAAAGACATCCCCGTGATCCTTGTGCTCGATAAGGCGGTGAAAGCGGAGAAGAAGGTGAAACCGAAACGCCTCACGATCATCGTAACGGCATTCGGCGCGAGCCTTGCCCTGAGTTTGCTGTTCGTCTTTGCCATGGCGTATGTGGATGTGCTGAAGAGGAACCATCCTGAAAAATATGCTCAGGTCAAGAATAATTTCCAATAATCCTCACACAGCGATGACCATGGCAGCGGCGGGGAAAGTGTCTCGACGGACGATGTTGTTCGCGCTCGGTGTGCTCCTGCAGGCATTGCTTGCGGTCGCCGCCTGGACGCTGAACAATCCGGCATTATTGCTTGGCGGGATCGTTGCGATGTTGTTTTTCGCCGCGATCATTGTCGATTACCGCGCTGTGTTCATTGCCGCGGCGTTTGTCACGTTCGCCCTCGACGCCGATATCATCGGCAAGCTCTTTGTCGTTCCGGCGCTTGGCCTGAATCTGTATGCGATGGATTTCGTGCTGCTGTTCGCCGCCTGCGCATGGGTTACAAACATTAGCCTTGGCGCCCGTTACGCCGAGACGTCCACGTCGTTGAAACTGCCGATCGTGCTCTTCCTCTGTTCGCTTCCGTTCTTTGTCGGTGTCGGTATCATGCATGGGATCACCATAAAAAATGCGCTCGCCGACATGCGGCTGTTCGCGTACTACTGCAGCTTCTTTCTTGTGCTCGGTCTCGTCCGCTCACGAAAAGACCTTCATGTGCTGTTCTGGGCGACGATCGTCTGCGGCATCATCGGCATGGTCATGGCGATCGGGTATTCGCTTTCGTCGACGGGCTACGACGCCGACACAGGGAAGGCCGTGTTCTTCGAGCGCATCACCGGCGCGCACGAGGGGACATATCCCATGCTCTTTGTCGCAAGCGCGGCGATGCTTCCCTTTGCCCGGTCGATAGAGAAGCGAGTGACCCTCCTTGTGTGCAACGTGCTGTCCATGGTCGCGCTTTTTTTAAGCCTCACACGCGGATCGTGGCTGGCGGCGGCGATCGGCGGAGCGATACTCGTGGTGCTGCTCTACGCGCATGTGCCCAACAGCAGGAAATATTTCAAGGCGATCGCGCTAGCCTCGATTGCCGTCGGCATCGTCGTGTTCGTGCTGTTCCTGTTCGATCTGATCTCTCTGAATCTGTTCTTTGTGCGTTTCACGATCCTGTCATCCAAAAAACTGGACACATCCACATTGATCCGCTTCACCGAATGGAAGCTGGCGTACGACCTCTTTGCCGCACATCCGTGGACCGGCATCGGACTGGGATACATCTATAAATTTTTTGCGATCGGCCTCGGCAATGTGGAGCATACGTTCATCCACAACAGCTATTTGTATGTCCTGTCGAAGATGGGCATCGTCGGGCTCACATTATTCCTTTCTGTTTTCGGCACCGCTCTGACGGTGTGGGTCCGGCTGCTCTCGCGCATGAAAGAGAGCGAAGATCTCGGACTCGCCCTGGCGTTCGGCACGATGCTTGTCGTGATCATGTTCAAATCGCTGACCACATGGCACCTTAACGACCTTGCCCTGGCATTGTATGTCGGATGCCTGCTCGGCGCCATCGGCGTCATGCAGTCGTGGACGCGAAAGGATGGCGCGCGGTGATCCAAGAAGGCCGCCGATGGATCGGCAAACTCACGACCGATACCGTGTTTCGAAACAGCATGATCCTCATCGCTGCGCGCATTGGCACTAAAATTGCCACATCCGTGCTCCTGATCTACGTCGCGCGCATGCTCGGAGACGTGCTCTTCGGCACGTTCTCCACGATTCTCATGCTTGTTGCCTTCTTCGGCATCTTCGAGGAATTCGGATTCACGGTGCCGCTCATTCGCCGCATCGCCCATCGCACCGTGCCGGCGGGCCGTCTGCTCGGTGAAGTAGTCGTGCTTAAAAGCATCCTCGGCGTCGTGGCGTTCAGCGCATTGATCGTGTCGACGTACTTCACGTTCCCGATACCGGCGGTCTTCTGCGTGTTCGGCATCAGCATGGTGCTCGAAATGATGAACGTGTCGCTCATGCGCGGGTTCGAGGGGCGCGAGAAGATGAGCAATATTTCGTTCATTCTGCTCTGGGAAAAGAGCGTTCTCTGCATGGTGTCCATCACCGCCCTCGCATGCGGATTCGGCCTGTTCGGCGTCGGTGTCGCGTACATCGCGAGCAACATTGTGTCCATGATCGTCAGTTTCCGGTTTTGGAGGAACGAAGGGGAACGCATCGTTTTTTCGATCGAACGGGCGAGGGCTCTCGAGCTGATCAGGGAAGCGCTCCCGTTCGCGTTCGCGGCATTGGTTGCGGCGCTCTATATGCGCATCGATACATTCTTTCTCGTGTACTATCGTCCGGTCTCGGAAGTGGGATGGTATAACGCCGCATTCCGGATCAGCGACGCGCAGTTGTTCATCCCCTCGGCGATCGTTGCATCGGTCTTCCCGATCCTCTCCAGAACCTTCGAGGGAAATCGCGGCGAATTCATCAGGCAGTACCGGCGGACATTTTTCATTCTCATGACCATCGGATCCACCTTTGCGCTTGTGTGCTCGGTGTTCGCCGGACAGATCATTGTGCTGCTCTATGGCACACCATACGCTCATGCGGCGGATTCATTCCGTTTGCTGTCGTGGGTCATGCCTTTTTACTACGTCAATATTCTTATCGGCAATGCGTTGATCGCAATGGGGAAAGAGAAGATCGTGACGGCGGCGATCACGCTCGGCGCCGTGTTCAATATCGGCATGAACGCACTCGTTGCGAAGGAATTCGGGCAGGTGGGGGCATCGTCCGTGAAGATCGCCACGGAAATGGTCGCCTTCGCATTTCAGTTCTATTTTTTCCATCAGATTCTTCCCATTCGCGGTACGTACCTGCGCAGGGGATAAGAGCACATGAACTCGATATCGTTTCTCATCGTCAATTATCACACCGCCCCGCTCGTCGTCACGCTGGTCGGGACAATTCGCACCTTCATCAAAAAGTATCGGTATGAGATTCTCATCTGCGACAATTCCGCCGATATGGATGAACGCCTACAGCTCGGCGGCATTACTGATGAGCAGTGCAGGCTTGTGATACCCGAAGGAAATATCGGTTTTGTTGCGGCCAACAATTTGCTGGTGCGCGAAGCGAACAATGACATCATTGTGCTCATCAATCCCGATACGCTGCTGATCGATGCGAGCCTGGAATTGCTCTGCGATTATCTCGCGGCGCATCATGAGATCGGCGCAGCCGGGCCCATGCTCTTGAACGGCGACGGCACGTATCAAACGGATCATTACCGCTTCCCGACGCTCCGGACGCTGGCACAGGAGCATTTGTTGTTCGGATCGAACCCGTATGTGTATGCAGACGAGGCGAAGGGCCCGCAGCAGTGCGATGTCGTGAAAGGCGCCTGCCTTGCAGTGCGGCGTGCCGTCGTAGAGATGCACGGACTCTTCGACCCGGATATCGTCATGTATTCTGAAGAAGTCGGCCTCTGCTGCCGGCTGACGCACCGCGGACTTCCGTCGGTGTATTTTCCCGATGCGCGCATCGTGCACTACGGAGAAGTAAGTTCGGCACAGGCGTCGATGTATGCCGTGCATCACTATAATCGAAGCAAAATACTATTTTGGAAGCACTATCATACCACCATTGAGGCAGGCTGTGCGCGGTACATTATATATCTTTCACTCCTCGAAAAATCCATCGTCCTGGTGCTTGCGGGAAAATGGAGAAGCGCCCGCATCAACGCGGCGGCATTGCGCCTCGTTGTTGCAGAATTCGGGATCTAGCCGATGACGACACGATCCGCGCGCACACTGTGCCAGGTATCATCGCATGTTCCGCCCTCGAAGGACGGAGTCGGAGACGCAGCTCAAAAATTTCACCATATGCTGCTGCACCGCGGGATCGACTCGATCATCGTCACCTCGAGTGACCAGCGTGGCGAAGAGAACATCTACCCTGTCGTGCCGAAGTGGAATGTGGCGGCGATCGTTCCGCTGCTGCGCACGCTGAAACAGAGAGGGGTCACCAGCGTTCTTTTTCACTATCCTTCGGCGAGGTTTGGACGGAGCATATCGCTGGTGCTCATCCCTTTGCTGCTGAGGGTGGCCGGGATCCGGACAACATTGTATCTGCACGAGTATGCCGATTATTCGTTTCTCGGTAAAGTGCGCACGATACTGATGACTGTCTTTGTTCACGGCGTGATCGCCGCCGATACGCCGAATCTTGTGGGAATCAGGAAGGTGTTTCCGTGGAAACAGATCGTGCTGCTCTCGGCCGGTGCGACCATCGTGCTGCCCGACGCCGCCCGAGCTGCGTATGAGGACGACGACTCAGTGTCACGAGGCGGGACGAGCGGCAAAAGAAATATTTTTTTCTTCGGCCTGATCCGGTACGGAAAAGGGATCGAGCATCTCCTGGAAGCGTTCGAAACCGATCCGTCGCTGCTCGAACGCTCCACGCTCCATCTGGTAGGCGGCTTGGATACGACGCCGTCCGCCGATGATCGCGCGATGGCGGCACGGATCGGGCGTCTGCCGGGTGTCGAGATGCATGGATTTGTCGAAGGCAATGAGTTATTCCGTTTGCTGCGCACGGCGGACCTCTTCGTCCTTCCGTATGCGGATGGAGTGAGCGAGCGGAGGTCGAGTTTTATGGCCACGGCGATGATCGGAAAAGCCGCGCTGACAACGAAACCCGCCATTGCGCTGCAGGGGCTGCGCGACGGGGTCAATGTGCTCTACCTTGCCGATGGATCGGCGCGCAGCATCATCGACGGCATCAAAAATTATTTTGTGCTTCCCGAGGGGAAACGGAACTCGATCGGGACGAACGCCGGAGCATGGTTCGAAGAAAATTTCAGCGACGAGGCGACTATCCGGAAATTGATCGACATTCTTTTTATACGCGCGTGAAAATATTACAACTGACACCCAGGTTCTACGATCCTCCCCACGACGGGGGAGCCATCAGCATGTACAATATCACGAAATATCTGGCGTTGCGGGGCCACGAGATCACGCTGGTATCGTTTGCGAAACCGGGAGACGCCGCATCCGATGAGTTGAAACGGTATTGTTCCGTGCATCTTGTGCATGAATCGACGGGCCATTCGGTCATGAAAATTCTGCATTCGTACGCCAGCGGAACTCCCTACATCATCGAAAAGTATCAGACAGCGGGGATGTGGGCAGCAGTGGAGTCGCTCGCGAGCACCGGAGGGTTCGATTGTGTCCATGCAGATTATCTGATGATGGCCCCGTATGCGCTCAGGCTCCGGAAAAAATTCGGCATTCCCATCATGCTGCGCCAGCATGATTTCGAAACCACCATGCTCGAACGATTCGCGCAGAGCGAAAAGAATAAAATTCTTCGTATATTCATACGAAGCGAATATGTGAGAATGAAGCGGTACGAACCGCTCATGTGCAGCCGGTTCGACCTGTGCACGATGATCACCCGCAAGGACGAAGAACGGCTTCTCGCCTTGAGCGGCGCGGTGCGGTCGATGACGATCCCCGCGGGAGTGGAGATCCCCCGGCTCGCGCCGGAGGCACCAGCCGAAAGTGCAACGATATTTTTCCTGTCGTCGCTGAGCTGGAAGCCGAACATCGACGGCTTCATGTGGTTTTACACAAACGTGCTGCCGATCGTGGTGCAGCAGATACCGGGTGTCCGCGTTCTCGTTACGGGCAAGGGGAAAGCGCCGGAACTGGATGCATTGCGTGATCCGCGTGTTGAGATCGCCGGATATGTCGACGATGTCGCTCCCTGCTACGCTAAAACGGCAGTGTGCATTGTGCCCCTATTTACCGGCAGCGGCATGCGGATCAAGATATTGGAAATGATGGCCTACGGGAAACCGGTTGTCGCAACATCGATCGGCGCAGAAGGCATACACGTCACCGACGGGGAGAACATCTTTATCTCCGACGATCCGGCAGCATTCGCCGAAAAGATCATCGCGTTATTGAAATCGGCCGATTTGCGCCGCACGATCGGCGCTGCCGCGCGCAAGACGGTGCAATCGGAATACAGCTGGGAGTCGGTTGCCGAAAAGTTCGAACAGGCGTACAGCCCGATCATCGATCGCCTGCGGCCCAGACAGTGAACAATTGACATCACCAATGAATATTCTTTTTCTCACATCGCGTTTTCCGTATCCGCCGTATCGCGGCGATAAGTTGAAGATCTTTCACCTTATCCGCCAGCTTGCGCGGCGCGGTCATTCGGTCACGCTTCGGTCATTCATTGCGTCGAAGGACGAGGAGGCGTTCATTGAGCCTCTGCGGGAACACTGCGTCGATGTGCAGACGGTGCTGCTCACACCGGCCCAGTCGGTCGTGCAGTGTGCGTCGTCGGTTGTTTCATCCGATCCGTTCCAGATCGCATACTTCCGGTCGACACGCATGCAGCGCCTGATCGAAGAAACGCTGGCATCCTCGCCGATCGATGTCGTGCACGTGCATTTGATACGGATGGCGCAGTACGGACTGGACATACACACGCATCCGCGTGTGCTCGATCTGACGGATGCGGGATCGTTGTATCTGAAGCGGTTCCTTGCCGTGACGAAGAGTCCGATTAAAAAACTTTTCCTGACGGAAGAATTCAAGCGCCTGTCGCACTACGAAGGCGTGCTGACGCAGTTTGAACAATCGCTCGTCTGTTCCAACGTGGACAGAAAAGTGCTCGAAGAGCATGCGCCCGGCGCCGATGTCGGACTTCTGTACAACGGGATCGACCTGGAATCATTTCCCTACGATCCGTGCCGCACGCCCGAACCAAACAGGATCATCTATACGGGGAACATGTCGTACTATCCGAATGCCGACGGCATTCTGTATTTTGTGAAAGAAATATTTCCCGCGATCGTTCGCCTGCATCCCGAGGCCGAATTGTTCATCGTCGGACAGAATCCGCCCTCCAGCGTGCAGGAACTTGCAGGGGGCAATATAACGGTGACGGGGTTCGTGCCGGACATCACCGTCGAGTACCTGAAGAGCGCGGTGTCAATTGCGCCGATCCGCTTCGGCTCCGGCACGCTCAACAAGATCCTCGAGCCTATGGCCATGGGCATTGCGATCGTTGCCACATCGCAGGCGGCCGAGGGGCTGCCGGTCGAGCATGATATGAACATACTGCTTGCCGATACACCACGTGAATTTGCCGAGGCGGTGGTCCGCACGCTGAACGACCCGCAGCTTCAGCAGCGTCTGGGGAGCAATGCGGCCTCGATGGTCCGTTCACTCTATTCCTGGGAAACGATCGCGGGTTCACTTGAAGATGCGTACCGCACCGCAATGGAAAAATGGAAGCATGGTCAATAAAATCGACATACGCACGGTACTGACGGATTTTGTGACGCTCAATGCGGCGTGGTATCTGTATTTCCTGTTCCGCGTGCAAAGCGGTATCGCGGCAATGAGCGCGAATGTCGACCTCTGGATGCCGATGCTGCTGGTGTACGTGTTCTGGTGTATCGTGTTCGTCTTTTTCGGATTGTACCGTTCGTGGCATGCCGCTTCGCGCACCGACGAATTTGTGGCGATCTTCAAGACGATCAGCATCGGCTGCCTTCTTCTTTTCTTCATCGTCTTTATCGACGATACGAACGTTGAAGTCCGGGGCGGCGCTCGGACGCTGATGCTTGCCTATTGGGGCATCACGCTCGTGACCGTCGGGGCCGGACGCGTGTTCTATCGGAGCACGCGCAAGCGTCTGCTGCTGCAGGGCATCGGACTGCGCAATGCGGTGATCGTGGGCTGGAATGCGAAGGGAAAAACGCTGCACGATCTTCTGCTGCAGCACCCCGCCCTGGGCTATCGTGTCGTGGGATTCGTGAAAGTGGACAAGCGAAAATCCTCGTCCAACCATCACGGCATCAATGTTCTCGGGAACCTCGATGCGCTTCATCAGATCGTGGACCAATATGCAGTGAAGGACGTGATGATCGCGCTCGAGACCTCGGACCACGACAAACTGTTGGACATCATCTCGCGCGTCAACGGCCAGGATGTGAGCCTGAAAATTCAGCCGGACATGTACGACATCATCAGCGGACAGGCCCGGACCAACCAGCTCTACGGCATACCGCTGATCGAGATCATGCCGCGCATCATGCAGCCATGGGAGGAAAGCGCAAAACGCGTCGTGGATATCGTTGTCTCACTTCTGGTGCTCATCGTCAGCGCTCCGTTGTGGATGGTCATCGGGATCGGCATCAAGCTGGATTCTCCCGGACCGATCGTCTACAGCCAGGAACGCGTCGGCAAAGGCGAAAAATTGTTCAAGATGCGCAAGTTCCGTTCCATGCGCGCTGACGCTGAATCGTCGTCCGGCCCCGTCTGGGCACCGAAGAACGATACGCGTGTGACGTCGTTCGGAAAATTCCTGCGCAAGACGCGGCTCGACGAGATCCCCCAATTCGTGAACGTGCTGGACGGGGACATGAGCCTCGTGGGACCGCGTCCCGAGCGGCCGTTCTTTGTCGAGAAACTGTCGAAGGAGATTCCGCTCTATAAGCGGCGACTCACGGTGCGGCCGGGCATTACCGGATGGGCGCAGATCAAACAGGGATACGACACGAGCATCGATGATGTGCGCTCGAAAGTGCGGTATGACCTGTTCTATATCGAGAATATGTCGTTCCGTATGGACATTAAAATTCTGTTAACGACGCTCTATGTGATGGTCGCTGGAAAAGGGAACTAACATCCTGTGCACTTCGTCCTTACTCACATGAACGATTGAAATTGCCGTCGAAATAAATTACTTTATAACATACACACTCTATCTCATAAAAAGAACCACGCCATGCCGAAGACACTCGTAATTACGCCCACGTTCAATGAAGCGGAAAATGTTGAGCGCCTCATCACCATCGTATTGGAGCAGGGGGACACGGTCGAAATGCTGATCGTGGACGACAATTCGCCGGACGGCACTGCGGCGATCGTGAAGCGCATGATGGAGACACAGCCGCGCATTCACATCATCGAGCGGGCGGGGAAAATGGGATTGGGAACGGCGTATGTGGCCGGTTTCAAATATGCGATCGAGCGGAAGTTCGATTACATTTTCGAGATGGACGCCGATTTTTCGCACAATCCGAAGGACATTCCCGCATTCCTGAAAAAAATCGAAGAGGTCGACCTTGTCGTGGGATCGCGCTACTGCAAGGGGATCAGCGTCGTGTATTGGCCCATGAAACGCCTGCTGCTGAGTTACTTTGCGAACGTCTACACGCGCATCATCACCGGACTTCCGCTGAAGGATGCCACCGGCGGATATAAATGCTACCGGCGCGCGGCACTCGAGTCCATCAACCTCGACAAGATCAAATCGAACGGGTATTCGTTCCAGATCGAGATGAGCTTCAAGGTCTGGAGCCGCGGGTTCCGCCTGGCGGAGATCCCGATCATTTTCGTCGACCGCGATGCGGGCGTTTCGAAAATGTCGCGGAAGATCGTCTACGAGGCCGTCTACATGGTGTGGGTGCTGAAGCTCCGCAGCATCCTCAATCGTTTATAACCGAAGAGTGTGCATGGACGTCTCCGTTGTCATCGTCAATTATAATGTTCGCGATTTTTTGAAGAATGCCCTCCTGTCTCTCAGGAGGTCGCTGGAAGGACTGCAGGCCGAAATATTTGTCGTGGATAACGCATCGGACGACGGCAGCGTCGAAATGATGCGCGCGAATTTCCCGGACGTGCATCTGATCGCCAATACGGTCAACAGCGGTTTTGCCGCGGCCAATAACCAGGCGCTCGTGCAGTCCACGGGACGATACCTGCTATTGCTGAATCCCGATACACTCATTCAGGAAGACACCGTCCGCACGCTCATTCGTTTTTTTGAACAGCATCCGGATGCCGGAATGGCCGGCTGCAAGATCCTCAATCCCGACGGCACGCTCCAGTTGGCGTGCCGGCGCAGTTTCCCAACGCCGTGGGTCGCGTTCACAAAAGTCTCCGGGTTAAGCGCGCTTGTTCCGAAATCGAAACTCTTCGGCAAGTATAATCTCACCTATCTCGATCCCGACAGCACCTACGAAGTCGACGCCATCAGCGGGTCGTTTATGATGCTTCGCCGTTCGGTCTACGAAGCGATAGGGGGGCTGGACGAATCGTTCTTCATGTATGGAGAGGATCTCGATTGGTGCTACCGCGTGCAGAAATCCGGGTGGAAGTTGTACTATGTGCCCGATACGAAGATCATTCATTACAAGGGTGAAAGCACGAAGCGGAGCAGCATTGACGAAGTGAAGGTATTTTACAATGCGATGCGCCTCTTCGTGCGCAAGCATCACACCGGCTCGTTCATCTTCGAGGCGTTCATACAGCTCGGCATCAAACTGCGCCGTGTGCTTGCCGCCGGAATGCGCGCCGTGAAACCGTTCCTGCTCATGGCCCTGGACATGGCCATTGTCGCCGTCGTGATCATGCTTGCCCGCTTGGTATGGAAGGGGAGCACGTATCAATTTCCTTCGTATGCCTTTCCATGGGTGTTCCTGTTCCCGGGTGCAATCGTGGTAGTCATGCTTGCCGGGGCCGGCGTCTACAGCATGCACCGGCTTTCGGTCTCGCGTTCGATGACGGGCGTCGTGCTCGGGTTCATACTCATCTCCTCGCTGACATCCTTCGTCAAGGATTTTGCATTCAGCCGCGGCATCATGGTCATCTCGGGGGTGCTCTGCACTGCGGTCATACCCGGATGGCGCCTGGCGCTGCGCATGCTCGGGTTTGGCGAGGTCTCATCCCGCAAAACATTGTTCGGCCGCCGCACGCTCGTGGTGGGGGCCGAAGCTTCGGGTCAGGAAGTGGTGAAAAAACTCCGCGCCCGCATCGGCGACGGCTACTCCGTCGTCGGCTTCATCGACGTCAACTATCAGCGGGTAGGCGAAAAAATTCTGGATGTCGAGATCCTCGGCAGCATCGACAACATCGGCAAGATTATCGACGATCATAAGATCACCGAGGTTATTTTTTCCACAGACGCTATCACGTATTCCACCATCCTTTCCGTGATCGCCACGAACAGCACACGGTCTGTGAACTTCCGCCTCGTTCCGACCACGATGGAGGTCATCATCGGAAAGGCGAGCATCGACCAGCTGGACGATATTCCCTTTGTCGATATCGACTATAACATCGGGCGGCTGGGAAACCGTGCCGTGAAGCGAACAGTGGATGCTTTCCTGGTCCTTCTCCTTTTGATTTGTGTCGCACCTTTCGTATATTTTCTTCGCCTTCTGATCAAAGGCTGTCTTCCGTCGGCAGCCGCATTTGTTGCCGATGCGCCGAAGATCCTCGCGGGCACCCAGAGCATCGTCGGGAGGGAACAGTCGTCCATTGAGGCGCCGGCGGGCGGGGGCATGTATGTAGGCAAACCGGGCACGACCGGCATCGTGCAGATACAACCCAATCAACAGTTGTCGAGTGAAGAAAAAGAGCGGTACGAATTGTATTACGCGAAGAACCAATCGCTGCTGCTCGACATCGAGATCATGATGAAGGCGCTGCAGCGCGCAGGCAATCGCGGAAAGGTTACACGAGCATGAGCAAGATGATTTTGGAATTTGAAAAACCCATCGTTGAGCTGGAAAAAAAAATCGACGAGATGCGCACGCTTTCCGATACGCTCGATATCGGCCAGGAGATCCAACACTTGGAAAAAAAAGTCATTCAACTTCGGGAGAATGTGTATGCCGAACTGACCCGGTGGCAGCGGGTGCAGCTCGCGCGCCATCCTGAGCGGCCCTATACGCTCGATTACATCGGCATGATGACGAACGATTTCATCGAGCTTCACGGCGACCGCGCGTTCGGCGACGACAAATCGATCGTCGGCGGCTTTGCCACGCTCGGCGATGAGCCGGTGATGCTCATCGGGCATCAAAAGGGCAGGGACACGAAATCGAACGTGTACCGGAACTTCGGCATGCCGCAGCCCGAAGGGTACCGGAAGGCGCTGCGTCTGATGAAACTGGCGGTGAAATTCAACCGTCCCATTGTGACGCTGCTCGATACACCCGGTGCATTTCCGGGCATCGGCGCAGAGGAACGCGGACAGGCAGAAGCCATCGCGCGGAATCTCTTCGAGATGTCGCACCTTCCCGTACCGATCGTCGTCGTGGTCATCGGCGAGGGTGCATCGGGCGGCGCGCTCGGCATCGGCGTCGGCGATAAAATTTTAATGATGGAATATACGTGGTACTCGGTGATCGCGCCCGAATCGTGTTCGAGCATCCTATGGAAGAGCTGGGAGTATAAGGAGCAGGCGGCCGAAGCGCTGAAACTGACGCCGACCGATCTGTTGGAACAGAAGATCATCGACGGCATTATTCCCGAACCGCCGGGCGGCGCGCACCGGAATCCGGAAGCTGCGGCGCAATCGCTCAAGGAGGCCATCCTGGCCGAACTTGCAGGACTGAAAAAACTGAAGGCGGATAAATTGGTCGAGAAGCGTATTCAAAAATTCTGTGCCATGGGAGCATGGAATGAATGAGAAGGCGCTCACCTCGAGCAGCGAATACCGCGTCAGATATTCCGAAATAGACCAGATGAAGTTCATGTACTACGGACGCTATCTCGAATATTTTGAGATGGCGCGCACGGATATGCTCCGGCACATCGGCCTGCCGTACACCGAAATTGAAAAGAACGGATTTATTCTGCCGGTGCTCGAGGCGCATGTCACATACAAACGGCCCGCGTTCTACGACGACGTGCTTGTCGTGACGAGCACCATCGCCGGTATCCCGACGGTGAGGATGCGTATCGACTATGAGGTCCACAACAAAACAACAGGCATGCTGCTCGCAACCGGCTACACCGAACACGCGTTCATGAATCCCGCGACGCAGTCGGTCACACGTGTGCCGAAAATATTCGCCGATGCGATGGACGCATATTTCCAAACATTGTAGGGCGAGATGTTATCTCACCCATGCTTCACCTTTCTTTCTAACCTCTATGATCAAAAAAGAACTCCTCGATATCCTCTGCTGCCCGAAATGCAAGGGCGCCCTCGACTATAAGGCGGAGGACAATATTCTGCTGTGCACCGAGTGCGGAAAAAAATACGACGTCAAGAACGACATTCCCATCATGCTCGTGGACGAAACCGATGCACAGTGACCTCGACAATAAAATAGTCCGTTTGATCGAACAGGCCCTCTTCGAGGATATCGGATTCGGGGATGTGACGAGCGAATCGACCATACCCGAAGATCAGCAGTCGAAGGCGACATTGCTCTGCAAGGAAACCGGAATACTCTCCGGCATCGAGATCGCGCAGCTGGTGTTCCACATTGTCGACGACCGGATCACGATGAATCCGCTGCTCGCCGATACCTCGCTCATCCAAAAGGGCACAACGATCGCCACGCTTGCCGGCCCGACCCGCGGCATATTGCTGGGTGAGCGCGTTGCGCTAAATTTTCTCCAGCGCATGTGCGGCATCGCATCGCTCACGCACATGTTCGTCCACGCGGTAGCCGGAAAGCGCGCCAAGATCACCGATACGCGCAAGACCGTGCCGGGGTTGCGCGTGCTGGATAAACAAGCGGTCCGCGACGGCGGCGGCGTGAACCATCGTTTCGGCCTGGACCAGATGGTGCTCATCAAGGACAATCATATCGCGGCCGCCGGCGGCGTTACTCAGGCAATCGAGCGTTGCACGGCGTACCTTAAGACCCATGCGATCACCGTCCCCATTGAAGTCGAGACCGATTCCATCGCTCAGGTCCGTGAAGCCCTCGCATGCGGTGGCATTGACCGTATCATGCTGGACAATTATCCGATCGGGCTGATGACAGAGGCGGTCGGCATCATCGCCCGCCGGGTGGAAGTGGAAGCTTCAGGCGGCATTACGATGCAGACCATTCGCGCAGTGGCTGAGACGGGTGTCGATTTTATTTCCGTCGGCGCGCTGACGCATTCTCCGAAGGTGCTCGACATTTCGCTCGACATGGAATCCATCTAACATATGTTCTCTCAAATCAAGCGGCTCGGCGCCGATACCGCGGTGTATGGCATCAGCACCATTGTCGGGCGCTTCCTCACATTTCTTCTCGTTCCGTTCTATACGAACGTCCTTTCCACGGGGCAGTACGGCATTGTCGCCACCGTGTATTCGTACATCGCGTTCCTGAATGTCGTGTACAGCTACGGCATGGAGGCCTCGTATTTCCGGTTCGCATCGTCTCTCGAGATCGGGGACAAGAAGGATAATTTTTCGACACCGTTCTTTTCGCTGGCAGTCACGGCGGTGCTCTTCTCCGGGCTGCTCTACGGCTTCGCCTCGTCCGTCGCGCCGCTCTTTCAGGTCGATGTGTCCTACTATCGCATCATCCGCTATGCGGCGGGCATTCTGTTCTTCGATACGCTCATGATCGTGCCGTTCGCCTCGCTGCGTCTGGAGCGGAAGGCGAAGTTCTTTGCGGCGCTGAAGATCGTGAACATCGCGTCGAACGTGGTGTTCAATATTGTGACGCTCGTGTATCTTCACTGGGGGGTCGAGGGCATCTTCTTCAGCGGGGCCGCCTCGTCGGCCCTCACCTTCGCACTGCTGCTGCCGCATGTGTACCGGCACACGCGGTTCGCGTTCTCCACACAGCTCTACATGGAATTGCTACGCTTCGGCCTGCCATATATTCCCGTCGGCATCTCGGGCATCATCCTGCAGGTGATAGACAGGCCCATACTGAAGGCCATGTCCACGGACAGCGCCGTGGGCATTTATCAGGCGAATTACCGGCTCGGCATCTTCATGAATCTCGTCTCGTCCATGTTCGAATACGCATGGCGTCCGTTCTTCCTTTCTCACGCGAAGGACGACAATGCGAAACAGCTCTTCGCGCGCGTGATGACATATTATGTGCTCGCATCGACGCTCTTGTTTCTTGTGCTGTCGTTTTTTATCGGCGATATCGTGACAATCAAAATTTTCAACCACCACATCATACGCGACACGTACTGGAGCGGACTTGGGATCGTGCCCATCGTGCTGCTTGCCTATGTCTTTGGCGGCATCTCGATTAATCTCAACGCCGGGATACAAATAGAAAAGAAGACGATGTACCTCTTGCCCACGTCCGTCATCGCCGCCGTGTCCAACATCGCCGCCAACATCCTCCTGATTCCGAAATACGGCATCTACGGCGCGGCATACGCAACGCTCATCGCGTATGTGCTTTCCGCTGCCGCGTTGTTTGTGGTCGCTCAAAAATTTTACCCGATCGGCTATGAGTACTTCCGGCTCGTGAAGGTCGCCTGCGTGACCGCTGTTGTGTTCACGGTGTCGACCATGCTTCCCTCCGGCGGAGGCATGTGGGTGAAACTGGTTCTCGTTGCCTCATGGGGCGCGATCATCGCCCTGGGACGGTTCTTCGAGGAAGACGAGCTGATGGCAATAAAAAGAATAATGAGATTTTCCCGATGAGACATACACAGGTCCATGCACAGGGACGAACACAATGACAGAGGACACAACCGCTATGCCGAACCCGCTTGCCGCCGCATGGAGAGCCATGAAACGACCGTATACCGGATTCACGTTTCTGGTGTTGGGTGTTACCACGCATATTCCACTGCAATGGCTGCGCCACGGTATTTTCCGACTCTACGGGATGGAGATCGATCGGACGTCGATCATTTATATGGGCGGCGAAATCCGTTCGCCGCAAAACATCAGCATTAAAAAAAATACAACGATCGGCCACAAATGCACGCTCGACGGACGAGGCGGCATCACTATCGGTGAAAGCGTGAATTTTTCGTCGGAGGTCATGATCTGGACCGTTGAGCACGATCTCAACAGCCCCTCCTTCGGCGCGCATGAAGGCCGGGTGATCGTAGAAGACTATGCCTGGCTAAGCTGCCGCTCGATCATACTTCCCGGAGTCACGGTCGGCAAGGGCGCCGTTGTGGCGGCGGGAGCCGTTGTCACGAAATCCGTGGAGCCGTATGCAATCGTCGGCGGTGTCCCTGCCAGGAAAATAGGGGAGAGATCGAAAGACCTGCAATACAGTCTCGGGAAGATCGATCACTTGTGGTTTGTGTGATGAACGGCGTGCGTTCGTCCCGGGTGCATGATATTCAAGGGGAAGACAATTAACGTGAACCGTATCGGTTACGCTATGTGATCGGAAAAACAGCACAGGATATGATGAATAATCAAGATATCAAAACAACATTGATCAACGTGATCGGCGAAACGCCGACGGCATACATACAGGCGCTGCGTTTCGTCTACATCCTGTTGGCAAAACAAAAAGCCGACCCGGAAACCGCGCTTCTTTCCGCCTTCCTGCATAAGGGAGATACGGCTATCGACGTCGGTGCCAATGGGGCCGACTGGACGACGCACCTGCACCGTGCGGTCGGAGATAACGGGGCAGTCTTTGCGTTCGAGGCCGATCCCTATTACGCACTGGCAACGGGGATTGCGGTGAAATTGATGGGGCTGAAGGGAGTCCGTTTGTTCCCGTTCGGTCTGTCCGATTCGAATGAGGAAGTCACACTCCGGGTCACAGACGCCGACGGCTCACGTCTGGCGGGGTTGTCGCACATCGAAAAAGGCGGAGTAAAAAACGGACGCGGACTGAAGACCATTCAGCTGAAACCGCTCGATTCGCTCGTCCGCGAGTTCCCTGCATTGGCGAGCGCGGGCGTCATCAAATGCGATGTGGAGGGGTACGAACTGTTCGTGTTTCGCGGTGCTGTCGAGATACTCAAACAGGCGCGGCCGGTGGTGATCCTCGAGATCGGAAATTTTGAAGAACAGGGGTATACGGCAAAGGATGTTGTGGAATTTTTCGACACCAGGGACTACCGTATGTACGCGATGACCGCGCCGAACACGCTTGCCCTCACCAACGCGGCGTTGGAACACGCCGGCGCGATCAGCGTCAACCGCATCATGATCCCGAAAGAAAAGATCGATGCGCTGCGCACGACGATCAATTTTCTGTAGCTGTGCTGCGCCGCGTCGTCGATGCGTGTGCGTGGTGAACTATGGAATTTGACGATACGAAAAATATTTATAAAGATGTATTTGTGGGGAGGCCATGACATACTGCGATTATGTTCATACGGGCACGGATGAGAACATTGCGTTCCATAAAAAATATCACGACACGCAATACGGCTTTCCTCTGGAGGACGACAACGAGCTGCTCGGACGCCTGATACTCGAGATCAACCAGGCGGGACTCAATTGGACCATGATACTGAAGAAGCAGGAACATTTCCGCGCTGCATACCATAATTTCAACGTCGATCGGATCGCGCGCTATTCGGAGAAGGATGTAGAGCGGCTCCTGGGAAATGCAGGCATCATCCGAAATAGATTAAAGATCCGCGCCGCCGTGCACAACGCAAAGGTCATACAAGCATTGAGGGCGAGCCACGGGTCATTTAAACAATGGCTTGACGAGCAGACGTGCGCGGACAAGGACGAATGGACGAAGCTCTTTAAAAAAACATTCACGTTCACCGGCGGCGAGATCGTCAATGAATTTCTCATGAGCACCGGTTATCTGCCGAATGCGCATTCGGAAACCTGCCCCATCTATAAAAAAATACTGAAGCAGAAACCCATGTGGGCGAAGAAGAACAACAAGCGAAAAAAAATCTAAAAAAATAATCGCAATATATCTTGATTCGCAGCGATGTCTGTCGTATATTTGTGCTGTGAAATTGTTCTTTACCATAATTGATGCTGGTGTCCCGGATGGTTCGGGATGAAAAGGGAATTCCGTCGAATCGGAAGCTGACGCGCAACTGTCGCGGCATACTCGTTCCCTGCGCATCCACTCTTCATTGTCACGGGGGGGAAGGAGCGCAGTGCACACGTGCCGCAAGCCAGGAGACCTGCCTGCATCATTTTTATCGCCTTCGCGAAAAGAGGCGCATACAAAAGAAGCACGCCGATGTTCTTTTTTATACGCCCCGACTGGATCCAGTTGGGGTTTTGTGTTTCACTGCGGTACACTCATTGACATTGTGTACGAACGATGTTCCATTAATTGCAAGGAGAGAAAGCCATGAACAAAGAATCATTCATCAAATATACGGTTGCATTCGTGCTGATCTTCGGCGCGGCGATGTCGCGCATGGTACCGCACATTCCGAACTTCACGCCGATCGCGGCCATTGCGCTCTTCGGCGGATTTTATTTCGACAAAAAATTCGCGTTCATCGCGCCGCTGGGGGCAATGCTCGTGAGTGATTATTTCATCGGCTTCAGCAGCGACTGGATGTTCGTCTACGGGTGTCTGTTGTCCATCGGTGCGATGGCGGTGATGATGCAGAGCCGCAAATCGGCCGCGGTGGTGGCAGGCACGACGCTTGCGAGCTCCGCGCTCTTTTTCTTCGTCACCAATTTCGGCGTGTGGGCGATGCAGAGCTGGTATCCGAAAACGGCGGCCGGATTGATCGACTGCTACGCGTTGGCAATTCCGTTCCTTCGCAACACCGTTGCCGGCGACGTCTTCTATGTCGCGGCGATGTTCGGCATCTACGAGGCCGTCTCTGCGCTCGTACGCAACACACGCACAGCAGCCGCGGTCAATTAAGTGCGGCGCTGAGAGTATTGTTCGCCGCCGTTTCCGGCGCGCGAACCCATTGTTCTTTATTATAGTCGATATCGGTGTCTCGCACTCGCGCGAGATGAAAAGGGAATTCCGTGAAAAACGGAAGCTGACCCGCAACTGTAAGTGACGCAATAGACGCTGAACCACTTGGTGTGATGCATACGCCTGGGAAGGTTCACGCACGTAGTTCGGTCACAAGCCAGGAGACCTGCCGCCGTCGTGATTCACCGCCTTCGTGGAACAGAGGTGGGACAGGTACTTGTACGCAGCGGCCGATGCCGTTGTGTCTGCCCCAACGTTCGCAACCGGATGTTGGGGTTTTTTTTGTTACCGCAGTGCTTAATCGCTACGGGTAAATTCCCCGCCGCTTGCGGCGAAAAATAGCATAATTTTACGAGGATACCCCGCTGCTTGAAGCGGTGAGCCATTTATTGCATCATGAGAAAAATACGTTCGTTCATTGTTTTTATATTGGCCATTGCGTCCGCCTCCGGCGTGAACGCCGCCATCCCTTCGGAAGGAGCATCCGGTGTGATTGCCGCTGCCGTGGACGAGATGCCCGATAGTGCGCGCGTCTTTCGCATGAACGAGGTGACAGTCACAGGCAGCCGCATTGCCACGGACGTGTACCGGCTGCCCTCGTCCGTCTCGATCATTAACGAACAGGCCATCGATCGTGCCAACGGCACTACTGTGGCCGATGTGCTGCACGGATTGCCGGGAATATTTTTCAAGACCTATGGCGGTCAGGGGGCGCTGCAGACCATTTCGTCACGCGGCATGGGACCGGAATACACACTGGTGCTGGTGGACGGGCAGCGGTTCACAAATTATCAGAACGGGCAAGTTGATTTCGGCGTCTTCTCCACCGCCGATATAGAGCGGATTGAAATTGCAAAGGGCGGATACTCCGCGCTCTTCGGGGCGGATGCCGTGGGCGGCGTCGTGAACATCATCACGAAAAAGCCTTCGCAGGATTTTCGCGCTACTCTCATGGCCGGAGTCGGGTCGTTCGGGTACCAGCAGTATCAATTGTCGCTTTCCGGAGGAACGGGAATCCTCTCCCTCAAAGGGACATACCGCAACGAGCACAGCGCCAACATGTTCGACTGCTATTTTCACGACGGCGCGCGCAGCGTGCTGTTGCAGCGCAGCGATGCCGATTACTGCTTGCATGTCGCCGATGTCGCCGCACAGTTGAATACCGGGGGTGAGGTCTCGTCCTCGCTCTCGCTCCGGTATTCCAACGCAGACAGGGGAGTCGCATCGGGCCTGACCTCGGCCGCAAGCACAGGGGCGGCGCGTCTGCTCGATGATGAGTGGTTCGCGCAGTATCAGGCGGAATGGAAGGCGACGGATGTTTCACAACTCTCGCTGCATTCGAACTACCATTACTTCGATCAGCAGTATCACGATCCGCTGCTCGTCACCGGAGGAACGCCGCTCTCCAGTTTTTATATCAACCGCTCCGTCATTGTCACGCCTACGTATCAGACGTCCTTCGGCGAAGGACAGACCATCGTCGGCGGCATCGAGTTCATGCATGCGTGGATCGAAAGCAACGAGGTTCACACAAAGGACCGGACACAGTTCAGCGCGTTTGTTTCCGGACAGCATGAGGTGTCTTTTCGAGCGTTGCTTCCGCTCGATGTCACATTTTTTCCATCGGTTCGGTACGACAGATTTTCGGATGTCGACGAGGCACTCAATCCCAGGATTGGACTGAACATCGGCGCGCAGGAGTCCGACGCGCTGCGTGTGCGCGCAAGCGTCGGCAAAAATTTCCGCATGCCCACATTCAACGACATGTATTGGAACACCGGCGGAAATCCCTTGCTGCTGCCCGAGCGCTCGGTGAGTTATGATGCGGGGCTGGTCTCATCGCTTCGCGGCGCCAGTGTGTTCGAGTGCGAGGCGACGTATTATTCGATCGACACGAAGGATCGGATCGTATGGATGCCGGGGGCGAACAATCTCTGGACTCCCAAGAATATCAGCAGGGTGCTGTCTCAGGGAATAGAGCTTTCCGTTCGGCTGAAATTGTGGGACGAGAAGCTCTGCCTCGGGTATGTGCAGAACATCACGAGCGTGGTGAAGAAGAGTGCGGACGCTCTGGACGATCCGACCGCCGGCAAACAATTGCCGTACCTTCCCGAATCGTCGTCGTCGTTCGACGCCGGGGTGTATGTGGACAATTGCACATTCAATATCCGCGCGGCAGTCACCGGCGAACGCTACAGCACAGAGGACAATAATCCGCGCTACGCGCTGCCGTCGTTCGTGACGGTGGACGCGAATGTGGGATATAAAATTCTGCTGCCGCACTTTGCCGCGAATGTGAAACTCGAAGCCGACAATCTGTTCAACGCCGATTATCAGGTCATTGCGCTTCAGCCGATGCCGCTGCGGTCGTTTCGCGTCTCGTTCGAACTTATGTATTGATGGGAGTTGTTGAATTGTACCTCAGTGTACTCTATCGTCCCTGTCATTCTGAAGGAGCCTGAGCGACTGAGGAATCTCACCGACTGCCATCACGACGCAAGATTCTTCGCTTGCGCTCAGAATGACAGAATACTAATGTCATATGCATGAAGATTCTTGGCGCTGCCGAGATGATAACTTCGGAAGGTCTATTATTTCATGCGCATGAAGATTCTTGACTCTATCAAGATGATAAACTAAGAATGGCAAATATTTTTTTATGAACACTGAGTAATTTCGGTGTCCAATTATTAACGCTGAATAATAAAAAAGGACCACCATGAAAGCTATCACCGCACTACTTCTACTCCTTTTGCTGCTTGCCGGCGTTAACAGCTGTTCAAAAACCGGCGGGATCACGGACGGGGGCGCGCTGCCAGGCGCGGCGCAAAGTGTCTACATCATGAACGAGGGAAATTACGGCAAAGCAAATGCGTCGCTCACGATGTATCTGCCCGATTCACTGAAAGCGTATCAGGACGTGTATTTTACCGCCAACGGCCGCAACCTTGGCGATGTGGGAAACGACATGGTCATCTATGGCAAGTACGGATACATCGTCGTCAACAATTCGCAGAAGATCGAAGTGGTGCTGCTGGAAACAATGAAATCCGCCGGGACGATCACCATACCCGGAACGAAAAGCCCGTTCAAGGCCGCGATATTCAGCGACACCAAAGGGTATGTCACCAACCTCTATGACAATTCGGTCACGGTATTCAATCCGACCACATTTGCCGTCGTGAAGGACAGGATTCCCGTGGGTCTCAACCCGCAGGGCATCATCTCGTTCAACGGCAGGATCTACGTGTGCAATTCGGGATACGGCGCGGACAGCACGGTCTCGGTGATCGATCCCTTGACCGATACGGTCGTCAAAACGATCGTCGTGGGCAAGTCGCCCAGCGAGATCGATTACACGATGGACCAGAAACTGGTCGTGAAATGCGAGGGTGTCTCTTCATATCCCGATCCGACGAAAGAGGCCCCCGGAAGCATCATGAAGATCGATCCGTCGACGCTCGCCGTAACGGGGACATTGCCGCTGCCGCTCGCCACGTACAGTCATCCCGAAAAAATGGCGGTGTCCGGTGCGGGATATGCCTATGTGAAAGTGAAGAGCGGAATCATGAAAATCGAAACCGCGCAACTGACGGTGGTCAACGCAGGGTTCATACCGTTCACGTCGTACACGATCAACGGCATGGCATACGACAGAACAAACAGCAGGCTGTATGTCGCCGATGCGGTGGATTATGTCAGCGCCGGCACGATCACCGTGTACGATGCCGACGGAAAAACGACTGCAACATTCAAGGCCGGTGTCATTCCCGGTGCCATCACATTCAAGGCAAAGTAAATTTGGCATATCCGTGCGCACTGTCACCTTCACTCCTGAGCGCGAACCGCTGCCGGCGCAGGATCGCTGCCGCACAAACCCGCTGCTCTGCGCAATTTTTTGTTGACTCGCCCGATTCATGATGTTATTGTCGTGAAAATTCATATATTAATGAATGTGTTTTTTTATCCTTGAATTAATTCGTAGAACAGAAATGAAGATGTACGCAATCGTCGTGCTTTTGTGTGCTGCAGTACTGCCTGGCCTCGCGGGTCAGGACCTGTACGATTCACTGTCGCACAGGACGATCGCACGTTTCGACTGCGCACCGGTCTCTGTGACGGGCGCTGCGGAGTCTGCCGGCGGAATGGATACGCTCGCGTTTGAGTCCTCGGCTCCAGCCATGCCTCGATACGCAAAGCCGGGCATCGCAGATATGATCACGGACCTTCCCGGAGCATGGGCGACATGGGGCCGCATGACGTTCAAGACGGAAAATATTCCGATGTACACGGGCATCGGCATTCTGACCGCGGCGATGGTCGTCACAGATCATCAGACGTATACGCCGCTGAGAAAATTCTATAACGAGAACAGGACGTATCACGATGCCGCCGAGATCTTCCAGTTCATGGGAGACGGATGGTTTCAATTCGGGATCGGCGCGGCGTTCTGCGCGCACGGATTGATCTTTAACGATGCAAAGTCGCTCTCCACGGCGAGTCAGACAGCCGAAGTGATTCTCGCCTGCGGCGGCGTAGTGCAAACGCTCAAGCATTTAACCGGGCGTGAAAGCCCGTTTGTGAGCACCTCGCCCACGGGAATCTGGATACTGTTTCCCAATCAGATCGAATATGCGAACCATGTGCCTCACTACGACGCATATCCCTCGGGCCATGTCGCCACGGCAATGGCAACGCTCACCGTGCTGACTGAAAATTATCCCGATGCCGTGTGGCTGAAGTATGTCGGCTATACGACGATCGGGTGTATCGGCGTGAGCATGATGGGGACCGGGATCCACTGGCTGAGCGACTATCCGCTGAGCTGGGCGCTCGGGTATACATTCGGCAAAGCGGTGGCAAGCCGCCACAAGCCGAAAACGGAAGACATCACGCGGGCGCATTCGTATGCGCCGGACACCGATTTTATCATCATGAGCAACGGCACGCCCGGAATTGCATTAACCTGGAAATGGTGACATGATCATCCTGCGCTCCCTCGGTCTTAAACTTGTCATCTGTGTGTTCGTGTGCACCGCAACTGCGAGCGCGTGGGAATTGCTGGAGGCCGTACCCGACACGGCCGATACCCGGTCCGTTATCGAGGATTCATCCGGATTCGATGCCGGCACGGTCGCGCACCAGCCTCAATTTTTGCGGCGCTTGGGCGAAGATTTTTTGCTCCAGGCGACATCTCCGTTCTCCATGAATGAAAAAGATGCGATATCGGTCGGCGTCGGCATCGGCATTACATTCGGCCTCATCACGATCGACGAGCCCATCGACCGGAATATACGCAGCCTCGCGACGAATCATAAAGCGATCCGGACCACGAGCCCGATCTTGACGGACTTCGGAGGCACCTATGGAATACTCACGGGAGTCGCCTATGCCGGATACAGCGTGATATGGGATGACGAGGATGCGAAGGAAACATCGATGCTGCTGACCGAAGCGCTGATCACATCCGGAGTCTGGACACGCCTGGGGAAATTGATCGCGGGACGCGAACGTCCAAGCGCGGCGTACGAATTTTCGCACTTGCCCGGCGGTCGATGGTCCGGACTTGCAGGGTCAATACGCAAGCACAGCAACGAGACCGTGTCCAAATACGATGCATTTCCTTCGGGACACACGGCCACGGCGTTCGCGATCGCCACGGTGTTCGCAAAGCGGTACAGCGAATCGAGCTACGTTCCGATCCTTTCGTATTCTCTGGCGACCATCGTCGGACTCACACGCATGATCGAGCATACGCATTGGGCGTCGGATGTCTTTGCCGGCGCGTGCATCGGCTATCTTTGCGCCAATCAGGTCGTGTCACGGTATGAAAATTCCAACCCGATGACGGCGTCCGCAGACAATACCGGAAAGAAAATTCATTTTTCCGTGTGTATGCTGAACGACTCACCCGCGCTTCAGCTTGCGATCGGTTTCTGACACATCTGCCGCGGCGGCATCGGAGCTGTCAATCGATTTTCAATCACTCAGGGTCCAATTCCCCGCCGCTTGCGGCGAAAAATATAATTTGAATATCACGATACCCTGCTGCTTGCGACGGGGTAATTCACTGGACACCAGGCATTCATGGGCGTACCTGTCATCACATTTGGCACCGACGGCTGGCGGGCGTTGATGGACGATATGTTCACCGACGAGAATGTCATTCGTATAGCGCATGCATTCGTCCGCTGGCGTTCGTCGCAGGAGCCGCACACGGACGGACCCGTCGCGATCGCGTACGACGGCCGCCGCTTGTCGCAGCATTACGCATCCCTGTTTGCCGATGTGCTCTCCTTTCACGGCATCCATGTGCTGCTCTCCACGGCAATTGTGCCGACACCGGTGCTGTCGTTTGCCGTCAAGCACCGCTCGTGCAGCGCCGGTGTGATGATCACCGCTAGCCATAATCCGCCCCGCTACAACGGCATCAAGTTCAAGGCCGCCTATGGCGGGCCCTTCATGTCCGAAGAGACAAAAAAAATGGAAGAGTGCATTCTTCCCGAGGCGGAGCCGTTTGTGCCGGCATGCGAACACATTGCACTCACCGATTTTCTCCCCGAGTACATTGCGCAGCTGCGGCTGCTCGTCGATTTCGACCGGCTCCGTGTGTTCGGCGAAGATCCGCGCAACCATGCCGCCGTCATCATCGATTCGATGGGCGGGGCAGGGCAGACGCTCCTTGAAGATCTGTTGACGCCGTGCGGATGGAGAGCGCAGACGATCTTCGGTACGGCCGACCCGGATTTCTACGACCGCTCGCCCGAGCCGGTGGAACAGAATCTCGAACCGCTGAAATATAATATGAGCGCGACGCACACGCTTCTCGGCATTGCCACAGATGGCGACGCCGACAGGTGCAGTATTGTATACGACGACGGCGAATGGATGAACGCCCAGGAAACGATCCTTGCGCTCGTCTGGCATCTCCGTGAACATAAGCTGTGGCAGGGCGGCATCATCAAGACCGCCTCGGTGACGGATAAGCTTCGGCTCCTTGCCGAACACTGGGGCCTGCCGGTGTTCGATACGCTCGTCGGCTTCAAATTCATCGCAGAGGTGATGCTCAACGAATCATGCATGTTCGGAGGCGAAGAAAGCGGAGGCTTCGGTTACCAACCGCATATTCCGGAACGGGACGGCATTCTCTCCGGATTGTTCTTCGCGGAAATGATCGCCTTCTCGGACCGCTCGCTCCACGAGATCATCGGTGCCATCCGTCTGCGCGTGGGCTCGCTGCATTACCGCCGCATCGACGCACCGTATGACCGCCCGGACAGGGCGGCGCTCCTTCCGGACCTGGCCGCGTCGGCACCTCCCGAGATTGCAGGATTCCCCGTTACAAAGGTCACGACATTCGAGGAACTCGGCATGATGACCGGAGTGAAGCTCGAGTGCGGGGACTGCCGATGGCTCCTGCTGAGGACATCGCAGACCGAGCCGCTGGTGCGTCTCTACGCCGAAGGCCGGAGTGACGCCGAAGTCGACAGTTTTCTCGATGCCGGCCGCCGGTTCGCCCGTCTCTGAGCGGGCTTCGTTGCGCCGTGTGCGGTGCGGTACCGGACGTGCGTCGTTGAACAGTGATGCGGTAAATTTATTGCTCTTGCTTTTAACGAAATATTTCGGCAAGTAGTATGTGTGAAGGTGCTTGCCTCAATGCGGCATCGGTGCTGTTCATATGCCGCACACATTTGTCCCTATCTCAACGGAGGGTACTATGTTCTGTCCGAACTGCAAAGCGGAATATCTTGCCGGAGTCGAAGAATGCGCCGATTGCACAATACCACTGGTCGCATCGCTTCCTGAGGTCGATCACGAACAGACTGTGCCTGCCTATGTGGAAGTCATCACATACAATGCCGGCGATATCGCGCTCATCAAGTCGATCCTGGACGACGGCGAGATCGAGTATCAGATCGAAGGAGAATATTTCAACAGCATGCTGCCGCTGCTTGAGCCGGTAAAGATCCTGGTCCCTGAAGACAAAGTGGAAGTGGCCAAGGAAATACTGAAAGACTTTAATTTGACGTATATGGGACTTCACACCTGAGAGGCGCTGCCGGATGACTATGGATGAAGAATTTACACGGCGATTGTTGGTTGTGCGGCAGGCACGTCATCTGCAGCTTCCGGTGAAGGCGAAAGTATACGAGTTTGCAGAGAATCTGCTCAGTCTTCTCTTCCCGCATTTTTCGGAAGAGACGTACTCCGAGCAGCACGATGTCGGCGCGCGCCTGCAGCTGCTCAGGCACGATCTTAAAATTGCACTGCAGCCGCTCCAGGCGCAAATGGAGCTCGGCATCGACGAGATCGCGGAACGGTTTTTCGAAAACCTGCCGAGGGTCTTCGCCGACCTCTGGACCGATGCCGAAGCGATCAACGACGGAGATCCCGCTTCTGAAAGCGTGGATGAAGTCATCTCGGCCTACCCTGGCTTTTATGCGATCGCTGTGTATCGGATCGCCCATCAATTTTATCGGCTCCACGTTCCGATCTTCCCCCGGATCCTTTCCGAATTTGCGCACCAAAAGACCGGCATCGACATTCATCCCGGGGCCGCGATCGGCAAGGCCTTCTGCATCGATCATGGCACAGGCATCGTCATCGGCGAAACCGCCACGATCGCCGACAACGTTAAAATTTATCAGGGCGTCACGCTCGGCGCGCTCAGCGTCGAAAAATCATTGTGCTCAACGAAGCGCCATCCGACCATCGAACACCACGTCGTCATCTATTCGAACGCCACTATTCTCGGCGGGTCGACCACCATCGGACACGACAGCGTCATCGGCGGAAACGTGTGGCTTACCGAAAGTGTGCCGCCCCGGTCGCTCGTCTACCACAAAAGCCAGGTACGGGTCAAGAACGTGAACGGCATGCTCGATGAGCTCGATTTCTCGATCTAGTTCCCCTCGCGCGCCGCACGCGTCGTTGACCATACTATTTCCCGCGAATATGCGCACACACGTCCCCGAACACATGTGTTATCCGCATATGATTTATCCGCACCGCTGTGGCATTCCATCTATCTTTCCGTTATATTTGTATCCCCTGGGATGGGGCTGCTGTGTAAGCGCTATGAAATAGTTTCCACATCGCTAACTCATATAATAGAACGTTTCCATGCACAGAGCGCCTGTCGTAAAAATTTTCTGTATTGCGGTTATTGCATTTCTCTGCGTTGAATCGCTTCAGGCCGACCAATCCCCGAAATTTTTAAATCTCTCGGTTGCAAACGGACTTTCGCACAACTCCGTGTGGTGCATCACACGCGACCGCCAGGGATTTTTCTGGTTCGGCACAGACGACGGACTGAGCAGATATGACGGATACACATTCACCGTCTTCCGCCACCGCAAGGATGATACGGCATCGATCTCCAATAACGTCATCCGCGCAGTGCACCAGGACCGGGCGGGGCTGTTATGGATAGGGACATCCAACGGATTGAACGTCCTGGATCCCGTGACAGGAACGCTCCATGTCTACAGTGCAAATCCCGATGACCCGGCCACTATCAGTGCAAACGACATCTCGGCAATCACCGAAGACAGTTCCGGCGCCATGTGGATCGGGACACGCAAAAACGGCCTCAACAAATTTTTACCGGAAACCAAATCGTTCCGCCGCTTCCTGCACGACCCGCTCAATGAAAAGAGCCTCAGTTCCAGTGACATTAACTCGCAGTACATCGACAAAGCGGGAGTGCTGTGGATAGGAACCGGGAGCGGCGGCCTCAACCGGTTCGATGCCTCATCGGGAACATTTACCCGCTATCGTTTTTCCACGTTCTCCAATGCACACCCCCTGCAGGAATCGGTGCTGTCGATCTATGAGGATGCCAAGGGCCGGTTATGGGTCGGAACATTTATACGCGGAATCATTTCTCTCAACCGCACGACGGGCATATGGGATATGTCTACCGCAGTTACGCCCACACTGAGCGAGGGGTATGATTCCCATTCGGTGATGACTATTTCCGAGACGCAGTCGGGGAAGATCATGTATGGCACATGGGGGGAAGGCTTAAAATATTTAGACCCGGAAACGGGCATGACCACGGTCATAAGACACGATGTGCAGGATCCGACAAGTCTCGCCGATGATAGGATCCTGACAGTGTATCGCGACGAGATGGCCAATGAATGGATCGGGACGTATGCCTCGGGCGTCAGCAAATATGATCCGGAGGAGGAACACTTCCGGACATACCGCAACGAATATCCGAAGCCCTCGCTTTTTTCCAACAACAATATACGTTCGTTGTACAGGGAACAAAAAGGGAATATTTGGGTAGGGACGGCGAAAGGCTTGGACATTTTTGATCCCACATCGAACGCGTGTGAACGGTTTGTGAATATTCCAGATGACAAGACGAGCCTGAGCGACAACTATGTCAACGTGATAGCAAAGGATTCGAAGGAGGCGTTCTGGATTGGGACGCGAAATGGGCTGAACCGTTTCGACCGGAAGACCAAACGGTTCACGCGCTATGTGTCGGATCTCAAAAATCCTAGCGCGATCAGCCACTCGAATATCAGGTCGATCGTGGAAGACACAGACGGGATCCTGTGGATCGGGACTATGAACGGACTGAATAGGTTCGACCGCCGGACCAATCGATTCACACACTATATGAGCGATCCTGCCGACCTGACAACATTGAGCAACAATAATATCCGTTCCCTGTTCCAGGACCACACGGGGACGTTGTGGATCGGGACATACGGCGGAGGCATCTGCAAATTCGACAAGGCCGCCGGCACATTTACATCCTATTTCCACAATCCGAAGGATAGCACCAGCATCAGCCATAATATGGCGGCACCGATCACCGAGGACGGCAGTGGAAATCTGTGGATTGGAACGTATGGAGGCGGACTCAATAAATTTGATCCGAGGACGGGAACATTCACGCTCTTCACGGAAGCCGACGGATTGATCAATAATACTATTTTTGGACTTCAGGTTGATAAGAGAAACAATATCTGGATCACGACAAACAGCGGCATCTCCCGCTTCGATCCTGCATCGGGTACATTTCACAATTTCAATTCCAACGCGGGTTTGCAGGGCGAAGAATTCAATCTCAACTGCAGTTTCAAGGATACGGACGGAACAATATTGTTCGGCGGCAATAACGGCTTCAACGTGTTTCAGCCTGAAAAAATCCATGAGAATGTGCACCGGCCGGCCGTGTATATCACCTCTGTGAGTATATTCAACAAGCCGATGCATGCCGATACTGCGATGACGATGAAAAAACAGGTCGTCCTTCCGTATGATGAGAATTCGTTGTCCTTCGACTTCGTCGCATTGAATTACCGCAGATCGGAACTGAACCAGTATAAGTACATGCTCGAAGGATTCGACAAGGAATGGAGTTCGGCGAGCACGGCGCGTAAAGCGTCGTATACGAACCTTGCTCCGGGCAAGTACGTATTCAGGGTTCTGGGATCGAATAACGACCATATCTGGAATACACTGGGCGCGTCGCTGTCCATCACCATTAAACCTCCATTTTGGCGGACGTGGTGGGCATATCTGTTGTATGCGATCTGTTTCATGGGAATATATGCGGGAAGCATGAAGTATGTGGAAAAGCGCCAGCGTAAAAAGCTGATCCATGAACAGCAGCTCCGTGAAGCCGAACTCGTGAGGCAGAAAAACATTACATTGAAAGAGGCGAATGATGAGATCCTTCGCCATCAGGAAATCGTCCGGCAGCGGAGCAATCAGGTCGAATCGGCAAACAGGGAACTGAAAGATGAGATCGTCGAACGGCACAGGGCAGAGGGCCTGCTGCAGGAGGCGTTGGAAGAAAAGGAGATACTCCTGAAAGAGATCCATCACCGCGTGAAGAACAACCTGAATGTGGTTGCAAGCCTGCTCAGCCTGCAGTCGGACGTGGTCGCGAATGTAAACGACCGGGATCTGCTTCATGAGGCGAAGAACCGGGTGATCACCATCGCGCGTATTCACGAGAAGCTCTATCAATCGAAGAACCTGGCGGACATCGAATTCGGCGATTATATACGTGGCGTCGCCACACAATTGTTCCATGCGTACAATAACGGCAATGCGTCGCTGCAGATCAGTGCGGAAAAAGTCAAATTCGGCGTGGATACGGCAATACCCTGCGGCCTCATCATCAACGAGTTGATCTCGAATTCGCTGAAGTATGCGTTCCCCGATGGAGCGCATGGAATGGTGTTCATTGAGGTTCGCATTCTCCCGAGCCTGGAGTATGAAGTGATCGTCGGAGATACCGGCATCGGATTCCCCCCGAAGCTCGACTTCCGAACGGCTGAGACGATGGGTATGACGCTGATCACCACACTGGTGCGCCAGATGAAAGGGACGATAGAGCTCGATTCCAATAACGGAACTAAGTTCATTATTCGGTTCCCTAGCCAAAAGGAGGTATGAGAGGGAGTGGCCGACGGATCGAAACCGGAATGGAAACTCGCAGACCGTAGCGAGTTTCCAAGGGCTTGACACTAACGGTGAATATATGTATTTTAATACAGGCCAGAACGATAAAAAAAATTCGTTTTGGCTTTGTCGTTTAATCAGTCTTCCTCTCTCGTTCATGCGCAGTCTGACCGAACTTTCCGGAACAGAGACGGAGGGATGTTACATATATCGAAGGAGGAGAAATGGGTAAGGTACTCTTTAATTGTGTCTTGTTTTTACCGGTAGTTGTTTTTGGCTGTTTTGAAGGGCGCATGATCATAGGCACCGCCCCGGCTGTCGAGGGAAGCTTCATTTCCGAGACAGTGCCGCTCACGAGCCACTCCAGGCTCATGGTTCAACGCTATGGCGGTGTGATTCGCAAGTATTCAGACCAGTACGGCCTCGACTGGCGCCTGGTGATGGCGGTGATCAATCAGGAATCACGCTTCGATACTTCGGCCACAAGCGACAAAGGCGCTGAAGGGCTGATGCAGATCACACCGACAACGCAATCGCAAATTGCGAATGAATGGGGCGTCGATAGCGCTCATTTTGACCGTCCGCATGAAAATATACGCGGCGGCATTTACTATCTCTCAAAAATCTATAAGTCGTTCGACGCGGAACAGGTATCAGAAGAAGACCGCATCAGCATGACGCTTGCGGCATATAATGCCGGACTTGGAAGGGTCTTGGATGCCCAGGCAATGGCGGAATATGTGAACGATGACCCGAATCAATGGCGATGCGTCAGAAACGCATTGTCGCTCTTGTCTAAAAAATATACGACACTGCACAGTCATGTGTGGGAGACTCCGCGGCCTCCCGCCGGTTATTTCCGGGACTGGAAACAAACAGTGCAATACGTCGACGGTGTCATGAAAAGTTACAACGAATATCGAAAATTTCTTCCCAAACGGGCGTAACCATGGCACCATTCCTCTCTTTCATATGCCGCCAGCGACTCACAGGAGTGCTGGCGGCATTTTTATGTATCTCCTTTTCAACCTCCACGGTAAGGGCGGACAGCCCTCAGCAAGAGTCCGACGGTCCGGATACGAAATTGTTCCGGAGCGTGAACGACGCGCAGACCTCTTTCAAGACGTCGCTGTTCGGTATCACCGACAATTCCGTTGCCGTAATCGTCGTGGGTCTGCCGTTAGGGTGCCTTGTCTACGGCCTGGCTGCTAAGAACAACGATGTTGTTACTACAGGGTTGCTTCTGTCTGCATCCGAAGTGCTCACGTACGGAGCCAAGTATGTCATTAAATCCACGGTGAAGCGGGCGAGGCCGTATGAAGTACTCTCCGGGGTCACGGTGAATGATATCGAATCCGCCGACCCGTACTCGTTTCCTTCAGGCCACACGGCAGGGGCGTTTGCGCTCGCCACACTGCTCACGCTCCGCTATCCCAGGCCGTATGTGTATGTGCCGGCGTTCATCTGGGCCGGCATGGTCGGCTACGGCCGCGTCTACAACGGACTTCATTATCCGTCTGATGCGCTCGGCGGGGCGGTGCTAGGCGCCGGCAGTTCATTCCTCACATACGCGCTGCGGGGCACAATCGTCGATGTGTTCGACTCGGTGACCGGCCGAACACCGGACTCTGAAAGTTCCGTCATCGTCATGCCCCTGCCTCAGGGACTCTCTGCGAACATACACGTAGTGTTTTAATGCTCGCCCGCTTTAACGTCTACGGCTGTACAAAAAAAAGGCTCCCTGCGTCAGGGAGCCTTGGTGTGGTGCGGAGTGCATCATTTCTTTACGGCAGCAGTACAGCCACGGCAACAGTGGTGGTCCATTTCCCATCCTTGTCGCCTTCAGCAGACTGCGTTACGTTATACGTCTTCAAAATTTTCCCGCTCAACTTGAAATGCAATTCACGTTCATCCCACGCAACATTCGGATCGAATTCGATGCCGAGCGTCGTTGCAAGCATTGTAGCCGCGAGGTCTTCGGCATAGTCGCCGCATTTTTCCTCTGTTTCACCGAACGGATGATGCTCGGACAGGTAGCCATACTGCGATTCGTCGGCGGCCTGCGCGCAGCCGATGGATGAGGCGATCAAACGGTTCGGTTCATTGGTCGCATTGCGCGCCATGACGCAGAACGTGATTTGACCGGGTTCGAGCGCCTTCAATCCTTCCGTTTGCGAAACTCGTTTGCATTTCGGTGGATAGATGCTCGAGACAGTGACCAGATTGCATTTTTCGATTCCCGCGCCGCGAAGCGCTAGTTCGAACGACTGCAAATAGTCCTTGTGCCGACCGACGCCTTTGGTGAAAAATATTTTAGTTGGAACGAACAATCTCTCATCTCCAATTTAGGGTTGCGAACAATGCAGGATTGGAGTTTTCTTCTCCACGCTGCGGTGAATAACATCATGCTGAAATTACAGTCTATAAGATAAATAATTAAATCGGAATAATCTTCAAAAATTTTCGTTTTCCCACTTTTAAAATTGTTGTGTCCAGAATCGGGACCAGCGCCTTGGGATCGGCGATCTTGTCGCCGTTCACGCTCACGCCGCCCTGTTCCACCAAGCGCCGGGCTTCGCTCTTGCTCTCGGCCAGCGCGGTATCCACAATGAGCTGCACAATGTTCACCCCGTCCGTTCTTGCCAGTTGTATCTCTGGGATATCGTCAGGGACGTCTTTTTTTATGAAGATGGTATCAAATTCATTTTCGGCATGTTGTGCGATTTCTTGAGTGTGGTACATGCCGACGAGTGTGCGTGCGAGCCGGCGTTTGATATCCCGGGGGTTCACCGTCGGATCTGCGAGCCGTTGCTTGATCTCTGTAAGTTCGTCGTTCGGGATGCTCGTGGCAAGCACAAAATAGTCGTAGATGAGTTTATCGGGGATGGACAGGGTTTTACCGTAGATATCCTTCGGTGAATCGCTGATGCCGATATAATTGTCGAGCGACTTGCTCATCTTCTCTACGCCGTCTGTGCCGGGCAGGATGGGCATGGTCAGGATCACCTGCGGCTCTTTGCCGAATTCGCGCTGGATGTCGCGGCCGACGAGCAGATTGAATTTCTGATCGGTGCCGCCGAGTTCCACGTCCGAATTGATCGCGACCGAATCCATCGCCTGCGCCAGGGGGTAGAGGAACTCATGTACAGAGATGGGTTCTCCAGCCCTGTAGCGGTTCGTGAAATCATCCCTCTCGAGCATGCGCGCCACGGTGTACTTGCTCGCAAGCTTGATCACGTCGGCGAAGCTCATGGCGCCGAGCCATTCCGAATTGTAGACCATACGGATCTTCGCCGCATCGAGGATCGTGACCGCCTGCTCGAAGTAGCTTTGTCCGTTCTTCCGCGTGTCCTCGAGCGTGAGTGAGGGCCGCGTCTTGCTTTTTCCCGACGGGTCGCCGATCATGCCGGTGAAATCGCCGACAATGAGTATCGCCTGGTGTCCCAGATCCTGGAATTGCCGCAGCTTCCGCAGCACGACCGAGTGCCCGAGATGGAGATCGGGGCGGCTCGGATCGCAGCCCAGCTTCACATTCATGGGAATGTTCGTGCGGACGGCTTTTTCAATTTTTCGCGCAAGGTCTTCTTCGGGAATGATCTCGGAGGTTCCGCGGCGTATCACGTCCATTTGTTCGTTCAGTGGTGGAAACACGATGGTTAAGAGCTAAATGAATGAATAGGTGTGCACGGACAGTGTCTATCCGCGTTCCCGGCGGGCCCGCTGCATGTCCATGTCGTGGTCGCGCTTGGCCAGCGTTTCGCGCTTGTCATAACTTTTTTTGCCGCGGCAGAGGCCGAGCTCGACCTTCGCCTTGCCATTCGAAAAATAGACCTTGAGCGGCACCAGTGTCAGTCCGCGTTCGGCTGTTTTCACGAAGAGCTTCCGTATTTCTTTTTTGTGAAGGAGCAGTCTGCGCGCTCTGACCGGATCGTGGTTGAACTGGTTTGCCTGTTCGTACGTGTTGATGTGCATTCCTTCAAGCCACACCTCGCCGGCGCGGATCGAGGCATAACTGTCCTGCAGGTTCGCATTGGCCAGACGCAGCGACTTTACTTCCGAGCCTTTTAAGACGATGCCTGTCTCGTACGAATCGAGCACCTCGTAGTCGTGGCGCGCCTTCCGGTTGGAGATGACGATCTTCTGTTCGGCTTCGGTCCTGTTTGTTCTCATAACTTTAAATAACGCCAGAATTTGTGATAAATACAATGCATGACGTTCATTTTTTCACGCTCTTGGATAAGCCGAATGAATGCCGTATCTTTAAGTTCAGAGAACACGGCCACACGCATTTCATTTTCACATCCGCAAAGACATCCTATGACGCATCCAGAATCCATCCTCATACTCGATTACGGCTCACAATATACGCAGCTCATCGCACGGCGTGTGCGGGAACTCAACGTCTACTGCGAGATCCATCCGTTCACTTTCGCACTCGATGCCGTTCGCGCATTCGCTCCGCAAGGGATCATTCTGTCCGGAGGCCCGTCCAGCGTGTACGCACCGGACGCGCCGATTTCCGACCCAGGACTCTTTTCGCTCGGCGTTCCGGTGCTCGGCATCTGTTACGGATTGCAGCTGCTGGCGCTTCAAAACGGGGGCGAGGTCTCGAAGGCGGCGCATCGCGAATACGGGCGCGCGGCGCTCGAGATAGACATCCCGACAAAATTATTTCAGGATGTGCCGCAGGCCACGAGCGTCTGGATGAGCCACGGCGATTCGCTCACGGCGCTGCCGAAGGGTTTCACGGCGATCGCCCATTCGGTGAACGCGCCGATCTGCGCCGTCGCCAACGAGGACAAAAATATTTACGGCGTGCAATTCCACCCCGAGGTCGTCCATACGGCTGAGGGAAAGACGATCCTTCGCAATTTTCTCTTCGGCGTGTGCGCTTGCACGGGCCAATGGAACGCGGAGTCGTTCATCGGGCAGGCCATTGCCGATATCAGGCGGAAGGTGGGAGATGCGCGCGTGCTGTGCGCGCTGAGCGGCGGCGTGGATTCGTCGGTGGCGGCGATACTGTTACAGAAGGCGATCGGCGACAAGCTGTTCTGCATACACATCGACAACGGAGTGATGCGCCGCAATGAAAGCGAGAAGGTCGTGAAGATGTTCCGCGACGAGTACAAGATCCAGCTGGACGTCGTCGACGGCACAGAGCTTTTCCTGGAGCGCTTGAGCGGTGTGAGCGACCCGGAACAGAAACGGAAGATCATCGGCAAGGCGTTCATCGACCTGTTCGAAGTCGAGGCGGCAAAGGCGGACGGCGTCCGGTTCCTGGCGCAGGGTACGCTCTATCCCGATGTGATCGAATCGACATCCTTCAAGGGGCCGTCGGCGACGATCAAGAGCCACCACAACGTGGGAGGCCTTCCGGAGACGATGAACCTGAAATTGATCGAACCGTTCCGCGAACTCTTCAAGGACGAAGTGCGCGAGGTCGGGCGCATGCTCGGACTGCCGGCCGCGTTCATCGACCGGCATCCGTTCCCCGGCCCCGGGCTGGCGATACGCATTCTGGGAGCCGTGACGAAGGAGCGGATCGAGGTGGTCCGCGGCGCGGACGAGATCTTTATCGGCGAACTGCGGAAACAGAACCTCTATCATTCCGTGTGGCAGGCGTTCGCAGTCCTTCTGCCGGTGCAGTCGGTCGGCGTGATGGGCGACGAACGGACGTATGAAAACACGATCGCGCTTCGCGCCGTGACGAGCGTGGACGGCATGACGGCGGACTGGGCTCCTCTGCCGTACGAATTTCTTGCGCACGTCTCGAGCCGCATCATCAACGAGGTCCGCGGCGTGAACCGCGTGGTGTACGATATCAGCTCGAAACCGCCCGCAACCATCGAATGGGAGTAGCGTGATCGTCCTTGACCATATCACAAAACAGTTCGGCGCGTTTGCCGCCGTCGATGACCTGTCGCTGACGGTGCCGTCCGGAGAATTTTTCGGCTTTCTCGGTCCGAACGGGGCGGGGAAGACCACGACGATCAAGATGATGACGGGATTGTTCACGCCCACACGCGGGAGGATCCTCATCAACGGGTTCGACGTCGTGCAGGAGCCGATCGATGCCAAGCGGACATTCGGCTACATCCCCGACCATCCGTTTCTCTACGACAAGCTCACAGGCAGGGAGTTCCTGTTCTACATCGGCGCGCTCCATGAACTGCCCAAGGCGGCACTGAAGCTCACCGTGGAAAAAGTGATCGATCAGCTCGAACTTGCCTCGTGGATCGATCAGCGCACCGAAGAGTATTCGCAGGGAATGCGACAGCGCGTCACATTCGCCGCCGCGTTCGTGCACGATCCGGGGACGATCATCATCGACGAGCCGATGGTCGGTCTCGATCCGCGCTCCGCGCGCATCGTGAAGGACATGCTGAAACAAAAAACGCGCGAAGGCGCCTCGGTCTTCATGTCCACGCACATTCTTGAGATGGCGGACGAACTCTGCGACCGTGTCGGCATCATCCATCGCGGAAAAATGATCTTCCTCGGTTCGAAGGCCGAGATGCATGAGGAAAAATTGAAGTACGACGGAAAACTCGAATCGGTGTTTCTGGAATTGACGAAGGACGATCCTTTTTAAACAGACCCGGTATCCAATGCCGGCGTAAAGAACATACATCGTGGCACAGCTCATCGACATCCTCCTGTACAAACTGGCGATATGGAAAAAATTATCGGCATCGTCGTCGCGCGTGCTGTCGATAAAAAATATTTTTTCCTTCATCGTCTACGCGGCGTTTGCCGTCGGCGCATTCTTCTTTGCGCGGATCGTGACGTGGTACCTGCTGGAGTACATACGCATCGGCCTCTTCCTGTTTCACCGCTTCATCGCCATCGTGCTGTTTGTGTTCTTTCTCACGGTGAGCGCCGGCAACATCGTCGTCTCGTTTTCAACGCTCTACCGCTCTCCAGAAATGAGCTTCCTGCTATCGCGGCCTGTGCCGTATGCGACGATCTTTCTCGTCAAGTTCCTCGATAATTTTTTCTACAGTTCGGGCACGCTCTTCCTCGCATCGTTCGCGGTGCTGCTGGGGTATGGAAGTTATTTCGGCATGCCGTGGTACTTCTATCCGACGATACTGTTCGGCGTCATGGTGCCCTACATGCTGCTGGCAGCAAGTCTCGCCGTGATCGTGCTCCTGGCGGTGATGAAGCTTGCAGCGGTCGTCAACTTCAGGGTCCTCATCGCCTGCGTTGTCGCCGGATATTTCCTGCAGATCGCGGCATATTTTTCGTTGACGAGCCCGGTGGCACTGGTGAAAGAGGTCATGCGCTATTATCCATTCGTCAATGTGTATTATGGCGACCTCGATCCGGCCGTGACGCGGTTCCTGCCGAATTACTGGTTTGCACAGGTGCTGTATTTTTGGATCATCGGATTCAGCGCCGGCGCCGCATCCAACGCCGCGGCGCTGATCCTGACATCGCTCGGTGCTCTTGTTGTCGCCGTATTGCTCGGCGGGCGCTTTTTTTACGAAACATGGCTCACGTCGATCTCACTGCAGTTTCAAACCCGGCGTGCGCGGACCGCGTCGCTGCCTTTTTTCCATTTCGAACGCGAGTCGCGCTTTCGTCCGCACGTTGAGGCTGTGCTGAAAAAAGAATTGTGGCTCTTCCTCCGCGATCCGAGCCAATGGATCCATGCGGCGGTGCTCGGCGGACTCCTGCTCGTGTTTTTGGCGAGCGTCGGCAGCATGCAACTGAAAGTGGAAACACCGGATCTGCGCGCGGTCATCTACATTGTGATATTCGTCTTCAACGCATTTTTGCTTGCCTCCATCGCGCTGCGATTTGCCTTCCCGATGGTCAGCCTCGAGGGACAGGCATACTGGTCATTGCGAAGCGCGCCGATCGCCGCCTCCACGATGTATTGGATCAAGTATGCCGCGACGCTCTCGTTCCTTGTACTGCTCGGCGTGGCGATCTGGTTTGGAACAAATATTCCGTACCGCGGCATCCCGCTCCTTCTTGCGAGCTCGTTCGTCGGCATCCTGGCAATTGCCGGTGCCGGTGCGAGCCTGAATTTCGGCATGGGGGCGGCATACGCAAATTTCACAGAAAAAAATCCCATCCGCATCGCCTCGTCGCAGGGCGCGACGATGACATTTTTATTGACAATGGTGCTGCTGGCGGCGATCGTGGGCATCTATTTTTATCCGATCGTTTCACTGTTTGTCACGCATTACACCGGACGTCCTGTGCCGGTGTCCGCCATGCGCTTCGCGGTGGGTGTTGTCGTTACTATCGCTGCCGTCGTCTCGATCGTGTCGCATGTGGCCGGACTGCGCGCGCTCAAGAACGATTTGTGACGTGCGCGGGGGCGGAACGGACGTGTGACGTCCGTCCGCGTCAGTTGCCGATTGCGCGCGCTCAAGAACGTTGATTGACGAGCGCGGGGGCGGTACGGTCGTGTGACGTCCGCCCGCGTCTGTTGCAGATTGCGCGTGAAGTTGGTACCTTAAACGCGAGTGGTACTGGCGCTGAGTGTGAATTGTACACGAACCATCGGGAAATTTTCAGACATGATCCGCACAACCTTTTGCTTGCTCTTGCTCGTGTTCACCGCAGCCGCGGGCCGGCTGCAGGCACAGGATGATATCGTGTTTCATCCGCAGGCAGAACAATTGTTTCTGCTCGGAGTCAGGCAGTATACGCAACAGGAGTATAAAGGGGCATACCAGACCCTGAAACAGGCCGCCGACATGCAGCCGGCGCATCAGCGCACCACTGCGTCTATCGTCATGGCGGCAAAAGCCGCAAACGGCGCGGGACTCTGGGAGGAAGCGGCATTGCTCTGCACCGACATGTTGGAGCGCTTTCCATTCAGTTCCTATGCCGAAGACGCGCACTACACACTTGGCGTGGCGATGATGGGCATGGGACACGGCAGGGCTGCCGCCGAGCAGATGGTCGTCGTGCTGGGCGGCGCGCAGACGCGTATCACCCGATGGCGCGCAGGCGAGCTGCTCGAGGGGCTTGCCGAAAAATTTTCACCCGATGAGATCCGCGTGCTTGAAGCTCGTGCAGCCGATGACACCGCGCGCGTCATGCTCATGCTTCTTCGCGCCGAGGCATACGTCCGTACCGGCAATGCCGACTCCGCCTCTGTGCTCGCGCGCGCCTTGCAGGCCCTTAGCGCGGATACAAAAATACTGAAGCGGGCGCACCGCCTGATATCGAGAACAACCGCATCGCACGCTGGAGATACGCTGACGGTGGGCGTTCTGGTTCCGTTCATGAATCATCTCAACGTGGAAACGAGGGAGCACCAGACGTCTGTGGCAATCGTGAAGGGGATCCGCGAGGCGGTTCGGGAATATGCGGCCGATACGTCGCCGGCCGGCTCGCCCGTTCGGCTGGATGTGCGCGACAGTCAGAGGAGCCCCGAACAGATCGAGCGTATCATCAGCGAGTGGCGCACCGACTCGACGGTGGTGGCGATCCTTGGCCCGCTCTTTTCAGATGAGACGATGGCCGCCGGTGCCATTGCCAACCGGGCGCGCATTCCACTTGTCTCGCCGACCGCCACCGGCAACGGGATCGCTTCGATAGGGGACTATGTGTTTCAAGCCAGCCCCGATTATGTGATGCGCGGTTCGCTCATGGCGCAATATGCAGTGCGCACACTGGGACTCCGGAATCTGGCTGTGCTGACACTCGAAGAACCTCCCGGCTCTCTCCTTGCATCCGCGTTCGTGGCAGAAGTAAAGCGGCTCGGCGCCTCCGTGATCTCGGTGCAGCACTATCCGGGCGGGACATCGGACTTTCGTCATCTCTTCCGCGCAATGAAGAACGATGCGAATGCTGCAAAGAGTGACATACAAGCGCTCTATTGTCCGATCGCGTCCGCTGCCGATATCGGCATCGTGACATCCCAGATCAAAGTATTCGACGGAACCATGGTCATCCTCGGCACAGATGAATGGAATGATGACGAAGCATTGGACCGCACGAAGATGAGTGCCGACGGCGTCATCTTTCCATCGGACCGCTGGGACAACGGAGACTCGGAGCTCATATCCGGACTCTCGTTGGAAAGCTTCGGGTACGATGCCGCATCGCTGCTTGTGCGGTGTGTGACCGGCACGCGCGACACACGGGCGTCGCTCGCGCATACGCTGGCCGGCGTTCGTGAATACGACGGGGTCCATGCGAAAATTTCATTCACGCAGCGCAGGGTCAATTCGTTTCTTCACATCTTGCAATATAAAAACGGGTTCATTAAAAAAATATCCGATATCGAATACCGGCAGTAACCGCGCACACCGCACAGCGCAGATGCTGCATCACCGACTCACCATTCCGGGGGGAACAATGAATGACAAGGTTCGGGAATCGGCTGCCTACCATCCCAGGATAAAGGATTGGCCTGAAGACGAACGGCCGCGTGAAAAAATGATACAGCACGGTCTGCTCGCACTCTCCGACGCGGAACTCCTGGCAATACTCATCAATGCAGGCACAGGACAGATCACTGCAGTCGATGTGGCGAAGACCATGCTGACGCAATGCCGCACGCTGAAAGGGATCGCCGAATTGACGGTGGACGATCTGAAAACATTTCGCGGCATCGGCACCGCGCGCGCGGTCGGCATTGCGGCCGCATTCGAACTAGGTCGAAGGGTCAATGTCGAAAAATTCGACGCTGCTCCCGTATTTTTATCTCCTGCCGACGTGGCTGCACGCTACACACCGATGGTCCGCGATTTGAAACAGGAGGTGTTTATGGTCGCGAGTTTGAATAGCAGCAATCGGCTGATATCGGAACAAACAATTACAACCGGATTGTTGAATTCATCTCTCACACATCCGCGCGAAGTGTTTCGCAAGGCGATCATCGAGCACGCCGCGTCCGTGATACTTATACACAACCATCCCAGCGGCAATTGTGAACCAAGCGATGAGGATGTGCGCGTAACCCGGCAGATTGTTGAAGCCGGACAAATCATAGGCATTCCAGTGCACGATCACCTGGTTCTTACCGCTTCGAAATATACGAGTTTCGCCGAACGGGGATTGCTATGAGCCAAGTTGTTGATTCCATTGATGGAATACGGTTTTCGTATTAAAGCACTTTAATGAATTTTTACTTGACATCAGTTATTCTTTTCATTACCATAGATATGTAGCAAGAAGTCCACTACAACCACAAAATCGCAAAAAAAGGAATCACTATGGACAAATATCGAAATGCATTATGTACTTTCTTGCTTGCTGGCGTCGCGCTGGGCTTTGCATCATGCTCCAGCGGACCGAGCGAAGAAGAATTAGCGCAGTTAGATGCGCTTAAAGCGGAAGTTTCGTCGCTTCAGAAAGAAGTTGCCACGAAACAAACAGTTAAATCCGATCTCCAAAAACAAATTGCCGATAAAGAAGCCACCCTTTCGACTCAGCTCGCCGAGCTGAAAGAAGCACAGGATCTTCTGAAGTAACATTCAATCTTAAATCCAAAGGAGCATACTATGATTGTCAGAAAAATCTCGTTGGTGATGTTACTTCTTGTCGCGAGTGTGCTGGTGAGTTCGGCGCAGCAGAAAATGACGAAAGAGGAGTGGCAGAACCAGATCACACAGAATACCAAGACGCGTGACGGTCTTAAAACGCAGCTTGGCGGACTCAACAAGGATATCGACAGCCTGAAAGCGTACAACATCGGCATGGACGGAAAATTAAAGGCCAGTGCAGATCAGTTGAATGCAACGACTGGTGCATTCGCCGCTTCGGTTGCCGGACTCAATGCAAAGATCGATGCGTTGACTAATCTTTCCGACGCGGATCTCTATGCGCGCAAGGGTGAGATTGACGAGCTGCAAAAAGCAAAAGACGAATTATTGGCACAAAAGATCTCGGGCATGAAACGCTTCGCCGCCGGGAACGCCGCACTGCAGTCGAAGATCGACGCATTGAAGGCCCGCGTTGCTGTTGCCAAAGACGCCAACAAAATCTACACCGTTGGCACATGGGCGAAAAACCGCGATTGCTTGTGGAATATCGCAAAGAAAAAAGACATTTATGCCAATCCGTTCGCATGGCCGAAAATTTGGCAAGGCAACCGCGATCAGATCAAGGATCCGGATATCATTAAAAAGGGACAGAAGCTGAAAATTCCTGCAGATGCGACTCTGACCGATGCCGAAAAAAAAGCCACACGTTCGTATTGGAGCAAAAAGCACTAAGAGGTGTGTAAAAGACTTTGATTACACGATTCGTAAAACAAGAGTCCTTCACTCGCCTATGGCGAAGGAAGGACTCTTGTGCTTTAAATACATGAGTCAGGTCTTTCGGGCGGAGCACGAGGTGCCGCGCGCTCCGCGCTCAGCGGCCCGGCAGAAGGAGAGTGTCCTACGGTAGAAAAAAAAATGCGCATAGAAGGAGTCGATACATTTTCACTCCTTGGATTCAACGACAATCATCTGCAGATGATCGAGGACCGGTACGATGACGCCACCATCATTGTGCGCGGCGACACCGTCACGCTCAAGGGCGAAGCGGCGGACATTGCGCAGTTGGAACGCATCTTCAAAGAACTGACCTATCTGCTTACCAAAAACGGTTCGCTTACTTCGAACGACGTAGGGACCGTCATCGATCTCGTCTACGATCTGAATCCGAATTTGCGGAAGGAACATCCGTCCGAAACGGATTCGGCGGGAGTCGTCCTGTTCACCAAGAACTCGATCATCAAAGCGAAGACGCCGACGCAGAAAGTGTATGTCGACCGCATTCATCGCAACGACATCGTCTTTGCGATCGGCCCGGCGGGGACGGGGAAAACGTATTTAGCCGTTGCCATGGCTGTGGCGAGTCTGAAGAACCGCGAAGTGAACAAGATCGTGCTGGCGCGTCCGGCAGTGGAGGCGGGAGAGAGCCTCGGGTTTCTGCCCGGGGACATGAAGGAAAAAGTTGACCCGTACCTGCGTCCGCTCTATGACGCGCTGGATGACATGCTGCCGTCCGAAAAATTGAAAAACTACATGGAGCGGCGCGTCATCGAGATTGTTCCGCTTGCCTACATGCGCGGACGGACGCTGAATAATTCGTTCGTCATTCTGGACGAGGCTCAGAACGCCACGGCGATGCAGATGAAAATGTTCCTCACGCGGCTTGGTGTGAACTCGAAGGCGATCGTCACCGGCGATGTGACGCAGATCGATCTGCCCATAAAGATCTCCTCCGGATTGGTCCAGATCCAGGACGTGCTCCGGGACGTTGCCGGTATCGATTTCGTGTACTTCGACCGGAACGATGTGGTTCGCCACCGTCTGGTGAAGGAGATCATCGACGCGTACGATCGTTTCAACGCCAAACACAACAACCATCACGGCGAGTCTCCGCAGCAAACGTAGTGTGTGCTGTGTCTGCTGCGAAGTATGTTCTCGAAGTACCTCGCGGCCGTCTCATAGGGGCATTGCAGGGCGAGCTATAAGGTCACCCGTGTCGTTATCGTTCGAGCGCCTTCGCCTCGTCCCACAGCAGGTCCATCTCTTCGAGCGATGCGGCATGGATATCCTTCCCGGCCTTCTTCAGTTCGGCTTCAATGTGCCGGAAGCGCCGCACAAATTTGTTCGTCGTGCCGCGAAGCGCATCTTCCGGATGCACATGAATGAAGCGCGCGTAATTGACGAGCGTGAAGAGTAGGTCGCCGAACTCATCCTCGATTTTTTTTGCGTCCTGCGTGTCCGCCGCCTCGCGAAACTCGGCTAATTCCTCCTCCACTTTTTTCCACACCTCCTCCTTCGACTTCCAATCGAAGCCGATCTGGGACGCTTTTTCCTGGAGCCGCTGCGCCCGCTGCAGAGACGGCAAATGCTGCGGCACGCCGTCGATGATCGATACGCGGCCCTCCGTCAGCTTCACCTGCTCCCATTGTTTCTTTTGCTCCGCGCTCGTTCCGATGACCGCATCGCCGAACACATGGGGATGCCGGCGCACGAGCTTCTCGGATATTTCGCGGAGCACGTCGTTGAGCGTGAATTCGTGTTCCTCCTCAGCGATCGCCGCCTGGAGCACGACGTGCAGCAGGATGTCGCCGAGCTCTTTGGTGAATTCCGTCATGTCGTTTTTTTCGATCGACTCGATCACCTCATACGCCTCCTCCAAAAAACTGTGACGGAGCGATGCATGGGTTTGTTCCTTATCCCACGGGCATTTCATTCGTACTTCTTTGACAATGTCAACAAATTTATCGAACTCTGCGCTCACGGTGAAATCCTTTCAATGGCATCTTTGATCCCGGTTTTTTATATTCCCTATGGAGAACACAGGGCACATATGCAGCATTCAATATAACAGACTTATCCGGATGCTCAAGTGAAATAAAAAGCATGTTCGATTAGGCACGGAACGATTGATCCAGTGTGCCGCGCGGCCGATGCTTCGGAGGTCGGCGGCGCACCAACACCAACAGGAAGGATGTTCAGTGAAGGAGGAACGGTATGTATGTAGAATTGCTGGCTCGATCTGTACGCTGCATTGAACAGCAGCATGACCATGAAATGACTGTCTTGGCATTATGGGATAAAGTCAAAGCGATAGCTGCCAAGGAACATTTCATGATACCGGATACGATCATCGATTTCGAATGTCTGCTCGACGGAGACAACCGGTTTCGGCTGAGTGAAATGAAATCTGCCGACGGAGAAGACGGCGCGCGCGAGTTCGACGAGGAGGAGCCCTTCCTTGAAACCGACGAGATCGAAGGTCTCGGCTTCGATCACGAACAGAAAGTGACGCTCGCCCGATTCCACAGCGACGATGACGGCGACGAGAACGACGATGAAGCCTTCGCCCCGCGGCCGTTTGAAAAAAATGACGATCATGCGGACGGCACATCCGTCCAGCGCGTGAAGAAAGCACCTGCGGCCCGTGACAAGAAAACGGTACGTAAAACTAAACCTACGAAACGGAAGTAAGACGTGGCGTCACCCAATACCGGTGTGAAAATCTGGACAGTGCTCGAGCTTGTCACATGGAGCACCACGCATTTGCAGGAAAAAAAAATTGACGAAGCCAGGCTGACCGTTGAATTGCTGCTGGCTCATGTTCTGAAGATGAAGCGCATCCAGCTCTACATGAATTTCGACAAGCCGCTGACGGCAGAGGAACTGGCATCGTACAAGATCGTCCTGAAGCGCCGATTGTCACGGGAGCCGGTCCACTATATCATCGGCGAAACCGAGTTCATGGGATTCCCATTCAGCGTCGACACGCGGGTGTTGATCCCGCGCCCCGAAACTGAAACGCTCGTTGAAGAAGCCGTGCGCTGTTGCAAGAGTCTCCGCGGCGGCGCGGCCGTGTCGGTGCTCGATATCGGCACGGGGAGCGGCTGCATCGCGGTGAGCTGCGCCAGGCTGCTTCCGGGGTCTGTGGTGCACGCGGTCGATATCAGCGCCGATGCGCTCACACTCGCGAAGGTGAACGCGGAACGGAACGGCGTCGCGGTCCACTTTTGGGAGGCCGATATCTTTGCGGATGCGCCCCTGGTTCCTGCCAAAAAATTCGATGCGATCGTCTCCAACCCTCCGTATATCTCCGCCGACGTCTATACAACGCTGCAGCCCGAAATCACAGAGTTTGAACCGCGCTGCGCCGAAACCGACGAATCGGACGGCCTCAGCTTTTACAGACGCATTGCGGACATTGCCAAATCGATGCTGGAAGAGGATGGCTTCATTGCCGTTGAACATGCCTACGATCAGCAGCACGACGTGATGGCGATACTGGGCGGGGCCGGGTGGCGCTCCGTGGTTCCCCTCAAAGACTCGAGCGGCTCTCCCCGATGCGTCATAGCGCGGGACTTTTCCGCATGAAGGCGATCATTCAGCGCGTGACTCGCGCACACGTGACCATAGATGGATCGGTTCACAGTGCGATCGGGCCGGGGCTCGTCGTTCTCGTGGGTATCAAGTCCGGCGATACGGAAAAAGATGCGATCTTTCTTGCCGAAAAATGCGCGTCGCTGCGCATCTTTGAAGACGACAACGGAAAGATGAACCTTTCCGTCTGCGATGTCGGTGGATCGATGCTCATCATCTCTCAGTTCACACTCTACGGCGATACGCGCAAAGGGAACAGGCCGAGCTTTGTCGATGCCGCCGTTCCTGCCGAAGCCGAACCGCTGTACGAAAAATTTGCCGCCCATGCCTCCATACTGCTCGGCAGTGAACGCATCAAGACGGGCGTGTTCCGCGCGATGATGGACGTGGAACTCGTCAACAGCGGGCCCGTGACGATCACGATCGAGAGCAAGACTGCTCACTAAGGAACGCGGTTTGTTCGCCAATGGCAAATTATTTTCTCGGAAGTACCTCGCTGCCGTTGCATCGATGCGATGTAGGGCGAGATGTTATCTCGCCCGCTCGAGCGAAGCGGTGCAAGTTTTTGTGAGTTACTAGGGAGCGCAGGGATTTCGTATGTCTCTTTATCTGATTTTTTGGGACGGCGTCGGGTATGGCAGGAAGGATGCGGATGAAAATCCGTTTTTTGCCGCGCGGCTTCCCGCATTGCAGGCGCTGTGCGGCGACGCACTGTTTTCCCTCAATCGGCGCCGCATTGTCACGCACCGTGCGTCGATCGTGCCGGTGAATGCGACGCTCGGCATCGCGGGATTGCCGCAAAGCGGCACCGGTCAAACCGCGCTCTTCACCGGGGTCAATGCGCCGAGAATCGTCGGCAGCCACTTCGGCCCCTATCCGTACTCAACCCTCGTTCCCATCATACGGGAAAAAAATATTTTCCGCCGGCTGCACTCGCTCGGGGCATCGTACCGATTCGTCAACGGATTTCCCCGCCGCTACATCGAGTATCTCGAAGCGCATGCATCCCGTACACCTGTCGTCGCTCTCGCGTATTCGTCCGTCACCGGCTCCCTGCACACGCATCTCGACGTCCATGCCGGCACCGCGCTCTCTGCAGACATTATCGGCAGTCGGTGGAAGGATCTGGGGCATGCGGACATCGACGAAGTGGAGCCCGAAGCGGCGGGAGAAAATTTCGTCCGCATCGGCGTTCCGTACGATTTCGTGCTGTTCGAATATTTCATCACCGACAAAGCCGGGCACTCGCAGCACCGCGGCACCGCTGTCGATTCGCTGGAACGTCTGGACCGCTTTCTCGACGGCATTCTTGTGAAGTTCGATGTTCAGCGCGACACACTGCTGCTTATCAGCGACCACGGCAATATCGAAGACCTGACCACGAAATCGCACACGCGAAATCCCGTTCCCCTCATCGCCGCCGGCAGGCACAGGGAATATTTTGCCGGCGCCATCAGGCGCCTCACAGACCTGACACCGGCCATCATCGAGTCGATCGGCCGCCGGTGAGGCGTGGAGGACGGGACCTGATCTGACACGCGGTGCCGGGTGATGTCTGCGTTGCACTCTCACCCTTGTGGCTTTGTATCTTGTTTTCCGTCTGCGTACATTTCCTCCACGGCTGCAGGGGGATGCAATGTGGAAAGACAAACCGGCACTCTACGCTGTACTGGTGATGATTGGCGGATTTTGTGCCGCCAGGTTCGCCGCCATGCCGCCGGCAGTATGGGGAGTGGCTGCGCTTGCGGCTTTTCCGTTCGCACTCGGCGTTCTCATTCGCAGCCGCTTTCAGGACCCTCGCGCAGGCCTCGCATCCGTGTCGTGCACACTGCTCTTGTTCTTTGCCTCGTCGCTGTGGTACTGCACCGCCGTCGACTATCAGTCGGATCACATCAGCCGGTATCTCCGGCTTCAGCACCCCGTCCGTGTGTATTGCCGCGTCGCCGATGAACCACGGCTGCTCGACGGCAGAACGAGCGTCCTCGTCAATTGCACAGCCCTTGCCTCGAATGACGATTCCGCCGCAGTCGACGGCAATGCGCTCCTGACGATACTGCCGGACCGCCGCAACAACGAGCGGCCTCGCGCATTGTCCTACGGTGATCTGCTCGTGTTCAATGCGGTGCCGGAAGAACCTCAGGACACGCGCAACCCGGGCGAAGTGAGCTACCGCGACTATCTCGCCATCAACAATATTTTCGCCGTGCTTCGCGTCACCGGGTATGCCAATGTCGAGGTGTACGGAGAGAGGGCGCCTGATTGGTTTTTCGAGCACCTCATTGTTCCGGTCCGGCATTTCGTGACGCAGACCATTCATGCAACGCTGCACGGCGACGAGGCGAATTATCTGGCGGGCCTCCTTCTCGGAGACCGAACGGACCTTTCACAGGAGATCCGGACTGCGTTTGCAAACACCGGTACGGTTCACGTGCTTGCGGTCTCGGGCTCGCATGTGGTCGTCATCGTCGTCGCGATCTATTCACTCTTCGGTCTGCTGCGTATTCCGCGGCGCATGAAAACCGCCGCGACCATCGGCGCAATCATCTACTATATGTTCCTCACCGGCGCAACCCCGTCCGTGGTCCGCGCATCCCTCATGGCGTGCGTCGTGCTTGCGGGGAAATTATTCCAGCAGCGTTCCTCCGTCTACAATAACCTGGGAGTGTCGGCGCTGCTTATGTTCCTCTACGATCCGAAACAGCTCTTCGACGTCGGCTTTCAATTGTCGTTCGCCGCAGTGTTCTCCATGGTGTACTTCTATCCGAAGCTGACACTCTGGATGCATGCGATACCGCCGTCATGGAAATATTACGGCGCGCTGAAAACCGGCGTCGATCTTTTTGCCGTCTCAGCGGCGGCGCAAATCGGAACCATTCCGTTCACCGCATACTATTTTGAAAAAGTGTCGCTCGTGTCGTTCTTCGCCAACCTCATCGTTGTGCCGCTGGCCGGATTCAATATTTCGCTCGGTTTTGTGGGAACCCTCTTCAGCACTGTGTCCCTGTGGGCGGGGTCGTGTGTGAACGAAGTGAATGCACTGCTTGCGCAGTGCGTGCTGGCGTCCGTTAAAACCGCAAACCAGGTCCCGTACGCGATCGTGCACACCGCTTCGTTCGGCGCCGCGGATACGGTGTTGTATGTCTGTGCGGTCGCGCTGTGTGTCAATCTCGCGCGGCCGGTCTTCGTGAAAAGGATGCTCCTGGCACTGTTCTTCTTCGCCGATTGTCTGCTGCTCGGGCAATCGATGGCATCGCCGCCGCGGCTGCTGCGCGTGACATTTTTCGATGTCGGGCAGGGGGACGCCGCACTCGTCGAATTTCCCGGCGGCGCTTCACTGCTAGTGGATGCGGGGCCGAGAACGGAGGTGCTCGCACACGGAACGCGGAGCGTCGCCTATGATGCCGGTGAAAAGGTCATCGTGCCCGCGCTGCGCCGCAGGGGAATCCTGCGGCCGTCGGCTGTGCTGCTGACTCACCCCCACGACGATCATATCGGCGGCGTTCCGTTTCTCTTGCGCGAACTCGGCACCGATCGGATGATCGAATCGCCGCAGCGATCAGTGAGCGCGCTCTATGCGTCCTATGCCTCTGCACGGTCGGCCATGTCCGCACACCGAGTCGCCCCTGGCGATACGCTCCTGTTCGATCCCGACGTCCGTGTGTATATCTTGCATCCATCCGATGTGGATATTCGGAACGATTCCACGGACGGGTACGCCGCACTCAACAATTCATCCATTGTGTGCAAAGTGTGCTGCGGTTCGGTGTCGTTCCTCCTTATGGGTGACGCGGAGCGGATCGTCGAAACCGGGCTCGTCCGCCGGTACGGCGATTTTCTGCACAGCACGGTCATTAAGATCGGCCATCACGGATCCGGCACAAGCACGTCGGAGGAGTTCCTGAGCGCTGTCCGACCACTTGAAGCGGTCGTCTCTGTCGGCAGGTTCAATAAATTCCATCACCCTTCGAGCGTCGTCATGCGGCGCATGAGCGAGCGCGGCATCACAATACACCGCACCGACAGGGAGGGAGCCGTCGTGTTCGAAACGGACGGGACCGTGCTTCGTTGCGTGCAGTGGCGCCGGTGAACGTCCGGCAGTCTGCACTGTTTGCGGTTGTGCGTTGATTCTGAGCCCAATTTTTTATACATTTTGTTTTTGCATTGTTGGCACCACTACATTCGGAAGCGAAACCATGGCGCGGACTCCCAAGCTCTCACATCGGATGCTTCAACAACACACGGACACATTCATTGCATCGCTCGGTTCCGAAGAAACCCGGGGCACGTACGGACGCACGCTGAAGCAATTCTTGCAGTGGCAGCGCGAGGAGGCGAAAATGTTTTCCGGCACGGAGGACGTTCATCGCTACCGGAAATATCTGGACAAGAAGAAAAAACTGTCCCCCGCTTCGGTGGCGACCTATTTGACGGCGCTCCGGAGACTGTGCGATCATATGGTACGCTCGGGCGTGCTTCCATCGAACCCTGCGTCGGGAGTGAGTTGTTCTCAGTCGACGCGCGCGCATACGCACGACATGCTGAGCGCCGTGGAAATTGAAAAACTGTTCTCTGTCATCGACAGCCGGGACGAACGGGGCAGTCGCGATCTGGCCCTCATGCGCCTAATGGTGGTATGCGGGCTGACGCCCGTTGAACTCATCCGCGCAGACATCGGCGATATCACACTCAACGGCAGGCGCGGCTTGTTTTCCGTGCAGCGCAAAGGGCACAAGAAAAAAGACACGGTCATCGACCTGCCTACGGATGTGAAACGGGCGATTCGCGAGTATCTCACGTTTCGTTCTCACGCCAGGAAGTCTGAACCGTTGTTTGAAAGCAGCGGCAATCGGACGCGGGGAGAACGCATGACGCCGCGCGGGCTGCGCTCGAGGATCAGCTTTTATTTAACGCGGGCGGGCTTCGTGTCTACGGCGAAGCGAACGCTCTCGCCTGTATCGCTGCGCCACACGGCTGTCGCCTTGTCCGTGCAGGGCGGAGCGACGATCGAACAAGTGCGGCAGAGATTTCACATCGGCACCGATACCACCGCAAAACTGTACCTTAACACAGCCTGACCGCTATCCATTCATCTTTTTTCACCACGCGAGCACTCATGCAATATCCCTTTTCAGACATTGAACCAAAGTGGCAGCGGTATTGGCTGGAGCACGGCTCCTTCGCAGCATCGGAAGATCCATCAAAGCCAAAAATGTACGTTCTCGATATGTTCCCGTACCCTTCGGGCGCGGGCCTGCACGTGGGCCATCCGGAAGGATATACCGCGACCGATATCCTCTGCCGCTTCCAGCGTTTGAAAGGCGTCAATGTGCTTCATCCGATGGGATGGGATGCTTTCGGGCTTCCCGCCGAACGGTATGCCATGCAGACGAACATCCATCCGCAGATCACGACCGAACAGAATATCAGTAACTTCCGCCGCCAGATCCAGATGCTCGGCTTGAGCTACGACTGGACGCGCGAGGTGAACACGACAGACCCCGGGTATTATAAATGGACGCAATGGATATTTTTGAAAATGTACGGTTCATGGTACGACGACCGGATCCAGAAGGCCCGGCCGGTCTGCGAGCTTGAAGCGGAACTTGCCGCGACGGGAACACAGCACCTGACGTGCGAGGAGCACTGCACCGCCGGCCAATGGAATGCGAAAACGACGCTCGAAAAACAAAAACTGCTGGACCGGTTCCGTCTCGCGTTCATTTCCGAAATTCCCGTGAACTGGTGCGAGGCCCTCGGCACGGTGCTCGCCAATGAAGAGGTCGCAGAATGGACGGACAAGGGATACACGGTTGAACGGAAGCCCATGCGCCAGTGGATGATGCGCATCACCGCGTACTCGGACCGCTTCCTGAAGGACGGCGAGTCGCTCGACTGGCCCGTCTCGACGCTTGAGCAGCAAAAAAATTGGATCGGCCGCTCCGAAGGCGCCGAGATCGATTTTCAGATGCAGAACGGCGACGCGCAGATCCGCGTCTATACCACACGGCCCGACACGCTCTTCGGCGCCACGTATATGGTCCTTTCTCCCGAGCATCCGCTTGTGGATGCGGTCACAACGGATGCACAACGCACGGCGGTGAGCATCTACCAGATGCAGGCCGCAGTGAAATCGGAACTTGAACGCGGCGTCGACAAGGACAAGACGGGAGTGTTCACCGGCGGCTTTGTCATAAATCCTGCGACGCAGAAACCCATACCGATCTGGATCGCCGATTATGTGCTCATGGGATACGGCACAGGCGCGATCATGGCCGTGCCCGCACACGACGAGCGCGATTTCGACTTCGCCAAAAAATTCGACCTGCCGATCGTATATGTCGTGGACGGCGCCTCATCGGACGCCGCCGCATTCACCGGCGACGGGGTCGCTGTGAACTCGGCCAACGGCGAGGTGAGTTTGAACGGACTCAACACCGCCGATGCGATGAAGGCCATCTCCGCCTGGCTCGAGCAATCGGGCAGGGGGGCGAAGGCGGTGAAATTCAAATTGCGCGACTGGCTCTTCTCGCGCCAGCGCTATTGGGGCGAACCCATTCCGATCATCCAATGGGAGGACGGCACAAAATCTCCCGTCGATGAACGCGAACTGCCGCTGCTGCTGCCCGATCTGAAAAAATTCCAGCCGAGCGGCACGACAGAATCGCCGCTCGCGCTCGCCGAAGACTGGGTGAACGTGGTCGATCCGGCAACCGGCATGAAAGGCCGCCGCGAAACCAATACCATGCCCCAGTGGGCCGGTTCATGCTGGTATTATCTGCGCTACATCGATCCTGCGAACGACGCGGAATTCTGTTCGAAAGAAAAAATGGCGTATTGGATGCCGGTCGATCTCTATGTCGGCGGCGCAGAACATGCCGTGCTCCATCTCATGTACTCGCGCTTCTGGCATAAAGTATTGTTCGATCTCGGGTTCGTCTCGACGAACGAACCGTTCATCAAATTGCGCCATCAGGGAATGATCCTCGGCGAAGATTCGCGGAAGATGTCCAAGTCGCGCGGCAACGTCATCAATCCCGACGACGTCGTGGAGGAGTTCGGGGCCGATTCGCTCCGGTTGTTTGAAATGTTCATGGGGCCGCTCGAGGAGATGAAGCCGTGGAGCACCAAGGGTGTGGAAGGCGTGCACCGCTTCCTGAACCGCATCTGGCGCCTCTATGTGACCGAAGAGGGAACGCTCACATCGGTGTTCACCGACGCCCCGGCGGCGGCGGAGTTCGAACGGCTCTACCATCAGACGGTCAAAAAAGTTGAAGACGACATCGCCGCATTGCGCTTCAACACGGCGATCTCGCAGATGATGATCTTCATCAACGAGGCGATGAAACAACCATCGCTGAACAGATCCATGATGAAAAATTTTGTGGTGATCCTCTCGCCGTTCGCTCCGCATATTGCCGAGGAACTCTGGGAGAAACTCGGGTCCGCAACGGCGATGTCCGAAAGCGCATCGTGGGTGCCGTACGATCCGTCGATGCTCGTGAGCGACGAGGTCATGATCGTTGTTCAGGTCAACGGCAAGATACGCGCCAAGTTCTCCGCGCCGAAAGATACGGACGACGCGGAACTCAAAAAATGTGCGTATGCCGAACCGAATGTGAAGGCGCATACCGACGGAAAGACGATCGTCAAGGAGATCGTCATCAGGAATAAATTGGTGAATATCGTCGCGCAATAACAAAATTCTGCCGTATCTCCCGGGCAGCGCACACCGCATCGTGGTGCAGGTGAAATGACATCTCGCCCTACACGCTGTCAACACATGCATCATGCTTTGCAGCTTTTTGTTTTTCACTCTCGGACTCATGCACACACTTTCGGTCGTCATCATCACGAAAAATGAAGAACGCAACATCGAGCGCTGCATTGGCAGCGTGCTTTGGGCCGGCGAGGTGATCGTCGTGGATTCGGGGAGCACCGATGCGACCGCTGAACTCAGCCGGCGCCTGGGGGCTCGCGTGATCGATCGGGCATGGGAGGGATTCGCGGCGCAGAAAGAGTTCGCCGCGGCACAGGCTGTGGGCGAGTGGGTCCTCTCGCTCGACGCCGACGAGGAGGTCACGTCCGAACTGCGCCTGGAAATCGAGCGCATGCTTGAGAGCGATGAGCCGTCCGCCGTCGACGGGCATCGCATGCCGAGAAAGAGCTTTTTTCTCGGCACGTGGATCAGGCACGGCGGCTGGTATCCCGGATACCAGATGCGCCTGTTCAAAAAATCCGCCGCATACATGAATCATCGTCCCGTCCATGAAGGATTTGAAGTGCACGGCCCCGTGGGCACATTCAAATCGCCGATCAATCATTACACGTACGACACGCTGCAGCAATACCTCGAGAAAATGAACGACTACACCTCGCTCGATGTGGTGAACAAACTCTCGGAACACCCCGGAATGACCGTCCGCTGGTACCACTGCGTGATCAATCCCATAGCGCTGTTCCTGCGCATGACCATTTCCCTGAAAGGGTATCGGGACGGCTTTCACGGATTGCTGCTGGCTGTCTATTCGTCCCTCTATAAATTACTCGTCTACGCTAAAACCTGGGAGTATCAGACAGCGCTGCGCCGCGGCGAGACGCTGCCGCCTGTGAGCAGCGGGGACATCAACGCCATTAAACACCTTCGCGCATCATGAAAATATTTTTCCGCATCGTCGGATACGTCCGGCCCTACTGGAAGTGGCTGTCCCTGTCGGTTCTCTGTACCCTGTTCTTTTCGATCTTCAGCGGCGCTTCCATTTATCTCACCATCCCCCTGCTTGAAACGTTGTTCTCGCAGTCGCCGCTCGCAGCTGCAAGCGCCGGCGCAGCGTCACACGGCCCCGCATCGTCCGGCGTCGCCGTGGACACAATGCGCGCGCGCACCGGTGCCGAAGGCCTGGACACGACACACACCATTGTGCTTGCCAGTGCAGAGGCGTCTCCGGATTCGCTTTCCGCGTCTGCGCCCGGACTTGTCTCGCGTCTCACGCGCCGCGTGCAAGGCGCACTCGCCCGTGTGAAGGCGGCATTCAACCGGTTTCTGTACAGAGGAAATACAACGGACACGCTGATGCGCATCTGCCTCATCATCCTGGCGGTGTTCTGCTTCAAGAACGTGTTCGATTATGCACAGTCGTACACGATGGCCTATGTCGAACAGGGATCGATGATGGACATACGGAACGACCTGTACGAACATATGCACAACCTGTCGCTCAGCTATTTTTCCAACGAGCGGACGGGGAATCTCATTTCGCGTGTGACGAACGATGTGAACGTCGTCAACGGCGGCGTCTCGGCCACCTTTGTCACGCTGTTGAAACAGCCCCTGCTCATCATCGTGTTCCTTGGCATGGCGTTCGCCCTGAGTTGGAAACTGACGCTGCTTGCGTTCGTCGTGTTTCCGATCATCCTCCTGATGGTGAGCGCCATCGGCCTGCGTCTCTATAAACAAAGCGGCATCATGCAGGAGAAAATGGCGGACATTACCTCCGTGCTGCAGGAAACGATCTCTAACGTGAAAGTGGTGAAAGCTTTCGCGATGGAGGAATTTGAAAACACGAAATTCCGGCGCGAGACGCGGAGCTATTTCAAAACGATCCTGCATATCACGCGCATCCGCAATTTGTCCGGGCCGACGACGGAGCTGCTGTCTGTCATCGCAGGCGCGGCGATCATCTGGTACGGCGGACGGCAGGTGCTCATCACCGGAGAAATGCGCGCGTCCGAATTTTTGGGATTCCTCTTCGCAATCTTTCAACTCATGCCGCCGGTGAAGGAACTCTCGAGCGTCCACAACCGCCTTCAGGAATTTGCCGCAGCGGGGAAACGCATCTTCGAGATACTGGACATGAAGCCCGAGATTCAGAATGCGCCGGATGCGGTGCCCCTGCAGGGCATTGTGAACGGGATCGAATTCCGCGATGTCTCATTCGGGTATACGTCCGAGGAACATGATGCGCGCCAGGTCCTCGAGCGCGTATCGATCCGCGTGAAAAAAGGGGAGGTCGTCGCCATCGTCGGTCCCAGCGGCGGAGGCAAAACCACGCTGGTGGATCTTATTCCCCGTTTTTATGATCCCACCGGCGGCGCGCTGCTCATCGACGGCGTCGATCTGCGGAAACTGGATGTGCGCTCGCTCAGAGAGCAGATCGGGATCGTGACCCAGGAAACGATCCTCTTCAACGATTCCGTCCGGAACAACATTGCCTACGGCATCAGCAATTGTCCCGAGGACAAGATACGCGATGCGGCGCAGGCAGCCAATGCGCTCGCATTCATAGAGGACATGCCGAACGGGTTCGATACGATGATCGGCGACCGGGGAGTGAAACTGTCCGGAGGGCAGCGACAGCGCGTCTCCATCGCGCGCGCGCTGTTGAAAAACCCTCCCATCATGATCCTGGATGAGGCAACGTCCGCCCTCGATTCGGAGAGCGAAATTCTCGTGCAGGAAGCGATCGAACGGCTCATGCGCAACAGAACGTCCTTTGTCATCGCTCACAGGCTGTCCACCATCCGCAACGCCGACCGGATCCTCGTGCTGGAACAGGGACGCATCGTGCAGGAGGGGCGCCACGTCGAGCTCATGAAGCAGACAGACGGATTGTACCGAAAGTTGCACGACATGCAATTCCAATCATCGCTCACATAAGGCGCCATGAAGACAATTCTCGAAAGCCGATCGCCGTTTTCTTTTTTCCTGTATGTGACGCTCATGGTTCAGCTCGGCGTCCTCTCGGTCTCCATTGCTGCGGCGTCCATCGCGCTCGGCATGATGCTGCTCGTTGTGGCCGCGTGGATCATTGTCGAACGCCGCTGGCTGCTTCCCCGGACACCGCTCGATTATTTTTTTCTTGCCTACTGTCTCATCGAAGTGATCACTTCTGTCACCGCAGTGTATCCCGCGGACGCGTTCCATAACGCCAAACGGCTGATCCTGATCTCGATCGTCTATGCGACCGTGCTCGCGTTCGATTCGCGCGCAAAGATCCGTATGGGCATCCTGGTGCTTGCGGGAATTGTTGCAGTGCTCTCGGTCCTGGAGATCGGATTGTATGTTGCGGAGAATAAGGACAGGCTCAATATTTTCCAGTCGTATATGACCGCAGGCGGCCTGAAGATGATGCTCGCCCTTCTCATACTGCCGTTCCTGGTGGATAAGCACACGCCGGCCGCGGAAAAAAAATATTTCGCCGTGTTCTTCGTGCCGATCCTCGTGGCGTTGATGCTCACCAATACGCGCAGTTCGTGGCTCGGGTTTGTGACCGGCGGCGTTATCGTCGCAGTCGTCCAGAACTGGAAATTTTTGATCGTGCTCGCAGCCGCGCTCGTCGCCTTTTTTCTTTTTGCCCCAGCTCACCAGGTGGACCGTGCGCGCAGTATCGTGGACATGAGCCATCCGAGCAATTACGGGCGGATACACATGTGGCAGACCGGCGTGAAGATCGCCAGGGATTTTCCGTTGCTCGGCGTGGGCGATACGGACTTGCACGCGTTTTACGAACGATACAAAGAACCCGGCGACGAAGAGACCGGAGGGCATCTGCACAATAACCTGATGACGCTGCTCGTGACGATCGGAGGCATCGGCCTTGCAGTGATGCTCGCGCTCTTCGTGAAGATAGGCGCCGTGCTCGTTCGTTCCATACGACGGCACCGGGCCGATTGGCTCTTCGGGTCGGTCTCGATCGGCGTGTTCGCCGCCTACTGCGCGTTTCATGTGAACGGCATCTTTGAATGGAATTTCGGCGATCACGAGATCGCCGTCTTCCTGTGGTTCTTCATCGGCCTCGCACTTGCGGCGGACCATGCGACAATCGGAGACCTGCCGGCATGATATCCGTTATTGTCATCACCAAAAATGAATCGAAGAACATCGGCGCCTGTCTGGACAGTGTGCGGTGGTCCGATGATATTGTCGTTGTCGACGCCCAAAGCACGGACGATACGGCGGCGCTCGCGCGCACGCGCACGACAAAAGTATTTGTGAGGCCCTGGGAGGGATTCTCGGCCGCAAAATCGTTCGCCCTGCTGCAGACCTCTCACCGGTGGGTCCTGTGGGTGGATGCGGATGAACGCGTGACGCCGCAATTGGCCGAGGAAATTGGCCGGCTACCGCTTGAATCAACGAACTACGCGGCATTTACGGTGGCGCGGCGCGCCTTTTTTTTAGGACGCTGGATCAGGCATTCGGGATGGTATCCGGGGAGAGTCGCCCGGTTGTTCGATAAAACAAGAGCCGTTTTCACACCGGCAGCCGTGCACGAAGGGCTGGAAATTAACGGAAATATTACCGATCTTTCGTACGATCTGCTCCATTACACTGATCCGAACCTGTACCATTATTTCGAAAAATTCAACCGCTACACAAGCCTTGCGGCCGAAGAGGCGGTCATCCGCGGCAAACGATTCGGCACGAGCGACCTGTTGGTGCGGCCGGCATGGCTGTTTGTGAAGATGTATTTTTTAAAACGCGGATTTTTAGACGGCATGCAGGGATTGATACTGGCGCTGCTCTCGTCCGCGTATGTGTTTACGAAGTACGCAAAGTTGTGGGAACTCCAATCACACCGATAGCATTCAAGGAGGAGTATCGATGACACCGGATGAAAAAAATCAAGTGCTTTTCATACAGCTCATTTCGATCTTTCAATATCAGGCAATGCTGCACATGGGGAAGATGAAGCATCCCGTTACCGAGAAGATCGAACGGGATCTTGCCCAGGCCGAGCAGGCGATCGACATGCTGGATATGATCAAGGAAAAAACGAAGGCGAGTGTTACCGCCGATGAACAAAAAATGCTGTCGACCGTTCTTCAGGAATTGAAGATCAACTTCGTCGATGAAAAAGCGAAGGGCGATACCAGGCCGGCGGTGGAACATCCCGAGGCGCAGCAATGAAATTCGGAATAGTCGGCAATCTTGCAAAGGAAACTGTCAGCGATGCCGTGCTTCGCCTCTTGAACTGCGAAGAAAAGGAAGACATCGAATTTCTTGTCCACGAAGAACTCGGGAAGATCGTCAATAAAAAATTCGGGTCCAAGCTCATTCCGAAGCATCAGCTGCTCGACGATGAAAATCTCGTCAATCAGAGCGACATCATCATTTCGTTCGGAGGCGACGGGACCATGCTGTCCACGGCCCGCATGGTCGGCAGGGCGCAGGTGCCGATCGTCGGCATCAATCTGGGTAAGCTGGGATTTTTGGCGGAACTGTCGCTCGATGAAATGGATGCATTCATTCGCGACATCCTCAACAATCAACATTCTGTCGAAGAGCGCACGGTGATCAAGGTGTCGATCGAGGGATCGGACGAGGAAATGACGGCGCTGAACGACGTTGTGGTGGATAAAAGCAGTTCATCGCGTTCGATCCAGTTTGCCGCTTTCGTCGACAATGATTATCTCATCGGATATACCGGCGACGGCCTCATTGTTGCGACGCCCACGGGCACAACGGCCTACGCGCTCGCCGCGGGCGGCCCGATCGTGGTGCCCACAACGACCGTGCTCACCTTGCAGCCGATCTGCCCGCATACGCTCACGGCGCGCTCCATGATCGTTCCGGACGAGAGCATCATTCGGATCACCATCGCCGAAGGCCCGGCCGAGGCGCGTGTGACCGCAGACGGACAGCAGGAAAAGGTCCTGAAGCCGCCGTTCACCGTGATCATCCAGAAGGCTGATTACACGATCAAGCTCGTGAAGCCGAAAGACAGAAGCTATTACGATGTGCTCCGGGCAAAATTGATGTGGGGAAAGGATGTCCGCGTCTATAACAACGGCGGCAAGTGACGCGCACTGTGTATCACGGTCGGAGAACAGGCAGAATGAAACTTATTGTGAGTATAGCCATGGCCGCAATGACGGTCGTTTCATGCTCTTCAGTGCACGACGCTTATCGGACTGAGACCGAAATCACCGGAACAAAAGTGCTGATCGGCCGGTTCTCGCGCACCGTGCTCGAGAAGGATTCGTCGTTTAAGTGGTTTCACACGGGATACGACCGGTATACGCCGGAAACGATCCCTCTGAAATTCCTGGCCGGCCGGTCATCCGAGCTGCGGTTCGTGCTGTTTATCGGCACGTGGTGCTCGGATTCGAAGGCGGAAGTGCCGAAAATGTTCAAGGTGTTCGATGCGCTCAATGTTTCTAGCGACCGGATCGAACTCTACGGCGTGGACCGGATGAAAAAATGCGACGACGACGCGCAGGCGGCATATGCGATCATCAATGTTCCCACGTTGATCGTCTATGCGGGGAAGAAGGAGATCGGACGCATCGTCGAACAACCCCGCGAAGTGGTCGAATCCGATATCGTTTCCATGCTCCGCACCGTGCGGTAGTTGCGCGAGGGGCGCGATTTCATCGAAAACTTACAAAAATATTGCATAAGAGCGCAATTATGTGTATACTGTAATATTCATGACACTTGGCGGCCCCGTCGGAGTTTCTTTGCTCCGATTTTTTATTTTTATCGAATGAGCGAATGTCTAGTATAACAATTATTTTTCCGGACGGCAGCAGCAAACCTTTCGAACAAGGCACGACCGGCATGCAGATCGCCGAGAGCATCAGCCGCGGTCTGGCAAAAAATGCCCTCTCGTTCTCCGTGAACGGCGAAGTGTGGGATCTGCAGCGTCCTGTCACGAGCGACGCAGCAATTAAAATTTTTACATGGAACGATCCCGAAGGCAAGGACACCTACTGGCACAGTTCCGCCCACTTGATGGCCGAAGCGATCGAAACGCTGTTTCCGGGAACAAAATTCGGTATCGGCCCGTCCATCGAAAACGGCTTTTACTACGATCTGGATATGGGCGATCACTCGCTCACGCAGGCCGACCTGCAGGCCATCGAAACGAAGATGGTTGAGAGTACGAAACGCGACGTGCCGTATGAACGCAGCGAAGTGAAGTGGGAAGAGGCTGTCGACTATTTCAAGACGAAGAACGATCCGTACAAACTGGAATTGCTGGACGAGTTCAAGGGCCGGCAGATCAGCATGTACCATCACGGCACGTTCACAGACCTGTGCGCCGGGCCGCATCTGCCGTCCACGGGAAAGATCAAGTTCATCAAATTGATGAGCATCGCCGGCGCCTACTGGCGCGGATCGGAAAAGAACAAGATGCTGCAGCGGATCTACGGCATCACGTTCCCGACAAAGCAGGAACTCGACGACCATCTCTTCCGCATCGAAGAGGCCAAGCGCAGAGACCATCGCAAGCTCGGACAGGAACTGGAATTGTTCCTGCTCTCGCCGGCGATCGGCGGCGGACTTCCGATCTGGCTCCCGAAGGGAACCGTGATCCGCGAACAGCTCGAAAATTTTCTGCGCGCCGAACAGCGCAAGCGCGGCTACCAGTCCGTTGTGACGCCGCACATCGCCAATTTGAATCTGTACAGAACGTCCGGGCACTACCCGTACTACAAGGAATCGCAGTTCGCGCCGATCACGATGGAAGACGGGGAGCAGTTTCTGCTCAAGCCGATGAACTGCCCGCACCATCACCAGATCTACAGCTCGAAGCCGCGCTCCTACCGCGACCTGCCGGTGCGCCTGGCCGAATTCGGCACGGTATACAGATACGAGCAGTCGGGCGAGTTGAACGGACTTACGCGCGTGCGCGGATTCACGCAGGACGACGCGCACATCTACTGCGCGCACGACCAGTTGAAGCAGGAAATCCGCAACACGGTCGAACTCACGCAGCTCGTGTTCACCACGTTCGGCATGGAGGTCAAGACGCGCCTCTCGTACCGCGACGATACGAACGCCGAAAAATACGGCGGCAACACAGAATTTTGGGACCAGGCGCAGCGCGAGATCAAGGAAGTCGCGGATGAGATGGGCCTCAATTATTTCATCGGCATCGGCGAGGCCTCGTTCTACGGCCCGAAGATCGACTTCATCGTAAAGGACGCCATCGGCCGCTCGTGGCAGCTGGGAACGGTCCAGGTGGATTATGTGATGCCCGAACGGTTCGACCTCGAATATACAGGCTCCGACGGACTGAAGCACCGTCCCGTGATCATACACCGGGCGCCGTTCGGCTCGATGGAGCGCTTCATCGGACTCTTGATCGAACACTTCGCCGGAGAATTTCCCGTCTGGCTGGCGCCCGTGCAGGCCGTCGTGCTGCCGATCGCAAGCGCGCACGCGGAATACGCGAAAACAGTTTTCGATACGCTGACCTCATCAGGCATCCGCGCGGAGCTCGACGACCGCAGCGAAAAGGTCGGATACAAGATCCGCGAACACGAAATGAAGAAAGTGCCGTACATGCTCGTCGTCGGCGAGAAGGAAAAAGAAGCCGGCACGGTGGCCATACGCAGGCATAAGCACGGCGACTCGGGCGCCATGGCGCTCGAAGAATTCATCAAACAGATTCAGCACGAAAACTCTGTTCACCAACTCACTGTATAGGAGATACGCGCATTAAAGCAAAACGTCCCCGTCTGAATGACGAAATTCGAGTTGACATGATCCGTGTGATTGACGACGGCGGTCAACAAATCGGAGTAATGTCGCCGCGCGAAGCGATCGCGCTCGCACAAGCGAAAGAAAAGGACCTCATCGAGGTTGTGCCGAATGCAGTGCCGCCTGTCTGCAAGATCATGGACTTCGGCAAGTTTAAGTACGAGCTTGCGAAAAAAGAAAAGCTGCAAAAGAAGCACCAGCACGTCTCGCAAGTGAAGGAACTGCGGTTCCATCCGAATACGGACAGCCACGATTTTGAATTCAAGACCAAGCATGCCCTCACGTTCATTGACGAAGGCGACAAGGTCAAGGCGACGGTGATCTTTAAGGGACGCGAGATCGCCTACAAGGAACTGGGCGAGACATTATTGATAAAATTTGTGGAACGGCTTGCCAATGTTGCAAAGATCGACCAGCCGATCCACATGGAGGGACGCAACATGATCGTGTTGCTTGTCCCCGACAAAGCCGTAAAAATAAAGCCGGCAGACGGAGCCGGAGATAAAAAACCTTCAGCAGTTAAACAAACACCATAAGCACAAAGGAACAGTATGCCGAAGATGAAATCACACCGCGGCGCTTGCAAGACGTTCGGTGTCACAGGCACGGGCAAGATCAAACGGCGGAAAATGAACCGCAGCCATATCTTGACGAGCAAAAGCACGAAGCGGAAACGTCATCTGCGCCATTCGACACTCGTGTCGGTCGTGGAAGAGAAGAATATCCGCTTGATGCTGTTAGCCTAACTATTTAAATCACCGTTCCATTTTTTTTATTATAGGAGCCAAGAGCAACTATGCCACGTTCGCAAAACAAAGTTGCCTCCCATCGCCGTCGCAAGCGTATTATCGCAGAAGCGAAAGGTTATTGGGGTGCGAGAAGTAAAGTGCTGACAGTTGTCAAGCACGCGGTCGACAAAGGGTATCAATACGCCTATCGCGATCGCAAAGCCAAGAAGCGTACATTCCGTCAACTGTGGATTACCCGTATCAACGCTGCAGCTCGCTTGCACGGGCTGACATACTCGCGCTTGATCGACGGCCTCATCAAGAAGCAGATATCGATCAACCGCAAGGTGCTCGCAGAACTTGCCGTTCATAATCCGGATGCTTTTGCTGAAATCATCAGGTTTGTAAAAGCGTAACTGAGTTCTCACAAAAAGCTCTCCATCCGAATTTTAACAAAAGCGGTGGAGAGCTTTTTTAATTTTCCAGACACGATTGTTTGGGCGGAGCCGTTCGCATGCGGGCGGCATCCGTCTTCCTCCTTTATGGCACAGATAACCGCTCAATCACTCCACACGGCAATCTACGTGCTCCGCGAAGAACTCGCGGGGGCTGTTGCTGCCGTTGCCACCCAGGCCGATGCCGAAGCGTTCCGCATCACGTTCCTCTCGCGCAACGGCAAGGTCGCCTCGCTCTTCGAAGCGATGAAATCGCTGCCGGGCCCCGATAAGCCCGTCTTCGGAAAAAAACTCAACGAGCTGAAACACTACGCCGAAGGCATCTTCGCCGAGGCAGCCGCGCGCGTTGAAAGCGCCGCAGCCGCGGCACCATCGCAAGTCGACCTGACGCTGCCCGGACGCACGCTCCCCGCAGGCTCCCTGCATCCGGTGACGCAGACGCTCAACGAGATCAAATCCATTTTTGTCGCCATGGGATTCGATATCGCCAACGGGCCCGAGATCGAAGACGACTATCACAATTTTGAGGCGCTCAACTTCCACCCGAATCATCCTGCCCGCGACATGCAGGATACGTTTTTCGTGTCGAAGGATGTGCTGCTCCGCACGCATACATCCCCGGTGCAGATCCGGACGATGAAGAAACAGCAGCCGCCCATCCGGACGATCATGCCCGGGCGTGTCTATCGCAACGAAGCCATCAGTGCGCGAAGCTACTGCACATTCCACCAGGTGGAAGGGCTCTTTGTCGACAAACATGTGAGCTTCAGCGAACTCAAAGGGACGCTCGTCGCGTTCGCAAAACAATTTTACGGCAACGATATCAAATACAAATTTCGGCCGAGCTATTTCCCGTTCACCGAACCGAGCCTCGAAATGGATATCAGCTGCTTCCTCTGCAAGGGCAAAGGGTGCCGCATCTGCAAACAAAGCGGATGGCTTGAAGTGCTCGGCGCAGGCATGGTCCATCCGAATGTGTTCCGGAACGTCGGCATCGATCCCGAAGAGTTCACCGGCTATGCCTTCGGCATGGGCGTCGACCGCACCGCGCTCCTGCGCCACGGCATCAACGACATCCGTCTATTGTTCGAAAACGATGTCCGGTTTTTACGGCAATTTTAATAAATATGTCGCTGCTCAGCGTACTCTATCGTCCCTGTCATTATTAGGGAGCTCGAGCGACCGAAGAATCTAATAAACATCCGCACCGGGGAACATGAATTTATTGATGCATGTATCAATCACTGTTGTAGATCCTTCGCTTCGCTCAGGATGACAATGATTTTGGTGCACGCCGAGTTATTATAAAAATATAAATAGCACACAATGCGTATTTCATTACAGTGGTTGCGAACATATGTCGACGTCGATGCTGCTCCGGACGCGATCGCGCAAAAATTAACGTCGGCCGGACTCGAAGTCGAGAGCATTGAAGACCTCGGCGGAAAATTCGACAAGTTCGTGGTCGGGTCCGTCACCAGTGTGACAAAGCATCCGAAGGCCGATAAATTGTCGCTCTGCGACGTGCAGATATCCGCAACGGAAACGATCCGCGTTGTCTGCGGGGCTCCCAATGTCGAGGCCGGACAACGAGTGCCGGTTGCGCTCGTGGGCGCACTCATACCGAGCAACATGCACGATCCCGAGGGAAAACCGTTCACCATTGCCAAGGCGAAAATCCGGGGCGAAGAATCCAACGGCATGATCTGCGCGGAATCCGAGTTGGGCCTGAGCGAAAACGCCGCCGGCATCATGGTGCTCGATGCCGATGCCAGGATCGGACAGCCGCTTGCAGAGTATTTGGGCATGGATGATGTCGCGTTCGAGATCGGCGTCACGCCGAACCGTCCCGACTGCCTGGGCCACATCGGCATCGCCCGTGAGGTGGCCTCGGCCTTCGGCGTCCCGTTGAAGCTTCCAGTGTCCGTTGTTACCGAAACAATCGGCGACGATGTTGCGGCGGCAGCTTCGGTGCGCATCGAAAACAGAGTCGATTGTCCCCGTTACGCCGCCCGCGTCATTCGGAATATCTCGAACGGCCCGTCGCCGGCGTGGATGCAAAAATACCTGACCGTCGCCGGTGTCCGTCCTATCAATGCCGTTGTGGACGCCACGAATTTTGTTATGCTCGAATACAATCAACCCCTTCATGCGTTCGATTTCGACACACTTGCCGGAAAAGCGATCGTTGTGAAGACCGCCGCGGCGAACGAAAAATTTGTGACATTGGATGGGAAAGAACGCACGCTCCCCGGCAACGCACTCATGATCTGCGACGCAGACAGGGCGGTGGCGGTTGCCGGCGTCATGGGTGGTGAAAATACCGAGATCACAGCGTCGACCACATCGGTGCTGCTTGAAAGCGCATACTTCAATCCGGTCAGCATACGCAAGACATCGAAGCACCTGGGGTTAAGCACCGATGCATCGTACCGTTTCGAGCGCGGCATCGATCCCTCGGCAACACTCGACGCTCTCAATCGGGCCACGTCGCTGATCACCGAAATGGCCGGAGGCACCGTCTGTGCCGGCGTCATAGACGTGTACCCGGTGCCCATCGAAAAAAAATCGGTCCATGTCCGCTCTTCCCGGGTCAACCGCATTCTGGGCACCGAAATTCCTGCGGCCGATATGATCGGATATTTCACCTCGATCGGCATCGAGGTTGAAGAGACCGCCCCCGGAGAGTTGGATTGCATTATCCCGACGTTTCGTCCCGATATCGACCAGGAGATCGATATGGCGGAAGAGGCTGCACGGCTGCACGGCTTCACGAACATCGACGACAAGATGGTGAGTGAAATAGATTTTTCGAACAAACGCGTCAGCGCGGCGGTGTCTGACCATGTGAGGGAATGGCTCGTCGCCAGCGGATTCAATGAGATCGTGTCGAACAGTCTGCTCGACGAAGCGACGGCATCCATCTTCTCCGACACATTGGTGAAACTCATGAATCCGATCAGCAAAGAACAGTCGGTCATGCGTCCGAATCTGAGCGTCTCGCTGCTGCAAACGGTGGTCCATAACAGCAACTACGGCACCGAAAGCATGCGCATCTTTGAAATGGGAAGAGGATTCACTGTTGCCGATGCGGGCGATACCGGCGGTCCGATCGCCGGATTCACTGAACGGGAACTCACCGGGATCTGTTTGACCGGGATGGCGGCGCCCAAATCCTGGACCGGATCCGAACGAGCGGTGGACATATTCGACATGAAGGGAGTCGTCACATCACTCTTAAATAAAATTGCTCTTGACAAATATCGATTTATTTACTATGATGCACAACATCCTTTAACTGACCAAAGAATTGGTATTGAAATAAATGGAGTTTATGCGGGGTATTTTGGCCGGGTCCATCCGGAGGTCTGCAAAAAACTCAAGATCGAAACGGCTGTTTTCATTGCCGAGCTTTCGCTTGAAGCGCTCGAAGAAACTGAACGTACCTTCAAGCAATATGTCCATGTCTTAAAGTATCCTGTTGTTGAACGGGATGCAGCATTCATAGTGGAAAAAGGAGTACCGTCCGCTTCAATTGAAGAAACAATTCGCGAAAGCGGAGGCATGCTGTTACGGTCTGTTGAGTTGTTCGATTTGTTTGAAGGAAAGTCGGTCGGCGATGGCATGAAGAGCGTTGCATACTCGCTTCGATTCGCATCGGCCGAGCGAACGCTGACCGAGGGTGAAATAGAAAATGCAATGAATGCCGTCATTGCGGCAGTCACAAAAAATCACCGGGCGGTCTTGCGCACGGTGGAGATGCGGTAAAACCGGAATAATCTTCTCATGCACTTAGAATCAGAGTCTACCGAACAACAGATCAACCCGTATACCTCGGCACTTGAGCCGGTGTGGGAGAAGGTGCGCACAGCGGCTTCGGTGATGACATCGCTGCGCGAAGAAAAACAGCGTCTCGTGGAGAGGGTTGCGGCGTTGGAACAAGAGGTGCGCCACAAGGCCGATATGCTCGCCGCACAGGGAGCGGAAGTGGAGCACTTGAAATCGCTGGTCGAATCACTCGAAACATCTCCGCACGCCCCGGTGCAATGTCCTGCCGTGATCGGGCCGGACGAGCGTGTGCTGTTGCAGCAAAAAATCAAAAATGCACTTTCGAAAATCGACGCCCATTTATCGGCATCGTGAGAAAGGCAACATGGTCCTGATGCGGAACTCAACGGACTCTTTGTTTCTACAAACACATGGCAACGTTCAATGGACAGAAAAAGCGTTAAAGTAAAAATTTTCGGGTCGGAGTATCCGCTCCGGGGCGAAAGCGAAGAATTTACAAAAAAGGTGGCCGCGTACGTGGATGATATGCTGACATCCATCCACACGAAGATCCCTGAACAGCCGCCTTTGACGATCTCTGTTCTTGCGGCCTTGAATATCACCGAAGAATTGCTGAAGGAAACGGACAAGAATCAGCAACAAATGGCTGCCCTTGAAACGGAAGTGACAAAACTTGTCAACTACCTGGACACGACCATTCATGCCGGCGAATAATTTGTTTGTGTTTGGAAGATGTGAGAGAGTGTATGTCTGTTGTAACAATCCGCATCCTCAGTCATAGTCAACAACAATAAAGAACCAACACTTTATGGAAGGGAGTTCGACTCAACATCGTCGTATTGCAGGCCTCATCCGGCCTCGTGCCGGAAGCGCGAAACACCTTCGGGTTTCCCCCGCTTCACCGCAGGGGATAGCAAACAGTGGAAGCAAGAAATGATGTGGCGAACACCCAACGTGTAACCGAAAGGGTTCTTTCATTACACTTGACTATGGCTGCCGTGCGGATTTTTTTTTATTTTTAAACCGGTGCGGCCCATGGGAATACCGCCGCTCCGGTGTGAGAGTGTAGTAACAATCGCGCAATATCACTGAAACGACTATGGAGCGTGTATGGACATTTATCTTATAATTATCATCGATGCGTTCGTGGCGGTGTTGGCGTTTCTCGGGGGATGGTATTTTGCCACCCGTCTCGGGCAAAACAAAGTCAACAGTGCCGACGAACGCGCGAAGAAGATCATCGCCGATGCGGAGCGGGACGCCGCCGCCACGACGCGCGAGAAACTGCTTGAAGTGAAGGACGAGTGGTACAAGAAGAAACAGGAATACGACAACGATGTCAATCAGAAACGGACCAAACTGCAGGCATACGAAAAACAACTCCACGGACGCGAAGAGAATATCGACCGGAAAGTAGAACTGCTCAATAAAAAAGAACGCGAAGTGACGCAGCTGCAGAAAAAGAACGAGGATCTCGCAAAGCTGCTCGACGTGAAGCATGTCGATTTGGAAAAAATGATCGCCGACGAGAACGTGCGCCTCGAGCGCGCATCGGGAATGTCGCGCGATGAAGCGCGGCGGCACCTGTTGGACAACCTGACGGATTCCGTGAAGACCGAATCGGCACAGATGCTCAAGGACATTCGCGACAAGGCACGCGAGGAGGCGAAGAAGGAGGCGCAGAAGATCATCGTTCAGGCGATCCAGCGCACCGCCGCCGACCATGCCGTAGAAACGACCGTCAGCGTCCTGAATATTCAGAGCGACGAAATGAAGGGGCGCATCATCGGCCGCGAAGGACGGAATATCCGCGCGTTCGAGGCGGCAACCGGCGTCGATGTGATCGTGGACGATACGCCGGAAGCGGTGATCCTATCCGGATTCGACGCCTTTAGGCGCGAAGTTGCTCGCGTGTCTCTCGAACGGTTGATCGCCGACGGACGCATTCATCCGGCGCGCATCGAGGAAGTCGTGGAAAAGGTCAGGAAAGAACTGGAAGAGGAAACCATCCGCATCGGCGAGAACGCCCTGCTCGAGGTCGGCCTTCCCGGCGGCCACGCCGAGATCGTGCGGCATCTTGGCCGCATGAAATACCGGTCGAGTTACGGCCAGAACCTGCTCCAGCACAGCATCGAAGTGTCGTACCTCTGCGGCATCATGGCGGCGGAACTGGGCATCGATATCAACCTCGCCAAGCGCGCAGGTCTTCTCCACGATATCGGCAAGACGGTCGACCGGAGCATCGAAGGCCCGCATGCGATACTCGGTTTCGAATTGGCGAAAAAATACGCCGAACATCCCATCGTGATCAATGCCATCGGCTCGCATCATGAAGACATCCCGATGGAACACCCGATCGCGGCTCTGGTCCAGGCGGCCGATGCCATCAGCGGCGCGCGCCCGGGCGCACGTCGTGAATCCGTGGAAGGATACGTGAAGCGTCTCGAGAAGCTCGAAGAGATGGCGAAATCCTTCCATGGCGTCGAAAAGACGTACGCGATCCAGGCAGGCAGGGAAGTGCGCGTGATCGTGGAACACGATAAAGTGGACGATGCGGGGGCCGATCAGCTCGCGCACGATATCGCCCGAAAAATTCAGCAGGAAATGGAATATCCCGGCCAGATCAAGGTCGTGGTGATCCGCGAAACGCGGTCTGTCTCGTACGCAAAATAACACCGGCATACGTAAGACATTCTTATGTAGCGTGCATGAACCGGCGCATGTTTCTATTCGTTACTTGAGAGCACAGTCATCACATGGTCCTCATAGGTTGTACAGGCGGCATCGGCAGCGGTAAATCGGTTGTGTGCGACATGTTCGCATCGCTCGGCGCTGCCGTGTTCTCCGCCGATGAGAGCGCCAAAATCATCGCCGATACCGATCCTTCAGCCCGCGAGAAAATAACCGCGCTTTTGGGCGATGGCGCCTATACCGATGCGGGTCCGCTGAACAGGCCGTTTGTCGCATCGAAGGTGTTCGGAGATCCGGAACTGCTCCAGGAACTCAACGAGATCCTCCATCCGCTCGTCTTCGAAGCGATCGACCGGTGGCGCGAATCGGTCACGGCGCCGTACGCGCTCGTGGAGGCGGCGCTCGTATTCGAATCGGGACTCGACGAAGTGCTCGATTATGTTTTCGTGGTGATTGCCGCCGACGAAGTGCGCGTCGAACGGACCATGAAGCGCGACGGCTCCGCCAGAGACGAGGTTCTGCGCCGAATGATGCATCAGATGCCGAACGAAGAACTCAAGCGCCACGCCGATTTCATCATCCTCAACGAGGGGACTCCCGATGACCTGCAGGGCAAGGTGCGGTTTTTCCACACATTATTTTCTTCCCTTCAACAACGAAAAGAATTGAATGACAACGACTGAACAGGACAACGCGCTGTTTTTCCATACGTATAAACGCCTCCCGCTCGAAGTTGAACGCGGCGAAGGCTGCTATCTCTTCACGAAAGACGGAAAAAAATATCTCGATATGTTTTCGGGACTCGCCGTCAACGCCCTTGGCTATGCGCATCCTGATGTCATCGCCGCGATCGAAACGCAGGTGCGCAAGTATACGCATCTCTCGAATTTGTTTCTGCAGGAGCCGCAGATGACACTCGCCGCACAATTGCTGAAGCACTCAGGATTCCAAAAAGTGTTCTTCTGCAACAGCGGCACCGAAGCGATTGAAGGAGCGATCAAGCTCGTGCGAAAATGGAGCCGAGCGGAACACCGTCACGGGATCTTCGGCATGTCCAACGGCTTCAGCGGACGCACCATGGGTGCATTGAGCCTCATGGACAAGAAAAGTTACCGCGATGGCTACGAACCGTTCCTGGATGAATTCGGCGTGATCGACTTCAACAATTGCGCGGACCTTGAAGCGAAAATTTCGAAGACGACGGCGGCGGTCTTCTTCGAATCGATACAGGGAGAAGGCGGCGTTGTTCCCCTGACGTCCGAATTTGCGGCGACGCTCGGCTCGCTCCAAAAAAAATACGGATTCCTGCTTGTGGCCGATGAAATTCAATCGGGCATCGGGCGCACAGGAACGATGTTTGCATTCGAGCACTTCGGACTGCATCCGGACCTCGTGACATTTGCGAAGCCGGTCGGCGGCGGCCTTCCACTCGGCGGCATCCTCGGCACCTCGGCGCTTGCCGATGTCTGGGCGCCTGGCATGCATGGCACTACCTTCGGCGGAAATCCCGTGGCATGCGCCGCGGGCACTGCGCTCGTGAATATCGTGCTCGCGCCTGCGTTCATGGAAACACTGCGGGAGAATGCCGCGTATCTCTTCGCCCGGCTCGGGGAACTCAAACTCAAATATCCGGTGATACGCGAGGTCCGCGGTTCCGGGTACATGATCGGCATCGACATGACATCCGAAAGCGCACCGATCGTCGAGAAGATCCTCATGAAGGGTGTGCTGGTCAACGCAACGGCCACAACGGTCGTGAGACTGCTTCCTCCGCTCATCGCGGGGAAACAGGAAATGGACGTCTTCCTCTCCGTCTTCGAGGAATGCATTTCGTAGCGACGCATGGCAGTGCGTGTCTACGCGCCGCGGCTGAATTTGGCGCAATATGCATTCACGTCGAATTTTCGCGCGCAGCCATTCGCATTCATGTACCGAATTTTTCCAAACACAGGCCGGTCAAACCATGCCCGGTCGTGAACACCTCCAATGCTCCAGGCAATTCCCGCATAGCCGTTTGGATCTCTCCCGTCAAGTTCGTATGTATCGTTGAGATACACAGCGATCGTCATCGCCTCCTCGGGCGACGCCGACCATTCTAAAATTTTTTTCGCCCAATACATGCGCATATATCCGTGCATGCGCCCTGTGGCCAAGAGCTCGCACTGTGCGGCATTCCACAGTAGGTCGTGCGTCCCGGCGCTTTCAAATTGTTCAAGTGTGTAGAGATGCGTGCGTGCATCCTTCCTGTGTTCGTTGAGCGACTGCCGCGCCCATGCCGGAAATCCGTCGAACGTATCGTAGTGCTCATTATAGAGGCAAAAATTATCGGAGAGTTCTCTGCGCACGATCAGCTCTTCCAGGTATTCCGCTGCCGGTGCGGCCTCTGCCTGCGACTGCACATCGAGCGCGATTCGCTGCGCGGCGATGTGGCCGAAATGGAGGTATGGCGACAAGCGGGACTGTGCATCGAGCGTCGGATCATTGCGGTGCGCGCCGTATCCGGCGAGCTTGTTGGCGATAAAATCCTTCAGCACCGCACGGGCCGCCGCCTCGCCGCTTTCGCATGCGGCAGTGCCTCCCGATCGCGCTGCCGCCCTGAGCGTGGAGACAGCATGTTCCCACTGCACCTCGGGCATGGGCCCGGCACAGAGATAAGGATGCTTTACAATCGCAGGAAATTCTTCAAGAAATTCGGGAAGCAGCCGCTGCAGTTTCGGCCGGATCGTGTATGCTCCATACTCCAATTTGGACGATGCTATGCGCACGGGCACAACGTTATGCGCGTCCACTTCGATCACCTGAATGCGCAACCGCTGGCAAAGCAGCGATCGCTCTGCGCGGCTGTGACGCAGCGGAGTGAAATCCGTGATGAGTGTTCCCGCACCATGCTTCTCCAGGAACGCAGGGAGCGTATCGAGTGCATTGCCCAGGAGAAGAACGAAGGGAATGTTTTTTGTCTTCAAACTGAGCTCCACTTCCCGGAGTCCCTTTAGCATAAAGTGATAATGATGATGTGTGGCATCGAGAAAGCGGGGCATGAGACAAAAGACGACGAACAACGGAACGTTCTTCTCCAATGCCTGTGATTGAGCAAGACAGAGCGCCCAATTATCGTACATTCTCTGGTCCCGGCTCATCCAATAAACGACCGGTCCCATGCTGGAATCGTGCTTCGTGCAGTAATGAACGCGTTGGATATTCATTGTTTAATATGTGAAAATCGTGGGTAAATTTTTTTCTTCGCCTTGATTATGTGACGCTATTATTGCACAATACAAAAGTAGAGAGCACAGTCCGTTCGACTGCGCCGAAGTATTTTTTTTAAGAAGTAACCTGCGGACGTTACATTGGCGCACTACGAGGGCGAGATGGTAACCCCCACGCGCCGCGAGTTACGTAAAGCGTCTTTGCCACATGCGCCAGTGTTGATAATGTACCCTTTTTTCCCTAGCAAACCGGAAAATTTCTTTGGCTCCGCGCCGCTCCTGAACCCTGGATGGTGCGATCGTCAATGAAGAGTGCCACAGGGATCGTATATGAGCCGTCAAAAAATATTGATTGTGGAAGATGAAAGTCTTGTGGCGTTGGATATCCGGCGAACGCTCATCAGACTCGACTATGATGTCACCGCAATCGCATGCACCGGACAAGACGCCTTGATGTCGGTGGCCGACGACACACCGGATCTTGTGCTGATGGATATCGGACTGCGGGGGCCGATGGACGGCGTTGAAACGGCGCAGCAGATCCGCGGCCGCCATGACCTGCCGGTGGTGTACCTTACTGCCAATCTGGACATCTCAACGCTTGAACGCGCAAAGATCACGGGACCGTTCGGATTTGTCCTGAAACCATTTCAGGAGGGCGAACTCCGCATTGCCATCGAACTGGCACTCTACAAACACGCAACCGAAAAAAAACTATACGAAAGCCAACGCTGGCTCTCGGCGATTCTGCGCTGTGTCGACGATGCGGTCATTGCAACGGATGAGTATGGGGTTGTAAAATTCATGAACAGCGGAGCCGAGTCGTTGACGGGGTGGACCGAGGCGACAGCGTGCGAAAAAAAATTATCGGACATCATTGTCCTGCGCTCCGAACGCCGCACAACCGACAGCGGTCTTTTTTTTTCGACAGAGACGGGGACCATCACCGGCGGCGAAAATTCCGTTCATTCACAGTTGGTATGCACCGACGGTACGATAAAATATGTGCTCAGCACTTCCCAGCCGATCCGCAACGAGAACGGCCTTATCCGCGGCGCGGTCCTGACATTGCACGACGAGACCGGGCACCGCAACACCGAAGAACATCTCCGCACGCTCTCGCGGGCGATGGAGCAGAGCCCGGCATCGGTGGTCATCACCGACGCCGAGGCCGTCATCACATATGTCAATAACAAATACACGGAAATTACGGGCTACTCTTTCGACGAGCTCGTCGGCCAGAATCCCCGCATCATCAAGTCCGGTCTCACGCCCGTTGAGACGTACAGGGACCTCTGGCGCACCATCAATGCCGGCATGGAATGGCATGGCGAAATCCTGAACAAGAAAAAGAACGGCGAACTATTCTGGGAATCGAATGTCATCTCGCCGGTGCTCGATGGCGACAGGAATATCACGCATATCCTCGCAGTGAAAGAGGATATCACCGACCGCCGCAATGCCGAAGAGCTCATTCGGGAACAGGCCTCGCTGCTCGATATCGCCAACGACGCCATCATTGTCTGCGACCTCGATAATTATATCATTTTTTGGAACAAGGGCGCCGAACGGATGTATGGCTGGACGCAGGAAGAAGCGATCGGTTCGAACACCACGACGCTGCTCTACCATCCCTCGAAGAGCATCAAGAACAACGACGTGCTGTCGTCAACACTCGCCGCGGACCAATGGACCGGGGAGATCAGGCAGCGGACAAAATCCGATCAGGAACTGACAGTTCAGAGCCGGTGGACGCTCGTCCGCGATAAGCGCGGCATACCAAAATCGATTCTCATCGTCAATACCGATATCACGGAGAAAAAAGTTCTGGAGGCGCAGTTCCTCCGCGCGCAGCGCATGGAGAGTCTCGGAACGCTGGCAGGGGGCATTGCCCACGACCTTAACAATGTGCTCGCGCCCATTCTCATGTCCATCCAGATACTGAAGGGGCGCACTGCTGACGAAAAAATGCTCCGCATCTTAACCACCCTCGAAACGAGCGCGATGCGCGGCGGCGAGATGGTCAAACAGATCCTCGTCTTTGCCCGCGGCATGGGGGGCGAACAGACAGTCATCGATCCGCACCTTCTTGTGCTCGATGTGCAATCGATACTCAAAGAAACGATCGGCAAAAAGATCCATGTGTTGGCCGACGTCCAAGAGAATATCTGGAAGTTCGTGGGAGACATCACGCAGCTGCATCAAGTCCTCATGAATCTCTGCATTAACGCCCGCGATGCGATGCCCAACGGAGGAATGCTGACGATCAGCGCGGCCAATACGCAGGTCGATGAGAATTTCGCCCGCACGCTCCCGGATGTCAACGCCGGAAGTTATATGATGCTCACTGTGACAGATACGGGCGTCGGCATGCCGCGCGAAGTGATCGAAAAGATCTTCGATCCCTTCTACACAACAAAGGACATCGGCAAAGGAACCGGTCTCGGACTGTCCACCGTTCATGCCATCGTCAAGAGCCATGGCGGCTTCATCAATGTCTTCTCCGAGATCGGGAAGGGGACGACATTCAGAGTGTACTTTCCCGCCTTCGCGCCGCAAGACGAAATGCAGAAACCCGAACAGGCCGGTCCCATGGTCATGGGGAAGGGCGAATGCATCCTCGTCGTCGACGACGAGGTCGCCATCCGCGAGATCACCAAATCCACTTTGACGTCGTTCAATTATTCGGTGCTCACAGCAGCCGACGGCACCGAGGCGCTGGCGATCTTCGCGCAGCATGCCGATTCGATTGACCTCGTGCTGACCGATATGATGATGCCGTTCATGGACGGGCCGACAACGGTGTGGGCGATACGGAAGATCTCTCCGTCCGTGAAGATCATCACGACAACGGGGCTCACCGAAAAGATCGACCGCTCCATGCTCGCCAACGAACCAGTCCAGGGCTTCCTGCCCAAACCATACACCGCCATACGGCTGCTGGAGGCGATTCAAAATGCGCTCTACGGCAACGGCGCGCCGGTGTAACAACCGGGATGCCGGCATCCCGCCGCATCACTATCCCGCCATTGAAGAAAAAAAAATCGCAGCCATATTATTCCTCTTGCATCGTTGTCCGTTTTTTCGTATCATTAACATGCTGTGAGCGATTATTCTATCACAGCATCGTTTGGACTCTTAGCTCAGTTGGTTTAGAGCGCTTCCTTGACACGGAAGAGGTCACAAGTTCGAATCTTGTAGAGTCCACAAAACAGGCTGAATTAGCCTGTTTCCCCTTGCCCAGTTCGGCCGACCACCCCAAACAGCCTCTCAGAGCGGCGGTTTTGTAACATTGTGTTGCGCCCACCTCCGACTACTCGCGTTTATTCCCATCCATATTTTCAACAAATGTTGGGAGTATCTGACGATAAGGATAAAAAATAATATCATGATAAAAACAGTATTGGCATGTCTTGTTATGATTACGATGCCGTTGCAGGCCCAATGGACACAGACCAACGGTCCCTACGGTGGCACGCTTGGGGCCTTGGCTAGTTCCGGATCCGATGTGTTTGAGGCTGTCAGTGGCGTGGGCGTATTCCGATCCAGCGATCATGGCAGTACATGGAAAAGCATCAATAACGGTCTGACGAATTTGACGATATACACGCTTGTGATTTCAGATTCCAATTTGTATCTCGGTACCGACTGGGGCGTCTTTGTCTCCACGGACTATGGTGAACATTGGAACACGAGCCATACCGGCATGACGCAAAATGTAACCAAGTCCATTATCCGCCTCGGCCCGTACCTGTTTGCCGGTACCATATGGGGAATCTTCCGTTCTTCAGATAATGGTATAACCTGGATGGAATCGGATACCGGAATGGTAACGCATGCAGGGAATAAAGCACTTCAGATAGAGGGTTTTGCGGCATCCGGAACGAATCTCTTTACGGCAGCGGGGTATGGGGCGTACATGTCGACGGACTATGGTGACCATTGGAGCTTAGCCAGCAGTTTTTTCCATTTTAATTTCGGCTATGTCGCATCAGTTGGAACTGATTTCTACGGTTTAGCATCGGATGGTCTCTACCGTTCAACCGACAACGGCAGACAATGGTCATTGGTTGATGCGGGACGAACGAGCGTGAATTCTTATGCTATCGTTTCATCCGGTTCGGCGCTCCTTGTCGGAACGACGAGCGGTGTGGCGAGATCAACGGATGGCGGGGCGAGTTGGGTGGTCTCCAATAAAGGGCTGCCCAATATCACTGTCACATCGCTTGCCGCCGCCGGGGCGAACATCTACGCCGGTACGATCTTCGGGACCTACAGTTCATCAGACAGCGGAATGAATTGGGTGAGTACGACAGGGTTGCAATCTGCGAATGTCGACCAGCTTGTTGCCGTGGGGGACAATCTCTTTGCGAGTGCATCCGGCAACGGTATCTATCGCTCAACCAATGGCGGCGGCCAATGGATTCCCATGAATACCGGATTGACGAGCACAATCATTAGAGACATTGTCTCTTTCGGATCGGCTCTTTTTGTCGCTACGGCAGGCGGCGGTATCTTCCGCTCTGTGGATAGCAGCAACACCTGGATCGCGGTGAGCACGAACAAAACGAATCCCAATGTGTTTTCATTGGCCGTGATCGGTACGAACCTCGTTGCGGCAACAGATTCCTGGGGAGTTTTTCTCTCGCCCGATACGGGGGCAACATGGAAACCCATCAATAAAGGATTGACAAACTTAGTAACAATGGCAGGTGTGTCCGGCCCCAATCTCCTTGGCCAGGGATATGGAATCAGTTACTATCTTCGCCGGGCTGCGTCGCCTCAAGGGCCTCCCTGGGGCAATCTTTTTCTCTCGACAGATACGGGCGCAACATGGAAGGGAGTTACAACTGGATGGACTGCGTACACATACGCTACGATGTTTGCATCGACAGACAATGCGGTCTTCGCCTCAACGGACAACAACGTCTATGGGACCGCAGGCAGATGCTTATACTGCTCCACCGATCACGGGGTGACATGGCGCTCTGCGGACACTGATGGTCTCTTAGGCAAAGTGCAGACACTGCTATCAGTCAAGAATGTAATTTTAGCGGGAACTTCGCAAAACGGTGTATTCTGCTCACCAAACAACGACGAGATCAAATGGTATCCCTTGAATACCGGATTGACATCGTTACAGATCAACGACATTGCCATTGTGGGAACCACGTGTTATATCGCGACAGCCCGAGGAGTCTGGAGCCGGCCGTTGTCCGAACTCCGTGTGCCCGGGACTGTCAATGAACTCATTCCAGATCGTACCTATCTTGAACAGAATTATCCGAATCCCTTCAATCCCTTGACAACAATTTTATTCGGGCTTCCATCGAAAGCATTTGTGTCTCTCAAAATATTCGATGTAACGGGAAGGGAAGTCGCATCCGTCATCTCCGATGAATTATCCGCAGGCAATTACTCACGGCAATGGAACGCATCGGGCTTTTCGAGCGGCATGTACTTCTATCGTTTGCAGGCCGGTGCATTTACAGAAACGAAAAAATTATTGCTCGTCCGTTGACATTCCACTCCCGGCTGTTTGCACACATCCTCTCTCTTCTCCGTGTCTGGCGCCAGGCGGCCGGACCCGGTGTGATCCTCCGCAAACGACGGCCGATCGGTTTGATTTGAGCCGGCAAATCTGTATTTTCATAACTGTCACCGACAGTGTCAATGCGCGTTTCCCGCCTTGAGCCGTCGACTGCAGCACTCCCGTTCACTTTTTTTTCTTTCAGGTCTCCGTACAAGGACTATTTCATGAAAAAATATTTTCTCCTGTTTACGCTCATCCTCGGCGCCGCAGCCCACTCGCAGACTTCAAAAAAAACACTGACGCTCGAAGATATCTGGTCATCGGACAAATTTTCGTCCCGATCCGTCCGCGACGTCGAATGGCTGAAAGGCGATTCCATTTTTTCCTATACCGAAATGGACCCGGCTTCGCGCACGCGGTCCATTTTCATGTACGCTGTCCGCTCGGGCTCGAAACGTCTCCTCGTCAGTGCTGCGTCGCTGCATACGGCCGATGCCGATGTGCCGATGTCGTTCTCGTCGTACCGATGGTCTCCCGACGGCCGTTCGATCCTCTTCGTTGCGGCGCCGCCCCAAAACAGCTATCTGTCCCGGCTGACGCCTGCAGGAAATTTTTTCCTCTACGACACCGCAGCGCATTCGCTGAAACAACTCACGCATGTGGACGCTCCCCAGTATAACCAGAAATTTTCACCGGACGGAACTCGGCTCGGATTTGTGCGGGCGAACAATATTTTTTCGATCGACCTGAAGACAGGCGTTGAAACTCAGCTGACACACGACGGCTCGGATGTTATTCTGAACGGCAAATCGGACTGGGCCTATGAAGAAGAACTCAGTTTCAGCGACGCATGGAAATGGTCCGCCGCCGGCACGCAGATCGTCTATTGGCGGTTCGACATCACGCGGATCCCGCAATACACGCTCACCGAGTGGGACTCGCTGCATGAAACACTCATTCCCATGCGCTATCCCAAATCAGGCGACCCGATCGCTTCTGTGAAGGTGGGTGTGCTGACGCTTGCCACGGGCAAGACCGTGTGGATCGATACCGGCAGCAACGACGATCAGTATATCGCGCGCGTGCAATGGGCGGGGGATCCCTCCGTGCTTGCCATACAGCGCTTGAACCGCCAGCAAAATACATTGGAACTGCTCTACGCCGATGCCGCCACCGGCCATACGACACCCGTGCTTACCGAACACAGCGAGCAATGGGTTGACCTGCGCAACGACCTGACATTCCTGAAGAACGGCGATTTTCTCTGGAGCTCGGACCGCGACGGCTATCTGCATCTGTATCTATTTAAAAAGGACGGCACGCTCATCCGCCAGATTACACACGGCGCATGGGACGTCGATAAAATGTACGGCGTCGATGATGCCAACGGTACCGTGTTCTTTTCGTCATCCGAAACAGCCGCGTGCGACCGCAACATCTTCGTCATCGGCCTCGATGGGAGGGGGAAAAAAAGGCTGACTCCCGAAGACGGCACGCACGACGCGCACTTCGCCCTCGGGCACCGGTATTTCATCGACACCTACTCGACTGCTGACCGGCCCGCGAAGACTCTTCTGTTCGATGTCCATGGAACGGCAATGGCCGTCCTGGAAAATAATCCTACGCCCGCACTCGAGACGTATGCGCTCGGCCGGACGCGTTTCTTCACAATTCGCACCAGCGACAGCCTCGAACTGAATGCCTCGCTGCTTGTCCCGGATGATTTTGATCCGGCAAAACGCTATCCCGTGCTGGTCTACACGTACGGCGGCCCGGGTTCGCAGGTGGTGGTCAATAAGTGGGGAGGATCGAACGATCTCTGGCATTCGATGCTGGCGTCTAAGGGGTATCTGATATTCAAGCTGGACAACCGGGGCACTGCCGCCCATGGCGCAGCATTCAAGAAATATGTGTATCAGAACCTGGGGAAGTGGGAAGTCAACGATCAGATCGAGGGAGCTAAATATCTTGCCTCGCTGCCGTATGTGGACAAGAGCAGGATCGGCATCTGGGGATGGAGCTACGGCGGATACACATCCAGCATGACCATATTGAATGGGGCGGAATATTTCAAGGCCGCCATCGCGGTCGCCCCCGTTACCAGTTGGCGCTATTACGATGCGCCGTATACGGAACGCTACATGAACCTTCCCGAGCAGAATGCAGCCGGATATACGAATGGCTCGCCACTGGCGATCGCCGATAAACTCAAAGGAAAATTTTTGCTCATTCACGGCACAAGCGACGATAATGTGCATTTCCAAAATTCTGTCAATCTTGTGAAGGCGCTTCAGAGAGCCAACAAACAATTTTCAACCATGTTCTACCCGGACAAGAATCACAGCATCACAGGCGGCGGAACCCGGCTCCACTTGTTCACGTTGATGACAAATTTTCTGCTCGAAAATTTATGATCACCACTTCGGAGGATCGCGCATGTTGTATCATGAAAAACTGTTCTACCATCAGATCCATCCGCTCAAGTTGAGCGTCGATATCGGCTGTACGTTGCTGGCGCTCTTTTTCGTATGGGAGCATGAGTGGCTCAAGGGCATCATTACCGCATTCATTCCGTCGATGCTCATATCGATGTACGTCATCAAATACGCCGATCTCGAACCGCTCAAACAGTCGCGCCTTGGAAAATACACCTACGGGTATATGACCAAACAGATCGAGTACGTTCGCACTGCAGGCCTCGTTATCGCCGGCGGGGGCGCATGGATGAACGATGTATCCATTCTCGGCTTGGGTTTGATCGTTATTCTCGCCACGTGGCTGGCAGGCTTCTTCATGAGTACAAAGAATAGCACGGAACGCCGCAAAAAATAACCGCGCGGAGTGTCCGCTGCATGGAACGGCGCATCAACGATTCAGGTTGTACTGTATGTCGCCAACTTAACAGGATTGAGCCATGCACAAGCCAGAGTCGTACGGCATCACATCGTCCGATATCACCTCCGAAAACGATTATCGCAACCGCCGCGTGTTCATGAAACAGGCAGCCTTCGCCGCTGCAGGCGTGCTTGCCGCCCCGTTCCTGGATAGGACATCGGTGCTCCCGGCACAGGACAAGAATTCATGGAAGCCCCTTCATGCGGGCAAATATTCAACGACCGAAGATACGAATTCGTTCAACGACATGTCCACATACAATAATTTTTATGAGTTCGGCACCGACAAGAGCGACCCGGCGCGGTATGCCTCGACGTTGAAACCGTCGCCGTGGAACGTGTCGATCGAGGGGTTGGTCAAAAAGCCCGGCGTCTATCCGCTGGGTGATATTCTTAAGGGCCAATCCATGGAAGACCGCATCTACAGGCATCGATGCGTCGAGGGCTGGTCGATGGTCATCCCGTGGCTCGGATTTCCGCTTGCGAATCTGATCGCGAAAGTAGAGCCGACATCGAAAGCAAAGTACATTCAATTTGTGACGCTCTTCGCGCCCGATCAGATGCCGGGGCAGAAGGAGGGCACGCTCCGCTGGCCGTATGTGGAGGGATTGCGCATGGATGAAGCGATGAATCCGCTCACACTTCTTGCCACAGGCCTCTACGGCAAACCGCTGCCGAATCAGAACGGTGCTCCGCTCCGTCTGGTGGTGCCATGGAAATATGGATTCAAGAGCATCAAGTCTATCGTGGCGATCAAATTCATCGACTACCAGCCACAGAACTCGTGGAACATGTCCGCCCCGAATGAGTACGGATTTTATTCGAATGTGAATCCCGATGTCGATCATCCGCGATGGAGCCAGGCGAAGGAACGCCGCCTCGGCGAATTCTTCAAACGCAAGACGCTTATGTTCAATGGGTATGGCGACATCGTCGGCAGTCTCTATGCAGGCATGGACCTGCGAAAAAATTTTTAATGCCGCCCACACGCCGGTCAGCGCCGGCTGTCTCACCGCAGGCGCGGACCCGAAGAGGAATACCAGCACAATGACGATGCATGTGATACCGCGAACGATCGTTAAGGCCGCGGCCTTCATTGCCGCGCTGGCTCCGCTCGCCCTGCTGGCCTGGAATTTCCAACAGGGCGCGCTCGGCGCCAACCCGCTCTCCGATATCACCAAAGAGACCGGCATTTGGACGCTGCGGTTTATCGTGCTCACTCTGATTGTCACTCCGTTCAGGCGCCTCACCGGCATCACTGAGGCTGCCCGGTACAGGCGAATGCTCGGGTTGTTTGCCTTTTTCTACGGCACGCTGCACTTCACGACATATCTCTGGTTCGATAAATTTTTTGATGTGCACGACATACTGCTGGATATTTCCAAGCGGCCTTTCATCACCGTCGGCGTCGCCTCGTTCGTGCTCTTGATCCCTCTTGCGCTGACTTCCACAAAAAAAATGATCTCGCGCATGGGCGGCAAGCGGTGGAACCTGCTCCACCGGCTCGTCTACGTCGCGGCGGCAGGGGGAGCCGTTCATTACCTCTGGCTTGTCAAGGTCGTCGCGCGGCCGCAGATTCTCTACGCGCTCGCGATCGCAAGCCTGCTCGGATACAGAGCCGTCGGTGCCGTAGTGCGCGCGCGGAAACAACCGCCTGCACACTGAGCACATTCCCCGCCCATGCCGCCGCGTGAGATATTTGCCCGTTCGATGTTTCATCTCTCGGTAAAAATTTTTAGATTATCAGATGGATAATTATTTGAAAGCGTGTGTGCATGACTGCCCGTAAAAAAGCGGAACTCTACTTATTCTGTACCACATTCATCTGGGGAAGCACGTTTGTGATTGCGAAGATCGGGTTCAAAGATTTTTCCCCGTTCGCATTCATCACGGTCAGGTACATTTTCGCAACGGCATTCTTTGCGCTGTTCTTTTCCAGTCGGCTGCACGATATACCCCGCTCCACGTGGAAAAGGGGCGCGATCCTCGGGATGCTCGTCGGTATCGGGCTCCTGCTTCAGAACCTCGGGCTTTTTTTGACGAGCGCGTCGAATGCGGGATTCATTACCGGCATGATGGTGATCTTTACGCCGTTGGCGCAAATTATTTTTCTCAAGAAAAAACCGAAGCTCGGAAACTTTCTGGGCATCGTTGTCGTCACGCTCGGCCTCTATCTGCTCACGAAACCCGGAAGCGAGAGCGGGATCAGGATCGGCGATGTGCTTGTCCTTATCGCGGCTGTGCTCTTTGGGATTTATATCGTGTTTCTCGACGTGTACACAAAAGAAGAGGATTTTCTTAAACTGGGATTCGTGCAGATCATGTTCGCGGGGATCATAAGCTTCTTCTTTCTCCCGTTTGAAACAGTGCGGGTGCATTTCACGATCACATCGACGGCCATCCTTGTCTTCCTGGCGCTTCTGGCTACTGTCGCCACAACGTACATACAAAACAAGTATCAGAAGGATACGACTCCCACTGCCGCCGTCATCATTTTTTCAGTTGAACCGGTGATCGGAGCGGTGCTCGCCTATGCCGTGTTGAACGAGATCATGGGATGGATCGGAGTGGTCGGAGGCGTCCTCATCATCGGAGGCATCCTCGTGTCCGAATTTGCCGAGGATATCGGACAGTACATGCCGTGGGGCGCACGCGTTCTCGGGGATGAGGACTGACCGTATGGAAGCACACGCGATGATCTCCGTAAGCGGACTGGTGCAGGGGGTCGGATACCGCTGGTTTGCATGCAAACACGCGCAGTCGCTCGGACTATCGGGCTTCGTCCAAAACGAGTATAACGACACCGTCAGCGCCGAAGTTGAAGGCGAAAAAAGCGCGATCGAAGAATTCATTGTTCACTTAAAGACCGGGCCGCGCTCGGCGCATGTCCACGCAGTCGACGTGGAATGGAGCGAGCCGACACATGTATTCACCGGGTTCCGTATCCGGTAGCTGGGAGTTTCCATGGATCGCATAGGACAGGGCTTCGACGTGCACCGCTTCGCCGCGGACCGCGCGCTGGTGCTTGGCGGCGTGACCATTCCGTCGGAGAAGGGACTGCTCGGCCATTCAGACGCCGATGTGCTCGTGCACGCCATCGCAGACGCGCTCCTCGGCGCCGCCGCGCTGGGCGACATCGGGCATCATTTTCCCGACACCGATATCCGGTTCAAAGGGATCTCGAGCCTTGTGCTGCTTGAACATGTTGCCGGCCTTCTTGCAGGCGAACACTATGCCATCGTCAATGTGGACGCAACGCTCGTCATGGAACGTCCGAAGATCGCTCCTCATGTCGCTGCGATGCGGGGCAATATCGCCCGCGCGCTTCACGTTGATGCAGGGCAAATTTCTGTGAAGGCCACCACCAACGAAGGCCTCGGTTTCATCGGAAGCGGGGAAGGTGCTGCCGCGCATGCCATCGCCATGATCTCGACTCTTGCACCATAATTCTTAAGTAACTATACCGAAAAACTTGCACCGCTTCGCTCGAGCGGGCGAGATACCATCTCGCCCTACATGCGTACCGATGCAACGGCTGCAAGGTTGTTCAAGGAAAAAATAGGCTGTAGACACACGAACCAGGCCCGTACGTCACTCAATCAAAGGAAATGCGCTGTGGAACATATCGTGCTGTATTTTGAACATCTCAATCCGGTCTGGATCTATCTTTCGCTCTTCGCCATCGCCTATATTGAAAATATATTTCCGCCTTCTCCGAGCGACATCATCATCGTTGCCGGCGGATCGCTCATCGGCCTCGGCCAGATAGGATTTTTTCCCGCTCTCATTTTTGCCACGCTCGGCAGCACTGCCGGGTTCATGACGATGTACAAAGTGGGCGAATGGTTCGGCGAATCGATCATCGAAAAAGACAAGTGGAAATTCATACCGAGGGCGCAGATCCATCTCGTGGAATCGTGGTTCAGGAAATACGGCAACTGGCTCATCGTTGCGAACCGGTTCCTCTCCGGCACGCGCGCGGTGATCAGCGTCTTTGCGGGCCTCTCGGAATTGAACCTGAAAACAACGACGGCGTTGAGCTTCTTCAGTTCATTGTTGTGGAACGGCATCCTCGTCTCTGCGGGCATGCTCCTCGGAAAAAACTGGAGCCTCATTGGATTATATCTTGTCACCTACAGCCAGTTCGTGACGGCCGGGCTGACCACATTTGCTATAGCAATGGTCATCATATGGTTCTATAGGAGGTATCATACCTCGTGACGGAGCTCCTCTATTCGATCGATGTGGCTGTGTTCTTCTTCATCAATCATTCGCTCGCAAACCCGGTCTTCGATGTCGTCATGCCGCTGCTCACCGATCTCAATAAGGTGCGGTGGGGTCAGGCGCTCTACCTCTTGGGATGGATGTGGCTGATCGTGAAGGGCGGCAGAAGTGGACGGATCGCCGCACTCCTGCTCGTCGTCGGCATCATTGTGAGCGATCAGCTCAGCAGTGCGGTGCTGAAGCCCCTGGTCGGCCGGATCAGGCCGTGCGCTACGCTTGAGGGAGTGCGCCTGCTCGTCGATTGCGGCTCGGGGCTGTCTTTCCCGTCGTCTCACGCCGTCAATAATTTTTGCACAGCCACGATCCTTGCGGCGTTCTACAAAAAGCAGCGCCTGCTCTGGTTTGGTATCGCATCGCTGGTCGCGTTCACGCGGCCGTATGTGGGCGTTCACTATCCTTCGGATATTCTCGGTGGAGCGCTCATCGGCGCCGCCTGCGGGTACGCGCTCGTCGTCATCTGGCGCGAAGCGGACCGCCGTTTTTTCGGTGAATCACTATGATCGTGCCCCTGAAAAAAATATTTTCACCCTCTCCCGATACGCGGCGCAGCCTAATGCTCGCCTGCCTCAGCGGGATTCTTCTGGGAATCTCTTTTCCGCCGTTTCCGCTTGGCGTCTTCGCGTACGTCGGATTTGTGCCGCTGTTCTTCCTGCTCGAACCTCGTGCACCGGTAGGACGAACGGCCGCATTGCTCTCTCTGGCGTATTTTATTTTTTGTTCGATCTCGCTCTATTGGGTCGGCGGATTTACTCACCTGAAAGATCCGTTCCTCATGATGGCGGGCGGTATACTGCTGCTGTGGCAGCCGGTGTACTTTACCGCCGCCACGCTCGTGTTCGTCTTCGTACGGAGTCAGTTCGGAATGAAAGCCGGCGTGCTCTCGTTCCCCTTCCTATGGGTGGCGTTCGAATGGCTCTACGCGGTCTCTGAACTCTCATTCCCGTGGCTCACGCTCGGCAATACGCAGACCTACTATCTGCACACGATCCAATTTATCGACCTCACGGGCGTGTACGGGCTGTCGTTCTGGATCCTGGTGCTCAATGTCATCGCGTACTTCATCGCCGCTGAAATGAGCGAGAACGGTTTTTCAAAGTCTTCCGCAGTGCACGCGGCGCTCTTCGCAGCGGTGTTCATGCTGCCGAATCTCTATCCGCTGCTGCCGCGCCACAACGCCGCGGCGCCCGCGCCAGGGAAGTCTGTGACCATCGGCATCGTGCAACCCAACATCGATCCCTGGGATAAATGGGAAGGCGCATCGACATTCGCGGGACGGTGGAAGCAGACACTGCATTATCTGGACATGGTCGGCCGGCAAAAAAAAGACAGCGTTGATATCGTCCTGCTGCCCGAAACGGCGATATTGCTCGATCTTCCCTCCAACACAGAACTCGCCGGTGAGGTGCGGAAAATAGTGGACAGTCTGAATATCGGCCTCGTTAGCGGGTATATCGGAATGCATATCTATACGCCCGGCACTGAACCGCCCACAAGCAGTGTGTTTCGCGGCACCACTGTGCATTACGACGCGTTCAACGCAGTATTGTACGTGCAGCCCGGCTCGCCGGTCATACAGACGTACAACAAAATGAGACTGGTTCCGTTTGCCGAGCGGATCCCGTATGCGGAGCACGTTCCGTCCCTTATCGATCCGCTCCGGTGGGGCGTTGGCGTGAGCAATTGGGGACGCGGCGAGGACAGTACCGTGTTCAGCGATGTGCGGCATGATGCGAAATTTCTGGCGATGGTCTGCTACGAATCCATCTATCCGGAGTTTGTCGGCTCCTATGTGAAAAGGGGGGCCGAATTTTTGATCTTCATCACGAACGACAGCTGGTGGGGAAACACCTCCGGCGCGCGCCAGCATAATCGCTATGCGGTGCTGCGTGCGGTCGAGAACAGGCGCTGGGTCGCCCGCTGTGCCAACGGCGGCATATCGTGCTTCATCGATCCCGAAGGGACGATGTACGACGCGACAGCGATGTATACGGAGGCGGCGATACATCATCGCATCGACCTGCGCACCGACCTCACGTTCTATGCCCGTTATGGTGACTGGCTCGGACGCCTCTGCGCCGCTGTGTCCGGACTGTGGATCTTGGCCGCCGTCGTCCGGTTTTCGCTCGGCAGGCGTCCGGCCGCGCAGCGGCTGTGACACAATTACTCACTACCAAAAAAAACGAAGGGACTGTAGTATGGCCGCACCAATGATAGACCTGCGCAGCGACACTGTGACAAAACCCACGCCCGCAATGCGGGAGGCCATGTGTTCGGCCGATGTCGGAGACGACGTCTACGGCGAGGACCCGACCGTGAACTTCCTGCAGGAAAAAGTGGCGGCGCTCCTCGGCACCGAGGCCGCGCTGTTCATGCCGAGCGGCTGCGCGAGCAATCAAGTCGCGATCAAGTCGCATACAACATCCGGCGACGAGATCATTGTGGAAGAGGACGCGCACATCTTCAATTATGAAACGGCCGCGCCGGCTGTGCTCTCCAGTGTGCAGGTGAAGACTATCCGCGGAGTGCGCGGGGCGATGTCCGTCGACCAGCTGCCTGCTGCCGTCCGTCCGGGCGCGTATTACATGCCGAAGACGCGTCTCATCGCGCTCGAAAACACGCACAACCGCGCCGGCGGCACGCTGTATCCGATCGACGAAATTCGGAAGATCAGCGCGTACGCGCATAGTAACGGCATCCTCATGCATCTCGACGGCGCGCGGTTGTGGAATGCGTCCGTCGCCTCGGGGATCGCTCCGAAAGGCTATGCGCAGTATTTCGATTCAGTCTCGGTGTGCTTCTCGAAAGGCCTGGGAGCCCCCGTCGGTTCGGCCCTCTGCGGAACAAAAGAATTTCTCACGAAGGCGCGCAAGTGGCGCAAGGTGTTCGGCGGCGGCATGCGCCAGGCGGGCATTCTTGCCGCAGGCGCGATCTATGCGCTCGACCACCACATAGACCGGCTGCACGAAGACCACGAAAAGGCCCGGTTGTTCGCCGAGCGTGTCGGCGCGTCCTCCGTGCTCGATGTCGAACTCGACGCCGTGCAGACCAATATTGTCCTAGTCGACGTGACGAAGACGGGCAAGACTCCCGACGAGGTCATTGAAATGCTCAGGCACAAAGGGGTGATGGTCTCCGGCGGAACGTTCACCACCATCCGCGCGGTGACGCATCTCGATGTGTCCATGGAACAGATCCGCGCAGCGGCCGATGCGGTCATAGCGTTATTCCCGTAGTCACTGTGTTTTGAATCCTAAGGCATGTATGACATCATTCGAAGAATTCAAGGCGCTGGCGTCGGACGGCAACATCGTTCCCGTCTATGAAGAGCTCATCGCCGACACCGAGACTCCGGTGTCCGTGTATCTGAAGATCCGCGACGAAAGCCCGTACTCGTTTCTGCTCGAAAGCGTGGAAGGCGGCGAGCATCTGGGCCGGTATTCGTTCATCGGATACAATCCGTTCATGATCTTCGACATCCGCGAGCAGGCGTTCACCATCACGCCGCGCCATGAAGACGTGAAGGTGCTTCCCGCTCTCGTCTCGAGTGCAATGCACCCGCTCGACGCGCTGAAAAAAATATTCGACCACTGCAAGGCGGTGCCCGTGCCCGGGCTGCCTCGCTTTACCGGAGGGGCGGTGGGGTACTTCGGATACGAAACCGTCCGCCTGATCGAGAATATTCCCGCCGCACCCAAGGATGAATTGGAGACCGAGGATGCGACGCTCATGTTCTTCGACACGCTGCTCGTGTTCGATGCACTCAAACGAAAAGTGCTCATCATCGCCAACGGCTATCTCCCCGAACATGCGTCGGAAGAACACTGTGCCGCCGAATATAAGAAGGCGGCAGACGAAATTCTGCGCATGAAGCTGCTGCTGCAAAAACCGGTGCCGATGATGATGACTCCCGTTACTGTCGGCAGCGTCGAACATTCGATGACGAAGGAAATGTACTGCGCCATCGTCGAGAAGGCGAAGCAATACATTGTGGAGGGGGATATTTTCCAGGTGGTTCCGTCGCAGCGCCTCAAGGCCGGCTTCACCGGCGATGCGTTCAATATTTACCGGCTTCTTCGCATCATCAATCCGTCCCCCTACCTGTATTATTTTACGCTCAACGGTCTGATGATCATCGGTTCATCCCCCGAGCTGCTGGTGCGCGTGGAGAACGGCGAAGTTGAAACCAGGCCGATTGCCGGCACGAGAAAACGCGGCGCCACTGCCAAAGAGGACGCGCGCCTGGAACAGGAGCTGCTCGCCGATGAAAAGGAACGCGCCGAACATTTGATGCTGGTGGACCTCGGCCGCAACGACATTGGCCGCATCAGCGAGTTCGGCTCGGTCGAAGTGACGCAGTTCATGGCTATCGAACTGTACTCGCATGTGATGCATATCGTCTCGAACGTGAAGGGAACGCTTAAAAAAGGACTGACTGCGCTCGACGCCCTCTATTCATGTTTCCCTGCCGGCACGCTCACCGGCGCGCCTAAGATCCGCGCGATGGAAATTATCGCAGAGCTCGAACCGGTGCGGCGCGGCATTTACGGCGGCGCGATCGGCTATGTGGATTTTTCGGGAAACCTGGATTCGTGCATCGCCATACGCACGATCGTCGTGAAGGACAATGTCGCCTATTTCCAGGCGGGCGGCGGCGTGGTCTACGATTCCATTCCGGAAAACGAGTATCAGGAAACACTCGATAAAATGTCGGCGCCGTTGGAGGCTGTCAAACAATTGCACGTTCAATAAACCGGCGGTCATTATGTTTCTGCTCATCGACAATTACGATTCATTCACATACAATCTCGTGCAGTATTTCGGCGAACTTCGCGCAGAAACGACTGTCGTTCGGAACGATAAGATCACGCTCGACGGGATCAGGGCGATGAATCCGGCAGGCATCGTCATTTCTCCCGGTCCCTGCACGCCCGCAGAGGCGGGCATCTCGGTGCCTTGTGTCAGGGAATTTTTTTCCTCCATTCCCATCCTCGGCGTGTGTCTCGGTCACCAGGCGATCGGCGAGGCGTTCGGCGGCGCTGTGGTGAAGGCCCGCACGGTGGTGCATGGAAAAACGTCCGTTATCCGTCACACAGGCAAGGGGATTTTTACAGGGATCCCGCAGGACTTTGTCGCCGCCCGGTATCATTCCCTGGTGATTGCTAAAAATAATTTCCCCGAAGCCCTTGAGATAACGGCACAAACTGACGATGATACAATCATGGGTATTCAGCATCGCACGTATCCCGTGTTCGGGGTGCAGTTTCACCCTGAATCGATCGCTACCCAAAACGGAAAAATCATAGTAGAAAATTTTATTCTTCGGAGGTATGAATGAAGGCGGATATTTTCCAGGATCTCTATCGAGAATACGGCAACGGTGAGCTGTCGATTCCGGAACGATCGACGCACGACAAGATGCAGGACGAAAAACTCTATCGCTTGATGAAGGCGCAAAAGGATATCTGGCGCGTCTTCCATATGATGAGCGAATTTGTGGACGGGTTCGAATTGATGATGACGATCCCTCCCTGTGTGACGATCTTCGGATCGGCGCGCGTGAAACCCGGGTCGCCGTACTACGAACTCACGGTCGATGTCGCCAAGGCATTCGCCGCTGCGGGATACGGCGTCATCTCCGGAGGCGGTCCCGGTGCGATGGAAGCGGCCAACAAAGGCGCGAAGGAAGCGGGCAGCGCATCGGTCGGCTTCGGTATCACACTGCCGCACGAGGAAGCCATGAATGCGTTCATCGACCCTGAAAAATCGATGACATTCAGACATTTCTTTGTGCGCAAGGTCATGTTCGCAAAATATGCGCAGGGCTTTATCGCCATGCCGGGCGGGTTCGGCACATTGGACGAATTTTTTGAAATGGTGACGCTCGTCCAAACGAAAAAAATACGGGAGTTTCCCATTGTGCTCATGGGAACCGAATACTGGGGCGGACTGGTTACATGGATAAAGACGCGCATGATCGACGACGGAATGATCTCGGAAAAAGACCTGCAATTGTTCACGGTGACCGATGATCCGAAGGAAGCCGTCGGCGTCATCGAACAGTTCTACGCGTCGAAAGAGCATATTCCCAACTTTTAAACAGCACACATGGATAAAGCGCATGTCGCAGATATATTGGATGAGATCGGAACACTCCTGGACATACAGGGCGAGAATGTGTTCAAATGCCGGGCCTACCACAACGCAGCCCGGATCATTACCGGATTAAGCGATGACCTGACCGCCCTTGTCGCATCGGGGGCGATCAGGAACGTGAAGGGGATCGGCGAAGCGCTTAGTGACAAGATCACCGAATTGGTGACCACCGGCAGGCTCGCATATTTTGACGACCTGAAAGCGTCGTTTCCCCCCGGCGTGTTCGAGATGATGAAGATCCAGGGCGTCGGTCCTAAAAAAGTAAAAGTGCTTCTTGAGACGCTGAAGATCACCACGGTCGACCAGCTGGCGAAGGCGTGCACCGAGGGCAGACTCGAGACGGTCGACGGCTTCGGAAAAAAAACGCAGGAAAATATTCTTGCGGGCATCGAGCTCCTGCGAAAACACAGTTCCCAATTCCTCTTTTCCGTAGCCGAACGCGCCGCCCTCACAATCCTTCGGCGAATGGCCGAGCGTCCCGACGTGCTGCAGTGCGAAATCGCCGGCAGCATCCGGAGGAAAAAGGAAGTCGTCGGAGACATCGATATTGTTGTCGCCGCAAAAAAAGCGAATGCAAAAAAAATCCTTTCGGCGTTTGCAGCGCACGAATCCGTTCAGCGCGTGATCGCCGAAGGGGAGACGAAAGCAAGCGTGGTGCTGGACATCGGCATCAATTGCGACCTTCGCGTTGTCGACCCTGCAGAATACCCCTTCGCCCTCCACTATTTCACCGGCAGCAAGGACCATAACGTCCGCATCCGCGCACTGGCCAAAACCAGGGAACTCTCGCTGAACGAATATGGTTTTTCGGCGCTCGGTGCAAAAGAAGCGCGCGGGAAAGCGAAACGGATCATTCCGTGCGCAACCGAAGACGATATCTATCGTACGCTCGGCCTCTCGTTGATCCCTCCAGAACTGCGCGAAGACAACGGGGAAGTTGAGGCCTCCGAGGCCGGCTCGCTGCCTGTGCTCATCGAGGAACGGGACATACGAGGCACGTTCCACTGCCATACCACGTACAGCGACGGCGCCAACACCATTGCAGAGATGTCCGAGGCTGCGCGGGCGCTGGGCTGGGAATATCTCGGCCTCGCCGACCACAGCAAGGCGGCCGCCTATGCCAACGGCATGGATGAAACACGCGTGCGCAAACAGCAAAAAGAAATAGATTTGGTGAATCAAAACTACACCGACTTCCGTATACTGAAAGGCATCGAAGTGGACATCCTTGCCACGGGAGAGCTCGATTTCAGCGACGCCGTTCTCTCGACGTTCGATTACGTTGTGGCCTCGGTGCACAGCGGCTTCAAGATGAGCGAAGCCGACATGACCAGGCGCATCCTCAAAGCAGTGAGCAACAAATACGTGACGATGATCGGCCATCTGACAGGACGGCTGCTGCTGCTGCGCGAAGGGTATGCGCTCAACCGGCACGAGATCATCGACGCCGCGGCCGGCCAGGGAACAATCATCGAGATCAATGCGCATCCGTCGCGTCTGGACCTCGATTGGAGGCTCTGCCGCTATGCGAAGGAAAAGGGAATGCTCTTTGCCATCAATCCCGATGCGCACGTCGTCGACGGCCTTGCCGATGTCCGTTATGGCGTCGGCACGGCGAGGAAAGGCTGGCTCGAAAAAAAGGATGTGCTCAACACTTCGACACTGCGCGAAGTGGAACGCTATCTATCACTCACATAATTCTGTCATCCGGGGAGCACTCATATGCGCACACGCAATCACACTTCTGTCGGCGGTTTCATTCTGGTGGGGCTCGGCATACTCTTCCTCCTCGACACATTGGATATCGCAAAATTCGGCAACCTGATCTCGACGTGGTGGCCGCTCATCCTCATTCTTGTCGGTTTCAATATCCTGAGACGCCAAAAACAGGAGAAGCGCGAAAAGATCGGCGACACTGCAGAGAACGTGTTCGGCGATTCGTCTCATAACGTCAACGCTAACAGCATCAGCTATTCAAATGTGTTCGGAGATCTCGACGTGAAGGTCACCTCGCACGAATTCCGCGGCGGGTTCGTGTCCACGACCTTCGGAGACTCCGTCATCGATCTCTCCGGATCCGAATTGGTCGACGGTGAAAGCCTCCTCCGCATAGACGGGGTGTTCGGCGATGTGCATCTGCTGGCGCCGAAAAATTGCGGCATCCTCGTGACTGCAAAAACTGTGTTCGGCGATGTGAAAGTAATGGGGGAAAGAAAAACAGGATTCGCCCAGGAAATAATTCAGAAATCTCCCGACTACGACACCTCGCCCAAAAAATTGAAATTATATATGAACCTGGTCTTCGGGGACGTCATGGTGTGGTGACCGAATTCTCCACCGATATCCGCGGCTGCTGCTGGCCGCTCGATAAACTCATCGCGGCTGTCGATCTTTCTTCGCACGTTGTTGTTCTCCATATATTTGAATGAGAGGATCCTCCAGCGCCCTATGGAAACCATACACGCTTCGGCCGCAGGAAAAAAAGAACGGTACGAAGAACTGCTGCCTCAGTTGAAAGCCCTGCTTGCAGATGAACCCGACTCGATCGCAAACCTTGGCAATACAGCCGCCGCCCTCAAATACGCATTCGCGCAATTTTCCTGGGTGGGATGGTATCTGCTGAAGAATGGTGAATTGGTGCTGGGACCGTTTCAGGGCAATGTCGCCTGCACGCGCATCGCGCTCGATCGGGGAGTCTGCGGTGCTGCCGCATCGCGCAGAGAAACGGTTGTTGTTCCCGATGTCGATGCGTTTCCGGGTCACATCGCCTGCGACAGCGGCTCGCGTTCGGAGATCGTCGTTCCCTTCATTCGCAGCGGCGTCCTCATCGGCGTCCTGGATATAGACAGCTATGCCGCCAATACGTTCGACGACATCGACAAACATTTTCTGGAAGACATTGTGTCGCATATTGCGTCCATCTATCAATGAATTGTTTTGATGACCACCCTCGACGACAAAAGTATGATCGAAATAAAATCGCTGCTGACGCTTCTCGACGACGAGAGTGCTATCGTGTATGAGGCGGTCAGGGCGCGCCTGCTCGAGATCGGTAAGCCAGGACTGCCGTATCTCAATCCCGATCTCTTCACGGGGCAGATACTCATGCAGCAGCGGGCGGCGGAGATCGTCGAGACGATCGTCAGTGCCCGTTTTCAGGACCAGCTCAGATCGTTCGTCAACAAAAATCCCGTTATCGGCGACCTGGAGGAAGGCATTATTTTGCTCGCCCGCCAGCGCTACCCATATGCCGACGCGATGATGATACAGGAACGGCTGACCGCGATGAGCCGGGAGCTCCGTTCACGGATCGATGCGCAGGCTCCGCCTCTTGAATGTGTGCAGACGGTGTCGAACTATTTCGGGACCGAACTCGGATTTACGGGGAACACCGAAAATTATTACGACGAGCAGAATCATTACATCAGCCGCGTCATGGAATCGAAACTCGGTTCGCCGATCCTGTTGTCCATCCTCTATATGATCGTCGGGCATAAGATCAATCTTCCCATTCAGGGGCTTGGGCTTCCGGGACGGTTCATCGTGCGGTTCGATTATCCGTCCACGCCCGTGTATATCGACCCGTTCGACAGGGGGAAAATCCTTTCCCGTGCCGAGTGCGAGCTGCTCATCGCGAATTCCGGTCGTATGCCGCTTGAAGAATATTTTCAGCCGATGACGACACTGAAGATCATCGAACGCGTGTTCCGGAACCTCATCCTCTCCTGTGAGCAAAGGGGAGACCCGGCAAAGGCCGAACTCTATTCGCGCTATATTGATATTGTGAATGCAAAGGTGTACATTGAATAGTGGTACCGTTGGGGGTGACATGGTTTCGACGGGGTAGAGAAAGGTTAGGCATAAGCATACCGTGCTCTTCGCGTTGCACGTAAATAAAGCGAAAAACTATAAGCGATAACTACGGTTACCGTCTCGCAGCTTAACTAACAAGTTAACCTGTGCACTGAGACTGCGGCGCACCTGACAGCCGCTTTCAAGGTGTCGACTCTTGTCAGGTTGGTCCCCAGACGGCAGAGGCTATGGGAACGAGAGAACGCAAAGCCCTTTGATAAGTTCTGATGCCGCAAGTTCGGCTGTAGGCACGGAATGATCGCACACGAGCCGGACTGAGTATGGAGAAGGCCTAATGGTTTTCACTTCGGACCGGGGTTCGACTCCCCGCACCTCCACCACAATGTCATCACATACCCGCTTCCGCTTCGGCGGAAGCGGGTTTTTTTTCACATCGTTCACTGCCATGCTCACCCCACTGTTCCGTCTTTCTCTCGCGTGCGCATTCGTGGTCTCCTGCGCCTCGGCTCAGATCTCAGTCATACCTGGGGCGGACGTCCTGCTCACACAACGCATCGGCCTCATTGCAGGCAAACGCGTCGGCCTTGTCACAAATCATACCGCGATGCTCTCCAACGGAATGCATCTCGCCGACGCACTGACCCTCAGGTCCGATGTGAAATTGACCGCGCTCTTCGGCCCCGAGCACGGCATACGCGGAGATGCTCCCGACGGGAAGACCATCACCGATTCCATCGATGCGAAAACGGGCGTGACCGTGTTTTCGCTTTACGGCGCTGTCAGCAAGCCGACGCCGGCGATGCTGAAAAACGTGGATGTGCTCGTCTTCGATATACAGGATGTCGGCGTGCGCTTTTACACATTCATCAGTACGTTGTTCCTGACGATGGAGGCGGCGGCTGAAAACAACATTCCCTTCATCGTGCTGGATCGGCCCGATCCGATCCGCGGTGCGTCGTGCGCAGGACCCGTTCGCGTCGACTCGCTAAAATCGTTCGTCGGCTGGGCTCCTATGCCCATCGAGCACGGGATGACCGTGGGCGAACTGGCCGAAATGGCAAACGGGGAGGGCTGGTTGAAAAATGGTGTGAAGGCGCGTCTCACCGTCGTCACAATGGATGGATGGAAGCGGGCGTTGTGGTACGACGAGTTGTCTCTCGCGTGGGTGCGCCCGTCCCCGAACATGAGGACCATCTCGACGGCAGCTGTGTATCCCGGCATGTGTTTGATCGAAGGCACCAATGTATCCGAAGGCCGCGGTACCGACCATCCGTTCGAGACGATCGGCGCGCCGTGGATCGATGCCGATTCACTCGCCCGATCATTGAATGCGAAACTGCTGCCGGGCGTGGCGTTCGAACCCGCAGTGTTCACGCCGCGCGAGATTCCCGGCGTCTCTTCGCCAAAGTTCAAGAACACGGAATGCCGCGGTGTCTTTTTGCGCGTCACGGACCGGAATGTGTTCGAACCGGTGACCGCGGGCATCGCTCTGCTTACCGCCCTGCGGAAACTGTATCCGGCTCACTTTGCTTTCCATGACAAGGGATTCGATCGCCTTGCCGGCACGCCCGCCGTGCGCGCGATGATCCTGGACGGCCGTTCGGTTTCCGAGATCGTCGATTCGTGGAACGGACCCTTGCAAAAATTTGAACGGCGCCGGCAGAACTATTTATTGTATCAATAACGCAGCACGCTGGCCATTCTTTTTTTTTGATAGGACGATCCGTATCCATGAAAACACTCGCTCTCATCGCGCACGACGAAAAAAAAACGGACATGCTCGCCTTCGTCAATCAGAATAAGGCGAAGCTCGCAAAATTCAATCTGATCGCCACCAAAACCACCGGCATGCTCATCCGTGAAAAGGTCGGTTTGCAGGTGAAGTGCTATCTCTCGGGCCCGCTCGGCGGCGATGCCGAAATTGCCGCGCTCGTTGCAAAGGGAAAAGTGGATGCGGTCATATTCCTCATCGACCCGCTCAATGCGCATCCGCACGACCCGGATATACACACGCTCATGCGCGTGTGCAATGTGTATAATGTGCCTCTGGCGCCCAACGTCGCAACGGCCGAACTGATCGTCTCGCGCGAACAACTATAGCTCCTGGCACACACACATCCGCTGAACGAACGTTTGCTGCCGGTATGCGCCGGCCGGCTCGTATGCCGGACATTCGGCGCGTGCATTGACCGCAATCGGAGCGTCCGGACCGGCGCCGGCTCATCGATTTTGGTGCCTCCCGTTTTTTGTGATTCCCTCGTCTGGCCCTTGCTTCCACATTCTATTTTTTGTATTATTTCCGGACATTACAGTATCACCGGCATTCGCATACCACATGCTCTTCTGTTCATTATCATCCTTTGAAAGGAATCTGTATGAATCGTTTCTTCAAAGTTGTGCTGGCACTGCTCTGCATTGCATCGCTCGTCTCGGCGCAATCGACGCGCCCGTATTCCAAAAAGGTCGTCTCGTTCGTCAATAAGGTGCTCGCGCCGTCACAAGCGTCGCTGTCGATGAAACAGACCGATTACATTGGCGAGTCGGTCGGCCAGGGTATGAATTTGCCGCGATTCAATTTTGCGCCGCTGCCGGATAAGTACGTCGCTCCCTTTCGCGACGAGGCAAGCGGATGGACCGACGTGACCCCCGATAAGATCAAAGCGGGGATCGACAAATTCCTCGCTCCGCAGCTGCTGGATCTCATCGATCAGAATAAAGAAGCATTCAGCAAACAGAATCTCACCGATGCCGATAGAAATTCGTTCCTGGCAACCAAAGCGAAAGCAGCCGGACTTTCCGCCTCGCAGCTCGAGGCCATTTTGAATTCCGGATTCTTTTTCGTCCCGTTCCTGGAAAGTTATACGCACAAGGCCGAACAAAAGGTGCGCGAAGTGAAGAACGATAAGGGGGAAGTGACGCGCCGAGTGAAATACACCGAGTATACGCACGAGATGCAGCTCGGCGTCCTGTGGTATCAGCTGAAGATCGACAAGGAGAATAAGGCCTCGGTCGTCTACGTCGGCCCGGCGAAAGGATGGAACTCGAGCAGCATCTCGCGGTCCACGTCGCAGGACGAAGGGGAAGAGGGCAACGCAGACTGGGATGCGTTCACGGGAGCCGTCGACGTGAGCTGCAAGAATATCGCGCTCGAAACAAAGAACATGGAGCCGTTCCAGTTGGTCGGCGGCGTCACCGAAACCACCGGCATGGGAATGATGCTGAGCGTCGGCTCGCGTGAAGGCGTGCATCTCGACGACACATACTGGATAGAGGAGATGGAAGAAAACGACCAGGGGCAGATCCAAAAAAGCAGGCGCGGCTTCGTGAAGATCCGCGAAGTTGGCAACAACAAGGACGATGCTTCCGCCTTGTCATACGCACAGACCATCACCGGCACGAATTATTCGCCCGGACTCTCGGCCACGGAGCTTCCGCTCATCGGTGTGAACGTGCTCATCGCGGGCGCCATGATGCCGGTGAAGATCAGTCCGTATAATAATTTTTCAAGGAATAAAGCACTGATCAACGACAACGATCTTCTGGCGAGTTCTGAAACGTATCATTTTCATATGAACGTGATGGAGGAAACCAAATATGCCGCCGGGGCAATGGTCGCCATTCAGACGAGCCTTGCGCATGCCACGCATATTTCCGAGCTCTGGTTCCATATCGGCGCGCAGGGTGGGGTCATCACTCCCACGGGCCAGATCATCTATAAACATTTTACAAGTAACGGATGGGACAAGGTAAGCTACGACAGCAGCGACATCGGCGCATCGCTCACGGGCTCGATCAACGTCGGACTCGAGAAGAAATTTTATATCAAGCGGTTCGGCATTTTCCTTCAGGTGGACGGAAAATATGAACTACTCCGGCTCAACGCAACAGGGAAGGATAATACGAATGCCAACGATGTGAAATATAAACTGACGAATTCGTCCTTCGGCGCCGATTTCCGCGCGGGCATTGAAACGTACCTCTCTCCGAAAGTCTCGATTGGCTTCGCCGCCGAATACAATCTCTTCGGCGCAAGCGAGGCATGGAACGTGAAAGTCACAGACAAGGACGACGTCGAGATTGTGAAGAACGACGGCAAGGGCCCCGAAGTGAATTTCGGCGGACTCGGTATCTACGCCTGGATCAACCTGGCCATACCGTCTTTTAATTGATATTGTAGGGCGAGATGTTATCTCGCCCGGTGGACCCACCGTAGAAAAATTTCTAAAGGAGTACATTTATGAAACAAATCACCGCCTTGATATTTTCTATCCTGCTGGTTCTCTCAACTCGCACCGCCGTTGCCCAGAGCACTCCTCCTGTGTCCCGTGAGGCGACATTCGTCGAAGCCGTCGGCGAAGCCGAAGTGATGATCCGCGCCAGGGGTGTCGGGGCCGCCTCCGGCTTCTTCGGTTTCGACGAGGAAGGCTCCGTGAAAAATGCGGAAACGGATGCCCGAAAATCGGCCGTGTATTTTGTGCTCTATGGCGGCGCAGGCCTTGACGGGATCCTGAAAGCATCGGATGAAAAGAAAAAATTCTCCGCGATCGAATCCGATTTCTGGGACGATACTAATGTCGGTAAGTTCATCTCCTGGGAGGCCGCGCATTTGGAGAGCCGGGTAAAAATGGCGGGCGGCGAGAAGATACGCGTCGAAAAGCAATTTCGCGTCCACAGACGCGCACTCATCGCAATGCTCGTAGACCGCCGTGTACTCGCTTCGGTCGAAGAAATGACCGAGGAGGCCGGTTTGCCGACGATTATGGCCCTGCCAGAGGTTAAGTCCGGACAAAACCCGCTCGAAATACTCAAGGGCGACAATGTGATCAAGCAAGGCGCCTCTGCGATCGAATCGTTCCTGACCTATCGGAAATATAATGTTATCGCTCCGGACCAGGCGGAACAAATATTCCAGCAGCAGAAGGGACAGCTGAGCCTCAAGGGAAAAGAAGAGGACTTGTCCTATGCGATCGCATTGTCCGTCGGCAGCGATATCTACATCACGTACAGCGTCACTGTGGATTCGCGGTATGTCGGTTCGTCGCAGGTGCGGAAAGCGTCGGTCTCCGTCCGCGCGTACGAGACCACGACAGCCCGCCTTCTTGGCACGGAGACCGGCTACAGCGACGAATCGGCTGCACCCGCCACGGCTCTCGTCGATGCGGCCGTGGGCAACGCTCTCGGCAATGTGATGTCTCGCATCAACGCCTATTGGAAGGACGATTCGAAGAACGGCCAGCAGTACAAAGTGATCTTCAACATCACGGGCCAATTCGACGAAGATACGAAATACGATCTTGCCGACGCTGCCGCCAAGACGCTGAAAAAATTGTGCAACCGCTCGAAGGAAAACGTCGTCAGCGACAAGACCATCGATTATCTCGTGTGGGTCACGGACAAGGACATGCAGAGTCCCACGGGATTCTTCCGTGAACTGCGAAAAGAATTCAATGCGAATTTCACGAAGGGCAAACTTCGCCAGGTCAATATGAACAGAAAATTGATGCTGCTGTCGGTCGAATAATATGCGGCCGCAGTACTGCACTTTCTCACTACGATGGGGACACCATGAAACGAATTCTTGTGCCCGGATTATTACTGTGTATCAGCACGGTGTTTGCACAGGCGCCGCAGTGGTACACCACGCACACGCTTCGCACCTATCAGCCCGAATTCTATATCGTCGGCGTGGGGGCGGCCGAGGGCGCCAATGCAATGGAGAAGGCAAAAAAAAACGCGCAGGCCGACATTGTCTCCCAGATCAAAGTGCAGGTGAAGAGCGAAATTCGCACCATTACCGAAAGTTATCAGTTGAATCAGGACGAAACCATCTCGTCGGATTTTAAGTCGCAATCCCGAACGGTGGTCAATGAAGAGATCACCGGCGCTTCCATTGTCGAAACACATGTCGATCCATCGACACAAATAGCGTATGCGTTTGCCGCGCTGGAACGCGAACGGTATTGCGAAAGTCTTCGCAATGATATGAACACTGCATGGACGCAGGCCTCGGACCTGAGGTCCTCAGCCGATGATTTCCTGAAGCGCGGGAAATTTTCCGATGCCGTCCACTCTGTGGCCGATGCACGCGGGCTCATCCTCGCAGCACTTCCCAAAAAAGCGCTTCACGATGCTGTTGCCGGCAAAGCGTACATTCCTCCGAACGCATCATCACCGGTGTCCTTCACCGGCGACATGAAAACGATGATTTCGAATGTGCATATGGAAAAGCTGCGCGGCGACAGCCAAGGCGGTAAAGTGGGAACGAAGTTCGGCGAACCGTTCACCCTGCGCGTGCTGTACGGGTCGATCCCAGTCACGGGTGCGGCGCTGGTGTTTGAATCCACGGACTATCTCCAGCTCGGCGACGGAGTGACGGACGAGAGCGGTGCGGCGTCGTTCACCGCGCATATTCGCATGCTTCCCGGAAACACGCTGCGCGTACGGATGTCGCTCGGAGAGTTATCGAAAGAGTTCGAGCGGAATCTGTTATCGAATGCCGCATTGTTTTCGTTCACGCCGCATCTTTCTGATCTTGGATTCGAATTTTCCACGCAGGGGATTGGCGGACAATCTGCCGAAGCATTGAAGGGAAGGGTGGCATCGGCCGTGTCTAAGATCGGCTACCGCGTGCTGCCCGTATCGAGGTACAGGCTCGACCTCACCATGCACAGTGCTCCCCCGAACAAGAGCGAAGGATTTAGCGGCACACTGAGCACCGTTAAAATCGAAGCGGTGGTGACGCTCGTCGACAAGCAGACCGGCGCAACGATCGGGACATACTCCGCCTCGGCGACGGGTGGCGGACGGACGGAACAGGATGCCATCGCAAAGGCCGCATCCTCGGTTACTGTTAACAGCATGAAACTTGCAGATCTGCTCGAAAAAGTAGAGCAATAAACGAACACGCTCCGGGACAAAAAAAATAAAGCATCCCCGCAGCAAACTACGCGGTATTAAGAACGCAGAGAATATAGAGAACCGAAACAAGCTTCGGGGTATATGACCCGAAAGGGAATAAAAAAAAAGAGGCGGAAGATTATTCTTCCGCCTCTTTTTTTATGTCCTGGTGTACGAACAACGCTAGAAACTGTCCACAGCCTTTTTCACCGTGTCGAAGACTTCAAAGACGGACACGAGTTTGGTGATGGTCAGCAGGTTCATCACCTTCGGGGACACCGAAGCCAGTTTCAGGTCGCCTCCGGCGTTGCGCATCGTCGTGATGCCGCCGATGAGTATGCCGAGCCCCGAACTGTTCATCAACGACACCGAGGAGAGATCGATGACGACCTTTTTTTTCTTCGCATCGATCAATTTGTGAAGCGTGTCGTTAATCTCCGCCGCATCCGGCCCGCCGAGCATCGTGCCGTCGAGCCGTACCACGGCAACGGTGCCCATCTCTTGCGTCGTTAGTTTCATGCTTTCCATTCCTTCATCACTTCGAATGTTCGTATGACGAATTTATTTTTTTACGGCGTTCAACGCTTTTCTCGCCGCTCTCCATTGTGTCACATCGAGCACGATGGCGCTTGCGACGTAAATGGATGAATACGTTCCAAAGATAGTGCCGAGGAAGAAGGTGAAGGCAAATCCACGGTTCACTTCGCCGCCCAACACCACAAGCACAGAAAGCACGAGGAGCACGAGGCCGCTGGTGATGATCGTGCGGCTCAGTGTTTCGTTGATCGATTTGTTCATGATGCTGAAGAGCGAATCGGTCTTATGGATCTTCCTGTTCTCGCGGATACGGTCGAACACGATGACCGTATCGTTCGTCGAGAAGCCGATAAGCGTCAGGATGGCGGCCATGAGCGACTGCGTGATCTCTAGATTGAGATGCACGGTGATTCCGTTCAGCAGCACGACCATGCCGATGGTGAGGAGCACGTCGTGGAACAACGCGATCACCGCCGCGACTCCGTAAATGAACTCGAACCGGAAGCCGATATAGATCATGATGATGACAAGCGTTGCCAGCACGGCATAGAGGGCGTTGCGCCTCAATTCGGCTCCCACCTTCGGGCCGATCTTGTCTTCTTTCAGCACCGTGAAATGATTGCCCTGGAACTGTGTTGTAAGGCCCTCACGGATCTTTTCAGCCACTTTCGCGCCTTCGGCATGCTCCGCTACGCGGATGAGGATGTCGTGCGGATCGCCGAACGATTTAATTTCGCTGCCGGTGAATCCGGCTTTGTCCATTGCCATGCGGACGCTGTTGATCTCAACCGGCTGATCGAAGCGCAGCAGGACTTCCGTGCCGCCGATAAAATCGATGCCGAATTGCATCCCCCGGATGAAAAATCCGGAAATACCGATAAGCAATGTTACAAGGGAAATGATGTACCACAAATGTCGTTTCCCCATGAAATCGATGTTAATATCTTTAAATAATCGCATGAGTGTTGCTCTCCTAAGGTCAGAAAAATGTTATCCGAAATTGATGGTCTTGGCGCCGCGTTCGGTCATGAAGTCAAAGATCACGCGTGAAACGACGATACCTGTGAATAAGTTTGCTGCCACACCCATCATGAGCGTCAATGCAAAACCCTGCACCGGGCCCGATCCGAATTGGAACAACACCACGCCGCTGGCGAATGTCGTGATATGCGTGTCGATGATTGCGCTGAATGCCTTCGAATATCCGTTGTCGAGCGTCGCATTGAGTGTCTTATGCGTCGCGAGTTCCTCCCTGATGCGTTCACTGATCAGCACGTTCGTATCGACGGCCATGCCCATACTGAGTACGATACCGGCGATGCCGGGAAGCGTCAGCGTGCCGTGGAAAGCGGCAAGGAACGCAAAAATAAATGTGACGTTCACCAACAAGCCGATGTCCGCCACCAGGCCGCTGGTGCGATAATACACCGCCATGAAGACGACTGTCAGCAACAGCGCATAGAGGAATGAATACGTTCCGGCCTTAATCGAATCTTCACCCAGCGACGGTCCGACGCTGCGTTGTTCCATGATGTCGACCGGCGCGGGAAGGGCGCCTGCCTTCAGAATGATCTCGAGGAGGCGGGCCTCTTCGATGTTTTCCATGCCTTCGATCTGCGACCGGCCGCCGGTGATCTTGGAGCGGATATTGGGCGCCGAGAAGATCGAATTGTCGAGCACAATCGCCATGCGCTTGTTGACATTGGCGCCGGTGATGCGCGCCCAATCGCGAGCGCCTTCATTGTTCATTTCCATCGTGACGATGGGCTGGTTGAAATTCGGATCGATCGTTGCCCGGGCATCCACCACCACGCTGCCCGTGAGTTCGGGTGTCTTCTTCAATCCGAGGAGGCCGAAATACTTGACCCCGTCGCTGATAAAGTCGGGTTTCGATTTGTAATAAAATGCCATATCGGAGGGGATCAGGCGCTGTACATCCGGGCGCGCAAGTATGCGGTCCACTCTCGAGCGGTCATTCTCCGACACGTATGCGTCGCCCGTGCCCTGCTGGTTGGGGCGCACAAGCGTCAGGAACGGATGGGCTTTCGCCGCCTGTTCCGGCGTCATGTCCGCGGTCGATGTTTTGCCGGAGTCGGACTTCTGCAGCGCTGCCATCGCGTTGGCGGGTTTTTTCGCCGTCGTTGTGTCGCGCGCCGATTTGCTGGAATCGACAAACCCTGCATTGGCAAGGTAGGTGTCGATGGCCTGCATCGTCTTGTAGATGATGTCCGCGTCCTTCATCAGCTTGAATTCAAGCAGAGCGGTGCCCTGCAGCAGCTGACGAACTTCGGATTCTTTCGAGACGCCCGGGAGTTCCACGATGATGCGGCGTCCGCCTTGCTTCTGGATGGACGGTTCGGATACGCCGTACTGGTCGACGCGGTTGCGAACGATTTCCATTGCGCGGTCGACCGCCTTATCGGATTCATCGCCGAGTTTTTTCACGATCTCATCGTTCGTTTCGCGAAGGCTGCCGTAATACTTGCTCATGCGCACGCCGTGCTCATCGAACTTCCGCTGAAAGATCTTGACGATCTTTTCATCGCTGGTCTGCGCTTCCTGCTGCACCTGCGCCATGATCGCAAAAAACTGATCGTCTTTGTTCTTGCCCAATTCCTCGAGCATCTTCACGATGTTGACTTCGAGCACGACACGCATGCCGCCTTGAAGATCGAGTCCGAGCTTGATGCGCTTGGAGCGCACATCTTTGATCGTCTTTTCATTGTCCTGCAGATACGTGAGGCTGTCTGCACCCGATAACTTCGCGAGTTTTTGATCGATTTGATACGATCTGAATGTTGGATAGAGAAAATACCCTGCGAGTAAAAATGTCGCAAGAATGATAAGAAGCTTACCGCGGTTTTTTTTCACGAAAATACCTCCGTTACGGGTGAATTAAACGATACGCTGGAAAATAATGATGATGCTTGGCGGCTCTGATATGGGCGCATGGCTTGCAGCAGAACGCAGTATTAGTTTTTCAAAGCAAAAATATAACGCGAAATCGCTCAAAAGTCAACGAAAATCTCGAATATCTCGCATTCGGCGAAGAAATACGGTTTCGCACGGCACTGCCGTATGTCTTGTTTTTGATCGAAGTATTTTCTATTTTGTCGCGGCACGTGTGCAACTTTTTCCGGTTCTCGCCGAACACAAGAAGAATCACAGTGCAGGGATTATCCAATCGTATGAAACTTCGAAATGTTGCGCTGCTTGGTTCCGCTGGCGGCCTCTTTATTACTGTTTTTATCATCAACGCCATCCTGAAGGTGGATGTCGAGTTGCAGATGCTGCTCTATGTCCGCGAAGGCGCTGTGGCGCTCGCATTCCTCTTGTGTTATCTCTATGTGCACTTCCAGCGCCGTGACTCCCCCAAAAGGCTTGTCCAAAAGATCGGTGTCGTGAGTATCTGGGCGGGCGGCCTGCTCGCCGCATTCCTCTGTGTGAGCGTGCTGCCCCTGAAGGGATTCGACACGCAGGACCTCCGGATCATCCCCCGCGATTACGTGACCGTCTTCTTCACGTCCCTCGTGAGCATCGGCGCCGGCGTCATGGCCATTGTGACGCAGCTGCTCATCAAGGAGTTTCTCCTGTCCCGGAGGAAGAAGGGGACGAAGCGCAATTTTTACATCCTCCTCGCCGCGATGCTCCTGGCGTCGCTTTCGGCCGCCGACGGCAAGCCGCTGGAGTCGTCCGTGGTCTCGACGATACTCTTCACCACGTCCATCCTCCTGATCGTCGTCAATTCGTTCCGGCTCGCATGGATCCCGTATCTTCCGCGGCGCGAAAAAGTTTATACGCTGCTGTACTCGCTGCTGGCGTTCTTCATCTTCATCGGCATAGACATCCTCATTGCCAATCAAAACCAGATCGTTTCGCGCGGCCTGCTGTATTTCAGCCACCCGCTCCAGGTCTTCGTGCAGCTCAACTCGCTCTTTGCCACCGTCTATTTTGGCATGGTCTTCATCAGCACGCTCTTCCAACTCCCGACGGCCGAGGCTTTCGACAGGAAGCAGACGGAGATCAGTTCGCTGCACAATCTGATGCGGCTCATCAATCAGGTGTTCGATTTCAACGATCTCGCCGAGACGGTCACGAAGATGACCATGGAAGTATGCCAGGCAAGCGGCGCATGGCTTGAGGTGCTGCCGACACAGAATTCGTCGCAGAAACACGGGATCGTGTCCAACAGGAATATCTCGCAAGAGGACATCGCCGTGCTCATCGGCGGAGGAGACAAGTCGCTGCGTCAGCTCGTGCTCCTCACCAAGAAGCCCGTCCTGGTGGACAACTTAATGACCGACCGGAGAACGCGGCACCTGCCGCAGTTGAAAAAAGTGGGCTCCATTGTGATCGTGCCGCTGCTCACGCACGAAACGGTGATGGGGATCCTCTACGCCACCAAAGAATTGGATTTCGGTTTCGACCAGGATGATGCCGATGCGCTCTCGGGCTTCGCCGATCAGGTCGCGATCGCCATAGAGAACGCCCGCCTCATTGAACGCTCGCTCGAGAAGGAACGGCTTCAGCGCGAGCTCATGCTCGCCCAGGAAATGCAGAAGCGGCTCCTGCCCCAGGTGCTCCCCGTGCATCCCTCATTCGTCATGCACGCAGTGTCGTCCCCTGCGCTCGAAGTGGGAGGCGACTATTACGATGTGGCAGATCTGGGGAACGGCCGGTACGGCATCGTGGTGGGCGATGTCTCGGGCAAGGGGGTCGGCGCGGCTTTCTATATGGCCGAAGCCAAAGGCGTCTTTCAGGCGCTCAATAAGATCTATCCGTCCCCGAAAGAATTTCTCATCCATGCAAACACGGCGCTCGCCGGGAGCATGGACAAGCGTTCGTTCATCAGCCTGCTCTATGCGCAGCTCGATGTGCGCACGAGCACATTGACCGTCGCCCGCGCAGGGCACTGCCCGATGATCTATGTCGCGGCAGACAGGACGCACTTCATCCAACCCTCGGGCATAGGCCTCGGGCTGACCGGGGGAGAGGTCTTCGCGTCGACCATCGAGGAAAAAACAGTGGCCATGCATCCAGGCGATGTCATCGTGCTCTACACCGACGGCGTCACCGAATCGCGCAATGCAAGCGGCGAGGAATTCGGGTCCGAACGGCTGCGCCTGCTCGTCGAGTCGCGGCGCGAGTCGTCTGTGGAGGAGATCACCGAGGATATTCTGCAGAATGTGTGGAACTTTACCGATGCGCAGGGATATGACGACGATCTGACCGTCTTCGTCGTCAAATGGAACGGCTGTGACGGCAGTGAAACAGCGGTGCACATTTCAACGTAAGAGAACAAGAGCGCGTGCGGTGTATAGTGAAAAAGGTACAGGAGAACAGTGTATGAATGAATTCAAAGTGACAATTCGGGAACAAGAGAACGCCCACGTGCTCGACCTCTTGGGGTATCTCGACGCGCATACGGCGCCCGTTCTCGAGGAGGCATTCCAACAAATGATCGGGAACGGCAAATTCCGCATCATCGTCAACTGCAGGGAACTCACCTACATCTCCAGCGCGGGCCTCGGTGTGTTCATGGCATACATCGAAGATGTGAGGGCGAACCGGGGCGACATCAAAATGTCCAACATGTCGCCGAAGGTCTATAATATTTTCGACCTCCTGGGCTTTCCCATGCTGTACGATATTGTCAACGATGAGAGCGACGCGATCGCTAAGTTTGCCGCGTTGTCGTGACGCGAGCTGAAGTGTTTTTCAGAGAGTCGACGTGATACAAAACAATAAAAATTCGCAGCCATCAACGATCACCATCCCGAGCCGGACGGAGCGGCTGAACGACGTACGCCAATTCGTCGCGCAGGCTGCCCGTGTCTGCGGTTTCACGGATGCGGATGTCAACAACATCATGCTCGCCGTGGACGAAGCCTGCACGAACATCATCAAGCATGCCTACAACTATGCCCCCGACGAAAGCATCGAAGTGAACGTACGCATGCACGGAGGCGAATTTGAAATTGTCATCGCCGACCGCGGCAAGAATTTCAATCCGGACAGCGTGCCGCCGCCGGACATGAAAGAATACATGTCGCAGTACCGTCGCGGCGGTCTGGGCCTCTATCTGATGAAAAAAATAATGGACACCGTCGATTTTCAATTCAAGGCGAATCGCAATATTCTGCGCATGACCAAACAGCTTCATTGATCGGTGAAAGGCAGTGCAGTGGCGTTGCAGCATCATTCCCGAAAACATACGAACGGTTTCGATCTTCTTCCGTTGTTCGAATTCAGCAAGGTCGTCAATTCCTCGCTCGACCTTCCGTTCATTCTCGGTACGGTCCTCCTGTCGGTCATGGGCAAACTTCTCATCGCCAAAGGCGTCGTCCTTCTGCGCCGGGGACCCGGATCGTTTTCCGTCCAGACCGTGAAAGGACTTCCGCAGGGTTTGCTCCATAGGGAATACCTCCGGCGCCGTCCGTCCGCCAAACCGTTTATCCTTTCATCCCGATCCGCCGGATTGCTGCACGACCTCGCCTCGTACGGGATCACGCGCATGTTCCCGATTGTCGCCCACGATTCTGTGCATGGGTATTTCGGCTTCGCCGATCCGCCCCGCGGCGTTGCGCTGTCGGCCGATCACCGGAAATTCATCGAGGCGCTCATCAATATTGCAGCCGCGGCGATCGAAAAAAGTCTCTCCTTCGAGGAACTCCAAACGGTGAACCGGCGCCTGGACTCGAAAGTACAGCAGCTCAATACGCTCTTCGAACTGAGTAAAGAGTTCAGCGGCGTGCTCGAGAGGGAACAGATACTGCGCTTCTTCACCCTCACGCTCATGGGGCAGATCGGTACGAACCGCTTCGCCCTCTGTTTGAAGAATCAGGAAATGATCACCTCGCGCGTCGCCATGGCGTTCTCCGCCGAAGACAGGCAGCTGCTCTTCCGCGATATCACCGAGCCGGTGCTGGTGAACGAACTCCTCCGCAGGAAAAAATTCGCGAAGGCAATGAAACTGTGCCTTCACGAAAAGATCGCGGCGATCATTCCCCTCCACGCACAGAACACCGTGTGCGGCCTGCTCTGCGTGGGCGAACGCCTCAATGGTGTGCCGTATACGCGCGAGGACCTGGAATTCCTTTATTCGCTCGGAGCCCTCGCCCTCATCTCCACCGAAAACGCGCGCCTGTTTCAGGAAGCCCTGCGCAAGAAGCAGATGGAAGACGAACTCGCGATCGCCCGCGAGATACAGCAGAACCTGCTGCCGCGCGACATTCCCCCCATCCCGGGGTTCGAATTCACGGCGCTGAACGTCTCGTCCCAGGAGGTAGGCGGCGATTATTACGATATCATCCAGGTGGAACCGCAGTCCTTCATCATCGCCATCGGCGACGTGTCGGGCAAGGGGACGCCGGCATCGCTGCTGATGGCGAACGTCCAGGCCACGATCCGCGCGCTTGCGCCGTTCGGCCTTACACTCGCCGAGGCAACGGGACGCGTCAACGACATCATCACGAAGAACACCGGCAACGAAAAATTCATCACATTCTTCTGGGGAATCCTGGAGCCCGGCTCCAGAACGTTCCGCTATGTGAATGCCGGACACAATCCACCGTATGTGCTCCGCGCCGACGGCAGACGCGAACAATTGACCGAAGGCGGATTGATCCTCGGGGTGATGCCGACCGTGGTCCCGTACCGCGAAGGACGCATCACGCTCGAACCCGGCGATGCCGTCCTGCTCTACACCGACGGCGTCAGCGAAGCGATGAATGCATCGCATGAAGATTACGGCGACGAGTGCCTTGAAGCGTTCCTGAGCACGCTCAAGCACGCTTCGGCATCCGATATCGTCGACTCACTCAGAAATGAATTGACAGCCTATACCGCGAACGCACCGCAATCGGACGACATCACGATCGTCGTGCTGCGATGCATGGAAAAATGACAATGCAGAATAGAATTGAATACCTCTTGTACCTGAGCCTTGCCGAAGTGGTGCACCGCATGCCGCTCCGCGTCGTGCAGCGTCTCGGCGCCGCCATTGGCGTGCTTGTATTTTATGTGATCCCGATACGGAAAAAAGTGATGCTCGCCAACCTGCGCCTGGCGTTTCCCGAAAAGACCGAGCACGAGCGCCAGTGCATCGCTCTCGGATCATGTAAAAACCTGTTCTGCTCGCTCCTCGAAGGACTCTGGTCCAGGCAGCTGACGTCCGAGATGATCGCACGAACGGTGGCACTGAAGAATGCGGAAGTGCTCGAGCAGGTGCTTGGTGCGAACAAGGGCATCATTGTGATCGGGGGACATTTCGGCAGCTGGGAAATAATGGCGTTCGCGATCCCGTATTTCGCCCGCCGCACGTTCACCATCATCGCCCAGCGCCAGCGAAATCCGTTCGTCGACGCGTACGTGACGGATATCCGCACGCATCTCGGAAACCATATCGTGATGATGGAACGCGCGCCGCGCGAAGTGCTCACGCTCCTGCACAACAAGGGATCGGTGATGATGCTTGCAGACCAGAGCGGCCCCGAGGATGGATTGTTTGTGAAATTTTTCGGACATTACACCTCGACGCACAAAGGGCCTGCGATCTTCAGCATACGCACCGGCGCGCCGATGATGATGGCATACCTCCATCGCCTGGCCGACGGATCGTTTTCCATGGAATTCGAGGCGCTCGACACTTCGGGCATTGCTGGAACTGATGATGAAAAAGTGCGCGCGTTCACGCAACTTCACGCCGATGCCTTAGAACGGCATGTACGCACGCATCCGGAACTCTGGCTCTGGATGCATAAACGCTGGAAACACCCGTATCGGGAACCGGAGGCTGTACGATGATGGGAGCGGGGACAAAAATAGTGATCTTCCAAACCGCCTTCCTCGGTGATGTCATCTTGACGCTGCCGGTGGCACAGGCGCTCCGCCGCGCCTTCCCGCATGTCCGGATCGATCTCGTGACGACGCCGCAGGCGGCGCCCCTTGCGCTGCATCATCCCGCCATCGACAATGTGATTCCCTTCGACAAAAAAAAATCGCAGCGCGGCATGTTCGGCATGCTCGATCTTGCGCACCGCTTGCGCAAGAACAACTACGATGTCGCGATCGTGCCTCACCGGTCATTGCGCAGCGCGCTCATCGTGCGCATGAGCGGCATTCCCATGCGCATCGGATTCGCCTCGAGCGCGGGACGATGGTTCTTCACGCACCGCATTCCATATGTCCCGTCGCGGCACGAAGTGGAACGCAATCTTTCGCTCCTCTCGGCGCTGGACGTCATGACGGCCGAAAAAGAAATTCCTGCGGTGTACCCCGATGCGCAGGAAGTAAAGGCGGTGGAAAAATTTTTATTCGAGCAGGAGATCCTGTCGCCCGAACGCTGCATCGCGCTTGCGCCCGGATCGGTGTGGAACACGAAACGATGGCTGCCTGAGCACTTCGCGGCGCTGGCCCATGTGCTGGCGTATGAAGGGTGGACCGTGTTTCTGACAGGGGGGAAGGAGGATGCGGGGCTCTGCGCGTCTATTGCCGCGGAGGCGGACCATAAAAATGTGTTTGTCACTGCCGGAAATTTCACACTGCTGGAGTCCGCCGATCTGCTTCGGCGGTGCAAGGCGCTTGTGACCAACGACAGTGCGCCGCTGCATCTCGGCGTCGCCATCGGGATCCCCGTCGTCGCGATCTTCGGCGCCACGGTGCCCGAATTCGGTTTTGCGCCGTATGGCGATCATCATGCCGTCGTCGAAATCAAGGGACTCGCCTGCAGGCCCTGCGGCATCCATGGAGGACGCGTGTGCCCGATCTCGACGTTCGACTGCATGAAGCGGATCGATGTGCCGACCGTGCTCGCCGCGATCCACAAAGTTGTCAACGAATATTCTTCAACAAAGTCCTGACTGTGCTCTTGAAAATAATGCGCTGCAGGCGCACAGACCAAACTTAGAATTGCGTCTTGTTTTTCGATCGCGCTCCGCTTCCATGCTTGTCGCACGGCGCCGGCAGATACTTCAGGTTGAACACTTCCGTTTCTGTCGTCGGACACGAGGGCGTCGCAAGTTTTTTCGTCTCCGTGCAGATCGTCTCGCGAACCACCCCCGGCGGCATGTCGAAATACCCGCGCCCGATCTTGATCGTCTTATCCGCGTAAATATACTGCATCATCCGTCCCCACAACGGCGCCGCCGAGCGTCCGCCCTGGCCTTCCGATGTCGTGAAGGACACGGCCTGATCGTCGAAGCCGACCCACACGCCTCCGGCAAGGAACGGCGTGTATCCCAAGAACCACGCATCGGCGTAATCCTGCGTCGTGCCTGTCTTGCCTGCGGCCGGGAACCGGAAATAATTCCGCACGCGGCCGCCGGTGCCGCTCGGACTGTTGATCACGTCTTCCAGCATCGAGGTCATGATGTACGCGGTTTCCTTCGACAAAGCTTCGCGTCTCTCGGGCATGTTCTCTTCGATCGTGTTGCCGTCCTTGTCTTCAATTTTTAAAATGCTCATCGGTTCCACATACACCCCTTCATTGGCGAGCGTCGCATATGCCGATGTGAGCTCGAGCGGCGTGACCACCGGTGTGCCCAGCGCGATCGATTCGTACGGGGGCACGGTGGATTTGATGCCCATGCGGTGAGCGTACTCCACGACCTGCGCGCATGTGGTGATGGACGTGATCGCGTGCACTGCAACGAGGTTGATGGATTCGGTGATCGCTTCGCGGATGGTGTACTTGCCCCCGATCTCGTTGTCGAAATTCTGCGGCGCCCATGTCGATCCGTCCACCATCTTCATCGAGATCGGATTGTTTTCGATCTCGTATGTCGGAGGGTACCCGTTGTCGACGGCGGCGGTGTAGACGAACATCTTGAATGACGATCCCGGCTGCCGTTTGATCTGCGTCGCGTGATTGAGGCCGTACTTGAACGATCGGAAATTACGTCCGCCTACCATCGCGCGGATGCCTCCGTCGTGCGGATCGATCAAGACCACGCCGACCTCGATATTCTGCCACAGGCGCTTCACCGAATCGACGAATTGCGGTGTGGCGCGGAGGCTGTTCACAACCGCTTCCTGCTGCGTCTTTGTCTCCGCATGCCGGTAGGCGGCTGATTCGCGGGCGCATTTGTCGACCGCTTTCGCGAGAGCCGACGCATGCTTGTTCCAGTTCCATTGCTTGTCGAACAGCGGCTGTTTCTCCGCCAGATGTTCTTCGGCCGCGCGGTTCGCCGCCTTCTGCATCCGCGTGTCGAGTGTGGTGTACACGGCCAGGCCGTCCTTATAAATATCGAACCCGTACTTTTCGGCCTTCTCGATCAACTGCCTCCGCACATACTCGCTGAAGTGAGGGGCCAGTCCAGCCGCCCCCTCGACATCATTGGTGTGAAAGGAGAGGGGGCCTTTCTCGATCGCCGTCATGTTCTCGGCGGTGAGTTTCCCCGATTTCACCATTTGCTGCAGCACAATTGTGCGCCGCCCGATCGCCCGCATGGGATGCCGAACGGGATCGTAATATCCGGGGCCCTTGGCCAGCCCGATGAGCAGTGCGCCCTCCCCGATCGTCAATTCCGACGCGTCCTTGTCGAAATAGATCGAAGCGGCGGCAGAGATCCCGTATGCGCTTCGTCCAAAGTAAATGACGTTGAGGTACATTTCAAGTATTTCTTTTTTTGTATATGTCCGCTCTATCTGCACAGAGGTGATGAACTCGCGCAGCTTGCGCGTCATCTTGTCGAACGCCGTCTCGTGCGCGATCTGAAGATTGTAGATGTTCCGTGCCAGCTGCTGCGTGATCGTGCTGGCGCCCTCGCGCATGCGGAGGGTGAGAATATTTTTGATCATGGCGCGCAAAAACCGCCACGGCGTGACGCCCCAGTGATCGTAAAAATCCTTGTCCTCCGTCGAAATGAGCGCATCGATGACGTGCTGCGGGATCTTGTCGTACGAGATATGCGACCGGTTCTTGATGTAGAATGTTTCGAGGACCTCGCCGTCGACCGAATAAATTTTTGTCGCCAGCTCGGGTCTCGGATTTTCCAGCTGCTCCAGCGAGGGGAGGCCCGATATCACGTATTGCGTAAAGGCGAATGAACCCGCCACCGCCAGCACTGCGGCTGCGATCAATGCCCACCGGTAGCGCGACGCAATGGATTTGAAACGATCGAAGCCGCCGCCTGAACCTCGCCTGTCCGCTTGCCGTCCTGTGCGTGGAGATTTATTTGATGAAGATGGGGTCATAGCGTTCTTATACTGTCCAATCTTTCACTGCAATGGTGTCGCCGTCGAATTCGGCATATGACGAATGTGTCACCCAGTCGCCCAGATTCACGTACGTGCCGCCGTCCATCACGCGCACGCTCGGCTCATGCCGATGCCCCATCACGACAACGTCGTACCCGGTGGCGAATTGTGCCGCCGCAAACTTGAGCATGCCGTCCGATTCGCCGTAATCTTTTGTCGATGTATAGGTGCGGCTGGTCCGCGACGAACTCCGCGCGATCGGCGCTGTCCAATCGGGATGCAGCCATGAATAGAAAAGGATGTTGAACCGGTTCCGCAGTACCTTCTTCAGAAAACGATACCCCGCATCATTCGTTGCAAGCCCGTCTCCGTGATGGAGGAGAAATTTTTTCCCGTGCAGCGTGACGCTTAGAGGATCCAAATGGACCGGGATGCCCAGTTCCGTCGGGAAGAAATCCCGCAGCCAGTAATCGTGGTTGCCCGCAATATAATCGATCCTCATGCCGCGCTCGGCCATCATGCCCAGGCGCGACAATATGTGATGATACCCGCGCGGTATCACGGACGAGTACTCGAACCAATAATCGAACAGGTCGCCGACGATGAACAGGCGCTCGCCGTGCTCTTCCACATGCGAGAGGAACGACAGCACACGGCGCTCCTTTTCTTTTTCGCGTTCGCGTTCGTGCAGCCCCAGGTGTACATCCGAGAAAAAAAATATTGGCTTCATCGCGTCATTTCACCGTTACTGGAACATCGAGCGTTTGCTGATCCCGATTGCACCAGCCTTCGGCATCGGAACAGAGGTAATAAACGACCGTGAGTTTCACCATCTGCTTTCCCTTCGGGAGATCGGGAGATGCTGTGATGTGGACGGTGACCGGGTGCGCGGGATTCAGATATCCGTTCGCATCCTTCACCGTGTGAATGGCGCCGACCGATGCGGCGGCGGAATTTTTTCCGATCGCGATCTGGAGCGCCGGATGGAGATTGATGTGTATTCCTTTTTTCGGATGAAAAAAAATCTTCAGGTCCTGCGCCGCCCCGGCCTTCATTGCCGGCAGGTGTTGTGCCTCGAGCGTGACATGCCGGGCGGACTGCGCCGCGGCAGGCCGTTGGGCCGCGCATAGCAGCAGCAATACTGTCGTGAGCAATGCCTTCATATCCCGCCTTCGGTCCGTAGTGAATTGTGATGCGTCGTTTCATCGACTCCCTGCAGCAGCCAGTACCCGGCGAGGAAGAAAATGCCGATGGAAAGCGCGGAAAGGCGCTGGTTGCCGGTAATATACGAAATCAATCCGAATAAAAATGTTCCCACCACCGCCGAGGCTTTGCCGCACAGCCCGTCGTAGAAGCCGAAAAATTCCGCTTCCCGTTCTTTCGGCGTCAGGAGCGCCATAAGGCTGCGGCTGGCCGACTGGGCTGCGCCCAGCGAACTTCCCGCCACGATGCCGATGGCGAAGAACATTTCCTTCGAAGTGACAAAATACGATGCGACGACTACTCCCATCCAGAGCACTAAATTAATGTCGATGGTTTTTTTTGGCCCGATCTTGTCCGTGACCATGCCGAAGAGGAGCGATCCGGCAATGCCCGACGCCTGAACCACCGCGAAAAGATAAATGACCTCCTGCAGCGTAAACTTCAGCGTTTGCATCGCGAAGATGGAAGAGAAGGAAATAATGGTGAGTATCCCGTCGTTGTAAATAAAAAAGGCGAACAGGAACCGGGCCGTGTTTTTATACTGCCGCAAATGTCCGATCGTTTCGCGTACGCGCTGGAATCCGGCGAGCACGTACGACGGGCGCTTCTCGAATGTTTTTTTATGGTCTCTGAAAAACAGAAATATCGGCGTCGAAAACAGCAGAAAAATCACTGCGGCAACTACGAAACTGATGCGGACATTGTGAAGATTGTCCGGACCGAACCCGCCGGCATACAGCGGCATCGCCACCAGCAGCGTTGTCAGCGACCCGAGATAGCCCATGGCAAATCCGTATCCCGAGACCCTGCCGTAGCTCCGCTCCGTGGTGAGGTTCGGAAGGAATGCGTCGTAAAAGACGGTGCCGCCTTCAAACCCGATGTTCGCAAGGATGAACAACGCCATGCCTGTGAGAACCATTCCCGGCTGGACGAAGTACAGCAGTGCGGTGCAGAGAATGCTCACAATGGTGAAGCCGAAAAGGAATCGTTTGCGCCTGCTCGAAAAATCTGCAGCCGCGCCGAGTACGGGAGAGATTGCGGCCGTGAGCAGCATGGAGATGCTCACGGCGATGCCCCAGAGCAGATCGCCGCGGCCCGATCCGCCGGCCACGACTTCCTTGAAATAGAGCGAGTAGCCCACCGCCACAACAATCACCGAATACGATGTATTGGCGAAATCGAAGAGGGTCCACACGAATATTTGAAGCCGCGACGTCTGCGCGCCAGGAGCAACGGAGGTCATTCTGTATCGGCCGGTGTCTGTTTCGCAGGCAGCGTATCTTGCAGGCCGCGTCCCTGTTTATCCAATGTTCCGCTTTCCTTGAGGTCGTTCAGGATCGAATCCAATATTCCGTTGATGAACGTGCCGCTTTTTTCAGTGCTGTATTCCTTGGCGATCTCGATCGCTTCGTTGATGGTGACCTTCGGAGGAATGTCTGTGAAATACATCAGTTCGCAGGTTCCCATCCTCAACAACAGCCGGTCGATAAGCGCGATCCGGTGAAAATCCCAATGCACGGCCTTCTGTTTGATGATGGCATCGAACTCAGCCTGATGCTGAATGGTCTGCATCAGCAGCCGTTTTGCAAAATCATATTCTGCCGGATGCGCCTGCAGTTCTTCCATTACCGTGTCGATGACGTGGGGGAGGGGATTCTGCGAGATCTCGAATGCGTACAGCGCCTGCATGACCCGTTCACGAATGACGTGGCGGTTGAAATTGGTCGATGTGCCGTTTGTTTTTTTCTCAGTTATCATACTACCAAGGTACAAAAAAAATCGAAGCGAATCAATCTTGATTATGGGCTTGTTTACGCGCGCGCAATTTGTGTTTGAAACAATTCCTGCCTATTTTTATTCCATATGATAGAAAAACTTCTCCTTCTGAAAATACGTTCCACACCCGACACCGCAGAGCTCCGCCACAATCTTCGTGTCCACATCGGGGATGGTTCGATCTACGCGTTCGCAATGAGCCTCATCGCCGTCACGACGATCATTCCCGTGCTGCTGCAGCAGCTCGGCGCCAGCGTCTGGGCGATCGGCGCAGTGCCGGTGTTCTGGACTCTCGGCATGAACATGCCGCAGGCGATCTACATGCATGTGGCGCGTCCACGGGCTACCGTAAAATATCGCATGTTGCTCTACGGAACACTCCACCGCGTCTTCTTTTTTATCATCGGGGTTGTGATTCTGCTCTTGGGAGCGGGGCCGCATCGGCGCTTTGCCGTGCCGATGGTGCTTCTCTGCCTCATGTGCTCGTCTATCACGGGAAGCCTGGGCGCGCTGCATTGGTTCCATTTGTTCGCGGCTACCACTCCGGTGCATTTGCGTGGCCGCCTCTCGGCGCTGCGCCAGCTGCTCGGATCGCTCATCGGCGTGCTCGGAGGCTTCATCGTCACCGTCGTGCTCGGCGCCGTCTATTTCCCGTTGAATTTTTCGATCCTCTTTGTCGTCGCCTCCGCTCTCATGATGGTATCCGTGACCATCCTCAGCCGGGTGTCCGTGCCTGAGTCGGTGCTGCAGACGCCGCGGCCTGCAGCGAAAGGAAATATCATTGCCGAAGGCAGACGTATTCTTCGTGCAGATAAAAATTTTAAATCGTATCTTGTCGCAGATGCTTTGATGCTCATGTCCATGACTGCCTCTGCATTTTACGCCGTCCATGCGATCGGAAAATTCTCGCTCAGCACATCCTATGCGGGTTCCTTTACGGTGGTCATCATGGTGAGCACCGTGATCGGAAATATTTTTTTCGGCATCCTCGCCGATCATCTCGGCAATAAAGTGAACCTGCTCGCGCTGACGGCGGCAAGCGCTCTGGCAAGTTTCTGCGCGATCGGGGCCGGCAATGTGCTCGCCTATGGATTGGTCTTTGTGTTCATGGCGTCGTCCATCGCGCTGCAGGGGATTTCGCGCCTCTCCTTTATCGCCGAATTGTGCTCGGAGGCCGAACGGCCGGTCTACGTGGCGCTTGCCAACACGCTCACGGCGCCGACGGTCTTTATCGGCATCATCTTCGGGGCGCTCGTTCCTGCGCTCGGCTATGATGTCATTTTTTGTGCGGCGGGGACGTTCGGCCTTGCCGCATTTGCAGTGCTCTGGTATCGTGTTGTCGATCCGCGCCGCATCATAAAGGAGTAACGATTGTCTATGGCATCAATTGTGTTTTTGGGTGATTCTATCACCGAGGCGTTTCCCGTCCGCGACCTGCTGGGCGAATATTCCATCCTTAATAAAGGCGTCGGTGGCGACAATACCGATCACGTGCTGGCACGGCTCGAGGACGATGTGATCGCACATCGTCCGGATGCCGTATTCATCCTGATCGGCACGAACGACATGGCGTCGGGATTCTCGAATGCCAAGACGTTGGCCAATTACGCATCCATCCTCTCGCGCCTGCGCGCGGCACTGCCCTCGGCGGCCGTCTTTGTGCAGTCGATTCTGCCCACGCGCGGCCTGGAAAATCGTCCACTCGAGCGCATCCGCACGTTGAATGCGCTGATCCGCCTGTGCGCCGCGGAACACGGCGCGCAGTATCTCGATCTCACCCCTCTCTTCGAAGGGGATAATGGAGCGCTTGCAAAGGAACTCAGTGACGATGGCCTTCATCTGACTGCACCGGCATATGGCATCTGGTCGGAATATCTCCGGCCGTTCATTTTTTCTCTTTCATAAACATCGGATCCTCTTGAATGAAAATCACGAAAAAAATACGCCTCGAACTGGTGCGGCGCGCAGCCGCGGCAAAAGAAAACGCCTACGCTCCCTACTCTAACTTCCGTGTCGGCGCGGCGTTAATGACCGACGACGGATCCGTGTTCGAAGGTTGCAATGTCGAAAATGCATCGTACGGTCTCACGATCTGCGCCGAACGCAATGCGGTGTTTCAGGCGGCGATGCACGGGAAGCGGAACATTATCGCCGTCGCTGTCGCTTCCGATGACGATGTGTTTATCACGCCGTGCGGCGCCTGCCGGCAGGTTCTGGCCGAGTTCACCAACGGCTCGGCCGAGATTCTCTTGACCACTCCCGACGGCAAATTTCAATCGGTCAAACTCTCGAAATTGTTTCCGACTCCGCCTGCTCTCAAGAAACTTGCGGGAAACCACAACACATGATCATCGCAATCGCAAGCACACGGGCGCCGAAAGTGGCAGGCGTGCAGCGGGCCTTTAAAAAAGCGGCTCTCATGCTGCCCGGTTCCGGACTCGATATCGTGTTCACCACGCACACCGTCGACAGCGGTGTGGCCGATACTCCTGCGTCCATCGAAGCACTGACCCTCGGAGCGCTCTCACGCGCGCGGACACTCTTCACACGGCTCGGCGGTGCGTGTGATCTGTGCGTCGGTGTCGAGGGCGGACTCTATTGTGTGGACGAAAAGGTGTTCCTCCAAAGCTGGAGCTGCGTCTTTAACGGAACCCGGCATGCCTTCGGCAGCTCGGGCAGCATCGAGATCCCCTCGGCCCTTGCCCGCGCAGTGATGGAGAAGGGGGCGGACCTCGGCGTGGTCGTGGACGGATTCGCCGAACAGCACGATGTTCGCAGCAAGCAGGGAACGTGGGGTGTGCTCACCAACGACCTCGTGACGCGCGAGGATTCGTTTGAGCTCGCGACATTCGCGGCATTGATGCCGTTTTTCAATCTGCCAATGTACGATCGGCAGCTCGCACCGTAGGGCGAGATGGCATCTCGTCGCCTTGAGCATACTTATGCGCTGTAGGGCGAGACGGCATCTCGTCCCGTCGAGTTCACAGATTGACTGATCGGCGAAATTTTTCGCCTCGTTACGCATACGAGAAGCATCCCTCTATGAAACAAACGCTGCTGCTGGCCGACGATGAACGCGATATCATCGACTTTTTGAAATACAACCTTGAAAAGGAAGGCTTCGCCATACTCACTGCCGCCAACGGCAGCGAAGCACTCCTGCAGGCAAAACATCATCCGGATCTCATACTGCTCGATGTGATGATGCCCGAAATGAACGGCCACGATGTTGTCCGCGCCCTCAAAGCGGACCAGGCAACCTCATCGATCCCCGTGATTTTCCTGACCGCCCGCATTTCCGAATTGGATGAAGTGATCGGGCTGGAACTCGGAGCCGACGATTATGTCACGAAACCGATCAGCATTCCGAAACTCATCGCGCGCATCAAATCCGCGCTCAGGAAAAAATCCGGTAAGGCGCCCGATGCCGCGCCGGAGGAAATACTGTTGTCGCATGGAAAGATCCTTATCAACCGTGCGCACCACCGCGTGACAGTGGCGGGGACCGATGTCTTTTTTCCGAAAAAGGAATTTGAAGTGCTCGCCTATCTCATTCGTCACGCCGGCAAAGTGGTCACACGCGAATCGCTCCTGAACTCCATCTGGGGCGCCGAGGTGTTCGTTGTGGATAGAACGATCGACGTCCACATACGAAAGATCAGGGAGAAACTCGGCGAGTGCTCCTCGTATATCGATACCATCAAGGGCGTGGGGTATCGCCTGAATGCACCGGAATGACCTCGGGTGATCTCTCATGACCTTCCGCACCAACCTCTATATACTGAGCTCAGCAGCGTACACCCTTTCGGCGGCGAGCAGCCTTGGGAAGGGAACTCAATTTGCATTCCGTCTTCCAACAACCGTGCCGCCGAGACGCGAGGGGACAGAGATATGGTAACCGTTCTTTTTTTTGCAGGCGCAAAAGATGCCGCTCATGCCGCGTCGCGCACGTACGAGTTCACACGGCCGCTCTCGATCGGCGAATTTTCGCACCTGCTCGAGCAGGACTCGCCGCAGTTGGAACCCCTGCTGCCATTCGTCCGATTCGCGGTGAACGGAACATTTGTCGACGCCGGGCACCGCATCGCCGACGGCGACGAAATTGCCGTACTGCCTCCGGTCAGCGGGGGGTGAATCGTGCAGGTATGTGGATAAATAATTCCGTACATTCAAAGATAAATAAAAATTAAGTCCGGTCTAAAAAGACCGTGCTAAGAAATTGTCAATCCATACAAATGGAACTTCATTGAACGTGCGCAAACTAACTGCGACTTTGGTGAACAAATTAAAATTGATGTTCGTAAATAATTTCTCTATCGTCTATCGATTCCGGTGCTGTAACAAAATTAATGCAACCAGACAATTTTCAATTTTCCTTCGAACTCAAGATTTTTTACACCGACACACTACCTTTTTTAGAGCAAACTCATAGATCAAACTAATTGAAGGATGTAAGCAATGAAGCAATTTTTTAGGATCACGATATTTTTTGTATTTGGCGTTCTGCTGATGAATGCACAACCGGCAAACCATGTTGTGATTAGTGAAGTATATGGCGGCGGCGGTAATACCGGCACTACATTGAAAAATGATTTTATTGAACTTTATAATCCGACCGATGCGGTTGTATCACTTGACGGATGGTCTGTCCATTATATGTCTTCATCGGCTACTGCTTTTCCATCTGCTGTGGGAACAATCTTAAGCGGAGCAATTACGCCGAAAGGGTACTACCTGATTCAGGAAGCATCAGGTGCAGGCGGCTCCCAAAATTTGCCCACACCGGATGCGACAGGCGGACTCTCGCTTGGCGGATCGGCAGGGAAAATTTTATTAGCGAGGGCATCTGTTCCCATTACGTCTCTCACGGACCCCAACTTGGTCGATTTTGTTGGTTATGGCGGAGGTACGCTATTTGAAGGAACAGGTTCAGCACCTGCACCATCAAATACCACGAGTGTTGAGCGCAAAGCATCAGCTTCCTCAACGGTAACAACGATGGGAGTCGGCGGCACAGAGGAATTCGCAGGAAATGGATACGATTCCAATAATAATTCCACTGATTTCATTATCCGCACGCCTCAACCACAAAACTCAGCCAGTCCCACTGAACCGAAAACAACCACAGGCGATATTGTTCCCCCCTGGATTGTCTCGATGAAATCGCTATCGACTTCACAAATTGAAATTGTTTTCAGCGAACCGCTAGATTCGGTTGCAGCGTCAACGTCGAGAAACTATCTTGTTTCAAAATCTATTAATGTATTACAGGCAATCCGAGACCTTGCCAACCTTGGAAGAGTCGTCCTGACGACTTCGCTTATGTCGAACGATACGTATACTCTCACAATTCAAAATATTAAAGATCCAACAGGAAATCTCATGCCGACACGCGTTATGCCGTTCAGTGTCGGCATCCTCACCGTTGCACAAGCGCGCGCCATCGGGGCAGGGCTATCCATGCGTGTGCGGGGCATTTTCACGACTGGGAATACTGAATTCACCGGACCTCCGGGATTTATGCAGGATAGCACCGGAGGGCTTGCAATCTTCAGTTATAACCTGACGGCAAAGGCGGGAGATATCTGGGAAATAGGCGGTACGTTGAAAGACTATAACGGTTTATTAGAGGTTGATCCTGTGACGGATTCCATTAAAATTAGTCCCAATAACCCACTCCCTCCATTGAAACAATTAAACTCAACATTTCTGAATGAATCGGTCGAATCACAATTAGTTCGTGTAAATAAAGTGAAATTCGCCGCTGTCGGACAGTTTGCCACAGGCATCGATAGTGTCTATACGGCTGGTGATGCATTTGGTCCGATGACAGTCTATGTCAGCAAGGGATCGAACATCGTTGGTTCAACGATTCCGGTTGATTCAGTCAATCTCATCGGAATCGTCAATGAACGAAACGGTACGTACCGGCTGCTTCCTCGATCTCTTGCAGATATTAATGTCATTGACCCGCCCTCATCTCAAACCTGGCTGGATATCAATATCGCCCGTTCCCATCCGGACGGCGATATGGTAAAAGTGCGCGGTGTTGTAACGTTCGGTCAGCCATCGAGTACAAATGCAAAAACAATCTTCCTTCAGGATCTCACCGGAGGCATTGCTGTCTATGATCCGAAAGCAGATACGCTCCATCTTGGTGATTCAGTTGAGGTAAAAGGTGTTCTGAAACAATATAGCAGTCTCCTGGAATTGTCGCCGGTCGATTCTGTGCGTCTTCTTGTCCGGGGAGTTCCCATGCCGGCACCAAAGATCATTACACTTGCGCAGGCATCTGAATCGTACGAGTCTCAGCTCGTAAAAATATACGGTGTGCGGTTTACATCTTCTGGTATGTTCTCCGGCGGTACGGCCGGGACCACCTATACGATCACGGATGGAGTTACCCAGCTGCCGCTCTTTATTCCGTTTAACTCGGCTCTTGTCGGTGCAAATATCCCAGGCGGATTGATGGATATCGTTGGAGTTATATCCCAGCATACAACGTATCAGCTTATTCCACGAACGACAGCAGATTTACTTGTGTATCCCGGACCGCAAATTACGTCCATGCCGAATATCGTTGCGTTATCCGATTCAAGTTTTACCGTCAATTGGTCGACATTCTTTAACGGAAATTCCGTCGTTTATTATGGCTCAACGATAAACTTAGGCGATTCGATTGTCAGCAATGCACAGACGACGAATCATACCTGCACCGTGTCGAAATTAAAGTCGGGCCGAATTTATTACTATCAGGTCTTCTCTGCAGATTCGTTAGGCACAGCGGCTTCCTTTATTACGTCGCAAGTGACGACCTCCTCGGCAAGTTCCGGTCAAATGAGTGTCTATTTCAACTATTCAGTCGATGCGTCGTATGGGATCACGCCGTTTGCGAATGGAAACGCAGATCTGCTCGGCAAACTGCTGGAACGGATCTCGAACGCAACAAAGTCCATCGATATGGCTGTCTATTCGTACGATGATTTTGGCGGCGGCCCTCCTTGGGTGTCAAATCGAATCACAGATTCTCTCATTGTCGCACACCACCGCGGCGTGAAGATCCGGGTGGTTTTCGACAACAAGTCTTCCTCTCCAATGAGCCGCTTAGAGGCAGATGGTATCGATGTGATGAAACGGAGCGTCCCCGGCATCGACGGCGGGATCATGCATAATAAGTTCTTTGTGTTCGATGGAAGAGATACCACGAAGGCAACTGATGATTGGGTGATCATGGGTTCATGGAATGTCACGAATGACGGGACATTGCAGGATGCTCAGAATGCCGTGTTCATTCAGGATCAATCGCTTGCACGCATTTATACGGTGGAATTCGAAGAAATGTTCGGCAGTTCAACAGAAACAAAAAATCCTGCTGCAGCACGTTTTGGCCCTTACAAGTCGGATAACACGCCGCATGTGACATGGATCGCCGGTAAAAAGGTCGAAAGTTACTTCAGTCCTTCAGACCATATCACCTCCAATATCATTCGAACGCTTGGTACTGCAGATAAAGACATTTTCTTCGGCGTGATGTCGTTCACGCGTACCGACATTGCACAAGCCCTGATCGCAAAAAAAAATGCAGGGAAAAATGTACGCGGTCTTATTAATGACGTGTCCGGAAGCGTCCTTACAACGTTAACCACCGCCGGAGTCGATGCATTTGCGGCGAGTCATACCGTGGTCAAAGGTATTTTCCACCACAAATATGCGGTGATCGATCCCTTCAATGATGACAGCGATCCGATGGTGATTACTGGAAGCCATAACTGGTCGAGCAATGCAGAGAACGATAATGATGAAAACACGCTCATTATCCATTCAGGCACCATTGCCCGCCAGTACGTTCAGGAGTTTGCAAAACGATATAAAGAAAGCGGCGGCACCGGTGCAATTTTAAATGTAGAGAAAATGGAAGGAATTCTTCCAACAGATTTTTCCCTGAGTCAAAATTTCCCTAATCCATTTAATCCGACGACGAAAATATCATTCTCTGTAAAGCACTCTGGATTGAGCACTGTAAAAGTGTATGATCTACTCGGGAGAGAGATAGCAACATTAGTAAACGACAATCTTGCCGCGGGAAAGTATACAATAGAATGGAAGGGAACCAGTCTTGCCAGCGGAGTGTATTTCTATCAAATGCGATCCGGTGATTTTATTGCAACAAAAAAAATGATCTTGCAAAAATAAATTGGAGCCTCTGCTGCGCTACTAATGGTAATGGTTGAGGTGCGCACTGAGTCACATAACCTTTCGAAAAATATATATATGGCAGACATAGGAAAATTCAATACGCTCGCAATGGTTCGCGCAGTGGAGTTCGGCGTCTATCTCGACGGCGGCGAATCGGGCGAAATATTGCTGCCGAAAAAATATGTTCCGGATCACTTCGCCGTGGGCGATGAGATCGAGGTGTTCGTCTACGGCGACTCGGAGGATCGTCTCGTTGCAACCACAGAGAAACCCTATGCCAAGGCGGGAGACTTTGCACTGCTGAAGGTCCATTCCGTGAACGATGTCGGGGCCTTTCTCGACTGGGGACTCTCCAAGCATCTGCTTGTGCCCTTCCGGGAACAAAAAATAAAAATGGAGGCCGGAAAATCGTACGTCGTCTGCGTCTACGTGGACGAACAGACGAACCGGATGTGCGGCTCGGCGCGCCTCGATAGGTTCCTCAATAACCCTGACGTCGAGTTCGTGCGGGGTCAGGAAGTGGACCTGCTGCTCGTGAGTCATACCGATCTTGGATATAACGCGATCATCGACGGCGCCCGGTGGGGAGTCCTGTACAATAACGAGGTCTTCCAGGAGCTGAGGCAGGGAGATCATGTCAAAGGCTATATTAGAAAGCTTCGCGAAGACGGAAAAATCGACCTGAGTCTGCAGAAGCAGGGGTATTCGAATGTGGCGGACGTCACAACGACAATTGTCGAGATCCTGCGCGCGCGCGGCGGCTTCATCAATGTGACGGATAAGAGTACGCCGGACGTCATCTACGAAATATTCGGCATGAGCAAAAAAACATACAAGAAGGCCGTCGGATCGTTATATAAGGACCGACTGATCACGCTCGAAGAAAACGGCATCAGGCTTGTGTGATGTGCGTGGGGTGAAGGTAATAACAGATGTCGTATGGAGGAGCAGTGCTGTCGTTCTGTAGAGTGTTATCATTCATGCAAAAAATAATCGGACTCATCGTCGCCTTCGCAGTGTTGTGCAGTGCGCGGAGCGCCGCTCAAACAGCGAAAGAATACACGCTCGACGGCGTTGTGGTCATTGGCAGCCGCCTGCCCCTGGGCAGCGCCGGCGCACGGCATACGGTTGCAACCGTGGAGCTGCGCGACATCGAACAATCCCCCGCGCGGAGCGTTGAAGAAATGCTGCAGACCGTTGCAGGCGTCGACGTGCGACAGCGCGGACAGTTCGGCGTGCAGGCCGATGTCGGGATTCGGGGCGGATCGTTCGAACAGACGCTCGTGATGATCAACGGCATCAAGATGATCGACGCGCAAACGGGCCACCATAATTTCAACATCCCCCTGACCGACGCCGACATCGAACGCATCGAGATCCTGAAGGGCCCGGGGTCACGGCAGTACGGGCCGAACGCGTTCAACGGCGCCGTCAATATCGTCACGAAAAAACACGACACTCAATTCGCCCGCATCGATGTGATGGGCGGGGAGCATGGTCTGTGGGAAGGCCTCGTGTCGACCGGCCTTCCCCTGGGGGGGCTCACGAACAGCATTTCGTTTTCCCAAAAAAAATCAGACGGCTATCGGGAGAACACCGACTTCGATATCACGACCGTCGCCGCTGCTGCCGGCCTCGGCACAACGGACGCCGGCGCAGTGAACGCCTCTGTGAACTTCGTCGAAAAAAAATTCGGGGCGAACGGGTTTTATTCCACCAAGTATCCCAACCAGTGGGAGCATACGAAAACTTTCATCGCCGCGCTTGGCGGTACGATCGCCGCCGGTTCTCCGCTTGCGGTCAATGCGTTCTTTCGGCGCAACACCGATTATTTTATCCTGAAGCGCGAGGACCCTCAGTTTTACGAGAACACGCATACCACCAATTCGTACGGCGGAGAAGCGCAGGCCTCGTTTCAATCCGGTGCCGGCCTCACTGCGCTCGGCGCCGATGCCGCGAAAGATGAGATCGAAAGCACCCGCCTCGGTTCTCATAACCGTGAGCGCGCAAGCATGTTTGCCGAACATCAGATCGACCTCCACAGCGGCCTGACACTCGAATTCGGCGCCTCGGCGCAATGGTATTCGGACTGGCAATGGAACCTCTCGCCCGGGATCGATCTCGGCTATCAGGCGGCCGATCGCGTGCGTCTGTACGCGTCTGTCGGCAAGTCGTTTCGCGTGCCCACATACACCGAATTGTTCTACAGCGATCCGACCACGCTCGGCAACGCCAATTTGAAGCCCGAACAGGCGTGGACGTACGAGATCGGTTCTGCGTGGACCGGCGAGACTATCGGCATCGCCGCCGCGGTCTTTTATCGCCGCGGCTTCGATCTGATCGATTTCGCGCGTACATCCGCCTCGGCCCCATGGGCGGCGAATAATATTTCTGAAGCGAATACCAGCGGCGCCGATCTCAGCATGACACTGCCGCTCGTGCGCTATGCGAGCGTGCTGGAGGAACTGCGCCTGAGTTATACATACGCGAACATTGCATTCGCGACAGACGGCGGCACCTCGCGCTACGTGCTCGATAATGTACGGCACCATGCCGTCGGCACACTCGCCGCCGCGTGGACCAGCGCAGTGCATCAGAGCGTGACCGTCCGATACGAAGATCGGCTTGGGTTCACGGCCAAGACGCTTGTCGATACGCGCCTCGGGTACCGGTTCTCGTCGTTTGAAGTCTACGGCGAAATCACCAATGCGTTCAATGAAAGCGTCATCGACATTGTCGGCACTCCTTTGGCCGGCCGCTGGGCCCGCGCCGGTGCCTCGCTTCGGCTCGGCAGGCAATAACTATGTGACCGCGAAGCGGTGCAAGTTTTTCGGTTTGAGGTACCTAGGGAGGGTCCATCGATGCGTCTTTTCACAGCGGTTATTCTTTTTCTCATTGCTCCATTATTCGGTTCTCTTCACGCACAGGATGCTGCCATGGTCGATACGCAAAAACTCATGAACAAAGACACGGTGACGATCGTTGTAACGGACTCAGGCCTGGGCGGATTGTCCGTGGCGGCGGATGTGGAGAGCCGAGTCCGGGCCTCTCGCATCTACCGAAGCGTGCGCGTGATCTTCTGCAATGCGCTCGCCGAAAAAAATTACGGCTACAACAGCATGAAGACCCGCGAGGAAAAAATCCATGTCTTCTCCTCCGCGCTGACGGGAATGGTAAAGTGGTACCATCCGGACATCATCCTCATCGCGTGCAACACGCTCTCGGTGCTCTACGCCGAAACAGCGTTCTCCAAGACGGCACAAATTCCCGTCGTCGGCATCGTGGAAATCGGCGTGGACCTCATGGCCGAACAATTGCTCGCCGACACCTCATCCATCGCCCTCATCCTGGGAACACCGACAACGATCACCGCAGCGAAACACCGCGAGGGATTGATCAAAAAGGGCATCGCACCCACGCGCATCGTCATGCAGGCATGCCGAAACCTGGAAAGCGAGATTCAAACGGACCCGGCAAGCAGCACGACCCGCGCAATGATCGATGCCTATATCGGCGAGGCGCTCGGACCGCATCCAGATCCGGCTAAACCTATCGTGGCAGGACTCTGCTGCACGCATTACGGATATTCGCTGGCCATCATCGACTCGACACTGAAAAAATATGCCGCGTCGACCTATCGTGTGGTCGATCCGAACTCGCGCATGGCCGATTTCCTTTTTCCAAAAGGAAAGGAAGGACTCGTTCCTTCATCATCGTGCGAGGTGAGCGTCGTCTCAAGAACGCTCGTAACAGACGAGGAAATGGTGTCACTGGGCGGCCTTCTTGCCCGTGTCTCGGCGCCAACGGCCGCCGCGCTGCGCGGGTTCGTCCATAAGCGGGAACTCTTCGAATTCACACCGGCATCCGAATAATGTCATAGTGTGCGCGCAGATTTGTTGCTTGTAATAATGTTTTGAATTTCTTATATATCCACTATTCAAGCGCGCGGGTGCACCGTGTCCGAAGCGCGCCAGGACGTGCCATCGACAATTTTCTGCCTTGCGCATAACACAATGAACACCACGACGATGCCTATCGGATTTTCACATTCCGTCATCGATGCGTTGGACGCGCATATCGTCATTCTCGACGAAAACGGTGCGATCCTCGCCGTCAACCGTGCATGGCGCGCCTTTGCCGAACGGAACGGCGCCGAGTGGACCTCGGTGAGCGACGGAGCCAATTATTTCGATGTCTGTGATGCCGCCGCCGGACCCGAAAAGGAACAGGCGCAGGCGTTCGCATCCGGCATCCGGGCAGTCGTGAATAATGAACTCGAAAAATTTTCCCTTGAATATCCATGCCACTCCCCCCAGGAGCAGCGATGGTTCCTTGGCAGTATCACGCGCTTTGAAGATTCGGGAAGGATGCGGATCGTCGTTTCGCATGAGAATATCACCGATCGTAAACGCATCGAAGAGGAAGCGCGGGCCGGCAGAATCCATTTTTCCACGGTGTTCAATTCCAGCCCCATCACCATCGCCATCACACGACTCGCGAACGACCAGTTCATCGATGTCAACCCTGAGTGGGAACAATTAACGGGATATGCAAGAGAAGAGACAGTCGGCCGCACACCGGACCAACTTAATCTCTGGTCCGATCCTCTCCAGCGAAAGCGATTGGTTACCATGATTCAGGAGCACCTGCCGGTGCAGGGAGTCGAGGTCCGACTGCGGCGAAGACTCGGCAATATCGCCACGGTGTTGTTCTCCGCTGTCACGATCGAGTTCGAGGGGGAACCATGCATGCTTGCCATGACGCTCGATATTACCTACAATAAGAGTGTCGAGCGGGAGCTCAAACAGACAGCCGAACGCTATCGTGAATTGTTTGAAAACTCGGGAACGGGCATTCTCATCATCGACGATCGCGGCACGTATCTTATGGCGAATGTGAAAGCCGCCGCGTTCTTTGGCAAACTGCCCGAGGAACTTATCGGAAGGTCGATGTTCGAGTTCCTGGCGCCGGACAACGCCCGGCAGCACCTCGAGTTCAACCGGCAGCTTCTTGAGAGCGGAGGGCATCGGGAATATGAGGACCGGTTCCCGGGGACCGAAGGCGAGCGAAGGTTTCTTATCATCGACCAGTGTCTCAGGGATGAGGCGGGAAAGAATGTCGCCATTCAGAGCATCAGCATAGACATCACGGAGCGCCGGCAAGCCGAGGAAGCATTGCAGAAGAACGGCCAGCGATTGCATGCCCTGTCACAGTGCCTGCTCGACGTTCAGGAAACTGAACGAAAACATATCGCCTACCAACTGCACGATGAAATCGGCCAGATATTGACTGCCGTGAAATTGAATCTTCACGGAATCCAACAATTCGAGAATGTTGAAGATATACCAAAAAAAATAAACGAAAACCTTGCTCTGATCGATCACTCCCTGCAGCGGGTGCGGGATCTTGCCGTCGATCTGCACCCGTGGATGCTCGACCAATTGGGGCTGGTCCCGTCCCTGCGCTGGCATATCGACCAGCATGCTCAACGCAGCAGGCTGAACATACAATTCAGGACGGGGAATATCGAGCAACGATTCCCCGTCGACATCGAGATCGCATGCTTTCGCGTGGTTCAGGAAGCGCTCACGAACATCATCCGCCATGCGCATGCAACGGAAGTGATCGTCTCGCTGTCGATGAAACACGATGCGCTCTCGGTCGAAGTATCGGATAACGGGGTCGGTTTTGAAATAGATTCAATTACAGTGGAACCGGGCTCGGCGCAGGGATTCGGCCTGATGAGCATGGAGGAACGCGTGGCTCTCCTGGACGGCACGTTCGAAATTTTCTCCATTATGAATAAGGGAACGACCATTCAATTCCGTTTGCCGCTGCCACGGACAGCCGTACCAACGACGATCAACGATAGCAGGTAACTGATGAATGCCATACGAGTATTCCTGGCCGATGACCATGCGCTTGTGCGCGCGGGTATAAAAGCACTGCTCGAGCGGATGCATGGGATCGAGGTCGTGGGTGAAGCCGGCGACGGAAGGGAAGCGATTCTTCTCATTGCCAAGCTGCAGCCGGATGTGGTGTTGTTGGATATCAATATGCCCGGCATGAACGGGTTGGAAACGGTGGCCCGCATCAGCAAGGAGCACTCCGATGTCATGGTGATCGTTGTCTCGGTCGCTTCGAATGAAGAGATCGTCGCCCAGGCGTTGCGCTTCGGCGCATCCGGCTATCTGCTGAAAGGCGCGTCTCCCGCCGAATTGGAATTCGCCATTCGCGCGGTCATTAAAGGCGAAATGTATCTCACGCCGCAGGTGTCCAAATCGATCGTTCGTTCGTACCTGGACCGGGTAACCGGGGGCCAGAGCCTGTTCGAAATTTTGACGCCTCGGCAACGGGAAATTCTTCAATTGATCGGTGAAGGACAGTCGACAAAAACAATTGCGCAGCTCCTTCATGTGAGTGTGAAAACGGTCGACCGGCACCGGACGGAGCTCATGGAAAGATTGGACATTCATTCCATGGCCGGCCTCATCCGTTTTGCGCTCAAGACCAAACTCGTCGATTCGGGTGAACCGCAATAACACTGGCGCGTCTGCAGACCGCTTCCCGGCATGCCTCGCTCACCATTGCCTCAAAAAAAAATCGCACCGCCTTCCTCCGTTTCTTCTGGGGTTCTTTTCTCGCATAAATGGGGTTTCTCCCCATATCAATTCAGCCGGATAATTTTTATTCTCATAGTGGATGGATGTGTGGTAGTACGAAATGCATGAAATGCTCATCGGGATGAGATAATGAACCATTCGCACAACGTTCATTTGAGCGGCCTCACGGAAACCTGGACAACGGGGTCTCCAGTCCGCGTTGTACTCGTCGATGACCACGAAGATTTTCTATCGTCCCTCGGTCAATTTATCTCCGCTTCCAAACGGGTGACTGTGGTCGGCATTGCACAGACGGGAGAAGAGGCGTTGACGCTTCTCGATGTCCACAACGCCGATCTGGTGCTGATGGATGTCTTTATGAAACAGATGACAGGCTTTGAAGCGACGCGGTGCTTAAAGGCGAAACACGCTGCGCTGAAAGTGATCATCATTTCTTTCTACGACTCGCCGGAAATACAGGGCCTGGCAGCGCAGGCGCTGGCGGACGGGTTCGTGTCCAAATCATCCATCGGCACGCATCTCCTGGCGATGATCGACAAATTATTTCCGGAGCATCCGGCTCCAGCATCACCCATACTATAACATGCACCGCGTCGGCCGATGCGCTGCGGGCGGTTCTCACGGAGAGCCGGCAAGAAAGGATGCAGGCAAATGAATTCCACAGATATCCACAACGTTCCCATGAAAGTCTTGTGTGTTGAAGACTCGCCACAGGATGCCGAGATGATCCGCAATGTGCTCATCGATGCGGGATATGATCTGAGCATCGATTCCACCGGGACAGAAAAAGAATTTATTGCGTTGCTCTGCAGCAGCAGCTATGATGTCATTTTATCCGATTTCAGGCTGCCGGGAATCAACGTGTTCGATGCGCTGCAGATAGCCGCCGGGATCTGCCCCGACGTTCCGTTCATCTGTGTGTCCGGTTCGATCGGCGAAGAAACTGCGATCGAACTCATAAAAAAAGGAGCCGCCGACTACGTTCTCAAGGACCGATTGGTGCGGTTATCTTCAGCCATCAAACGGGCGCTCGATGAAGTGAAGGAAAAAGCGTCACGCCGGCGGGCGGAAGCAGCCCTGTGCGAGAGCGAAAAACTGTACCGTTCCGTGTTCACGAACATGATAAACGCTTTTGCGTATTGCCGTATGGTCTTCAAACAAGGAAGACCCTGGGACTTCATTATTCTGACCGCCAACAATGCCTTTGAACAGCAGTCGGGGCTGAAAAATGTCGCCGGCCGCAAGATCAGCGAGATCATTCCCTCCATCCGCGAAAAGGACCCGCAGCTGTTCGAGGTCTACGGCCGTGTCGTCACGACAGGTGTGCCCGAACGGTTTGAAATGTTCCTCGAGTCCATGCAAATGTGGTTCCTGGTGTCGGTGTATAGTCCGGCGGCCGAACATTTTGTGATCGTGTTCGATGCGATCACCGAACGGAAAAAAGCCGAAGCGGCGATCATGGAAAAAATGGATGAGCTGGAGCGGTTTCACAATGTCACCGTCGGCCGGGAACTCACGATGATCGAATTAAAAAAGGAAGTGAATGAACTGCTGAAAAATTCAGGCCGGAAAGAAAAATATACCATCGTCGAATGAGCATCATGAATAAACACATTACCGATCTTCTCAGCCGATCGCACGCGAACGACGTGTCGCCATACGACGAGTCTTTTCTGGAGGCCTCTTTGCGGAAGAGGATGACCGAAACCCAGTGCGGCTCGGCGGAACACTATTGCCGCTTCCTCGAACACAGCAGCGATGAACGTAGCCTCTTTTACGATTCGCTTCGTATCTGTTACAGCGAATTTTTCCGCAACCCGCTCACCTTCGGAGTGCTGGAACGCATCGTGTTGCCGTCGCTCATTCTGAAAAAAAAGAACGGCACACGGAACGAGCTGCGGATCTGGTCGGCCGCCTGCGCTGCGGGCCAGGAGGCGTACAGCCTGGCGATTGTGCTGGAGGAATTTAAAATAGGCAGCGGCGAACAATTTACCTACCGCATCTTCGCGACCGACCGGTGCGACGTGCAGATACGCGAGGCGCAGCATGGCAGCTATTCCGCTTCCGCCCTTGGCAATATAAATTTACACCGCGCTAGTCACTGGTTTACCAACCATGGCGATTCATATACGGTTCACCCGGCGCTGAAAGAGCATATCGATTTTTCCGTGTTCGACCTCTTGAGCGAACACATCAGCTGCCCGCCGGCAAGCATTTTCGGCGACTTCGATCTGGTGGTGTGCGCCAACATACTGTTCTATTATAAACAGGAGCACCGGAGTGCGATACTCGAAAAGGCAGGCAGTTGCCTTGCACGCGGAGGATTCATCGTAACAGGCGAAGCCGAACGGGAAATTTTCCTGAATCACCATTACCGCGAGGCATTTCCGCACTCGGCCATATTCCGCGCGTTGTAGGGCGAAATGGTGTTTCGCCCTGCTGGAAAAAATACTCGGCGGCATATGTGGTGCGTGTAGGACGAGCTGTTAGCTCGTCCAGGGCGAAATGTTGTTCCGCCCGCTCGAGCGAAGCGGTGCGAGTTTCTATGAATTACGCAAGAGGAGATGTGATGAGCACAAGCAGATTTTGGGTGAGTCGCCTCAAAAAATTAAGCGACCTGAACATCGGCACGCAGTTGCGTATCGGCCTCGGAGCCGTGTTCCTGTTGGTGGTGATCCTCGGAGCGGAATCATGGATACAGACGGAAAGCTTGTGGCAGGAGACCAAAAATTTGTACGAACATCCGGTGAGCGTCCGCACCGCGCTTGGCGAAGCGAAGGGCGAAATAGTGAGCATGCAGCGGGGCATGAAAGACCTGATGCTGACGGCGAACGACCGGGAAAGGGAATCCATCATTCAGGAAATCGACGCCCATGAAGAGGCTGCCATGCGTCAGTTCGACATCCTGTATGCGAACTACCTCGGGCCCATCTCGGACATCGACGAGGCGCACGTTCTCTTCGTGAAGTGGAAATCCATCCGCTCTGAAACCATTCGTTTGCTGCGTGCCGGCAAGAATGTCGAAGCATCAGACCGCACGAAATATTCAGGCGTCGGCGACCTCCATGCAAAGGCAATTCTGAAGGAACTTCGGGATGTCAGCGATTTCGCGGTGAAACGGGGCGACAAGTTTTACGCTGACGCCAGGGCCATGAATGAGAACATTAAGGTCTCGCTGGCACTGTATCTGATCATCATTGCATTGCTGATACTCTGTGCCAGTTATCTATTGATGAAAGCCATTAAAGAACCCTTGCTCGAGCTGACCTCGGCCGCCGAGCAGTACAGCCGGGGCGTGCTCGGCTCGCGCAGCCGTTATGTTTCGGCCAATGAATTTGGGACGCTTTCGAGCACATTCAATGCCCTTGCCGAAACAATTCAGAATGAGATGCGAAGCAAAGAATCCGCCGCAGGGTTCGCCGGTCTCATGTTCAGCGAAGAAGACCCGGCCGCCTTGTGCCATGCGCTGCTGAAGGACTTGCTCGCGCATACGGGGTCCCAGATCGGTGCGGTATACCTGTTGAACGGACAGAAAACCGATTTTGAGCATTTTGAATCCATCGGACTTTCCGCCTCGCACCGCGTATCGTTTTCCGCCTCGGAGTACGAGGGCGAATTCGGCGCTGCGCTGGCAACGCGGCAGATCCAGCATATCAGGGACATTCCCGGGGATACGCGCTTCAGTTTTGCATCGGTCAGCGGTACGCTGCATCCCCGCGAGATCATGACCATTCCCATCTGCCTCGACGCCGAGATCACTGCGGTGGTCTCGCTGGCCAGTGTCAGGAACTATCCCGATGCGGCTTCGCGCCTTGTGAACGAGATCCACGGCATGCTCACGGCACACCTGAACGGTGTACTGGCGCAGCAAAAGATCCGCGTCCTTGTAGAACAGTTGAAGTACCAAAACCGTGAACTGGAAACTCAAAAGACAGAACTGACATCGCAATCCGCCGAACTGATGAGTCAGAATGCCGAACTGGAGATGCAGAAAAAACAATTGGACGAAGCCGGCCGGCTCAAGACCAGTTTTTTGTCCAACATGAGCCACGAACTGCGCACTCCGCTTAATTCCGTTATTGCACTCTCGGGCGTGCTCAACCGCCGTCTGGTGGGCAAGATCGAGGAAGAGGAGTACAGCTATCTGGAAGTGATCGAACGGAACGCGAAACATTTGCTCGCGCTCATCAACGACATACTCGATATTTCACGCATCGAAGCCGGGCGCGAAGACATCGAGATTTCGAAATGCAATGCCAACGACCTCGTTGCCGAAGTGGTCGGCATGATCCATGTCCAGGCGCGGGAAAAACACATCGAGCTGCTGCACGTCGGAAGCGATGCCGACATCGTTATCGCCTGCGATGCAGGCAAGTGCCGCCATATTCTCCAGAATCTCATCGGGAATGCCGTCAAGTTCACCGAACGAGGAACGGTAACGATCAGCGTTCGGCAGAACGGGGGGAACATTGCGGTGGCGGTGGCCGATACGGGGATCGGTATTGCCGGCGATCATCTTCCGTACATTTTCGATGAGTTCCGGCAGGCCGACAGCAGCACGTCGCGGAAGTTCGGCGGCACCGGATTGGGGCTGGCCATTGCGAAAAAATATGCACACCTGCTCGGCGGCACCATCGCGGTGAAAAGCACGGTCGGAGAAGGCTCGGTATTCACGCTGACGCTGCCCTTGCTGTACGTGCCCGAGAACCGCATCCGTGAAACCGTGCGGGCCGCCGGTGTGAAGCACGTGATCGCAAAAGTGCCCCAACAACCACCTTCCGGTTCGTCCATGAGAACTATTTTATTGGTTGAAGACAATGAACCGGCGATCATTCAAATAATAGATGTGCTTGAGGAAAGCGGATATCACATGTTGGTCGCGCGCGACGGCGCCGAAGCGCTCGAGATCATTGCGCGGACCATTCCCGATGCAATGATACTCGATCTGATGATGCCCGGCATCGACGGCTTTCAAGTGCTCAAAACCATCCGTGAGGCCGAACGCTCTGCCGGCATTCCGGTGCTTATACTCACCGCCAAACATATTTCAAAGGAAGAACTCCAGTATTTAAGTCACAAAAATATTCATCAGCTGATCCAGAAGGGCGATGTGAACCGCCGCAAACTGCAGAACGCCGTGGCCTCAATGGTCCTTCCCGAATTTGCGGAAACCCCCAAGCCGTCACGGGAACGTCGCACCGTCGAAGGCAAACCGGTCGTGCTGGCCGTCGAGGATAATCCCGACAATATGATCACCCTGAAGGCGCTGCTAGCCGATAAATTCACTGTCATAGAGGCGGCAGACGGCACTCAATGCGTAGAGTTGGCAAAGAAACACAAGCCGCATCTCATTCTCATGGACATTGCGCTGACCGGCACGGACGGCATACAGGCGTATACCGCCATCCGTCAAAACAGGGAATTGCAGCACATCCCCGTCATCGCCGTAACGGCAAGCGCCATGACGCAGGACCGCGAAACCATCCTGGCGCATGGATTTGATGCGTACATTCCCAAACCCATTGACGAACGGCAGTTCTTCAAAACCATCAACGAGGCGCTGTATGGTGAGTGGGAAAATTAAAATATTGGCTATCGACGATCATCAGGATAATCTCATTACGCTCAAAGCGTTGATACGAGAACTGTTCCCCGATGCGTCAACATTGACCGCCTTAAATGCCTCGGATGGACTCGCACTGGCGGCTGCCGAAGACCCCGATGTGATTCTGCTGGACATTGTCATGCCCGACATGAATGGGTACGATGTCTGCAAAAAACTGAAAGCGGACAACATACTGGCCGATATACCGGTCGTGTTCATCACCGCCATCAAAGGCGACAGAGATCACCGCATCCTTGCGCTGGAAGCGGGCGCTGAAGCGTTTCTTGCCAAGCCGATCGACGAGGTTGAGCTCATGGCGCAGATCCGTGCGATGATAAAGATCAAGAACGCCAACATCCTAAAGCGGGCCGAAGGGGATCGGCTCGCAGTATTGATAGCCGAACAGACCCGTGAACTGAAAGAGACCCATACGGCAACCCTGAACCTGCTCGAAGACCTGAAAAAAGAGGTCGACGCCAGGAAGAAAAGCGAAGTGATCCTTCGGGAGAGCGAGCAGCGTTTCCGTTCCGTGGCGCAATCGGCGAACGATGCCATCATCACTACAGACAGCCTGGGGATCATATCGGGGTGGAACAAAGGCGCGGAAAAAATATTCGGCTTCACCGAAGAAGAGATCACGGGAAAAGAACTGACGCTCATCATTCCCCACCGATTCGTTGAGCGGCAAAATGGGGGCATTAAACTGTTACCACAGGACGGCGATCGTCATGTTCCCGGCGACACACTCGAACTGCATGGATCCCATAAAAACGGGAATAAGGTCTCGTTGGAATTATCATGGGCCGAATGGGTCACATCGTCCGGAAAATATTTTACCGGCATCATTCGCGATATTTCGAACCGCAAGCATGCCGAGTTGAAAATTCTCAAGCTCAATCGCACGCTGGCCGTGCTCAGCAATATCAACGAATTGATCGTGCGCGAACGCGACCGGCAAAAAATCTTCGACGATGCATGCAGCATCATCGTTGACTACGGAAAATTGAGCATGTGCTGGATCGGCATGATCGATGAAGCCGGAGGAAGAATACAGCCGGTTGCCCATGCAGGGATCGCTCATAGCACTCTCGACCGGTTCCCGTACGCGCTCTCGGGCATCCGCGAGGGGATAGGAAGAACGGGGATCGCGTTTCGCGATGCGGTGAATATCATCTGTAACGACATCGCGCACGATGAGCGGATGATCCCATGGCGGGAAAGCGCGCTTGCGCTGGGCAGCAAATCCTCGGCAACGTTTCCACTCCACATTGCGTCGAAGACCGTCGGGACGATCAATTATTACGCAAATGAGGTCGACTATTTCGACGACGAAGAGATCGTTCTTCTTAATGACCTTGCAATGGATATCTCGTTTGCGCTCGAGATGCACGAGAACGACGAGAAACGACGGCGTTCCGAATCGCAGGCGCGAAAACTCTCGCGTGCGGTCGAACAAAGCCAGGCGTCCGTCATCATCACCAATACCGAAGGTGATATCGAATACGTCAATCCGAAGTTTACGGAACTTACCGGATACACGATGGAAGACGTTGCCGGAAAAAATCCGCGCTTCTTGAAATCCGGAGCAATGACGCGCGACGAGTACAGGCGTTTATGGGATGATATTCTTTCAGGCAATGTATGGCACGGCGAATTTCATAATAAAAAAAAGAACGGAGCCTTGTACTGGGAATCGGCCTCGATCTCTCCGATCTTCGACGAGAACGGCGCGATCACGCATTTCCTTGCAGTCAAAGAAGACATCACGGAGTGGAAGCTGAAGGAGGAGCAGCGCGGAAAATTGGAGCAGCAATTGTTCCGGTCTCAACGCACCGAATCGATCGGAACGCTCGCTGCAGGCATCGCCCATGATTTCAACAATATTCTCAATGTCATCATCGGCAATGCGGACCTCTTGAAAACATCGAAGCCGGACGAAGGGAAGCTGCAGTACCGGGTGGATGCGATTCTCAAGGCGTCGGACCGCGGCTCGTCCGTGGTGAAGCAGCTGCTCACGCTCGCCCGCAAGACGGACATCACGCTGTCGGTCCTCGACGTCAATGATCTTATACAGGAGACCATAAAACTTCTCGATGAAACATTTCCGAAGACGGTCGTCCTGAAGACGGCGCTCGATCCGGTGATCCCGTTTGTGAATGCGGATTCGAACCAGCTGCACCAGGTGCTCCTGAACCTGAGCATAAATGCGCGCGATGCGATGCCGAAGGGCGGCTCGCTGAGGTATACGACCGGTGTCGTATCCGGCTCGGGCATTGCCGGCCGTTTTCCCGCTGCCGATTCAGAACAGTATGTCGCCATCATCGTCAGCGACGACGGCGAAGGGATGAACGCAGAGGTACAAAAGCGGATCTTCGATCCTTTCTACACGACAAAGGAAAAAGGGAAGGGAACCGGACTGGGCCTGGCTGTCGTGATGGGGATCATAGACAGCCATCATGGATTCATCGATGTCTCCAGCACCGTCGGCCGCGGTACCGAATTCAGGATATACCTGCCCACAATAGGACGAACCGTGTCTTCAGAAGATCGTTCCGATGATGCGCCGGCGGCCGCAGCCGGCGGACATGAAACGATCCTCTTCATCGAAGATGAACCGTCCATCAGAGAAACGGCAGTCGATGTTCTCAGCGCGAAAGGATACACCGTGCTCTCGGCCGTCGACGGAAAGGAAGGCGTCGAGATGTATCGGAACAATCATGAGCGGATCGATTTGGTGCTCTCGGATTACGGGCTTCCCAAATACGACGGTGCGGAGGTCTACACGCGCATCAGGCAGTTGAACGCGAACGTTCGCTTCGCGCTGCTGACCGGATTTATGGAGCCTGAAACAAAATTACGGCTGACCAAATCCGGAGTGCTTGCGATCATTCCCAAACCCTATAAATTGAACGAACTGCTCACGACAGTGAGAGAATTGCTCACCCCCGCACATACATTGTAGGGCGAGCTGTTAGCTCGCCCATGCTTCACCTTTTTGACTGTAGCGTGCATGAACCGGCGTTCACCACGCCGGATGAAATTTGCGATTTTACGCTAATTTGGGCACGTGTAATTCTATTTTCATAGCAGGGCGAGCTGTTATCTCGCCCATGCTTCACCTTTTTAACTGTAGTGCGAGCTGTTAGCTCGCCCCGGTTGCTGTATACTCCTGCTCGTGCACCGCCCTTCAGTTTTCCCTTGACAAATTCATTTGAATAGTATAAATTACATCACGGTATAAATAATTATACTGTAAAAGGAGTTATACTATGGCAGCGGAACTCACCACACGGCAGCAAAAAGTGTACGACTTTGTCTCGCACTTTCTCGAACAGAACGGTTTCCCGCCCACGCTCACCGAAATTTCGGAACGGATGAGCATACAGCCCAGCGCGGTGCGTGCGCACCTGCTGCTCATGCAGAAAAAACATGTGCTGCGCTACGTGCCGCACACATCACGCGGCATCGAACTGCTCAACGCGAAGCCGGCGGGCATCCCGATCTACGGCACCGCCCCGGCAGGGCATCCGTTCCTGTCGCAGGAAAACATGGTCGACACGTTCGAGGTGCGGAAGTACATTTCCGCCTCGGACGAGATCTTCGGCATCTACGTCAGCGGCGACAGCATGAAGGATGCGCAGTTGCATACGGGCGATCTGCTGTTCGTCGACCCAAAGCGCCTTCCGCGCGACGGCGAGATCGTCGTGGCGGCGGTCGAAGGCGAGCCGACGATCAAGCGCTATTACCGGGACGACGACGCGATCCGGCTGCAGCCCGAGAACAAAAAATACAAGGCGATCATCGTCAGCAAGAGCGACGAAAATTTCAGGATCATGGGCGTCGTGATGGGAATGATACGCGCCCTCGACAAACGCAAGATCGACGCCTTGACCGGCATGATGGCATCGTAGCCGCCGCTCGCACACAGACACACACACACAGAGTTCAAGCCCGGCACTGTCCTTCGGAGCGTCACGCACGCGGTCCGCGTGCCGGGCTTTTATATCGCTGCGGACGCCGTGACCGGTCCGCATTGCAATAACGGATGTCAAAATGAAATACGATGGATGCACTGGTCCCCGCATATAAAGTAGTGCAGCGCCACTTCTCGGCGCCGCCCGGCAAGATCGCCCTGCTCTACGGAGAGCGCGGCGTCTACGCGACCGCAACGCTCGTCGCCAGCGAGGTCATCCGCCGCTGCGGCGCCGTCGTGTTCGTCGACGCCGCGAACCGGGTCGACCCGCATTACCTGGCGCGCCTGGCGCGCTACCGCTCGCTCGATCCGGCCGAGGTGCTCGAGCGCGCCTTCGTCTCTCGCGCCTTCACCTGCTACCAGTTCGACGTCGCCATCACCGACGGGCTCATAGACATGCTCCACTCGGTCAACGCTGCCTCGGTCATCATCTACGGCCCGCTCGACCTCATGGACGACGAGCAGGCGCCTCTGGCCGATATCTACGATATTTTCACGCGCGTCAAACACACGCTCGACCAATTAAAGAGCGAAAATATTTCGACGCTCCTGGTGTCTGCCGTGCCGCGCTTCCAGATCAAGGAACGGGAACAACTGTTTCCCCTCCTGAAAACGATGTCCGACGTCGTCTACACGCTCGAGAGCGTCGGCGGATACCAACGCATTACACTGGAAGGAGGAACACATGGGACGAACAGTGGGAACCGCAACGCAGTTGATACAGCAGGAAGAACAAAGCTGGTCCAACTTCCGGCAGGCGCTCAGAAAAGAGGATCAAGATTTTCTCGATGAGCTCTTCCGCTATGCGAAACTGCAGCTGCCCGCGATCTCGTTCGAGGCCCGGCCCATCGTGTTCGAGAGCGTGCTTCTGGCCATGCTCGTGGCGCAGCAAAAAAAAATCGCGCGCCTCGAACACCTGCTCGATTCGAAAAAATCAATGATCGAACGATCATTGTAGCGTGCATGAACCGGCGTTCATCACGCCGGATGAAAATGGCGATTAAACGCTATTTGGGGCACGTGTAATTCTATTTTCATAGCAGGGCGAGATGGTATCTCGCCCATGCTTCACCTTTTTAACTGTAGTGCGAGCTGTTCTCTCGCCCGCTCGAGCGAAGCGGTGCGAGTTGGTAAGGAATACGTTATGACGATCTCGGGATGGCTGTTCGATGCATACCCTACGAGTGCGGGCGTGACGGTGTGGATCATCGACGGCGAGGGACGCACCCGTAAGGCCCACCGCGCCTACGCGCCGTCGTTCTATGCCGTGCTCTCAGAGCGGGAAGAGGAGACGCTCCGGCGCGCCCTTGCGAAACTGCCGTGCCGCATCCTTCCGGAGAAGGCGCACAAAAAAGAATTGTATTCGGGAAAAGAAATTCTCCTTACAGAGATCCAGGTCCTCAATCCGCTGAAGTTCCAATCCGTCGTGCACACCGCCGCGCGCTTCGTTAAATTCTACCAGCTCTACAACGCCGATGTGAAGGCCGCGCAGATGTTCTTCTATACGACGCAGCTCTTTCCGCTTGCCTTCGGCGACTATACGATCGTGGACGGCACGCTCACTACGTGGCAGCTCTTCGACGCGTACGACGCCGAACACTACACCGTGCCCGAACTGTCCATCATGACGCTCGCGCCGTCCCTGACGCTCCTTGCGCCCAAATACCAGCGCTCGCTCGAGATCACGATCACGGTCGAAGACCGCACCGCCACGCTCATACAGGACTCGCCCCTGGAACTCCTGGAACGCGTGAACGACTATCTGGACCGCTACGACCCCGATGTGGTCATGACGAGCTACGGCGACGCGGCCCTCATGCCGATGCTCTGCGCTCTCTCGGACGAATTCCGCTATCCGCTCCATGTGAACCGCGACACAACAATGGGACTCGCCACCACGAAGGCGCTCTCGTACTTCAGCTACGGCCAGATCAAGCACCGCGAAGGCATCGTTGCCCTTGCCGGCCGATGGCACCTGGACCGCGAGAACTCGTTCATCATGGGCGAAGGCGACCTGGAAGGTCTCTTCGAACTCTCGCGGCTGTCGCAGATCGGCGTGCAGCAGCAGGCGCGCACGAGCATCGGCTCGGCCCTCTCCTCGATGCAGCTCTCGTGGGCCTACCGCAATAACGTCCTCATCCCGTACAAACGTCCGCTCAAGGAGGCGTTCAAGAGCTTCGCCACGCTCCTCAAATCGGACCGCGGCGGCCTGCACTTCATGCCGCGCATCGGCTTCCACGAACAGGTGGCCGAACTCGACTTCGCGTCCATGTACCCCTCGCTCATGCACAACCATAATATCTCTCCCGAGACGATCGACTGCGCCTGCTGTCCCGATTCCGCGCACCGTGTGCCCGAGCTCGGCTACCGGCTCTGCGAAAAACGCATCGGCCTCGTACCCGATACGCTCCGCCCCATCCTGAAAAAACGCGCGCGCTATAAGCTGCTCAAAAAATCCGCCTCGACCGAAGAACTCCGCCGGAAATACGACCGCATCCAGAGCGCGCTCAAATGGATCCTCGTCACATGCTTCGGCTATCTCGGGTTCAAAAAATCGCGCATGGGACGCATCGAAGCGCACGAGGCGGTCAATGCGTACTCGCGCCAGAGCCTGCTGGCCGCCAAGGCCATCGCCGAAGACCGCGGGTTCGAACTCATCCACGCCATCATCGATTGCGTCTGGCTGAAAAAGGAAGGCGCCACGCACGACGACTACGAGCACCTGGCAGAGGAGATCGAGCGCGAGGTCGGCGTGAAGATCTCACTGGAAGGCATCTACCGGTGGATCCTCTTTCCCGCCTCGAAAATGGACGAGGACATCCCGACGGCCACGCGCTACGTCGGCACGTACGATACGGGCGAGATGAAGATCCGCGGCATCGAGGTCCGGCGCCGCGACACGCCCGCCTATGTGAAGCGTGCCCAGCAATCGATGCTCGACATTCTGAAAACTGCCCGCACGATGAAGGAGTTCGAATACCTCGTGCCCGAGGCCATGGACGCGGCGAAGGTGTTTGTGGACGAGCTCTACCGCGGCACCGTCTCGCCCTACGAGCTCATCATCAAACGCCATATCTCGAAGGACCCGTTCGAGTATTCCAACCGGTCGGTCAACGCCATCGTCTCGCAGACGCTCGTCGAAGCCGGCGTGAAGCTCTCGCCCGGAGAGGCGATCGAATACATCATCACCGACGCCTCGGGCAAACGCGATCCGCGCAAGGCGTGCCCGCTCGCGCTCTACGCGCTGGACGACGGATACGATGCGGACAAGTACGCCGACTTCGTCATCGAAGCCGTCGAGACCATGCTCGAGCCGCTCGGGTATTCGAAAGAAACAATCAAGCAGTTGTGGGGACTGGCGAAGCCGAAGAAAAAGACTGCAACGAAGTTCATCGTCTCCGAACCCGCCCAACTCTGGCTCTTCGGATGATGGCCACGCCCTGTATGCCGCCGACCGTCCGCACTGCCGTGCGAGATGGTATCTCATCCATGTGCCCGCCCAGAATGCCGCGTATGGATGTGGGAAGTATCTCGCCGGCACCACTCAACACAATATGACGCATCGATCCCACATGTGAAAAAATTTCCCGCCGCCCGATTCCGCTTGACTTGACAGGGCAATAGTTGCGAACTTTAGTAAGGGAACGCAATCAACTCTTTCATCCTCCACAGACCACAACGACTATGCATATCGCCATGAATCAATGGAAACACAATCTTCTCTCCTCAGGCATACGGCACGCCATGCCGCTGGTGCTCCTGCCTGGAGTCGCACAGTGCAAAAAAACCGTGCGCGAGGCCGTCTACGACGCCTCCATCCAGGCGGAAGCGGCCCTCTTGTTGGCCGACCGGTACCCATCACCCGCGGCGATCATGATGATGGACCTTTCTCTCGAAGCCGAAGCATTCGGCGCATCGGTGACATTTCCCGAACATGAGGTGCCCTCCGTCACCGCACCATGCGTGAGCGACCTGCCGAGCATCACGCAATTGTCTGTGCCGGGGCTCGATGCGTTCCGGCTGCCGACCTATTTGAAGGCGGCGGAAATGGTCATTCAGGGACTTCACTCCAAACCTGTCTTCGCTTCATGCATCGGTCCGGTCTCCCTCGCCGGGCGGCTGATCGAGATCACCGAACTCATGACCTCCATGATGCTTGAGCCGGACATGATACACCTGCTGCTCGAAAAATGCACACGGTTTCTCCTCGACTATGCAAACGCCTACAAACGGCTCGGTGCCAACGGCATTCTCATTGCCGAACCCGTCGCCGGTCTTCTTTCCCCCGATCTGTGTGAAACGTTTTCTTCGAAGTATGTCGCCCGCATCGTGGACGCCCTGCAGGACGATTCATTCCTCGTCATCCTTCACAATTGCGGACCGGCCTTACCGCTTATCTCCAGCATCAATGGAACCCGCGCCGCTGGACTCTCCCTCGGTAATGCGTGCGACATCGCCAGGGCGCAGCCGCTCATTACGCCGGATACGCTCGTCCTCGGCAATATCGACCCGGTGTCCGTGCTGGCGCGGGGGAGTGAGGACGATATTCAGCGCATCGTCATGGAGCGCCTGCACCAGACGGCTCTCCATCCCAATTATGTTCTCTCCAGCGGATGCGATATGCCCTACAGTACGCCCATGAACAATATCGACGCGCTCTTCCGCACGGTCGATGAGTTCAATCATCGCTGACAGTACTGTACCTGAACCGGTTCGGCACGACTGAAGAGTCGAATCGTCTATGGTGGCTGTTGTGCGGCCCCGGTTCCGTACGTTTGTTGTATCCATCCTCATCGATCGCCTGTGTTCCGGCGGATACGGCGGCACATGCTGCCGTACCCTTCACTGCATGGTGATTGCCTGTTCCGCGTGTACCGTGTGTGTACATACTTGTTCCACATCCTCGTTCTGTTCCGCCCCGGCCATTTTTTGTGCAAGACAAACTCCCTAGTAATAAACAGATAACCACATCTTTCGCACGCCGCCGTACTGCGATATATTACACACACTTAAACAGGTTAATTTTTTATGTTGCGGAGGAAATAAAATGAACAATCATCACTTGCATTCGCTCTCGTCTTTCATCGGATTGTTTCTGGCGTGCACGTTCCACATCGTTGCCCAGGATGCAGGCAATGCACTGCACTTCCAGAACGACAACAACAAAACCAGCGGCGATTTTCTCTCGTGCGGCAGCCCCAATTACGAATTGAAAGAGAAATTAACCGTTGCCGCGTGGGTTCGCTGGACGGCCGATCCTTCATCACCCTCAATTATCAAACAAAAAGACGACAAGGCCGCTGGGCGACTCTGGTCACGATGGATAAGCATAATGCCTCCGATGAAGGACAATTCTGGCTGCAGCATAACTCTGACAACTCTGCATTTGAATGGGCTGTCAACGCCAGCGACAGGGTGGCCATACAATCTACAACCGCACCCGCACTCAATGAATGGGTCTATGTCGTCGGTGTCTATGACGGTAATGCAGCGTCATCGCTGTGTTTATATATCAACGGCGTGTTGGAAGCGTCCGCAGACAATTCCCGGATCAATGGAAATATTTCAGGATACTCCAAAGAACTTCGGTTGAACATCGGCCGGTCCCCGAGCGGATATCGCCTGTTCACCGGCGATCTCGACGAAGTGAGGATCTGGAACCGGGCCCTTACACAAGACGAGATCAGGACACAAATGGTATCGCGCTCCACGGTCAATACACAGAACCTTCTCAGTTATTGGAACATGAACGAAGGCTCCGGAACTGCGGTTCGTGATTCGGTGGGAACCGCCAACGGCACATTTTTTCGGCGGCCCGGTTACATGCGCATTGTCCCAAAATTATCCTAACCCGTTTAATCCTGCTACCGTGATCAGCTATCAGGTCGCTACAGACAGCCATGTCGAATTGACAGTGTACGATGCGGCCGGCAAAGAAGTTGCAACGCTGGTGCACGAACAGCAGAACACGGGACGGTATGAAGTGAATTTTAACGCAGCGGCTCTCTCAAGCGGGATATATTTCTACACATTGCGGACCGGAGATTTCACGGCCGTTAAAAAAATGATGCTCGTGAAATAACGCCAAGATTGAGTGAAGCTGCAATCGTCACGCGATCGTTCGTGACGATCAATGCGCCTGCCACATAATGTGGCGGGCGTTTTTTTTATTGGAGAGGGGAGGGGGGTACCCTTAAGCATGAAAATACAACAGAACACAAAACAGAACACAAAACGACATCAGATTCATATTGACAAGTGAGTATCGTTTTTGTAAATTACTAACGAAATAAAACGGCTGAACATTGTTATCATTCGCGGGTGTAACTCAGTGGTAGAGTATTTGCTTCCCAAGCAAAAGGCCGTGGGTTCGAGCCCCATCACCCGCTCATAAAATCCCTCATTCTAAGTCAGAATGAGGGAATTTTTTTTACCTTTGCATTTTGTATACCGTTTTTTATCAATTGTGACGTAATTGTGACGGCTAATTTCGGATTTACGGGGGTGTATTCGGGGAGTAACTGTTGAAGCGGACTCATTGCCGTGATCATTTCTGTGACGCCCATTCATCGCGGCACGCTTCTCTCATGAACGGTTTCTAAAACTTCTTTCGGATATCTTGCCACAAGGCATAGAAGAACACGCGCTGGTCCCTCGGGCTTTCTACGTCCTTGTTCCCAATTTATTAGTGTTGCGGTGCTGATTCCAAGTAATTGAGCGAATCGCTCCTGGGCTAGTCCTAAGTGCTGCCGAATTTTAGGCACATTGGGATCTTGGAGGGGAACAATCCGTTTGGAGCGTCCTGCATTTTTTATTTATAGTTCCCGCCTGCTCAATACTGGATAACAGTTCTTCAAAAACGATTTTTTTCATTCAAGCTCCTTGGCTACAATTGATCGTAAAACTTGTATTTGCTGAGCCGTAAGATTACTCTGTTCACCTTTTTTGAAAATAAAAAGCAGGGGAAGGAAAGCATTCATTCGTTTAAATTCCTGACGTTTTTGATTGTACGTGCGTAAATACTTCGGAATCAACGGCGCCATGCAACTACCATTGACTCGGGCTCCTCGAACGGCGTGTCGTTGTACATGTGTGTCTCCGCGTATTCTTTGATCTGCCGTATGATCTCGTGCGGGGGCAGCGTGCTCTCGAGCGTATTCTTGAACCGTGCCAGATCCGCGATCGCGTGTGTTGTGCGTATCGACTCCCTCTGCAACTCGTTCAACGCACGCCACTCCTGCAAGTCTGCCAGGTCAGCAACCGGCACAAAGCGCGTGTGCATCGGGAGCATCGATTTTTCCTGTTTCAGATCTGCGACCTGATCTTCCAGTGCAGAGATGTAGATTTTCAGCGTATCCTCCGAAAGCCGATCTGCATGAAGCCCCTCGTGCCGTACCCAATCCATCTCAAGCCTGAGGAGCTTCGTCAGGTCCTTGTCCGTGTACGCCTGCGTTACCTGTTTCATCAGTTCTTCTTTTTCCGCCTTCAGTTCCGGCTCGATTTCCGTGTCCGGATGCAGCACCTTGGCAAGCGCAATGTAGATGCTTCTGAGACTTCTCGCTTTCAGTTCATCTTCCGCTTTCAATTGGACTTCAACTGCTATGCGTTTTTTGCTTTTCTTTCCATGTGACCGACCGCCTGCGGTGCTGTCCGTTTTCTCTTCACCTTTTTGCCGAAACCGCGCATAGCCATCCGCCGTGTCATCGATATCGCTCATATCGATATCAAGTCCCATCTCTTCCTTCAGCATTTCTTTGCGTCCTGCTGTGCTCTCTTCCACATGGTGTCGATACTCGGCGTCAAAACTGGCGTCGTTCCATTTGTCATGGATCGCTTTGTGTTCCGCAGTCTGTGGTATAATGTCAAATGCACTATCGCACAGGTCAAGGATCATATCCTGTATCATTTCAGACTGTCGTTTCTTGAGCTTCGTTGTTCCTGCGAACCCATCGAGCAAACCGGCAACGGTCGCCATCATGCCCGCATGCTCAAGGATGAACGGCTGCACGGTGTGCGTGAACACGCCGAATAATTTTTCAAGTTTGGCCGATTCTCGTACGATCTCTTTTTCCAGTTTCCTGATCCGATCCGTGAGCTTGTTGAACCGAAGCTGGCTGCCGGACAGCCGGCCGTTTGCCTTTGCCGTGATGGTGAGCGATTTTTTAGGTGTGGGATCTTTCACGTTGCCGTAGAATGTGTCCATGTATGATGTATGACGGATGCTGTTGTGAAAATGCCGGCGATTGAGCGGAATGATCTTGTGGATAGAGAGAATTGCAGGGAACATGGCCGAAACAATTGTCGTGTGCACCGGCACCCGCGCCTCTCAGCTCCGCAGCACCTCCCGAATGACGCGGCGTATCTCCTCGAACTTGTACGGCTTCGTCAGCACGTCCTTCACGCCGATCTCCATTAAGTCCGTCTTCGTCGATCCGTCGAGATACCCGGAGGAGACAATGACCTTCACATGTTCATCGAGGTGCTTCAATCGCTTGAACAGCTCCTCTCCGCCGATTTCCGGCATGCCCAGATCGGTGATGACAAGGTCGATGATGTTGTGGTATTTTTCATACAAACGAAGCGCCTCGGCGCCGTTTACCGCCGGCATGACGATGTAGCCTATCTCTTCGAGAAATTCGACGAGGATCTCGCGTATGAGCTTTTCGTCGTCAACAAGCAGTATCGTTTCGCCGTGACGTTCCGCCGGCCGGATGATCTCGTGTGTGGTGTCGCCGACTGTGTGTGCGGCACTGGGAAAATAGAGCGTGATTGTCGCCCCCTCTCCGGGAACGCTCGCCACGTCGATGAAACCGTGGTGATTCTTGACAATGCCATGAACGATCGCCAGTCCGAGTCCGGTGCCTTTGCCGCGTTCCTTCGTCGTAAAAAACGGCTCAAAAATTTTAGAGACGACGGAGTCGTCCATGCCGATCCCGGTATCGGTGATGCTCACTCCGATGTACGACATCGTTTCCTGTCCTGCCATACGCGTGCGCGGCATTTTCGTATCAACCTGGTATTTCCGTATCGTCATCGTGCCGCGGCCTTCCATTGCATCGCTCGCATTGAGCGCCAGATTCAACAGGGCCTGATGGATCTGTCCGGCATCCCCCATGATCACGCCGTCGTCGGCATCGAGGCGGGTTTCTATGGTGATGGATTTCGACAGAAAATGCTTCAGCATCTCCTGAAGTTCGGTAATGATCTGAGAGAGCGATATCGGCTTGAGCTCCGCCTCGTTGGGCCGTGAGAAGATGAGCAGCTGACGCGATATCGACGCCCCACGTTCCGATGCTTCGATGATCCGGTCGACATATTTTTTGAGATGCGGCGCTTCGGACGTTTGTTTGCCGAGCAATTCCGCCGAGCCGAGGATCATCGCCAGCAAATTATTGAAGTCGTGCGCGATGCCGCCTGCGAGCGTCCCGATGCCCTCAAGTTTTTGCGTCTGCAGCATCTGCCGTTCCGAATGGATGCGCTCGGTGACGTCCCGGAGAATTCCCTCGTGATAGAGCACCTTGCCTTCGTCATCCACAATGTGCGATCCGTGATCTTCAACCCAGACTTCGGAACCGTCCTTTTTTCTCAGACGGAAGACCGCCATTTCTTCAAGCTTCTCTTCCAGCGCGGCGCTCTCGCGATCTGACACCGCAAAATATAATTCCGTTTTGATGTCGATCGCCAGGAGCTCTTCTTTGCTGCCATAGCCGAGTATCTTCACCATCGCAGGATTGATCTCGATGAAGCGCCCATCATGCGAACTCTTGTATACTCCGTCCGGCATTTTTTCGATAAGGTCCCGATGCTGCCGCTCTGTCTCCTGTCTCGCTATTTCAGCATGCTTTTGTTTGGAGCAGATGCGATGCAGTTTCAATGCGGTGGCGATGGACGCGGAAAGCACACTGATGCTTGAATTTTTGGGGAGATAGCCGTACAAGGGCAGGTCGTGCGCCCCGTCAAGCAGTACCTCGTCGCCGGGACGATAGCGGCACAATATCGGCAAATCGCGATCCTTAAGTATGCGTTCCGCTGTTCGAACGCCATCCGCACCCGGGCCGTCGCCGATATCCATTAATATGATTTCGACGCCCTGTGCAGCCGAGACGATCGTTGCCGCCTGCTCGGCATTGCCGGCCGTGAGCACGCGAAAACCGGCATGTTCCAACACGAGGGTTTCTGCGGCTGCAGCGGCGGCGCTTTGTTCAACAAGCAGTATGGTGTTCATAGTATATCTGAAAAAAACAGTAACCGAAATGACCCGTGACGGAACCGAAATTCATGGTGTACATGAGTATACCAAGATGCCGGCACATATTCAATATCATCGGCCGCTTTTTGAATAACTGGATGCGGCACTTTTGTAATTGCAAAAATTTTATCCTATCTTAAGTACCTTTTTTCCACTGCTCTTTCATCATATTCTAAGCGTACAAGCACACACATGGGACGAATATTCGAAAAACGAAAATATGTGATGTTCGCGCGGTTCGCGCGCATGTCGAAGGCATTCAACAGGATCGGACGTGAAATCGTCATCGCCGTCAAATCCGGCGGAATCGACCCGAAAATGAATCCGCGGCTCCGCATCTGCATCCAGAATGCAAAAAGCGTGAACATGCCCAAGGACCGTATCGATGCGGCCATCAAGCGGGCGTCGTCCAAAGATACCAGCGCATACGAAGAGATCGTGTACGAGGGATATGCGCCGCACGGGATCGCAGTGATGGTCGAGTGCGCCACCGACAATCCCACACGGACTGTTGCAAACATACGCCACGTGTTCAGTAAATATGGCGGATCACTCGGAGTGACCGGCTCGATCTCGTTCATGTTCGAACGGAAGGGCATCTTTACATTCGCATCGAGCGCCATTCAGGATCTCGACGAGTTCGAATTGGAATTCATCGATCACGGCCTCGAGGATCTTGTGCAGGATGAGGGCAAGGTATTCATGTATACGTCGTTCCAGGACTATGGGAAGATGCAGAAGGCGCTCGAGGAAAAAGGCATCGAAGCCACAAGCGTCGAACTCCAATTCATTCCCACCACGACAAAGGAACTCACGGAGGAACAGGCGAAGGAAGTGCAGGAACTGCTCGAAAAATTGGAAGACGACGATGATGTCCAGTCCGTTTTTCACACGATGGGGTAAGATGCCGCCACGCCGTGCGCATGTGGTTCAATTGGTGGCCGCGCACTGTGCACGGGGACTCGCTCCACGCTCATTATTTTTTCCATGCCACTTAAACGAAGGACCTACACATGAAAGACATGACACGCGCCAATATCGCCGCCGCATTTGCCGGCGAGAGCCAGGCTCATATGAAATATTCGGTCTACGCCGATAAGGCAGAACGCGAAGGGTATGCCCAGGTCGCGAAACTCTTCCGCGCCATCGCGTTCGCCGAAAAAGTGCACGCGACAAACCATCTCCGCGTTTTGGATGGTGTGCATTCCACCGCCGAAAATCTTGCGGCCGCAGCCGGCGGCGAAAATTATGAGGTGCACGAAATGTATCCCGCCTTCAATGTCGTTGCCGAACTGCAGGACGAAAAAGCGGCGGTGAAGTCGATCCATTACGCGCTTGAGGCCGAAATCATACACGAAGACCTCTACACGCAAGCCAAAGCGTTTGTCGATGCGGGAAAAGACCTGAACAGCGCGACGATCTTTGTCTGCCCCGTCTGCGGACACACGGCGATCGGCGAAGCTCCGGCGAAATGTCCCGTGTGCGGCCTCCTGAACGAGAAATACCAATCGTTCTAACGCTATGCACGGTGATTCTGTTATTTGGGGAGCGGTCGTCATTGCACTTGTGTGCATGGCCGCAGCAGCATTCCTGGCCCGCAGGCTGTCCACGCTTCGATCCGATCGTGAGGCGCTCCTGCAGCGCCACTCCGATCGACTGCTGGCCCTTGCCGCGCGCATGGAAAATATTCGCGAGGAAGAAAAGGAACGCATCGCCCGCGTGCTGCACGACACGCTCGGCCAGGAACTGAGCGCGATCAAGATGAACTGCGCCGTGCTTGCCTCCCGCTGCAAACATGACGAGGCGATATCGGCAAAAATTCAGGCGATGCGCGAGCTGGTGGACACGGCGATGCTGACAACGAGAAACATCTCAGCATCGCTTCGGCCGGCCATGCTCGACACTCTCGGACTCGGCGCTGCTATCGAGTGGCAGGTCCGTGAATTTGAAAAACAGTACGGCATCTCGGCTGCCTACAAGATCGATCCGATTCCGATGCAGGTGAACGGCAGCATCTCGTTTGCGCTCTTCCGCATCCTGCAGGAAGCACTGACAAATGTCGCACGGCACTCCGGGGCCACCCACGTTGCCGTGACATTGGAAACGGTTGAACACGATGTGCTGCTTACCGTGTACGATAACGGAAAGGGCATCGCCGGCGATGACGATGAAAAGACGGACGCGTATGGAATACTGGGCATGAAGGGGCGGGCGCACTCGTTCGGTGGCACCGTTACCATCACCCGTCTCACAGAAAAGGGCACGCGTGTCGTCACGCGAATCCCGGGAGTCGTGCAATGATACGTGTTATTATTGCGGATGATCATGCGGTGATGCGCATGGGAACAAAACAACTGCTGTCCGAAGAAGTCGATTTCGACATCGTCGGCGAAGCGACCGACGCGCTGGATGTCGTACACCTGCTCAGGACGACTCCGTGTGATGTGCTGCTGCTCGATCTCAACATGCCGAAGCGAAACGGATTGGACCTTCTGAAAGACATCACGACGGAATTTCCCCGCCTGGCGGTGCTCATTCTCAGCATGCATCCTGAAGAGGAGTTCGGTATTCGAACCCTGCGTGCGGGAGCCTCGGGATATCTTTCAAAAGAGGGCGATCCGGAATTGATACCGAAGGCGATACGCACGGCCGCGTCCGGACGGAAATACGTTTCGCCTCTGCTCGCGCAGCTGCTTGCCGAAGACATCGACATGGATTACCAGAAACCCCTCCATGAAATTCTTTCGGACCGCGAATACACTGTGGTCCGGCTGATCGCGGCGGGGAACACAGTCGGGCAGATCGCCGACCTCCTCACGCTCAGCGTGAAGACCGTGAGCAATTATCGCGCCCGTGCACTCGAAAAAATGAATATGCAGACCAATTCGGACATCATGAGCTATTTTTATAAGAACGGTCTGCTCACATAGGCGTCAATTCCTCTGGCACGCCATATCCCTTACACGGCCGTGAACCTGTACCCGGTCCTCGATTCTGTGACGATGCGCTTGGGGCGGGCCGGATCTTCCTCAATCTTTTTTCGCAATTGCGCTATATACACCCGCAAGTATTGTCTCTCTTCGTCGAACGTCGGCCCCCATATTGTCTGAAGTATATAATTGTGCGTCAACACACGTCCCGTATTCTGGACGAAGAGCGCCAGCAGCGAATATTCTGTCGATGTGAGTTTCACGGGTTCGCCCTTATGTGTCACCGTCCTCGAGGCGAGGTCCACCGTGAGGCCTTCGAACGCATACACTGGTTCGTGCTGGGGCGAATGGAGGTGGCGCAGCGCCATGCGGACCCGCGCCAGAAGTTCGCCCGTTCGGAACGGTTTCACAAGATAATCGTCCGCCCCCGCATCGAGACAGACGACGATATCCTCTTCGGTGTTCCGCACAGACAATATTACGATCGGAATCTTCATCCACTCCCGGAGCGATCGCAAAATGTGCGTGCCGTCCACGTCCGGCAGACCAAGATCCAGAATGATGAGGTCCGGCATCGACGCCTGCATGAGCCCATCCTTGCCCGATTCTGCCAGGAGCACGGTGTATCCATTCGACTCGAATGTGAGTTTCAATAATCGGCGGATCTGCATCTCGTCGTCTATCACAAGTATGGTCGGCTTTGAGCTCATTATGTGGTTGTCGGAGAAAACAGCTGCTGCTGAAATCGCCGCCGCAGTCAACGGATTGTCCCCCGTGATCATGACGGTGCGGATGCCCATTGTTCGCAGCTGGGCAAAGCGCGCCTTGATGCCACCTTTCACGATGTCCTTCAGTTCAATAACGCCGAGCACTTCGTTGTTCTCCGAAACCACCAGGGGCGTACATGGCGACCTGAAGCAATTCCAATTTGGTGATCATGTTAAAATTTTTCCAGTTTGATGAGCGTATAGATGAGATACCCAAGCAGGAGAATTGCGATGATTAATCCGATGACCATGCTATGACCCCTTTTTCGTTTAGTCTGGCAGTAATTTCGTCATCGGAACACGAAAAGTAAATTCACAAGACATTAAAACAGCAGCGGCAATCATAAAGATTTAAGAAAGATGGGGGGATTCATCAAGCGCGGACCAACAGAGGAGGGAACGGGACAGCAATTAAGCGGGGAATGGAATTTATCCTCGGGTAAGGGAAACAAAAAAGGGGAGCAAGCCCGGAACGGTCTCGACTGCAGACAGGCCTACCCCGCGAAGCATCGGCGAGAGGAGAATGGCTTGAAACAATCGTGCGATGCGCAGACGCTGCCGGAACATGTCATTCCGCCGACTAGTATAGAGTGATTCCGCCGAGGCCGCATCGAGCTCACCCGTGCGCTCTGCGTTCAGCACACCGGCCAGCAGGCGCGCGCCCTGGAATGCCATCCCCATGCCGTCTCCTGTCAGCGGTGCGATCACTCCCGCCGCGTCGCCCACCATGAATATCCCGTTTACGACCGCCTCCTTTTTCCCGAAATAAATATTGCCCGTTCCATAGATCGGTACGGTGCGGCAATACTCTCCGAATCCTTCGGTGAAGCAGCGACGAAATGCAGCATTCTCCGTAGCGAGGTGCTGCACCTGGCCGCGCGGGCTTTCATCGCCGGATGTCCGCTTCTCTAGAAAGCAAACGGTGACTTTGTTCTCATCCACGGCATTGACTCCGCAATACACATGCGATCCGGTGAAGAGGTGTATCGCGCGCGCATCAATGCCCGGGCACAGCGAACGGTCGATGTGGAATTTTATTCCGTTGAGATGCGATGGAGCCCCGGGCGCCGTGCGATGAAGCTTTTTATCGAGTATGTTCTGCTTGCCGTACGCCGCCACGACGCGCGCGGCAGTCAGCGTGCGGCTGCCGGATCCCTCGGTGTATCGCAGTGTGTACCTCCCGCCGGTGCGGACGATCTCGTCCACTTCTGCAGGCTGAATGACGGCCGCGCCGCGGTTCCGCGCCTGCGAGAGCAAAAAATGATCGAATGTTCCGCGCTTCATGCCATACGCTGTAAATCCAAGGTCCCCCTCGATCGTCTGCCCGCGTTCTGTGTGTACGTGCAGGGTGTCTATCGTGTTCGGAGAGAGTTTTTCAAAGTCGGCGAAGAGCCCGAGCTCGATGAGGCTTTCGGTGACCTCATTCGAAATGAATTCGCCGCAGAGCGTTTCGCGTGGATACTGCTTCTTTTCTATAATGCACACACTGAGCCCCAGACGCCGAAGGAACAGCGCCGTTGCCGAACCAGCGGGGCCGCCGCCTATTATTGCTGCATCGTATGCATCCATGAGTGGTTATTTTTGTATGACCGCAAGCCAGCGGAACGCCCAGCGCCAATGCAGTGTGTATGACGAGCAGGGAAGTCCTCGCAGCATGGAGAGCATCTCCCTCCGTATGAAGCCTCGCTTCACCGAAAGGGGAGCGTCGTTGATCACCATGGCGCTGTTTGAAAACAGCCGCGTGAGCAGTCTGATCCCTGCAAGTGCAAGAGACGACCGCTGCAGGTCGTTGATCACAACTCCGTACCGCGCGATGCCGAGGAAGGCAATGAGCAATCGCTCGATCTCATCTTCCGTGAAATGATGAAGGAAGAGTGACGCATGAACGACGTCGACGCTGTTGGGTCCAAAAGGAAGCGCCATTGCATCAGCGCACACGACGGCGCGCGACGGTTCGTGCTCCTGTATGTACCGGCAGACGCCTATGTTGATGTCCACGCTGATGATCTCGATCTCATGGCCGATTGCCGCGCGGCGATAGGGATGATCCGAACCGCCCGCCCCCACATCAAGCACGGTCACCGGCCGGCCGTGTGTGGCTGCCGTTCCGTTCCCGCCGTGCCGAACGGCCGAGCGCAGCACGTCCCGAACCCCTTTTCTGCTTGTGCTGCTGCCTCCCAAAAATATATTAATGGTGCGCAATTCATCCAACGCGTGCGAGATCCGGCCATCGGTGATCGAAAAATCGTCCATGATCTCCTGGTCATATCGCCGCCGGAGTGCCATCACGCCACTCTCATGAACACAACTTCCATCGACAACCCCGGACCGAATGCGACGGCGCAGCAGAGCTCGTTCGCGCAAAGAGGTGATGAGCGCAGCATTTCCTTCAGCACAAAAAGTATCGAGGCGGAAGACATGTTCCCGAAATTCTTCAATACCGTCTCCGACGGATGCATGGCTTCCTCGCTTAACTGCAGCCCGTCCTTCAGTGCCCCAAGGATGGCTCTGCCGCCGGGATGCAACGCCCAATGCTTGATGTCGCCGAGCGCTATCCCGGCTACGGCAATGATCTTTTTCAACGCGGGCACCGCCTGGTCCAGAATAATTTTGGGAAGCTCGGACGAGAGCGACATCTCAAATCCCATGTCGCCTATTTTCCATCCCATCAGATCCGACGAATGGTCGAAGATGATCGAATGCGCGGAGAGGATCTCAAGGCGCGCCCGGCACTGCAGCGACGCGTCGTTCGAAATGAGCACTGCGGCCGCGCCATCGGCGAAGATCATATTCGCCAGAATGTTGTCGCGCGTGGGCTCTGTCTGCAAATGCAGGCTGCATAATTCCACAGACACCATGAGCGTCGTGAGGGGGTCTGCCCCCGCCGCGTGCACAGCCTCGAGCACGGACGAAAATCCCACGAGCGACGCGGCGCATCCCATGAAACCGATCGTCGTGCGTTTCACGGTGCGGGGGAGGCCGCATTCCTGAATGAGATGATAATCCAATCCCGGGGCGAAGAATCCCGTGCACGAGATGACGATGAGCCTGCCGATCGTCTGCCGATCGCACCCTGTCGATCGGAGCACCGCCTCGACCGCCTCGAGCGTCAGGAGCTTCGCCCATTTCTCGTACTCGGCCATGCGCTGCTTCGTGCCGGGTGATACATACTCCCCGCCGGCGCTGTAAAATTTCGTTCCGCCATTTTCCTCGGCATCGGGAACGACGAGAGAGCGCGATTCGATGCCGGAGTGGTGCGATGCCGCATCGATCAGGCGCGCTACCGCAGGCCGGACTCCCATGCGGTTTTTCAGTTCGTGCGCGGCTGTTGCCTGAAGGACTTTATACGGCGGCGACGCTGTGGCGATATCGATGATCATAACTGTTCCTTTCACGTCCCCTTGAGGCGGAAAAAATAGTTGATGCACGTAATGAAAAATTGTCTATATTATTATCAGTCCCTGTTGGACCGCCTACAATATGGTTATTATTTATGAGTAATTTAACAAAAATTCGCGACGTTGCCGACTCGCTCTTGAACGATTCCCAGTATGACCAGGCGTTCGTGCTCTACGACGAAATTTATACGCAAGTCTGGGGCGCCATCGGATCTGTCCAGTCGGGATTGTCCAAAACATCCACCGGCTTTTTGGCGCACAATATTTCAGCCGAATACGATTTTCGCGCGCGCTATACCGAACCCGCCGCCAACACGACGTTCCTCAAATGGTTCAACCTGGATACTGATCTGACCCTCCAGGAATTCGCGTTCGCGATCTACGGCCGGCTCCAGTGCATCTGTTATTCCAGAAAATTGCTCGATACGGTCTCTACGACCTCGGTCATGACCGATTATCTCGTGCTCTACAATCTTATCGTCAACCACGGCGAAGAACGCCGCGTGACGCCTCTGCTGAAAATTTGCACGGTGGCCGTCGACGACTGCAACCGGCTGAAAAAAGTGAGAACCAATTTCCTCGACTCAATGCTCACAAAACATTTGGTCGACGCCGCCGAAAAATTGAAACAGAGCGAATGGGTCGGGGTCAATGCTCTCATCGTCGAATACATGGGCAATACATACCAGACCACAACGTCCCTGTATTCGTCGCTCAAAAAAATCGCAGGCAATACGACGTTCCGTTCGAAAAATCGATACCAGCGCTACGAAAAGTACGAGAAGTACGAACGCTACGAAAAATACGAGCGCTTTGAACAAACAGCCGAGTCCGGAGACCGCCGGTTCGACCACATTACCGCCACCGACCACGAAAAATTGAAGTATTACGGTACGGTCCTCGGCCTGCAGGGACGCTTAACCAAAGCGCAGATCCGAAAAAAATACCTGGAACTGATTTCCCAATACCATCCCGATAAAGTGCAGCATCTCGGTGCGGAACTCCGCGCGCTCGGGGAAAATAAAACCAAGGATCTGAACATCGCGTACGACTGGCTCAAGGCGCGTTTCAAGATCGATTAAAAATACTATTTGAAAATGAAAAAACATTGTGTATATTATCCTATGAGTTGGGGCTGTAGCTCAGTTTGGGAGAGCGATTCGTTCGCAACGAATAGGTCGTCGGTTCGATCCCGATCAGCTCCACATGTATAAATATGGTCAAGCACTGTACAACCGTAAATCGCCCAATCGTGTCAGGTCCGGAAGGAAGCAGCACCCCGTGATTGAAAGTGTGATACAGCCTGCTTGGCCATTTTTTTTACCTATCTTCCTACACTGAAGCCTGGTACCGTAAAACTGCTTGCACACCACGCAATATTTTCGTAACTTTTATGATGTTTAGGTCTTCGTGCGGTTTTGAAGGTGCTATCCCTCTTGAGGACAAGACGGTATCTATTGATCCCCCTGGCAAAAAAATTCACAACGATTCTCAATATCCATTGATGAACCGCAGATTTATTCCGATATATTTTAGACATTTTTTTATACATGCGAAAAGAAATAATAATCAATTCCACGGCGAATGAAATACGAATCGCTATTACAGAAGAGGGAAAACTAGCCGAGTTGTTCGTAGAAACCCCCGAAAAAGAACGAATGGTCGGGGATATCTACGTTGGCAAAGTAGCTAAGGTCATGGCCGGCATTCAGGCGGCATTTATTGACATTGGACTTCAACAGGACGCCTTTCTCCATTTTTCAGACATCGGAAATTCACTCGGCCAGTACAATTCCATGCTGAATGATGAAGAGGTCGACACGGATGAAGATGATGATGAAAGCGAGCAAGCCGATGAGCGCCCTCAGCACGCCGAATCTGATTCTCCCAGAAACTCTTCCCGCAAACCCCGCCATCAGGAGCCGCGCAAGTATGAAGTGAACCTGACCAAAGGCCAGGAGATCATTGTACAGATCACGAAAGAGCCCGTCGGAAAAAAAGGCGTGCGCGTGACGTCCGAAGTGTCGCTGCCCGGCCGCTTCCTCGTCCTCCTGCCGTTCGACGGCAAAGTCGGCATCTCGAAGAAGATCACCAGTTTCAAGGAAAAACGACGGCTGCGCAAACTCGTCCGAAGCATTCTGCCCGCAACTTTCGGCGTTATCGTGCGCACGAACGCCGAGAACCAGGATGAAAAACTCTTTCTCCAGGATCTCGAACAGCTCCTGACGACATGGAAAGAGATCGAAAAGACCGTGAAGTCGGAACAGGCGCCCGCGCTGCTCTATAAGGACATGGCCACGACGTCCAGCGTCATTCGCGACCTCTTCAGCGACGAGATCAACCGCGTCGTGCTGGATAATAAAAAGCTCTACAAGGAAATTAAGGCATATGTGAACGTCTTCTCGCCTGTCATGGCGGACAAGATCGAGTTCTACGGCAAGCGCGAACCCCTCTTCGATGCCCTCGGCATCGAAAAGGAAATCGCAACGACGCTTGCGCGCAAGGTGTGGCTCAAGAGCGGGGGATACATCATCCTCGATCCCACCGAAGCCATGATGGTTGTCGACGTGAACAGCGGCCGGTACGCCGCCAAACAGGAACAGGAACTCAATTCGCTCCGGACGAACCTCGAGGCCGCCCGCGAGATCTGCAGGCAGATCCGTCTCCGCGATCTCGGCGGTATTATCGTCATCGACTTCATCGACGTCGAGGAAGAGAAGAACAGGAAAAAGATCTTCGACGAAATGAAAAAAGAATTTCGCCGCGATCGCGCCAAGGCCACGATCCTGCCCCTGACCGATTTCTGCCTCATGCAGATCACGCGCCAGCGCATTCGCCAGAGCATTATTCACAGCTTCACCGAACCGTGCCCGGTCTGCGGCGGCAGCGGCATGGTCCAGTCCAAGACCACCATCATGAGCAATATGGAACGATGGCTCCGCCGGTTCCGCACTGAATCGCACGAACATCGTCTCATTCTCCGCGCGCATCCGAGCATGCTCGAATATCTGCGCGATGGCGGCATCTTCAGCCGTCTGACCATGATGATGATCCGCTTCCGCGTCGTCATCACGGCGGAAGAGGATCGCACATTGATGATCGACGAGCTGCACTTCATCTCGCGCAAACAGGACAAGGACATTACACAGGAATTTATTAACTAAGGACCTCAATCATGAAGTTTTTTATCGATTCAGCCAATCTCGATGAAATTCGGGAAGCAAATGATCTGGGTGTGTTGGACGGCGTGACGACGAATCCGACGTTGGTCGCCAAAGAAGGCAAAGAATTTATTCCGCTGCTGATGGAGATCTGCGCCATCGTCGACGGCCCGGTGTCTGCCGAGGTCATTGCGGTCGATTTCAACGGAATGATGAAAGAGGCCCACGATCTGGCGAAACTGCATAAGAATATCGTCGTCAAAGTGCCGCTCATCAAGGAAGGTCTCAAGGCGGTCAAGGCCCTCACCTCCGAAGGCATCCGGACCAATGTGACGCTGTGCTTTTCCGCGACGCAGGCGATCCTCGCCGCTAAAGCCGGCGCCACGTACGTCAGCCCATTTGTCGGACGCCTCGATGATATTGCCACCAATGGCATGGACCTGATCGGCCAAATCGTGCAGATCTATAACAACTACGACTATCAAACGGAAGTTCTCGTTGCGAGCATCCGCCATCCGCTGCATGTCGTCGAAGCCGCCCTCATCGGCGCCCACGTCTGCACGATCCCGTTTAAGGTCATCGACCAATTGATCCGTCATCCGCTGACCGATTCCGGCCTCGAACGCTTCCTGGCCGATTGGAATAAGGGCAAACACTGATGAAGCGGACTCCGTTCTTCTCCCTCCACCAGCAAGCCGGTGCGAAGATTGTTCCCTTCGGCGGTTTCGAAATGCCGGTTCAATATACCGGCATCATGGATGAGCACCGATGTGTGCGCGAACGCGTTGGTGTGTTCGACGTGTCGCACATGGGCGAATTTTTTGTGACGGGGCCGAACGCCGCTGCATTCGTGCAGTCTGTGACAGTGAACGATGTGACGAAATTGTCTGCCGGTGCCGTTCAGTATTCGGCGATGTGCTACGACGATGGCGGCATCGTCGACGACCTGCTGGTCTATATGCTTGGCGTCGACAGCTATATGCTCGTGGTCAATGCGTCGAATATTCAAAAAGATTTCGACTGGCTCAAGAGCCATACGATGGACGGTGCCGATCTCGTGAACAGAAGCGATGAGTATGCGCTCTTGGCAGTGCAGGGGCCGAACGCCGAAGCCATGCTCCAGCCGTTGACCGCAGCAGTGCTCTCGGACCTCGACTACTACCATTTCACGCAGGGCGAATATGCCGGCGTGCCAATGATCATTTCGCGCACCGGATATACGGGCGAAAAGGGCTACGAACTCTACTTCGCTCCCGAATGCGCAGACACCGTGTGGAACGCCCTGTTCGAAGCGGGACGTCAGTACGGCATCGCTCCCATCGGACTCGGCGCGCGCGACACGCTGCGCCTTGAAATGGGATTCTGCCTCTATGGGAACGATATCGACGCCACGACCAATCCCCTGGAAGCCGGTTTGGGTTGGATCACGAAATTAACAAAGGGCGAGTTCATCGGCAAGGCGGCGCTGGTGCAGGCGAAAGCCTCCGGCCTTACACGAAAACTCGTCGGACTCACGTTTAGCGAAAAAGTTATTCCGCGCCATGGATACGTCATCGAGCATGACGGCGCCGCTGTCGGTATCATCACGAGCGGAACATTTTCACCGACGCTCGGCTCGGGCATTGCCATGGGATATGTCCAATCGATGTATGCCGCCCAAGGCACACAGCTCGAGGTCGATATTCGCGGAAAAAAGACGGCCGCTGTTGTGGCTCCGATCCCATTTTTAAAACGATAATTGTGGTTGTCTGGGGCACGCTTCGCGCCTCTGCAGTCGAAAGAACCTTTACAAATGAAAATTGAAGTGTTTTATTCTCCTTCGCAAGTCGACGAATTGTTCTTACGCGATAAGAACGTGATCGTCATCGATGTACTGCGGGCGAGCTCCAGCATCGCGTATGCCCTGATGAACGGCGCACGGGAAATTATTCCCGTCAGTACGGTCGAATCGGCTGTGAAAATTTCCGGAAACCTCTTTGGCGATGTTGTTCTCAGGGGCGGCGAACGGAATGGAAAAATGATCGAAGGCTTCAACCTCGGAAACTCGCCATTGGAATACACCGAAACAGCCGTGAAAGGCAAATCGATCATTTTTTGCACCACCAACGGCTCTTCTGCCATCGTGAAATCGCGCTATGCAAAAAATCTGGTCGTTGCCGGGTTCGTCAACATGTCCACGACGCTTGAGTTCATCAAGGAACTGAACGAGGATTTCTCCATACTGTGCGCCGGAAAACAGTCGCTCTTCTGTATCGAAGATTCCGTCTGCGCCGGCATGATCATCACGCTGCTCATGAACGACGAAACGATCGCACTCGAATTGAATGATCCCGCCGTTGCGGCTGCCGTGCTCTATAAATCGATGGGCAAGAATCTTTCGCGCACGATCCGCGCAACGGACCACGGAAAATATTTGACCGAAATCGGATTCAAGAACGACATTAAATTTTGCACCGATCTAGACAGCGTGCCTGTGCTCCCCATGCTGGCAGGCAACTCGATCAAACTGCGGAAAAAAGAAATTCTTAAGCCGGCCCCTAAGACAACTGTTCCCGCACAATAAGGAGCCTGCTGTGTCCCCAGACGAAATCCAGCAAGCGGCGCCTCCCGCGCCCCGGAAAAAAAAGAGCGCTGCCGGCGCAAAGGCGTCATCGCATCGTACGAAGCAGCTTGCGTCGTTCTTTGCGATCATCGCCGGCGTGCTCATGCTCATCAGCCTTGCCACATACTCGATCGAGGATGAGGCGCGCTCCGAGATCGGCCTCTCGAACCTGCTGACCGATTCAGTGCACTCCCAAAACAAGATCGGCCCGATCGGCGCAGTGGTTGCCAATTTTCTGATCAACTCGACCGTCGGATTTCCCGTGTTCGTTCTCCCGCTGCTCATCATTGCATGGGGCTGGACCACGCTCCGCAAGGGGAATCTTCGCAAACTGACATACGCCACGAACTTCGCCATCATTCTCGCCGTTCTCGTTTCAACGTTCTTCAAATTGCTCCGCGAAGCCGGCCTTGCGGATATTCTTCCGAAAGAATGGCATGGCGATATCGGGGCGCTGCTCGGCATGTTCTTTTCCCATAACATCGGATTGACCGGCGCGTTCATTGTCATCCTGTCGTTCTTCGTCGTCGTGTTGATGCTCACCGTGGACCTCGACCTTCATTTGACGATCGACCGCTTAAAGGACATGATGATCGCTGTGTTTGGATTCTTCGGCGCATCGATCGACCGCTGGAAGGAATCCCGTGACGAGTCCGGTGAACCGGACCCCGCGCCGAAAGAGATCCGCGTGAAACGGCCCGATCCGGAATTGATTCCTCCCGTCAAGAAGCCGATCGTTCCCAAACCCGAACCTGTCGTGCGTCCGCGTGAGGACGATGCGCCACTGCCGGCCATGAAGCGCTCGTTCGGGACTGTACCGGTTGAAGGCAATGCTCCCCTCGAGATCCTCGAAACGCACACCGAAGAGGAAGCCGAATTGGATGCGCGCGATGTCGAAGACGAGGAGATCGAGTATACATTCCCGTCCGTGGACCTGCTCGATGGGCGCAAATATGAAGAAAAGATCAGCGACGAGGAATTGAAGACCAACGCTTCGATCCTGCAGGCGAAGCTCGCAGATTTCGGCGTCGAGGTCGCAAGCGTCTCGGTCACGCCGGGTCCCGTGGTGACCCTGTACGAATTGGTCCCGGCCACGGGCGTGAAGGTCTCAAAGATCGTGAACCTCTCCAACGATCTCGCACTCGTGATGCAGGCCAAGGGCATCCGCATCGAAGCGCCCATTCCCGGCAAAGGCACCGTCGGCGTCGAGATACCGAACACAAAACCGTCCATTGTCACCATCCGAGGCATCTTGAATTCCGAAAAATTTAGAAGCCTGGATGCCGCCCTGCCTATCGCGATGGGGAAGACCATCACCGGCGAGATCTATGTCGACGATCTCGCTGCCATGCCTCATCTGCTCATCGCCGGCGCCACGGGCATGGGCAAGAGCGTCGGCATCAACACGATCATCGCGAGCCTCTTGTACCGGCTCCATCCGTCGGAAGTGAAGTTCGTCCTGATCGATCCGAAAAAGATCGAATTGAGCTCCTTCCTGAATCTCCAAAATCATTTCCTCGCCGTCTCGCAGGATGTGCTTGACGAGAAGATCATCACTTCGCCTGCGAATGCCGTGCTTGCCTTGAAGTCGGCAGTGCTCGAAATGGAGAACCGCTATACGTTGCTTGCCGCCGCCGGCGTGCGCGGCGTGAAAGACTATAATGCCAAATTCAAATCCGGTAAGTTAAAGCTCAAGGACACGGATACCGCGCGGCACCGGTTCCTGCCATACATCGTCATCATCATCGACGAACTTGCAGACCTGATGCTCACCACGGCAAAGGAAGTGGAAGAATCCATCGCCCGTCTCGCTCAAATGGCGCGCGCTGTCGGTATCCACCTCGTGCTCGCTACGCAGCGGCCGTCGGTCGACGTGATCACCGGCGTTATCAAGGCCAATTTCCCCGCACGCATCGCATACGCGGTGTCCTCAAAGGTCGATTCGCGCACGATCATGGACGGCAACGGCGCCGAACAGCTCATCGGACGCGGCGATATGCTCTACCTGTCTACCAAAAGCCCAAGGCCTATCCGTATGCAGAATGCGTTCATCTCCACGCAGGAAGTCGAAGACCTCGTGGAGTTCATCGGAAAGCAGAAGGGATACTCGAAGCCGTACGAACTGCCTTCCGCGCTCGAAAAAAAACGCGGTTCGCTCACAGGCAGCGGCGACGACAGGGACGCTCTCTTCGAAGATGCCGCCCGTATCGTTGTCCGGCACCAGCAGGGATCGGTCTCGCTCCTCCAGCGCCGGTTGAAGGTGGGCTACTCTCGCGCAGCCCGCATCGTCGATGAATTGGAAGCCGTCGGTATCGTGGGGCCGTTCGACGGCAGCAAGGCCCGCGATGTGATCATTGAAAGCGAATCGGATCTTGAAATTATATTAGGCAGCCTGGACTGACCACCGCCGACGCACGCGTACTGTTCGTATTGTTCATCGCCAAATTTTTATTTATTTATTTTTTTTTGTAGGGCGAGATGTTATCTCGCCCATGCTTCATCTTTTTTCCTGTAAGGCGAGATCTTCTCTCGCCCCCGTTTTTTGAAATGTGAAGGGGATATCATGAAAAAATTACTCTGTTTGTTGTTGGTGGTGATCGCGCACACGCTGTCCGCACAAAATGCCTCCCCGACACTCGTGCTGGAGAATATGCAGAAGCGCTATGCGTCGCTGGACGATGCCTCCGCAAAATTTACCCAAAAAGTGTCGTTTAAATACGCGAAGATCGAACAGGTATTCAGCGGCACGGTGAAAATGAAAAAAGGAAACCGCTATCGCGTCGAATCAAATCAGCAGACGCTCGTCACCGACGGCAAGACCGTCTGGCTCTATACGCCGGCGTCGAAACAGGTGCTGATCGATACGTACAGGAACGATCCGGCGACGTTTTCACCGGACAGGATGCTGCTCGGCCTCCCGAAAAATTTTCAGGCGACTCTGCTCAACGAAGATGCGTCGGCCGTAGGTGCAACGTACGTCCTGAAACTCGCTCCCAAAACAAGCACCGAATCCACCAAGCTCTTCAAGTCGATGAAGGTATGGATTACGGATAAGGACTGGTCGATGCGGAAGATCGAATACACCGATCTGAACGAGACCACGACCGTCTACTCATTGTCGGCCATTCAATACGATTCAGGCATCGCAGACGACGCCTTCCGTTTTGTTGTGCCTGCCAACACGGCTGTCGTGGATCTGAGAAAAGCACCGCCGGCCGGAAAATAGTATCATTGTCACTCCTGCCGTGCGCCTCCGGCAGCGAACGCCATCTGCCGTTGAACGAAAACATGCGAGCCCAATTGTGAAGCTCAAATCGGTCGTCAATTATGTGCTCAGTTTCGTGCTGACACTGTTTCTCATGTATCTGGCTTTTCGCGGAAAAGACATGGGGCAGTTGTGGACGTCGATCTCCGCCGTTCCGCTCGTGTGGTCAGTGGTCCTCATCGTCGGCGGAATTGTGAGCCACCTCGTGCGTGCCTGGCGGTGGCAGTATCTCCTGTATCCGATCAAAACAAACGTGTCGCTCCGAAATTCGTTCTCGGCTGTCATGATCGGGTACCTCGTCAACAATGTGCTGCCCCGCGTCGGGGAAGTGGTGCGGCCGGTTGCCATCGGGAAGCTCGAACACATCTCGCGCAGCGCCGCCTTCGGCACCGTCGTTCTTGAGCGCATCATCGACCTGATAACATTCGTGCTCATACTCCTGCTCGTCCTTTTTTTTTACGCCTCATCGTTTACACAATTGTTCCCGACGCTGGCCCATGTCGAATGGGTGTTCGTGTCGGGTTCGGCCCTTATGCTCATTCTCTGCGGGCTCGTTTTTTTTAAGCCCGAATTTGTTTTCTCCTTGCTCCGGCGGGTCACTGCGTTCATTCCAAAAAATGTGCGCGGTCCGATAGAGAAGGTCCTGGACTCGTTTCTCACCGGATTCGGCGCTTCAAAACATCCTGGCAATTATGCGATGATCATCGTCACAAGCATTGCGATCTGGGTCTTCTATATCATACTCATGTACCTCCCGTTTTTTGCATTCAATATGATGGGCGCGTACAATCTCGATTTCAGTTCCGCTACGATCCTCATGGTGGTCTCTGGCGTTGCCTTTGCAGTGCCGACGCCGAGCGGTTTTGGGTCGTACCATTTTTTCACATTCTTTGTCCTGTCGCGCCTCTTCAATGTCGATCCCGTTATCGCATCGAGCTACGCGCTCTACACGCATTCGCTGGGTTTCATTTCAACAACGGTGGTCGGGTTATATTTTCTGATCAAGGACAAGATCCATATTGCAACGATTGTGGCAGAACCGAATTCAATGATTGCGTAAACGTCACGGGGCAATGACAGACGAGATGCCATCCATGCGAAATAAATCAGTTGCGGCGTTTATGAAGACGATCATCGTGGCGTTGATGTGCATGTTCTCTGTTGCAGCGTTCGGAAAACCAACGTCGAAGAACGGACAGGCCGTTGTTGAAAGCGTGAACAGCATAGGCTTTTACGGCGGCATGGGCATCCATCTCATCTCCATTCCGAGCATCGTCCATTACATCATTGCCGAAGGCGCGGGGCCGGTTGACGACTGGGGAACAGCGGTCGAATTTTTTGGAGGCATCGAAGTTCCCGTCAGTCAATCCTGGGCGGTCAAGGGCGAGTACTCATTCCTCTTTAAATCGTACGCGCTCAACGACGGGACGGGCAGGGATGTGCACGCCGACGTCGAGGCCCCGATGCTGATGGCGCAGTATGTGATCCCTGGAAAGGGATATTTTTTGAAATTGAGCGGCGGCGGGGGATATCATTGGGGAGAGGTGACGCTGCCGACACAGATCACCACCACTGAAACGACCTATCGCGCCTCCGGTATCGGGATGCGGATCGAAGCTGAAGGCCAGACGGCGTTCGATGCCCACCTCTTCGGCTATATCAGCGGCTCACTCGGCTTCGAGGCCCTGGGCAAAGTGACTTCCGCTGAAGGGCTTGAACCCATCAGGGGAACGATTTCACTGAAGTACGTTTCCGCCGGAGTTCGTTTTGGGCTCATGTATTATCTCTAAAAGGGAAAGATCGAACCTATGAAGCGTACATTGTATCTCATACTGTCGTGCCTCGTGATGGCGGGCTGTACGATGCAGAACGAAATTACTAAACAAAATACACACAAAAAGGGAAATACCGTGGAAGAACAAACAGAACAGCCAAAAAATCCGATTGTCGTCATCGAAACATCAATGGGCTCCATCACCGTGCAGCTCGATGCAGTGAACGCCCCGCGGCACACGGCTAATTTTATCAAGCTTGCCCGTCAAAATTATTACAGCGGCACTACGTTTCATCGCGTCATTCCGGCATTCATGATCCAGGGCGGCGATCCGAATTCACGCAATGAGGACCGTTCAACGCATGGCACGGGTGGTCCGTCCTATAAGATCGACGCAGAAATCGGGTTGTCGCACAACCGCGGCGTCATTGCAGCCGCGCGCCAGGGCGACCAGGTCAATCCGAAGCGCCAATCGAGCGGTTCCCAATTTTACATCACCGTCGTGCCGACAAAGCATCTGGACGGACAGTATACCGTGTTTGGAAAAGTGATCGACGGGATGGCTGTTGTGGACGCGATTGCGGAAGTCAAACGCGACCCCCGCGACAATCCGCTGGAGCCGGTCACGATCATTAAAGTGACGGTCCAATAAGTGGCAAAGAGTGCGAAAGAAAAACTCGATGTCGATGGATTACTGGCAGCGATCAGGAAGAAGGACTTTGCGCCGATCTATTTCCTGTACGGCGAAGAGGATTATGTCATCGATGATGTCGTCGATGCGGTGTTGAGCTGCGCCGTGGATGAGGCGACGAAGCACTTTAACTGCGACATCATCTACGGCTCCGACGCCGATGGGCATAAGATCGCAGCAATGGCCGCATCGTATCCTATGATGGCGGACCGTCGCGTTGTTGTTGTCAAAGACTTTGAACGGTTGGCCGACAAGGAGGCGCTCGAGCCGTATTTCGAAAACCCGTCGCCCACGACCGTGCTCGTGATCGTCGCGTCGCATCCCGATATGCGCAAAAAACCTTTTCCGATGCTCAGGAAGCACTCGGCTGGAGGTGAGTCGCCCCGGCTCTACGATAATCAGATCCCCGCATGGATCGAATCGCACGTGAAAAAATTCAAGCACTCGATCGCCCCGCAGGCTGCGGCGCTGCTGCTCTCGTATGTCGGTTCGTCTCTGCGTGAATTGGCCAACGAGATCGAGAAGCTCCTCATCGCCATCGGCGACAAGACCGCCATCGATGTGGCCGACGTCCAGCGGGTGGTCGGGGTCTCGCGCGAATTTACCGTGTTTGAACTGGCGAACGCCGTCGGTGATAAAAACATGAAGCGTGCGGTCGAGACAGCCGAACGCATGATCGATGCGGGAGAGTCCCCGGTTCCCATGATCGCGGCGTTGACGCAGCACTTCATGAAACTCTGGAAACTGTGGGATGCGCGCAGAAAATTTTCGAAGGATTTCGACATCGCTCATGCGGCGGGAATCGCCCCGTTCTTCCTTGCCCAGTATCAGCGCATGCTGCAGCACTATTCGCTCAATGAAATTGAACAGGCGTTCTGCGCGCTCGCGCGCGCCGATGAACGGGTCAAAACGTCGCAGGGCGACGAGAAGGTTATCCTCGCCGTCGTCATTGCAGAGATCATTCTGAATCAGCGGCCGTAACTCTTCGGCCGTACATGGTGTGCGCTTAAGCACGAACCTTGTGCGTGAGTTCTTGATGCCGTTTCCAATTCCCAAAGGACACCGCACCTGGCGCTGCTGCCAAAACTTCCTTGTGAGTGTGTATGAAATTATTGCTGGTTCCAACTTCCGCAGAGTGGATGTCGTTCGTCATCATTTTTAGCGGGTTGGGCATGTTCGTTGTTGCGGCCGAACTTATCCGCTCGCGACTCAATGGCTCGCCTGAATTCACCCGAAAGCTGGTGCACATCGCAACAGGCGTGCTTATCTGCTTCACGCCCAGCATCTTCGTTTCTGGTGTGCCGCCCATGCTCCTTGCTGCATTGTTCACGTGCATCAATTTTATCGCGGTCCGCACCGGCGTTCTCAAAGGTATCCATGGCACGAACAGGGTGTCGTTCGGAACCGTCTACTATCCGCTGTCGTTCTTTGTCCTCATCCTCCTGAGTTGGGAGACAGCGCCGTATATTTTGACGATCTCCATGCTGATACTGGCCTTGGCCGATGCGGCTGCAGCCATCGTCGGAGAAAACCTTGCCACGCCTCACCTGTATCGTCTCACCAGCGACAAAAAATCTCTCGAGGGCTCCGCCGCCATGTTGTTCGTTTCATGGTGTGTCGCCTATTTCGGCATGCGGTACGTCGTGCCGCCCGAGGTGGTGCTTCCCATGCCGGCATTCGCGATCGCTCTTGCCCTCGCAATTTTTGTGACCGCGTGGGAGGCCGTCTCGTCCAAAGGATTGGATAATTTTACCGTCCCACTCTCGGCCGGCTTCGTGCTCGATTATTTCATTCTTCGGCGCCCGCATGCCGCTCCGGAACAATTCATCTACGGACTCGCCTTCGGTGTGGCCATCGCCGTTGTGTCACACCGCATGCGTCTGCTCACCGCCGGCGGTGCCATGGCGACGTTCTTATTGGCGGCCATCATCTTCGGCATTGGCGGATGGCTCTGGACGACGCCGATTCTCGTCTTCTTTGCCGCATCAAGCCTGCTATCGAAAGTTGGCGGGAAGCGAAAACTGCAATATGAGGCGCTCTACGAGAAATCGAACATCCGCGATGCGGGACAAGTCGCCGCCAATGGGGGCATCGCCGCATTGTTCGTTCTGCTCTGGTTTATGTTCCCATGGATGACGTTTCTCTATGTGGGATATGTCGGCGCCATCGCCGCGGCCACGGCCGATACCTGGGGTACGGAGATAGGCACGCTCGCTCGCGGAGAGCCGCGCTCCATCGTATCATTTAAAGAAGTTGAAAAGGGAACAAGCGGGGGAGTGTCGATGGCGGGATTGGTGGGCGGCGCCCTTGGCGCGCTTCTCATCGCGGCGTCGGCTCTTGTCTTTTCACAACCACAGTCCATGAAATACCTGGCCGTGGTCACGCTCGGTGCCGGCATTATCGGCACGCTCACGGACAGCGTTCTCGGTGCTACGCTCCAGGCCCAGTATCAATGCGTTGCGTGCGGAAAAGATACTGAACGCACCCGGCACTGCGTTATACCCACGAAGCATGTGCGCGGACTGCGGTGGCTGAACAATGACCTGGTGAATGTGGCGTGTGCTGCTGCAGGCGGCGCAGCGGCGATGCTCTTCTATATGTGAGGCCGGACGGTTATCTCGCCCCAGCTTCACCGTTTTTTTTTGTAGGGCGAGCTGTTAGCTCGCCCCTGCTTCACCGTTTCTTTTGTAGGCGAGCTGTTATCTCGCCCATCCGTCTTAATTTTTTTTCGCTCCCTGATCGATCCACTTCGAAATGATCGTGATGACGCTGTCTGGAACCAGCGAGCCCCGCTTCGGCATTCGCGATCCGAAGTCTGCGGTTCCTCTCATCTTTGTAATGATCATGCTTTTCTCCCCCTTGCCCGGCAAAATGGACGGGCCATGCTTGGAATCTTTTATAAGCGCTTCATACGTATCCACGTTAAAATGATTTGAACTTTCGTCCTCTGTCGTATGGCAATCCAGACATTTTTTCGTCAGCACAGGCATCACGTCTTTCGAAAACGAGATCGACGCTGCTGTCTTTGGCGCATCTTTTGTCTTGGACGCCGTGAGTGTGAAAAAAATAATGGCGATGCCTGCTATCACTGCTGTATAGTTCATTCAGATACTTCCTGTCTGTGGTGGTATGAAGCGTGCTGTCGATAATAATGAAACTGGAAACTGGGAAAATGCAGCGTTGCCGCTGAGCCTATGCCGAAAACGATTTGCGCCGGTTTCGTATGTAGTCGACAAAAACGAACTGCCCCAGATTGGTGAGGGAGGAATAATACGCCCGTCCTTTGTTCGCTTTCGTGAGCTCCTCGATGAAATCGATGAGATAGGCGTCGCGGGCTATCATGAATGTGCTGATCGTGATCTTGTCGCGCCTGCAGGCGACCGCTTCATCCAATGTCTTGTTGACGATCTTCGGATCGAGCCCGAATGAATTTTTGTAGAGCTGGCCGTTTTCCTGAAAAATGGCGGACGGTTTTCCGTCGGTGATCATGAAGATTTGCTTGTTCGCCTTTCCGCATTTGCGCAGCAGCTGCCGTGCCAGTTGCAGCCCCGCCCGCGTGTTCGTGTGAAAGGGGCCGACGGAAAGGAAGGGAAGCTCGTTGAGGCTCACCAATTTCGCGTCGTCGCCGAATGTGATGAGCGCCAGGTAGTCCTTCGGGAATCTGCTCATGATCAGTTCCGACAGCGCAAGTCCGACCTGCTTCGCGGGGGTGATGCGGTCTTCGCCGTATAGGATCATGCTGTGGCTCACGTCGATCATCAGCACTGTCGCGCACGACGACAGGTTTTCCGTCTCGTACACTTCCAGGTCCTCCTCCTTGAGCGAAAAATTTTCGATCCCGGTGCGGCGGTACGAATTGAGCATCGTTGACGTGAGGTCGATATTCGTCGGCATTTCACCGAACGACCATTTTTTTGTCTCGCTCAAACGGTCCACGCCGCTGCCGGTATGCGACGTTTCGTGCGAACCGAAGGGACTCTTTTTCAGCGATGTGAATATTTCATTGAGCGCATCCTGCCTGATCTTCTGAATTCCCTTGTTCGTGAGCGCAGGTTCGCCGTCCACATCCTGAATGATTCCCATTTCCCGCAGCTTGTCAACGAGGTCTTCCAACGACAAAGTTTCGTCGAAGATGCCGTATTGTTGCGCCAGCTCACGCAGCCAGTCCAGCGCTTCCTGCACGTCGCCGCTCGTCTGTATCAGGAGGTGGCTGAAGAGCGCCATGATCTCTTTCAGACGCTGTTCATCGGTCTGCGACGTCGGCAGCCATTGCGAATAGACAAAACGCATAGAGCACACTCTTCATTGGTGAGTTATTCGAATTCTTCCACCGGCGACGTCCCCCGCCCAGTGAAAATACTGCTGACCATGTCCTTGTAGACCGTCGACGGAGCGGCTTCATCCTTTGCGATCTTGGAGCTTTGATGAAGCCCGTCCAGCACAAATTCCATCGCAGAGGCCAGTTCCTCCTTCGACGCGTCATCGAGCTTCAGATACCGCTTCGTCAGTTCCCGCAGCCCTTTCACGCGGTCCAATTCGTTCATATAGGAGTAGAGTGGTATCGCGTCCGAGACTTCTAGCGTATTGCCCGCCTCGAACCACGAGATGATTTTTCCATACTCCGACTCAATACGTGCAGTCTGCTGCTGGCGCGGCCGCTTCTGAAGCGGATCGGGGAAATAATGCTTGAACACTTCCCGTACCGCTTTTCCGATCAGCGCGCGCCCGACCTTCGTCGCGCCTTCCTGTTCGCCTTCAAAGACCAACTCGATTTTTCCCGTCAGGCCCGGCAGCACGTACGGCAGGTCGCAGATGCGCGGCACGATCGTCGTCTCGCCGAGCGTCAGCGCGCGTCTCTCTGCATTGCTGATCAGGTTCTCCATCGCCGCGATCGTCATGCGCGCGCTCACTCCCGACTTCTGATCCACGTATTCGCTTTTGCGGGCCTCGATGGCGATATGTTCGACGATCTCTTTGAAATAATGGGGGATGACCACCTGCATGCCATGACGTTCCGTCCACGCTTCCTGTTCGGTGATCGTGATGGCATCCTTCACCGTTCGCGGATAATGCGTCAGGATCTGCGAATCGATCCGGTCTTTTAAGGGCGTGATGATGTTCCCCCTGTTCGTGTAATCCTCGGGATTCGCCGTGAAGACCAGCATGACATCCAGAGGAATGCGTACGTTGAAGCCCCGTATCTGAATGTCCTTTTCTTCCAGGATGTTGAGGAGACCGACTTGAATCCTGGGCTGCAGGTCCGGGAGTTCGTTGATGGCAAAAATGCCCCGGTTCGATCTGGGGATCAACCCGAAATGTATCGCGCCCTCGTGTGAAAAATGCAGCCGCTGCGTCGCCGCCTTGATCGGATCGATATCCCCGATAATGTCGGCGATGGTGACGTCGGGCGTCGCCAGCTTTTCGCTGAAGCGCGACGACCGCCCTATCCATTCGATGGGCGTATTCTCCCCGTACTGCTCAACCAGGTCTACTCCGTACCGGCTCACCGGTGCAAAAGGGTTGTCATTCACCTCGCTGCCTTTCACAATGGGGATCTCCTCGTCGAGCAGGGAGGGAAGAGCGCGCACCAGCCTGGTCTTGGCCTGTCCCCGCAGTCCCAGTAAAATGATGTCGTGTTTCGCAAGTATCGCATTCGTGATCGAGGGGATGACCGTTTCATCATACCCGATGATGCCGGGGAAAAGATGTTCGCCCCGATGCATTTTCATAATGAGGTTGCTGCGCAGTTCGTCTTTCACGGATTGAACCTGATAGCCCGAATCCTTCAATTCGCCCAGCGTTGTCTGTCGTGTCATGAGTGAGAATCCCAAATTAATGTCTTTCGTCTGAAATATTCTTGGATGTCGAAAACCTTTGTGCTATCTTTAACGATACAGTGACCGTTCAGCAGCAGCCATCATCACTGCCATACAATCTTTGTCTTCCTGAGGTTGCCATCTTGACAGAGTCAAGAATTTTCATGCATATAACATACGTACTCTGTCATTCTGAGCGCAAGCGAAGAATCTATTCTTTTTTTTGGGGACACTGCAGCAGCCATCGATGAAACAATTACCATTAACAACAGTAGTTTTTCGATTAAGTTCCATAGGCGATATTGTGCTTGCTTCGCCGCTGTTGCGCGTCGTTCGCACTGCCATCGGTCCGAATGCCCGGCTCGATTTTGTTGTACGGAAAGAATTTGCGGAGCTTGTCCGATCGAATCATCATCTCTCTGTGGTGCATGAATATGATCCTTCAAGCGGATGGCGTGGACTGCAGCGGCTCAACACAGCGCTTCGCGCCGAGCACTACGACTTGGCTATAGACCTCCACGACAGCCTCCGCACGCGGTATCTTCGGGCCAGCTGCGGGGCTAAAGATGCAGCCGTCATAAATAAGCGCCAATGGGAACGGTGGAAGCTTATCCATTTGAAAAAGAACAGCTATCCGGGCATCGTGTCCGTACCCCAGCGCTATTTTGAAACGGTATCCGATTTTGGCCTCGCGGACGATCACAAGGGCCTGGAACTGTTCATCCCGGATGCTGTTCAGTCTATGGTGACGGGGAAGATGGCCGCATTGCGTTTGAATCGTTCGGAATTCGTGATCGGTATCTGTCCGGGTGCGAAACATTTTACGAAGCGCTGGCAGAGGGAAAAATTTGCCGAACTCGGCGCGCGGCTGGCGCTCGCTCGCAACGCCCGTATTCTCCTCTTCGGCGGCCCCGCCGAGAAAGACGACTGTGCGGCCGTGGCCGATTCGATCGCACGCGCGGCAGGGCCTGATTCTGTCGCCGATTTTTCAGGAACGTTCTCGCTTCTCGAAACCGCAGCGGCGTTCGATTCTTGTGATGTTGTCGTCACCAACGACAGCGGACTGATGCATGTGGCCGCCGCGCGCAAGAAAAAAATTGCTGCGCTCTTCGGTTCCACCGTCCGCGAGTTCGGCTTCGCGCCATACGGCACACAGGCTGCGGTCATCGAACGGACCGGGCTCGACTGCCGTCCGTGCACGCATATCGGACGCGCGGAATGCCCTCAGGGACATTTCCGATGCATGAACGACATCACCGTCGACGCTGTCGAAACGAGCGTGACCGAATTATTGCTGTAGGGCGAGATGTTGTCTCGCTTCGTTCTCGATCAAGACGATACAAAAATTTCACGTTTTATTTTATGCCTCCTCACTCCAAAAAAATATTGCCGCAAAAAACGAGACTGGTCTTCATCGCCGTGACGGTGATGCTTCCATTCCTTGCACTGCTGCTGCTCGAAGGCGTGCTTCAGGCGGCGAGCTACGGCCCGGATCTCTCCTTGTGCACAAAGACGACAGTCCGCGGTGTCGATTATTACGCTCTGAACAGCGCCGTGAAGGCACGCTACTTCAGCAGCAGGTTCTTCGGAGGCAGCGCTTTTTCTGAAAATCAGTCTCCGGAGTTTTTCGTGCTGCCCAAACCCGCCGGTACGTACCGGATCTTCTGTCTGGGAGGCTCCACAACGGCCGGCTACCCGTTTGGCGTGCTCGGTTCCTTCTCGCGTTTCTTGGGCGAGCGCCTTCAGAAAATATTTCCGCGAAAATCCATCGAGGTGATCAATTTCGGGATCACCGCAACGAACAGCTTCACGGTGCTCGATATGACGCGCGACATTATGGCCTATCAGCCCGATCTGATCATCGTGAACGACGGGCACAACGAATTTTATGGTGCGCTCGGTATCGCGTCCCGCGAATCGGCCGGCCAGGCCCGATGGCTGGGACTCGCCTATATGCGCCTGACGCATGTGAAGACATTCCTGTTGCTGAACGATGCCATCGATCTCGTCAAAAACGTGTTCGCTCCAGCCGCGCCGGAGGATATCGCTGGAACTGCAATGGAGCGGCTTGCGAAAGGGAAACTCATTCCCTATGGAGACGGCCTCTATGCTTCCGCATTGGAGTGGTACAAACAAAATATGCAGGATGCCATACGAATCTGCCAGGACCACAAAGTCCCCATCGTGTTTTCCTCTCAGGTCTCGAATCTGAAAGACCGTCCGCCCTTTGTTGCTGAATTTTCCACCGACGTTGCTCCACAAAAGCGAACACTGTTTGAACATGAATTTGCCGCCGGAACCTACGCGCTTGGTACGAACGACGCGCTCCATGCGATCGATCATTTTCGGGAAGCCTTGCGCGCCGACAGCCTCCGGGCCGATGCTCATTACTATCTTGGCCGCTGTCTCGACGCGAAGGGGGATGATGAAGCCGCCCGTGCGGAATACATCGCCGCGCGCGATCACGATATGCTCCGGTTCCGACAGTCATCCGATTTTAATGACGCCGTCCGTTCGCTGCGGGGAACCAACGTCTTTGTCTGCGACTGTGAACAATATTTGGAGAAGGAGAGTCCTCGCGGATTGATCGGCAATAATCTCATTCTGGAACACCTGCATCCGACTCTTTTCGGCTATTTTACACTTGCAAAAGCATACGCGCGAACACTCCGCGACCATGATCTCATCGCTCCGCATGAAGAGTGGCTCACTGCAGATTCGATCTCGGATGCAACCTTATGGAATGACCGGACCATCTCGGTGCTCGACGAACGAATCGGCGCGCGCCGCGTGGCAATGCTGACATCGAACTGGCCTTTTCGGCAGCAGGCGGTTGCGGTGCCTCCTCCCTCGGCAGACCACCCGGTGGACAAGATCGCCTCGGATGTTGTTTCGAGATCCATCACATGGGAAAAAGGTTCTGTGCTGACGGCGGAATATTTTCAGGCCCACGATTCCATGCCTCAGGCCGCCGCCTGCTACCGCTCGTTGATCGTGTTCACACCGTTCAATGTTTCACCGTACCTGCGCCTGGCGCAGATGTTGATCGATCACGGGAATAGGAAAGAGGGAGCTGCCGTGCTCCAGCGGTCGATCGCAATAGAATCGTCGCATACGACATTCCAATTGCTGGGAAGACTGGCGTATGAGAATCGCCAATACGATGAAGCGCTTCGGTGGCTCGCCATGTCGAAAGAACGTTCCGCATCGATCCAGGAGCGAACCGACGCGTCAATGGGCCTTGTGTTGTCGTATCACGCGCAAGGCCGGGTCGACGAAGCGATAGCGGAGGCTCAATACATTCTCACATTCAATCCCCGTTCCGAAGCAGCGATCGGTTTTCTCAACTACGTTCGACCTCAGAAAAAATAATTCATGACCATACTTGGCATTTCGGCGTTCTACCACGATGCTGCAGCTGCGCTGCTCCGCGACGGTGTCATCATCGCCGCCGCGCAGGAAGAACGCTTTTCCCGCAAGAAGCATGATGACCGTTTTCCGATCCATGCCGTGGAATACTGTCTGCGCGAGGGCGGAACGACTGCGGCGGCTCTCGATGCCGTGGTGTTCTACGACAAGCCGTTCACAAAGTTCAACAGGCTGCTCGAAACCTATCTTCACTTTGCGCCGCGCGGCTTCCGTTCCTTCGTCATGGCGATGCCTGTCTGGCTCAAGGATAAATTATGGATCCCCGATACCATCGAGTCGTCGCTCGAGTATTCGGGGAAGATCCTGTATGCCGAACACCACGAATCGCATGCCGCCTCCGCATTTTTCCCGTCCCCGTTCGAGCGGGCCGCTTTTCTCACGGTCGACGGGGTCGGAGAATACGCGACGTCATCCTTCGGCGTCGGCAATGGCAATACGGTGACGATCCTTGCCGAACAGCATTTTCCGCATTCGCTCGGCCTCCTCTATTCAGCATTCACATACTTCACCGGATTCCGCGTGAACTCTGGCGAATACAAGGTCATGGGACTCGCACCGTATGGCGAACCGAAATATGTCCAAACGATCTATGACAATCTTATCGATCTGAAGGAAGACGGATCGTTCCACATGAACATGGAATATTTCGACTACGCCACCGGATTGACGATGACGAACGACCGTTTCGCGCGTTTGTTCGGCGGCGAGGCGAGGGCCGCCGAATCCGCACTCACGCAGCGAGAGATGGACCTGGCGCGTTCGGTGCAGGATGTGACCGAAGAGATCATGCTCCGCATGGCGCGCCATGTCCGGAAAACCACGGGTGAAAAAAATCTTTGCCTCGCCGGCGGCGTCGCCTTGAACTGCGTGGCAAACGGAAAACTCCTTCGCGAAAATATTTTCGAACAACTGTGGATCCAGCCCGCTGCAGGCGATGCCGGGGGGGCCATCGGCGCCGCCTATGTCGGCTATCACCACGCCTTCGGCCGGCCCGCGCTCCCGCGCCAGCCCCGCGACTTGCAGCATGGCTCGTACTTCGGACCCGCATATTCCAACGGCGACCTGAAAAAAATGTTCGCCGCCCGTGCTCTGCCGTACGTCGAGGCGGACGATGAGGCGGCGCTCTGTTCCCGTGTGGCCGGCCTTCTTGCCGACGGCAATGTGGTCGGATGGCATCAGGGACGAATGGAGTTCGGTCCGCGCGCCCTCGGCAATCGCTCCATCCTCGGCGATCCCCGCAGCGCCGAAATGCAAAAACGCATGAACCTCAAGATCAAATACAGGGAAAGTTTCAGGCCGTTCGCCCCCGCGGTGCTGGCCGAAGACGTGTCCGAGTGGTTCGACATCGCGACCGAGAGTCCGTATATGCTCCTCGTGGCCGATGTGAAAAAAGAACGGCAGCGCCCGATGAGCGGCAGCGAAATGCGTCTGTGGGGCATCGACAAGCTCAACATCGTCCGCTCCGATATTCCCGCGGTCACGCATGTCGACTATTCGGCGCGCATTCAAACCGTGCATAAGGACGATAATCCGCTCTTTCACCGCCTTCTCGAAGAATTCAAGAAGACAACAGGCTGTGCCGTTCTGGTGAACACGTCGTTCAATGTGCGCGGCGAACCAATCGTGGAATCTCCGCAGGACGCATACCGTTGTTTTATGCGCACTGAGATGGATGTACTTGTGGTGGGAAATTATATCTTATATAAAAAGGACCAGCCGCCGCTCGATGGGGACGGAGATTGGAAAAAAGAGTATGAGCTTGATTAACGACGTTCGCGGAGATCTCCGTGCGCTCGATTGTTCCGAGGCGGGGCTCGTCAAATTCGGCAGGACCGTCGGCGGTGTGTTTCTGCTGATCGCAACCGGAGTCTATCTCTTTCGCCACGTGAGCGCGGCGATGTTCGTGTGCGCTGCGGCGGGAAGCGTGTTGGTGCTTTTCAGCATGACGGCCCCGCTGCTTCTGCGCGGGGTATACCGGATATGGATGGGAGCCGCATTCACGCTCGGATGGATCGTGTCTCGCGTGATCCTGGCGCTGTTCTTCTTTGTGGTCATCACGCCTGTGGCATTCGCGGCGCGCATGACCGGAAAAAAATTCTTAAACACGGATTTCAAAACCGGGCAGCAGTCGTATTGGATCGAGAAACAGCACCGTTCTCACTACGACAAAATGTCCTAATATCACTTCCTATGGCTAAGCTCAGAATTGTAGCAGAATATTTGACGTTCCTCAAGGATAACAAGAAATGGTGGCTGCTGCCGATCGTGGTCATGCTGCTGCTCTTCGGGCTCTTGATCGTCTTGACAAAGGGAAGCGCGCTCGCGCCGTTTATCTATACCATTTTCTAAATCCCGCAATGTCGTTTCGTCGTTGCTCGCTCGTTCTATTCCTTTGCTTTATTGTAGCGTGCATGAACCGGCGCTCACCACGCCGGATGAAAATTGCGATTTTACGCTAATTTGGGCACGTGTACTTCTATTTTCATAGCAGGGCGAGATGTTATCTCGCCCATGCTTCACCTTTTTCCCTGTAGCGCGCGCTATTGTCTCGCCCATGCTTCGCCTTTTTCCCTGTAGCGCGCACTGTTATCTCGCCCCGTTCTTCATCGCCGCACGAATGCCGGCCTGCAATTGAAGTGCCGATGCGTACGCAGGCGCCAGCGAAAGAGCGTTCTCAACCAGCTCGAGCGCCATTGCATACTCCTTTTTGTTGGCAAACGCCACCGCCTTCCCGTACGAAATGGACGCAGTCAGCGCCGGCTCTGCAGAACTATTCGTTCGTTCCGCCGCCTCAAAGTCGGCAAGGGCATCATCAAATTTGCCGAAATTAATATCCGTCAACCCGCGTTCAACGCGCGTATGCGCATACCCCGGATTTGATGAGATCGATATATCGAACTGCCGAAGCGCATCCTTCGGCCTGCCCATGCGGTTGAACAGACTGCCGAGAAGATAGTGAGCGTAATAATTGTACGGATATTCTTCAAGCACCGCTTCGTATGTCGTCTGCGCTTCCCGCATCTTGCCCATACGCGCGAAATGTTCCGCCGTCCGGTAACACGCCTCATCCTCCACATACAGTGAATGATACATGCTTTCCACGATGCCGCGCAGTTCGTTGTCCGCCGAGTTCAGCACGGCAAGCGGGACAGAATAATTTTTGAACGGCCAATGGCTCGTCAAATTCTTCATCGACCGATCGCCGTAGGCGAGGTCTAACCAGCAAATACTCAGGCTGTCCGTGTTGAAGGGGAGCAAATCACGCGCTGCCGATGGCGGGGGAGCGGGCAGGAAATTGTACTCCCGCATTGCCCGAATGAAATGCGAGGCGATGCTGTAGTATCCATACGCAGTGGGATGCACGTGTTCCCAGAAAAGTGTGGTGTCGCTGATGCCATGCGGACTCATCGCGCGCAGCAGCGAATCCGAATCGATGAATGGAACATGATACTCGGCGCATACTGTTCTGAGTATGACATTCGTGCGTTCGGGTGCCCGAAACTTCAGGAGATCGTCATCCTTGGCGCGTATCAGATACCGGCGCGCGTCATCGAACTTGCCGAGCATTGTCTCTGTCCGTCCAAGCCAATAGTTGACGAATGCATTTGTTGAATCTTTCCCCAGAAGCAGTTCAAGCCGCCGCTCCAACTCCATCGCATTGCCGCTGTGGTATAAAGCTATGACCTGGTCTTCCACGTTCGGTTCGAGCTGTGCGTAGTCGAACGGAGGGAACGAGAGATTCGATGCGGCGCTGCTGAAGAGTACGGGAATGTGCTTTCCCTGCAGCAAAGCGATCATTGAACGAAGATGTGCGTCATACTGCGTAAACACGCGCTCCGCATCGGCCGACGCAAGCGGCACTTGCGTATTCTGCGACACCTGTTGCATGAGCGTGAGTTCTTTGACGGTTTCATTTTTCCGTGTTGTCATAAGACCGTCTATCGTCCTGACGATCGCTAAAGAATTCGCCGCCCGTTGTATGCCTGTGATGAACGGCAGTTTCTTTTCCAGCCACGACGCTCCAACACCTTCTGGCCCGTAAAATTCGTTATGGCCAAGGTACACCAGCACGAGGTCCGGCTCCAGTTCCGACACGTTCCGTGCAAGATCCTCGATGACGATGCTGTTGATCGCCGATGCACCGGCGTTGATTACTTCAATTTCGCGATCGGGATACAGATGCCGCAGCTGTTTTCGGATCATGCCGGGAATGGTCGCGGTGATCTGATAGGGGACGCCGAACATCGACGATTCACCAAGACAAAAAATGCGGATGGAGTTTTTCGCGCGTGTAATGCGGAATTGTTCTTCCTTCAATTCGGGAATGAGCACATCGGATGACGAAAAATATTTCTTCAGATACGAGCGGTTGAGTTTGTGCCATTGTATGCCGTCATAGGCGACCGTCGTAACGAAGGCCTCTTGAGGCCGGGGCATTGCTGCGCGCAGCAGCAGCTCCGCGCACGCCAGCGCGATGAAGGTCATCACGATCGTGATGCCGGTGAAGACGAATTTCTTTCGTGTGGTTAAGTTCACCATACATTGCCGATTAAATATGTAAAATAAATGTCAGTAGTCACGATTGTTATAGATGTATGGTTCACCACCTCGCATGAAAATACCCGTTTCGCATACGCAGCATTGTAGGGCGAGCTAACAGCTCGCCTACACGCACTCCATATGCCGCCGAGTATTTTCAGAGCTGGACGAGATAGTATCTCGCCCCTCTCCCGAAGGAGCGGCGTCATTCACAAAACACGAAATCGTCTCTGCGAGAACGAATCGCCAAAGGTGTTCCTTCCCATTGGTGATCCCGACTCGTGGTGTGCGAATAATCGACTTAGCGTCAGCCGACGGCGCATCATCCACATAGATGACGTCGCCGACCAAGTCCGTTCCATTCTCGGGACGGCCGATCGCGAACGCCTGGCAGAATTTTGCCGGTCCGTCCGCAATATGATCCCGCCTCAACGGTTTTCCCGGCCGGGTGCGGTTTGCAATCATCCCATCGATGCCTTCCAGAGGTTTTACCCCGCGAATCAGAACAGCCTCGGCCCGGTCCGCCGGTCCCGTTACAATGTTCGCGCAATAATGCATCCCATATGTGAAATAGACATACAGATGTCCGCCTTCACCGAACATCACCGCATTCCGGTCTGTCCGTCCCCTGAATGCATGGCTCGCTGCATCGGTGGGGCCGAGATATGCTTCAACTTCGGTGATCATTCCCGCCAGATTGCGTCCGCTGAGTCGTCGCACAATAATTTTGCCCAGCAGTTCTGGTGCCGCCTCGAGCGCGGAGCGCATATAAAAAGATCGTTCTATCTTCATCAATAATAATAAAGATTTTCAAAATGGTTTCCTATACACGTGAAGTCTTTCTTGCAATTCCCTTGATTTATTGCTACTTTTGTAAATTAATAAAGAAACCAGGTACGATGCCTCCACGAAAAACCAACACGGCCACAGTGAAACCAGGCGGCGCAAGCCGCAGCAGGGAGATCTCGCCGACAAAGCAGCAGATCGAATCACGCGCAGAAGATACCGTGCTGATTCGCAATGCGCTCGCGGGAAAGCAGGAGGCCTTTCGCGCCATCATGGATAAATACCATGACAATATCGCCGCTCTGCTGCATCGGATGATACGCAACAACGATGAGGTCGAGGATCTGACTCAGGAAGCGTTCATCAAAGCCTTTGCATCGCTTGCCAATTACAGCAACGAGTTTGCATTCTCGACATGGCTCTATAAAATTGCGACGAACAATTGCATAGATCACATCCGCAAACGGAAACTTCCCACATTTTCCATAGATAAACCCATTGAATCGAAAGATGGGGATTACAGCTTCGAAATCCCCGATTCATCGTATGAACCCGACCGTTCGCTCATCAACCGGCAGCGCACACTCATGCTCGAAGAAGCGATCGCCTCGCTTCCGCTGAAATACCGGACGGTCATACTCATGCGTCATACCGATGAAATGGACTACCAGGACATTGCCGACGAGTTGCACGTGCCTATTGGCACCGTCAAGGCGCATATTTTCCGAGCGCGTGAAATGCTGAACAACGCGCTCAGGAAAAAAATACAAAATTATTGAACCTTTCTTGCAACTTTTCTTACGCCGTATCCGTAAGAATAAAAGGAAGGACTAACCCACTTATGCGCCATCTACGACTATATATTGCGGTGTTCGTGCTCTCCCTGCCTCTGGCCGTGCGCCTGTTCGCAGGGGATGTGCATAAAGAGATCCGCCGAAGCGACGAGCGTGAAGCGCGCGTTCGCATCGAATCGTCGTTTGGATCGGTGAATGTCCGCAAAGGCGCAGGCGATCATATAGCCGTTATTGATTACCGGGATTCCAAGAACAAGGACGCCGGCGTTGATATCGATTACCGCCTCCACGAGAGAGTCGGAAATCTGCAGATCGATCTGAATCCTTCGGGGTCAAAGAAGGATGCTGAAGGAATGCATGTAAATTTCGATTTCAAGACCGATGAATGGAACGTGCAGCTGACCGATGCCATACCGATCGCGCTCGATGCCAGTTTGGGCGCAGGGAAAGCCGATCTTGATATGACCGGACTGAACATCAATAAGTTTTCGCTTTCCACGGGGGCATCCTCCACGAAGATCCGTTTCGACGAACCGAACAAGGGCGAGATCGAGCAACTGAAGATCGAGGCGGGGGTGAGCAAATTGGTCGCTGAAGGATTGTGCAATGCGAATTTCAAGCACATGAATTTTGAAGGCGGCGTTGGTTCCTATTATTTGAATTTCGACGGCAAGCTGAAGCGCGAAGTGGACGTGAAGATCGATTTCGGGATGGGAACGATCACGCTGGATATTCCCGCGAAGATCGGAGTGAGGGTCAGTTACAGTGACAACTGGTTTTCAAGCTTCTCATTTGCTCCGGATATATCGAAAGAGCAGGACGGTCTATCGGTCTCGTCAAATTATTCCACCGCCGAAGGAAAGTTGAACATCTACATAGACTCCGGCCTGGGCCACGTCAGGATTCGCCGCTCGTATTAAAGCCGCGCCATCAAACCGGACGCGGCTTTTTCATATCCCAGCTTCACATCTGCTTCTCCCACTCGTCGAATGTAACTCTATCTTTGTAGGGCGAGCTGTTAGCTCGCCCATCGTTTTATCTCTTTTTCCCACTCGTCGAATATAACTCTAACTTTGTAGGGCGAGCTGTTAGCTCGCCCAGTTTTTATTGCGCTACCATTCAATATAAAAGAACGGCGCACTGCTGTATACTTTATTCCTCTCCAGATTCTTTTGCATCCGGACCAGCGTTCCCGCATATGCATTATCGAGCGTCTTGCCCGCAGACAGCTCGGAATACAAGAACTCATTAAAATCTTTTGTGTACGTGGTAGGGCACGGATAGCGCTGCACGATCGCCTCTGTGGCGCCGCTCATCATGGCGAAGGCGGCATGCTGCAATGTAACGCCGCATACATCCTGGCGCTGATCTGCCAGCACCCACGCGCCGAAGGGCCGTGCCATCAGAAAAAATGAGATCGGCACATAGACGTCCTGCGACGTGAGACTCCCGCCGGACACGGCAAATGTGCTTCGCTTCGTCTCTTCATCCATTCCATAGTGTGAACTGAAGTGCAGCATGCTCCCGTATGCCGACAAGAAATTCTTTTGCGTCGCGGATTGTGTCGCAAAGATCGTCGCGTTCGCGAAAAAATTCTTGATGCTTCGCAGCCCGTATTCGGCTTCTATCGGTCCCACAGACGGCGCACCAAAAATAACAGCGTCGGTGACCGGCCGCTGTTCTGAAGGCGCCACCGATGCGCCCAAGAACGGGGCATACGAGACGGCATAAGTATCGGACACGGGCTGTCCGTTTGGCAGCAGCAGCGCATGAACGGGCAGATCATCGATCTCCTGCGTCGTATGCACGATCACCCGGTGTGCGATAAATCGCTCGATCGGTTGTATCAGTGTGGCAGCCAATCCAAGCGACGATCGTTGAAGCGAGGAATTGTCTTCACGTGTATCGGCAGGCCGTTTCATCTGCGAGCGCATGAGTGAGCAGAACTCGTTGATGCGGTCAATGATCGCTCCCGAGGTCCCGAGATCCACCGCGATTGGGCCGCCTGAATGCGAGACGATGACAGCATAGAAGCGATCGTCAAGCGTGAGATAGGAAAGAAGCGATGCATCATCTGAGAGACGCCTTTGTATCCTCTCGAATGATAGTGGCGGGGCACAGACCAGGGGCAGCAGCGATGGATACCGGGCAACGATCGTAGCACCCTCATTAAGGATAGCAACGAGCGCTTCATTATAGCGAGCCTGAGTCGCTTCTTTTTCCTTCATATCGATCGATGCATGAGCGAGCGATTGCTGCAAAAGAAGTTCGTGTTCATCCAACGCATGCTGTCGCACGTGTTCCGTATAGGATTTGATTTTCGTGCTGCGCGTAGTATCCTGAAATTCGAGAGGATAGGTGAGCAGCTTCTCGCGTTCCATTGCGGCCATGCCGTCTGCGACCACCGTGAGCGCATCGCCGATATGACGGTTCTGAATAAGGAACGCAGCATACGGTCTGAACCACCAATCATCCGAGCTCACTGTCTTTGGAAGCAGCCGTGCATCCTGAGTGATCCATGCAGGATCCGGTGAAACATCGCGGAAAACGGAAGCCGTCCTCATCAGTTCGAACGCTCTTCTGAAGAGACGATCGGCATCTCCATTTTCGTGAAGACCCGAGCGAAAAACAGCTTCCTTCATGAGAACAAAAGCCTTACGTTGCGGGGGACCATCGAATTCAAAGACAGCGTAGGCCTGTTCGTATAAAGACACAGTCTGCAGCACAGCCGACCCCGTTGGTTCAAGCAGCGCCGCCTGAGCATCGCAGTCAGCAATGCGAACGAGGCAGTATCCAATAACCGCACTATTTTCAGATCTATGTGCATTACCCAGGGCCTTCGAAAAAGCAGTCCGGGCAGCACTGTGGGCATAGTTGGCAAGATACACTTCACCGATGCCGCAGAAGCATTGCGCAGCCATTTCATTGCGGAACGATGAACCGGAATCGTCGCCAGCTGCAGCAGTGTCCGTCTTCAAACCAGCATTGAATGCCGCCATTGCATTTTCATACATGCCGAAATGAAGAAAAGCGTCGCCTAGCGCACATTTCAACCGGACGAGTGAATGGACGTCACCCGAGCCTGCCAAAAATAGTTCCGCCTCTGTCAGCTTCCTGATTGCATCGTCTTTTCTATCGAGTGCTGTCAAGGCCGTCCCATAATACAGGGAGATCTCAAAGGACAACAGGGGAGTGGATTTGGCCGATGGAAATTTTGCCGCCGCATCGAAATGAGCCGACGCATTCGCGGGATCCTTAAAGGCAAGGTCCACACGGCCGCGCTCGAATTCAGAGGCGGCTTTCAGGTCGTCGCTTCCGGAAAGCAAACTCGCTTTCACCGCGAGAGTCGAAATGAACGCTGCAGAATCCCTTTTGCCCGTAAGGGCATAGAGGTTGGCCAACGCGTTCAAGACAGGAATCAATCGGGCATTGTTCTGAGTCTGCCGGTAATACGAGAGGGCTGTAAAATAGTGTCCAAATGATTGCGACAATTTTCCGCGCAACCGTTCCAGGCCGGCGAGTATCACGGTCGCCTCGTTGAATTTATCGGAATTGTCCGTTTGTTGAAACAAGACGAGCGATGCAGTCAGGAGATGTTCCGCGTCGTCGAAGCGCGTCTCGCGTATCGCAGTGAACGCGTCGGAATAAAATTTCTCGGCGGTTTCGGAGGACTTATTTCGGGAACAGCCCGAGGAGAACAGCATGAATGCGGCGATGCCGAAGGAGAGAAGAAGAAGTGGTCGCACTGTGCGGAGCGTTCTCATGGCATTAGGTGACGTGAACGATCTACAATCGTTGCACCCGGAAATAAAAAAAAGCTGAGTGATCGAATCACGCAGCTTTTTTTGTGTATATCGTTATCATGCAATATTTAATTGGAGCTGGCGAGGAGATTCGGACTCCTGACCTGCTGATTACGAATCAGCTGCTCTACCAGCTGAGCTACGCCAGCATGATCTCATAATATAGAAAACATTAAGGAATTATGCAAATTCTTTCCAAAATATTTTTTCTTCCCACCTTCGTTTTGCTCTTTAAAGTTGACTTCCAGCTTGCATTCCAGCTTGCATTTTTTTGCTGTAGTCATCCGCACAATATCGCGGTTTCGAAGAACAGGCTCCGTCCCATCAACGGTTATCT
>CAISDA010000005.1 GCA_903884005.1 uncultured Ignavibacteriota bacterium | reverse complement strand
TTTTACCTTGGCTTTGGAGGACATCGGCTTCATGAAGTTTTCCGATGATCTGTTCTGCGGTGAATTTTTGCTTACCCATAGATGACCTTTCTTGATGATCTCCAATATATGAAATTGGATCATCTTTTGGGGGTCAGGTCACTCTTCCTGTTCAACCTTGACCTGATGATAAGCCAGAAGCCCGCACAACCGCTGCTGACGGATGTCTACCTGAAGCGATCACAGTTCTTCGTCGCCCGCGAGAAAGAGAACTCTGCAGCCGGTTTTTACATTGCCGCCCAGGGCATGCACAACGGGAAGAGTCACAATCACAATGATGTGGGCAATTTTGTGCTCTACGTCGACGGCGAACCGTTCATTATCGATGTCGGTCCGGAGGGGTACAACGCCAAGACGTTCAGCACAGACCGGTACTCGATATGGACGATGCAGTCGGCATTTCACAACCTCCCGACGATCGACGGTGTCATGGAGAAGGAGGGCAAACAATATGCTGCACGTGATGTTCAGCATCAGTCATGGAAAGACTCTGTTCGCTTCTCCCTTGATATTGCCGGGGCGTACCCTCAAGAGGCGCATGTTGAGAAATGGGTGAGGAGCATTACATTGGATCGGGCGCACAGTGCTGTGGCGGTTACGGAGGAGTTCCGCCTCGGTGCACCGTCAAAGAATATCACACTCACGTTGATGACATCGGGCCGCGTCGTGCGCACCGAGGCCGACCGTCTCATCGTACGAGTGAGGACGAAGGGAGCGATAGAGCACGACAGTGATATCGAGATCCGGTTTGAACAGGACAAGGTGCAGCCAATAGTAGAGACGATCAGAATCGAGGATGCGGAACTGCATGCAGAATGGGGAACGGACCTGCAGCGGATCCTACTCGTTGCGAGAACTCCACAACAGCAGGGGAAATACACTGTTTCATTTCACAGAGCCTCGAAATAAGAGAAAGAGGCGTGACGCCGATGATGCCACTCCGTGGCTCGCAGGGAATGCCTTTGCATGTAATTCACGGTTCCAGTCCAGTGTGAGCCTTGATTGATGTGTTTTCCCCATAGGGGAAACGAGGTTGTGATGAAATAGTCAACATTCTTAATAGTGAGAAAATACACACTATTTTTTTTAGAATTGGAAATCTGCTGTACCAGAAATCTTCAAATCTGCTGAAAAATTCCACATTCATGTTATGGCACAATTCTTGCAAACCCCTTGGTCGATATCCCTATTACTTCAACTGACTACAAATACTATGCATCGTTTTACTCTCATCGCAGTATTTTCGTTTCTGTCTCTTGGCGTTCTCTCTGCCCAGACAAGAGAGGCATGCCTTGCATGCCACTCGGACAATTCAATGACAATGGAAAAAAACGGGAAGACCGTGTCATTGTTTGCGAAGGAGGAAGCGTTGAAAAAATCTCCGCACGCAAAGCTGACGTGCGTAGCCTGTCATGCCGGATTCGATCCGGAGAACGTACCGCATAAAGCGAAGATCACTCCGGTGCAATGCCAGGGCTGCCATAAGGATGCTCCGGGGAAACACGTATTCCACACGACGGTGCTGTCCAAAGGAAAAGACGCGGCGGAGCAATGCAAGGAATGTCACGGCACACACGACGTTGTGTCGCCGAAAGTGCCGGGCTCAAAATTCGCCGCGGAGAATATCACCGAGTTTTGCGGCACGTGCCATGCCGGGGAGAAGGACATCTATACCGCATCGGTGCACGGCCAGGCGCTGAAAGCAAAAACGGACAACGCGCCAACATGCATGCGTTGCCACTCGACGCTCATGCCGACCCGTTCGGCGGGCACGGACCAGGCGGGGATAAAAATTTCGCAGGAGAAAATGTGTTTGACCTGTCACGGCAAAAAAGACGCGGCCAACGGCGTGACGGCCCAGTACGTGATGGGATACGAACAAAGCGTCCATGCGAAAGCATTGGTCAGGGGGAACGGCAATGCGGCCACGTGCATCGATTGCCATGGCAGCCACGACATGCGCAAGGGCGGGGACCCCGATTCGCCGGTCAGCAAAAAGCATATCCAGACCGCATGCGCCCAGTGCCATAAGGAAATTGCCGCCACGTATGCCTCGAGCATACACGGAACGGCGCTCGCCAAAGGCAACATTGCCGCTCCGGCGTGCACGGACTGCCACGGCGAGCATAAGATCCTGGGACCGAAAGATCTCAATTCGCCTGTATCGAAGCTACACGTGTCGGCCGAAGTGTGCACGCCATGCCACAATTCTGTGAAGATGTCCGAGAAGTTTGGCATTGCCACAGGGCGCGGCGAAAGTTACCTGGAGAGTTATCACGGACTTGCCGTGAAGGCGGGAAAGACGGAAGCGGCGAACTGCGCAAGCTGTCACGGCGTGCACGATATTCTTCCTTCAAGCGACAGCCGGTCGCGCGTGAACAAAGGCAATCTTGCCGCGACATGCGGTCAATGCCATCCGGGCGCGAATAGTAATTTCACGCAGGGCGCGGTGCATGTAATCTCCTCGAAGCCGACGGACAGCGGCATGGTGTTCTTCGTGTCCAATCTCTATATCAGTCTTATTCTCGTCACCATCGGCGGCATGGCGCTGCACAACATCCTGGATTTTGTGAAAAAATCGAAGCGCAGGCTGACGCACCGCCGGCATGGGCCGGAACACGATGACGAGATCGGCCACTCGCTCTATGTGCGCATGACGCTCGGAGAGCGGCTGCAGCATGGAACGCTCGCGCTCAGTTTCATCCTGTTGGTGTTCACCGGTTTCATGCTTCGGTATCCGGATGCGTGGTGGGTGCTTCCGCTGAGGAACCTGAGCCCGACGATCTTTGAAATTCGCGGTATACTCCACCGGTGCGCGGCCGTGACGCTCGTTGTGGTCAGTCTGTTTCATATCTATTATGTGCTCTTCGTGCCGCGCGGGAAACAATTGATACGCGACTTGTTCCCGAAGATCCAGGACGTCTACGATGCGCTCGGGATGGCAAAATTCAACCTCGGTCTCTCGGATGAAAAACCGATGCTCGACCGGTTCAGCTACATTGAAAAGGCCGAATACTGGGCGCTCATCTGGGGAACAATGGTCATGACCGCCACTGGGCTGATCCTCTGGATGGACAACACATTCCTGGGACTGATCGGCAAAGAGTGGTGGGATGTGTCACGCACCGTCCACTTTTACGAGGCATGGCTGGCGGCACTCTCGATCCTCGTCTGGCATTTCTATTTTATCATCTTCAATCCGGATATTTATCCGATGAACCTTGCATGGATACGCGGCACGATCTCTGAAGAAGAAATGTACGACGAGCATCCTCTTGAATTGGAACGATTGCAGGAAGAAGAGCGCGCGAAGCACGAAGAAGAAAAACGGGCGGGGAAAAAGAAGTCCTAAGGAAAAAGGACTGTCTGAAACTGTCTGGCGACACCTGTGGAGCGAAATACGTGTAAAAATTCAACACTTGGTGTAAATAAAATCAACAATCATAATTGGTCATTATGTTAATAATTACACAATAAACCGTATTGCATTCGATTAAAGTGTGTAATAATTAAACATGTAGAATAAAGAAAAAATATACACTGGCGAAAACAGACTGATTTTGGCGGTAATTGAGGAATTTTTTTGGCATACATCTTGCCATACTATTAACGGAATGCACGATGAAACCTCACAGAGCATCACTGCCGACTCAATTCACACACGAGTATTCGTCTGTGTGTCTACAGGATGGCGGCGAACCGATGCCGGGCGTGATCAGCCACATCACGCCCGATGAGTGCGCGTGCTTTGAGCAGCAATTTCTTTCAAACGAATAAGTACGTTCTCCGCCGTACATGTGTCGACACACGGCCGGCGGCGGAGACTTCTCATAGGAGACCATTGGTGTGATACAGAAAAAAGCAATGTTGATCGACATCACGATGTGCATCGGATGCAACGCGTGCCAGAAGGCATGCAAGGTTCAGAATCACCTCTCGGATGTTGAAGAAAAAAAATTGTCGCCGACAGCGTATACGGCGCTGGAGACATTCGACAAATATCCCGATGTGTTTGTGCGCCGCATGTGCCAGCACTGCGAAGACCCGACGTGCGCCTCGGTGTGTCCGGTGGGTGCGCTCACCAAGACGCCGGAAGGCCCTGTGGTCTATGCTGTGGACAAGTGCATCGGCTGCCGCTACTGCATGCAGTCGTGCCCGTTCCAGGTTCCCCGCTACGACTGGACGAGCATCAATCCCCGCATCTACAAATGCATCCTCTGCACGGACCTGGTGAAGCAGGGACTGCCGACGGCATGTTCTGAAGCCTGCCCCACGGGTGCGACGAAATTCGGCAACAGGGATGAGCTGCTCACCGAGGCGTATGAACGCATGAAGGCCGAGCCGGGAAAATATGTGGACAAGATCTACGGACAGAAGGAAGTCGGCGGCACATCCATTCTTTATCTCTCGGGCGTGCCGTTCGAGCAGCTCGGATTTAAGACGACGCTGCAGACGACCCCGCTGCCCGCGTTGACATGGAACGTGCTGGAAAAGATCCCGAATGTGGTCGCCATCGGCGGCACATTCCTGTACGGCATCTGGTGGATCACCAACCGGCGCGATGAAGTCAAACAGTATGAAGAGCAGATGAAAAAAAACGGCCAGGACCACGACCACTAAAACATTGAACGGTCGTGCTTTTTTTCGCGCCGCCGATTGTTGCGCGGCGTGCACGTGATGCACGCTAACAGTATACTATTACAGGAAAGTGATTCTACGATGATTACACGATTTTTAAAACAACTGACTGTGTGGAAAAGCATCGGCATCATCCTGCTGACGGCGGGAGCGGCGTCGACCGTGCTCCGCTTTACGCAGGGCCTCGGCGCATCCACGAATTTGAGCGACGAGTTCCCGTGGGGGATCTGGATCGGGTTCGACGTCCTGTGCGGCGTCGGATTGGCGGCGGGCGGCTTCACGCTTGCGGCCCTGGTGTATGTGTTCAATCTTAAGCGCTTTGAACCGATCATCCGTCCGACGATCCTGACGGCATTCCTCGGCTACATCCTTGTGACCGTCGGATTGATGTTCGATCTTGGCAGGCCCTGGGCGATATGGCATGCGATCATCATGTGGAATCCCCATTCGGTGATGTTCGAAGTTGCCTGGTGCGTCATGCTGTATTCAACGGTGCTGACGCTGGAATTCGCGCCTGTCGTGCTCGAAAAATTCAAGATGTACAAGACGATGAAAATACTGCACTCGATGAGCATCCCGATCATCATCGTCGGTGTGCTGCTCTCGACGCTCCATCAGTCCTCGCTCGGCACCATGTATCTGATCATGCCCGAGAAACTGTATCCGTTGTGGTACACGCCGTACCTACCGGTCTTCTTTTACGTCTCGGCGATCTCGGTCGGCTGCGCAATGGTCATACTCGAATCGTTCCTGAGCAGCCGGGCGTTCAAACGCGGGCTCGAGATGCCGCTGCTGATGGATGTGGCGCGGCTCTGCGTGCTGATGCTGTGCGTGCTGGCCGTCATGCGCTCGCTCGATCTGGTCGACCGTCAGGCGGTGCGTCTGCTGTTCGTGCCGCGCATGGAGACCTACATGTTCTGGCTTGAAGTCGTTGTGGGCATCCTTGCACCGCTTGTGCTGTTGTCGCGCAAAAAAGTGCGCCAGAACGAAAGCGGACTGTTTCTCAGCGCCGTGCTGGTCATCATCGGCTTCGTCATGAACCGCATGAACATCACGATCACCGGCATGGAAGGCTGGGCGGGAAAAAGCTATATTCCGTCGCTTCCCGAATTTTCGGTGACGCTCGGCATTGTGACGCTCGGCTTCGTCTCGTTCTATTACATCGCAAAATATTTTCCCGTCTTTACCTCGGAGCACGACGCCAAGGATCCCGCGGCGCCGCAGCACCCGGATCACGCATCGCTCGACGGTGCGCACACGACAGTGCGCGCGACGGTGCACGACTTCCGGTAAGGAGGAAGGGAAACGGCAATGCCCGGCACGCCATCCATTGGCACGAAGCCGGGCGGGTTCCTTCGGGCGCGCAGCAGCAGAGGCGCGAAGCATATGGTCTGATCAGCACTGCCCGGTACTGCGGCCGGCACCATGGCGCAGAGCACCGCGATACAAGGAGGGTGAATTATCAAACGGTTCATTAAGCCGACGCGTCTGCTGGCATTCCGATTGCTGGCGGGCATCTTCGTGATGATGCTCATCGGTGTGGCTGTGCTCACATTCTTCTTCGTCAAACTTCAATCCGAGCGGTACACCAATTACTCCACCGCGTCCGCCATGCAAATGAGCGATGTGATCAAGCGTTCGATCGAGTACAGCATGCTGCTCAACCGGCGCGAGGATATCGCCAATACCATCAAAACGATCGGGACTGAGCCGGGCATCGACGGCGTCCGCATCTACAATAAAAAAGGTGAAATATCGTTCTCCGCGCAGGATCAGGAACTCGGCAACAGCATCGCGCTGACTTCCGGCACATGCGTCGTCTGCCATCAGAACGGATCGACCCGCGCGATCGTTCCGAATGTGGAGATGCTGACGCGCATCTACACGTCGTCGAAGGGGGAGCGCGTGATCGGTGTCATCACTCCCATCAAAAACGACATCCGGTGCTCCTCCGCAACGTGTCATGCCCACGACCGCTCGCAGACCGTGCTCGGCATTCTCAATGTGACCCTTCCCCTGAAGGATACCGACAAAAATCTTGCCGACTTTGAAACAATGCAGTACAAGGGAGGCATTGCGCTCATCCTTATTGTGACGGCGTTCACCGGATTGTTCCTCTGGCGCATGGTGAACATCCCCGTGAAAAAATTGACCGAGGGCACTCGTGCGGTCATCGAGGGTAACCTCGACTATGCGATCGACGTGCAGACGAAGGACGAGATCGGCATCCTGACGCATTCATTCAATCATATGACGCGGGAACTGCGCCGGGCACAGGACGATTTGAAGAATCTCAACTCGACGCTCGAAAAGCGAGTGCAGGAAAAGACCGACGAGCTGCACCGCACGCAGACCAATATCGTGCAGATGGAAAAAATGGTGTCGCTCGGCACGCTGGCCGCCACTGTGGCGCACGAACTGAACAATCCGCTCGAAGGGATACTCACCTACGCCAAGCTCATTCGCCGGAAGATCCAGAAAGAGCCGATCGCCGAAGACGCGAAGGCCGAGATCTCGGAGGAACTGAAGATCATTGCGGACGAAACCTCGCGGTGCGGGAACATCGTGAAAAATCTTCTCTTGTTCTCGCGGCGCCGCGTTGGCGAATTGCGTGAACACAATATTCGCGACATCGTACAGCAGACGGCCAAGCTCATCGACCATCATTTGATGATACACAGTGTCACGTGCAGGGTGGAAATCGCCGAACCGCTTCCGCTGATCCTGTGCGACGGACAGCAGATCACCCAGGCGCTGCTGGCGCTGGAAATAAACGCCGTCGAAGCCATGCCGGAAGGCGGCGAACTGCACATTGCCGTCGCCTTCCCGTCACCCGACGAGATCACTGTGGCGGTGCGCGACTCCGGATGCGGGATCAGTCCGGATGTGATGCCGCACATTTTTGAACCGTTCTATACAACGAAAAAAGAAGGAAAGGGAACCGGCCTCGGTCTTGCCGTTGTCTACGGGATTATCGAACGGCATGGCGGAAAGATAGACGTGCACTCAACGGCGGCGGAGGGAACGACATTTACGATCACGTTGCCGCTGCGGCCGCCCTTAAACATGGAAGAAATCACCTGAGATCACCCCTATGGCAGACACCAAAAGACAACAAAGCATCCTCATTGTGGACGATGAATTTATCGTGCGCACATCGCTTTCGAAATGGTTCGCCCAGGACGGCTACAAGACGGCAGCGGCCGAAGACGCGATTCACGCGCTCAAGATGATGGATGCCGGTCCGTGGGATGTGATCATCCTGGACATCAAAATGCCGGGCATGGACGGTCTGGAGTTGCTCAAGAAGCTTCGCGAGATCGACACGTCGGCGCAGATCATCATGGCAACGGCATTCGCCTCGGTTGAAAGCGCGGTCCAGGCGCTGAAGGACGGCGCGTTCGATTATGTGACAAAGCCGATCGATCCCGATCATCTGTCGCACCTCGTGTCCAATGCGATCCGGCAAAAAATGCTGAGCAACGAAAACACGCTACTGCACCAGCACATTTCCGAGACGGCGGTTTCGAGCGAGATCGTGGGTGAGAGTCCGCAAATGGCGCGCGTGCTGGATCTGTCGATGACCGTGGCGAAGACCGATACAACGGTGATGATCAGGGGCGAGAGCGGCACGGGCAAGGAATTGATTGCGCGCACGATCCATGCGAACAGCGCCCGCCGGTATTTTCCGATCATCCCGGTGAACTGCGGCGCCGTTTCCGAGTCGCTCTTGGAAAGCGAACTCTTCGGGCACGAGCGCGGCGCATTCACCAGCGCGCAGTACCGGCGCAAGGGAAAATTTGAAATGGCCGACGGCGGCACCATCTTTCTGGACGAGATCGGCACGATCAGCCAGAAGATGCAGGTCGAGCTGCTGCGCGTCATCGAGGCGAAACAATTCATGCGCGTGGGCGGAAGCGAAACCGTGCACAGCGACTTTCGCGTGATCTGCGCAACGAACAGGAACCTTGAGGCTGCCATTGCCGACGGCTCATTCCGGGAGGATCTGTATTACCGGCTGAACGTGTTCAGCATTTCAGTGCCGCCGCTGCGCGAACGGCGTGTGGACATTCCTCAGCTTGCGCAATTTTTCATGCACAAGTATGCGGCCGTGATGAATAAGAATGTCTCGGAGATCACGCCCGATACGATGGATATCCTGATGCGGTACGACTGGCCCGGCAACGTGCGGGAACTGGAGAATGTCATCGAGCGCGCGATGGTCCTTGCCGTATCGACGTCGATTCGCACGTGCGACATGCCGTTTCAGACCGTGCCGAAAAAGGAGGGACCGGCGGACAGGACGCTCAATGCTGTTGAACGCGTCCATATCGAAGAAATGCTGAAACAAAATAATTGGAACATCTCGCGGACCGCCGAAGTGCTCGCGATCGACAGGGTGACACTCTATAATAAAATCGAGAAGTACGGATTAAAGAAGCCGTAGCGCATGCAGTCCATCAAACTCGTCCCCGTGCTCCCCGTGTCGATCGATCTGCTGCGGTCGCTCTGCGCTCCGCTGGAGGCGGAATATCGGCTTCCCGTGCGCGTCGATGCCGCTCATGCGTTCGACTCGGAGTGTGCTTTTGATGTGTCGCGGGGACAATGCAACTCGTCCGTTGTGCTCGCAGAACTGCTCCGGCTCTTCCCCGGTCATGACGGCAAACTGCTGGCAATCACATCGGTGGATCTGTTCATTCCGGTGCTGACATTCGTCTTTGGCGAGGCGCAGTTGAACGACCTGGCGGCGGTCGCCTCGGGATGCCGGCTGAGAGAGGAATTTTACGGGATGGCGTCGGATGAAGGCCTGTTCAGGGAGCGCGTGCTGAAGGAGGCCGTTCACGAGCTCGGCCATACGTTCGGGCTGTTGCACTGCCGGGACTTCAATTGCGTGATGCATTCGTCCACCTCCGTGGACGAGGTCGATATCAAGGGGGCGCACTTATGCGCGCAGTGCGCGGCGGCGGTTCCCGGCCGGCGGTTGTGACTGTGTGCCGTGCGGGACAGCAGAAAAAAATAAAATCGCACTGAGGGGCGGATGCGTCGTTGTGTTTGCAGGCAATAAATTCTATTTTGTGAAATGCGATTCGATGTGTGTCCGATGCCCGCGCTGCCGGGACGCAGTCAGAATTTCAATTCTACCACCGGTTCATTCGTACCATCATCATGCCAAAGAAACTCGCTCAACGGCTCATTTTTTTCATCACGCTCATCGTCGTGATCGCGGGCGCCATCACCGGATTTTTCCAGATCAAGACGCAGGAGCAGCAGCTGCTTGAAACGATCGTTGAAGGCGCCGACCAGTTGTCCAACGGCATTTCCAGCGCGACGTGGCACGCCATGCTCGCCGATAACCGCGAGTCCGCCTATAAGATCATGAACACGATAGCGCTGCGACAGGGGATCAACAAGATACGGATCTTCAACCACCGCGAGGGACGCATCATGTTTTCCACGGATTCGCTGGACAACAAGAGCGTCAATACGAAGGATCCGGTGTGTGCGGTCTGCCATGCCGGCGCGAAACCGCTCATCATCCCCGATCCGAAGAACCGGGCGCAGATCCTTCACACCGCTGCCGGCCGCCGCGAACTGGCGATGGTGACGCCGATCTACAACGAACCCTCGTGCAGCAATGCCGACTGCCACGCGCATCCCGCGAAAATCAAAGTGCTGGGCGTGCTGGACGTTGTTCACAATCTGGACAATGTGGACCGGATCGTGAGGGGCATACAGGAGCGCATGATCCTCTTCACGTCGCTGTCGATCGTGCTCATGGGCGGATTCATATTTGTTTTCGTGCGCAGAACGGTGGACAAGCCGATCAAGAAACTCATCGAGGGAACCCGTGCGATCAGCGCCATGCAGCTCGACCAGCCGATCGAGATCCATTCGTCCGACGAGATCGGGGAGCTGGCAAAATCGTTCAACGTCATGCGCGAACGGCTGATGACGACGATCGGGGAGTTGAACGATCTCACGCAGAGTCTTGAAACGAAGGTGCAGAAGCGGACAGAGCAGCTAAAGACCGTCAATCAGAAATTATTTCAGACCGACCGGCTTGCCTCGCTCGGCACGCTGTCGGCGAGCGTCGCGCACGAGATCAACAACCCGATCGCCGGCGTGCTGAACTTGTCCATGCTCCTGAAGCGCATCATCACCGAAGACGGGATCCCGCCGCATCGGATCGAGGAGGTCCGGCGCTATCTCGACCAGATATCGGGGGAGACGTCGCGTGTGGGCAGGATCGTGATGGACCTGCTCGCATTTTCGAGGCGATCGTCGCCGCAGCGGACAATGACCGATCTCAATTCGATCATTCAGCGGACGCTGTCCATCATCGATCACAAGCTGAAGCTCGCCAACATCGATCTGGAACTAAGCCTGCATCCGGCGCTGCCGATGATCAAATGCGATCATTCGCAGATACAGCAGGTGCTGGTGAACCTGATCATGAATGCGGCGGAGTCCACGCATGCCAAAGGCAATGGGAAGGTCTGCGTGACGACGACCCCGGATGCATCGGGGGACGGCGTCGTGCTCCTGATCTCGGACAACGGCGATGGGATCCTTCCGGAAAATCTCACCAAAATATTCGATCCGTTCTTCACGACGAAAGATGAGGGGAAGGGAGTAGGCCTCGGACTCGCCGTTGTCTACGGCATCGTCGAATCGCACGGCGGCGACATTGAAGTGGAGAGCAAGGCGGGCGAGGGAACGGTGTTCCGTGTGCTGCTTCCGGCTGCGGGCGAGACATCGAAGAGCACCGGCCAGGATGCGGACCGTATAGCATGAAGAGCTTGTATCTGATGCCCGTCGGCGCGCCCGACGAGCGTGCCCTCGACATACTGAAACATCGGTTTGAGCAGGAACTCGGATGGGATGTCAGGATCGCGCACGCGATGGCGATCCCCAATGTTGCCTACGATGCGAAACGCGAGCAGTACGAAGCCATCCACATCCTTCGCGCGGCGATCGAAGCGATGCCGCGCGATGCCGAGCGCGTGCTGGCCGTTGTCGATGCGGACCTCTTCATTCCGATGCTGACGTTCGTTTTCGGGCAGGCGCAGCTCAAGGGAAAAGCCGCGGTGATGTCGCTGGCGCGCCTGCGGCAGGACTATTACAGCCTGCCCGTCAACGCTGCGCTCTTTTACAAGCGCGTGGAAAAAGAAGCGATGCATGAGATCGGACATACATTCGGATTGACCCATTGCACGGAGAAACATTGTGTGATGGCGCTCTCGAACAGCATACAGCAGGTGGACGGCAAGCTAGCAGAGTATTGCCGCAGCTGCGCAATCTTATTACAAGACAGCGTGAGCAGTCTTGCCACAGACAGGTGAAGGGAACACCAATGAACACGCAATGGGAAATTTTAGTCGTCGATGACGAAGAGGTCAACCGCGAATCGATGGCCGCATGGCTGCGCGAAGACGGGTATTTCGTGGACTCCGCCGCCTCGGGGCGCGAAGCGCTCGAAAAGACCCAAGCGAAAGAGTATGCGATCTATTTTGTCGATCTGAAGATGCCGAAGGGGATCGACGGCATTGAAACAATGATGGAGATCAAGAAGATCTATCCCGATGCGTCGGTCGTGATCATCACGGCCTATGCCACCGTCGATACGGCGATCTCCGCGATGAAGGAAGGCGCGATCGAATACATCGTGAAGCCGTGCAATCCGCAGGAGATCTCGCTTCTGGTGGGGCGCATCATCAAAGTGAAAAATCTTGAACGCGAAAACACGATGCTGCGCAAGAAATTGCTGGGACAGTACCAGTTCCAGGACATCATCAGCAAGAACGCGAAGATGATGGAGATCTTCCAGCTCGTCAAGGAAATATCGAGCATGCGAAGCACCGTGTTGATCCAGGGCGAAAGCGGGACGGGAAAAGAACTCGTGGCGCGCGCGATCCATTATTCGGGCGACCGTGCAGACAAACCGTTCATTGCGGTCTCGTGCTCCGCGCTTGCCGAGACGCTGCTCGAATCGGAATTGTTCGGGCACGAGAAGGGCACATTCACCGGCGCCATCTCGCAGAAGCCCGGAAAATTCGAAATGGCCGACGGCGGCACGATCCTGCTGGACGAGATCGGAGACATCTCGCCAAAACTGCAGATGGACCTTCTGCGCGTGCTGCAGGAAAAGAAGATCTACCGCGTGGGCGGATCGGAGGAGATCACGCTCGACGTGAGGGTCGTGGCCGCCACGCATGTGAATCTTGAGGACGCCGTGAGGCAGGGGCGATTCCGCGAAGATCTGTTCTACAGGCTGAACGTGATCAACATACACATCCCTCCGCTGCGCGAGCGCATGGAAGACATACCGCTGCTGGCGCGCATATTTGTGGAACGCCTTTCGCACGAACTGGGAAAACCGATCACGGGAATTTCCGAAGGCGGGTTGAAAAAAATGATGGACTATGGATGGCCGGGAAATGTGCGGGAGCTTGAAAATGCCGTCGAGCGCGCGATGGTGACATGCAGGGAGCATGTGCTCACGGAAAACGATTTTCAATTCCTGAACGGGGCGAAAAAAGACGCCCAGGAATGGGAGATACCGCAGTCCATGACGCTCGAGGAATTGGAGCGCCAGGCGATCGTCACGACGCTCCGGCGCTGCAACGGCAACATCAAAGAAACGGCGTTGAAACTCGGCATGGACCGTTCGACGCTCTACGACCGCATTAAAAAATTCAACATTCCCCGATAATCCTTCACGAACGCAGAACAGCCGCGACATCCGGATGGATCGGATATCGCGGCTGTAGTTTTATCACCGCGTGTCTTGGGGAAAAAAATTTCGACCGCTTAACTTCAGGGCTCCAGCAGCAGCGTGCTGTAGATGGCGTCCCAATCCTTCTCCGGAAATTCCGCTGTGAAATCCCTCACCGGCATGCCGCCGTCGGGCAGTGTGAGGCCGATCTTAGGGTCTGCGAGATAATTCTGCAATCGGTCGAATTCGCGCTGAATCCAGGGCCCGACTTCGGCGCCCCGCAGCAAATGGCCTGTTTTCACGTCGGCAGAGAGAGGCTGCACGCGCAGGTACCAGCCCTGAGCGCCGTCGCTTGTTTCCACGACTTCGCCCTCGAGCGGCGAGAGCATGCGAACCGATGTTTCGCCTTTCTTGAAATTCCATGCGCTGCCGTTGATGGACAGGCGTGTTCCGATCGCCGGAAGGTCGATGGCGCTCGGCGTGCCGATGAGCCGTGCGGCAAAATCATCGACGCCGATCACATAGGTTCCGTCCGTGTTCTGTTTTGTCCACGTATGCCCGCGGGAATACAAACGGTCCAGCGGAAGCGCGAATCCCGGATTCATCTGCGCGTTCACCGGCATGGCGGCCGCGTTCTGCTGGGCGAGGAGCAGCGCGTGCTGCTCGCAGCCGTTGCAATTGAATTCATTGTTGCAGACGCGCCGTTCGAATTCGCCGGTGAACACATGCCGGCACGTTCTCGATGAGCTGGGCATATCGTGAAAATCGGATTTCCACCGGATCGCCTCTGCAGCGTTCGCGCGCAAGGCGCGAAGAGTCCGCAGCGTGGTGGTGACGAGCGTGGCGACGATGATGGCAACGATCGTGAAGAAGGCGCCGAGAAAAATAATGTTTCCTGTACTCCAGGCATAGGCAAAGACGAGTGAGAGCATGACCAACTCCTTAGACGGATTGAATTTCGCGTTCCTGAGGGAACAGTGTCAGATATCTGAATGAGAATGAATACACCAGCATGCCGTAGGCGATCACCGCGAGGAATGTCGCGACTTCCTGCCAGCTGGGCGAGTACGAGAGGAACTGATCGAACGGCAGCGTCGGCAGCGCCAGCGTTTGTATTGTCATGACATACCGGTTCAGGACGATGCCGGCGCACGCAAGCGTTGCGGAGAGCACGAGCAGCGTCGTATTCTGGCGGACGCGATTGCTGAGCAGGAGAATGGCCGGAACGAGCCCGAGCACAACGATCTCCAGGAACAGGATCCATGTGCCGAATTCCTGTATGCGGAAAAATCCGGCCGGTGAAAATCCGAGCGCGTGTACGGAATTGATCCAAAAAATCGTGTCGACGGTTTTCAGGATGATGTAGAAGATCAGGATCGATCCCGAAATTTTTCCGAGATCCTGCAGCACCTCCGGCTTCACCAACTGCTTGCGTGAGATCTTGGACGTGAGCCACGTCGTGAGCAGAATGAAGCTCGGTCCGACCGCCGCCGCAGAAATGATGAACAGGAAGAACGTGGTGGGCCAGATGCCGAGCGCCGGACGAAACGCGAAGGGCCTGCCGACGAGCACGCCGTAGAGACCGCCGAGCGAGCCCTGATGGAAGAACGAAAGAAATGTTCCCACCGCAGCCAGCACGACCATCAGCTTGTGCAGTTCAAATTCGAAGACGAGCATCGACGGCACGTTCTTGATGCGTCTGTTCTTCAGGACGACCGGTATATATTCGATGATCAAGACGATGAGGTAGCAGGTGATGCAGAATGTCACTTCCGCGAGCATCGAGTGGACATTCGGGTGCCAGAATGTGAACCATGCCCGCAGCGGCTGGCCGACATCGACGGCGAGTACGGCAACGGCGCCGCTGTAGCAGATGAATCCGATCGTGACCGCGCTGTTGATGACGGCCTTCAATTCCTTGCGTTTGAGAATGTAGAGCAGGAAGCCGGTGAAGAACGCGCCTGCGCCCAGTGCGATCACGGTCAGATCCAGATAGATCCACAACCCGAATGAAAACCGGTTGTCCATGTTCGTCTGGTTGAGGCCTTTCGAGAGGCAGAGAAAAATGGCGTAGAGGCCGATTCCCAGCATTGCCACCCACGGCAGTATCCACAGCATGAATCTCGGAAGCGGTGTTCGCGATGTTCCACGCGAGATCAATTGTTTATCCATTACCGTGGCCCTTAAGTTCGGTGGAGATTTTATTTTTCACGATCGCGTGCACCCAATCCTGTTCGGACAGGAAATACACTTTGGGTTCGGTGCCAAGCTCTTCCAGGAGACGGAATGCGCGCTTGTCTTTGCTGAGCATCGATACGTCGGAATTGGGATCCGACAGATTCCCGAAATGGATCGCATGCGTCGGGCAGGACTCGCCGCATGCAGGCACATATTCCGCGTCGGCGATCGTGCGTCGTCCTTCGGCGGCGGCTTTGGCGCGCGCTGCCTGGAGGCGGCCGTGGCAGAAATTGCATTTTTCCACGACGCCGCGCATGCGCGTTGAGACATCGGGATTGAGCGTCTTTTCCATGCCTTCGGGCCACACCGGATCCCACCAATTGTAATAGCGGGCATGATACGGGCACGCCGTCACGCAGTACCGGCATCCGAAGCAGCGCACGGGGATCTGCGCGACGATGCCCGATTCGGTGTCGTATTCCACCGCGTTCTGCGGGCAGACCGATACGCAGGGCGTATGATGGTCGCACTGTTGGCAGCTGACAGGAAGATACACCGAGCGGTTTTCCGGAAAGGGGAGACCGTTCTCGAGTTTTGAGACGCGCATCCACGTGGTGCCGGTGCGCTCTGTCGCTTTCGGGTCAGCCGGTGGAACGTTATTTTCTACGGCACATGCAACCATGCAATTCCCGCATCCGGTGCAGCGGTCGACATCGATGACCATTCCATAGCGGGGTGATGTGTGATTCGTTTCCATTACGCAGTGACTTTCTGAAGTGAGACAGGTGTTGAACTGAAAGAACCGTTTTCGTTGACGTTGCAGAGCAGCCGGACATCGTGCGCCGAGTGCGCCGACACACTGCTCTCTCTCGAGCCGGCGATCGACACGAAGATCACATCCGGCATTACCGAAGCGTCGACCTTCGCCTGCACGGTCATCGATCCGTTTTTTGTCGTGAGCGAAATCGTTTCGCCGTTGGCGACCGAGCGCGCCATAGCCGTGGCCGGGTTCACATACGCCTGGCGGAGCGACAAGCGCAGTCCCGATTCCTGTGACACTTTGCTCAGCAACGGAGACACCGGTGTGCCGTTGTAGATCGTCGTTTCGGCGAACGGCACCACGAAGAGCTGATCCACATTGTGCGATTGCGGCAGACTGATCTGCGCGGCTCGGAACGCGTTCATGAGCGTCATCGCTGCAGGCGCGTTGTCGCCGCGTGCGGCATCGTCCATCCAGCAGCCGCCTTCAGCCAGCGCCGACCAGAGTTCATCGGCCGATGCACACTGCTGCAGCGCGGTCGAAACGCCTGTGGACGGAGCGAAGACCGTCCCGCGTTTCGAGGCATGGATCGCCGCGACGCGCTGCTTCACAAGTTCTTCCGTGGTGCCAGATGCGGTCGTGGAGCCGAGGGCGCGGCCAAGCATCTGCGCGAATTGCACCGCATCCATCATTCCGTCCGGCGCCTGAAGCACTGCGGCCGATACAGCAAGTGAGGAGACCGCGGCATCGATGGGCCCCGGAACATCGCTCATGGTTTCGAACATGACCGTGCTCGGCACGACGTACTGAGTGCAGTAGGGGCGCGAGGTGACAAACGGCGACAGGGATATGATGGTTGCATCTTTGGGGACTAATTTTTTTTCGAGCAGCGCATCGGAGAGTGTGCAGCCCGAGAGCGATTCGTCGATGATCAGCGTGCAAATGGAATGGTCCGGCACGTCATGCAGTGACACGGCGCGCACGCCCGACGACGGGAAGACCGCCGCGTCGGGAATTGCATTTCGTCGCGCCACGCCGCCGGTGTGTCCGACAGTTCCGGCCAGAATATTGAGCGCCATGACCGCGGCGCAGGTTTCGTATGACGCGTCATTGCCGACGATTGCGAGCGCCGGAGACTGTGATGCGAATGCGCGGGCGGTGGTGCGTATCGTCTCGGGCCTCACACCCGATGCCCCCGACACTGCCTCGGGAGAGAACGTGCGGATGTAGTCCGAAAATTCACCGAAATCGCCGATCGTTCGCGCTGCGGCGGCGGAATATAATTTTTCTTCGATCATGACGCAGGCAAGGCTCAGGGCAAGAAGCGCCTCGCTGCCGGGACGCGCCGCGATCCATTGGTCGGATCGCGAAGCCGACCGTGAGCAGAGCGCTTCGACATGAATGACCGTCTGCGTTTTTGATGCGCGCGTATCCATGACTTTCGAGGCGCGGGACGGAGTGCCCCACGCGTCGAACAGCGGCGCGCCGAAATTTACGAGCAGTCGTGCGCCGTCGATATCGTATCCGAGGGGCCCGAGCGGCGCATCGGACATCGTATGGAGGACGTCGAACGCGGGTGCGGACATCGGAATATAGCGCACTGCGGGGTGTGCTTCACCCAACTGACCGAAGAGCGCAGAAGCGGTTCTTCCCGGCCTGCCGTCCAGAATGACGACGGGACCGCGGTTGCCGTTCAGACAACGTGAAATTTCATCCACTACTGTCGTGGATGAAAGCGGTGTTCCGTAACCGGTTCCCGGTAAAAATTTTATCGGCTGCCTGAGGCGCGACGGATGGTAGCGCAAATGATGGGCGAGAATGCCCGCCGTGCAGAGCGAGCCGTTATTGAACGGATGCCCTGGTATGCCGGAGAGGCTCACCGGCTGTTTGCCCACAGACCGGGCTCGCATGCCGCATGCGGACTGGCACAGCGTGCACGTTGTGCCGAACGACGTGAATTCTCCGGTAAGGGGCGCGGGGATCCACGGCCAGTTCTGCGTCCAGATCGCGCTGTCGTTCAAGACTTTCCAGGGGATCGGAGTGAACAGCAGTCCGAGGGCGGACCCGCCGACGAATTGCAATATTTCTCTGCGTGTTAACGTTATGCTCATGATTCGAATATTATTTGTGACATTTTAAACACGTGTTGGCGACATGCCGGCGGTCGTGACAATTTTCACAGTCATCCATCTTCGCGCCGTCCCACGACGCGCGGTTGATCCGGGACATCGTGCTTCCCCAGATATCCCTGCTGTATCCGCTGATGCGGTTGCGCTGGAACGGCCGCAGTGAATCCGACGAACCGTGGCTGCCGTGGCACTCGGTGCATTCAAGGGCGGCGAGTTTTACGTGGCTGGCATGCGAGAAGTAAACATTCTGCGGCTGCTTCGCATAGATGAGCCAAGGGATTTCGCGGTTCTTCGACACATACTCGTCGACCAGGATCTTTTCCTGGGATGAGGTGCCGATGGCGGACGAATGGCACGAGGCGCATTTTTCAAGCGCGGGTATGCCCGAGAACCGTCCATCCGATTTTATCTCATGGCAGTCTGTGCACGACAGTCCGCCTGTTTCGCCGGTGTGTACCTTATGACTGAACTGTATCGGTTGTTCGAACTTTTCGTATAACGCATATGGAAAAACGTACCATCCAATAACAAGCGAAAAAAATAATCCGGCGAGGAAACGAAGTAATCCAGGTTTTAGCACGACGCATTTCTCCAATGTGCAAAGGGCGAAAAGAATTCATTGAATAGATGGAGCAGTTCCGCGTGTTCGAGATGATCCACAAAGTCCGCCGCCGCCACCCCGCCGTCGGCCATCATCGGCTCCGCTGTGGCGTGGTTCGGCAGTATGGTGTTGTGGAGAAAATCGGAGAGGTGATCGACTTCCTTGCTCATCCACTGTGTCGCCTCATCGCCGCGGAGCAATTCGCGAACGAACGATTCCTTCGCATTGCCGTTCGACGATTCAGACAGCGTTCCTTCGAAGAGCCAGCCCGAACTGTACGGATGAGTGAGGACCTTATCGGGATCCGTGCGCAGATACGAGTTAACTCCGGTGATGTTTACCGGGGACGCAAAGACGAATTGCAGATCAACCCCATGCGCCGTGACAACGACGATCGGCGTTGAAATGCCTTTGGTGGTGATAAAATTGACCTTGTCGATCTTGTGAAACAATGTTGCCAGAAACCCGTCGATGCCGATGTGGCACGTGCCGTCGTCGGCCTGATCCAGCCAAAAGTGATTCGAGGTGAATGCAAGGCGGCGGGGAAGGGGAATACTGTCGTTCGATGCACGGCTGTCCCCGTGTCCATCCTCGTTCTGTTCGGGCGCTGCGATCGAGACATACAGATCGCAGTAGTGATGGTTATCGTTGCCGCAGCGGGTGATGGTCGATTCGCTGTGGGGGATATACTTTGTCACCGGGCTTGCGGCGCAATACTGGACCAGCGATTCATGCAAAAACGGACAATGAGAATGCGAGGGATGATCTTCGTGCAGCTGGATCAGGGACGGGCAGGTCTCGTACTCACTCGTCGAGCACCGCTCGTCCACAGCCTCAGCAGGCATGCGGACAATCATTCGTTTGACAGCCGATGCCTTGCAGTATTTTACTTGCGCTTCGCGCAAAAAAGGACAACGCATCACCGTTCTTTCGTTAGTGTGAAGAACATGCTCATTGAATTAACGATTATTGTTTCGCGGGTGCAGCCGGCGTTTCGGACGATGCATCATCTTTTTTTTGGTCGATGCGTTCGCCGCCGTCGGCCATCGTCAATCCAAGGTCGTGGACAAATAATTCATGGGCGGGTGAATGCTGTGTCGCAAATGATTCCCGCAGACGGTCAAAGAGCTCGACTGCAAACACGCGGGCAACTACGATACAGGCAACGAGCACTACGATTCCGAGTGCAATGTTCGTGACGTTAAGCCACATGGTATCATCGGTGAAGTTAAGCATGGCGGTTATCCTCTCTAGGTATATGTGTGTTGTGTGGTGCGATAAGAGTATAGGTAGCAAATACCTTGCCAGAAATTTCGTGGGGGAAATTCCGTAATAAAAAGCACAATTCCACATTCGTGACCGAAAATTGTGTTGGTATTCCCGATTATTGTGTTGTGTTTACCTACACGAAGGAGGATTATCCTAAAAATCGACACGGGTTGTGTCAACGTAACTCATCCGAAACGTCATTGAGGCAGTGTAGGGCGAAATGTCATTTCGCGGGAGTGTGAGTCGGCAACGTGCCCTGCAATGGCGCCGGTCTATTCGATGTGAAGCGCGCAGAGCGTGCGTTTTCCTTTTAAATAATAGAGGGTGCCGTTGTCTATGAAAAAAGAATCGGGTACTGGATAGGGAGTCTCGGCATTCAGCACGTCGAAGAATTCCTCCCTGCCTGTCTCGCTGTTCACAACACAGAGGATATTTTTCAGCATAGGCATCCTTCCTGTCACAGCGGGATGCGGAAGGTATGCGCTGATGACAAGGCGGCTGCCGGTGCGGGCGTATTCGATGGATTGCGGATCTTCCGGCATTGTGCCGTGTTTTGCGAGCGAAGTGCGAATGCGCTCGAGATCCATGTCATCGGCTGTCAGGGGTTCGGCATAGATAAAATCGGTTCTGCCGAATGTGTGCCTACGCATTTCGGCTGTGTCGGCAGTTGCCGGGTCGATCTCGCCGAGAAAGGCGCCTGTGGCAGCGTCGAAGTGTTCGAACACTCTGCGTTCGAACAGATCGCGGTATCCGATCACTCTGTCTGCATCTGCCGCATAGAAGGAGATCGCCCCATTCTGCCAGGCTTCATTGCCGGTCCGCGCGTCGAGCGCGATGAGTCCGTGGTGTTCCGGCATATCGGGCTGTGAGAATCCGTGCAGATACAGGCGTGTGCCCACGAGCGCCTCGGTGCCGATCCACCAGGGCTCGGTAAACGTCCTGCCGCGCCAGAGCACGGCACCCGTCTTCATGTCGATGCAGAAGAACGAGACGGTTTTCGCGTCTGTGTCGCGGTCCTCGCCGAGAATGAGTCCGTCGTCCGATACGAGGAACCGCCAGAGAATGTGGGTTGTTGAAAATGACCAGTGCGGTTTCAGCCGCGATGTTCCGAAGATGTTCACGATGCTCATGAAAAAAAATAACGAATTGCGGCGAGAGATACAAACGGCCTTCGGCCGCAATTCTTCTCTCCTTGCCTTTCCCTATAATCCTCTGTACATTTTCGTTGGGGAACCGCCGAAGCCTGCGGCATCATAACTCCTCAGCATACTCTTTCGTCCTTGTCATTCTGAAGGAGCGAAGCGACTGAAGAATCTAAAATGCACATTACAACAGGCAGCTTCGATTATGTGCTGCCACTGGCGATCACCAGTTTAGATCCTTCGCTTCGCTCAGGATGACAATGATTTTAGTGCACGCTAAGTAGTTACACGGCATCAAAAAAAAAATCTCTCATTCTTGAGGAGGCGAAAATGGACTATATCGTCATCGTCTTGTTGTGGACGGGTTATTGCGCCCTTCATAGTTACCTGATCAGCATCCGATTCACCGAACTCGTGATCCGTTACCTGAAGGACTATTATGCTTTTTACAGATTGTTCTATGTTGTATTTTCATTGCTGTTGCTGATTCCACTGATCAGGTATACTGCACTGTTTAAAGGCGAGGTGATCATCTCGTCCGGCATGCCGTTGTCCATGGTGCGCTCTGTGCTGATGTGGGGTTCGCTGGCGATGTTCTTCTGGTCATTTTTTTTCGACTACGACGCATTGACGTTTTTCGGCATACGCCAGATGCTGAGATTCGGAAAGACTGCCGCATCCAATTCGTCGGGACCAATAAAACACCATGGACTGCTGGGCGTCGTACGCCATCCCATGTATTTATCGCTGATCATTTTTTTATGGTGTCAAGCGTTCACGGCATTGGATATCATTGTGAACGCCGTATTGACAGTGTATGTTCTCATCGGGACGCAGCTTGAAGAACGAAAGCTCGTCGTGGAATTCGGTGATGCATACGTCGCGTATCAACAGAGTGTGCCGATGTTGATTCCCTTCAGCAAACGGAAAGGTGTGCAATAGCTCAGCGGGATGTCGGAAAAAATTAAATACCATCGAGAGGGGGCAGGGCATGAAAACGGCACAATATGTCATCGACTTCGCGATCATTTTTTCGATCGTTCTGTTCGTGAGCGTGATTGTCACGTCACTGTATGGATTTTTCATGCACGGTTCGGGGGCCATCGATTGGGAGACGTCCGTTCGTCTTGCCCTCATCCTGGGTATCGTGCTGCCGTGGGTCCATCGGCGCGTCGACACGCCGAATGCTAAATAGCACAGTCTGTTTGCTTGCGGCGCACTATGTTCAACGAGAGCAACTCAGCCGCGCTATCAACGAGGCAACGTAGGGTGAAATGTTATTTCGTCCGGGGCGAACTAACAGGTCGCCCTACAATATGACGAGTTGCCGGGGAGCTCGCAGTGCGGGGTACAGGGGGAGCGCAAAAAAGGGGACGCGGTCTTGAACGAGCGAGGCCGATGACGTGAGTCACCGGCCTCCTGCCCGATCGAATGCTGTTTGAATTCTGCGGTGCCGTTGCACCCAGTACGGGTGAAGGGCAATCGCCGTTTTTAATTATAGAGCGGATTCACGCCCTGCGTCTTGCCGCGGTCCTTTTCCTTGTAGCGTTCTTTGAATGTGGGTTCCTGTCCGGCCATCTTCAGGAAGATGTCCAGCGGCACCACTTCCACATCGGACCCGACTTTGTCGAGAATGCTCTTCACGCGCACGAGATCCGTCCATTCGCGCACATGCATCACCAGAAAATACGGGCGCTTCGTGTTGATGCTGATCAATTCCTTCAGGTCGGCGATGGCGTCGGCTTCGCTGCGCTTCTCGGACAAATAATAATCGTACGAGATGAGCGGCCTGCCGCCGCGCGAGGTGAATGTGAACGACGGGGCATAACCGTTGATAAAGCCGATCGCGCCGGGCATCCCGTCGTAGAACGCGTCGACGACATCTTTCGTGAGGTCAGAATTTCCCTCCACCGTTGCGCCTTCGCTGTAATCCATGATCTCGAACACGTTCAGGTCCAGCTGCTTCATCAGCTCACCGGCTTTTGCGACGCATATGGGCAGATCTTTTTTCGGGATGGCCTTCGGATACATATAGCCCGGGCCGCCGAGCGAGCCGATGAAATAATCGTTCGGCGTCGCCATGCTGTAGAAATATTCGAGCATGGTCGGCGCGAGCCACACCCAGTTCATCGTCACTTCCCATGCATAGGGCAGCGCACCGCGGCCGGGTTTGAGCCACGAGCCGAGTCCGAGGCAGTCGGTTTCGATCGCCGCCACGTAGACTTTTTTCTCCGGTGTATACGTCTTGCCTGGAACCGCCTGATGGTTGTTCTTGAATGTAAATCCGGGCGAGGTGGCCGTCTGGCTGCTGAAGCTGAGATTCGGCAGCGTGTGCAATCCCTCCACGCGCAGCGTGTTGCCCGAGGCGAGCGTCACATAATCGCGCTCCTTGTCTTTTCCATACGAGTGCCATCCCATCACCAGCGACATCGGTTTCATTTCGCTCATGATTTTTTTCGACAGGGCATATTCTTCGGTGTCGGCAGGCTTTGTGGACAGGTCTGTGAAGAACGCGCGCTTCATGATGCCGAAATCGGCGACGCCCGGTTTCATCATTTTACCCTCTTCGCCGCCCAGCCAGACAACGAAGTCCTTGCTGCACCGGTCGAAGTATTTGTCGTACGCCCACTGGAAGATCTCGGCATCCTTCTTGCCCGCAAATTTTCCGCGGAGATCCTCGACCATTTTGAGCCCGGCCTTGTCGGCCATCGGGATCATGTCTTCGGTCACGACGACTGCCCGTTCCAGTCCGGCGATCGTGAACGCCACGACGAGAGACTGGCGAATGGATTTATCCCACACAACGTAGCCGTTCACAAATGTTTTGAGCGCGTTGAGCGCTTCTTCAGGCGTCTGCAGTTCCGTGAATTTGAAGTTGTGCTTGTTCTTATAGAAGTCGAGCACCGAGGGAGTAAAGAGGAAGTCCCATTTTTCGGGATAGATGAAATACAGCCGTGCTCCGCCGGTGTTGGCGAGTCCCTGCAGACTGATGAGGAATGCATTTGCGGGAAGTTTGCCGGTGGTCTCCCAATTATCGGCGAGCTTGATGCTGTACGCCTGCTTCGCATCGGCTTTCGCGAATGTGTACACGATGGGGGCCGATTGTTTGCGGGTTGAGCGTGCGATGGTGAGCGTGAGAAACTGTTTGTCGTCAGAGAGCCGGTACGCCGATTCTACGGTCACAGGCGTCAGGCCCTGCGAGCCCTGCACAGAAAATTTTTCATCGAGCAGGAGCGCGGGAATTTTTTTATCGTACCGTGCAGCGATCGTGCGCGCGGAACCGAGGGGCATCATGAGTCCCATGAAGGCATTCGTCGGAAATACGCGCGAGGCGATCTCTATCTGCGCCGAGGTTTTCTCCGTGAGATCCTTCAGGACAATCGAGTCTTTGTGCGCCCTTCCGGTGCCGAAATTCTGTATGAGCGTCACAGTGCTGCCGGTCTGCAGCAGTTCCACCGAGACGGTTCCATAGAGATCGATCTCCGTGCTTTTTTCGGGAACATATTTCCACGAACCGACAAATGCCGGATCGATTTGGGCCGAAGCGATGTGCGCTGCAGCGATGATGATGATGAAGAAGAGGAATTTTTTCATGCGTTGCCTCCGGAAGAACTGGCGTGAGAGGGTGAATGGGTGTTTTATATGCAAAACGAGATATTCTTAATTAAATATATCGGAAAAAAATCTGTGAAATGCAATCGCGAAAAAATATGGCACTCCGGCCATGAAAATATGATTGCATCCCAAATAATCTTTGAGTATAGTAATGAGATTCACGGCCGGGCAGCGCACGGCTGCACGCGATCGCCGCCGAGTGTGTGCTGCACAGTGCGCGCACGGCAGAGGTTCGGTCATCATTTTTTCACAGTGAAGCAAAGGAGCGTATCGTCATGATCCGTCAGGCGTTTAAGATGAAGATCAAACCCGGATTCGAACAAGAATACAAACGGCGTCACGACGAGATCTGGCCCGTGCTGGTGAAAGAACTTGAAGCGGCCGGCGTGAGCGATTATTCCATCTATCTTGATGAGGAGACGCTGACGCTCTTCGCGTTCCAGAAATTGAAGGACCACAATGCCTCCGCCGCGCTGCCGGAGACCGAGATCGTTAAAAAATGGTGGAGCTACATGTCCGATATCATGGAAACGAATCCGGACCATTCACCGATGTCCACCACGCTGCCAGAAGTGTTTCACATGGATTAATCCGAAGGAGATGCCGTAATGAATTCACGAGAACGAGTGCTTCGCGCATTCAAAAAAATTGAAGGCCTTCCCGACCGGGTTCCGATCCAGTTCGATCTGTGCCGGTCGCTGACCGAACAATTCGGCGCTGCACTTGGCATCACGCCCGAATATGCATTGTCCTATTATGAAGATCTCACATACAGGATCTCAGCCAACGAGATCAGGACGCGGCTCGGAAGCGATTGCGTCGTTGTGGGCGGGACCGTTGCGAGCGGATTCACGCCCGAGCGCATCGACGAGACGGTGACGACCAACGAGTTCGGCATGCACATGAAACCGGGCGTGCTGTATGTAGACGTCGTGAAAGGCCCGCTTGAGCATGTGGAGTCTGTTGACGACATCGACGCCTATGCGTTTCCCGATGCGTACGCGCCGGGGCGGTTCGATGCCGCCAAGCGCGACATTGCCCGCTTCGGCAGCGAATTTTTCGTGATCGGCGATGCGGAATTGTCGCTGTTTGAACTGGCATGGCACATGACGGGACTCGAAAAATATCTCATTGCGCTCATGACCGAAGAAGAGTGGGTGGAGACACTGAACGACAAGATCGAAGCGTGGACGCTGGGCATCGCGATGCAGCTCGCATCGATCGGCGTGGACGCCGTGTGGCTTGGCGAAGATCTCGGAACGCAGGTGTCTCTGCTCATCGATCCCGAACTCTGGCGCGAACGGTTCAAGCCGCGCTATGCTCGGATGATCGGACGGCTGAAGGAGGAATATCCGAACCTCATCATCATCTTCCATTCGGACGGGGCGGTCGCGCCGCTGCTCGACGATTTCATCGAGCTCGGTGTCGAGGTGTACAATCCCGTGCAGCCCAATGTGCCCGGATCGGATCCGGAGCTGCTCAAACGCACCTATGGTGACAAGATCTGTTTCTTTGGAGGGGTGGACCAGCAAGCGCTGCTCCCCGCCGGAGATGCCGACGCCATCCGTCGCAACGTGCAATTTCTGGCCAAGACACTCGGCGAGGGCGGCGGTTATCTGCTTGCTCCCGCCCATATCGTGCAGCCGGATGTTGCACCCGACTCGCTCAGGGCGATGATCGACGCCGCGCGGTCGTGAAGACGAACAAGAGGACTCCGTTAGCGCGTCCGTCGTCGGAGCAAGCATTCGGTTGATTTTCGGCGCCGGTTTCTGTTATTGCCGATTCAGCGGATGCGTTACGATGGGTCTTTGACATTTACACATATCCTTTTTTAATTGCCTTCGCCACCGCCTCGGCCTGTGAGTGAACGTGCAATTTTTTATAAATCCGTTTGATGTGAAAACGGACCGTGTCCTTGCTGATATTGAGCGTCAGAGCAATGGCATAATATGTTTTTCCTTTGATGAGTTCTTTTAAGACGTCTTTTTCCCGATCGGTAAGAAGTGTTGCATCTTCCGCTAACCTATTTCTGTTCTGAAAGAAGAGCGTCACTTTGCGGGCGATATGGGAACTCATTGGCGCCCCGCCTTCGTGTGCCTCCTGAATGGCCTCCAGGAGCCTCTCGGGGTGCGTTTTTTTAACGAGATAGCCGCAGGCACCCGCGCACAACGCGTCGAAGATCAAATCATTTTCTTCGTGAACCGTCAGCATTAAAATATTCAAATCGGGCAGCAGTCGTTTTAAAACAGTAACGCCGTCGATACCGTTCATTCCCGGTAATTTGATGTCCATCAGAACGATGTCAGGTTTTAGTCCTTCGATCTTCTTCAACATGCCTTCGCAATCGAGAAACGATCCAATGCACGAAAACCCTTCAGCTCTGTTGATGAGTGATGAAAGGGAATCGTTGATTATTTTATTGTCTTCAACAATGACAACATCGATCATAGTGATTGCCGTCGCTTCCTGTTAGATCTTTCCTGAAAATTTGATCATCGAACCGTTTTCTGCGCTCGACTGGATGCGCAGCGATCCCCCGATCGCCGTGGCGCGATTGTGCATGTTCTCCAGGCCGTTGCCGTTGCTTCGCTTCGTGACATCGAACCCTTTGCCATTGTCATACATCGTAATTGTGAGATGCTTCCGATTGATCTCTGCGTTGATCGATATCTCCGAACAATTGCTATGCTTAATGGCGTTATTGATCGCTTCCTTGAAAATGAGGTAGACGTTCTTGCGGAATTCCATTGTCAAAAATACTTTTTCCATGGAGTGAAAATTATTGATGTGGAGCAGTATTTGCCGGTACGAGAGGATCTCATCGTAACCGTCCTTCAGTTTGATAAATAATTCAAACAACGAATCTCTTTTCGGGTTGATCAGCCACACGATGTCGCTCATGTTTTCAATGAGCGCGCGCGCGATGCCCCCGATGTTTCTCACTGATTTTTTCACCGATAGAAGGTCCTCGGTTTCCACGTGATAGACCATATCGCTCAGCAGCGAGATTTCTGTCAGGCGTGTTCCGATATCGTCGTGCAGATCGGATGCAATTTTCACACGGAGCCGCTCGATGGCGAGCAGATGACGAAATTGAATGTACACGATCGATGCAATGATGGAGAGAATGCCGGCCGCCACAAATGATATGAACCACCATGTTTTCCAGAAAGGAGGGGAAATTATTATTTCAATCGATGTGCCATCCGTGTTCCAGATGCCGTCGTTATTTGATCCGATGACCGTAAAGATATATTTGCCCGGGTCGAGGTTGGTATAGGTGACGAAACGCCGCGTTCCCGATGAAGTCCACTCCTTATCAAATCCTTCCATTTTGTACGCGTAGGTGTTCGACTGCGGGGAAGAGTAATGAAGAGCGGCAAATTCAATGGAGAAGACATTTTGACTATACGCCAACGTAATGGATGTTGTGCCGGAGATGGAACGGGAAAACGGGGATCCGCCGCCGATTCCGACCGATCGATTAAGGATTTGAAAGTCTGTAATGACAATAGGCGGAATATGCGGATTGTCCTTTATGCTGTCCGGAAAAAACACATTAAATCCATTGATCCCGCCGAAATACATATACCCCCGTGAATCTTTCAAATAATCATTGCCGCCAAACTGATTGCTTTGAAGTCCGTCGCTCGAAGTATAGTTTCGGACAACTCCCGATGCCGGATTGAAACGGGATAATCCCTTGTTTGAACTTAACCACAAATTTCGTTTGTCATCTTCCAATATTCCGTAAATGACATTATTCACCAATCCATTTTTTTCGTTATAATGCGAAAAGGTGCCGTTCGTTCTGTTGAATTTATCCAACCCGTTATTCGTCCCGACCCACATGTCGCCGGTCGTGCTTTCGTAGATGCACCAAATATTATTGTTGCTGAGGCTCGAGGTGTCGGCGGGATTTTCGATGAACTGCGTGAACGATTCCTTTTCCCGGTCGAATTTATTCAAACCGCCGCCAAGCGTTCCGACCCATAACGTGTGATCGCGTGTTTCATACATTGTATAGACATAATCATGACTTAAACTGCGCGGATTATTCGGTTCTTTCACGTACATTTTCACTTTTCCTGTTGCCGGATCAAACTTATTCAATCCGGCAAGAGTTCCCAGCCACAGCGTGCCGTCTGCGTCTTCATGAATATGAGTGATATCGTTGCTGCTGATGCCGCTTGTAATATTTCCGTTTTTCATGTTGTAAAAAATATTCTTTGAACGGATGTACTTGTTCAATCCGCCGCCATTGGTTCCGATCCATAATGTGCCGTGTTTATCCTCGTATATTGAACGAATAAAATTATTGCTGATGCTGTAGCGGTTGCGGGAAGAATTGATGAAATGGACGAACACATTGTTCTGTTCGTCGTATCGGTTCAAGCCGTTGCGTGTTCCGATCCACAACACTCCCGTATGATCTCGAAAAATGGCTGTGATCTCGTTATTGCTTAAACTGTGTGGTTTGTACGGCTCGCTTTTAAAATGAACAAATTTGGAGGCATCCGGATTCAATTTGTTGATTCCAACGTCCGTGCCCAGCCAGATGATCCCCGTTCGATCTTCATAGATGGACCATACAAAATCGTGGCTCAAACTGCCCGGATCTGACGGATCGTGAGTATAATTGATGAATGAATAACGACGTCCCGTGTTCGAACGGACGATTTTATTTAAGCCGCCATCGAGCGTGCCGGCGAATACCGTCCCGTTGCAGTCCTTCCACAGCGTCCACACATTATTGCCGCCGATGCTGTGCGGATTGTGAGCGTCGTGCGTAAAACGTTCGAACGTGTGATGTTTCTTGTCGAATAAATTCAATCCGTTATTACTGCCGATCCACAAATGATCGGTGTCGTCCTCAATGATCGACCATATATAGTTGTTGCTGATGCTGGCATTGTCTCCGGGAATGTTTTTGTAGACGGAATAGGCGTTCTTGGCGACGTCGAATTTGTTCAATCCGTCGTACGTGCCGATCCATAGTATTCCCGGATCGGCAGGCGATTCGTAGATCGACCATATGACGTTGTTGCTCAGGCTGTTGAGTGAATCCGGAATATTGCCATAACGAATGAATCGATCGTTCTCGGGCGCGTATCTGTTGAGTCCGTTATTGGTTCCGATCCAGAGGTGTCCGCCGGCATCCTGGAAAATCGATCGAACATTGTCATTGCTGAGGCTGGTACTATTTCTGGGATCGTTGCGGTAGCGAGTAAATTGTTCTGTCTTTTCGTCAAACTTGTTCAATCCTCCGCCGAGCGTGCCGATCCAAAGGTAGCCCTGTTTGTCTTCAAATATCTTTACGATGGTATTGTTGCTGAGCGTATTCGGGTTGCGCGGGTCGGATTTGTACACGGTGAATGAATACCCGTCGTATTTGTTCAACCCGTCCAGCGTGCCGAACCACATAAAGCCCTTGCTGTCCTGAAAAACCGAAAATACGGAAGTCTGAGAAAGACCTTGCTCAATGGAAATGTGTTCGAAGTGTACATCGTTTGCGTCGCTCAACGTGGAATAAAAAGCAGACACTATGACGGCGATCAATAATGCTTTTCCATGGAGTCGCGGAAATATTTTCATAGGTACTGATGTTATGAAAAAAGAGAGAGGCCGTGCGGCCCGTGTGTTTCAGGCAAGGGACACCCCGTTAAGGCGTATACTGCAAGGTAGCCTTTTTTCCCGGAAGGGTAAAGGAAATTGTATGAAAGACTATGAAAGGGCCATCGCGCCCGCCATATTATTTGAGGAGCAGCATGCTTTTCGTGAGGCAGCGGTCCGCCGTTCGTATCTGGTAAAAATAGAGGCCGGACGACAGCAATGACGCATCGAAGAGGACCGAATGCATCCCGGGTGTTTGCCATTGATCGACGAGTGTTGTGATCTCAGCACCGATGCGGTCGTATACCTTCACGCAGACCGCCGATCCAGCCGCCAGCGTATAACGAAGGGTGGTAGATGGATTGAAAGGGTTGGGATAATTCTGAAACACTTCGAACGATCGGATGCCGCTTTCCAGTGAAGTATTATAGACGCGCGTGGCGACTGTGGGATCGAATGATTCAAATTTTATGGCGTCGGCAACGACATACGAACCCGTTTTCGCAGCGTCCGTGATGACCACTCTGTCTTTGCTTGTTCCGCTGAATTCGTATGCTCCGATCAGTTTCCACGTTGAACCGTTCGACGTCTGATCTGTCATCACGGTATCGGTTCCGCGGTTGTGTGTGATGATGAAGGGGGTGTCGGTGCTCCTATTCGAACTTGAGACCCACCAGCCGTATACATTATAGGTCGCTTTCACCGGGAGGTGGGGCCTGAATTCAAAGGCGGTGCTGCCGGTGCCGATGCCGTGCAGCTGCGATTTGGTTGTTCCCCAATACCCCGGATTTGCGCTTTCAAACCAGCCGCCCCCAATAGCCGTTGCGTTTGTATCGCCGGTGTCGATGATTTTCTGGAAGAGAGGCTCCTTGGGGAGATTCAACGAATCGGTGCTGACGATCGCTACAATTGCCGGGACCGGCCGCTGCTCCGATGGCGAATTGATGTATTGATTCTGAATGGCCATCTGTGTCGACCCACCGCCATCCAAATTGATCGCTCCCGTACATCCGAGGCTTTTCAGGATTTGTGCAAGTTCAGGCAATCCCACGCCGTCACTGAGGCTCTGCCGCCCGTCTGCCGTCATCATGATGACGTGCTTGTTTGCGGTAAAACCGATTGCGGTTCGCGGATCGCCGTTGGTCTCGCCGACGCCGGATCCCCACATGAGTTCCTGGTTATACGTGATCGTGATCGTATCATTCCTGATCAACATCGGTCCGCCTCCAATCCCCACGAGTAGATCGGAATATTGACTTCCGTTGTTTTTCACCGGCAGTGCCTGCGGAACAGGATCGTTGCTCGCGTAGGGAAGCGGTTGCGAGTAGGTATAGATGTCCGTCATTGCGTTTCCGAACTGATAGATCCAATCCACACTCAAGGACCTGTTCTTTTTCATCCCGAAGAAACTGCGGATGACGGGATAGGCAGCGGAGTTTCGGGCGACGGATTGGACATTCGTTGCTTTCACCTCGTTCGGATAGATCACTGCCGAGTAGGGGGACGTGCCGCCGAAAAACCCTCCGTTGATCGCCGCATACGCGCCTACCGATGCGGTAAAAGCGGGAAGCGTCATACTGGCTGCCGCCACATAGGGACGAATAGCAAGCTTGGGGTTATTCAAGTCGGCGTCCAGATACCATATGCTTGCAATCGGCGATGTTCTGGTTCCGTGATATGCCTTAATTCCCAGCGGAAGCGCATAGTGCGATGTGACATCTTCCCATACGAGGGTTTGTGAAACACCGCAGGTGAATGCGAACAGTACCAACACGAATAATTTTTTCATACGGCTTCTCCGGTGGCGGCGTTATACACGGCCAAGTACGATCTCAACAGTGATGGTATCTTCCACGATGGACGAAACATCGATACATGCGCTCTGAACATTCTTCCCGTTTACGGTCATCGACGTGATCGTCGAATTGACGGCGTCAGGATTCGCAACCGTTAAGAAGATTCGTTTTCCTCTGAACGTCCGTTCGGCTTTGAACGACTTCCAGTGGGAGGGAATGTTCGGTGCGATCGTAATTCCCTGAAGGCTGGTGCGGAACCCGATGATATAATCGAGGGCGATGCGGTACATCCAGACAGCCGTTCCCGTCAGCCATGAATGACTCGCCTGATTCTCCGTCTCGTGGTCGGGACTCGTGACGTATTCGGCGAAGACGTACGGCTCGGCCTCATACCGGTCGATATCCGCCGATGAATTCGGGGGAAGCATTTTTGTGTAACAATCGAATGCCGACTCGACGTCGCCATTGATGATCGATGCGAGAATGAACCACGACGACGCATGATTGAAGACGGCGCCGTTTTCTTTTTTTCCCGGCACACATCTGCTGATCAGCCCGATGGAGTCGTCGACCTCGGTAAACGAAGGCCAGACGATCTGAATGCCATACGGCGTCCCGAGATATTTTTTTGTGGATGCCAGCGCCATGTCCGCCCGTTCTTTCGGAGCAAGGCCGGAGATCACCGACCATGTCTGTGCATTGATAAAGATCTTTCCCTGCGCATGGGTGTGGGAACCGACAGGTTCTCCATTGTCGCGAAATGCGCGCAGGTACCACTCGCCGTCCCAACACACGTCGTTCGTCACCGTTTCCAACGTATGGTAGAACGATTCCCAGCGCTGCCGGGTCTCAGTGTCGTTGCGATGGTCAAGAAGGTCGAATGTCTTTTTGAGCATGTATGCGAGGAAGAATGCGCCCCACACGGTTTCGCCTTTGCCGAGCGGACCGATATGGTCCAGAGTATCGTTCCAATCGCCATTCATTATTTTCGGAAGCCCGCGTTCGGTCGTAGCGGAGATCGCAAAGTCCAGCGCTGCCACGAGATGCTCGTACACCGTTCCCGATCCTTCGTCGTAATAGGTGACAACCTCTTCCAGAATGGAAAAGTCGGCTGTCTCGTTCAGATATTCGATCAGGCCGAATGGGATCCATAAGGGAGTGTCGGAGTGGTTGGTCTTTTCACCGCTATCCGTCATTTTGAAAAAATTATGGAGTGTCGAACCGTTCCTGAACTGGAAGCGCAGCGCATTCAATAATCGCGCACGCACACGCTCGGGATTGGCGATCACCATGCCGAGGATATCCTGGAACTGATCGCGCATACCGGTGCCGAAGAGCAGTCCGCCATGGTAATATCCCGAATTCCGGGCCATGTCGAACGTGACAGCGCATTGATATTGATTCCAGACATTCATCATCGCGTTGATTTTTTCGTCGGGCGTTTCAACCTTCACATGGCCGAGGTAGTCATTCCAATGCTGATGAACCGAGTTGAGCTTCGCATGGATCGTTTCCATCTTTTTCAATTCATTCCATCGCGCGAACTCGAACGGCTGCTCCTGGCTTTTGGGAATGATGGCGAGGATCGTCGCAAAATCGACGGACGCGTTCGCGCCCAATACAAGTTTCGACTGAAGAGCCGCCACAGGATCGCCCGCGGTGATCTCTGTATTGTTCATCGTTCCGGTTTCGATCGCGATCGGGTTGGCTTCCGATCTCCATCGGCCGATGAACTTGTCCAGGCTTCCATCGAACCCGGTGACGGGAAGCGTCGTGGTGAAATAGAGCGTATATTTCCAGTCGATATTCGGCTGAACAACGGAGACTTTTTTGTTCAACACCCAGTATCGCCGCGTCGAAACCAACGTTTCGTGTTCCTTGTCGAAATGGATGTCGGTAAAATGCTTGTCGTTCGGCTGGTTAATGATGTCGTTCAACGCGTTGCCCATCATTAATTCGGTGAACGAATAGACTTCCAACAATCGGTCCCTGCCCGAGAGATCCGTCAAGCGGACTTTCCATATTTCCGCATTCACATCCGTGGGAACGAAGTATGTCAGTTCTCCCCGAATTCCGTTTATCTCGGTGATGATCGTCGTATATCCCTGCCCGTGCCTGCATTCGTAGACATCGTATGTCAGATCGATCGTCGGCGCCCAGCTGAGCGACCACGAACGGCCGGAGGCGGCATCTTTCACGATCACATAACGCCCGGGGCGGTCCCACGGAAGACAATTATAGCGCATGCGCGTGATGCGGTTATCACGCGGGCAATCGAGGAAACTGAATCCGCCTCCGGTATGAGAGACCAAGCCGCCGTAATGTTCATTCCACATGTAATTGAACCATGGGCGCGGAGTGCGGGGATCGGTTATGACAAATTCTCTGTGGTCGTCGGTGAAATAGCCGTATGCGTTGTTGATCATGGACGGAAGTATAGAATGAATGGTGATGAATGTGCACCGGAATATTGTTGAAAGAGCCTGTCCGGCATTGATTGTTATCGTTTGGAAATATTGTATCGAACGCGATCCTGAACTTCGCCGTAGTCGACATCCCTGACCGATCGGCCCGAGGCCACCGCCGCTGCAGCCAGGGCGCCGCATGCTTCGCCTGTCGCCGAGGAGGTCGGTTGTATTCTCAATGCGCTGTGGCCTTCACGCGTGGAGGAGATGCATCTGCCGGCGGCCAGCACGTTGTCCGAATTTTTCACGAGCAGAGCCCTCATTGGGATCTCGTAATACATCCCTTCGGCAAGATGCTCCATTATACTACTCTCGCCTTTCTGGCCGTGAATATCGATGCCGTAACAACCGCGGGCGATCGCATCGTCGAATTTGGCACCGTGTGTGATATCTTCTCCGGTCACGACATACTCGCCGACGGCACGGCGGGTTTCACGGACGCCCACCTGGGGAGCCGTCTCGATGAGATATGAATCTTCGAATCCCGGGATCTCGTTTTTCAGCAGGGTCACAATCTGATGAACTTGATTCCGGCCGGCCAGTTCCGCTCTCGTCAGATCCTGTGATGAGGATCCGTCCAGGTTCAGAATATTGGAGGTGTTGAACGAGCCTTCGCCGGATCCCGGAAGCGTCGTAAAAAAAATGTACTGCACATCCGGAGCAAGCCGATGTTCACGGATCGCTTTGTTCACTGCTGCAAAATATCCGGCGACCGACATGATCCTCGTCGGATCGAACGTAAAGTCCATCCACTCGAAAAAATCGGCTTTGTTGTGTGCGGCGTAGGCGGCGACCTTGTCAAGATCGATATTACCCATGCGAAAAAACAGTGTGAGCGCCTGGAGCAGTCCGCTCTTCTCGTCCCCTTTGACCCACGGGAGATCGCCAAGAAAAAGCAGCTGGGCATCGCCGGAGGCATCGATGAACACCTTTCCTTTGATCAGGATCTCGGCCCCGGCAGCGAAGACTGTCACGGATTCCATCGTGCCGTTCTTCATCGCCGCATCGGCAACGACGCAATGCAGCAAGACGGTGCAGCCGGCCTCTTGTAACAGATGGTAGGATGCGGACCGGAAGGAGTGCGCATAAAAACCGTTGTCGATCATGCCATGCTGTTTTCTCATCTCCGTTTCAATCTCTGCAAACACACCCCGCACCAGCACGTCGCCGTTCACGTCGTGTTTCATGAATGGGGACACCATGCCGGCGGTGGACATGCCGCCCACAAACCCATACTGTTCGATCAAGAGTACGGAACACCCCGATCGTCCTGCTTTAACGGCGGCGCTGATGCCGGCGATTCCGGCGCCGACAACGATAACATCATATTCGGAAAGTACTGTCATGGGTATGATCGGGGGCGCAGGTTATTCGTTGAGCGCGTGAATGAACCATCGGGTGATGTCGGCGGGCCGTGTGATGGCCGAGCCGACAACAACGCTCCACGCGCCGAGTGATTTCATTGTTGCCGCCATCGCGGGCGTCGTGATCCGGCCTTCGGCAAAGACCGGAATGGAAAGTGTTTTGACCAGCGTCGCACAAAGGTCAAAATCCGGCAGGGCACTCTTGTGCCGCGTCTCCGGAGTATATCCGCTTAACGTTGTGGAAATGCAATCGGCCCCTGCCGACGCGCACGCGAGCGCTTCCTCTTCGGTGGCGACATCCGCCATCACGATACAGTCGTATTGTTTTTTCACCGCTGCGATAAACTCTGGGCCGGAACAATTCTCTCTCTTCCGGAATGTTCCATCCATTGCGATGATCGTCGTCCCGATGGCAACAAGGTCTTCCACGTCTTTGAATGAACCTGTAATACGCACACAGCCGTCGTCGAAGGACGATTTGACCAGGCCGATCACGGGCAGTTGTATCGTGTTGAGGATCATTGCCGTCTTCTCGACCCCTTCCGAGCGTATTCCGGCAGCGCCTCCGGACGCCGCGGCAAGGGCAAACATCGTCACCCCCTGCGGAGAATTGAACGGGGATGCGCCTTCCGCCTGACAGGAAACGATTAATCCGTTCTTAAGCGTATGAAAAACTTCATTCATTCCCATGGCCTCTTCGCTCCTTCAGAATGACAGGGATTATAGATGACGCTGAGTCGTCACCAATTAATAATGCTACCTATGAAGCAACCTACGTGCGCACTAATGCAACGGCAGCGAGTTCCTAAAAATGTACGTGTGCCGCGTCCATCAACGATCCCCTCAGAAACTGATGCGATGGTTCACACGAACATCCGAGAATGTCGTCGATGGTCGCGAAAGCATCAGTGCGTGCCGTGGACGATTCCAGCTCGAATATGGCATGGGCGCCGAGAGGCAGCACATGGATTCTGCTGTTGGAATTTTCCAGTATTCCCCGGAACGTATCCAGCAGAGCATGCGTGTCGTTCTCCGCAAAAAGATCATCGTGCGTCGCCAGATGCAGCGATATCCAGTATCGTCCATCCGATAATTTAACTGCGTGCCGTATCTTTTCAAAGGATAAAAAATTTTCATCCGCCGGCCGGGTGATAAAAAAATCGACGGTCGTCTCTCGCAGCGTTCGGTTTCTGCCGAGCAGCATGGCGCCATACAATGTGTCCGATGCATCGACCACTTTTTTCCCCCTGCGCGCCGTTATTCCTTCTTTGGCGAGGAAGGAGAGTTCCACGACTCCGGTGCTCACAACGTCGATCTTTTTGGGCAGGACGTGAAAATACAGGTCCACGGAACTGTTTTCCAGCGTGTGCTGAAGAATATATTTTAAGGATTCGGGATTTACTATCGACCGTTCGAACAGATCGGGTGACATCGCCTGATAGATATCTTCGGCGATTCCCTGTAATCCGCTCTCGTCAATTTCCTGACGGCAATTCAAATTTTCGGTGATGCTTCCGCCCGGAAATCCGTACATGGCAGTCAACAGCACCCGGTGTCCGAGGAGCGATTTTTTGATCGCAAACACGATCCCCGGTATGCTCGCCCCGAGGACAATATAATCATAAACAGAATGGTTCATCGATCCGCCATGGGTTATCGTTTCGGTGAGGCGATGACGACGATCTCTTCGTCGGGAAGGACTTTTGACAGCTCAAGATCCACCAATGCCATGATTTGCGATTCTTTGATGAGACCCGTCAGATCGACGACCTTTGCCGAGACCAGAAGATAAATATTTGGTACCAGCGCGCCGGCGTCGCCGAACGTCGTCAGTGTTTCGATCATTTCTGTTATTTTCGATTTTACCGCACCGGGTTGAACGGAGTCGACAATGCACTCTTTGATCTGCAGCCGGATCGTTCCTTCTTTATCAATCACGCGCGCGTGCTGGGTCCGCATTGTGATGAGGCCGAAGAATCGTTTTCGGATGTCCGTGGCAACCATTGCGTAGAGGAATGACGTTCGTCCGGCGACGGAGACATTCTCTTTCTCTGTCCGCAGCGATGCCATACAGATGGTGATGAGTTTGTCCTCCGATAATTTTTGAATATCGATGTCTTTGGTGCGCAGTTCACTGGTGCCCATAGCCGAGGCGGTCACTTTTTTGTTCTTACTGTCTATTTCGATGCTCACTTCTATGGTATCCGGGATGGCTCCCATCCCTATGACCGAGTTCATTGCTTCCTGACGCAATGCAATGATATCGGATTCGGTGGGGGAGATGATCGTTCGTTCGATGGAGTCCCGGATCATTCCCAGCGCTGCTCCTATTGCGGAGATCACTTCCGAATTATCGACGATCGTGTGCTGAAGATGCATATGGTGCGCCGCGTACGGCACCAGCGCCGAAGCGCCTCCTCCTCCGCCGACGAACCGGATCATCTCCGAATCCAGTTTATATTCACGTGCCAACAGGTGAATGATCGGTTTGATTTTTTCCGCCGCGATTGTCAATATCTGTTCGGCAATGGCTTTGGGCTGTGTATTGATTTTTTTGGAAAAGATATCGAAGAAATGACGGATCGTGCGGAGATTCGCTTGGCCATGCCCTGCAACGGCTGCGAGTCCCAGATAATTGGATGCATCGGTGGGTGTGAGCCCAAATTTTTCGTCATGTCCCTTGACCGAAACGGCGAGATAATCATCGGGGTCGCCGTGAAGAGGCTGTATGCTCTCGATGTTGCAGTGTTGAAAATTTGCCGTGTCAGTGAATGCGATGTACTGTAAATTGGCGATATGCGCGCTTCTGGGACCAACGTCCACAATTTTATTGTCGTGAAGACGAACCAATGATCCGCCCGCAATGCCGAGCGTGCGGACGTCGAGCGTGTGCACGTAGAGGCGATGTCCGCCGATCTGCGCGCTCTTGAGCTGCGGCTTTCCATTTTTAATGACGGAAATATCCGTTGAGGTTCCTCCGACTTCAAGAAAAATACCATCCGACACTTTTGCGTACATCAATGCAGCGGTAACACCGGCGGCGGGTCCGGAGAGCATGGTAAGGATCGGGCGCTTATGCATTTCCCTGATGTCCATGATGCCGCCATCGGATCGCATTACCATCAACGGAGCATTGATACCGCTCTTTCGGACGGCTTCCTCGGTCATGACGGCTGTTTCGAGCATTTTCGGAAGCATGCTTGCGTTGATGACGGCCGTGCGTGTTCTGACCCTCAATCCGTACAGTCTCGATATCCTGCTGGCGGCTGTCGCTTTCAGTCCCATCGATTCGGCGATGCCGACGACACGATCCTCGTTCGCCATGTTGTCCACACCGAATGCTTCTGATGCAACGATCACGGTGGCGCCGGCGTCGGTCATTTGTTGGATCGCAAGAGACACGGCGGCTTCGGTGAGCTGCCTGGTGGTATCGATGAAGTGAAAATGCGTATGCAGAAATTTTCCGGGCGCGAGTTCGATGTCCTTCAGGTTGATCTGCGATTTTGCCCGCCGGCCTTCAAGGCCTTTGCCCATGCCGATGATACCGACCGTTGCAACGTCCCCTTCGAGCAGCGCATTCGTCGCCTGCGTGGTGGAGTGTGCGATGAGGATGACTTCATCGGGCTCGATTCGTGCCGATGCGAGAAGCCTGTGCATCGATTCGACGACGCCGTGGGCGACGCCTTCGGTTGCCGTGTGCGTTGTCAGAACGCATGCCTTGCCGATGATCTCGAAGTTCGAAATTTCGATCGCAACGGCATGTGTGAATGTTCCGCCGACATCGATGCCTATTTTAATTTTTCGTTTCATAGTCATTTTGTGATGTCACATAAACATGAACGCAGACACGATTAATCCCAGCAGTGCAAGAATCCATGTGTACGGAATTGTATTCCACAATATTTTCTGGACATCGATTCTCATTTCGTTCGCCAGCCAGACGTTTTGCGTATTCGTCGGATCGCTGACCCCCTGGATCTGACCGACACTGAGCAGCAGTCCCATGACGGCGCCGGGATTTAATCCGCTGGCGAGGAACACTGCCGCTAATCCATATCCCATGCCCCACACGTTGAGCGGACCCCGATAGAGCGCCAGCGGCGCGGCGAGCGTAAAAATGAACACATATTGAAGCGGATTTGTCGGCACGATGTTCATCATCAGCGGTTTGAGAATGAGAAGGACCGGCCATCCGTTGGGATAGGCGTCGATCGCAGTGCCGGGTCCCATGATCGCAACAAGGAGCATGCCAATGCCGAACATCAATGCGACCGCGGGCATCACAACGGCTCCGCCTTCGAACACCGATTGGATGAAGACGTTCAATCGGCCTTTCTTATAGGTGGCAATGTACGTAAAAAGGAGACCGGCCACGAATGAAGCGATGAAATCCATATTGTACAGAAGGATGAGAAGCAACGGAATTGCCGGCGCAAAAATGGTGATCCAATGAACTCCCTGCGAGTGTTCGTTCTTCCGCAATATGAGCCGGACAATGGCCGCGGCAAAAAGGAGTACGATGCAGGCCGTGATCAGCCATGTAACGATCTCGCCGGTCGACGACAGCAGGTGGAGAACGGTGTTCCGGAGCGCAGCGTCGATCACCACAGAGTAGGTATAGAGGATGATACCTAGGACCGCGAACACCAGGACGTTACCGATAAGTATTTTTTTGATGTTTATGTTATTCCCGTCGCGGTATAATTGAATGGTGATATAGGCCAGGGCCGTGATGAACGAGATGCCGAACATCACTAACGCGAAGGGCCGGATCTGATCGACCGTCAATCCCATCACTGAAATATACACAGCCCAATTTCCGACATTGAGGAGACCGCCGATGCTTAAACCGAACAGAAAAATTCCAGCCGTCGTCAGCGGACCGATTCCCACCGAGGACATGATAGGAAGAACGATCGTCGCGACCATAATGATGGCGCCCAATCCGCCGAGCGTGCTGAACAGGATGATAATGAGGGAGAGCATGACGACAGCGATGATCCAGGGATTATCGCCTGAAAGTTCAGCCCCTTTTTTAATGAAATTTTCGGCGACGCCGGTTTTCTGCAGGAGCACGCTCAGCATGCTTCCAAAGATGGAAATGGTATACGCAGAGGAGAGTTTCAAGGACCCCGCTCCGACGACAAAACGGATCGTATCCATCAATGAGACACCGCCCGTCAAGGCAATGAGGACGGCCATGATCGGCAGAGCGATAATTGCGGGAAGTTTCCTCAGAAACATCAGTACCGCCATTATCAAGAAAAATGCTATGAGCAGTATTACCTGTAACAGTTCCATTCTGAAAGACCTTTTTCATCACGTAGGGTGTAGTCCCCTTGGGCGGCTGCCGGTAGATGTTCACGGGTACAAGTATACTCAAAGAACGGAGCAAAAAATACTACATCATGATGTAGTAGAATTTGAGCACCGGAATGTGCACTTTTTCATCGACAGAGTACGCGCGGCGCGGCCGGGAGCATCTCGATCGACGGCGTGCGTATGGTGCGCAGTGCAGATCACTATCATCCAAGTATCATCATGAGGCAGTTATGAACAAAATTGTACGCGTTGTGTTATTGCTCTGTGCCGTGCAGGGAATGGAAGCTCAAGTGAATCCTTGGTCGTATGCCGGGAAAATAAAATTTCCGGTTGCCGACAGCATTGCCGCGCGACCGTATCTCTGCACGGTGAACAGCAGCGGCCGCCTCTATGTGATCTCGTCGAACGCCGATGATGCGAATGCTCATAATGCCATTTTTTATGCGAATGCCGGCGACAGCGTCTTTAAAAAAATGGTGGATTATAATTTGAACGGCGATTCGGACACATCGAAGGGCAATATCGGTGCGCTCCGCGGCATTACAACCCTCGGGAACGATCTGATCGTCACTGCGTCGCAGCCCTATCCGAAGACGAAGCCGAACACGCTGGCGGCGGCGTACTATTACAAGAACGCCGACACAACCACTGTGGAGCGCTACGGTTTCAATATTGCGGGCAGCGGCTACGGCACATTTATCAACGGCGCCGAAATGACGAAGGATTCGATGATGGTGACAGGCGTCGATTTTGGCACGTCCATTCGCTGGTACAATTTCGGGTACAAGTTCGCAAAATCCGGGCATGGTTCCTATAACAGCCCGGACACCAGCAACACGTCGGTGTTCAGCAACGCCGTGGAACCTGGCGGCGCCCAGTCCAGCGGGCTGGATTTGATCCGCGATGTTGCGATCATTCCCGGCGGCGATTATTACAATAAAAAAACGCCTCTCTATACGTCCCGGAATTCGCTCTCCAATCTGCAGCAGACGGGCGGTATCGCCGTGTGGATGGGTGGAACCCAGGTTCAGCCGATCGATTATGTGCCGAGCCGGGTAACCGATTTCGACAGCTTCCTGTCGTTCAGCAACAGCATCCCGTACGGGATTACCGTCGATGCCAAAGGCATTCTCTGGGTTGCCGGTGTCGATACGACGCGTCGATGGGTGAAAGGGTTTATCGTGGATGGAGTGAACGCACAGGCGATGTATGATCTGCCGAGCCAGACCAGCGGCGATAACCCGGACCCCAAAGGCGCGCCGTTCTCGGGGCCCAGCGACATCGCTATCACCAAAGACCGCAAGACCGCCTATGTGGTGGACCGCTACATGCGCTGCGCGTTTATTTTTAAGAATGCCGCGACGGGCGTGAACAACGAAAGCGCCGGAGGGGATCTCAATTTTGTTCTCTCGCAGAATTACCCCAATCCGTTCAACCCGTCGACGATCATTAAATTTACGCTGGCGCGTGGCGCCGAAGTGAAATTGGTCGTGACCGATCTGCTGGGACGCGAGGTCGCAACGCTTGTCAACGACTATCGCAGCGCGGGCAATCATGCCGTGGTGTTCAATGCGGGCTCCGTTCCCACCGGCATTTATTTCTATACACTGACGACGCCCGTGTCCCGTGTATCAAAGAAAATGATCCTGCAAAAATAATCGGACGTACCGAGCCCGTTTCGCCGCATGGAAACGGGCTTTTTAATGACGGACGCACCAGCGCAATCGGACGGCGGCACTATCCGCTTTCGCTGGACGGAGACATCAACCGAAGCATTTAATCCTCGATGCACTCCGCACACTCACCAGTGCTTTTCGCGGAAACGAAACCCGTGCTCATCATGAACAGACATACATATTATGCAGTGGCGCTTGTCATGACGCTGCTAGTCGGCATCAACGCCTTCGGACAAACGAGTAAACTTGTCGGCGTCGTCACCGATGGAAAAACGAAAGAGCAGTTGATCGGCGCAAACATTGTCCTTGTTGGGACGACGATCGGCGGGGTGTCTGACATCAACGGCCGCTACACCATACTGAACGTACCGCCAGGCCGTTATAATGTACGGGCCAGCCTTTTGGGCTATGCGACGGTGACGCAGCAGCATGTCGATATTTTTATCGATCGCACGACGACAGCCGATTTTCAGCTCAGCGATGCGTCCATCGAACTCAATCAGGTTGTCATTCTGGCGAAAAAGCAGCCGGTGATCAGAGACCGCACGTCCACAGCGACAACGATTGAAAGTTCGCAGATCGGAGCAGCGCCCATCGAGGGATTGCGCGGCGCAATGGATCTGTATGCCGGTTTTCAAAAAAGCGCCTCCGGAGAATATTCGGTCCGCGGCTCGGGCTCGTATGAATTGAATTTTCAGATCAACGGTGTCGATCAGGTCACATCCAACACGAGTGCGCCAGGTGAGTTCGGGGCAGACAAGGCGAACAATTCGTGGAAGTACGACGTGAATCCGATCGGCGTGCAGCAGATGGAGCTGATCACCGGCGGATTCTCGGCGGAATATGGCAATGCGCAGGCAGGCGTGGTGAAGGTGGCGATGAAGGAAGGGGCTCCGAAATTGACCGGAGAATTTCGCGTGGAATACCGGCCGCCGGGCCAATATCATTACGGCGATTATTTGTACGACCATTCGAATTATGAATGGACGAAATGGGGAACGCTGGACAAATGGATGGCGAACAAGGCAAGCATTGCGCAGGAACTGCAGCTCGACGTGCGCTACGGATATCTGAAGAACACGGATACGGTAAAGTACAATCAGATCGTCGACCGTGAAATCGCCTGGGCGCACGACACGTGGGTAAAAAACCACGAGCCGGGCGACGACAACGTGCTGGGCGTGTATGATTACCGCAAATACGCCTATCAGCGCTACATGTTCGGCTTCGGCGGTCCGCTCGGAAGCGATCCCAACCTGCTCAAGTTTTATCTCTCGGGCGAATACAAACGTAACCCTACACGCCTGCCGTCGCCGGAAAAAGTGCAGACGATGCAAAATTATGTATTGAGTGTCACATACCAGCCGATCCCGAACAACAAAATAAAAGTGATGGGGATTTATCAGAACTATCTTGGCGGGTTGTGGGACGGCTCGGATGATATTCGCTGGTCGGGGTTGAACGGATCGCCGCCGAACCAATCCAGAAAATACGACATCAATTACGACGCCGTCCGCAGCGAGCAAACGATTTCGCAGTCGGTCGATTGGGTGCACACGTTCAATGCGAATTCATTCATGGACGTGAATCTGTCGCATCAGCAGGAGCGCTATGAATTGCCGTACATCTACCTGCCCGGCTATTCACAGATCGTGGACCGACTGGACAGTGCCGGCGACGTGAGCGGCACTGTGCTTCGCAATGGCACGTGGTGGGAGTCGAATTATTTTACACCGCTCGAACGCGTCAGTACCAATTGGTATCAGGACAGCCGGACCGAGACGTACAGTCTCAAAACGGATTATGCGAATCAACTCTCGCCGTCCAATCTGCTGAAGACCGGCCTCGCCGTGCATTACTACGATATGATCAATACCGGCGTGTATGGGAGCTATCAGGCTGATTCCTATGTGGCGAGGAACGGCTTCGCCGAATATTACCGCGCGTATCCGCTGGATGCCGCCGTGTATGTGCAGGACAAAATGGAATACTCGGGCATGATCGCCAACATCGGCTTGCGCGGCGAGGTGTACAACTTTCATTCGCGCGTGCCGAAGGATAAGTTCAATTTCCTGTATCCGGGCACGGACGGGACCTCGAGTGTCGGAAATCCGGAGACCGTGGATTCGGAAACGAAATTCGTGCTGCAGCCGCGCCTCGGAATCTCATTTCCTGTCGGCGCGAGCACGGCATTACGGATCCAATACGGCCACTTCGCGTCGATGCCGACATTCAGCGAGGCCCTTTCCAATATGACATACCAGGGATGGAACGGCATGGGGAACTCCGATCTGGAACCGAAAAAAACCATCAACTACGAGATCGGTGTGCAGCAGGCGATCGGCGACGAATTCCGATCGGACTTCGTGCTCTATTATAACGACAGGACTTCGCAGATCGGATCGCAAAGTGTGGCGTCGTACACGGGATCGCGGCAGCATTTTGTCGGGTTTTCGAACGCCAATGAACTCTTGGATTCCTATTCCACCTATGCCAACAATGGATTTGGTTCGACGATCGGATTTGAGGCGACATTCGAGACGATCACGATCGATCATTGGTCGTACCGTCTCAGCTACAGTCTGTCGCAGACAACTTCGGGCAGTTACGGATCGAACATCATCTATCCCGACAACTCTCGCAATTTTTCGACGCGCAACTATACCGGAGAATTTATTTCGCCGTGGGACCGGACGCATAATCTCAGAGGCCTGGTCCAGTACCGCTGGGCGAACGGAGAAGGACTCGATCTGTTCGGGGTGAGGCTGCTCCAAAATTCGAATGTGAGCATGACCTATACGGCGCAATCCGGCACGCCGTATACGTACATCACCGATTTTTCGCTCCGCGACGCAGTGTATAACCGGCGCTATCCGATCGAGTCGAACGTGGATGTGAATTTTTCGAAGAGCATCGAAACCGGGGGTGCCAAAATTCTTATCGGCATCCGCGTGATGAATCTGTTCGACAACAAATGGCTGACGCCGCCGGCCAACGCGAGCGACCAGGCGGACTGGGTGCAGCGCGGGGTCACCATCGCCGACCCGGCAACGGATCCGACGAGGATCGATTATGTCGTTGCGTCGTACGCCGCGTATCGCAATATTCCGCGCCAGATCTTTTTCACGCTGGGTGTCGGATTCAATTGAACGAATATTTTCACCTTTGTCACGAATGAACCTGATGCCATGAAGAAACTCAATGAACATTATATCGCCCTGGTGCTGATCGCGGCGATGTGTCTGTGCGAAGTGCAGGCACAAGTGCAGAGCTCCGCCCTGATGGTGCTCAACCGGGGAAAATTGTGGCAGTCCTACTCGTACGGAAAATCGGGCCCGCCCTTCGGAGATTGGGGAAAGAAGGGAGTCGGGCTGGATTGGCCCGGCTTCGATCCGAGCCTGATCAACGACAATCTCGGAGGGTCGGCGTCGTATCTGGTGTCCGGCGGCATGTATGTGGGCGCCAAGTGGAGCAAGGACAGCGTCATTACGGTGGATGACTGGGCCATCTCTGCGAGTTCCATTGCAGACGGCGCAAATTCGAAGTATGTCGTGACGACCAACAAAGAGGTCTATCCGACCGGCGCCAACTATTGGGTGCAATCCGACGCGCACAGCGGAGAGCAGGTGTTCAAGACGGTGTGGGAATACAACAAAAACTACACGGACAAGAATATAGAAATGTACAAGGTGATGCTTCCGGTCCGTGTGACGAGGACGGTGCATCAATGGAGCGGTTCGAAAACGGATGAAAATTACGTGATCGTCGATTATGTGATCAAGAATATTTCCGCAGAAGTGCGGGCTGCCGCGCCGGCGGGCAGGTTTGTCGCCGATACGCTCTACGATTTTTATTCGATGCTGACGTACGGCATTCATTGCAATTCGCGCGAGTGGACCGTACTGAATCCATCGCTCACGCCGGGCGCCCGCAATACGCAGTTTACCTACGATGCCGCGCGCAGGACAATTCTGGGAAGAGCCGTCGACGATCCCACGACCGCAGGCGGAGTGAACGAGGAGATGGGACTGGCCGCGTCCATGGGGCCGATCGTCAACGGAACGCCCACCGGCGAATATCTTGCACCGGCCATTGCCGGATTTTCGCTCCTGTCTGCGACGAAGAACAAAAATGGCATAGTCAACGGTGTTTCTCAATACGGATGGTCTGCGGCCGACAACACCCGCGACCTGGGGCCGTTCACCAACATTCCCTCGCTGCCGGAGCCGATGTATGCCGTGTTAAAGGACATACGCAACACTTATCATTTTGTCGCAAGCTCGGGCGACACGCTCTTCATGAAACGATCGCGCATGTGGTCGCTGATGTCCCTCGGTCCCTGGAACATTCTGCCGGGCGATTCCATTCGCATCGTTGTCGCCGAAGCGGTGGACGGCGTGGAGTACAGTCGTGCCATCGACCCGAAGAACAACACGGCGAGCGCCATGGCTGCAGACGCACGCAAGGCGTTCAATGCAACGGTCACGCGTGCGCAGTTCACATTCGACAACCTCTACTCACATCCCAATCCCCCCGCTGCTCCGAAATTCGCGGTCGACTATAACAGGGGGAGCCGCCGCGTGGCGAATGTGATCAGCTGGACGAACGAAGCGGAAACACTTCCCGACGCGTATGACGGCTCAAAAAATCTTGCCGGCTACATCGTCTACCGATCGGGGTACCTGCCCATCGGGCCATGGACTATCGTGGATACGGTGCGAAAGGCCGATGCCCGGTACTACGTCGGCACTCGCTATACATACGTCGATTCCTCGATCAGCATCGGCAAAGGATATTATTATGCGCTGACAGCGTTCAACACCATTCGCACCGTATGGACCGGTGTGCAGACGCTGACAAACATTGCGCCAATGGAGACGTCGATCTTCGCTAATCGGACTGCAAATCCTTTCGTTGCCACATTGCCTCCGACGCAATCGGTGAACGATGTGCTCGTGGTGCCGAATCCGTTCGTCATCGGTGCCGGTTCATCGCAGCCGGGTGCGGGGGACAATATCCAGTTCGTGAATATTCCGAATCCCTGCACGATACGGATCTACTCGGTGCGCGGCGATCTGGTAAAGACGATCACAGTCGGCAGCGATGTCGGATCCATCGTAGCGTGGGATCAGGTCACGGATTTCGGCCAATTCGTGAAGAGCGGTATCTATGTCTATCATCTTGAATCGCCGGCGGGTACAAAGACCGGCAAGCTCGCAATTGTCCGCTAGGGCGCAGAGAGCGGACAACGATTTCATTTTTTAAACACCATGCAGGCGAACAGACTCAGTATGGGACACACATCAAAAATACTCATTGCATCACTCCTCGTGCTGGTATCAACGCGTGTGCAGGCGCAGGAGTTCAAGAAAACAGCGACGGCCGGGTTCATCTTTCTTGAAGTGCCCGCCGCTGCGCGAACGGCGGCCCTCGGCGAGGCGTCCCTTGCCTTGACAGATGAGAATTCATCGGCGGTCTTCAATAATCCCGCAGCCCTCGGGTTCACCATGCAGGAGCAATCGTTCTCCGCATCCTACGCTCCGTGGTTTGCGGAGATCAAAAACTACAGCTCCAGCTTCGCCATCAAGACCGATGCCGGCGTTATCGGCGTCGGGTTGGTGCTGTTCGATTACGGGGCCATGCCCCGTACGGTCGTTGCGGCAAACCAGCAGGTGTACGATGTTGTCGGCACGTTCAACGCGAACGCGACGGCGCTGGGCGTCACGTATTCCCGCATGCTAACCGATCAATTTTCGTTCGGCACGACGATCAAGTACGTGCAGGAACGAATCGACGTGTATAAGGCGAGCAATGTTGTGCTCGATGCGGGCGTCCTCTATAACACGGGCCTCGGCACGATGAGGATCGCTGCGGCCATACAAAATTTCGGCGTCAATGCAAAATTCATCAACGACGAATTCAAGATGCCCGCCGTGTTCAAACTCGGCATGGCTGTCGAGGCGTTTGGCAATGCATCGTCCGACCACCGGCTCACGCTGATGGCAGAAGCCCGCCATCCGAACGACGGGAATGAAAAGGTGAACATCGGATCGGAATACAGCTGGCAGAACACGATCGCGCTTCGCGCGGGGTATAAATTTTTCTACGATGAAGAATCGTACAGCATAGGTCTCGGGTTGAATCCCCATTTGCCCATGCCCGTGACGCTCGATCTGGCATACTCCGATTATGGCCGTCTCGGCACAATTTTACGAATGACTCTTCAAGTGGGGTTCAATTGAACATCCTCCCGTTCCATACCATGACACGGATCTCGGCACGACGCATTCTTCCAGCGGCGCTGTTGTGTGCAACGCTGCTGATGTCCATCAACGCCGCCGCGCAGCTCAAGGCGATCGAGGTGTATACGCACTACGCGAATCCCTTCGCGAAACGCCTGGCCGTGGAGCACATCAACGGTGTCGGCGGCGGCGTGGATATTACCTATGCGCTTGCCGAACGCGTGTCCATCGGCATTCGCGGCGGATACGTGCTGTACTCGATCGACCAGACCGATCAGCTGGTCGGCTGGGGCTGGTCGTTCTGGAACGACCGGTATCTGAACAAGATCCAGGCGGACATGCGGGCGGACCCGTCGTTGACATCGGTCATCGGATCCGTGCAAAAAATGGATCTCATTCCCGTGGCCCTTCATCTCGACTATGCGTTCGTCCCCGCGGAAAAATTCGTGATCACGCCGTCGGTGGCGGGTGGTGTGTCGTTCTACACACGCCGATTGTATGCGGACGAGACATGGACAAAAACATTTGCGGCTGCGAATTATTCGTTCACATACAATTTCCGCAACTTTGCGCCGGCGAAAAAAGGAACGATCGTTCATGCCGGCATAGGATGCATGCTGCAATACCGGGTGTTCTCGGATGTCGATGTCTCTGTCGCCGCCAAATATACGCAGTATGTCTCCTCGGTGAATCAAGCCGCCTATGCCGCCTTCCCTTTCGAAAATGAAATGGATGTCCGTCTCGGTGTTGATTTTCTGTATTGAAATCGTCAATCCCGGCATGCACACAGGAACAAAATCGGAAATGAAAATGCACAACTCGACCCTACGTTGCAATACCGCAGCAGCCCGCATGCTGCTTTTTGTTCTCTGCGCCGTTTCAGTGCACCCGCTGCGTGCGCAGGTGCGTCCGGCAATCGTCGGTGCGGGAACCGTGTACAATCTGCCGATCGGTTCGCTTCACGACCGTTTTCTCGGATCGTTCGGCGGCATGGCCTATGCCGGCGGGGAGGTCAGCAGCCAGTGGACATGGGTGGGTAAATTCGAATATTTTGAGCTCAACACGTTGAACACCGACGCGCTTCATAAGACCGTGACGCTGGGACAGGGAACGGCAGCAGAGCACTACGCCGTACCGCTGACGAAGCTCACCATGAAGCTCACCGCGGCAAGCCTGACCGCCGAAGCCATGCTGAATCTTCTGCGCGGCCCCTCTGTTGAATCGCATGCCGTCGTCGGCTTCGGATTTGTGAATTGGGTGCATACGCGCGGCGCCTATTACGACTCGCTCTTCGTGGACAGCGCAGCGACCGGGCACAGAGTGAAAACCAATGATCTTGCAGTGCCTGCCATCCGTCAAGCGGACTGGAACGGCACGTTTAATGTCGGGATGGATATTGCAGTGAAGGTGGCGGACCCGCTTTGGTTCGTGGCTGGAGTCGATTATAAACTCATTGTGGGAGAGTTGTGGCAGACGCTCGATCTGGACCTGGAAAATGTCGCCGGCATGCAATTCGTCTCGTTCCGCATCGGACTGCGGGCGGAATTTTAAACTGGAATGTCTATGAAATTTATTGCATGTGTGATCGCTCTGTGCATCGGCGCTCAATCGCTCGCCGCCGGCGAGTCTGTGACGGCCATCCGCGGCGTTTGGCTGACCAATGTGGACAGCAAGGTGCTCAATTCCACAAAAAACATTGAGGACGCCGTTGCACTCTGTTCGGAAACCGGCATCAATGCAATCTTTGTCGTGACGTGGAACAAGGCGATGACGACCTACCCGAGCGCCATCATGAAGCGCTTGACCGGCGTGGCGATAGACACGCAATTCATTGGCCGCGATCCGCTGCGCGAATTGATCGACGCGGCGCACGCGAAACATATCAAGGTCATTGCGTGGTTCGAGTTCGGCTTCGCCGCTTCGTACCAGGAAAACGGCGGGATGCTCATTCGATTGAAACCGGAGTGGGCGTCTCGCACTGCCGAAGGAAGCCTCGTCTCGAAGAGCGGCTTTGAGTGGATGAACGGGTTTCATCCCGGCGTGCAGGATTTTATGATCTCGCTCGTCATGGAAGTTGTGACAAAATATCCAGTCGACGGTATTCAAGGGGACGACCGTCTGCCGGCGATGCCAAGCGAAAGCGGATACGACAGTGTGACCGTCGGCTTCTACCGTGCGGACCACAACGGACACAACCCTCCGGCCGACTGCCGGGATACGGCATGGGTGCAGTGGCGTGCTGATCTGTTGAATGTATTCATGAAACGCCTCTATCGTACGGTGAAAGCATTCAACCGCGATATTCTTGTCACGATGGCGCCGAGCATCTACCCGTGGAGCAAGGAAGAGTACCTGCAGGATTGGCCGGCATGGATCAATGGCGGCTATGCGGACCTTGTCATTCCCCAAGTCTATCGCTACGACATGGCTCCGTATTGCAGCGAGCTGCACGCCATATACGCCGGTCAGGTGGATCGGGACAAACGCGATCGCTGCTACCCGGGCATTCTGCTGAAGGTCGGCAGCTACTATCCGTCCGAATCATTGCTTCGGCAGATGATCGAAGAAAACCGTCGCAACGGAATTCGCGGCGAAGTATTTTTTTTCTATGAAGGATTGAAACGATATCCCGCATTTTTCAAAACACTGTATAAAGAGCATGCGGATTTTCCCTCTGTGACACAATGACAATGGAGTTGGCGTGAAGCGATTTGTAGTTCTCTGTATGCTTGGTTGTTGTTCCCTGACGCTCACGGCGCAAGTGGCCGATGAACTCCGTGGCGTCTGGATAACGAACGTGGACAGCAATGTCCTTTCCTCGGACCAGGGCATCATCGATGCGATGGACTATCTTGCGTCGATCGGCGTGAACGTCGTCTTTCCGGTTGTCTATAACAAGGGATACACGCTGTATCCCAGCCCGGTGATGAAACGGGAATTCGGGGAAGCGGTGCTGCCGTCGTCGCCATTCGTCAACCGCGACTTTCTATCCCGATTGATCATCGAAGCGCATCGCAACGGCATTGAAGTGATACCCTGGTTTGAATTCGGATTCTCGACCTCATACAGTTTGAATGGCGGCCACATCATTGCCAAGTATCCCGCATGGGCATTGAAAACCAGCGGGGGTGCGTTGGTCGTCGACAATGGATTCGATTGGATGTCCGCCATCAATCCTGGTCCGCAGCGATTCATGACCTCGCTGTTGACCGAGGTGATGGACACGTACGACGTCGACGGTATACAGGGCGACGACCGCCTGCCTGCCATGCCTGTTGAAGGCGGGTACGACTCGGTGACCGTTGCCATCTACAAGGCGGAGCATGCCGGAGCCGTCCCACCGACCGATTATAATAATGCGGCGTGGATGCAGTGGCGCGCAGACAAGATGACGCAGTATCTTGCCGCGCTGCGCGATTCAGTCAAGGCGCGGAGCGCCAACATGATCCTTTCTGTTGCACCGACGCCGAACAGCTGGGGCTATCCGCAGCTGCTGCAGGACTCGAAGAAGTGGATGCAATTGGGACTCGCCGATAATTTGATCCCGCAGCTCTACCAGTATAATATTTCCGACTACACGTATGCGCTCAATCAATCCTGGAGCGATATCGGACGGCTGAATCCATCCGCGTATGCCGCCGGCATTCTTTCCAGAGTCGGAACATATGTTGTCGATACGACATTCCTTGGGCAGATGATCTCGGCGAATCGCGCCAAAGGCGTGAAGGGGGAGTGCCAGTTCTTTTACGAAGGATTGCGCGCCAATGCGGACCGCGTCGGCACTTTCCTCAAGAATGGCCAGTATAAAACGCCTGCCCGTCTGCCGTATCGCAATGGGAAATTATGGAGACCGAAGGCGCAGATCCAGAATGAGACAGACGCCGACGCGCGCACATCGGGCGCTTGGCAGACATATTCGATGAAGGGATATCAGGGGGCGATCCTCCGCACCGCCGATACGCTGAATGCGGCCTCCATTGTGTACTCGTTCGCCATCAGCACCGCTGCATACTACGACGTCTATGCATATTCCGTTCCGAACACACCGTGGACGCAGCAGGCTGTCTATACGCTCTACTCGCAGAAGGATTCTGTAAAGGTAACAGTCGACCAAAGCGATCTCACGAAAAAAGGATGGCAGAAAATTGGGACGGTGTACCGCGAGGCGGGAACGCGGCCGGTCATGAAGATCGACAACAGCAAGCTGGAACCGGGGCGGTACGTCACCGCCGATGCGGTGATGCTGCTGGTGAACCGCGCCTTATCTCCGGAAGTTGTGCTTTCGGTCGACCGGCAATTTCACGAACCCGGCGCCGTACCCGAGAAATGTGAATTGTCCGGCATTTATCCCAATCCGTTCAATCCGTCCACCACGGTGTCGTACTCTCTTGCTCAACGAGAGACCGTGCTGCTCTCCGTGCATGATGTGCTTGGGCGCACGGTGGCCACGCTTGTCAACGAAACCGAGCCTGCGGGAAAGTATGCAGTGCACTTCGACGCGTCGGCGCTCTCGAGCGGAGTCTACATTTGCATGCTCACGGCGGGATCGTTCGTCCAATCGCGCAAGATGCTGCTGTTGAAATAACGGTTGCTCATGAAAACAATTTCTGCGCTGTACAGTCACTCGGGATCATTGATCAATAGTTGTGGAATCGCAGCACAGTAGGGCGGGATGGCATCTCGCCTGCACCGCGAAGCGGTGCGAATTATTAGGGAGTTTCATGGTATCAAGAACGTATTGTGCTCTTCTTGCGGCAGTGTTGTTGTGCGCTGCGCCTGTACTGCCGCAGCAGCTCGAGGAATTTCGCGGAGTGAAACTGACGAATGTGGACAGCAATGTGCTGTTCTCCGACCAAAACATCGCCGATGCAATGGATTATCTTGCTTCCATCGGTGTCAATGCCGTTCTCACCGTGGTGTGGAATGGCGCCTACACACAGTATCAAAGCGCCGTCATGGACAGCATGTTCGGACAATCGATCCATGCGCAATTCAAGGGACGCGACCCGCTCGACCGTGTCGTCATCGAGGCGCACCGCGTCGGCATCGAGGTCTATCCCTGGTTTGAATACGGCTTCGCCGCATGGTATTCGGACAATAGTTTCCCTCGCGGCGGACACATCCTTGCGAAATATCCGTCGTGGGCTCTCCGCTCGGCCGACGGACAGATCTGCAACAAGAACGGATTCGACTGGATGTCTGCGGTGAACCCGGATGTTCAAACATTTATGAATTCGCTGATCAAAGAAGTCATCGTGAAGTATGATGTGGACGGCGTCGAATTTTCGGACCGGATCCCCGCCATGCCTGTCGAGGGCGGATACGATTCGGTCACCGTTGCCCTCTATAAGGCGGACCATGCGGGAAGCGCACCGCCGTCCGTATTCACAGACGCGGCGTGGATGCGATGGCGTGCCGACAAAATGAATCAGTGGTATGCCGGCGTTCGCACATTCATCAAAAAACAAAGCGGTCATCTGGTCGTTGCCTCCAGCCCGTCGCAGTACCCCTGGTCCTATCAGGAATACCTGCAGGACTCATACAACTGGCTTCTCATGGGAATTCCCGACCACTACATCCCGCAGCTCTATCGGTACTCGTTTGCAGACTATTCCTACGAGTTGTACCAATCCCTGAGCCTTGTGGGATCCGCCAATAAGTCGAAATTGTTTCCCGGCATTCTCATGAATCTCGGAACCGGTTCGACGGAATACGTAATGGCGCCCGACTATCTGCTGCAGGCGGTGAAGGCGAATCGTGACAACGGTGTCAACGGCGAGGCGTTTTTCTACTACGAGGGATTGCGCAAGAACAACAATCGGCTCGGCGACACGCTGAAGGCGACATACTACAAGCAGCATGCGATCGTACCCGACCGCGGCCATTCGGCCTGGCGCCCCGCCGCACTGATCGTGAATGAAGATGATCCGGGCGCTTCGTCTTCGGGCGCATGGTCGCCGTACCAGATGAAGGGATTCAAAGGCGCCGTCATGCGAACCTCCGACACGGTCACAGCCGCGTCCATTGTGTATCGGTGGACGGTTCCGACAACAGCCAACTATGACGTCTACGCCTATCGTGTTCCCAATACGCCATGGACCGCGCATGCGCGCTATACGCTCTACTCCGATCACGATTCCATGTCCGTTATTGTGGATCAAAGCGACCTGACAAAAAAGGGATGGTATAAAGTGGGGACGGTGAAGCTGCAGGCCGGCGTGCGCACGGTGGTGAAGTTGGACAATTCGCAGCTCGAACCGGGGCGCTATGTGGTGGCCGACGCGATGATGGTGATGGTGAACCGTGTGCTGTCTCCCGATGCTGTGCTGGGTGTGGCGGCGGCACCCGAACGCAGCGAATCAGCCCCGGCGCGTTTTGAATTGATGTCGAATTATCCGAACCCGTTCAATCCGTCGACCATCATCTCGTACACGCTCTCGGCGCCCGCCCATGCGACGCTGCGCGTGTTCGACATCATGGGCAGGGAAGTGCGGATACTGGTCGATGCGCCGCAAGGTGCCGGACGGTACAGCGTGACAATGGACGCCTCTCGCATGTCGAGCGGCGTGTATTTTTACACACTCACGGCGGGTGGGTTTTCGCAGACGCGAAAATTGATCGTCATGAAATGAATCGTGGTAACTAATACTGGGCGATTGTCCCATTTGTGAACAGCATCAGTGTTACATCAAAGAACGAATTGTACTCCGGAGTTCCTGAAATGATCAATGCACCACAACGCCGCGCCGATGCGCTGGACGCCCTGCGCGGCCTGGCGATCCTCTTGATGATACTCTCGGGCGCCATTCATTATATCGTGCCGCTGCCGGCGTGGATGTATCACGCGCAGGTGCCGCCGCCGGCATTCATTTTTAATCCCAACCTTCCGGGTATTACCTGGGTGGATCTTGTGTTCCCATTATTTCTCTTTTCCATGGGAGCCGCGTTTCCGTTCGCGCTGCAGAAAAAAATCGACAGCGGCGCGCCCCAGTGGAAGATCCTGCTCCAGATCCTGCAGCGCGGTGTCCTGCTCGTGTGGTTTGCCATTTTCATACAGCATATCAAGCCGTACTCATTGCATCCGGAACCGACATGGCTGGATTGGATGACAGGCATGCTCGGTTTCGTGCTGCTCTTTCAGATGCTCCTCCGTTTGCCGGCATCCGTTCCCGTCTGGATACGCGCGGCGGTAAAAGCGGCCGGCTACGGCGGTTCGGCGCTGCTGCTTGCCGTGCTCACGTATCCGAACGGGAGCGGATTTTCCGTCGGACGGAGCGACATCATTATTATCGTGCTTGCCAATACCGCGGTCTTCGGATCGCTTATTTGGCTCTGGACGCGAAATGCGCTCCTGGTCCGCCTCGGCATCCTCGGCGTTCTCCTTGCTCTCCGCCTCACGCAAAGCGTCGATGGAAGCTGGAACCAGTGGTTGTGGGCACAGTCGGCGTTTCCATGGGCGTACAAACTGTATTATCTCCAGTATCTCTTCATTGTCATTCCGGGGTCGATCGCCGGCGACCTGATGCGGTCATACCTGCATTCGGCGGAGACCGAGCCGGCCCGGCCGCACTCGGGCAGCATGAGCATCCTGCTCGTTCTCATGCTGATGATTGTTGTGATCACGGTCACAGGCCTCTTCATGCGCATGACCACGGTGACCGTCATTGTCGATTCGGTGTATGCCGTTTGTGCTCTCTTCCTGTTGTCCAACGATCGGACAACGATCGGCCGGCACTATCAGGATCTGCTTCGCTGGGGCATCTACTGGCTCCTGCTCGGATTATGCTTTGAAGCGTTCGAGGGCGGCATTAAAAAAGACCACCCCACGCTGAGTTACTACTTTGTGATGGACGGGCTGGCGATCATGGCATATGTCGCATTGTCCATTGTGATCGATGTCTTCCGGCGCGGGCGCGTTGTCGCTCTTCTCGTGCAGAACGGCCAGAATCCCATGATCGCCTACATTGCCGGCGCAACCGTCGTGATGCCCGTCATGGCGCTGACCGGCATCGATGCAGCGATCGGCGCGCTGCCCCAGGCCGCATGGGTGGGGCTGGCGAAAGGAACGTTCATCACTGCCATGGTGGCAATTCTGACGAGTTTCTTTACGAAGAAGAAATTGTTCTGGAGGACCTGAACGCGCAGAATGGACACTACCCTATGATGTAGTAGAGCCGAACGAGATAAATTTGGATATTGGTCTGTCGCCCGTTCACACGTTGCCTGACCGTGGACGGAGCCGCGCATACCGTCCTGGATGCACAAATTTTTTTTGTCACCGTTGTCAGTTCACATTCATATCATTCACATTTGGAGTAATGATGAAAAAGTTAACATTACTACTTGCTCTTTTGGTATGGGCAGGCACCGCGTTCACCCAAACAAAGCTTTGGGAAAAATCCGCCGCCGGAGCAAATTACCCTACGTTCATGGGGACTGCCAATACCGAACGCGGATTTGCAACAGGAACGATTACGCTGCAGCCCTTTGCGAAAGTATGGGAAAAATCGCAGGCAGGTGCGAATTATCCGTCCTTCATGGGCACCGCCAATACCGAGCGCGGCATGGCGTTCGGAACGATCGGGGCCAACGACAGGATGCTGCTCGTTGATAGAAAAGTGTCGAATTTTGTATATGTGTTGAATGCCGCAACTGGCGACAGCGTGGGTGTGCTCGACAGTACGGGATTTGCCGCTGCCGGACTCGGTACGTTGAAGATTAACGATGCCGACATCTCTTCGAACGGTGTTATCTTTGCGTGTGGTCTGACATCAGGCGCCGGCGCTGATACAGTCTTTATGGTTTATAAATGGACGAGTGAAACGGCGACGATGCAGGTGGCCGTCAGCTATGTGACAAAGATACGCCTCGGCGACAAATTTACGGTGACGGGTTCCACCGCCGATAATTCGCTCGTGATTTGGGCGGCAGGTACGGGCACATCGAAGGTCATGAAATTTACGACGACAGATAATGGTGCGACATTCACCCCGAACACAATTACTCTTACGGGAGCAGCGCTTGGCACCACCCCGGCTGTGTGCCCAAATACGACAGGCACTGAATTGTTCATTAAAGCGAACGGCACATACCTGAAACGCTATCAGGCAAACGGCACGCTCGTTGATTCCGTGTCCGGCAGCATCATCGGCACAGGGAGCAACGCGCTCAGGTATTTCGAGGCCGGCGGGAAAAAATATCTTGCCGTCTACGCGTATGGCGCGACGAATGAAAACGTCCGCATCATCGACATCACAGCCGGGCTCGCTAATGCGATCCTTGTGGGTGCATCGTCGACGCTCGGTGCCGTGAGCAACGGGAACGGCACAGGCGATCTCGGCATCAAAGTGAACGGCGACAATACTGTGACTGTGTATGTGCTTGCCACTAATAACGGCATCGCTTCATATAAAGTGAATCCGGCAACGTATGGTTCGGTCGATCGGATGTATCTTGTTGATCGCAAAATATCCAACAACGTCTATGTGCTCAACGCCGCTACCGGCGACAGCGTTGGTGTGCTTGACGTCACGGGATTTGATGCCATCGCTTCCGGAACGCTGAAGATCAATGATGTTGATGTCTCTGCGGACGGAATTATCTACGCATGTAATTTGGTGGTTGGTACCGGTTCCGATACGACATTCAGGATCTATCAATGGTCTTCTGAAAGCGCGCAGCCTAAATTAGCCGCCGCATTCACGGCAAAAGTGCGGCTCGGCGATAAGTTTACGGTTACCGGCTCGGCTGCGGATAATTCGCTTGCGATCTGGGCTGTTGGAGCATCGAGCACACAGGTGATCAAATTGACGACCGCCGACAAGGGGACGACATTCACCTCCACAGTGCTCACGCTCAGCGGGAACGGGTCCGGAGGGGGCACGCCATCCATCTCTCCTAACCTGACTGCAACGGAGCTGTACATCAAAGCGCAAGGCAACAATGTGAAACGCTATCTGATAAACGGGACGCTTGTCGATTCGTCCTCGTCCAGTGTAATCGGCACCGGCAGTAATGCCCTGCGGTACTTCGAGATCGGCGCAAAAAAATATCTGGCGATATATCATACCGGCGCGGCGAACGAGAATGCGAAGATATTCGATGTGACAACAGGCCTTGCCGGAGCTGCCCTTGTCGCGACATCGCCGTCGATGGGTTCGGTGGGCAACAGTAATGCCACGGGCGATGTGAGCGTCAAGGGTAACAGCGATGCCACTGAGAACATTTATGTGCTCGGAACCAACAACGGCATCGGTGCGTATAAATTTGCGCCACCGCAGCAGATCACTGTTCCAGTTTTCAATCCGCCCGCCGGCACATATAATTCCGCGTTCTGGGTGAAAATCACTGTGAACTCGCCCGGCGCGAAGATCTATTACACATTGAACGGCACCACACCCGATTCGGCTGCCGCATCCACAGCATCAAAACTGTTTGTCGATTCTGTCAAGATCAGCAGCGATTCGGTCACATTCAAAGCGATCGCATACGCGGCGGGCATGATCACCAGCGATGTGTCGAGTGCCGTCTACAAGATCGTGAAACTGGTGGTTCCGCCGTCCGATCCTCTCTATCCGTATTGGGCAAAGACGCAGGCGGCCGGAACGTTCCCATCAACATTCTCCACGGGGAACTATGAACGCGGCATGGCATACGGCAAGGTCGGCGGCAAAGACCGCCTCTATGTTGTTGCGCGCAATGGCGGAACGAAGATCGTTGTGTTCGACGCCATGAAGGGCGACAGCGTCGGCGTGATGATGCCGGCAGCTTCGGTCACGGGCGGAACATTCCCACTCGATTTCGTGGACGTGTCTGATGACGGCGTGATCTTTGCCGGCAACATGACGACCGATATTTCAGTATCATCATTCAAACTGTACCGCTGGAACAGTGAATCGGATTCTGCCAAGACGGTCATAGACACGGTGCTCTCGGCTGTGGTCGGCGGCCGCGTGGGCGATATCTTCAGCGTCTTCGGTAAAGCAAGCGACAATACGCTGAAAGTATTCGCAGCAGTCTCCGGTATGAACAAGGTCGTCAAATTTACAACGGCCACCAAAGGCGCAAGTTTCACCGCCCAGGTGATCACGCTGGCGAACGGCAATCTCGGATCGGTTCCGAGCGCAGCGCTCGCATCGGACAGTTCGCTCTATGTCAAATCGTACGGTCGCGCATTGTATCATTACAGCGCCGCCGGTGCGGTCGTGGACAGCATCTCGACCGGTGTGGTCGGCACGGATGTCACGGCGATCAAGTACTTTGAACGCCTCGGCAAGAAATATGTGATGTGCTACTATCCGAACGATGGGCCGCCGTACACCGACGAACGCATTTCCATTGTCGATGTCACCGTTCCATCCGCCGCAAAACTTGCGTTCTCTTCGCCCTCCATTGGAAAACAATCCAACGGCAACGGCACGGGCGCAGTGGCAATGCTTCCGCTGGCAAACGATAATTTCCTTGCGTTCATCATGGGCACAAACAACGGCCTGGCCGCATTCACGAACAATGCGAGTTTGGTTGTCAGCACACTCGACACGCTGTTCTATGGCAACACCGCTACGCTGCTGAAGAACCCGTACGGCGTAGGATTCATTGCCGGCACGAACAGTTATGGCGATGTGGGCAAGTACGAGCGCTTCCCCTTGAAGAAGAATGATATGCTCTCGGGTTTCAAGGTGCACTTTGCATACAAAAAAATTGTCGGCGATCCAGACACGGTGAACCTTGTCGTGAAGACGGTTGCGTCGTCCGGCAAGCCCGATTCGACTCTCGTGTCCGTGATGATCATGGCCGATAAGATCGATACGACAAAAGCGGGAAACACCATTATCCTTGATTATCCGATCAAGGTGAACGGCCCCGTCTTCATTGGCTTTGAATTCACAACGACGGCGAACGACACAATCGCCATGTATCTCGACAAGGACGGTCAGGGCGATAACGCGAACCGTGTGTGGGAAAAATTCAGCGACGGCGGTTATAACGACTTTGGCAGCGTGTTCAATCCGACGTTCTCCTGGTTGATCGACACCGATCTCTGGATCGCAGCGTATTACAAAAAAGGAACGACAACGTCGGTGGGTAAGGAAGAGATGATGCCGCAAGGCTATGCGCTTGCGCAGAATTATCCGAACCCCTTCAATCCGGCCACGACCATCCGCTTCTCCCTTGCGGTGAAAGCGAACGTGACGCTGACGGTCTTCAATCTTCTGGGACAGCGCGTTACCGAACTCGTCAATGGCGATCTGCTCTCGGGCGTGCATGCCGTTTCATTCAATGCTTCGCACCTTGCCAGCGGCGTGTATTTCTACCGTCTGGAAGCCAGAGGCGCCGACGGAACGCAATTCACCAGCGTGCGTAAGTTGATGCTGCTGAAGTAATCGTACTGTGGTAATCAATAGGATGAGGGCCGCCGTGAGGCGGCCCTCATTGGTATTTAAAGACCGATTCGAGTAGTTCAGAGAGTTCGTGTTGTGCCGCCTATCCATGTCTATGAAACAGATCACAAAACATTTCCTCCTTTTTTGCACTGCCGTGGCAGTCCTGTCAGGACTATGCTGCTCCGTTCCGGGGTGTGCAAAGACCGAGACACGCACTGTTATCGAATTCTGGACGCTGCAGTTGTCGCCGACATTCGACGAGTATATTCATGCGATGATCCAGGACTATGAGCGGCAGCATCCGGACCGGACGATCCGCTGGGTCGACGTGCCCTACGACGCGGCAATCCAAAAGCTGCTGGCCTCGGCCGCCGCAGGCAATGCGCCCGATGTCGTGAATCTTTCGGCCGATTTTCTTGCAAAATTTTACGGGATGGATGCTCTGACGGATCTTTCCGCCGCCGTCGCACACGGCCCATCGTCATTTCTTCCCAACGCGCTGGCCCTCTGCACATTCGACCGAAAAATTGTGGCCCTCCCGTGGTATCTGAACACATATATCCTTATCTATAACAAACAGTATATGGCCGACGCCGGATTTTCACGATCCGATCTGCCGAAAAATTTCACACAGCTTGTGGAGTTCATTAAACACTATAAGGATAGAACGGGCAAGTTCGCATCATTTTGGAATATCGGCAAGGACAGTTACCTGCCCATGATGCTCGAGTCGGAAGGCGTCATGATGGCCGATTCATCGCTTACGCATGCCGCTTTCAACAGCGCGCGGGGCGTTGCGCTCATCGATCAGTGGGTCGCACTCTACCGCAGCGGCTATCTTCAGAGCGAGTCGATCATGAAACCAGGGTCCATGATCGTCGAATCGTATCAATCGGGACAGACCGCAATGATGTTCACGGGTCCCGTTTTTCTCAAGCGCATTGGCGTGAACGCACCGGCGATCTATGCGCAGACCGAGGTCGCACCGGTCGTCGTCGGAGCATCGGGAAAACATGAACTGGCTGCTATGGCAATTGCGGTCATGTCCACATCGGCGCACCAGACGGAAGCCGCGGACTTCGCCCTGTTCGTGACGAATGTGCAGAACCAATTGGCGTTCGCGAAATTAACGACGACCTATCCATCGGTCGCCGGAGCGTATGCGGATCCGTTCTTTTCGCGTGATGACGGTTCGCTTGAAAGCCGCGGGCGTGTGCTCGGAGCGCAGGAACTGCCGACCGCCGGACGGCTGCGGGCGTATTTGCAGCATCCAGAGTTTGACCGCCTCCGCGACTCGTTCGACGAGGCGATTCAGAACGCATGTCTTAGCAAAATGAGCACAAAGGAGGCGCTGGACCGTGCCGCCTCCGAGTGGAACGACGTGCTTGCAAGCGTGCCGATACGGTAAAGCAGGGTACACTTCAGAATATGCAGACCATGAACCGTTACGTACCTTATATATTTCTTGCACCGGCGATCGGACTGCTGCTGTTTTTTGTCGCAGTGCCGATGGGGCAGATTTGCTATTACAGCTTCCTGCATTATTCTTTTTTTCACGAACATGTGTTTGCCGGGTTCGATAATTATCGGCGGCTTTTTTCGGACAGTAATTTCTGGTGGACGCTGCTCAATTCATTCGTCTATGTCCTGGTAACACCCGTGCTGATGGCGTTGTCGCTGCTGCTTGCGCTTACCGTGCGGCGTGCACTGCGCGGCGCGACGGTATTCCGTCTTGTGTATTTCATTCCCGTCGTTACGCCGATCGTGATCGTCGGCATCATATGGCGATGGATGTTCGCCGAAGAAACAGGCATCGTCAATTATATCTTTTCGCTGGTTTCTTTGCCGTCGGTGAAATGGCTTTCTCAGTATCCCACCAACATCATTTCGATCATGATCCTTACCGTGTGGCGGGGCATCGGGTATTATATGATGATGTTCCTGGCAGGGCTTGCCGTTATTCCGAAGGAAATTGAAGAGGCTGGCCGCATCGACGGGGCGAATGCATACCAGCACACGGCACATATTCTTCTGCCGATGCTGAGGCCGACGCTGACACTCGTCTTCGTGATATCGTCGACCGCGGCGATCAAAATGTTCACCGAATTGTACATCATGATCCCCGGAGCGCCGATCGCCAATAAGACGCTTGTTGCGTTGCTCTACCGCCAGGCGTTCGAACGCTTCGACCTCGGCTACGGTTCGGCCGTCGGCATGGTGCTCTTTGCTGCGACGCTTGCCTTTTCGTATGTGAACGTTCGGCTCATGGAGCGTGCCTCGTGAAATATCTGCGGACCATATCGCTGTATTCGGTGATGACCGTCTTCGGACTCTTTGCATTGCTGCCGTTCGTATGGCTGGTGAGCACGTCGTTCAAAGGGGCCGAGGAATTGTTCTCGTTCCCGCCTGTGCTGTGGCCCAAAAAATTCGTTCTGCAAAATTATACCGGCGTGTGGAACGCGGTTCCCTTCCTGGCATATACGCTGAACAGTATCATCATCGCGGCAGCGTCCGTCGTTCTGAATGTGACATTGGCATCGCTGGCCGGATTTGCATTGGCGCGTTACCGGTTCAAAGGGCGGAACCTCATTTTTCTGTTCGTGCTTGCGACGATGATGGCGCCCAAGGAAGTGACGATCATTCCGCTGTATACCACGATTTTGAAAATGCACCTGGCCGATACGCTCATTGGCGTGGTGCTCCCGTTTGCCGTCGAAGGGTTTGCGATCTTCCTGATGCGCCAGGCATTCCTGGCGATACCGAAAGAGATCGAGGAGGCGGCGGTCCTGGACGGAGTCTCGCCGCTGCGGTTATGGTGGAGCGTCATGCTGCCGATGACAACACCCGCCATCGCCACACTGACGATCTTTACTTTTATCGGCGCGTGGGGCGATTTTCTGTGGCCCCTGGTTGTCTTAAAAAGCCCCGAACATTATACGCTCCAGGTGGGCCTGAGCTATATGATCGGAACATTCGTCGATAATTACCGCTACGTTGCCGCAGGCGCGGTGCTTGCGGTGATCCCGGTGATCGTAGTCTTCGCAGCGATGCAGAAGCATTTCGAACGGGGTGTTTTTTCCGGCGCCAATAAATAGCGCGGCTGATGCGCAAGCGGCGTGGTTTTTTCAGTATAGTCACTCGTAATTAATTTTCACTCGTTGTTGCATCGTAGAACTTGTAGGGCGAGCTGTTATCTCGCCTGCGCCGCGAAGCGGTGCGAGTTACTATGGCGCAGCCAGTGTTGCAGACATTTACCAATAACGTACGCATATGACCAGTAAAAATAGCATCATAACAAAAGAAGAAGCCGCTCGCTTGATCGGAAATCTGGGCGCGGAGTTCGCATTGCTTCCGAATGCCGACTACATTCATCCGCAGTATGACATAGTGCCGCTTGCACCAAAGATCACCGTGCCGGCCGGACCATTGGTCGCGGTCGTGATGGATATGGATGGCACAACAACGACGACCGAAGAACTCTGCATTCACTCGCTCGAATCCATGGTCCGAAAAATATCCGGACGTTTGACCGCCGGCGAATGGGCGGGACTGGACCATGCGCTGGATTATCCGAACATTATCGGCAACAGTACAACGAAGCACGTCGAATTTCTCATCACGAAGTATGCAACCATGATCGATCCCGCCCACCTGCGGCGATCGTATCTGTATTCGGCGCTGTGGACGATCATCCTCGGACAGGACGAGCAGCGCGTTGCCGAAGTGAAAAACAACCTCGCGAACCTTGGCTGCCTGGATATGCTTTCAGACACACAACTCGATGAACTCACCGTGTCTAAGCAATTCACGCCGGCCGCGAGTGATGCAATCACCGATTCATTTCTCGGCAAATACGGATCGGGGTTCCGGGCCTCAAGCGTAACCGCGATGGTCCGCGTTGGCATCGACATTTATTACCAGATCTATCATGCAATGCTTATGGAAATACAGGCAGGGAAAGGCGAAGCACTGGCCCGACAATTTCTCGGCAGTGCCGGGAAGCGACTTATAGAGCCGATGCCCGGAATCGGCATCGCACTCGCGCTGATGAAAGGATGGCTCGGGACGGCCGCGGCCGGCGCATTCGATGATCTGGCGGCGGACCTCGGGCAGAAGACGGGCACGCGGTACGACGAGGGAGTGCTTCGCGCCGCACGGAATCGGGTGGCCGACCTGGGCGTGTATTTTGAACAGCACCCGCTGAAGATATCGGTCGTGACCTCCTCGATCCGTTATGAGGCGAATATCATTATGAGCGAAGTGTGCCATGTGATACAACAACAGATCAATCACTGGAATGTTCCTGAAGAAAAGAAACATTTCCTCCGTCAACAATTTTCATCGTACACCAACATCTACGACGGGTTCGTTACCGCGAACGATTCGAGCGAGATCCGGCTCAAGCCGCATCGCGATCTCTACAGCATTGCGCTGCACGTTCTGGGCATACCAAAGGATCACTTCAACCGCGTAGCCGGGTTTGAAGACAGCGAAAGCGGCACAATCGCCATTCGGGCGGCCGGTATAGGCCTGTGCATCGCCGTACCGTTCGAGAAATCGAAGGGCCACAATTTCGACGCCGCATCGTTCATCCTGCCCGGCGGCGTGCCCGAAGCACTCATCGTGCATAACCTTTTTATGCCGGTCTGACCGGCAGCCGGCTGCGCTCATGCACTGACGAATTTATCAAAGGACGATCATGGAAATAAAAGACAGAATATTTCACGTCATCTCCAACACGCACTGGGACCGTGAATGGCGCTTTCCGTTCGAAAAAAACAGACAGATGCTGGTCGACATGATAGACGCGGTGCTGGAGATTCTCGGGGCCGATCCGACATACCGTGCGTTTCATCTGGACAGTCAGTCGATCGTGCTGAATGATTATCTTGCCGTGCGTCCGGGAAAAAAAGACCTGCTTAAAAAATATGTCGAAGAGCGCCGGCTCCTCGTCGGGCCATGGTACGTGCTGCCCGACGAATTCCTTGTCGGCGGAGAGAACCTCGTGCGTAATCTTCTGCTGGGCCACGAGACCTGCGCGCCGTTTGGACACGTCATGAAAGTCGGGTATTCTCCGTTCTCATGGGGGCAGATATCCCAATTGCCGCAGCTGTATGCGCAGTTCGGAGTGGACGTCATCATGTTCTATCGCGGCGTCAATTCGTTGGACAGCACTCACGCCGAATTTATGTGGGAAGGCGCCGACGGCATGCGCGTGCTCACGTCGCGCTTTTCAACGATGCCGCGGTACAATTTTTATTTCTACATTTATCGGCCGGTGGTCCATAACGAAGCGATCGCCGATGTCGAATACAAATGGACAACAGGCGGAACGCCGTTTCATTTTGCCGATCCGGCCATGTCCGCGGAAGATTACTATGTGCTTAATCCCGTGGACGGGTACTTCAGGGAGAATATCGTTCCGTCAGTCGAAGCCATTATCCGGAATCAGGTCAATGATTTCACCACGCCGCATGTGTTTTGGGCCGAAGGACACGATTCGAGCGGTCCGAATCCGAAGACGCCGCGTATCATCCGCGACATCCGTGAACTGATGCCCGAGGTCGACGTGGTGCACAGCACGCTTGAAGACTATGCACAGGGGCTGCTCTCGTCCGCACAGCCCGAGCACCTTCCCGTCGTGCGCGGCGAGCGGCGCAGCAGCCAGTTCGACAATCGCAGCGGGAATATGTACGCCTATACGACCTCCGCCCGGATGTACCTGAAACAGAAAAATTTCGAAGCGGAAAAGTGGCTCCAATTTTATGCGGAGCCGTTCAATGCCTTTGCGGGAATGGCCGGGATGCCGATAGGCGACAAGTATCTTTCGATGGCATGGACCGCGCTCATCGAAAATTCGGCGCACGACTCCATCGGCGGATGCAGCCTGGACGCGATACACGAAGACATGATGAGCCGTTCGAAACGCGTGATCGAAATATCCACGGGTGTCTTCGAGCGCGCAGCAAAATATTTTGCGAAGAATGTCGACCTGTCCCCACACGATCCGAACAGCATCCACCTTGTGGCAATGAATCCGCTGCAGTATGAACGGAATGAGATCGTTGACGTGAGCGCGGACGTGCCGGCGGATCTGGATGCCGGCGCAATTGAAGTAACGGACGACGCGGGCAGGACTGTGCCGATGCAGGCGATTTCGAATTCATCGGTGGACCACGCCCTCGAGCAGATGATCGACAGGCCGATGTATTTCAGAATGAAGAGGTATCGTTGTCTGCTTGATCTCAGGGAAATTCCCGGCTTCGGGTATACAACCCTGCATGTGAAACCGGTAAAAAAGGGGGGCCCCGCTAAGGGAAAAAAGATCGGACGCATGAGCCACGGACTGCCGATACTGGAGAACGAGCATCTCAAGGTCACGGTGCAGGCGAACGGCGCGCTGACTGTTGTGGACAAGGCCATGAAGAGGAACTATGAAAATATCGGATATATGTTTGATGAAGGCGAGGCGGGGTATGCCTGGACGCACAAGGCCGTTGCACCGTTCATCACCACGCTCCGATCGACACCGTCCGTCGCGCTCGAAACCAACGGACAACTGTCCGCGGTCTGTGTGATACGGCATACCATGAAACTGCCGCGTGATCTTGCCGCGCGCACAGTCAAAGAGGGAAAAAAAATCGCGATGCCCGTTGAAGTACGTGTGACGCTGAATGCATCCTCCCATCGCGTCGATCTGCACGTCCGCGTGGTGAACACGGCCGAGTGCCACCGTCTGCGCATGATGTTCCCGACCGGGATCGACGCTCAGTATTCCTACGGCGAGGGACAATTCGATGTCGTGGCGCGTTCGACTGCACGTCCCGATACGACGGCGTGGGTGGAGCAGCCGATGTACGATTATCCGATGCATCATTTTGTGGATGTGAATGACGGGACGACCGGTGCCGCTGTTCTTGTGGCCGGACTGAAGGAATACGAAATGCTGAACGACGCCCGCCGCACGCTGGCGATCACGCTGTTCAGGGCATACACGAACATTGTGCAGCCCAGTTCGCTGCAGGATTATTCCCACCAAAAAGGTTCGCAATGCCTTGGTGAACAGACGTATGCGATGTCGTTCTATCCTCATGCGGGCACATGGACCGATGGCAATGTCTACGAAGAAGCGCTGCGGTTCAATAACGAAGTGCGTGTATGCGAAGTCGGGTACACCGCGGGCACATTGCCGGCGGTGCTGTCCATGCTGACGGTCTCATCGAAATATCTCATTGTGAGTTGTGTGAAGGAATCCGATGCGCGGGAGCCGGGCGCGTACATCGTGCGGCTTTACAACCCCACGGAGGAGGCCCATCATTCGACGCTCGATTTTTTCATACCGATCGCGAATGCCGAACTGGTCACCCTGGAAGAAAAATTCATTTCCTCTCTTCCGCTTCGCTCGCGGAGCGGGTTTGCTGTCGATGTCGGGCCGAAGAAAATTGTGACAGTAAAATTCAGGACGGAACAGTAGATCCGAATGACGGAATCCGTGAGCCATCCGCCGCGCGTTGCATTCACGCATTGCACGGCGGATGGTGTCGTTTTAAATGTATCGCAAAACAAGTACAGGCCCGGTCTGTTCGCCTGCGGCGTATTTTTTTCTCGAAGTAGCCCGCTTCAGTTGCATTGATGCGCATGTAGGGCGAGATGGTATCTCGGCCGCACGGCGAAGCGGTGCAAGTCTTTCGGAGTTAGTTACTTGAGCCATTTACACGTCGAGTTGTTCTGCCGTCCCGTCCCGTGTTCTGTCAGCGGGAGATATTCTTCAGGCGGAGCATTTTTTTTTTGCATCCGGCTCATTTCTTCGTGCGATTAAAAAAAAATGTTGTTACATTCATACTATTATTCAATTTTCCGACTGTCTGTTTCCTACATGAAAGAGCATTCCTATGAGTAAAGTCGTTTCATTGTTGATCCTACTGTGCGCATGTGCGTCCCTGTCCGTTGCCGCGGACGAGGGCCGGTTCATGAAGAATCCCGATATTTTCCGGGACAAGATTGTCTTCACGTACGAGGGAGATCTCTGGCTGACCACGACCGCGGGCGGAACGGCCTCGCGCATCACCTCGGCACCGGGCAATGAATACTCGGCGAAATTTTCTCCGGATGGCGCAGCCATCGCGTTTACGGGCACGTACGACGGCCCAAGCGCTGTCTATACCATTCCGTCCGACGGCGGCCAGCCGGTGCGGGTCACATACACCGTCAGCGGCGCGCAAAGCCTCGGCTGGACGCGCGACGGCGAACGCATCGTGTTCCGGTCGATGATGGAAAACGTCGTCGGGCGCGACCCGAACCTGTTTTTTGTGAACAAGGCGGGCTCGGCGCCGGAGCGCTTTCCGATAGACCGCGGCGTGCTCTGCAGTTTTTCGCCGGACGGGAAAAAAATGCTCTACTGCCGCAGAGGCGCCGAAGAATATTATTGGAAACGGTACAAAGGCGGGCAGTATGTCGACATCTGGATGTATGACTTCGGGACGAAGGCCTTCACGCCGGTCTCGGACTACGTCGGCAAGAACGCGTATCCGATGTGGACGGGCGCCGACGAGATGTATTTTGTCTCGGACCGCACGAACGGCGTGGCCAATCTCTACCGCGAAAATTTAACGACGAAGAAGATCGATCAGATCTCGGCGTATGCCGACGTCGATGTCATGATGCCGTCAACGGACGGGCAGCAGATCGTTTTTATGCACGACGGGTACATTCATGTGATGGATCTGAAAACGCAGTCGGTGAAAAAGATACAGGTGACGATTCCCTCGGACCGTTGGTCGGTACGGACACGCGTTATCAATCCGAAAACGTACATCCATTCCGTGAGCCCGGCGAACGACGGAAAGAGCATCGTGCTCGAGGCGCGCGGCGACATCTATACCGCGCAGACGGAGAAAGGACTGCCCGTGAACCTTTCGGCCTCTCCCGGCACGCGCGAACAGTATCCGCAGCTGTCGCCGGATGGAAAGTGGGTCGCATTCTTTTCGGACAAGAGCGGCGAATACCAGATGTATCTGCAGAAAAAAGAGGGAGGCGAATGGCTGCCTCTGACAAAGGACTTGAATAAAAAAAACTACCACCTGCTGTGGTCGCCCGACGGGAAGAAGATACTCTTCGGCAACAAAGAGTTCGCTCTTTTCATCCTCGATGTCGATTCAAAATCGGTCACAAAGATCGACGAATCGCATCAGATGAAGAACGACGAATTCTACTGGGAGATCAGCGATTATAACTGGTCGCCGGACAGCCGGTGGGTCTGCTACAGTTTCGTCCAGCCCAACCGCAACAGCCAGATCTTCGTCTATGATACGCAGAGCCGGAACCGCACCGCCGTCACGGACGATTTCTACGACAATCTGTATCCCTGTTTCGATGCGAATGGCAAGTATCTCTATTTTATCTCGAGCCGGAATTTCGATCTGCAAATGGATTTTTACGAAGACAATCATGTCGTGTCTGCGCCGCATCAGATCATGGCGGTGCAGCTCCGCCCGGGCGAAGCGCCGCCGTTTGCCGATCAGCCGGCCGCGGTGAAGAATGTGACGGAGAAAACCACTGCGGATAAATCGGCGTCCGAAAAGAAAACGACACCCGAGGCGGTCTCGATCGATCTCGCCGGGCTCCGCGGGCGCACATTTCCACTTCCGATCCCCGCGGGCAATTATTTTTATCTGAAGGCGGGCAAGGGGAAAGTAGCATGGTGCTCCGTTCCGAAATTTACGGAAGCGGAGTATGAGGAGATTTTCACGCCGAGTGCTGCCACGAAATGGGATCTCCATATCTTCGACATGGAACAGAAAAAAGAAGCCGTCATGGCCGAGAAGATCAGGAACGCCGAAGTGTCGCCCAACGGCGAGCAGCTCGCCATTCAAAAGGACGACGATGTGTTCGTGACGACATTCGAGAAGGCGTTTTCGTCGAAATCCGCCGGCGAGCGCGTGAACCTCACGGGTATGACATACACCGTCGAGCCGTATAAGGAGTGGACGCAGATCTTCAACGATGCGTGGCGATGGTATCGCGATTTCTTCTACGACACCAACATGCACGGACGCGACTGGAAGGCGATCGGCGACAGGTATCGGGCGTATATTCCGCAACTCTCGTCGCGCGAAGAGCTCAACTGGACATTGCAGCAAATGGTGGGAGAATTGTGCGTCTCGCACACCTACGTCAGCGGCGGAGATATGAGCGAACCGCCCCCCGCATCCCCGACAGTCTACACAGGTTGGCTGGGCGCCGACCTTGCGGCGGACAAGAAATCAGGATATTATACGCTGGAAAAGATCTACGGACCGACGGATTACAACCGCAACCTCACCGGCCCCCTGGTGCGCCCCGACATCGACGTGAAGGAGGGAGACTACATTGTCGCCATCGATGGCAGGCCGTTGCGTGTTCCCGAAGATTACAACAAGCTGCTCCAGATGACGGCCGGAAAAAAAGTGACGGTCAGTGTGAACGCCGAACCGTCGATGGACGGCGCCCGGACCTATACGGTCGAACCCGTGCGCTACACCCCCGCCCTTCGGTACAACCGCTGGCTTGCAGACAACATCGAGCATGTGCTGAAGGTATCGGACGGCAAGCTCGGATACATGCACATCAATGCAATGGGCTCGGGAGGCATCGGCGAGTTCGACAAATTCTGGAGGGCGTTCCGTTATAAAGAGGGCGTCATTATCGACGTCCGGAGAAATTCGGGCGGGTGGACGGAATATTTTCTGATCGATAAATTGGAACGGAAGATGACCTCATTCAATTGTCTGCAGGGAATGGCTCCATTCCGCTATCCGGGCAGCGCGGGCAACGGGAATTACGTACTCATTTCGAACGAGAACAACGGATCGGACGGCGAGGCATTCGTGGAGGATTTCAAAGCCAACGGCCTCGGCGAAGTCGTCGGCGTCCCGTCGTGGGGCGGGCTGGTCGGCATCCTGAACGGACAAGCGACGATCGATAACGGCAAAGTGGAACAGTCCAATAATTCATTTTACAACAGCAGCGGAAAGTGGATCGTTGAAAATCACGGCGCCGATCCGACCATCCTGATCGATAACGACCCGGCATCGGTGATGGCCGGCCGCGATCGGCAATTGGATACGGCAATACAGACGGCGCTCGAGAATTTGAAGAAGAAACCGTTCGTGTTCCCGGCGAAGCCGCCGTATCCGATAAAATGACATCGATTCACTGCCAATCATGTCACTCTCGGGGCGAGTCGGTTTCCCGCCCGATTCCGGAGACACACGAACGTATCACTGCACAATGAATATGGAAGAGAGATAGATCATAGCTATTTAATCGAAGGGAGCATGCAATGGATCGAAAAGAATTTTTCAAGAAGAGTGTATACGCTGCACTTGCAGCGGGCGCGATGCCGGCGCTGGGAAAATATGCCGAAGCGTTCGCCGGCACGCCGATGCCGGGCTCGCCCTCGCCCTCGCCGTATGATCTTGTCGCTGTGAAAGGCGGGGAGCCCGATGTGATGTTCGACAAAGCCATGGAGGCCATGGGCGGCATGAAGCAGTTCGTGTGGAAGGGCGCAATGGTCGTGGTGAAGCCGAACATCGGCTGGGATGTCTCGCCCGACCGCGGCGCGAACACAAATCCGAAATTGGTCGCGCAGATCATCAAGCATTGCTACGCCGCAGGCGCGAAGCAGGTGACGGTGTTCGACCATACATGCGACGACTGGAAAAGTGCGTATGCGAACAGCGGCATCGAACGCGCCGCGAAGGATGCTGGCGCCCGCATCGCCCCAGCCGATACCGAAAACTATTATCAAAAAGTGACCGTGGCGGGCACGGATAAACTTCCGAACGCGAAGGTCCATGAACTGATTATGGAATCGGACGTCTTCATCAATGTGCCTGTCCTGAAAAATCACGGCGGGGCAAAGCTGACCGTCTGCATGAAAAATCTCATGGGCATCGTATGGGACCGCAAGGAGTGGCATCGCAATGATCTCCATCAATGCATCGCCGATTTCGCCGCATTTCATAAACCGACGCTCAATGTTGTGGATGCCTATACCGTGATGAAGAAAAACGGGCCCCGCGGCGTCTCGGCAGACGATGTGGTCACGATGAAATCGCTGTTGGTCTCGACGGACATGGTGGCAGCCGATGCGGCAGCCACGAAATTGTTCGGATGGGAGCCGGCCGATATCCGGCATATCGCCATTGCCGCCGAGAAAAAAATTGGCCGCATCGATCTGGCAAACTTGAACATTAAACGCATTACGGTGTAACGGGATCCGCCGGCTTCACACGCTGAGTCACACAGTCTGTTCGCCAGTGGCGTACTATTTTCTTGAAGTAATTCGCTGCCGTTACATCGGTGCGCATGTAGGGCGAAATGTTATTTCGCGAGAGGGCGAGCTGACAGCTCGCCCTACACGCACCACATATGCCGCCGAGTATTTCCATAGCAGGGCGAGCTGACAGCTCGCCCTACAATAAGAGCGAGTTACTGAAGTTATTCAATTCTAACGAAAGTGCTGCTGGAATGATGTATCAATACTTGAAGAGGATCCGTGTCGGGGTTTCGGCCGCTTTTTTTTGTGCAGTGTTATTGTTGTTCATCGACATCAGTAATGTTTCACGGATACCATTGCTCGTCTCGCTGGCGTCGCTGCAGTTTATTCCCGCAGTGATGACGGTGATCCGCATCGGAACGCCCATTGTCGGACTAGTCGCTGTGGTCGCGCTCACGCTCCTCGCGGGGCGCGTCTATTGTTCCTCGATCTGTCCGCTCGGCACACTGCAGGACGGCGTTATCGCGCTCTCGAGAAGAACGCGTGGCCCGAGAAAATTCAAATATGCGCGGGCGTTCACACTCGTGCATTACGCGTTTCTCGCATCGTCGGTGTTCTTTTTGTGTGCCGGAAGCGTGCTGCTCGTCGATTTATTGGATCCGTACAGTTTTTTTGGCCGGATCGCGTACACGTTGTTCCGTCCCGGCATTGTCGGATCGAACAACGCCCTTGCCTGGGCCTCCGACAGGCTTCACCTCTACTTCGTCTACGCGGTGCCATTTCGCACCGTGGCTGGATCCGTCTTCGTTGTGACGGCGGCATCGGCAGGCATTCTCTTCTGGATGGCATATTTTCACGGACGCCTGTTCTGCAATTCGGTATGTCCCACTGGCGCAGTGCTGCGCCTGCTCTCACGCGTCTCTCTCTTTCGGCTGACATTCGATCTCGGGGAATGCAAGGACTGCAGCCTGTGCGAAAAGATCTGCAAGGCCGAGTGCATCGATTACAAAAAGAGGGAGGTCGATTTTCCGCGCTGCGTGAGCTGTTACAACTGCATCGATGCGTGTCCCGCCATCGGCATCCACTACACATTGCGGTATGGGAAGAAGGGGTCGGAGCCCGCATCGTCCGTAAATCCGAAGCGGAGGGACGTCCTGAAACAATCGGCCGCGCTGCTGGCGGCTGCAACTTCGGTTGTTTCGCTCGATCGGGCGCAGGCGGCGCCGTCGGTACAGCCGGCGTTTGAATTGCGCGGCGTCGTCACTCCGCCCGGTTCCCGAAGCCGGGCGCATTTCACCAGCGCATGCACGTCGTGTTATCTCTGCATCGCCGCGTGTCCGTCGCAAGTGATCACGTCGTCATTTCTTGAATACGGGGTCACGGGAATGTTCCAGCCGAAAATGGATTACACGCTGGCATACTGTGCGTATGAATGCGCCGTGTGCACGACCGTTTGCCCCTCGGGCGCACTGCTGCCGCTGACGAATTCCGAGAAGAAGGAAGTGCAGCTCGGCCGGGCGAAATTCATCAAAGAGGACTGCATCGTTATCACTAAAAAAACGGATTGCGGAGCATGCTCTGAACACTGCCCCACGAAAGCCGTTCAAATGGTGAAGACGGACGGACTCTTCTTGCCGAAGATGACAGAGGAACTCTGCGTCGGATGCGGTGCGTGCGAACACGCCTGCCCCGTGAAGCCGAATAAGGCGATCTTTGTGGAAGCAAGCAGTGTGCACGGGAAAGCCAAGAAACCCGAGCAAAAGCACGTCGAAGAGAAAAAAGAAATCCCGGTAGAGTTTCCATTTTAATTTTCTATCACTTAATCGCTGACCGATGACGATCTCCTCCCTCTTCCGAAAAAAGAACATTCCCCAAATTTTGCTCGACGCAGAAGGACAAGACGGCGAATTCGGATCGTTGAAACGAAATCTGACGGTCAGAGACCTGACCGCCTTCGGTATTGCCGCCATCGTCGGCGCCGGCATTTTCAGCACCATCGGCAATGCAAGTTATGCCGGCGGGCCCGCGGTCATCTTCCTGTTCATCTTCACCGCGATCGCGTGCACGTTCTCCGCATTCGCCTACGCCGAATTTTCGTCCATGATCCCCGTGGCCGGCAGCGCATACACATATTCGTATGTCGCATTCGGCGAGCTCATCGCCTGGATCATCGGCTGGGATCTGCTCATGGAATACGCCATCGGCAATATTGCTGTCGCGATCTCGTGGTCCGATTATTTCACGAGTCTGCTTGCGACGATGGGATTCAACATCCCCGAATATTTCACAATGGATTTTTTAAGCGCGCTTCGCGGTCACGACACTGTTGCAGCCATGCTGGCGCAGGGTGCGGCGCTGGACGCCGTGCCTGAAACGCTGCGATCGGCCTATGTCGCCTGGAGCACCGCTCCCGTGCTCTTCGGCGTTCATTGTGTCGCCGATCTTCCCGCGCTCTTGATCACCGCGTTGATCACGTGGCTCGTGTACATCGGCATCAAGGAATCGAAGCAGGCGAGCAACATCATGGTGGCGGTGAAGCTTGCCGTGATCCTTGGCGTGATCGCAATAGGGGCATTCTACGTTGATACGAAAAACTGGCACCCGTTCGCGCCGAACGGCGTTGCCGGCGTGATGAAAGGCGTTTCGGCGGTGTTCTTCGCATACATCGGTTTCGATGCGATCTCCACCACGGCCGAGGAATGCAACAATCCCCAGCGCGATCTGCCGAGGGCGATGTTTTATTCGATCGTCATCTGCACGATCCTGTATGTGCTTATTGCGCTCGTGCTCACGGGCATGGTGCATTACAGCGAGTTGGCCGTCGGCGATCCGCTTGCATACGCGTTCGAAAAATTGGGCCTCCATTACCTCTCCGGCATCATCGCCGTCAGCGCCGTGGTCGCCATGGCGAGCGTGCTGCTTGTGTTTCAACTCGGCCAGCCGCGCATATGGATGAGCATGAGCAGGGACGGCCTGCTGCCGAAAATTTTTTCACGCGTTCATCCCAAATACAGGACACCGTCGTTCTCGACCGTACTGACAGGCTTCGTCGTCGCCGTGCCCGCGCTGTTCATGAATCTCACCGAGGTTACGGACTTGACGAGCATCGGCACGCTCTTCGCGTTCGTGCTCGTCTGCGGGGGAGTGCTCCAGCTGCAGATCAGCGACACGAAGACCGAGCGCAAATTTAAGACACCGTATGTGAATTCAAAATACATCATACCGGTGCTTGCCCTGGGGACGGTCGTTGCCGTGTCGTTCTTGAACACGGACGGCGTCTCGGATTTTCTCCAGGCAAGAAAATTGAAGACGCCGGCCGAATTCATTGGCGGCATTTCACAGGAAGAAAAATTTACCGTCTCGCTTGCCCTTGCCATTAAGACGAAGACGAGCGTTACCGATTCGTCCGCCGTCGGAATACTGAGCGCAATGGACGAGCCCGAGTATCGTTCGCTCATGCGTGCGATGAAGCTGCCCAAAGAAAAAATGTTCCTTACCGGGTGGGACGTGTTCAAGCACCACATTCCGCTCTGGCTCTTTTTCATTGTCACCGCCGTGATCACAGCCCTGTGCTGGACCAAAAATCTTTCGCTCATACCCGTGCTCGGGCTCATCAGCTGCTTCTACTTAATGTCTGAACTGGGCTGGACGAATTGGATGCGTTTCCTGATTTGGCTCGCAGTGGGGTTGATCATTTATTTTAGCTATAGCCGCAAGTACAGCCACCTCGTCGGCAAAGCCGAACCGGTCAATTGATCGCCTGGTTCAGTTTGTGAGAGTGGGTGTTCGCCTTGACGATACATATGAAAGTATGTATATTTGTGTGTATTCCAATAAGGTGATCTATTGGCAATAGTCAATTTTGAATGGGATAAGGACAAGAATTCCCAAAATAGACAGAAGCATCACATGGCTTTTGAGACCGCCCAGTATGCTTTTGCCGATCCGCATCGTATAATTGCTGTCGACATCAAACACAGCGGCATCGAGAACCGATATTATTGTTTTGGAGTTGTGGAGCATGGTATCCTGACAGTCCGATTTACCTCTCGCAATGCCACTATTAGAATTATCGGCGCCGGTTATTGAAGGAAAGGAAATTTATGAAAAAGAAAATTCAATACACGAATGAACCGCTCGGCGAAGTACTGATCGTGAAGGACTTTTTGCCTCCGCCCGATAAAATTCTATTTAAAAAGGAAGAAAATATTAAAGTGACGATCAATCTGAATAAATCGAGCGTGGAATTTTTCAAACACTTGGCAAAAAAAAAAAATGTGCAGTATCAGAAAATAATACGGAACCTGTTGGATTATTACGCTACGTCATACGAAAAACGATAAGCAGCATATGTGCGGACGATACATCATCATCAGCGGACGGAAGATCTTCGCGACATTCGAATTGATGCGCTCGCTGAACGACAAGAACATACCATATCTCACGGTGCCGCGCTATAATGCGGCGCCGATGCAGAAGCTCCCGATCGTCGTCAAGCGCCAGGGCGGACTGCAGACGCTCGAAGCCCAATGGTGGATCATTCCGCATTGGTCGAAGACGGGGAAACCCGATCCGGCATTCCCGTCGTTCAACGCGAGGGCCGACCGTATCGCAACGAGCAAGCTTTTCGCGCCGTATTTCAAGGCGCGCAGGTGTTTGGTGCCGGTGGACGGGTTTTACGAATGGAAGAAGGGGGAGGGCAAGGAACGGTATCCGATGTGCATACGGATGAAGGACGAATCCCCGTTCATGCTGGGGGGCGTGTATTCGGTCTGGAAGGATGCAGAGGAACAGGAGCATCCGAGTTTCAGCATTATCACCACGGAGCCGAACGAACTCATGATGCCGATACACAACCGTATGCCGGTCATCATACCCGCTGACAGCTTTGAAGCATGGCTGGACCCGTCCAACAACGACACCGATGCGCTCACAGCACTTCTTGTACCGTACCCTGCGGACAAAATGAAGGCGTATCCCGTGTCGCGCTACGTGAACAACACGCGAAACGAAGGGGAGCAGTGCCTGCAGCCCGTTAGCGAAGAAGCATGAGCGCGCACATGAATTATTTGTGGCCGATGAAGTTCCCGACCGCGGGATGAGTTATGAATATCCGCGCTGCCCGTGCGCTGCCCGGTATTCGCAATTGTCTTTTATGTGTTTTTCTACCCGGCACAATCATCACGCCGCCATAGGAGCTGGAGCATACATGAACAAAGGAATTTTATACGGCGTCGGCGCCTATATTGCGTGGGGATTCTTCCCCATCTATTGGAAGTTGCTTCATCACGTCGCTGCAATCCAATTGATCGGGCATCGCATCATCTGGTCGTGCCTGTTATTGGTCGTGTATGTTGTATTCACCAAACAATGGGGTGAATTTCGCAAGACCATCAACGCCACAGTGCTGCGCATATACACAATTGCCGCCGTTCTCATCGGCATCAATTGGCTGGTGTATGTGTGGGCGGTCAATGCAAATTTCATTGTTGAAGCCAGCCTCGGCTATTTTATTAATCCGTTATTGAGCGTCCTGCTGGGCGTCATCTTCCTTAAAGAACGACTGCGTATGGCGCAGTGGTTCCCTGTGGTTCTCGCCGCGCTTGGCGTGGCGTATCTCACGTATGTGTATGGGCGCCCGCCGTACATTGCGCTCTCTCTGGCTTTTTCGTTCGCCTTCTATGGACTGATCAAGAAAATCTCACCGCTTGGCTCGCTGTATGGATTAACCGTAGAAACGGGCGTTCTTTTTATCCCCGCGCTTGGATATCTTATTTTTGCCGAAGCCGGCAGCACGGCCGCATTTCTTCATACGGGCATCACTTCGGACGCACTCATGATCGGCGCGGGATTTGTGACAACAATTCCCTTGCTCATGTTCGCATCAGCGGCGCGTTCCATTCCGCTCTGGGTCGTGGGGTTGCTTCAATACATTGCGCCGACGATTCAATTCCTGATCGGCGTGTTCATCTACAAGGAGCCGTTCAGTTACAATCAATTGATCGGCTTTGGTATTGTCTGGGCCGCTCTTGTCGTGTTCCTTGTTGAAAACTACGTCGCCAATCGCACGTACGTTGAGCCGCTTCCGGAAATGGGAGAGGGGTGATTCGTTTCTCGCATCCGACGTGAGATTGGATGGCACACGGCGATCGAGAACGCGTATCGCGCGATGCGTACGCGCCGCATATTGCATATCGCGCGCGTTCCTTTTATATTGATACGATACATGTACATTTCCGCATCATACCATGCTCATAAGCGAACACACACACACGTTCATCGAAGCCGTGCAGCAGTATTCGGGGGATCAATTGAAGCATGCGGCAGATTGCGCACTGCTTGTTGAGGCCGCGGAATCGCATTCCCTGCAGGATGCGCTGGCGGATCTGTGTTTCACGTCCAAATTTCTGCACAAGACGTTCGGCGTGATGAAGCGGATCGGCCCGCTCGGCGAGGGGTACGGCAAGTTGTCTGAAGAATTCGAATCGAACAGCCTGAAGGCGCTCGCACTGATGCAGACGATCGCAGACACGATGCCTGCCGATGACCGCAGAGGTTTCACGCAGGCATATTGCGCCGTCACGGCCCCGGCATTTGAGGCGATGATGGAATTGGTGCATGACCTGAGCTGGTTGAAAAATTATTCGATCGACACAAAGGCGAATGCATGAGCACCTCCACCGAATCATCGTTTATGTCGATGCAGCGCGTCGTCCGCATCATCGTCACCGTGACGGTGCTTTTTGCGCTGCTGCTTGCGATCGACCCTCCGTTTTCCGTGCTTGGCATGGTGCTCAGCACGCTGGTGATGGCGCTGCTGGTCGTTGCGGTCATCCTCCTCACTACGGTGATACGCCCCGATCGGTCGATCATACAAAATTTATTCAAATGAAAACACTCCTGCTGCTTCTCGTCTTTCTTGGAGTATGTGTGTCGGCCGCCCAGCCGGCGCCGGCGGTGAAGACCGGCATCGATGTGCTGCGCGGATCGAACTACCGAATACTGCAGGGCAAACGCGTCGGATTGATAACGAATCCGACGGCAGTGACGAACGCGCTTCAGGCGACGGTGGATGTGCTGGCTGCGGCGCCGGGTGTGCGATTGACGGCGCTCTTCGGTCCCGAACACGGCGTACGCGGCGATGTGACCGCCGGAGGGCATGTCGATACGTTCGTCGATCCGGGCACGGGCGTTCCCGTGTATTCGCTCTACGGCAAGACGCGCAAGCCGACGCAGGACATGCTGAAGGATGTGGACGTTCTGGTCTACGACATTCAGGACATAGGCGCCCGGTCGTACACGTACATCAACACAATGGCCTACGCCATGGAGGCGGCTGCCGAGTATGGCAAGGAGTTCGTCGTGCTCGACAGGCCCGATCCGCTCACCGGGAACAGGGTTGAGGGAAACATATTGGATATGACGTTCCGTTCGTTCGTGGGCCAATATCCGATTCCCTATGTGTACGGCATGACATGCGGAGAGCTCGCAGAATACCTGAACAATGAAGGCTTGCTCGCAGGCGGGAAAAAATGCGCGCTGACGGTGGTTGCCATGGAAGGATGGAGCCGCGCGATGAATTGGGAGGACACCGGTTTGCCGTGGGTGCCCACGTCGCCGCATATTCCGAATGCAGAGACGGCGCTCTTCTATTCCGCCACGGGCATTCTGGGAGAATTGGATGCGATCAATATCGGCGTGGGATACACGATGCCGTTCCAGCTCATCGGCGCGCCGTGGATCGACTCTAAAAAATTTGCCGATGCGATGAACGCCAGGCAGCTGCCCGGGTTCTTCTTTCGGCCGCTGACATACAAACCATACTACGGAGCGATGAAAGACAAGCAGCTCGGCGGCGTGCAGGTCTACCTGCCGGACAGAACGAGGGCAAATCTGGTCACGATGCAGTTGTATGCCATCGAAACGCTGTTCGCTCTCTATCCGGATTCCAGCATCTTTCGCGGAAGCCCGGAACGGAACGACATGTTCGACAAGGTGATGGGGACGGACACCGTGCGCAAGGCGCTGGAACACAAGACGCCGGTGGCGGAGGTCGTGGCCGGCTGGAGCACGGACAGGGAAAAATTTCTTGCGAAGCGAAAAAAATATTTGCTGTATCAATAATACCTGCGTGGGATATGGAAAAAATTTCGACAAAACTATTTCTGACACTGTTCATGTTCGGCGCCGTCGTGTGGCTGGGGGCGCTGTCGACCCGTGCGATGCTGGGCAACGAGCTGCTCCAATTCGGCACGATCGAGTTGAAGACGAATCTTGACCCGTTGTTCGAACGCGAATTGTACCGCATCATCAGCTATGCGACCTTGCTGGTGATGGGCGGCTACAGTGCGGCGCTCATCGGGGCGATCGGCTTTACAGCAACCGCAACGGTGGCGTGGAAGCAGCATGGCTGGCTCTTGATGTGCGCGATCCTTTTTTTCGTTTTCGTTCCGGTGGAACTCTGGTCGCTCAAACTCGACTGGAAAATGATCGGCCTCAATTTTTGGGGCGACTGGCCCCTCGAGGAATTCCGGAAGGCGTACCTCCGCCGGCTCACGGCGCTGTCGGGATTGCCCGTGATAGCGAATCTGACATACTACACAATGATCGTGATCGCGGTGTGGCGGCCGTTTGAACGACCGAATGGGGCGGAATAACACGGCATGATTGACGATGAGATGTTGGCAGAGATCGAAGCGCTTGCGATGGAAATGGGCGTGCATATCCGGTACGAAAAAGGCGACTTCGACGGAGGCTACTGCATCCTCCGGGATGAGCGCCTGATCGTGGTCAACAAAAAATTTCATGCGGCGCGCAAGGCGTCGGTGATCGGCCAGGGGCTTAACGAGCTTGGCCTGGAAAATGTGTATGTGAAACCAGCAGTGCGGCTCTTCATCGACGATGAGCTCTCGAAGCTGCGCAAATCCGGGCCGCAACAAATGGGGCTGGAATAAACGTCGGAATGAAAATCTTGAGCTATGCGATTACTTGTCATCAACGGGCCGAATTTGAATTTGTTGGGGGTGCGCGAGCCGCAGATCTACGGAACGCAGACGCTCGCCGATATCGAGAACGATCTGCGCGCGTCGTTCCCGGACGTTGCATTCGAATTTTTCCAGTCCAATCATGAAGGCGCCATCATCGATGTGATACAATCGACCATCGGCTCGCCGTACGACGGTATCCTCATCAATCCCGGGGCTTACACGCATTATTCCTACGCGATACGCGATGCGCTCGCGGCCGTGTCGATTCCCGTGATCGAAATTCACCTCTCCAATATTCACATGCGCGAAGAATTCCGGCGGCATTCGGTGATCGCCCCGGTGTGCAAGGCGCAGTTCTCCGGTTTTGGTTCCACCGGCTACAGGCTCGCAGTGACAACGCTTGCCCACTCTCATCACACAACACAGACATCATGATCAAAGCAGTCGTGTTCGACCTCGACAATACGCTCGTGGATTTTATGGCGATGAAACGCCAGGCGATCAACGCCGCCATCGGCGCCATGATAGACGCAGGGCTGAAGTTAACGAGTGAAGACCTCCACGACCGGATCAATGCCATCTATAAAGAGAAGGGCATCGAATTTCAGAATGTGTTCGATCAGTTGTTGTACGACGAATTCAACAAGGTCGATTTCAAGATCCTCTCGGCGGGCGTCATTGCCTACCGCCGCGCGCGCGAAGCGGCGCTTGTTCCTTATCCGCATGTGTATTTGACGCTCATCGAACTTGCGAAAATGGGAATGAAGCTCGCCGTCGTGTCTGATGCTCCGGCGCGCGAGGCGTGGCTGCGGCTGGCGTACCTGAATTTTCATCACATCTTCGATCATGTCGTGACCTTCGACGATACGAAGGAGCGCAAGCCGCATCCTGCGCCGTTCAAGCGGGCGCTGTCGCTGCTCGATGTGCACGGAGAGGAAGCCCTCATGATCGGCGATTGGGAGGAGCGCGATGTCGTCGGCGCGGCAAAGGTCGGCATGAAAACCGTCTTTGCGCGGTACGGCGACACATTCGGCACAGGCGTATCGAATGCCGATTATGAAGTGAACGACATCTCGGAACTGCTGCAGATCGTGCAGAACGAAAATCAGATACGGATATAATCCATGATACTCGGCATCGGCGTGGACATCGTGGACATACAGCGCATTAAGGCGTCGCTCGAGCGGTTTGGCGGGTCGTTTGCGTCGAAACTCTTCACTGACCACGAGATCGCCTATTGTGAGGCCAAGGCGTTTCCCGCCCAGCATTATGCCGCCCGCTTTGCCGCGAAGGAGGCGTTCAGCAAGGCGATCGCCACCGGCTGGGCCGGCTCGTTCCGTTGGAAAGATGTGGAGGTTGTCAACGACGCGCAGGGCAAGCCGTCGTTCCGCCTCCACGGTCCCACGGCCGACCAATACGGTGCGAGATCCATCATGCTTTCTCTCACGCATACCGACACCAGCGCCGCTGCATTTGTCATCATACAGGAATAGGGGTGCACGGACAACGTCCGGCAGTCTGTACTCGATCTCATGCTGAAGGGATGACACAATGACTCCTCGTGAACGCGTGCACCGCGCAATTCGTTTTCGGTCCCCGGACCGTGTTCCCATCCTTTTTTTCAATAAAGACCAGGACCAGTCGGACATCGTGCTCGTCGATGTTGTCCGCCATTTCATGGGCGAGAAGAAGGACCGCTCGGAGTGGGGATTCGACTGGGAACGGCGGGATGAGACGATGGGTCAGCCGAAGACCGTGCTTGTCGAAGACTGGAATGCGCTCGATACCATGCGCCTTCCGGACCCGTCAGACGAGCATCGGTTCGACGGTCTGGACGCGGCCCGCGCACTCTATGGAGACGGCACGTATTACTGTGCGAGTCTCGTGCTTACAGGATTCACGGTGATGAGCGCGCTTCGCGGATTCTCGGCGTCGCTTGAAGACCTCTGCATGGAGCCGGACAAGATGGAACGTCTGGCTGATGTCGTCTTCGGTTTTGAAAAGGCCGTCATCGCGCGCGCCGCTGAAAAAGGATTCGACGGCGTTGCGTTCTTCGACGATTGGGGCACGCAGGAGACGCTGATCATCTCTCCGGACCAATGGCGCACGTTCTTCAAGCCGCGCTATAAAGATCAATTCGATTGTGCGCATGCCCGCGGCCTCGATGTGTATTTCCATTGCTGTGGATACATTGAAGAGATCATTCCCGACCTCATCGAGATCGGCGTGGATATGCTCAACCTGAGCCAGCCGAATCTGTACGACATGGAAGCACTCGGCGCGCGCTTCCGGGGCCGCGTGTGTTTCGTGTGCCCGATCAGCTATCAGACCACGTCCATCACCGGAACGCGCGCCGATATTTTCCGCGAGGCCGAACGGCTCATCGGCAATCTCCGCGCCGCCAACGGCGGGTTCATCGGCTATGTCGAAGAATATCACTCCATCGGCATGAGCCCCGGGAATTACCAGGCGTGCATAGACGCATTCAGGTCATGCGGCGGGGAAAAAACTTTACACCGATAAGTTTTGAAACGGAGCAAAAAATTTCGTATACTGATACAATGCAAAATTTGACCCCTATCAGGAACGACAATGACCATGGGCACGGAAAATATTATTAACCAGTAGTTCTCAAAGCCTCCACGTTCTTGCTGTGGAGGCTTTTTTTTGACGGAAAAATGCTATGCCAAAACGAACAGACATTCATTCGATATTGATCATCGGCAGCGGTCCCATTGTGATCGGCCAGGCGTGCGAATTCGATTATTCAGGAACGCAGGCGTGCAAAGTGCTGCGCGATGAGGGCTACAGGGTCATTCTCATCAACAGCAACCCGGCGACGATCATGACGGATCCGGAACTTGCCGATGCGACGTATGTGGAACCGATCACGCCCGAATTTATCGAACTGATCATTGAAAAGGAAAAGCCTGATGCACTGCTGCCGACCATGGGCGGGCAGACCGCGCTGAACGCAGCGGTGGCATTGGCAGAGCGCGGCATCCTGAAGAAGCACAACGTCGAATTGATCGGCGCGAATCTCGAGTCGATCAAGAAAGCCGAGGACCGGCAGTTATTCCTGAAGACCATGCGCGCGGCCGGGCTGGAGATGCCGAACGGCGGGTTTGTCTATTCGATCGACGATGCAATGAAGGTCGCGCAGAGCATCGGCTTCCCCCTCATCATCCGTCCCTCGTTCACCATGGGCGGCACCGGCGGCGGCATCGCCTTCAACCTTGAAGAATACCGCGGGATGGTCGAGCACGGCCTGCTCAACAGTCCCACGCATGAAGTGCTCGTTGAGGAGAGCGTGATCGGATGGAAGGAATACGAGCTCGAAGTGATGCGCGACAAGAAGGACAACGTCGTCATCATCTGCTCGATAGAAAATTTTGATCCCATGGGAGTGCACACCGGCGATTCGATCACGGTGGCGCCCGCCCAGACGCTGACGGACAAGGAATATCAGTATCTGCGCGACGCGGCCATCACCGTGATGCGCGCGATCGGCGTGGATACCGGCGGATCGAACGTGCAGTTCGCGGTGAATCCGAAGAACGGAAAAATGTATGTCATCGAGATGAATCCGCGCGTCTCGCGCAGTTCGGCGCTCGCCTCGAAGGCGACGGGGTATCCGATCGCGAAGATTGCCGCGAAGCTCGCGGTCGGCTACACGCTGGACGAAATACCGAACGACATCACGAAATCGACGCCGGCGTCGTTCGAGCCGTCCATCGACTATACCGTGGTGAAGATCCCGCGATGGGATTTTGAGAAATTCAAAGGAGTGGACGAACATCTCGGTGTGCAGATGAAATCGGTCGGCGAAGCGATGGCGTTCGGCCGCACGTTCAAAGAGGCGCTGCAGAAGGCGCTGCGCTCGCTCGAGACGGGCCGCGGAGGCATCGGCGGGGACGGGAGCGATTTCTTCGAGATCGAAAAACTGACGGACGAAACGCGCACGGAATGGCGCAAAAAGATCAAGGATCAGCTGCGCCGCCCCATGCCGAAAAATATTTATTACCTGCGGCACGCGTTCCAGCTCGGCTTCACGATCGACGAACTGCATGCGCTGACGTTCATCGATCCCTGGTTCCTCTATAACATCAAGCAGATCGTGGACATGGAGCAGGAACTGAAGGCGAGTTTCCCTACTGTCACGAAGGACGTGCTTCGCGCGGCGAAGCAGTACGGATTCTCTGACCGCCAGCTGGCGTATCTATGGAAGACCGACGAGATGCGCGTGCGCGCGCTTCGCAAAGAGCTCGGTGTGATGCCGGTGTTTAAGACGGTCGATACCTGCGCGGCAGAATTCGAGGCGCACACGCCCTACCACTACTCGTGCTATGAAGAGGAAAACGAAGCCGTCCGCTCGGACAGAAAAAAAGTGATGATACTCGGCGGCGGGCCGAACCGGATCGGGCAGGGAATTGAGTTCGACTACTGCTGCGTGCACGGCGTCTATGCGCTGCGAGAACTCGGGTACGAAACCATCATGGTCAACTGCAATCCGGAGACGGTCTCCACCGATTACGACACGACCGATAAATTGTATTTCGAACCGCTGACAGTGGAAGACGTGTTGAACATTTACGAATTCGAGCAGCCCGAGGGCGTGATCGTCAGTTTCGGCGGACAGACGCCGCTGAAGATCGCGAAGGCGCTTGAAGCGCAGGGAGTGACGATCCTCGGAACGTCCACCGAAGGCATCGATCTGGCCGAAGACCGGGAACGGTTCGGAGCGCTGCTGCGTCATCATCAGATCAGGCACCCGCGCTACGGAACGGCATTCTCCGTCAACGACGCGGTGCTTGTGGCGCAGGAAATAGGGTATCCCGTGCTCGTGCGTCCGTCGTACGTGCTCGGCGGACGGGCGATGCAGATCTGCTATACGACCGAAGCGCTGAAAGAGTACATGAGCAAGGCCGTCGGCGTGTCGCCCGAGCATCCGATTCTCATCGACTGTTTCCTGGAAGACGCGTTCGAGTTCGATGTGGACGCCGTCTGCGACGGCACCGATGTCTTGATCGGCGGCGTCATGGAACACATCGAGGAGGCGGGCATCCATTCAGGCGACAGTTCATGCGTGCTGCCGCCGTTCATGATCAGCGATGAGAAGATCGAAGAACTCATCGCGCTCACGAAGAAACTCGCTTTCGCGCTGAACGTGCGGGGCCTCCTCAATATCCAATTCGCGATGAAGGATAATGTTGTCTACGTGCTGGAAGTCAATCCGCGCGCGTCGCGCACCGTGCCGTTCGTGAGCAAGGCGACTGGACTTGCCATCGCAAAGATCGCCGCCAAAGTCATGGTCGGAACAACACTCCGCGGACTGGGAGTGGTCGATTACGACTTCCGCACGGTGAAGCACATTTCGGTGAAGGAAGCGGTCTTCCCCTTCGCAAAATTTCCGCGTGTGAAGATGTTTCTCGGGCCCGAAATGCGATCCACCGGCGAAGTGATGGGGATCTCCCATTCCTTCGGCGCATCCGTTGCGAAGGCGCAAATGAGCGCGTCGAGCGCGTTGCCGAAGGATGGCACCGTGTTCGTCAGCGTGAACAACAACGATAAGAATGACAAGACCGTGGACATCGTCAACGAATTTGTGAGGCTCGGCTTCAAGATCATCGCGACAGACGGCACGGCGCGCTTTCTGCAGGGCAGGGGCATAGACGCGAAGTCCGTCTATAAGGTCGCAGAAGGACGTCCGAACATCGTGGACTCGATCAAGAACGGCGAAGTGACGCTCATCATCAATACGCCGCTCGGCGAAGAATCGCGCTACGACGAATATGCGATCGGCTGGGCAGCAGTGCAGAACAAGGTCGCCTTCATCACGACACTGTCCGCCGCTGCGACGGCGGTGAAGGGCATTGAACGGATACGCGAGGGCAGAATGGAAGTGAAGAGCCTGCAGGAATATCACGCCGTATAATGGCGTCTTTCCCGGGAATTTACTATCGTGTACGATGTGTACGAGGGAGCAGTGAGTGTGTCTGCTTCCGTACCCGATGACATTTAATGAAGGACGGTGTTGCCCTGCCATGGATGAAAAAAATTTTACTCTTTCCGATGAATTATTGGAATATATGCTGTCCGTTTCGCTGCGCGAACCGGAACTGCTCCGCACACTTCGCGAAGAGACGGCCACGAAGCCCGGCGCACAGCAGCAGATCGTACCCGAACAGGGACAGTTGATGGCGTTTCTTGTGCAACTGATCGGGGCAAAAAAAACATTGGAAGTCGGCGTCTTTACCGGCTATAGCGCACTGAGCGTTGCGCTTGCACTTCCGCCGGACGGACGCGTGATCGCATGCGACATCAATGCCGAGGTCACGGCAATTGCGCGCCGCTATTGGGAAGCCGCAGGAGTCGCAGAAAAGATCACGCTCAAACTTGCTCCGGCGCTTCTGACGATCAATGAGCTGCTTGGTGCGGGCGAAGCCGGGACGTTCGATTTCATTTTCATTGATGCGGACAGGATCAATTACGACATCTACTACGAGCGAAGCCTCGAGCTCCTTCGTCCCAAAGGGCTGATCATGATCGACAACGTCCTCTGGTACGGGAGAGTGCTTGCCGGTGAAGGAATGGATGCAGAGACCGCGGAGATCGATCGGCTGAACCGGAAGCTTCGGGACGACGACCGCATCATCCTCAGCCTGCTTCCCATGTCCGACGGCATCACGCTGGTCATGAAAAAATAATTCACAGGAGCGATCCGTGAACACGAGACTCTTTCTGAGCGCTGCAGCCGCGATCTGCATCGCTGGCTGCGGAGTCACGCAGCCCGTGCGCGTACTCGATGATCACACAAGCGCCATCACCGCCTCCCTCGGCGGCCCCGTTATACCCGCAGCGGGGATCACATTTCCCGTTCCTTATTTGAATGCCGGATTCGCGTACGGCATCACACCGGACATCACAGCCGCGGCGAATGTTCACATCACCGCGCTCTTATTCAGCGACATTGGATTCGATGTCGGCGCTGCGGCGCGCCTCCTGAGCGAGCACGGTCCCGTTCCAGAGATCACAATGAAGCTTCAGGGCCTTTATTTCACGACGCTGAATCCGGATCCCCAGTCACTATTCCTTGCGCATGCCAGCGTAAACGCGAGCTATCGCATTGGCGCCCGCTCGCTTGTGTATACCGGCACCGAGCACACGCTGCAATTTCATGGCGCCGAGTATTTCTTTGCGCCGTTTCTCGGCATGCAGTTCCCCTTGAGCGGCGTGATGGATGCGCAGGGCGAAATAAAATGGCTCGCTGCAAATCATTTCACCGGCCACGGCGTCTTCGAGGGAGCCGGCTCTGTGAATGAGCATGGAAATATCGGACTGTACTTCGGCGTACTCTGCCATCTGGGGGGGAGGTGAGACCAATGAACGATCGCATTCGGCAATCTCTCGTTCTTCTTGCATGCGCCGTGTGTGCGGCATGTGCTGTGAACGGCTGCTTCAATCTGGACGATGCGCTCTTCCATCAAACGAAGTTATCGTTCTATTCGCTCCGCACGACCGTGATTCCCGAGTCATGCCGAACGCAGGTGGTCCTTGAATCGCAGGGAAATAAAATTTACGGCTATTTCGTGAAGTCGCATGCTCCGCTGCAGACGTATACCGTCCTCTATCACCACGGGAACAAGGATCATCTGCAATTTTATTGGGACCGTGTGGAGCTCCTATATCGCACGGGGGCGAATGTATTCGTGTACGATTATCAGGGATTCGGCATGAGCGAGGGGGAACCGTCCGAAGAGGGGATCTATTCCGATGCCGCGGCCGCACTGCACTATGTGCAGTCGCGGCCGGAGGTGGATGCGAAGAGGATCGTCTACTACGGCTTTTCACTCGGATGCGCCGCCGCGGTACATCTCGCCGCCAACGTCCAGTCACCCGCCGCTCTCATACTCGAAGCGCCGTTTGCGTCCTCGTCGGCGCTCGCCAAGAGCGGATATCTGCTCGACCTGCCGAGTTCGTACGTGATGCGCGGAGTGTATGATAATGCGGAGAAGATCAAGCGCGTCCATGCACGGCTGCTGCTCATGCACGGCGAAAGCGACACGTTCATCGACATTCAACAGAATGGGCAGGTGGTGTTCGACAATGCCAACGAGCCGAAAACGTTTCTTCGCGTGCCGGGGGCGAACCATTCGGAGATACCGCTCAAACTGGGGGAGGAGCACTACATCGATATTGTGCGAACCTTCATTGCCCCGGTGATCATCAACTGAGGAGCGGGGATAGTGCGCCTGCGGCGCGGTCTTTTTAATAGAGAGCGCAGTCTGTTCGCCACCGGCAAACTTTTTTCTCGAAGCAACTCGCTGCCGTTGCATCGGTGCGCATGTAGGGCGAGATGTTATCTCGCCCGCACCGCGAAGCGGTGCACGTTTTTGTGAGTTACTCAGGAGTAAATGCCGCCGAGTATTTTCATAGCAGGTCGAGATACCATTACGCCCTGCACGACGGCGAAGTGCTGAAAAGAGGCACGCATTATGAAAAGAACGTGCGTGCCTCACCTGTTTCAATTTACAACTCTGTTCCAGACTCTTCCGTTTCTTCTTTTTCTTCCTCTGCGCCGGCAGTGCCGCCGTGTATGCGGATGCGCACTTCCTTCCGGATTTTGTCGAGTTCCGGCTTGAGGTCTTTCAGCATGCGGTGCATTTGATCGGGATCAATTCCGAATTGTTCGAAGCGGAAATTTCCCGGCTGCGGGCATGCTTCCGGACAGTTCATCATCATGCCGTCGTGTTTCGAGACTTCGAGCTTCACCGTCTTTCGGGTTCCTTTGCGTATAAGCAGCACGTCGACGGTCGTTCCTTCCTTGGCACCCCTCAGGGCCTCGTGGATATCACGGAAATCCTCAATGTCCATCTTGCCGACCTTGTAGATCACATCGCCGGCTTCAATGCCTGCTTTGCGCGCATTGCTGTTCTTTTTTACAGTGGTGACGAGCAGCGCCTTGCCGTCGGGGGCATCGAAATATTTTCCGAGCTGATCGGTGAGTTCCATCAGCTGCATGCCTTCGATGCCTGCATGCTGTTGCATCGGTGCCATCGGCGGCATGTGCATTCCCTTCATGCCCGGCATGCCAGCATGCGGCATGTTCATTCCATTCATGCCCGGCATGCCCATGTGCGGCAGAGACGGCATGTTCATTTCCGTGCGTGTTTCCATTTCGGGGCGCGCGCCGAGTGTAACGGAGAATGTTTTTTTCGCGCCGTCGCGCAGCACGACAACCGTGGCCGTCTCGCCCGTTTTCATGCCGCCGACCCGTTTGATCACGTCATCGGCGGAGGCCACCGGTGTGCCGTTCAATTCGACGATGATGTCGTCGGCGCTGATGCCGGCAGAGTCGGCCGGGCTCTCGTCCACAACTTCGGCAACGAGTGCGCCTTCCTTGACGGCGGGCTTTTTATCGGCCGGCGGATTTTCGGTCACATCGCGCAGTGCCACGCCCAGCCAGGCGCCACCCAACCGTTTTTGTATCGTGACGACCTTCCGAATTTTTTTTTCCTGCGGTTCGGCGGCAGAGGCGGTAGCCGCCGCCGATGCCATCAACAGCGCTATGAATCCTGCGATGAGAAATGCTTTCATGACAACCTCCTGGATGATGACTATGGGAACAATCGTGAGCGAGCATATTCCGTTCTCTCTATGTCTGTGTAGACGAGAGCGCCGCCGCATTTGTTCCGCCGCCCGGCCGTTTCGGATGCAACGCTCCCATGGCGCACCCGTGCGATGTGCGGAAGTCGACTGATGAGTTTATGCATCCATGATTGAAATTCCCTTGCATCAAAAATATTTATTTGGTACATTAAATTGCTTTTCAGCGTACAGAAGTCGGTCGCTTCACCGGGATTGTGCGTCATCATGCATCCGTAGCTCAACTGGATAGAGCGTTGGCCTCCGAAGCCAAAGGTTTCGGGTTCGAATCCCGACGGGTGTACCATTACTGCTCATGTATTTTTGTTTCACTTCAATCTTATACTATCATGCTCCGCAAACAGAAAAAGTTAGCGCAACGCGTCATCAAAGAGGACACGCTCCTCACGAAATACTACACAACTCAAACATGGTTTGAAGAGAACAAGAAACGGCTGAGCACATTCGGCCTCATCGTGCTGGCTCTCGTGCTTGGCGGTTGGTTTTACGTGAACAACGCCCGCAATAACAACGAAAAGGCCATGAACGACCTTGCGAAGGTGTTCGAGTATTACGACAACGGACAGTATCAGGTGGCAATCAACGGCCTGCCGGAGAAGAATATTCCCGGACTGCAGACGATCGTTGAAAACTACGGTTCGACCAAGGCCGGAAACATCTCGAAGTTTTATCTGGCCAATGCGTATTTTAACATCCAGAACTACGAAAAGGCGCTCGAACTCTTCGAAAGCGTGAGCACGAGCGTGGACTTCGTTTCCATCTCCGCGATCGCCGGTGAAGCGTCGTGCTACGAGGCGAAAGGCGATTTTGCGCAGGCGGCCAAATATTACGAAAAAGCCGGCAAGAAAAGTTCAACAGATCCGAATGCAGCCGACAACCTGGTCTGTGCAGCCCGCAACTACGTGAAGACCGGCGATAAGGCCCGTGCCATCGAACTCTATAAACTTGTGAAAGAAGAATATGCTCAGAGTGCCGCCGCACGCGATGCAGAACGGTTCCTTCTTGAGATGAACGAAACAAACGGCTAATTTCGGAGTGCAGCGGTGAAAAAATTTTGCCAGTATCATTTTCGAACGAACGACAGCGAAATGTAACCAAGTACGGCGCCGCAATCGTATACTTATTGCGGCGCCTTCTTTTTGTCCCACCCGGCATGCGATCAGTTACCGTTAACACCACAATTTACATACTTAATCATCGAGCATTATGCTGACAGATTTTGGCAGAATTTTGATTTTCTTCATTCTGGGCGCTCTCTTTACGGGCGCTGGTTTGGTCACGGCATGGATCATCCGGCCCAGCCGTCCCTATGCCGAAAAACTCTCGACCTACGAATGCGGTGAAGAGCCGGTCGGAGAGTCATGGGTCAAATTCAACATCCGCTTTTACGTCATCGCCCTCATCTTCCTCTTGTTCGAAGTTGAAGTTGTGTTCCTGTTCCCGTGGGCGATGGTCTTCAAGAGCTATGGTGTATTCGCATTCGTCGAAATGCTGGTGTTCCTCGGGATCCTTGTTGTGGGATACGCCTACGTGTGGGTGAAGGGCGACCTCGAATGGGATAAGCCGGTGCCCAAGACGTCGCAATATGTGGATAAGGTGGGCGTTGTGCAGTATGAAGCATTGAAAGAAAATATCACAGCGTAAATAAGAGTCCAGCCGCGGCGTAATCGCGGCGTCAAAAGCAGGGTAACGGAACATCACAATGGGTCTTCTCGACAAACAGTTTGAAAAAAGCAACGTTCTCGTGACGTCGCTGGACAGTCTTCTCAACTGGGCGCGCTTGTCATCGCTCTACCAGATGCAGTTCGGACTCGCATGCTGCGCCATCGAAATGATGGCGGCATCGGCGTCGAATTTCGACATGATGCGCTTCGGCGTCATTCCGCGCGCGACGCCGCGGCAGGTGGATGTGATGATCGTCTCGGGCACCGTGACGCTGAAAATGGCATCCCGCATCAAGCGCCTGTACGACCAGATGCCCGAGCCGCGGTACGTGCTGTCCATGGGAAGCTGCTCCAATTGCGGCGGCCCGTATTGGGAACACGGCTATCATGTGCTCAAGGGCGTGGACAGGGTAATACCGGTGGATGTCTACATTCCCGGATGTCCTCCACGTCCGGAAGCGCTCATTGAGGGCCTCATGAAGCTCCAGGAAAAGGTCCGTAACGAGAGCATGGCAAAGAAGCACGCATAAAAATTTTATTACCGGCGCACTGGCGCTGCGAGACACGGACAACAGTCGTCCACAACCAAGTGAAACGTCATGACATTTCAGGAAATTTCAGAGAGTCTTCAGAAAAAATTCGGCGAGGCGGTGCTGCTCGTGAAGGCCGATGCCGCCGTTGATCCGTTCATCGTTGTGGCCCCCCAGTCGATCTGCGACATCGCCCTTTTCCTCAGGGATGATAAGGCAATGCAGATCGATTCTCTTTCATGCCTTTCGGGCGTTGACAGGAAGGGAACGCTCGAGGTCGTGTATCATCTCGCATCGATGACGTTGAAGCACAAGCTCGTGTTGAAAGTGTCAGTGCCCACGGACCGGCCCGAAGTTCCTTCCATCGAATCTGTCTGGAAGACCGCCAACTGGCATGAACGTGAAGCGTATGACCTGTTCGGCGTCATGTTCACGGGTCACCCCGATCTGCGACGCATCCTGCTGCCGTACGATTGGGAAGGATATCCGTTGCGGAAAGATTATGAAGTGCCCGAATTTTACAACGGCATGCGCGTGCCGTATTAACATTGTCGTACAGCCGTCACCATAGATCTTAAGAAACCAACTGCCAATGATAGAAACGCACCATTCTCAGCCTGCCACATCCCGAGGCACGACTCTTCGCACGGAAGAGATGATCGTCAATATGGGCCCCCAGCATCCGTCGACGCACGGCGTGCTGAGGCTCGAGCTTGTCGTCGACGGCGAAATCGTGGTCGATGTGATCCCTCATCTCGGGTACCTTCACCGGTGCTTTGAAAAGCATGCCGAACAGATGAGCAACTACCAGCAGGTCGTGCCGTACGTCGACCGGATGGATTATGTCTCTTCGATGGGCAACGAATTCAGTTATGTCGTGGCGGCGGAGAAACTGCTGAAGATCCAGGTGCCCGAGCGCGTCGAATACATCCGCGTGATCATGGCCGAGTTGCAGCGCATTGCCAGCCATCAGATCGCGATCGGCACATACGGCATCGACATCGGCGCGTTCACTCCGTTCCTCTTATTGTTCAAAGACCGCGAGCGCATTCTGGACCTCTTCGAAGAGGTCTGCGGCGCGCGCTTGCTCTATAATTATTTCTGGATCGGCGGACTCTCGCACGACCTTCCTCCGGGATGGGTCGAGAAGGCGAAGGCCTTCTGCGAATACCTGAAGCCGAACATCGTCGAGCTGAACGGACTGCTGACATACAATAAAATTTTCATTTCGCGCACGGCGAATGTGGGCGTGCTGCCGAAACAAGTCGCCATCAATTATGCATGTTCGGGGCCGATGCTCAGGGGATCGGGTGTGGACTGGGATCTGCGCCGCGACGATCCGTATTCGGTCTACCATAAAATCGATTGGGATGTCTGCGTGGGCAGAGGCGAGGTCGGTACGGTGGGCGACTGCTGGGACCGGAACATCGTGCGCGTGCATGAAATGGAACAGTCCCTGCGCATCATCGAGCAGGCGCTCGCGCAGCTGCCGGAAGGCGACGTGAAAGCGGCGCTGCCAAAACGCATCATGCCTGTGGCAAGCGAAGCGTACGGACGCACCGAAGCGCCGAGAGGCGAATTGGGCTTCTACATCATCAGCGACGGTACCGGCTCGCCGTACCGCATCAAGGCGCGCGGGCCGAGTTTTGTGAACCTGAGCGTCGTCACGGAAATATCGCGGGGCGCCATGATCGCCGATCTCGTGGCAATCCTCGGCAGCACAGACATTGTACTCGGCGAAGTGGACAGATAACACACAGAGTCTTTTTTTTCTCTCAAATATTTTCAGACCATAATGGACCAGTTTCTACAATCAATCTTCGGCGATTCGATCCTGACACAGCTGCTTCTGGGCGTACTGCCGCTCGTGTTCGTGCTTGTGTATGCCCTGGTGACGCTCTATTCGGAAATGAAGATCGCCGCCCACATACAGGATCGTCTTGCCTACATGCGCACCGGCTGGCACGGCGTATTGCAGCCGTTCGCTGACATGTTAAAGCTGCTGCAGAAGGAAGATATCATTCCCACTGCGGCCGACAAGCTGCTGTTCATCCTTGCGCCCTATGTCGTCTTCATCGGAACCTATGCCGCGTTCGCCGTGCTGCCGTTCTCCAGCGCGTACGCCGGCAGCAGCCTCGACCTCGGTCTCTTCTATATCATCGCCGTTTCAGCGGTTGTCGTGGTGGGTATCCTGATGGCGGGCTGGGCCTCGAACAACAAATGGTCGCTTTTCGGCGCGATCCGTTCCGCCTCGCAGATCATCAGCTATGAGATTCCCGCCGCGCTTGCCGTGCTTGCCGTGGTGATGATCACCGGCACAATGAACATGAATGAGATCACGAAATTTCAGGCGGGCGGCATACAGAATTGGCTCATCTTCGGCGGACCGCTTCCGCTGGGACACAAACTTTTTCTGCTCCCCGTCATGATCGTGCTTGCGCTCATCTATTACGTGTGTTCGATGGCCGAGGTAAACCGTACGCCATTCGATATTCCCGAAGCCGAATCGGAACTGGTGCAGGGCTACAACACGGAGTATACAGGAATGAAATTCGCCATTTTCTACCTGGCTGAATATGCGAACCTGTTCGTCGTTTCGGCGATCGCCGTCGTCCTCTTTTTCGGCGGATGGTCGAGCCCGTTCGGCTCGTTCATGTCGGGTCCGATATGGGACCTGTTCTGGTTCACGTTCAAGGGAATGCTCCTTGTCTTTGTTAATGTCTGGCTGCGCTGGACGCTTCCGCGTCTGCGCGTCGATCAGTTGATGTATGTGTCGTGGAAAGTATTGGTGCCGTTCGCACTCGTCTGTGTGGTGCTCGTCGGCGCGATCATGGTACTGTAATGTTTCAATAATTTTAATGACGATATGAATCCAGTAGCAGAATATTTCAAAGGGATCTACGACGGGGTGCACACGGCGCTCATCGGCATGGGCATCACATTCGGGCATTTATTCACCCCCGCGGTGACGGTGCAGTATCCCGACGTGAAGATGGTGATGCCCGAACGGGTCCGCAACCGCCTCTATGTGAACATGGACGACTGCATCGGCTGCGACCAATGCGCGAAGGCGTGTCCGGTCGACTGCATCACGATCAAGACCATCAAATCGGCACCCGATGTGGACCTCGGCATGACCTCGAGGAATACGAAGAAGCGCCTCTATGTGCCGCAGTTCGACATCGACATCGCGAAATGCTGCTACTGCGGACTCTGCACATTCCCGTGCCCGACCGAATGCATCGTGATGACGGACGTATACGAATTTTCGGAATACGACCGCTCGAACCTGATCTACAGTTTCGCCACAATGACCCCCGCGGAAATTGAAACGGCGCAGATAAAATTGAAGAAGGCGGACGAGGAAGCGACGGTGAAAAAAGCGGCAGCTGCAGCCGCGGCGAAGCTTGCGGCAGATCAGAAGGCCGCAGAAGGCGCATCGGCGCCAGCTCCGGCGGCGAAACCGGCAGCGCCGGCATCCGGAGACAAGGGAACAGCATGACCGGCAGCGACAGGAACCGCCCGGCACAGAAACAGGAACAACAATCTTCCACTCAATCGTAACGAGCCATGAATTCGGTCCAACTGTTTGACATTATTTTTTACGTTCTCGCGGCAACGGTGCTCGCTTCGGCAAGCATTGTGGTCTTCTCGCGCAACATTGTCTACGCGGCGTTCTCGCTCCTGTTCACATTGTTCGGTGTCGCGGGATTGTATGTGCTGCTCAACGCGGATTTCCTCGCCATCACGCAATTGATGGTGTATGTGGGCGGCATTCTCGTGCTCATCCTGTTCGGCGTCATGCTCACAAACAAAGTCGTCAGCGTGGACATCAAGACCGGAACGCTGCAGGTGGTGCCCGCCGCGATCCTGGTCGTGCTCACGGCCGGCATATTATGCTCGATCATTCTTGCCACGCACTGGCTCGGAGCGGGGACCACCGATTTTCTCGTCGTGAAAACAACGGCTCCGAAGATCGGCGAGGCGCTCATCACGACGCATATGCTGTTGTTTGAAGTCGCCTCTGTCGTACTCCTGGTGGCGATCATCGGGGCGGCAATGATCGCGCGCCGCGAAAAAACACAATAATTTCATTCATTAATATCGTGCACCAATGGCTCTTCATGTCTCATTACAACATTTCCTGATCGTCAGCGCGGTGCTCTTTTCGCTCGGGCTGTTCGCGGTCGTCACACGCCGCAACGCGATCATGGTGCTGATGGGGATCGAACTGATCCTCAATTCCGCCAACATCAATTTTTTGGCATTCTCGCGCTATAACGGACTGCAGATCGACGGGCAGATGGCGGCAATTTTCGTCATCATCCTGGCGGCGGCCGAGGCGGCGGTCGGATTGGCAATTGTGCTGAACATCTTCAAGAATTTCAACACCGTGAACGTCGACGAGATCAGTGCGATGAAGCAGTAAGGCGCACCCTAACGGCGGCACACCGTGCGCGGTGCAGGAAGCAACATGCATCGCGCGCACAACGAATCGGATTTTTAGTTATCGTTTCTAATATTTCAGACTTGTTCCTATGACTCAATCGTTATTGCTGCAATTGTCCGTTGCGGTGCTCTTTTTGCCGCTCGTGAGTTTTCTCATTCTTATCTTTTTTGGAAAGAAGCTCGCGCGTCAAAGCGACGTGATCGGCATCTTCTTAAACGGCGCGGCGCTCGCACTGTCGGTGACCATCCTCTATGCGAAGGTCAACTTCTTCCACGATGAGCTCCTCAATTTTACGTTCACCTGGATCAGCCTCGGGAATGTGACGCTCATCGGTCCGCTGAAATTCGATCTCGGCATCATGATCGACAATCTCACGGCGGTCATGCTCGTCGTTGTCACGCTCATCAGTTTTCTGGTCAATCTGTTCTCCTCTAAATACATGGAGGGCGACATCCGGTTTTCGCGCTACTACGCGAACCTCGGCCTCTTTTCGTTTTCCATGCTCGGCATCGTCATCGCGAATAATTTTCTGTCGATGTATATTTTCTGGGAACTCGTCGGATTAAGTTCGTATCTGCTCATCGGTCACTGGTATGAGAAAAAATCGGCGTCCGACGCTTCGAAAAAGGCGTTCGTCGTGAACCGAGTCGGCGACTTCGGATTTTTGATCGGCATCCTGGTCCTGTGGGCCAACTACCACACGCTCACGTACGAAGGTGTGTACGCGGCGATTGGGAGCGGCATGATACCGTTCCAGAGCGCGTGGTGGATGACGGCATCGGGACTCCTGATCTTCTGCGGCGCGGTCGGCAAGAGCGCGCAGTTTCCGCTTCATGTGTGGCTTCCCGATGCAATGGAAGGCCCGACACCGGTGAGCGCGTTGATCCATGCCGCAACGATGGTAGCCGCCGGCGTGTATCTTATCGCCCGCACGTTCCCGATGCTCACAGCCGATGCGCTCATGGTCATTGCGTATGTCGGCGCGATCACGGCATTCATTTCCGCCACCATCGCCATCGCTCAAACAGACATTAAAAAAGTGCTCGCCTATTCGACCGTCAGCCAGCTCGGCTACATGGTCATGGGCCTCGGCGTCGGCGCGTTCTCGGCCGGCACCATGCACCTGGTGACGCATGCGGCATTCAAAGCCGGACTCTTCCTCGGCGCGGGCTCGGTGATCCATGCGATGCACAATGCGCTTCATCATGCGCACGATCATCATACGGACGCACAGGACATCATGAATATGGGCGGACTTCGCAAGAAGATGCCGATCACATTCTGGACGTTCGTCATGTTCACGCTCGCCATCTCCGGAGTGCCGCTCACATCGGGCTTCCTGTCCAAGGACGAGATCCTCGCCGGGACGCTTGCCTACGGGTCGCTCACGGGCCACATGCTGATCCCGATCATCGGATTTCTCGTGGCCGGATTGACCGCATTTTACATGTTCCGCATCGTCATCCTTGCGTTTATGGGCGACCACAAAGACCCTTCGCGGCTCGAGCATGTGCACGAGTCGCCGCTTGCGATGACGCTGCCGCTGATGCTGCTTGCCGCGCTCTCGTTCTTCGCTTTCTACAGCCTGAATCCCATCGGCGCATCGAGCGGCTGGTTCTTCCACGCCATCGAACGTCCCGCGACAGTGGTGCCGCTGGACATGGCCGCAGCGTCCACAGAGATTTTTGAAGAAGCGCTCCACCACGCGCATAACACCGCCATGCTCTTCTCACTGCTTGTGGCAGGTACGGGCATCCTGCTCTCGTTCCTGACCTATCACTGGAAGAAGATCAGTGCCGATGCGGTGGCGGAATCGATGGCACCCGTCCACAAATTTCTCCTCAACAAATGGTATTTCGACGAACTCTATGATGCGACTGCGGTTGCGGGAGTAAAGGGCATTGCCGCCCTCTTCGCATGGTTCGACGGAAAGATCGTAGACGGCATCGTGAACGGCGCGGGATCGGTCACGAAGATGGGCGCAGTTGTCAGCGGAAAATTCGATTCGATCGTCGTGGACGGTTTCGTCAATCTGACCGCCACCGTGGCGGGAACATTCGGCCTCGTGCTGCGCAAAGTGCAGACCGGCCGCGTGCAGTCGTATATCGTGTTTGCCATACTCGGGATCGTGGTGCTGTTCTTTTTTTACCGCGCGGTGTAATAATCGAAATTTAATTTTATAATTTCATACTCGTCACCCTATATCACAATTACTATGATGGAACTTAAATTTCTTAACGTCGGCATCCTGACATGGATCACATTTCTTCCGGTGCTGGGAATGATCGTTGTTTTGCTTCTTCCCAAAAACAACAAAACCGCGATGCGCTGGACATCCCTTGGTGTGACGATACTGCAGATGGCATTGTCCGTCGTCATTTTCCAATATTTCAACCGCGGCCTTGCGGGGATCAACACGGTGGACGGCATGCAGTTCAAGGAATTCATTCCCTGGATCGACGTGCAGAGTCTGGCGATTCTCGGCCGGCTGAAGATCGATTACTTCCTCGGTATAGACGGCATCAGCGTCTCGATGGTGATGCTCACCGCACTCGTGTCGTTCGTTGCAACGATCGCCTCGTGGAACATTGAGAAGAGTGTGAAGGGATTCTTCGCGCTCCTGCTGCTGCTCAACACCGGCATGATGGGCGTCTTTGTGTCGCTCGACTTTTTCCTCTTCTATATCTTCTGGGAAGTGATGCTGCTCCCGATGTACTTCCTGATCGGCGTGTGGGGCGGACCGCGGCGCGAATATGCGGCCATTAAATTCTTCATCTATACGCTGTTCGGTTCGGTGCTCATGCTGCTGGCGATGCTCGCCTTGTATTTCAGCGTCAGCGTGATCGATCCGTCGACGGGCATGAAAATGCACACGTTCAACATGCTGGCGATGATGAATCCCGCGAATTTCGACCCGGCATCGCTCCTGGGCGGTCTCGGCACAAGCATGCGCTACTATGCGTACGTCGCGCTCTTCATCGGTTTCGCCATCAAGGTGCCGATCTTCCCGTTCCACACATGGCTGCCCGATGCGCACGTTGAGGCGCCCACGGCGATCTCCGTGATCCTGGCAGGCGTGCTGCTGAAAATGGGAACCTACGGCCTCATGCGCATCGCATTCCCGATCTTTCCCGATGCGGCAATTTACTTCGCGTATCCGCTGGCGTTCGTTGGCTTCATTAACATTATTTACGGCGCGCTGTGCGCGATGGCGCAGACGGATTTCAAGAAGCTCATCGCGTATTCGTCCGTCAGCCACATGGGCATCGTGATCCTCGGCATGGCGGCCTTCAATTCACAGGGCATGGTCGGCGCGATCTTCCAGATGTTCAATCACGGCACGATCACGGCAATGCTCTTCCTTATTGTGGGCGTCCTGTATGACCGCGCCCACACGCGCGGACTCAACGATTTCGGCGGGTTGATGAACAAGATGCCGAAGTATTCGGCCGTCATGGTCATCGCATTCTTTGCGGCGCTCGGGCTTCCGAGTATGAGCGGTTTCGTCTCGGAGGCGTTCGTGTTCCTGGGCGCGTTCCAGACATACCGCTACCTGACCATCGCATCGGCGTTCGGCATTGTCCTGACCGCCGGCTATATGCTGTGGACACTGCAGCGCGTGTTCCTCGGCACGCTTCCTGAAAAATGGAACGGACTGACGGACATCAACACGCGTGAACTGATCTCGCTGGTGCCGCTGGCTGTCATCGTGATCTTTTTGGGCATCTATCCGATGCCCATCATCAACTTAATGAACACATCGGCCAACGCGCTCGTCGAATTCGTGCGCAGCGGCGCGGGGATGGCGCTCGTCGGACGGTAAGATCGAATCACTCATTGTTTGAGCCGGACATGCAGTCCGGCTTTCATTCATCAGCTCTTGAAATTCATGCTCGCACAAATACTCTTTAATCTCGCATTCATCAAGCCGGAAATCGCGCTTACGATGACGCTCTGCGCGGCGATCCTGACCGACCTCCTCTATAAGAACAGAACGGGGCTCGTTGCCGGCATTGTGCTTGGCGGCTTTGCTGCCGCGGCTATCGGCCTCGCCACACAAGCGGGATTGTCCGTGTCCGTCTTCAACGGCGCGTTGGCCATCGACCCATTCTCGAATTTCTTCAAGATGGTCATTCTGGCATGTTCATCGTTCGTCGTGCTCTTCTCGCTCGGTTCCAACGAAGTGAGTGCAATGAAGTCTCGCCAGGGCGAATATTACGCGCTCTTAAGCGCCATGGCGCTCGGCATGTTCCTCATGGTCAGCGCCACCGACCTCTTGGTGATGTATGTGACACTGGAACTGTCCAGCTTGACCTCGTACATTCTGTCCGGATCGATGAAAGCGCAAAAAAATTCGTCCGAAGCGTCGCTAAAATATCTTCTCTACGGCGCGTTCTCTTCCGGCGTCATGCTCTACGGCATTTCGCTCATCTACGGGCTGACGGGGTCGCTCAATATTTTCACGATCAACACTGTCCTCGCACACGGGGGCGCAAGTTCGCCGGCCGTGCTGATCGCGGGCATCTTTTTGCTTGTCGGATTCGGTTATAAAATTTCGGCGGTGCCGTTCCATTTCTGGACGCCCGATGTGTATGAAGGCGCGCCCACAACGATCACGGCATTCCTGTCCGTGGCGTCGAAAGCCGCCGGCTTCGGCATGCTCATGCGCGCGTTCAAGGTTGTCTTCATAGACACCGGTGCGCTGGGAACTCCCGGCGCATGGTCGCTGCTGCACGGGATCGACGCACAGAGCATCCTGATTGTCCTGTCTATTCTCACAATGACGCTCGGTAATCTTGTGGCGCTCTGGCAGGATAACGTGAAGCGCCTGCTGGCGTACTCGAGCATCGCCCACGCCGGATACATGCTGCTCGGATTGGTCGTGCTCGGCAACGACGGATTTTCGGCGACGATGCTGTATTTTGTGATCTACATGTTCATGAACCTTGGCGCATTTTACGTTGTCATCCTCGTCTCGAACAACACGGGCAACGAGACGATGGAATCGTACAAGGGGCTTGGCGCCCGCTCGCCGTTCCTGGCGGTTGGCATGGCGATATTCCTCGTGTCGCTCACGGGACTGCCGCCGACAGCAGGCTTCATCGGAAAGCTGTATATTTTCGCCGCATTGATCAATGCAAAAATGGTCGCGCTTGCGATCGTTGGCGTGCTCAACAGCGTGGTGTCGCTCTATTATTATGCGCGCGTCTTCCGCAATATGTTCCTGAGAGAATCCACCGGAGAGACCTCGCTCATTCCGATCAGCATGCCGACCTACGCGCTGCTGCTGATCCTGCTCGTGCCGACGATACTGCTTGGACTGTATTTCGGTCCGCTCGTGCAGTTCGCGCAATATTCGGTGGCGATGTTCGGGATCAAGTAATATCCTGTTGAACTACAACTATTGACAAAAACGGTTTCCGTCATTGAGACGGAAACCGTTTTATTATTACAGGCAACGGATATCCCATGTCCCCAGAAATGTCAATGGTTCGAGCACATACCATTGTGTTTTCCGAAGTGCAATGGCGATCAAACCCGCATCGAGCAGCACGATGTACCCAAAGAGTCCCACCTCGTTCGCCGTGCCGGTGCTCAAGAGGAGCGGTGTCAGAAAGCCGCCGGCCCATCCGAGCAGCGCCCCTGCCAGGGAGTCATAATAGATGGCATATGATATATAAAGGCAAAAATTCGGTGAGCCCATCGATGAAGCTGGAGGAATAATTCCGCTTGTTGAATCCCAACGGATGAAGTCTTATCTTTAGATTAGATCATAGTGGATATCATTCCATTCGAAGGCGTTAGCTATTGTAAGGCAAAATGGCATCTCGCACCTGCGAAAAAAAACATATCGTCGAACGTGATACCGTATCATTGGAGAAAAGGAGAGCATACAAATGCTTACTGATTATTTTGGCTCGGCAATGAAGCATGCACACTATGAAATTCTTGAGGATGACAAATCGTAATACGGTGAAGTAAAGGAATGTGAATGTGTGTATGCAAATACGCCTTCACTTGAAGAGTGTAGAAATGAATTGGAACTGATTCTTGAAGATTGGATATTACTTCGTGTTGCAAAAAATTTATCGCTTCCTCAAATTGATGGAATTGATCTTACAGTAAAAGACGTAGCATAATACCTCCTCATTCATGCACTCAAGCGGTTTTCGTCATTGAGATGGAAACCGTTTTTTTATTTCACCAGCGATTGGCATATGGAAAGCATCAAAAATATTTATCGGATCGGACTTGGTCCGTCGAGTTCGCACACCATGGGGCCCCGGAAAGCGGCCGAATTTTTTTTGCAACGACATCCCGGCGCCGCGTCGTATGCAGTGACGCTGTACGGAAGCCTCGCGGCAACCGGCAAGGGCCATCTCACCGATACGGCGATCCTTGGCGTCTTCACTGGAAAGTCGATCGAACTCCAGTGGGAACCGACGGTGTTTTTGCCGAGGCATCCGAACGGCATGAGGTTCGAGGCGTTCGATGAGCAGCACCGGTCGATCGACGTGTGGATCGCCTTCAGCATCGGCGGGGGAGCCGTCGTCGATGAAAAGGCAGAAAAAGAATCCATCGACGTGTATCCCACTTCGTTCATGAACGACATTCTCAAGTACTGCAACAAGAACGGGCGCTCGTTCTGGGAGTATGTGAACGAATTCGAAGAGCCGGACCTGTGGGACTATATTGCCGAAGTATGGACCGTGATGCAGAACGCCATTCAACGCGGACTCGAGAACGAAGGCGTGATGCCGGGAATTCTGAACCTGCCCCGGAAAGCCGCCACCTACTACGTCAAGGCCTCGAGCCACACCGAATCGCTGCGGAAGCGCGCGCTCCTGTTTTCGTATGCGCTGGCGGTGAGCGAGGAAAATGCATCTGGGGGAATTATTGCCACCGCGCCCACATGCGGATCGTCAGGCGTGCTGCCTGCCGTGCTGTATTATCTGAAGACCGAACACAACTTCAGCGATAAAAAAATTCATCGTGCCATCGCAGCCGCGGGCTTGTTCGGGAATGTCGTGAAAGCGAACGCATCGATCTCGGGCGCCGAAGTGGGGTGCCAGGGAGAGATCGGCACCGCGTGCGCCATGGCGTCTGCCGCGACAACGCAGCTCTTCGGCGGAACCGTGTTTCAGATCGAATACAGCGCCGAGATGGGACTGGAGCATCACCTGGGACTCACCTGCGACCCCGTTGCGGGCCTTGTGCAGATACCATGCATCGAACGCAATGCGTTTGCCGCCGCACGGGCTTTGGAACACAATGTCTTTGCGATGCTTTCCGACGGCCGTCACCGGATCAGTTTCGACAAGGTGGTCGAAACCATGAAGCGCACCGGCAAAGACCTGCCGAGTCTCTATCGTGAAACGTCGACGGGAGGATTGGCCTTGTTCGACGGACAGATGGAGGAATAGTTGAATTCATCGAAAACAAGTTGTACTTTTCCGGTGCAGAGAGGATGACAAACCGGGGGCACGGATGGAAAAGAACACGCGGCACAAAAAGATACTCGGTGCAGCCGGAGAGGGGCTCGCGGAGCGGTTCTTCCTCCAGAGGGGATGCACGATACTCGAAAAGAATTTCATATTCAGGCACGGCGAAATCGACCTCATCGTGCAGGATAACGGAGAGCTTGTCTTCGTTGAAGTAAAAACGAGGCGAGGCCGCACGTTCGGCACACCGGAAGAATCAGTTACCCCGCTTAAACAGCATCTGCTTCGGCGCACAGCCGAAGGCTACATCTGGCTCCACCATCTTGAACACACCCCGTGCCGGTTCGATGTGCTCGCCGTTACTGCAGAAGGCGGCGGGGCGTCCACAACATACTTTCCCAATGCGTTTTAAAAACAACAGGGGCGAGATGGCACTTCGCCCTGCAATGCTGCTGCGCCGAACCGGGGCGAGAACAACAACGCTTATTTTTTCTTCTTCGCTTCGAGAGCCTGCATGCGTTCGACGACGATGCGTATGCCGTCCAGCACGAGCGTCGGCTCGCATTTATTGATGAGCTTCGACTGCTGCGTCATGAATTGTGAAAAGCCGCCGGTGGCGATGACCGTCGGATAGTCGTCCAATTCTTTCGAGATGCGGCGTATCATGGATTCCATCGCATCGAGCGCACCATAGAGAATTCCCGCCTGCATGCTATGCACCGTATTGGTGCCGATGATCTTCGGGGGGAAGTGGAGGTCTATCTTCGGCAGTTTTGCCGCGCGGCGATGAAGCTCGCCTGCAGAGGTTTCGATACCCGCCGAAATAATGCCGCCCAGGTAGTCGCCCTTATCGGAGACGACATCGAATGTGGTCGCAGTCCCGAAGTCGACGATCACGAGCGGGCCCTTAAATTTAGCGTGAGCGGCAACCGCGTTGCACAGCCGATCGGCGCCAACGGCGTGCGGATCCTCGTACAGAATTTTCAGTCCCAACGGGAGAGACGCGGACACGACGATCGGATTGAGCTTGAAATATTTCTTCGACATTAAGATGGCAATGTCGGTCAGGTTCGGCACGACGGAGGAAATGCCGACGGCCGTGATCTTTTTGAACGAGATGCCGGCGCCCTCACAAAATGTCCGGACAAGGGCTCCCAGTTCGTCTTCCGTTCGCGAGACAAAACTCGTCACTCGCCAGTCGCCCAATAATTTGTGCTTCTCGAAAATGCCGACGACTGTGTGCGTGTTGCCGATGTCGATTGCTAGGATCATGAGAGTGATATCAAGAGTGTGGAAAGAACATCATCCGTTAGTGTTCCAAAAATGGCTGCTGGTACCCCAGTGAAACGTCGCCTGCACGAACCGCATGCAGTACGCCGTTGTCTGTTCGCAGAAGCAGAGCCCCGTCTTCGGCGATGTCTTCGGCACTGCCCGAGAGCACGCCGTCCAATTGCCTCACCGTTACCGTCGTGCCGAACATCGTCGTGCGGGACTTCCAGAGACTCAGCACAGATGCAGGCGACGCGCTCATCAACTGCATGTACCGGATCTCCAACGCTTCAAGCACCCGCTGCAAAAGAAACGACCTGTCAATAACCGATCCGGTTTCAATCAGAAGAGATGTCGGAGACGGGAAAATGTCTGCGGAAAAAACCGTCTGATTCACATTCACGCCAATGCCGAGCACGAGCTTTTCAATTGCACTGCCCTTCATTGACGATTCGAGAAGCATGCCTGCGACTTTTTTTTTCGAGATGAGCAGATCGTTCGGCCACTTGCACTCGACATCACACGCGGTGACGGTCTCAATTGCATCCGCCACGGCAAGCGCAGCGGCAAATGGAACGAGAGGGATCCTTTCTGCATGAATGCTCTCAGGCCTCAGCAGCACAGAGAACAGAAGGTTCATCGACGCGGACGATTGCCAGCGGCGTCCGAACCGGCCTCTGCCTGCTGTCTGCTCCTCTGCAATAACTACTGTACCGTGCGGCCCATCTTCGTTACTCAAACCCTTTGCATAATCGTTCGTTGATGCGACAGTATCAAGAACGATCATCGTCGTTCCGATGAATGCGGTCTGCAGTCCGGCAGCGATCGCCGTGTTCGTCAAAGGAATAGCCGTGTGTGCAGTGGGCATCGGAATTGTGTACGCCGTTATAAAAATGACAGTTAAAGTAATCAAAAGTTATACCGAAAGTCAAGGATGTCTGAAAAAAAGCGAACAATATGTCGTCGCTCGCCTGAAGTGCTTAATTTATAGAGTAATAGACACTTGGCTATAAAGGATATTGACGCTTCCTTCGAAGGAAATCATTTTATTTTAATGACATGCTGGCAGGATAAACGGTTGTTGGCAGTAAAAAACCCTATTTACTGACAATTTGGCAGAAATGGGAAGCATGCCCGAAAATTCGTCTTCCAAATACAAGCGAATTTGGGCATGTTTTATTGGCACGGTGATTGCAAGATATCCTGTAGAATTAGTGACACAATTCAATGACCCTAAGGAGAACATACTATGGCTGGTAAAATTATTGGAATAGATTTAGGCACGACGAATTCGGTTGTTGCCGTGATGGAAGGAAATGATTCCGTTGTCATCGCAAACGCTGAAGGGTTGAGGACAACCCCTTCGGTCGTCGGTTTTGCGAAAAACGGCGAACGTTTGGTGGGGCAGCCGGCAAAACGCCAGGCTGTGACCAATTCGCAGAACACCGTCTTCTCGATCAAGCGCTTCATGGGACGGCTGATGAACGAAGTGAACGAAGAAATGACGCTGGTGCCATACAACGTCGTGACCGGAGACAACAACACGGCGCGCGTGCAAATTGGCGACAGAGTCTACTCGCCGCCCGAAATATCGGCGATGATCCTGCAGAAAATGAAACAGACCGCCGAAGATTATCTCGGACAAAAAGTGACGGAAGCCGTCATCACCGTGCCCGCGTACTTCAACGATGCACAGCGCCAGGCCACCAAAGAAGCCGGTGAAATTGCCGGACTCAACGTGCGCCGCATCATCAACGAGCCGACGGCTGCTGCGCTTGCCTACGGCATGGATAAGAAGCACAAGGATTCGAAAGTTGCGGTGTTCGATCTCGGCGGCGGCACGTTCGACATTTCGGTGCTCGAACTCGGCGACGGGGTGTTCGAAGTGAAGTCGACCAACGGAGACACGCATCTGGGCGGCGACAACTTCGACCAGCGGCTGGTGGATTACATCGCCGACGAATTCAAGAAGCAGGAAGGCATCGATCTGTTGAAAGATCCGATGGCGCTGCAGCGTTTACGCGAAGCGGCGGAGAAAGCGAAGATCGAATTGTCGCAGCTTCCCCAGACGGAAATCAATCTGCCGTTTATCACGGCGACCGCCGAAGGCCCGAAGCATTTGAACATGAATCTCACGCGTTCGAAGTTCGAACAGCTCGTGGATGATCTGATCAAGCGCTGCATGCCCCCGGTGGAAAAGGCGTTGAAGGATGCGGGACTGCAGCCGTCGCAGATCGACGAGATTATACTCGTGGGCGGCATGACACGCATGCCCCGCGTGCAGCAGCTCGTGACGGAGATGTTCGGAAAAGAAGGCCACAAGGGCGTGAATCCGGATGAAGTCGTCGCCATTGGCGCTGCAATTCAGGGCGGCGTGCTCTCGGGCGACGTCACCGACGTGCTGCTGTTGGATGTGACACCTCTGTCTCTTGGCATTGAAACGCTCGGCAGCGTGATGACAAAATTGATCGACGCCAACACGACGATCCCGACGCGCAAGAGCGAGATCTTCAGCACCGCGGCGGACAGTCAGACCTCGGTCGAGATCCACGTGTTGCAGGGCGAACGTCCATTGGCGAACGACAATCGCACGCTCGGACGATTCCATCTGGACGGCATTCCGCCAGCACAGCGCGGTGTTCCGCAGATCGAAGTCATCTTCGACATCGATGCGAACGGGATGCTCCATGTGACGGCGAAAGACAAGGCGACAAGCAAGGAACAGAGCATCCGCATCACCTCGTCGTCTGGCCTGAGTAAAGAGGAAGTCGACAAGATGAAGAAGGATGCCCAGGCGCATGCGGCCGACGATGCGAAGCGCAAGGAAGAGATCGAAGTGAGAAATCAAGCGGACAACCTTGTCTTCTCGACGCGCAAGCAGATGAAGGAGCTTGGCGACAAGATGGCTGAGGACGTGAAGGCGAAGATCGAAACGGCGGCCAATGAGCTGGATGAAGCGGTGAAGGCCAACAATCCCGCTGCGATCAAGGAGAAGATGGAAGTCTTGAACACGATCTGGAACGATGCGTCGTCGAAAATGTACGAAGCGGCAAAGCAGCAGGAAAGCGCCGCGCAGCCGAATCCCGAGAGCGCTCAGCAGGGTCCGTCGCAATCGGCATCGGGCAAGAAGGACGACAAGAAAGTAGAAAATGCAGATTTCGAAGTTGTCGATGAAAAATAACGGAGACATCGCATAAGCGGTCGACATAGTACAATGCGGAGGACTGCAGCGTATATCACAAAAGGCGATTTTCCTCAGCGGAGATCGCCTTTTGTGTAACTGTCTCGGGCGGCATGTGCTTTTGCTCTGCGGGTGGTTCATGGCGCTCGGTGCTGTTATTGAGAGCGCAGTCTGTTCGTCTGCGGCAAACTATTTTTTCGGAAGGATATCACTGCCGTTGCATCGATGTGCATGGAGGGCGGGATGGTATCTCGCCCCGCTGTCGATGTGCAGTGCAGCCTTGCAGGAGAACAATGTCCGTGGCATTCGCAACGAATCACACTAACGGAGATGATGTATGAATTTCAATAAATTCACAAACAAGTCGCAGGAAGCGGTGCAGAACGCGCAGGAGATCGCCTCGAGTTACGGCAACCAGTCTATCGAGCCGGAACATTTGCTCGCGGCGCTTGTGCAGGATGCGCAGGGCATCGTCGTTCCGGTCCTTCAAAAGATCGGCGCGAATGTGAGCCATATCAAGATCAAAGTGAACGAAGTGCTGGATAAACTGCCGAAGGCGGGGTCGACGAACAGCCAGTTCATCTCGCCCGAATTGAACGGCGTGTTCGAACAGGCGCAGGTCGAGGCGGGAAATCTCAAAGATGAATTCGTCAGCGCCGAACATTTGTTGCTCGCCTTGCTCGGTGCAACGAACAATGCCGGCGCGAAGCTGCTCATGGACCATGGCGTCAATCGCGAAGAAGTGCTCAAGGCGTTGAAGAATGTCCGCGGCAATCAGCGCGTGACCGACCAGAATCCGGAGGACAAGTACCGCTCGCTCGAAAAGTTCGGCCGGGATCTGAACGAGCTCGCGCGAAAAGGAAAGCTCGATCCCGTGATCGGCCGCGACGAAGAGATCCGGCGCGTGATGCAGGTGTTGTCGCGCCGCACGAAGAACAATCCAGTCCTCATCGGCGAACCGGGCGTCGGCAAGACGGCGATCGCGGAGGGCATCGCCCATCGCATCATACAGGGCGATGTGCCTGAAAACATCAAGTCGAAACGCATCGTTGCGCTGGACATGGCGGCAATGATCGCGGGTGCGAGTTTCCGCGGACAGTTTGAAGAACGCCTGAAGGCCGTGTTGAAGGAAGTCGAAAGCTCGAACGGCGAGATCATCCTTTTCATCGACGAGATGCATACACTCATCGGAGCGGGAGCGGCGCAGGGTTCGGTGGATGCCGCAAACATGCTGAAGCCGGCATTGGCCCGGGGCGACCTGCGCGCCATCGGTGCAACGACGCTCGATGAATATAAAAAGTATATCGAAAAGGATCCCGCGTTCGAGCGGCGCTTCCAGCCCGTGCTGATCGGCGAGCCGAGCGTGGCAGACACGATCTCGATACTGCGCGGCTTGAGCGAACGCTACGAGGTGCATCACGGCGTCCGCATCACCGACGGCGCGATCGTGGCCGCGGCGCAGTTGAGCGACCGGTACATTTCGGACCGTTTCCTTCCCGATAAGGCGATCGATCTTGTCGATGAGGCCGCGTCGAAGCTCCGCATCGAGATCGATTCGATGCCCGAAGTGCTGGACGACATCGAACGGAAGATCAAGCATCTCGAGATCGAGCGGGAAGCGGTGCGGCGCGAATTAACAGCGGAGTATGCCACGGACGCAGACCGGGAGTCGATCAAGGCGCACATCGAAGAGATCAAGAAGGATCTCGCCGAACTCAATCAGACGCGGTCCGGTCTGCGCGCGCATTGGGAGAACGAACGGACGCTCATCCAATCCATCCGTTCCATGAAAGGCGAAATAGAAAAAGCGCGGCACGAAGCCGAACAAAAAGAGCGCGAAGGAAACCTCGCGCGCGTGGCGGAGTTGCGCTACGGCACGCTCGCCGGACTCGAGCGCCAATTGAAGGAGGCGTCGGCAAAGCTCGTCGGCGTGCAGAAGGACGGGAAGATGCTCAAGGAGGAGGTAGACGCCGAAGACATCGCCGACATCGTCTCTAAGTGGACAGGCATACCGGTGACGCGGATGCTCGAAAGCGAACGCGTGAAGCTCCTCCACCTTGAGGATAAAATTCACGAACGGATGGTGAATCAGCAGGAAGCGGTCACGGCGGTGGCGGACGCCATCAGGCGGAGCCGCGCGGGACTGCAGGATGAAAAACGGCCGATCGGGTCGTTCATCTTCCTTGGCACTACCGGCGTTGGCAAGACCGAACTCGCGCGCTCGCTGGCCGAATTGCTCTTCAACGACGAGAACGCGCTGCTCCGTTTCGACATGAGCGAGTATATGGAAAAATTTTCGGTCTCGCGCCTCATCGGCGCGCCTCCGGGATACGTCGGGTACGAAGAAGGGGGGCAGCTAACCGAAGCGGTGCGGCGCAAGCCGTACTCTGTCGTGCTGCTGGACGAGATCGAGAAGGCGCATCCCGATGTGTTCAACGTGCTCCTGCAAGTGCTCGACGACGGGCGCCTCACGGATTCGAAGGGACGCACCGTGAATTTCAAGAACACCATCATCATCATGACGTCGAACCTCGGGTCGCAGTTTATACAGGAGCGAATCGAGCAGCTCAACAGCAATGAAGAGTGGGACGATATGGTTGGCGAACTGCGCACACAGATGTATGCGATGCTGCGGCAGACGATACGGCCCGAATTTCTGAACCGCATCGACGATATCATTCTGTTCAAGCCGCTGACGCCGGAGGATATCAAGAAGGTCGTCGATCTGCAGCTGCATCGCGTGTCGGCCCTTCTTGCACAGAAGGAAATGACTCTTGTGGTGAGCGAGGACGCGAAGGACTGGCTGATGCGCCTCGGATACGATCCGAGCTTCGGCGCCCGGCCGCTGAAGCGCGTGATACAGAAGCACGTCGTGAATACTCTCTCGGAGAAAATTTTGGCGGGAGAATTCATAGACGGCGATACGGTCATGATCGGCGTTGAACGTGAAGGCTCGCTCAGCTTTCGTAAGGCCGCGGCAAAGGATGCCGCGCCTTTGACGTAGCACGTTTCACAAAAAGAGTAACATGCGGGTGGTGCGCGTTGTCGGGCGAGATCGTCTCTCGCCCGCATCGCGAAGCGGTGCGAGTTACTGAAGTCACAGTAATTTTGTTCTTGAATGCGCCGTGAAAATTGCGTATACTTATACCTATCACAAATCGGGGCGTAGCTCAGCCCGGTAGAGCGCTTGGTTTGGGACCAAGAAGTCGCAGGTTCGAATCCTGTCGCCCCGACATAAAAACCCTCTTTCTGAATCAGAAAGAGGGTTTTTTAATGACCGATTGTTCATTGTATACAGGGAAACGCTGACTGTGCCCCCACTGTGCCCCCACTTTCGCAAAAATTTCCATTCTTTGTAGATATATTGGCGCATGGTTTTGATCTTAATTCGGCAGGTGGGATTTATTTTTATCTTTTGCGATTCGAATGCCGTCCTTTATCAGCTGCGACTTTAAGGCAGCCTCGGCTTTCGCATCAACCGGGTTGTACGAAGGAAGGAGCTGCTGAAGCGGACTCATCACGTCAAGCAATTCCGGCACACCCATGTCAAAGTAATTATTAAGAGCCACTTCCTCGCTGTGCCCCATGATGTATGCGATGATGATGCCAGGGATCTTCAAGAGACGAAGGAACGAAGTTGTAGATCGGCGGAAGGTCTTGATTGAGGACCATTCGAGATTGACCATGACACGCAACTTGGCGTAATTCTCAGATGCCTTATCGGGGTATATGTCGAACGGTTTCACCTCTCCTGCCTGTTTCCGTAAACGAAGTATCTCCTCTGTCAGAGGGAGCATGATAATGTGTCGATGCGTCTTGACCAGGTCGGGGTCCAGCATGATCATGTGTGCCTCGAAATCGATATCCTTCCATTGAAGAGTCATTGGTTCCGAGCGGCGCATGCCGGTCAACAGGTAGAACAAAAACAGCTCGTAATATCTCAGGAAGTGCGTCTGCGCGCATTCGAGCAGACTCTTAATCTCATCTTTAGTGACCCCCCCCCCAGCACCCCATTGGTCCACCCATCCTCATACCATCAACTGGAACCTTTAATAGCAGCAGTGTCAATTGGGATTTACACAAAACCATCCTGACCATCGAAATCAGCATAAATTAGGGTGTTATTTTGTGGCGCGATTATTGCATTGCTAGATAGTACAATTAAGTATCGGCAATACCAGCAGGCAGATGAATCTGTGTGATAGGAATTGTTTTGAAGCCTCTGGAGAATGCGCGATGCATTCGACAGGGGTTTTTTCGTTTAAGAGCAAATTATCTGAATAAAGAAATATATAAATCACGGATCGATGGCCACT
>CAISDA010000004.1 GCA_903884005.1 uncultured Ignavibacteriota bacterium | reverse complement strand
ACTTTTTAATCTTCCTGTCTGATACCATTCGACGCGTCTCCTCTCAAAGGATGTAGTCAAATAGTATACTGTTTTTCAGGCCGCTAAAAGGGGAAATCTAATTGTCGTTGAGAGGGATTTATAAATGTCGTCAATCAATAGCCAATCCCATCCCGAATGGAAGAATGTTAACGTTTGTCTGGCTCTCAGATTATGATAATGGAAAAACAATTACAGCCGCCAGAGTATGGGGAAGTCCCAATAATGGGGGAACCTGGTATGATCTCAACGCAAGCAACCAGAATGCCTCCTCCAGAAGCATATCCGCAGGTTATGCATACCCAGCGAGTGGGTATGGTCTCTTCACGGTGAGCGATAATACAAATCCGCTGCCGGTAGAATTAGTCTCGTTTGCTGCAATCGTCAACGGCCCTTCTGTTACGCTAGATTGGAGAACGGCAACCGAAACGAACAACTACGGATTCGACATCGAACGGAAGTCGACGAGCAGCTGGAGCAAGGTCGGGTTCGTCGAAGGCCATGGCACCACAAACGCCCCGCAGTCGTACCGTTATTCTGATAACACGGTATCCGGGAAAATTGTCTATCGCCTGAAACAGATCGACCGCGACGGTAAATTCGAATACTCGAAAGAAGTGGAAGTGACGATGGTTGCCACGCCCACAGTATTCGCACTGTCGCAAAATTATCCAAACCCCTTCAACCCGACCACCGTCATCGGCTATTCGATCGCGTCGGCATCGCATGTGTCGCTGAAAGTGTTCGACATGCTTGGTCGCGAAATCGCGACGCTCGTGAACGGACAGATGGCGCCCGGCAATTACACGGCAGCGTTCGACGCCTCGCGCCTCTCCAGCGGCGTGTATTTCTACAGACTCGATGCCGGAACGTTTTCGGATGTGAAGCGGCTGTCCGTAATGAAATAGCAAGTTTAAAACCAAACCCGCCATATACGGCGGGTTTGCTACTGAAAAAAAGCAGCCCATCGCTGAGGCTGCTCATCCCCACGATTAATTTATATCAGTATATTTTCTTTTCAATTTTACCTGGCGGATATTACATTGCTTTGAGGAAAAATCGAAATGTTGTGCCTTGTTCGGGAACGCTTTCAATCGTGATCCGGCTTTCGTGCGCTTCGACGATATGTTTGACGATTGCAAGACCAAGCCCAGTGCCCCCCTGTTCGCGTGAACGGCCGTCGTCGATTCGGTAGAACCGTTCGAAAATGCGGGGAAGATGCTGAGGCTCTATGCCGACGCCGGTATCACTGACCGATATGGTGATCAGTTTGCCGTTCCGACTGGCAGTGACCACAACGGATCCTCCCGGTTTGTTATAATTGATCGCATTGACGATCAGGTTATTTAACACCTGTTGAAGCCGGAGTTTGTCGCCGAAGATCTCGTCTCGCTGGGATGTTTCCGTTCTGACCGTGAGGGAAATATTCCGGACGGCGGCGGCGGCTTGATGTGCCGCCACCATCGACTCGAGGTATTCATTGACCCTAAACCACCGAAAGCTCATCTTTAATTCCCCCGATTCGATCTGGGAGATGTTGATCAGATCTTCCAGAAGAACGGAGAGCCTGGACAGGTTCGAAAGCGCCTGGCGAATGAATCTCCGGTTGACTGTTGGATCGTCGACGGCACCGTTGGCGAGTGTTTCAAGGAATCCCTGCACAGTAAAGATCGGGGTTCGAATTTCATGCGACACATTCCCAAGGAATTGACTCCGTACTGTTTCCAGCTTTTTCCTTTCTACGATATCCTTCTGCAGCGATTCAACCAGCTCATTGATTGCTCCGGCGACACGCCCCGTCTCGTCTGAGGACTTGACGGTCAGCCTTCGGTTGAGGTCACCGTTTCGAATCTCTTCGACTCCCGCCGCGATTTCTTCCAGCGGTGTTGACATTTTTTTTGAGACGAAAATACCGACGGCAAAAACTGCGACGAGTGCAAAAAATCCGATGATGATGATGATCGAATGTGCGCTGTTGATCTGATCATCAACATCTTCAAGCCGAACGCTGAGTCGTATGAAGGAAATCGGTTCTCTTCCGATGGCAGTATATTCATGGATCAACCGTACATGATAGAGGAACGGGCGGTCGAGGGTCGCGCTTGTCCGTATGTCGTTTCCGAATCCATTCTGCAACGCCTGTTGCACTTCCGGCCGGTCCAAATGATTTTTTATCTGGGCAGTTTCCTCGTAAGGAATATTGGAATCGGCAATCACTCGCCCGGAACTGTCGATAAGCGTGATGCGGACATGTTCGATAGATCCAATTTTCTGCAATGCAGTATACGTTTGTTCGCCGGGGAGTGTGCTGTCGCTGCGAAGAATGTACAGAAGAACGTCGGACTGTCGATCGAGGTCGGCAATGATTCGCTGCTGGAGGAATGCGCCGATCCTCCAACTTACCATGAAATCTGAACCGGCAATGACGGTGACTGCGAGCAGCAGGTATGCAATAATGATCTTGGTACGGATTTTTTTCATTTTCATCTCCGGTGCAGCAGCAACCTGCTCGTGCAATGAGCGGCCGTTTCATCCGATGGGGGCTCTCATGATGTCACCGAATAATATAAGCGAATTTAAGAGGGCTTGCAATATCAACGGAATTGACTTGTGCTATCGTCTCCCGGACTTTTAAGGTAACACTCAATCGGAGCCTGACAATGAGCAAGTGGCGGTAAACCTGTATACGCCGCTGCCGACGCTATAGATCTCTGCCTTCGCATGCCTGCCCACATACGTCACCCCCAACGCCTGTGCCGCTGGTACACCGCTCTCGAATACGTCGTGTGCGGCGGCTGCCGGTATGTGCACCTCGGCTTCGGCTCCGAATGGAACCTCCACCTCAAGGGTGAACGTTTTTCCATGGCGCTGCCATTTGGATTGCACGCGGCCTCGCACCGTTTCGATCCTGACACGTACCCATTCCAGAGAGTCGACCGCAGCCGGGTTAACGATAAACTTGCGATATCCCGCTTCCACCGGCTGCACACCGCCGAATCGTGAAAACAGGGTCGCTGCCGCGCCGCTGAACATTGCGTGATTATGGGAGTTCATTCCTCCCTTGGAATACCACTGCTCCCAGGTTGTGGTGGCGCCGAGCTCGATCTGATGGCCGAAACCGGGATAGGTGCGTTGAGTAAAAATGTGCAGAGCCAGATCACCATATCCATGATCGCACAGGACATCGCCGATATACTCCGTTCCGGTGATGCCGGTATCGAGATGCCCGTCTTTACCGGTCGAGATGGTATGAACCAGGTGCCTGGCCACGTCTTCTGTTCGATCGGGCGGCGCTATATTCAACGCCAACGGTAGAATGTCCTCGGTTTGAGAACCGTTGCCATACATATTCTGCCCGGGATGAAAAAAGGCGGCGTTGTATGCGAGGCGGATGGAATCGGCCAGTGCGCGATAGTGTTTCACGGACGTTTCGTCGTGAAGGACCGACGCTGCGTTCGCCGCTGTTTCCACGCACGTGAAGAACAAGCATGTGTTCACCGCTGCCACGTTGCTGAAATAGGATTCCCAGGTTCCGTTGTTGGGCGCACACCAATCGCCGTATCCGCCACGATAAATGAAATCGGGAGTCCGGCCGGCGACTGTATCCACGAAATTTTTCATTGCGTCGTAATTTTCCTGCAAGATGGCTTTGTCGCCATAGCACATATACAAACGCCATGGCAGCAGAACCTGATCTCCGTCCCAGTCCGGATTGCCCTTGCCGCCGCGGCTGTCCCGCAGCCACTTGCGGTAATATCGGTACATGGGAAAAAGATACATCGCACCTTCTTCATAGACACGCGAATCCATCGCACACGGAGTCCGTTCGTCCCGCATGGAACAATCGGTCGGAATGGACATGAAATTACTCGTCATGCTCCAGCGAAAATTTTGCGCCACGCGGTTGAGCGTCGCGTTGGAGCAGTCAAACGAACCCTCGGTTGCGAAATCAGCATGCACGACCCGGCCCTCGACCATGTCCGCCGTCGGTTTTTTTCGTGCGCCGGTGATTTCCACGTAGCGAAAACCGTGATAGGTGAAACGCGGTTCATACGTTTCGGTGCGGCTGCCTTTGAAAATATAAATATCCGTGGCGTTGGCCCTGCGATTGGTCCAGGGATCGATCATGCCGGTGGAACCGATCAGTTCGCTGTAGTGCAGTGTAACGCTGTCGCCCCGCCGGCCCTGCATGCGAACGCGCGCCCAGCCGGCGAAATTCTGCCCCATGTCCACAACGAATACGCCCGGCCTGGGTTCGGTGATGTTCACCGGTGCAATGGTCTGCGTGACGCGAAGCGGCGGCATGGTGTTGGCTGCCAGGATCCCGTTTGGCGAGTCGGTCTTGATCACCGGTGACCAGTCCCTGTCATCAAAGCCAACAGTATTCCAGCCGCTGTGCTCGTTGCGGGCATCATAGTGTTCACCGCTATAAATGCCGCACGCCGCGATCGGACCGTCATGAGTACGCCACTGTTGGTCCGAGGCAATCTCCTGATGTGAACCATCCGCCATGTCAATTCGTATCTGCACAATGAATCGTTTGGACTTTTCCCATCTCCAACCCCACTGGGAATATGTGGAATCGTACCCGCCGCCGAGCATAACGCCCACCGCATTGCCATGCTGCCGCAGCAGTGCGGTCACATCATACGTATCGTAGAGGTTGACACGGTCGTAGTGGGAGTTGGCGGGGGCTAATACCTGATCGCCGACTTTGGTCCCGTTCAGATATAATTCATACCATCCCAGACCGTAGATGAAAGCCGTGGCGCGTTTGATTTTTCCTGTCAGAGAAAACGCGCGTCGGAACAGCGGTGCTGCTGACTTTTCGTTCGGTGCTGCCGAGATCCATTGAGCGTGCCAATCCGATGCTTCCAACAAACCGATCTGCCACAGTCCCGGCTTGCTCCACGACGATGCCCGGTCGAGTTCATCCCATACGCGAACCTGCCAATAACACCGCTCGCCGGCAGCCGGCGCCGCCCCGCCATACACCACATCGGTGGAATTATCGGACTCCACTTTGCCGCTGTCCCACAAATCGCCGATGCCGTGTTTGAGCGTACCAGGATCCCGGCTGACCAGAATGCGATAGGCGCGTTGGCGGTCGCCGCGTCGGGTTGAACGCAGAATCCAACTCAGCGTCGGCGTAAGATGATCGACGGCGAGGGGATTGACGGCATGGTCGCAGGAAAGACCGGCTACATGAATGGAAGGCGAAGGTTGTGCCCTCAGGACGGTAAAAGCGGCCATTGCTACACTGAGCACGACGCATGAAATAAATGTATTTATCGGTTTCGATATCATAACGGTCCTATGAATCAGCGATTCACCTGTGGGGAGGTGTGTATCGGGAGGCGCGGCGCAATCTCTTCCGGCAGACATGTGAATATACTTTTCGGCAGCAACAAATCCAAGCCGATTCGACTGCATCAAAAATGATGTCTATTATTGGCCAATACAATAATAATAGGCGGAAATGTTTTGCAATAGATATTTTGAAAATGCAAAGTATGGTAAAAATGCATGTGGTTTGATAAGATCGGGATATGAGACTTGTGGCGTAATTATTGATTATATTTATACCGAAAAGTCATAATTTCTCCGCCAATTTCGATTTTCAGTTCGATGTTGGATGCCAATGCACCACTTATATTTTCTAAACCGGCATATCATGGGCAACGAATTACAGAAAACAATCCTTCTCGTCGAGGATCACGCCTCCACTGCAATAGTTGTGGCCAAACAACTGCACAGGCTTGGTTATACAGTGATCACAGCAACCACAGGAGAAGAAGCTGTCGAACTCGCGGCCGGTCCCTTACAGCTGGGCCTCATTCTGATGGATATACTTCTTGGCGGCGGTATCGACGGTGTCGAGGCAGCAAAACAAATTCTTGCCGAAAGGAAGATTCCTATCGTATTTCTTTCCTCCGATCTGGACGCGGACACCATGGAGAAGGTGCGGGGCATCACCCGATACGGATATGTGCTTAAGGGTTCCAATAATTTTATTCTTCAGTCATCGATCGAAATGGCATTTGAATTGTTCGAAGGACAAATGCAATTGAAGAACGAACTGATGGAGCGCAATCGTATTGAGGCGGCTCTGGTGGAGAGCGAGCAATTATACCACAGCCAATTTTCAGGCAATTCATCGGTGATGCTGTTCGTCGATCCCGCTGACGGGACGATCATAGACGCTAATGCCGCCGCGTCGAGTTATTACGGGTTTACCCGAGAGCAACTCGTGGCCATGCACATTTTCGAAATCAACACGCTCCCGTCTACAAATATCCGTGAAGAAATGAATTCCGTTTCGAAAGGTACTGGCAAGCTCTTTCAATTCCAACATCGGCTTGCCGACGGTTCTTTGCGCGATGTCGAAGTATCGACGAGCAAGGTCCCGTTTGGCGGACGCACCGTTTTACACTCTATCATTTATGATACCACGGAACGGAAACTGGCGGACCGGGCCCTCAAAGAGAGTGAGGAGAAACTCCGTGCGATCATTGAAACCTCGCCCGATCCCATCGGAGTCTTCGATGCCAATGGTAATATCGAGATGATGAACCCCGCAGCATGTGTGACCTTTGGATATGAAACGACGGAAGAGATGGCCGGGATTAACGCGCTCGAATTCTACATGCCGGAAGACCACGTAAGCGCGGCAGCGATGATACAGAAATTGTGGGCAAGCGGCAGGGTTCAAAACGCCGAGTTCAGGCTGTTGCGAAAAAACGGAACATGGTTTTATTCTGAATTCAGTTGTTCGGCATTGTATGATGCCAATGGAAAACCTCTTAGACTTGTCGCCATCACGCGCGATATCACCGAACGCAAACAGGCGGAAGAAGCGCTGCGTGTGAGTGAAGACCGATTCAAGCAGCTTGCCGAGGTATTTCCTGAAACAATATTTGAGACTGATATCACGGGGACCGTGACGTATGCCAATGAGCACGGCCTCGATCAATTCGGTTACACTGCAGAAGATTTTGCGTCTGGAAAAAATGTCTACGACCTTGTCGCACCGCAGGATCGTGCCGCCGTCAGGGGCCGGGTCGAAGAAAGAATTAAGGGGGGCGACCACGGGTATATCGAATATTTGGCGCTGCGAAAAGACGGCAGCACATTTCAAGCAATGGGCCTTTCTTCACCGATCATCACCGATGGAATACCGGCCGGGATTCGGGGTTTCATTCTCGATATTTCGAAACGGAAAGAGGCCGAACATGAAATGGAAAAATTATCGAACCGTCTGTGGCTGGCTGCTCAAGCGGGCGGCATTGGCATATGGGATTTTGACGTAGTCAATAACCGGCTTATCTGGGACGAACAAATGTATCGCCTCTACGGTATCACAGCGGACCAGTTCAGCGGTGCGTATGAGGCCTGGCGGGCGGGACTTCATCCGGAAGACGAGGTGCGCGGTGATGAAGATATTCAACTGGCCCTGCGCGGCGAAAAAGATTTCAACACCGAGTTCCGTGTTGTCTGGCCGGATGGAAGCATTCATATCATCCGTGCTTTTGCTCAAGTGCATCGTGACGCGTCGGGTCAGGCATTGCGTATGATCGGCACCAATTGGGACATCACCATGCAGAAGCATGCAGAATCGGCACTCCGCGAAGCCAACCGTACTCTGGAGGATGCCACCACACGTGCGAACGAGTTGGCCCTTCAGGCTCAAAAGGCCAACAATGCCAAGGGCGAGTTCCTTGCGAACATGAGCCACGAGATCCGGACCCCGATGAACGGTGTTATCGGCATGACCGGTCTGCTGTTGGATACTGAATTAACGAACGAACAGCGGAAGTATGCAGAGGTGGTCCGCGTCAGCGGCGAATCGCTGCTCGGTTTGATCAACGACATCCTCGACTTCTCAAAGATCGAGGCGAAGAAACTTGACATGGAGATGCTGGACTTCAATTTGTCGACAGTGCTGGATGATTTCGCAGCCGCGCTGGCCATGCGGGCCAATGAGAAAGGATTGGAATTGGTTTGTGCTGCAGATCCCAATGTTCCCACCATGCTGAAGGGTGATCCGGGGCGTTTGCGCCAGATTCTTACTAATCTGACGGGCAACGCGGTCAAGTTCACGCATACGGGCGAAGTGGCAGTGCGTGTTGCGCTCGTGGAAAAGAATGAACATGATGTCCTCCTGCGCTTTTCGGTGCGCGACACGGGCATCGGCATTGCCGAAAACAAGATCGATCTACTTTTCGCTATATTCAGCCAGGTGGATGCCTCGATCACGCGTGAATACGGGGGAACAGGGCTGGGCTTGGTTATTTCGAAACAACTGGCTGAGTTGATGGGAGGCCGGATCGGAGTGAATAGCCAGGAAGGTATTGGAACGGAGTTCTGGTTCACCTCGCGCCTCAACCTATCCGTAGTGACGACGCTGGCGAAAAGCAGCATGCCCGATATAAGAAATGGGGATGCGGCGAAGCCAGCATCGCTCCCCATCGCCTCGCGCCACTCAAAGAATGCGATCGCGAACATGTTTGCCGGCCGACCGGAGCGAATCCTTCTTGCCGAGGACAACATCACCAACCAGCAGGTGGCCATGGGCATACTGAAGAAACTTGGCCTTCGTGCGGACGCCGTGGCCAATGGCGCTGAAGCCGTCAATGCTCTCGAATCCCTTCCCTATGATCTGGTGCTGATGGATGTGCAGATGCCTGTGATGGACGGGTTTGAGGCGACTAAAAAAATCCGGAACTCGAAAGTGAAGTCTTCCGTCGACGGTGTTCGTTCAATCTCTCACATCCCCATCATTGCCATGACTGCCCATGCAATGCAGGGTGACCGCGAACGCGCTCTGGAGGCGGGCATGAACGATTACCTCACTAAACCGGTGTCTCCCGTTGCATTGGCCGAAGCACTGAGCAAATGGCTGCCGAAGGAAGATTAAACAGCACGCCCCGAATGTCAAATGCCCCTCATCTGAGATCCATTCTATCTGGATATCGACTACATGAGATTTATTTGATTGAACTGTGTCTCCGGCTACATCGAATTTCCGATGCCGACGAGCACGACTGAAAATAGAATGATGGCGATGCCGGCGGTGATGGTCCATTTTGTGCTCGCCGCCACGCCCGTCCATTCTTTTCTGTATATGCCCCACATGTTCGCGGTCAGAATGATCGTCGACATGTGAAGTATCCATGAGCTCGCTCCGTTCCCAAGTTTGCTTTCGCCCATTCCGTAGAAGAAGAATTGCATGAACCAGGCTGTGCCTGCCATCGCTGAAAAAACAACGTTCATCGTTCTCGGTGTCGACGTGTTGACAAAATCGGTAAATGATTTGTTCTGCAGGCTGAGTATGGTGGTCCAGATAAAATTAGTCGTCAATCCGCCCCAGAGTATCACGACGAATGTGACATTGTTCTGAAATATAAATTCGCCCTGCAGCGGATTCGCCGTCTTCCACATTTCATTCGCCACATGTGCCATGGGCTTGCCGGCCTCGATACCGAAATTAAAGAAGGAGCTCAGAATGCCCGACAGCACGGCGATGACGAGTCCTTTCACAAGACTAAACTCGGGCACGCTTGCTTGCTGCATCTCCTTTGAAAGCTCGCGCTCCTTCATCAATCCCGCTTTTCCTGAAACGGCGATGCCGATCAGACACACCAGCACGCCAAGCAGAACCAACTGTCCTCCCGGCGCCGAGAGCATGTCTGTGAATGAGACTTTCCCGGGAGTCGGATTGATGCTGTAGTATAATGAGGGCACGATGGCGCCGAAGGCGGCACAAAAACCCAAGACGACCGAATTTCCGAGAGACATTCCCAGATACCGGACACCGAGTCCGTATGATAATCCTCCGATCCCCCAGAGCAGCCCCATGACATAAGTGATCGTGAGTATCTGCATTGAACTGCCGGCGATGATCCCCGCGAAGCCGGGAACGGTGAAGTATGCCGCAAGCGGCGGAACAATGAGCCACGCAAAAAGCCCGCCGACCATCCAATAACTTTCCCACTTCCATCCCCGCACTTTGTTGTAGGGCATATAAAAGCTGCCGGAAGCAAATCCTCCGATCGAATGAAAAATGACGCCAAGGAGTGCATTCATAAGTTTGTTTTATTAGATTGATGGGGACCGATAGAGTGTCGACAAACAAAATACAAGCATCGGCGGATAAAGACAAGACGGAGTTAAAAAAAAATGACAAAAGTCGGATTATTTGGCATCGGCCTGGATACATACTGGGAACAGTTCGATGGATTGCTTGCCAAGCTCCAGGGATATCAGGCGCTGATCCACAACAGGATCGCGGGATTCGGCGTTGATGTGGTCGATGCCGGAATGGTGGACAATCCGGCAAGGGCCATCGAGGCCGCTGAAGTTTTGCGAAGTCAGAATGTGGAGATCGTCTTTCTCTATGTCTCAACATATGCGTTGTCGTCGACCGTCCTGCCTGTGGCGCAGAAACTGAACGTGCCCGTCGTGATCCTGAATCTTCAGCCCGTGGCCGCGCTGGATTACGAAGCATTTAATACGATAGGCGATCGGGACAAGATGACTGGCGTCTGGCTCGAACATTGTCAGGCTTGTTCGGTGCCCGAGCTTGCAAGCGTGTTCAACCGGACCGGAATACAGTATGATATTGTCACGGGGTACCTTCAGGACGAAGAGGCGTGGCGCGACATTGAAGCGTGGACCGAAGCCGCGCGTGTTGCCGGTATCGTGCGCGCGCACCGGATGGGAATTCTGGGACATTATTATTGCGGCATGCTGGACGTCTACACCGATCTCACGAAACAGGCGGCGGTGTTCGGCACTCACTTTGAACTGCTTGAAATGTGTGAACTGAAGAAGTACCGCGACGCAGTGACCGACAACGAAGCGGCGGATAAAATTCGGGAGATCACGAAAACGTTCGATGTTGCTCCTGAATGCGAGGCCGATGAAATGAAACGCGCCGCGAAAACTTCGGTTGCACTCGATGCGCTCGTGAAGGCGCACGATCTTGGCTCGATGGCGTATTATTACGAGGGGGAGCCGGGCAATGACTATGAAAATATCGCCACCTCGGTGATAGCCGGAAATACATTGCTCACGGGGAAGAATATTCCGGTGGCGGGCGAATGTGAAGTGAAAAATGCGCAGGCCATGAAGATCATGTCGGCTTTCGGCGCGGGCGGCTCGTTTTCCGAATTCTATCTCATGGATTTTAAAGACGATGTTATGCTGCTCGGTCACGACGGCCCCGCGCATCCGGCGATTGCTGAAGGCCGCGTGCGATTGGTGCCGCTGCCCGTGTTTCACGGCAAACCGGGCAAGGGCCTCTCCATTCAGATGTCGGTGAAGCACGGGCAGGTCACCGTACTGTCTGTGGTAGAAGGAAAAGAGAATGTCTTTTTGCTTGTTGCCCAGGGGGAATCGGTTCCCGGAGCGGTGCTTGAGATCGGCAACACCAACAGCCGTTATCGGTTTCCCATCGGCGCCAAACAATTTTTGAACCAATGGTCGAAGCAGGGGCCGGCACACCATTGCGCAATAGGAACCGGACATATCGCCGAAAAAATTCACAAACTCGGCAAGATCCTTGGTATTGAAGTGAAACAAATTTGCTGATCAAACATCATTCACCACTATGACCAATCACATGATCTCTCGATCGATTGCCCTTTGGACAGTCGTTGTATTGTCGGCCGGCATGCACTCTGCCGCAGCCGCACATCCTCCGGCCGGCCGGACACTGTCGCAGATCGAATCGGGGTTCATGACTATCCCCGATTCGGTGCAGACGAGTGTATATTGGTATTGGCTGTCCGATAACATTTCGAAGGAAGGCGTGATCAAAGATCTGCGTGCCATGAAACGAGCCGGCATCAACCGCGCCTTCATCGGAAACATCGGCTTGAACGGCACTCCGTATGGCACGGTGAAGATCTTCACCGACGAATGGTGGAACATTCTGCATGCGGCGCTCAAGACCGCGACGGAATTGAACATAGAAATCGGCATGTTCAACAGTCCGGGGTGGAGCCAATCCGGCGGCCCATGGGTGAGGCCCGAACAGTCGATGAGATATCTGAATTCATCGGAGATCGACGTGACGGGGCCGATGCAGTTCAGCGGCACAGTACCGGTTCCGAATAAGGATTTTCAACTGGTCAATGTCATTGCGTATAAAATACCCGGCGCCGCCGGAACACCATATCGATCGCTGCATCCGAAAATCTCCTCGATCCCCGAACTCGATACGATTTCCTTCATTGCTGACGGCGACGTGAACACCTGCGTCCCCATACGCAAGGATACAGTACTCACCATTGACTTCGTTACAAAAGAGGAAGCGACAGTCCGGAGTGTGACGATCAGGACGGCCGAACACTCCGTCAAGGCCATAGGAGAATTGCTCGCGAGCGACGGAACGGGTTTCCGTTCATTGAAACATTTTGACATAGATCGGAGCAACTCCAGTATCAGCGTCGGGTTCGATCCGTTCGCACCAATCGTGTTGTCGCTGCCGGAAACTCGATCGAAGCATTTCAGATTGGTGGTCAGCGACGTGACGGTGTCCGGCGGCATCGCCGAAGTTGAACTGTCACCGATACCGAAGGTGGAACGCTTTCCCGAAAAATCCCTGGCGAAAATGTTTCAGACTCCCCACCCGTTCTGGAAAGATTATCTGTGGCCGGCTCAGCCTGAAGTCGATCCGTCGCTTGCGATCGACCCGGCATCGGTCGTGGATATCACCACTTCCAGAATGGCCGACGGCACTATACGGTGGACCGTGCCGGAAGGCACATGGAAAATAATGCAGACCGGCATGACGACCACCGGTCAAACAAATGGTCCCGCCTCGGTTGAAGGGACCGGCCTTGAAGCCGATAAGATGAGCAAAAAGCACATCGCCGCACATTTCGACGCCTACTTCGGAGAAATTTTACGTCGAATTCCGGCGGCGGACCGGAAGACACTGAAAATTGTCGTTGCAGACAGTTATGAAACCGGAGGCCAAAACTGGACGGATGGATTAGCCGAAGAATTTACGGCGACATACGGATACAGTCCGCTCCCGTATCTTCCCGTCTTAAAAGGAAATGTGGTTGGCAGCCGCGGCATCTCCGACCGTTTTCTGTGGGACCTCCGCCGCATCGTCGCCGATAAGGTGTCGTACGAGTATGTGGGCGGGTTGAGGGATGTGAGCCACACACACGGGTTGACGATATGGTTGGAAAATTACGGCCATTGGGGCTTTCCCGGTGAGTTCCTGCAGTATGGGGGACAATCGGACGAGATCGGCGGCGAATTCTGGAGCGAAGGAGATTTGGGAGATATCGAGAACCGTGCGGCCTCATCGTGCGCGCATATTTATGGCAAGATAAAAGTTTCGGCCGAATCGTACACGTGTGCCGGGAACGCCTATTCGCGATATCCGGCAACGATGAAGCCGCGAGGCGACAGATTCTTTACCGAGGGCATCAACAACACACTCTTGCACGTATACATCGAGCAGCCCGACGAACGTGTGCCTGGCCTGAACGCGTGGTTTGGCAATGAGTTCAACCGCCACAACACCTGGTTTAATTATTTCGACCTGTTCACGCAGTATATGAAACGGGCCAACTTCATGCTCCAGCAGGGGAACTACGTTGCGGATATCGCGTACTTTATCGGCGAAGATGCTCCGAAGATGACCGGCGTATGCGATCCACCCTTGCCGCAGGGATATTCATTCGATTATATCAACGGTGAAGTTATTTTGAAGAGGCTCAGTGTGAAGGACGGCAGGCTGGTGCTGCCCGATGGGATGAGTTACCGAATGTTGGTGCTGCCGAAATTGGAGACCATGCGTCCCGAGATTCTGAAAAAAATTATGGACCTTGTTGAACAAGGTGCCGCTGTTCTGGGACCGGCACCCCACGCGTCGCCCAGCCTTCAACAGTATCCGGCTGCCGACCGGGAAGTGCAGAGCATGGCACAACGTCTCTGGGGAAGTGTCGATGGCATCACCGTGAAATCGGCGATCGTCGGAAAGGGCATGATCCTCTCGGGCATGGACATGCAGGAAGCGCTCGATCGTCTTGGTGTGGTACCGGATTGCAAATTCTCGAAAGCAGATTCCGCGCTGTTCATTCACCGTGCTGTTGCAGGCGGTGAGGTGTATTTTATATCGAATCAGAAAAATTCAACGATCACGATCGATCCTGAATTCAGGATCACAGGGAGGAGCCCCGAACTGTGGCAGGCGGCCAATGGAACGATCCGAGCGCTGCCATCCTTCCGGCAAAATTCAGCGACGACAATTGTGCCTCTGAAACTTGAAGCCAACGAGAGCCAGTTCATCGTCTTCAGGAAGAAAACCGAATATTCGTCCTCACTTGACATCGCGGCAAATTTTCCGGAAGGAAAAACTGTGGCGGAGCTGGACGGCCCCTGGACGGTGACGTTCGATCGTTCGCAGCGCGGCCCGGCGGGTCCCGTTGAATTTGCGCGCCTGGCGGACTGGACGCAATCGTCGAACGACAGCATCAAATATTATTCGGGAACGGCGGTGTACAGGACAACCGTGATGTTGGCCGACGCACCGAGAGGCGGGAATATGTTCCTGAACCTGGGACACCTCACCGCAATGGCGAGAGTAAAGGTGAACGGAAAAAATGTCGGCGGAGCCTGGACTGCGCCGTGGCAGGTCGATATCAGCTCGGCAGTAAAAGCCGGCAGCAACGACGTGGAGATCTCCGTCGTGAATAACTGGATGAACCGCCTGATCGGAGATCAGAAATTGCCTGCCGACCGGCGCCCGACCTGGAGCCCGAGTATTCCGTATACGGCGGACAGTCCGCTGCAAGCGTCCGGATTATTCGGCCCCGTGAAAGTGATCGCTGTCGGAAAATAAGTTCAGTTCGTCTCTGCTCTGCACATTCATTGCCGCTCGGCATTGCAATGGATGAATGTTGCAGGGCGAAATGGTATCCCGCCTGCACCGAGAAGCGGTGCGGGTTGCTTCGTTGTCAGCGTATAGAACGCCTATTATTCATTCAACCATTCCACACCATGAAAAAAAATATCGTTACTCTGCTCATGTGCGCGTGCGCACTCTGCGCTCTGAACTGCAAGCTTCCCGAAGCGCCATCGTCAACGGAAGAGCTTCGGAAAGGATTTATGTCTCCGCCCGATTCCGCCCGTCCGGGTGTCTATTGGTACTTCATGGACGGGAACATGACCAAAGAAGCCATCACTGCCGACCTTGAATCGATGAAAAAAGTCGGCATTGGCACAGTGCTGTTTTTAGAGGTCAACGTCGGCATTCCGCGCGGCAAAGTTGAATTCATGACAGAGGAGTGGCAAAATTTATTTCAGCATATAGTGCGTGAGTCGGAACGGTTGGGTATCACCATTACACTCGGGGTTGGTCCGGGGTGGACAGGCAGCGGAGGCCCGTGGGTTCCCGGAAAACAGTCGATGAAGCATTTGGTGTCGAGTTCCATTCAGGTGCATGGAGGCGAACGCACGCCGATCAAACTTCCCACACCATCTCCCAAAAAACCATATTTTGGAGAAGGCTCGTTCACGCCCGAGCTCAAACAACGGTGGCTCGATTATTATGAAGATGTCGCCGTTCTTGCCTTCCCGACACCGGCCGGCAATTTTCACATACGTGATATAGACGAGAAGGCCTTGTATTATCGGGAACCGTATTCGTCGAAGCCGGGAGTCAAATCATTTTTGCCATCGATCGCACACGACACCGAGCCAATGCATGGAACAGCTATTCTGCCCGGGACGATCATCGATGTTACCGCGTTCATGAAACCGGATGGCACACTGGAATGGAACGTGCCGCAGGGCAAGTGGACCATCATGCGTTTTGGCAGCAGGAACAACGGTGCGGTGACCAGGCCGGCCCCGCTGCCGGGTGTGGGATTTGAGGCCGATAAATTTGACACTGCAGCCATCAATGCGCATTTGGAAAATTTTACCGGGAAGCTGCTGAAAAAAATTGGTACACCCGACAAGAATCTTCAGGGTGGATTAAAGATGCTCCACATGGACAGTTGGGAAATGGGAGCACAAAACTGGACTGAACGATTCAGGGAAGAGTTCAGGACACGCAGAGGCTACGACCCGCTTCCTTTTTATCCTGTGTATGCAGGCTTGGTAGTTGAAAGTCTTGAAAAGAGCGAGCGGTTTCTGTGGGATTTGAGGCAGACATCGCAGGAGTTGGTGATTGAACACCATGCAATGCATTTGAAACAATACGGACACAAATTCAATATGGGTTTTTCGATAGAGCCGTATGATATGAACCCTGCGGCCGACATGGAACTCGGAGCGGTGGCCGATGTTCCGATGGCCGAATTCTGGAGCAAGGGTTACGGATTCAATACGTCGTTCAGCTGCATACAGGCCGCCTCGATTGCCCACGTGGAAGGGAAAAAAGTTGTTGCAGCCGAGTCCTTCACCGCGTATCTCGACGCATGGAAACAATATCCCGGGTCGATGAAAAATCAGGGCGACTGGGCTTTTGCAACGGGCATCAACAAGTTCATGTACCATACGTATCAGCATCAGGTATTAGCCGATAGCCTCAAACCGGGAATGACCATGGGGCCGTATGGAGTGCACCATGACCGCAGTCAGACCTGGTGGCCCATGGCCGATGGGTACCACAAATACATAGCACGATGCCAATACCTGCTGCAGCAAGGACAACCGGTTGCCGATATTCTGTACCTGACGCCCGAAGGCGCGCCGCAGGTGTTCAGGGCGCCTGCGTCTGCCTTGACCAATGACAGTGTAATGAACAATGCTTCTGCTCTCAAGAAAGGTTTCGCACCCTCCACCGTGAAGACATCGGGTGAATTGCTCCCCGATCGGAAAGGATACAACTTCGATGGATGTTCGCCGTCTGAAATAATGAAGGCAACCGTCATCGACGGCAAGGTCACATTCCCCTCAGGCGCGTCGTACCGGCTGCTTGTGTTGCCTGCTGTTGAAACCATGACGCCGGCGCTGATCACTGCAATTGAATCGCTCGTGAAAGCCGGCGCGGTCGTCATTGGAAATCCTCCGCAGACGTCTCCCAGTCTGGTGAATTATCCGGAATGTGACAAGCAGGTCGCATCAGTTGCGGCCGCGATGTGGGGAGCAGCAAAGGCTCCTTCCATCATTACGAAACGATCGCTGGGCAAGGGCGCGATATATTGGGGAGGAGCATTTTCGCAGTGTGTTTCACCTGAACTTTATCCCGAGTATGATGCAACCTCAGCAATACTCGCCGGCATGGGCATTCAACAGGATTTCACCTCATCGGAACCGGTCAGATATGCACATCAGGTGAACCAGGCTGGAGATTGCTATTTTGTATCGAACAAAACCAACGCCCGCATTGCCGCGAATTGTCTGTTCAGGGTCGGTACCGGATCGCCCGAACTGTGGAATCCAATGACCGGCGAAACACGCGAGCTTCCGGAGTACGAAGCGAACAACGGACACGTACAGATACCCCTACAGTTCGAAGCGTACGAAAGTTATTTTATCGTTTTCAATCGACATGGAAATCTGAAACATGACAATTCACGTGCCGTGAAAAATTTTGCCCACGCTTCGGTGGTAGTGGATGTGCATGGGCCGTGGAAAGTATCCTTCTCCCCCCAATGGGGCGGGCCGGCGAGCATTGGCTTCGATACGCTCCAGGACTGGACGACCAGACCGGAAGAAGGAATAAAATATTATTCAGGCATTGCACGCTATCACACGACAATACACATTGGGAACGATGTTGTTGCGGATAAAGCGGCCGATCTTTCCCTCGATCTCGGGGAGGTCTGCAACCTCGCGAGGGTTTTTGTGAACGGCAAAGACATGGGGGTCGTGTGGGCGGCTCCGTTCCGTGTGAACATTGCTCATGCGGTTGTTGTTGGTGAGAACACTATTGATATTGAAGTGGCAAACCTCTGGCCCAACAGGTTGATCGGAGACGAACGAAAGCCCGACGATGGGATCAAAAAAGGACAATGGCCTGAATGGCTTGTGAACGGGAAGCCCAGAACGTCGGGCCGCCTGACATTCACAACGTTCAAGCATTACAACGCGGATTCGCCATTACTAAAATCAGGCCTGATCGGTCCGGTTACGGTCGTGGCTGAAAAAAAATAGCACGGTGCAGCCGGCCGAAAAATAATTCATTCACTGCAACCATACCCATGCGGCTATGACGCCAAAGACACCTGCCGGCCCTTTCGCCGGCCATCATATTGCGTGAATGCTAGGGCGGAGTATTTGCGTTACATCCGTAATAATGCATCATGGGACAAGATTGTATCATTGACTCACATCACAACGCCGTACTGGTATATTATGAGCTCACAAAAACCAAATTCGAATCGAGAGCAGGCTGAGCAGGCCCTGCGAGAGAGTGAAAGCCGGCTGCGGGATATCACTTTCAGCATGGCCGATTGGGTCTGGGAAGTGGATGTTAATGGCGTCTATACCTATAGTTCTCAGAAAAGTGCCAAGCTTCTTGGATACTCGGCTGAAGAGATCCTCGGGAAGACGCCTTTCGATTTTATGCCCCCGGACGAAGCGGAACGAATCGGCGCAATATTCTCTGAAATCGCCGCGAAGAAGGCACCCATCAACGGGCTTGAAAATTGGAGCATACAGAAAAATGGTGGGAGAGTATGCCTTCTCACCAATGGCGTACCCATACTGGATGCCAAGGGGAATCTTCAAGGATACAGGGGGGTCGGTCAGGACATCACCGAACGCAAGCAAACGGAGAACGCACTTCGTGCGAACGAAGAAAAATATCGGACATATATCGATCAATCGCCTGAGGGAATATTCATTACGGATGAGGCAGGCAAGTATATTGATGTGAATACGACCGCCTGTTCCATGCTCGGATACACACGCGAGGAGCTTCTGTCACTCTCCATACGGGATTTGAACGATTCGACTGAATCCGCTGCAGTATCGCCGCAATTTTTCACATTGAAGGAACACGGGCGGATAAAGAGCGAAATGATGTTGAGGAAAAAAAATGGCGGAGTCATTCCAGTCAACGTTGATGCCATCCGATTATCGAATAACACATTCATGGCTTTTTGTACCGATATCACCGAACGCAAACAGGTGGAAGGAGCACTGAAAGAAAGCGAAAATTTTTTAAGGGAAACACAGATCATCGCTGAACTTGGAACCTATACGATGGACATCGCTTCAGGCATATGGAAAAGTTCTGAAATTCTTGATGCCATATTCGGGATCGATCGTGATTACGATAAAACCGTGGAAGGGTGGGGAGCAATTATACATCCCGAATGGCGTCAGAGAATGATGGATTATTTTTTACAGGACGTGATCGGGAAAAAGGCGCGATTTGATAAGGAATATAAAATTGTTCGGCAGGATACGAACGCAGAGCGGTGGGTCTCCGGAGTGGGTGAACTGAAGTTTGATGGGAATGGTCAGCCAATAACGATGATCGGCACCATTAAAGATATCACTCCCCGGAAGCAGTCCGAAGAGAATCTGCGTCGTCTGGAATTGCAGGTCCGGCAATCTGAAAAAATGGAGGCGATTGGGCAGCTTGCAGGCGGCATCGCCCATGATTTCAACAATGTGCTGGGTGGCATCATCGGCTACACGGATATATCGCTCAGTTATGCTGAACATGGGTCCATGCTGGAAAAAAATCTCTTAAAGGTGCTGCAGGCTTCAGACAGAGCAAAAAATCTGGTCAAGCAAATACTGGCGTTCAGCCGGCAAAGCAATTCGCAGAAGTCGGTCACTTCCCTCGGTCCGATCATTGTAGAAGTATTGGATCTGCTCAAGTCGTCCATCCCATCGTCCGTCATTATTGATTCCGACCTTCACAATGAAATGAAATCGGTGCTGGCTGATACGACCCAAATTCACCAGGCGGTTCTCAACCTTGCCACCAACGCCGTCCATGCGATGAACCGCAAAGGAACGCTGACCATCCGTTTGTATCCGGTCGTTCTCGGCAGCGGTCATCATTGCCAGAGTGGAGAATTGCCGCCGGGCGACTATGCCGCCATCGAGATCGCGGATACCGGGTGCGGCATGGATGCGGTAACGCTGTCCAAGGCCTTCGAACCATTCTTCACGACGAAACCCGTAGGAGAAGGAACTGGGATGGGGCTGAGCGTTGTCCTGGGGATCGTGCAATTGCACGGCGGTGACCTGCAGGTGGAAAGCGAAGTGGGCAAGGGTACCGCCGTGAGGATCTATCTTCCCACAACCGGTGCGCCCGTCACCCAAAAAGCCACGAACGAAATCCTGTCTCTATTATCCGGTACTGAACGAGTTCTCTTTGTGGATGACGAAAAGATGTTGGTCGAAATGAGTTTGGAGTGGCTGACAACTCTGGGGTATACGGTCACCGCTTTTTCCGACAGTCTCGACGCGCTCACCATGATACGGGAAAGAAGTGCAGACATTGACATTCTTGTGACAGATCAGACGATGCCGGGTCTGACAGGGATTGAATTAGTAAAACAGGCGCTGTCTATTAAAAAGGACTTGCCTGTCATTCTGTGCACGGGATTTAGCAATGAGGTCAATCAGGAGAGTGCTGATGCGCTGGGCGTCAGCAAATTCATCATGAAGCCATATAGAAATGTCGACATCAGTAAAGCGATTCGTGACGTGCTCGATCATAACGATGCGGCCTGATCATGTGACCGGGCGAGGTGCCGGAACGGTTCGTCACAAGAGATACCATTTTTATAATTTTGAACATCAGTGCATGACAACGAAGAAATACGTACTAATAAGGGGAATCCCACACTTGAAAACACTCCTGGTTGTTGTTGCTTTGGCAGCGGTTTGCCTCACGACGGTCTCGTTGGCGCAAAATAAAAAAAATGCTTCGGCATGGTTTCAGAGCGGCAAAGAAAAGGTAAGCAATAAAGATTTTTACGGCGCGATTGATGATTTCACGATGGCGATAGAATCGAAGCCGGATTTTGCAAAGGCATACTACCACAGGGGGCTGGCATATTTGCGGTACAACCAAAAGAGCAAACTGCGCTCGAAGGTCTATCTGGAGAAGGCGCGCGCAGATCTTATGAAGGCGAAAGAATTGGGTTTCGCCGTCGATCAAAAATATTTGGATGAAAGCCAGTAGCGCGGCCAGTGCGCCTGCGGCGCACTTTTTTTCGAAGTAACTCGCTGCCGTTGCATTGGCGCATTGTAGGGCGAAATGTCATTCCGTGCGAGCTGTCAGCTCGCACTCGCAATTGGATGAGCGACGAATGTGTCGTTACTCGACCGTGACGCTTTTCGCGAGGTTGCGCGGCTGATCGACGTTCAATCCCTTGTGAACGGCGATGTGATACGCCAGGAGCTGGAGCGGAATGGCGCTCAGGATCGGGTTCAGCATGCGGATCGTCCGCGGGATCTTGATGGAATAGTCGACATAATTGTCGATCTCTTCGTCATCTTCGTTTGCAATGGCGATGATCTTTCCGTGACGCGCCTTCACTTCCTGTATGTTGCTGAGGATCTTTTCGTATGTGGAATCCTTCAGAGCGATAAACACCGCCGGCATATTTTCGTCGATCAATGCGATCGGCCCGTGCTTCATTTCGGCGGCCGGGTACCCTTCGGCATGGATGTACGAAATCTCCTTCAGTTTTAATGCGCCTTCCAACGCCACCGGAAAATTATATCCCCTGCCGAGATACAGAAAATTCCGCGCGTCCGCAAATTTATTCGCGATTGTTTCGATCTGCGCGTTCAGCCGAAGAATGGTCCGGATCTTATCCGGGATCATCTGCAGTTCCCGGACGATGGTCTGGCCGTCCGTCAGGCTCAGGCGTTTCTTGCGCGCGATCATGAGCGTGATCAGCGCCAGCGCCGTCAATTGGGCGGTGAATGCCTTGGTGGACGCGACGCCGATCTCCGGCCCTGCATGGAGATACACGCCGGCTGTGCTTTCACGGGCGATGGAACTGCCCACGACATTGCACAGGCCGAGGGCGAGCGCGCCTTTGCGTTTCGTCTCTTTCAGCGCCGCGAGTGTGTCTGCGGTTTCGCCGCTTTGTGAAATGAAGAGCACCGTGTCGTCCTTGGTGATGATCGGATTGCGGTACCGGAATTCCGATGCATATTCGACTTCAGCCGGCGTTTCGGCGTACTGTTCGAGCATGTACTCGCCGACCAATCCGGCGTGCCATGAGGTGCCGCAGGCTGAAATGATGATGCGTTTCGAATCGGCAAGACGGTCGGCATACTCGTCGATGCCTCCGAGCTTCGATGTCCCTTCGTCGTACAGGAGCCGCCCGCGCATTGCGTTGTAGACGGACTCGGGCTGTTCCATGATTTCCTTCAGCATGAAATGAGGATACCCGCCCTTGCTGATCTCCTCGAGCTTCACCGTGATGTACTGCACTTCTTTTTCGATGCGCTGGTCGGTCATATCGTTGACGAAGAACGAGTCGCGCCGGATCTCCGCAATGTCGCCATCTTCGAGGTACACGATCTGTTTTGTATGGGCGACGAGCGCGGAGACGTCGGATGCGATGAAGTTTTCACTGTCGCCGATGCCGATCGTGAGGGGGGACCCGTTTTTTGCCACAACGATGCAATCGGGTTCCGAGGCGTGCACGACGGCGATGCCGTATGTGCCCTTGACCTGCGAGAGCGCGGCGCGGACCGCCTTGAACAAGGGATACCCGCGTCGAATAAAACTGTCGATCAGATGCACTAGCGCTTCGGTATCGGTTTCGGTCACGAAGCGGAAGCCTTCGGCGGAGAGGGTTTTTTTTATCTCGACATAATTTTCGATGATACCGTTGTGAATGACCATCAACGTGCCGGCGTTGTTCACGTGGGGATGCGCGTTGCGCTCGTTGGGCACGCCGTGCGTCGCCCAGCGCGTATGGCCGATGCCGAGTGTGGACCGGAACGGCGAGCCGTTGATCTTCGTTTCGAGCGCCGCGACCTTGCCGACGCTCTTGACCACATGGACGCCGTTGTGGTTCATGACGCCGATGCCCGCCGAATCGTACCCGCGGTACTCCAGTTGTTTGAGGCCGCCGATGAGGATCGGAACGCAATTTTTATTTCCAATATATCCGACAATTCCGCACATGCTGGTGCCTTCCGTTAATAGGGGTAGCCTCGTTTGCGCCGCTCTTTTTTCGTAATGTCGAACACTTTGCGGAACAGCCGTTCTTCAAATTCGGCCATGGTATGGTCGCGCCTGAGCATGGCCCGCTTTGCGGTCTCGATGCTCCGGTCCAGATCGTACGTCGTTACGGATTTGCCTCCGCCCCATGAGAACGACGGCAGGTATTTTGCGGGGAACCCGCCGTCGAAAATATTGCACGAATATCCGATGATCGTGCCGGTGTTTAACATCGTATTGATGGCGGTCTTCGAATGGTCGCCGATGATGGCGCCCAGAAACTGGAGGCCGCTGTCCACGACCTCGCCGTTGACGTAGATCTTCACCGTGCCGTAATTGTTTTTCAGATCGCTGTTGTTCGTGTCGGCGCCGATGTTCACCCACGAGCCGATGTAGGCGTGTCCCATGAATCCGCTGTGCTGCTTGTTCGAGTAGGGAAGGATGATCGAATCTTCGACCTCGCCTCCGACCTTGCACACCTTGCCGATGCTCACATTGTCGTGGATGCGGGCGCAGCTTTTGACGTGCGAGCCTTCGCCGACGTAGATGGCATTTTCAAGCACCGCGTTCGGGTACACCTTCGCGTACTTGTCTATGTAGACCGGGCCTTCCGTTGCGTCGACGACGGCGCCCGGCATGACGATCGCGTTCTCATCGACAAAGAAATTTTCCTTGCCGAGAATATGGACGCCGTCATGCACCGTGCCGAGTATGCGCTTCGGCTTCGCTTCGACGAGGTAATTGAAATCGTTCAGAAATTCTTCGCGGTTGTAGGTGATCAGGTCCCAGATGTAATCGATGTGCTTGATCTCCACTCGTTCGATCGCGATGCCGTCGAAATCGGCGAGCGAAAACAGGTCGAACAGATTCGCCTTGATCTCCTCCAATTTGAGGCCCGAGACGCGCACCGCCACGATCGTGTCGCCGCTGATGTAGATCTTGTTCCCGCCATCGTTCAACGGGATGATCTCGGCCATATTCGCAGGGGCGATGATGCGGCCGTTGATGAACAGGCATGAATCACCGTCGATGTGGTTGACCGACAGCGTGGCGTTGCGCGACTTCACCATCGGTTCCAGATATTGCCGGCAATGGATGGAATACGGCACGCCTGGGTATGCCCTCAGAATTTTAGAGCGGAGCGAATTGATGCCGCAGATGAGGTCGTATGTCGTGCGCGAAAAGATGAGCGGTTCGAGCCGTTCGTAATAGATATCTTCAAAAAGACAGAGCTGCATATCCCCTCCAATGATGTAGTGATATTCGCTGCTGCCCGGCGCCGTGGACGGCCGGTGCTATCTGTCGTGATGAAAAACGCAATGCCCCCATAGCGATACACAGACCGTCACTCTTCTGTAACTCGTGCCGGCCGAACCCTGGGCGAGCTAACATCTCGCCCAGCAGTCCGACCGAAAACCCGTGAGCGCTATTCGGTGGCGTCGCGCCAGCTGACGATTTTTTCTTCGTATTGCTCGGCCAGCAGCGTTGCGGTGTGTTGATCGAGCGATTCCGAGTTGACATGAAACGTCGGTTTTGCACGGTCGGGCCACATGAGAACGGACGTGGATGTTTTCATGTCCATCATGATCTTGATTCCGTCGATCATGATGCGCTTCTTGCCTTCGGTGTCGCGCATCATGTGGCGCATCACTTTTCCCTTTTTATCCCAGGGACAATGGATGACGCGTTTGGTAAGCGACAGTTTGGGAACCTGCTTGTCCAGCGTGCCGAACCGGGCGCCTGCGATCGCCATCATTTCGAGGATCTTTGCGACGCTGTACATGCCGTCGCTGGCAAACAGGAAGTCCGTGAAGATGAACCCGCCTTTTGTGCCTCCGATGAATTTTACATCGGGGATGGCTGCCGATTCCATGAGCGCCAAATGGCTTTCGCGGGTCTTGACCACTTCCACGCCCATTGCCTTGGCGATGAGATCGATCTCGCCGGAGGCGGTGATGGGCACTGCGATCTTTTTCACATCGGGATATGCCGTTAAAAAGAGGAACGTGACGAGCGTTAGCAGCCGGTCGTTGTCGATCAATCTGCCGTTCTCGTCGACGACGAAGACCTTTTCGCTGCCTGCATCGATGAGAAAGCCGATGTCGAAGCCGAGCGAGGTGACGATGTGAGACAGTTGATTGACGGCGGCGTCGAACTCATCGACATCGCGCGTCAGTTTCTGCGGGTCGAGGTACGCATTCTGCGCCAGCACCTGGCACTGCAGCGATCCGAGGATGTTCGGGAAAATGGTGGAGGCGATGCCGTTGGAGTAATCGATGACGAGTTTGAATTTAGCCTGCGAGATCGCCTGCGTGTTGACCGTTGACAGGAATTTTTCGATGTAGCTTTCCTGCGCACGCGCCGGGAATGCAACGCCGCCGACCTCGTTCCATTTTGCGCGCGGAAAATCTTCGCCGAAGAACAAGCGTTCGACCGATTTCGACTTGTTGCCCGGAAGATCTTTTCCCTTGGAGTCGAAGAAAATAATGTCCGTCAAATTCTTGTCGAACGGCGATTTGCGCACGTGAATGCCGCCGCCGTCCTTGCCGCTGCGGAGTTCCTGGCGCAGGATCGGGATCGAAGTGGCCCGAAGATCCGAAACATCAACGCCCGCACTCATCAGCCCGCACATCACAGCGCGGTTGATCATGCGCGAGACATTGTCCGAGTCGCGGCTGGTGAGCACCGATTTCCCCTTGCCCAGGAATGCGCCGAATGCGGCGCCGAGCTTTGCGCCGAATTCTGGATTCATTTCGATGTTGGACAAGCCAGTGATGCGCGAATCGGTGAAGAGCTCCCTCAGCCATTTGTCTTCCCAGACCAAACTGCGCGTCAGGATGGCGCCGTCTTCCACTTCCTTTTCGGGCCAGAGTTTAATGTTCGACGCCAGTTTGCTTTCCTTGCCGATCACGCATTTGTCGGAAATGAACACGTTGTCGTTGATGATGGCATTTTCGCCGATCACGCAGCCTTTCCCCACGACGCAGGAGGACAGCTCAGCCCCTTTGTTGATGACGCATTTGGACCAGATGATCGAATTGCGTATGATCGCGCCGTCTTCAATGACGCTTCCGTTGCCGATCACGGATTTAATGATCTTGACGTTCGCGCCGATCGTGCAATTTCTGCCGATGACCACCTTGCCCTGGAACGTCGAGGGGTCTGTATTGAGCACTGTGTTCGGGCCGATGTACGAGGAATACTGCTTTTCGCCGTCGATCACAACGTTCACCTGGTTGTCGAGCGCGTCGAGATGCGCTTCCTGATACTCGCTTAAATTCCCCACGTCGCGCCAGTATCCGTCGGCGATGTAGCCGTAGAGTCCCATGTCATGTTCCAGCATGAGCGGGAACAGATTCTTGCTGAAATCGAAGTCCTGCTGATACGGCACCAGCTGCAGCACTTCCGGTTCGACGATATAAATGCCGGTGTTGATCGTGTCCGAGAAGACCTCTCCCCATGAGGGCTTTTCGAGGAATCGTGTGATCTTTCCCTCGTTGTTGGTAATGACAACGCCGAAGGCGAGCGGATTCTTCGCGCGTGTCAGGACGAGCGTTGCCTTCGCCTTCTTCTTTTCATGGAACTCGATGGCTTTGGACAGGTCGAAATCCGTCAGCACATCGCCGCTGATAATGATGAATCGTTCATCGAGAAAATCCGCCGCATTGCGCACGCTGCCCGCCGTGCCATAATCGGCTTCGGCCTTACGATACTGCATGTGGACGCCGTATTTTGATCCGTCGCCGAAATGGGACGTGATGATATCCGGTTGATAGAACAGTGTGGAGACGATGTCTGTGATGCCGTATTTCTTGAGCAAATCGACGATATGCTGCATCATCGGTTTGTTCATCATCGAGACCATCGGTTTGGGGATGTTGCAAGTGAGCGGTCGGAGTCTTGTTCCGAAACCGCCGGACATGATGACTGCTTTCATACGTTTACATAGATTTAAGGTGAGTTGGATACGTCCAGGATCAATATAAATATAGTAAAGAAAATTTTCGTGGAGAGCAAGCAACCATCGTAAAGAACCTCTTTTTCTTTTCCTAAGCAAATCCTTGACTTTGAGGCAGAGTATAGGTAAATTAGATGCGATTTTAGCCGTTTCTTCAAGGAAGAGGACGCACAATGCTGCCACCGAACTCGCCCGGCGAGGATCGAATTCCTTTGCACCTTTTTGATCGCAAAGGAATCACGATCGTGAGTATTGGTGTCCTTCTCTTTTTTGCAGGTTTTGTGAGCGGGTATCGCCTGTTGGCGGTGGTCGGGGTGGCATGTTGTATCGGCGCAGCTCTTGTTGCTGTGCAACGGTATCGTGCAGTGAAAGAACGTGTGGTGGAGAAACAACACACAGAGGACGAAGACACTACTGTGAACAAAAAAAAAATACTACTGTTCGATGATGCGGGATTCGGCGGCAGCATCCAGGTCGACGAACACGATCACGAAGTCGCGGCGTATGCGACGCTGAAAAATTCCCTGCTCGCACCCGGAATGACGACGGCGCGCGAAGAACCGCATAAGGTCGCCGTTCGTAAACCGGACACGGACAAGCGCACTGCGCAGCATACATACACAGCGGCCGATTTTGCCGATAGCGCCGAACCGGGCCGGCAGGAGCCTCATAACGAATTTAATTATCTCTTAGGCAAGACGCTCCAGGTCATGAAAGAGATCTGCTTTGCGCACACGGCCGCGTTTTTTTGGATCAATCGCGAGTCGCAGCATCTGGTCGTCGAATGCAAAGTGACGGACAGCGAAACGTTCGTGACCGACCGGAAGATTCCGATCGGCAACGATGTGGTCAGCACGGTCGCCCTCTCGGGCCAGCCTGCGCTCTTGAATCATATCGCCGCGGGAGCGGAGCGGGATGTCGTTTGCTATTACAGCACCATGCAGGGTGTGAATTCATTCGTGTGTGTGCCGGTCTTTTTTGCGCACGACACGGCCGCCGTCTCGCCGATCGGCGTGATCGCGATCGACAGCAAGGCGGACGACGAATACGGCAGCGAAACGTTCCGGCAGCTGACGCATTTCACGAAACTGCTCTCGTCGCTGCTGCAGAGTTATACCGAAAAATTTGACCTCGCATCCGACATGAAAACGATGGATGCCGACCGATGCGTGCGGACCGTCGCCGCAGGACATCCGGGAATTTCTGCGGTGCTCAACGCGTTTATGGAAGAGGCGTCGAACCTGGTGCCGTGGGATTCGATGACGACCGTCCTGTTCGACGAAGGACAGCGCAAGTGGGTTATCGCCTCGGCGCGGTGCCGCGCGAACGACCGGTTCGTGATGGCAAAACAGTCGATCGATTTCGGCGCGAGCGTGACAGGAACCGCGATCGCCGCAAACCGGGTGCAGTCTTTTCCCGACGTGGCCGCGGCGTCATGCGTCTTTTTCCATGAGCACGAAGAGGGAATGGAATTTAAACAAAGCGGATCGTTCCTTGCGCTGCCGCTGGCGTCGGCGGACAAGTCTTTCGGGGCGGTCACCTTCGGGAGCCGGACGAAACAGTCGTATGGAAAAAAAGAAATCGCGTCGCTCCAGTATCTCTGCACAACGCTCGTGATGGCTCTCGATGCCGAAGATTTGCGCGCCGTTGTGCGCGAACATTTGATGACCGATCCGGAGACGGGCGTCGGAACACGAAAATATTTTTCGCAGCGGCTCAATGAAGAGGTCGAACGGTCGAACAACAGCGGCGACGACCTTTCCGTTGTGCTGGTGGCGTTGTCGCCTCTGAGCGAATTGCGGGCACGCTTCGGCGACGAGAGTGCCGATGCGGCCATGAAAAGTGTGGCATCGCAGCTGAGCGCCGGCATCCGCGCCTATGACGTCGTCGGGCGGTATGACGACGGCTCATTCGGGGTGCTGCTGAGCGATACGGCGGCCAACGACGCGTTCCTGTGGTCCGAAAAAATCCGGTCGAAGATTGCCGGCAACGTGATCGTTACAGAAGATAAAAATTTCTCTGTCACCGTGACGATCAGCATCTGCGGCGTGACCGACGAGTTATCCGCCCGCGACTGCCTCTCGCACGCTGAAAAAGTGATGCGTCAGGCGCAGGCAGCCGGCGGCAATTTAGTACGTGTGTATTAAGATCATTCTCATACGATTCATCATTCACAAAGGATAGACAATGGCTAAACAACAAGATTTTGCTGAAAAAGCGAAAAAAGCATTGATGGAAAAAGGCGTGAAATGCCCGAAATGCGGCGGCGCAAAAGTGTCCACCATGTACATCAATTCGGTGAAGACCGAAAAAAGTACCTATCGCTTCAACCGTTCCATGGTTGCAGTGTGTAAATGCAACGAAAAAGAAGTCTACGCGTAACGATTGAGTGCGCGCAAAAAAATACTCTGCATTGTCATTGACGGCGTCGGTATCGGGGAATTGCCCGATGCGGCGCTGTACGGCGATGTGGGGGCCAATACACTCTGCAGCACGGCAGAACGAACAGGCGGGCTCTCGCTGCCCGTGATGGGGACACTCGGATTGGGCAACATTGCCGCCATCCGCGGTGTGCCGGCTGTGGAGCGCGCCGAAGGGTGCTACGGCAAAATGCGCGAAGTGTCGAAGGGAAAAGACAGCACAACGGGGCATTGGGAATTATCGGGGATTGTCATTACCAAAGACTTTCCGTATTATCCCAAGGGATTCCCCGTAGCGCTCATCGAAAAATTTTGTACCGCAGTCGGCGTGACCGGTGTCCTCGGAAACTGCGTCGCGTCCGGCACGCACATTATACAGGAGCTTGGCGATCTGCATGTCCGGACCGGACAGCCGATCGTCTATACATCGGCCGACTCTGTGTTTCAAATCGCCGCGCATGAAGAGATCATTCCTCTGGAACGATTATACGACATCTGTCGGACAGCGCGCGAAGAAGTGCTTGTCGGCGAGCATGCTGTCGGACGCGTGATCGCCCGCCCGTTTCTCGGGTCGAGCGGCCGCTATGCGCGCACTCCCAATCGCCGGGATTTTTCACTCGTTCCGCCGGGAGTCACCGTGTTTGATATCCTGCACGAACATCACATCCCCACAATCGCGATCGGGAAGATTGACGATCTCTTCGCGGGACGCAGCATGAGCGAAACGCATCATACGAAATCGAACGAAGAGGGGATCGAAGAGATCATTCGCTGCGCGAAGGAAATTTCCACCGGGTTCGTGATGGCGAACCTTGTCGATTTCGACATGCTCTACGGACATCGGCAGGACCCGGAGGGGATGAAGGCAGCCCTTGAATATTTCGACTCGCAGCTTCCCCGTATTCTCGACGCCATGGGCGACGACGATATTCTCATGATCACCGCCGATCATGGCAATGATCCGACCGATGAGAGCACGGATCACACGCGGGAGTATGTGCCGCTGCTGACGTACACCAGGCACGGGGTCCGCGGCGCGGATCTTGGAACGCGGGGAACGTTTGCGGACATGGGGAAAACGGTGGGAGAATTTTTCGGATGCGACACGGCCGCGCTGAGCGGCGAAAGTCTGCTGACGTCGATTCTTTCCCGCTAAGGATGTGTGAATGCCGGCGCATGGGCTGCTGTTCGAAGCCGCTGACGCCGGTATATTCTGTTTTACAACGATACACTGCGGGAACTGGAATCTCTGTGCACTCGTCTCTATATACCGGTGAGCCTACAGCCGGTTCGTCCCTGCGTGCAGACGCCGGAATAAAACAGATAATGAACGCACGACACGAAGAGCTTCTTCGTGCAATGATGATCGAAAGATGCTATGGTAAAAATCACAAAGCAATACACGAACCGTGAAAGCCAGTCGCTCGATAAATATCTTCAGGAAATCGGCAAAGTGGACCTGCTGACGCCCGCCGAAGAGATTGATCTTGCGCAAAAAATTAAAAAGGGCGATCAGCGTTCGCTTGAAAAATTAACGAAAGCAAATCTTCGCTTCGTTGTCAGTGTGGCGAAGCAGTACCAGAACCAGGGATTGTCGCTCGGCGATTTGATCAACGAAGGTAACCTCGGCCTCATCAAGGCTGCAAAAAGGTTCGATGAAACGCGTGGATTCAAATTTATTTCCTATGCCGTGTGGTGGATCCGCCAATCCATCCTGCAGGCGCTGGCAGAGCAGTCGCGCATTGTGCGTCTGCCCTTGAACCGCGTCGGCGCCCTGAACAAGATCGGAAAGGCATTCAGCTCGCTCGAACAGGAATTCGAACGCGAACCGAGCGCAAGCGAGCTTGCAGAAGAACTCGATATGTCGCTGTTCGAAGTCGCCGACACGCTGAAGATATCGGGACGGCATCTCTCGATGGACGCTCCGTTCGCCCAGGGCGAGGATAACCGCCTCCTGGACGTGATACAGGACGAGCGGCAGCCGTCGCCCGATTCAATCCTCATGGATGAATCGCTCAAGGAAGAAGTCAAACGCGCGCTTGCCACTTTGAGCGAACGTGAGGCTGAGGTCATCCGCCTGTATTTCGGACTGTCGAAGGAGCATTCATTGACGCTCGAAGAGATCGGCGAAAAATTCAATCTCACGCGCGAACGCGTCCGCCAGATCAAGGAAAAAGCCATACGCCGTCTGCGCCATGCATCGCGCAGCAAGGCACTCCGCGCATATCTCGGATAAGCCGCACGCCTGGTGTCATGCACACGGCATGCAGAAAATCTCAATGCACATCCCAGCCTCTCCACTTGCGAGAGGCTGTGCTGTGTACACCGGTGTTCATTGCGTTCGCGCCAAATCCTTGCCTGATGGGCGCAAATTGTGTATCTTTCTTACTATGAAAAAAACTTTCCTTCTCGCCTTTGTTGTTTTCATCACCGGATGCGGATCTTCCTCGCCCCGGTTCGGCGCGTCTATTGCCAGAGACAAAAAGCCGGGCGCGAAGAAGGAGGTTGTCCGTCCGCAGAGTGATGAGGCCCGGGAAGAAGCCGCCGAAGACGATGTGAAAGTGGACACAGGCCGGATACTGAAGCAAGTGAAAGCCTCATCAGGGACGGCAAAAGCCTCGACGCGCACTGCAAAGAAAAAGACCGCAGCCGCGGCGAAAAAAACAACCGCATCGGCTGCCGGTACTGCAGAGCCCGCACCGGCGTCCACAGGCCATGCCGCAGCCGATACCTCTGCCTCGGTCGACAAGCAGCGGATGATGGAAACCATCGCCGAATGGCTCGAAACGCCGTATTCGTACGGCAGCGACGGCAACGAGGAAGGCATAGACTGCTCCGCTTTCACGCGCGAAGTCTTCGCACAGGCGGCCGATATCGACCTGCCGCGTTCCTCGACGGAACAATCGCAGATCGGAGAACGCGTCGCGCGCGACGAACTAAAGTTCGGTGATTTGGTGTTCTTTAAGACAAAGGGCCGTTCGATTTCACATGTCGGCATCTACCTCGGCGACGACCTCTTTGCCCATGCGAGTTCAGGGTCCGGAGTGACGATCTCATCGCTGGACAGCACGTATTTTAATAAACGCTACGCGGCCGCCCGCCGCGTGCTCAAATAATGTTTCCACGCAACGAATGCGGAGTTTCATGTGGCGCTTTTACCCATCTATTTATACGGCAGCGACGTCTTAAAAAAGAAGGCGCCTCGCATGACCGTGGTGACCGATGACGATATTACACTGATCCAGGATATGCTCGAAACGATGCACGAGGCAAACGGCATCGGGCTGGCGGCAACGCAGGTCGGCGTGCTCAAGCAGCTGCTGGTGGTGGACATTTCGGGAGCCGACGACGACAGCGCGCCCAACCCGATCGCGATCATCAACCCCGAGATCATCGAAGACGACGGCGAGTCGGAAATGGAAGAGGGATGTTTGAGCATTCCGGACATTCGTGAAACAGTGACGCGTCCCCAATTGATCAAGCTCCGGTATCATGACGCATCTATGAAAGTGAAGGTGCTCGAGGCCGATGGATTGCTCGCCAGGGTCATACAGCATGAGATGGATCATCTCAACGGCGTGCTCTTCGTCGACCATTTAAGCGCGGCCAAACGGACATTCCTCCGCAATCGGCTCCGAAAAATTTCAAAGGGCGATATCGATATCGATTACGAATTCGTCGTCGAAAAAAAGAAGCATCGGCGATGAAGCATCGACGGTGTCATCTCGTTGAATGCGGGATGCCTCTCGCCCCGTTCGCTATCCATACACTGCTCACGAGCGATCAATGACTATTGTTTTCATGGGCACGCCCGAGTTTGCGGTTCCGAGCCTTCGCATACTCATGGAGCAGGGCTGCACTATTGCCGCCGTGGTCACCGCTCCGGACAAGCCGCGCGGTCGCGGACAGCATGTCTCGTGCACTCCGGTGAAGGAGTTCGCCCTCGCGCATGGGCTTCCGGTGATGCAGCCCGACACGTTGCGCGACCCGTCGTTCGCCGACACGCTCCGCGCGCTTGCACCCGATCTGTTCGTCGTCGTCGCATTTCGCATCCTGCCGAAGGAGGTGTTCACGATCCCGTCACGTGGCGCGTTCAATCTCCACGCATCACTCCTGCCGAAATACCGCGGTGCTGCGCCCATCAATTGGGCCATCATCAATGGAGACACTGAGTCTGGCGTGACCACATTCTTTCTGCAGGAAAAAGTAGACACAGGAAACATCATACTCCAGAAAGCGATTCCGGTGCCGGGCACAATGAACGCCGGAGAGCTTCACGACGCCCTCATGACGCTCGGCGCGTCTGCTGTTGCCGAGACCGTCCGCATGATCGAAGAGCACCGTGTCGTGCTGGTCCCGCAGGACGACCGGCTCACGTCCCCCGCGCCGAAAATATTCAAGGATGACTGCCGAATTCCATGGGACAGGCCTGCGCTTGCCATTCATAATTTTATACGCGGGCTGTCTCCGCATCCGGCTGCGTGGACGACGCTGCACGACAAGGTTGTGAAAGTGTACGGTTCGCGGCTCGCCGAGGCAGCACTGCAAAACGGCCTTCCCGGCACGCTCTTAACGGCAGAGGGCAGGCTGTTCGTGCACACCGGTGCAGATGCCGTCGAGATCCTGGAACTTCAGCTCGAAGGCAAGAAGCGCCTCAGCGCCGCGGAATTTCTGCGCGGCCATCGATTGACGAGTGAGTCTGCATTTAAATAATGATCACTGCTTGCCGTACTCTCTCTTCCATGTCGGTCTGAGGGAGCGCGAGCGACTGAAGAATCTCGCCGGCTGCTATCACGACGCAAGATTCTTCGCTTGCGCTCAGAATGACAGAGTGCTACTGTCATATGCAAGAAGATTCTTGGCGATGCCAAGATGCCATACCTCAGGATGACATCGATTTGGGTGTACGCTGAATTACAAATAATGAAAAATGAAAACACTCTATAGTTATCTTAAACAATACCGCACGTTGATCGCATTGAGCCTGCTCCTGGCTGCGATCAACCAGATCTTTTCGCTGCTCGATCCGCTCATCTTCCGCTACGTGATCGATCAATATGCCACGCGGTTCAAGGAATACACGACAGAACAGTTCTTCCGCGGAGTGAGCCTGCTGCTGGGCGCCGCGGTCGGCGTGGCATTCGTGTCCAGGGTCGCGAAAAATTTTCAGGATTATTACATCAATGTCGTCACGCAGCGCCTCGGCGCGCAGTTGTATTCCGACGGCATCCGTCATTCTCTCGAACTCCCGTATATGCTGTTCGAAGATCAGCGCAGCGGCGAATCACTCGCCAAACTCCAGAAGGTCCGCACGGACGTCGAACGCCTCATCGCATTTCTCATCAACATCGTGTTCACCGCCATGATCGGCGTGACCTTCGTTGTCATTTACGGGCTCTCCGTCCATTGGATCATAGTCGTGGTGTATTTTTCCACCGTGCCTATTCTGGGCATACTCAGTTCAGTGCTCAGCAAAAAAATCAAAACGATACAACGGGTGATCGTCGGCCAAACCACCGCCCTTGCCGGCGCGACAACCGAATCGCTCCGGAATATAGAGCTCGTCAAGAGCCTCGGCCTGGCGCAGCAGGAGATCGGCAGGCTCAATGCGACGACCGAAAAGATCCTGGTGCTTGAATTGAAAAAGGTGCGCTACATACGCAGCCTGAGCTTCATTCAGGGCACGATGGTGAATTTTTTAAGGACGTCGATCTTGTTCCTGATGCTCTACCTGATCTTCACGCAGACGATCACCGTGGGACAATTTTTTTCGCTCTTCATCTATTCGTTCTTCATCTTCGGCCCTCTGCAGGAGATCGGGAACGGCATCAATCTGTACCGCGAGACGGAAGTGTCGCTTCATAATTTTGAAGAGATCATGAACACGCCGACGGAAACGAAGCCGGTTGATCCGGTGCAGATCGGACCGCTCCAATCGCTCGCATTCGAGAACGTCAGTTTCACGCACCGCTCGGGCCGGTCGCACGCTCTCTCCCAGGTGTCGTTCTCGCTGGGGGCAGGAAAAACCGCGGCGTTCGTGGGCCCGTCGGGCGCGGGGAAGACCACGCTCGTGAAATTGCTCGTCGGCCTCTACACGCCTGAAGAGGGACGTGTCTTGTATAACGGTGTGTCCGGCACGCAGGTGGACCTCGACACGATGCGCGAACGGATCGGCATTGTCACGCAGGATACGCAGCTGTTCGCGGGCACCATCAGGGAGAATCTGCTCTTCGTCAATCCCAAAGCCACCGATGCAGAATGCCTTGCCGTGCTCGACCAGGCGGCCTGCCATAACCTGCTCGCTCGCGCCGATAACGGCCTCGACACCGTGATCGGAGAAGGCGGCGTGAAAGTTTCGGGCGGAGAGAAACAGCGTCTGTCGATCGCCCGCGCGCTCTTGCGGCATCCCGATCTGCTCGTCTTCGACGAGGCCACGTCGTCGCTCGATTCGCTGACCGAAGCGGACATCAGCACGACCGTCCGGGATGTGTCGCGGCGCGCAGGACTGATGACCATACTCATTGCGCACCGGCTTTCCACCGTGCTCCATGCGGACGAGATCTTCGTGCTGGAGAAGGGCCGCATTGTCGAATCGGGCGCGCACGAATCGCTGCTCGAACTCAAGGGATTGTATTACGCCATGTGGCGCCAGCAGATCGGCGAGCGCGCCAATGGTGAAGTGGCAGAGCAGTCTCTTTCTGCCGTACCATCAACAGCGCACAAGCGGATATGACGGCTCATCAACTCACTCCATGGTACACGATCGACAACAGCGGCGAGATCGATACGCCCGCCCTGGTGATCTATCCCGACCGGGTCCGGGAAAATATACGGACGGCAGTGCGCCTGGTCCGCGATGTGTCGCTTCTTCGGCCGCATGCAAAGACGCATAAATCGCCGGAAGCAACCTCCGTGCTGCTGCAGGAGGGTGTGACAAAATTCAAATGCGCGACAATAGCCGAAGCTGAAATGCTCGCGAAGGCGGGAGCGCCGGACGTGCTGCTTGCGTATCAGCCGGTCGGGCCTAAAATACACCGGGTGCTGCACCTCGTCCAACGGTACCCGCTGACAGTCTTTTCATGCCTCGTGGACGACCAATGTGAAGCGCAGGCGATCGCCGGCGTCTTTGCCTCGCATCAAAAGGTCCTTCCCGTCTACATCGACCTCAACGTGGGAATGAACAGAACGGGCATCCGTCCGGGCCCGGAGGCGGCATCGCTCTATCACGCCTGCAGCGCGATGGAGGGCATACGGACAGCCGGATTGCACGCATACGACGGTCACCTTCAAGCGGCCGATCCGGCCGTGCGAACGCTGGAATGTCGAACGGCGTTCGAGCCCGTGCGTGCCCTGCGGCGGCAATTGCGCAACGATGGCTGCGATATGCCCGTTATTGTAGCAGGCGGATCGCCGACATTTCCGATCCACGCGCAGACGGCGGACGTCGAATGCAGTCCCGGTACATTCATCTATTGGGATAAAAGTTACGGGACGCTGCTGCCTGAACAGCCATTCGTACCCGCCGCACTGGTGATCACACGCGTGGTCTCGCTGCCCACGAAGACGACGCTCTGTCTTGATGTCGGATATAAAGGCGTCGCATCGGAGAAGAATCTGCAGCACCGGCTGTATTTTTTGAACGCACCGGATGCCGCCGTCATCTCACACAGCGAGGAACATTGTGTCGTCGAGGCCGGGGCGGATCATCCGTTCACCATTGGAAACATTTTCTACGGAATACCGTATCATATCTGTCCGACGTGCGCTTTATACGAAGAAGCTGTCACCGTGGCCGGCCATACGGCCGACGGCCGCTGGACCATGCCCGCACGGGACAGGAAGATCACCATATAACAGCACCGTGTATCTGCTCCACAAAAAAATTGCAGAGGCAGGTGCTGTACTGTTTGCATAACTCACCAGGCAAGTGCTGTTGAAACGCTATTTCACTTAACCTTCTCTTCCTATGAAAAAAATACTTCTCACCATTGCCTTGTTGTGTACCGCCGCTGCATTGTCGTTCGCGGGTTCGAAACCGCAACGGCATGCGGCCGATCCCCTGATGTCGCATATCGACGCCTCAGTGAAACCGGGGGATGATTTTTTCCTCTATGCGAACGGAACGTGGTTCAAGGAACACCCCATCCCCGCAAGTGAACAAAGCAACGGCCTCTGGCAGCTCATCCAGGACACGATCAATGCGCAGGTCCGCACGATCTGTGAAACGTCTGCACGCTCATCAGACGCACTCGCCGGCGGCACAAAACAAAAGATAGGCGATTTTTATTTTACGGGAATGGACAGTGTCGCACTCAATGCCAAAGGGCTGGCGGATCTGCGGGACGAGATCACTCTGATCGATACGATCACATGCACGCAAGGCCTGGTGAGCGCCGCGGCACGCATTCACGTTGTTGCCGGCGCCCCCATGTTCGGCTTCGGCGTGGGCCAGGATGACAAGATCAGCAGCAAGAATGCGATATTCATCCACCAGGGCGGATTGAGCCTGCCCGACCGGAACTACTATTTCGATACCGACGCCAGAGCCGTGACGATACGCGAAAAATTCGTTGCGCATCTCCGCGCGATGTTCGTCATCATGGGGTATGATGGACCTCATGCCGCGCAGGCCGCAGTCAACGTTATGAAACTGGAAACGGCGCTTGCACAAGCCTCCCGCAAACGCGAGGACACGCGCGATCCGCTGAAAAATTATAATAAAATTTCGTTCGCACAGTTGGCCGGGAGCACCCCTTCTATCGATTGGGCGCTCTTTACGCGCAGCGTCGGCCTGGGTCCGGTCGATACGGTTGTGGTCGGCCAGCCTGAATTTTTATCGGCGGTGAACGGGTTGCTTTCCTCGTTCCCGCTTGAGGACTGGAAGAATTACCTGAAAAATAATCTCGTGCGCAGCCTCGCCCGAGCGCTCGACGACAAGACGTATCGCGAATCGTTCGATTTTTATTCCGGAGTGCTCCGGGGCGTGAAGGAGCCGAAGCCGCGATGGAAGCGCGTGGTGGAGCAAACCGACGGCCAGCTCGGTGAATTGATCGGACAGGTGTATGTGGACGAATATCTGCCGAAGGGCACGAAGGGAAAATTGCTCGAGATCGGGACTGCGATCAAACGCGTGTATGCCGATCGGATCAAAGCGCTGGACTGGATGAGCCCGTCGACGAAGGAGAAGGCGATCACCAAACTTGAATCCATGATCATGAAAGTCGGTTATCCCGATACATGGAAGGACATGCGGGCGATGCAGATCGGGCGATCGTCCTATGTGCGGAACATCATGAATGCAAATACATGGGCGTTCGGCTACATGATCGCAAAATACGGGAAACCTGTGGACAGGAAGGAATGGGACATGGAGCCGCAGACATATAATGCGTACTACAATCCCTCGAACAACGAGATCGTGGTGCCGGGGTGCAACATCATCGTGCCCGGTTATGAGCGCACGCTTGCCGACGATGCGCTGCTGTATTCCATCATCGGCGGTTCCACGTTCGGACACGAGATGACGCACGGATTCGATGATCAGGGATGTAAATACGATAACAACGGCAACCTGAACAATTGGTGGACCGCCGACGACAGCGTGAAGTTTTTTTCAAAAACGGCATTGATCGTCAGGCAATTCAACGAGTATGTTGCCGTGGACAGCCTGCATGTGAACGGGGAATTGACGCAGGGCGAAAATATCGCCGATGTGGGGGGCATCATGATGGGGTATGAAGCCTTCCGGAAGACCCGCCAGTTCAGCGCGAATGAACGGATCGGCGGTGTTTCCGCGGCACAGCGGTTTTTCCTGGGCTATGCGCTGGCGTGGATGATCAACGAACGTCCCGAGGCGATCGCCAACCAGGTGCGCAGCAACGAGCATTCGCCGGCCAAGCAGCGTGTGATCGGGCCGTTATCGGATATGCCCGAGTTTTATGCCGCATTCAATGTGAAAAAGGGCGATGCAATGTGGCGCGCGGACAGTGTGCGGGTAAAGATCTGGTGACATCCGTGAGAAGGCCGTGAACATCCGGTGCGGCTGGCAAAAGGCCGCACCGGACGAGACGGGGCTGCGTGGCATTCCGCTTCCCCGCTGCGGGCAGAAAAAATAATCCCGTTCCGAAAACGAGCAATCTGATTGCATCCATACTTGAAAAGATTTATATTAAAGGATAATTCTGGAAAAAAAGAGAGCACCACGAAAAGGCGCCGTGAATCGGGCGTGCGGCACTGTGGGAAGACACGATACTTCGGCCTAGTTTGATGGGAAAAATTATTGCCATAGCAAATCAGAAGGGCGGAGTCGGGAAGACCACGACTGCTGTGAATCTTGCGGCGTCGTTTGCGGCGGCTGAAATGGCAACGCTGCTGATCGACATCGATCCGCAGGCGAATGCGACGAGCGGCGTTGGTGTGGACAGCAAGGAAATGCGCAAGACCACCTATGAAGTATTGATCGGCAATGTTGCCGCGGCAGAAGCGGTCGTTCCGACGGCAATGCCGTTCCTTTCGCTCATTCCCTCGCATATCAATTTGGTCGGCGCGGACATCGAAATGGTGAATGAAGGACGGCGCGAACAGAAGCTCCGCTCCGCTCTCGCGCCTCTGCGCCAGCAGTACAAATATATTGTCATCGACTGTCCCCCCTCACTCAGCCTGATCACGCTCAATGCGCTGACCGCGGCAGATGCCGTGTTGATCCCGGTTCAATGCGAATATTATGCGCTTGAAGGCCTGGGCCAGCTCCTGAATACGATCAATATGGTGAAAAAGACATTCAATCCATCGCTCGATATCGAAGGCGTGCTGATGACCATGTTCGATTCCCGGTTGCGCCTCTCGAACCAGATTGTGGAAGAAGTGAAAAAATATTTCGGAAAAAAAGTGTTCACGACGATCATCACACGCAATGTGCGCTTGAGCGAGGCCCCGAGTTTTGGCAAACCGATCCTGCTGTACGACGCGCTCTCGACAGGCACACGGAATTATATGGAATTGGCGAAAGAGATCATGGGACATCATGCGGCCGAAGAGAAAAAACCGGCTGCGGGAACGCAAGCATCGAAACAGATAACAGCGGCGTGATCTATGGATATCATAAAGTCTAAAACAGTGTCTGTGCTGGGAAGAGGCCTGCAGGCGTTGCTGCCTCCGCCGGAGACATCGGCTCCCATGTCGTATGCCGCACCGATGCTGCCGGAGAACGGCGACAGCGGAGGCATTTCGTCCATCGAGATCGCACGAATAAGTCCCAATCCGTACCAGCCGCGTCTCGATTTTAACCCTCAGGCCCTCGAAGAACTCAAGCGATCGATTCAGGAAAAAGGGATCATACAGCCCGTGACCGTGCGGCGCCTGGTGAACGGCCGTTATGAATTGGTGTCCGGCGAGCGCCGCATGCGGGCATCGGTTGAACTCGGGCTTCATACGATTCCCGCGTACATCATCAGCGTCGTGTCCGACGCCGAAATGCTGGAACTCGGGCTCATCGAAAACCTCCAGCGCGACGATCTCAACCCGATGGAGATCGCGGTGTCTTTCAAACGGCTCATCGATGAATGTGCGATCAAGGCCGACGACGTAGCGCTGAAAGTCGGCAAAGACCGCACCACGGTGGTCAATTTTCTGCGGTTGCTGCGGCTCCCCGATACAATTCAACAGTCGGTGCGCGAGAACAAGATTTCGATGGGCCATGCGCGCGCGCTGCTTGGCGCCGGCGATGAAAAAGTACAGCAGCGTCTTCATCTGAAAATTATTGAAGAAGGATGGTCCGTCAGAAAGATCGAACAAGCGGTTAAGGGCCCGGTCGTGAAGCGTTCGTCGGGATCGGTGTCGTCATCGTCTCCCGCTGCGCGCGGTGGTTCCGAATTTCAACCGATCGAGTCGCGTCTGAGGCAGCAGATCGGCACGAAGGTGACCATCAAAAAAAACACGAACGGCGGCGGCGAAATCGTGATCGAATATTATAATGCGGACGACCTGGACAGAGTCATAGAATATTTGGAACGGTAAATATAAATGTCATTCGAAGTTTGAATGGCATTTTTTTTCGTTACATCACACACAGGCACCAACAACTAAAGGATACCATGAAAACGATCATCAAAACAGACAAAGCACCGCTTCCCATCGGCCCCTATAATCAGGCGATTGCCGTCCAGGGACAGCTTGTATTCACCGCCGGCCAGATCGCGCTCGATCCGGCGACCGGACTGGTGGCCGGCGTGACGGTTGCCGAACAGACGAAACAGGCGTGTGAAAATTTACAAGCCGTCCTGACAGAGGCGAAAACCTCCATGAAGAATGTCGTGAAGACGACGGTCTTCCTGAAAAATATGAGCGACTTTGCCGCGATGAATGAAGTGTACGGAACGTATTTTGGCGAAGCATCTCCCGCCCGGTCGGCGGTTGAAGTTGCACGTCTGCCGAAAGATGTGCTCGTCGAAATTGAAGCGATCGCGGTCGTCGATTGATATGATCCGTGCCGTATCCACAAAACTGCACACGCATCCGGCCGCAGTCACCGAACGCGAGGAATGAGAGTGAATGTATTTCGAGTGATGATAGTGTGCGTGTGCGCGCCGTTTCTTTTGTGCGCACAGACGGCAGAACGAAAGGCGGCGCCTGCGGCAATGCCGTCGGCGCCGTCGATGTCCGTTCGGCAGGACACGGTGATCCGGTGGAACGAAGATTCCCTCATCGCCGCCCGCACCGCATCGTCTGATACTGTGTTCCGTAAAAAGAAATCGGCCACCGTTGCCATGCTTGCATCGATGGTGCTGCCGGGAGCCGGACAGATCTACAATGAGTCGTACTGGAAGGCTCCGGTCGTGTGGGGATTTGGCGCCTATTTCTACTCCGTCTACCGCGACCAGAATACGCAGTATCAGTTCTTCCGCAGTGAGTATGCGGCATCCGTCGATTCCACCAACACAGAAGGCATTACAGGACTGAAGAAACAGCGCGATTTTTATTTTTCGCAGCGCAATACGTTCGGATGGTATCTGGCAATCACGTACGTGCTCACGCTCGTCGATGCGTATGTGGATGCAAGTTTGTTTAATTTTGAAGTAAGCCCCGACCTTCAACCGCACGGCGAATGGAAAGCGACGCTCCACATTCACCTGCGCTGAAACCTGTCGGATTCCCAATCACTACACTTACCACTTTCCCATGGGGAGGAATATACAATGAAGATTCGTGACGAAGAAGCTCTTGACTATCATAGTTCGGGCCGTGCGGGCAAACTCGAGATCACTCCCACCAAGCCGTTTTCCACACAGTATGATCTGTCGCTTGCGTACACTCCGGGAGTTGCAGTGCCGTGTCTGGCGATCAAGAAAAATCCCGAAGACGTCTATAAATATACGGCGAAGGGGAACCTCGTTGCTGTGGTCTCCAACGGCACAGCGGTGCTCGGCCTGGGCAATATCGGACCCGAAGCGGGCAAACCGGTGATGGAAGGAAAGGCTGTGCTGTTCAAAAAATTTGCGGACATCGACGTGTTCGACATCGAACTGCGCGCCCCGACGGCGGAGGAAGTCATCCGCACGGTACAGGCGCTCGAACCGACATTCGGCGGCATCAATCTGGAAGACATCAAGGCGCCGGAATGCTTCATCGTCGAAGAGGAACTGCGCAAGACCATGAACATTCCCGTGTTTCATGACGATCAGCACGGCACCGCGATCATCAGCGCGGCAGCGCTCATCAATGCGCTCGAGCTGGTGAACAAGAAGATCGACGAAGTGAAGGTCGTGTTCAACGGTGCCGGCGCCGCATCCATTGCCTGCGCGAACCTGCAGATGCTGCTCGGCGTGAAAAAAGAAAATCTCATCATGTGCGACAGCAAGGGCGTCATCTACAAGGGCCGCACGAACGACATGAATCCATACAAAGTAAAATTCGAGAACGACACGCCTGCCCGGACGCTTGCCGAGGCGGTTGTCGGCGCGGATGTGTTCATGGGACTGTCGGTGAAAGGCGCCATGACACAGGAAATGGTGAAAACGCTCGCGCCGAATGCGGTCATCTTCGCCATGGCCAATCCAGATCCCGAGATCATGCCCGAAGAAGTGCTGGCAGTGCGCGCCGATGTGCTGTACGCGTCGGGCCGTTCGGATTATCCCAACCAGGTCAACAACGTGCTCGGCTTCCCGTTCATCTTCCGCGGAGCGCTCGATGTGCGTGCCAAGACGATCAACGAAGAAATGAAGATAGCGGCGGTCAACGCGCTCGCTGGCCTTGCGAAAGAAGACGTGCCGGATGCCGTCATTAAAGCGTACGGCGGAGCAGAGATCCGGTTCGGCCGCGACTATATCATCCCGAAACCGTTCGATGCGCGCGTGCTCACGCGCGTTGCGCCGGCAGTGGCAAAGGCCGCAATGGATTCGGGCGTCGCCCGCATCGCGATCGACGATTGGGATGAATATCGGGACCACCTTGAAGAACGGCTTGGCCGCTCCAAACAGTTCGTGCATCTGTTGATCAACAAAGCGCAGACCACGCACAAGCGCATCGTGTTCCCCGACGGCGACGAGCCGCGCATTCTCCGCGCGGCGCAGATGATCGTGGATCAGAACATCGCCCGGCCCGTTCTCATCGGCTCGGAAGAGAAGATCATGCGCTTGGCGAAGGAATTGTCCCTCGACATTCACGGAGTGATAGAGATCGTCGATACGAAGAAGTTCCCCCGGATGAAAGAATATGCCGAGGAACTTTTCCGCCTCCGCCAGAGAAAGGGATTGAAGTTTGCGGAAGCCGAAGACCGGATCCGGTCGCGTTTCAACTTCGCTTCCATGATGGTCCACCTCGGCGAAGCCGATGGCATGATCGCCGGACTGAACGCCCATTATCCGGAAACAATACGGCCCGCACTGCAGATCATCGGCACGAAACCGGGCACGACGCATGTGTCGGGTATGAACGTCGTTGTCGGGAAAAAAGAACTCTATTTTATGGCCGACCCGATCGTGAATGTGGACCCCGATGCTGAAACACTTGCCGAGATCGCCATGGCGGCTGCAGAGACGGTTCGCAGCTTCGGCATCGTGCCGCGTGTGGCGATGATTTCGTTCTCTAATTTCGGAAGCGCCGAATACCCGCAGAATAAAAAAATGGCGCGTGCCGTCGAATTAGTGCACAAGATGGATCCCGCGCTCATCATCGACGGTGAAATGCATGCCGACCTGGCGATCGTGTCAAGCGAACTGCGGAAGAATTATCCGTTTACGACGCTCGATAAGGCGGCCAATGTGCTCATTTTCCCGAACCTGGAATCCGCCCACATCGCGTGCAAGCTGCTCGGACAGATCGGACAAGTGGACATCATCGGGCCGATCCTGATGGGCATGGCAAAACCGGTGCACGTGCTGAACCGGAATGCCGATGTGACGGATATCGTGAACATGACGGCGATCTGTGCGGTCGAAGCCGGGCAGTAACTGTTTTTCAGTGCAATGCGTACAGAGACCGAATGCAAGGTACATGAACATCGTGCCTTGCATTCGGTTCGTGCGGTGATGCCCTGGGCTTTGACCATCCGCAATTAAACTATCGGTTGCCGAGTGTGTCAAAACAGAGACAATTAACAACCATCCTTCATTTTATTCAAAGACAGCGGATTTACACTCAATGAAAAAGTCATATATCATCGGCGGACCGGTTCTTCTGGTAGTACTTGCGGCGGGCTTATATTTTTTTCTTGCCGCGGGAAAGAACGCGGACGTGCAGTACCGTTTCGATAAGATTTCGCGCGGCGATATTCAAATGGTCGTCACGGCAACGGGAACGCTCAGCGCCGTCACGACTGTCCAGGTCGGCACCCAGGTTTCGGGCATCATCGCAAAGATCAATGTGGATTTTAATGATCATGTGAAGAAGAATCAGATCGTCGCGTTGATCGATCCGACTATGCTGCAGCAGTCCGTGCGCGATGCAGATGCGAGCCGTCAGCGGGCACTGGCACAGTATAACGAATCGAAACGAGCCTTGGACCGTGCAACGACACTGCTCAATAAGAACCTCGCTTCGCAGGCCGATTACGACGCCGCGCTCACAACGTTCGAATCGAATAAAGCCGCCAAGACGCAGGCAGAAGCGCAGCATGAACGCGCGCAGATCAACCTGGACTACGCTACGATCCGGGCACCCATCGACGGTGTCGTGATCTCGCGCCAGGTGGATGTCGGCCAAACGGTGGCCGCGAGTTTTTCGTCCCCGACGCTCTTTACGATCGCCAATGACCTGACCAAGATGCAGGTGCTCGCCAATGTGGACGAGGCAGATATCGGCAAGGTGCAGACCGGCCAGATTGTTTCGTTCACCGTCGATGCGTATGCCGAACAAGTGTTTCGCGGCACCGTCAGCCAGGTGCGTCTCGCCCCGGTTACTGTGCAGAATGTCGTCAATTATGTGGTGGTGATTAATGTGCCGAACGAGGACAAGAAATTGATGCCTGGCATGACGGCGACGGTGACAGTGCTCGTGCAAAAGAATGAAGCGATCTTAAAAGTTCCGACGATAGCGCTGAAGTTCCAGCCTCCCGCAGAACAACTTGAGGCGCGCAAGGACAGCGCAGGCCAGGGCGGGGGACAGGTCGATTCGGCACGTGCCGAACGCCGCCGGCAGTATTCGCAGCAAGGCGGAGGCCAGGGCGGAGGTCAGGGCCAGGGAATGGGATCGGGCGGCGGCTTCGACGCCCAGGCAATGCAGCGCCGGATGGCTGCACGAGGCATCGGCAAGGTGTGGGTGCTGAATCAAAATAAGAAATTGGAATCGGTCGGCGTGAAGATCGGCCTTACCGATGGAACATACACCGAGGTTTCTTCGCCGAAGATCACCGAAGGGATGCAGATCGTGTCCGGTGTCGTGATGCAGAAGGCGGCCGCGACGGCCACCAACACTCCGTTCCAGCAGCAAGGCGGCGGCGGAGGCCGCGGGCGGTAATTCCCGCGCGCACGTGGCACATGTACGGACCGACATTCTTAACATTACTGTATTTCTTTTTTAATTGAACAAAGACAATGGCTGATTCACCTCTTATTATTTCTACAAAGCATCTTCACAAGACCTACATCATGGGCGATGTGGAGGTGCATGCGTTGCGAAGCGTGTCGATAGACATCCACAGAAAAGAGTTTGTGGCGATCATGGGCGCGTCGGGATCCGGAAAATCGACGTTCATGAACATCCTCGGCTGCCTCGATGTGCCCAACAAAGGCGAGTACGTGCTGGACGGCGTCAACGTTGGAAGACTGGATAAGAACCAGCTGGCGCGGATACGCAACGAGAAGATCGGCTTTGTGTTTCAGGGGTTCAATCTGCTCTCGCGCACCACTGCGCTGGAGAACGTCGAACTGCCGATGTTCTATAACAACCTCACGAACAAGGAGCGGACGGACCGCGCCATGGAGGCGCTTCGGATCGTGGGCCTTGCAGACCGGTATCATCACATGCCCAATCAACTCTCCGGCGGGCAGCAGCAGCGTGTCGCCATTGCACGGTCGCTTGTGAACGATCCGGCGATCATTCTGGCCGATGAACCCACGGGCAACCTGGACAGCCGCACGAGCGTGGAAGTGATGGAGATCTTTCAGCACCTGAACGAGCGCGGCATCACGATCATTCTTGTGACGCATGAGCCCGACATCGCCGAGTATACGAAACGGAATGTTATTTTTAAGGACGGAAGAGTCAAATCCGACATTTTGGTGGAAAAGCGCCGCAACGCAACAGAACACCTCAAGACCCTTCCCGCCATCGGTGAAGATGATGCGGAGGAGGAGGCAGCATGAACATTCTGAATATTCTCAAGGTCGCAATGCGGTCGTTGAACAGAAATAAACTGCGGTCGTTTTTGACGATGCTCGGCATCATCATCGGTGTCGGCGCCGTCATTGCGATGATGGCGGTCGGCCGCGGCGCGCAGTCGCGCATCGAAGAACAGATCGCATCCCTCGGCACGAACGTGCTGATGATTTTTCCGGGTTCCTCGAACCAGGCCGGTGTGCGAGGAGGCATGGGCAGCATGTCTTCGTTGACACCCGATGATCTGGCCGCAATCAAGAACCAGTGCTCTGCAGTGCAGATGGTCTCTCCTGCAATCCGCACTGGGGGACAGGTCGTGTTCGCGGACAATAATTGGGCGACGCAGGTGATGGGAGGGACGGAGGAATATTTTGCGATACGCAATTGGCCTGTCTCGAGCGGTCAATATTTTACCGAAGCCGATGTGCGCGGCGCCACTAAGGTCTGCGTGCTCGGCCAGACCGTTGTCGATAATTTATTCAAGGGCGGCGATTGCATCGGTGCGATCATCCGCATTAAAAAATTGCCGTTCAAGGTTGTCGGCGTGCTTGCAATGAAAGGCCAATCGGCCCAGGGGTCGGACCAGGACGATGTGATCATCGCCCCGTTCACCACGGTGCAGAAAAAGCTCATGGGTGTCACATTCCTTGGCATGATGCTCGCATCCGCCATCAGCGACGACGCGATGACTGACGCGCAGTCGCAGATCTCAGAACTGCTTCGTTCGCGCCATAAGATCCAGGCGTGGGAAGACAACGACTTTACCGTGCGCAGCCAGACGGAGATCGCCAGCGCGGCGGAATCGACAACGCAGGTGCTGACGATCCTGCTCGCATCGATCGCGTCGATCTCGCTTCTGGTGGGCGGCATCGGCATCATGAATATCATGCTCGTGTCTGTGACCGAGCGGACGAGAGAGATCGGCATTCGTATGTCCATCGGCGCGCGCGGCAGGGATATTCTGTTTCAGTTTCTTATCGAGGCAATGGTGCTGAGCCTGTTCGGCGGATTGATCGGTGTGATCCTCGGCGTGAGTGCGTCGAAGCTCATCTCCGTTCTGGCCGGGTGGCCAACCGTTGTGTCTACGATGTCGGTGGGGATGGCGTTTGTTTTTTCTGCCGCGGTTGGAATATTTTTCGGCTTTTATCCGGCACGCAAAGCCGCGATGCTCAACCCGATCGACGCGCTCCGGTACGAATAGCGATCACTAACGGAGCATCGAATGCCATGGATACCACACGGATGACGGGCCTTGTCACATTGTGTGAAGAGATTTAGAGGAGAAGTTTTTTTGAGTGATGAACAGCGAGAATAGCGATGGTATTCGTGTCTGTTTTATAAACAATTCTATAGTGACCTTTGATTATCTCCCGAATGCTTTCATCTGAGAATTCGGGAACGATCCTGCCCATACGGGGTAAATCACTTAACTTCCGTATGGATTTTTTGATCTCATTGGCCCAATGACGTGCTGCTTTCGGCTTGTCGTTTGAAACATAGGTAATAGTATCGATCAAATCTTTTTGGGCGGCTTGGGAAAAAACTATTTTCATACCTGCTCCGTTCAACTGAACATCTGATCGATCTCGTTAAAGACAGCATCAACAGGTACAATACGCCCTTCACGATAATCTTCAAGACCGAGTGTAACTTTTCTCATAAAATCTATTTGGTCCTGCATTTCCTGGTATTTTCCGGCATCCATGATCACAGCAGCACTCTTGCCATGTTGAGTGAGAACGATGGGCTTTTTATGAATACTGATCTCTTCCAGGTACTTTTTGATGTTATTGCGAAAATCGGTAAGGGGAGTGATGTTCCGTATGTCGATATCGTACATAAAACCTCCGTTATTATGTTGTCTTAATGTACGTTATTATGTCACTATACGCAAGACGCATTTTCACGTTTAAACAACCTCCGTCAGACGACGGCGCTTTCGGTGAATGAGAGCGTGCGCCTGGACGCGTCCATCGAGGCCGTGATACCCACGGGTATGGTGAGTTTGCGCGGCACATGGCCGTAGACAAGATTCCGCATAACGGGCTTCGCCATATCGCCGAAATAATCGTTCACCACTTCATCGGCGGTCAGGAACGGTTTCGTTGTATCGGATGCCTTCACATCCGTCAGTTCGCCGATCACGATGCCCTTGGCATCCCGTAAAATTCCGGCGAGACGAAGCTGGCACAGCATCCGGTCGAACCGATAACATTCCTCCTCGATCTCTTCAAGGAAGAGGATCGCGTTCTTAAACGACGGCAGATACGGTGTCCCGACGATCGATGAAATCAGCGACAAATTCCCGCCAAGAAGTACGCCGGTGGTTTTTCCCTTATGAATGACTTCGAAGGGCAGACCGTCGGGATTGTGCACCGGTCCCGTTTTTTTTGTGGATGTTACCGTGCGCCAGAAATGTTCTTCGGTGAACGGATCGATCCCTTTCGCCATTTCAACGCCGGACATCGGGCCCGAGAATGTGACGAGTCCGGTCTTCCTGAAAATGGCGAGCTGCAGCGCGGTGAGGTCGCTGTATCCGACAAGAATTTTAGGATTCTTTCTGATCAGCGCATAATCTACCAGGTGCAGCAGGCGCGGTGTTCCGTATCCGCCCCGCACTGCAATGATCGCCTTCACGGACGAATCGGCGAACATTGCATTGATGTCGTCTGCGCGCTCCCGGTCGGTTCCGGCGAGATAGCCGCGGACGGCGCGGACATTGGCTCCAAACTTGACGCGGTACCCGAGCCGCTCCAGATACTCAGCCCCCTTGTCTATTCGTTCCTGAGAGATCGGTGCGCTGGCCGGAGCAATGATGCCGATGACATCGCCTTTTTTGAGTGCGTGCGGTTTGAGTATGTGCATGATGGTGGTATGAGAGCTGATGGTGAGCGAAAAAAAAACGCCGATAACAGTGTGTCGTTATCGGCGCGGTTGTTATACTGCAAGTGCCTGAACGGGTTTGACGCGTTTCTCGAATTCTTCCCGGAACCGCTTGATCATGCTTTGCACCGGCCACGCCGCCGCGTCGCCGAGCGCGCAAATGGTATTGCCCTCAATGTTGTTGGCGACATCCAGCAGGAGATCGATGTCTGCAAGGCTGGCGTCGCCCGTTTCGAAGCGCTTCAATATTTTCCAGAGCCAGCCCGTGCCCTCGCGGCATGGGGTGCACTGTCCGCAGGATTCATGATAATAAAATTTTGCGATGCGCGTGATGACCCGGATCAGATCCGTGTCTTCGTTCATCACGATCATGCCCGCTGTTCCCACCGAGGAGCCGGCCGCTTTCAATGAATCGGCATCCATCGTGACGCCTGGGACATGCTCGGCGCGGAGAATCATAGTGGAGGAGCCGCCGGGAATGAGGGCCTTTAATTTTTTCCCGTCAAGCATTCCGCCCGCGTATTCATCGATCAGATCGGTCAGAAGAACGCCAGTGGGAACCTCATAGACTCCCGGCCTCGTGACATGGCCGCTGATGCCCACCAGTATCGGTCCCGGATGCTTCACCGCGCCGATCTTCGAATACCATTCCCAGCCTTTGTTAAGGATGAGCGGCACATTCGCGATCGTTTCAATATTGTTGATCGTGGTGGGCTTGCCCCACAAACCGAATGCCGCGGGGAACGGAGGCTTGATGCGGGGCAGCCCGCGTCCGCCTTCGATCGAGTTCATGAGCGCAGATTCCTCTCCGCAGATGTAGGCGCCCGCGCCCTTGTGCAGATAAATATGTGTCGAGAACTCTGTGCCGAGGATCCCGGTGCCGATGTAGCCTTTCGCGTACGCGTCGTCGACCGCCTTCTGCAGCATTGTGACCCATTTGCCGTACTCGCCGCGGATGTAGACGTAGGCTGCCGTAATGCCCATCGCATAGCAGCCGATGAGGATCCCCTCGATGAGCTGGTGCGGATTCAATTCGAAGATCATCCGGTCCTTGAACGTGCCCGGCTCGGACTCGTCTCCGTTGACGGCCAGATATTTCGGAATTGCGGTGCCCTTCGGCATGAACGACCATTTGAGTCCCGTCGGGAAGCACGCGCCTCCGCGTCCGCGAAGATTCGATTTTTTCAGTTCGTCGATGATCTCTTCCGGCTTCATCGTGAGGGCTTTTTTCAACGCACCGTACCCGCCGTGTTGTTCGTACACGGGAAGCGTGTGATAGTCCGGTATCTCAGGGAGAATGTATTTTTCCATGTTACGCTAATTGTTTTAGAATTGCTTCGAGCTTGTCGGCAGTGAGGCGTTCGTAGTACTCTTCACCGATGGCGATCATCGGTGCGCCGCCGCAAGCGCCCATGCATTCAACTTCGCTTACGGTAAATTTTCCATCCGCCGATGTCTCACCCGGTTTCGCTCCGGTGCATTTGCGGACCGTGTCCATGATGCCGTCCGACCCGCGGAGCAGACATGAGACGTTCGTACAGACCTCGATGTGGTATTTGCCCTGAGGCTTGTCTATGAACATGGTGTAGAATGTGACGACACCGAGCACGTGTGCGTGGCTCACGCCGAGCAGGTCGCCGAGGTAGCTCATCATCTCCGTCGAGATCCAGCCTTCCTGGTCCTGCGCGATCCACAGCGCGGGAAGCAGTGCGGCTTTGCTGTCGGGATAATGCCCGCGAATGGCCTCGACCTTATTGAGATTTTCTTGAGAAAGCATAGACATGTGTTAGTGGTGAAAATCGGGGCGGGAGAACATCCCGCCCCGGGAAAAATAGAACAATCATTTGTCGGCTTCGCCCATCACGGGATCGACCGAGCCGAGGATCGCGACGATGTCGGAGATCAACTGGCCTTTCACGAGGAGCGGCACAGACTGCAGGTTCATGAACGAAGGGGAGCGGATCTTCATTCGCCACGGCTGGGCGCCGCCTCTGCTCTGGATATAAAATCCGAGCTCGCCTTTCGATCCCTCGACCGCGTGGTACACTTCTCCCGGCGGCGGCGAGATACCGTGATTGATGATCATGAAATCGTGTATCAATTCTTCCATCTTCGTATAGATGCGCTCCTTGCGGGGCAGCACTTTTTTCGGCTCGAGCGCGTGGATCGGTCCCGCCGGGATCTTCTGTAACGTCTGGCGGATGATGAGCACGCTCTGTTTCATTTCATTGAGGCGCACGTAATATCGGGCGAGCGCATCGCCTTCGGAAAATGTGGGAACGTCGAAATCCAGCTCGTCGTAGACGAGGTAAGGTTCCGCGCGCCGGATATCGTGCTCGACGCCGGCTCCGCGCAGGCACGGCCCCGTCATGCCCATGGCGATCGCCTTTTCGCGCGAAATGACGCCGACGCCGTCCGTTCGTTCGATGAAGATGCGGTTCGTGTTGAGCAGGCTCGCGCTTTCGTCGAGCTTGGCGGGGAACTGATCGAGGAACGCCGAGATCATCGCCGCATGTTCCGGCGTCATATCCTGCGCGACGCCGCCGACGCGCGTATAACTCGTCGTGAAGCGCGCGCCGGTGAGCGCTTGAAAAATATCGTAGAGTTTTTCGCGTTCGGTGAACGTCCACGTGAACACGGTGAGCGCGCCGACATCCATCGCCATTGCTCCGATTGCGATAAGGTGCGACGAGATGCGCGCCAGTTCGGAGATGATGGTGCGTATGAACTTCGTGCGCCGGGGGGCCTCGATGCCGATGAGCTTCTCAACGGCAAGAACGTATGCCGTGTTGTTCATCAACGGCGAAATATAGTCGAGCCTGTCCGTGTGCGGTATGAATTCGTGGAACGAACAGTTCTCGGCGAGTTTTTCATAGCCGCGATGCAGGTAACCGAGTTCGGGAACGCAGGCCGCCACCGTTTCGCCGTCCAGCTTGATGAGAAGGCGGAGCACGCCGTGCGTGGCCGGATGCTGGGGGCCCATGTTGAGCACCATCGCATTTTCCAGGGCATCGTCGAATTCAACGGTGGTGTCCTGGTTTTCCAGTGCGGCGAGGATTTTTTGGTTTCGGATTTCGAGCGCTTGATCTAGATTCATGGAACAATCGATTCGTTGTGCAATGTCGTTATTTCCGGGGAAGCGGCATTGCTCCCGGTATGCCCATGAGCGGATAATCCTTCCGCAATGGGTGATATTGAAAATCTTCGGGCAAGTACATGCGCCGGAGATCCTTGTTGCCGTCGAAGATGATGCCGTACATGTCGTACGCTTCGCGTTCGGGCCACGCCGCGCCTGCCCAGACCGAACTCACGCTCGGCACATGAGGCTTCGCTTCGTCGGTGAAGATCTTCAGACGGATGCGGTGTTTATGCGAGAGCGAGAGAAGATTGTAGATGACCTCGAACCGGTTGTCGGGCGTGAAGGCATCGGCGCCGCAGAGGTCGCTCAGGTACTCGAAGCGGCATGCGTCGTCCTCTCGCAGGAACGAACAGACCTCGACGATCGCTTCCTTTGCAATGCCGACGGTGGTTTCGTTCCGGAACTCAGTGACCGAGAGGATGCTCCCGGGGAAGCGTGCTTGTAACAGTTCGACAACAGTTGAGATCATTGATGTAATCGTCCAAAGTGACCGGAGCGGATGCGCGCGGACGGTTGTTCATGCCGCGCGGCTCGGAGTATCATTAGAGTGAAATTTGATGCAGCGCCTGCTGCCGGTCGTCGCCGACCACGACCGGCGCGCCTTTGCCTTCGCCGCGCTGTATTTTTTCCTGAAGCATGATCAACGCGTGCAGCAGGTTGTTCGGATGGGGCGGGCAGCCCGCCACATAGAAGTCTACGGGCAGGAACTGGTCGATGCCCTGCACGACGGAATAAGTGCGGTACATGCCGCCGGACGATGTGCAGGCACCCATTGCGATGACCCATTTCGGATCAGGCATCTGGTCGTAAATTTTTCGGACGACCGGAGCCATCTTATACGTTGTGGTCCCCGCCACCAGCAGCAGATCGCATTGACGCGGAGAAAAACGAAACACCTCGGAACCGAACCGCGCCACGTCGAACCGCGGCATCGCGAACGACATCATTTCGATGCCGCAGCATGAAATGCCGAGCGGCATCGGCCAGATAGAATTTTTCCGGCACCAGTTGATCGCCGCTTCAATTGTTGTTCCCACGAATCCGTCGCCCAGAGCATTCTCTAATCCCATTGCAACGCTCCTTTTTTCAAAATGTAGAAATAGCCTGCCAATAAAATGAGGATGAAGACCACCATCTCTACATATCCGAACAATCCTAACGCGTGAAAGTTCACGGCCCAGGGATAGAGAAACACGATTTCGATGTCGAAGAGGATGAAGAGCACTGCGACCATGTAATATTTCACGGAGAACCGCTCCCGCGCCGACCGTACCGGCGTCATGCCGCTTTCATACGTCGATTGTTTCTCGGTATTAGGGCGATACGGGCCGAGCACTTTGAACAACCCATACAGTATAAGCCCCAAACCGGCGGCTGCGCTGATCATAAAAAAAATTGGAATGTATCCGCTCATGGTGCCTGCATTTGTAATGAGAATAACAAAAAAGTTAGACAAAAAAACCTATAAAGTCAACGCGCCGTGAGCGCGCCGTGCGTTATTTCTGGGCCTGCTGCACATGCCACGGCGTACTCAGCCATGATTCGAAAATGGCCGTCTGCAGCGGCGTCGGCGATTGGATCTGCTGCGCCGTATACTGGGGCGATCCGAACTTGCGCGCGGTGACGGTCGTTTCACGCAGCATATCGTCTCTGAAAAATGTTATGCGGACCCGTGTCCCATCCTTCAATTCGCCGAGGCGTTCCTCGATATCGGCCGGGTGCACCCGAATGCCGTTCAAAGCTGCGATCTCGTCTCCGGTTTCGAGCCCCGCTTCTTCTGCGGGCGAGTCGGTGATAACGCGCATGACCTTGAGTTTCTCACCCGCCGCCTGCGTGGTCCACCCAAACGATGGTTTCAAGGGCGCATCCTTCGGTTTTATGTCCACGCCTGCATAAAGCAGCGTTGCCTCCCACGGCAGCGGCGCGGTGCCCCGGACATAGAGCGAAAAAAAGTCCTCCATGCTTCCGCCCGCGCATTCCTCTGCGGCATGTTGAAAATCTGCGAGTGAATAACCGCTGCCTGAAAGCGGGAAGCGTGTAAACATCAGACGCATCAGTCGGTCGAGCGACGACGTATTGTGCGACCGCTGGCGCAATTCAAGATCGAGCAGCAGGCTCACCATCGAGCCTTTCCCATAATAGTCGCTCTCGGCGTTGTATGAGTTCTCGTTGGCATGCCAGTATTTGATCCACGCGTCGTAACTCGCGTCGCTCAGCGAGAGCACGGTGTTGCCGGGGCGGGACCGTTCATCGTACGCATATGCCGCGGCCATGTCCAGGGTCGACCGTCCGGCCCGGAATCCGGCGCTGACCAGCATCATTTGTCCGTAGTAGCTGGTCGTGCCTTCGGCGATCCACAATTCATTCGAATAGTTCTCGTGCTGCAGATCGTAGGGGTGAAGCCCGTGAGGCCTCAACTGCTTCACATTCCATGTGTGGAAATATTCATGCGACACAAGGCTGAGGAATTGCTGGTATGTGGACGGATTCTGAAATCCCCACGACCGGACGCCCATGACCGCGGAATTGATGTGCTCGACGCCGCCGCCGTTGGAGGGAAGGCAATGAAAAAGGAAAACGTATTTTTCATACGGCAATGTGCCCCAGAATCGGTAGTTCGCTTCGATGAGCTTCGTGAAATCGCGCACCAGCGTATCGGCGTTCCAATTGCCCCTGCCGCTGAGGGAGATCACATGGCGCTTCCCTTTAACGGTGAATGCAATGTCCTGCTGAGTCCCGATCTCCAGCGGACAATCGATGAGATGATCGTATGTTGGCGCGACGAATGCATTCTGTCTGCCGGCGTCGTCCAGTCCCGTCGTTACATGCCATGGGCCGAACGGGAGCACCGTGAGTTCGTTCGGGAACGACCGGTTGGCATCGGTATACATGAACACCGATTCACCGCTGACAAATGCGTGGTCGATGTCCAGTCCACGCGTTTTTTTGTTGAATTCATTGGCGAACACCTTGTAGCGCACGGTGACCGATAGTGCACCATGTGTTTCGATACGCCACGCGGACTTATTGGCCTTGTGCCAGCGCAGAGGCTGTCCGTCGGCTGTGAACGCCGAAAAATTCTGCACGCCGTCGGCAAAATCCAGAATCAGGTACCGCCCCGGTCTCCAGACCGGCAGGAGCACATCCAGCACACCCGTGCCCTCGGCAATATTGGTAAAGAGAGCCTCGACCTCGAAGAGGTGGTTTGCCGGTTTCGGCATCGAAAGCGTGTAGAATGAACGCGGTGCGCTGGTGTCGGAGGCTGATGAGATCATAGGACAAGCCATGAGTATGACGAGGAGGAACAATATTTTCATGAGTGCAAAGGCAAGAGCGTGTGATGAGATCCACTATTTATACGTTGAATGTACATCATTCCTGAAAGCAATGCAATGCGGGAGAGGCAAAAACACGGAACTTTTCGGGAAACAATGCCGTTGCATTATCCTGAGTCATTCCCTATATTATTTGATTGACTAGCGGTCTCTGCCCGGTGCTGCATCTGTGGGCAGGCCATTTTCTTTTTTCCTCCACGCGTATGTCAGAGGGGTTGTTCCCTCTTTTTTTTTAAGGACGCCATGGCAGACAAACAGTACGATGTGCTCATTATCGGCGGAGGTCCCGGCGGCTATGTTGCGGCGATCCGCGCGGCGCAGCTCGGCCTTTCCACCGCCGTTGTCGAAAAAGATAAACTCGGAGGCATCTGCCTCAACTGGGGATGCATTCCCACGAAGGCGCTCTTGAAGAACGCCGACGTCTATAATCTCTTGAAGCATGCCGATCAATACGGATTCACGTTCGACAACCTGAAGGCTGATTTTTCGAAGGCCGTGAAACGAAGCCGCGACACGTCATCGCGGCTCTCGAAGGGGATCGAATTTCTGTTCAAGAAAAATAAAATCGAATTGATAGCGGGCACCGCGACACTCGTCTCCAAGGGCGTTGTTGAAGTGGCGCATTCCGGAAACACACGCACGATCGCCGCTGCGCACATCATCATGGCCACCGGCGCGCGCGCAAAATCATTTCCCTCGATCCCGATCGATAAAAAACGCATCATCACAAGCACCGAGGCAATGGTGCTCCCCGAACCGCCCAAACGCATGGTGATCATCGGCGCCGGAGCGATCGGCGTCGAGTTCGCCTATCTCTACAGCTCCTACGGCACAGAGGTCACGATCGTCGAAATGATGGACAGCCTGCTCCCGATAGAGGACCGCGAAGTGACGAAGGCGCTCCGCCGTGTCTTCGAAAAATCGGGCATCAAGGTGCTGACCGAAACAAAAGTGGAGAGCGCCGTGGCATCGGACACCGAGGTCACGATCACTGTGAGCAATAAGGACGGGAACAAAGCATTGAAGGCGGATATCGCGCTCGTCGCCATCGGCGTCCAGGGAAACATTGAACACCTGGGACTGGAAGCCGTCGGCGTCATAACGAACAGATCATTCATCGTCGTCGACGGGCATTACAGAACCAACATCGACGGCGTCTATGCCATCGGTGATGTGAGCGGCCCGCCGTGGCTGGCCCATGTGGCCAGCGCCGAAGGCATCCATTGCATTGAAGCGATCGCCGGCAAAAATCCGCATGTGGTCGATTATTCCAACGTTCCCGGGTGCACCTATTGCCAGCCGCAAGTGGCGAGCGTCGGCCTGACTGAAGAAAAAGCGCGCGAGAAGGGCTACGAACTGAAGATCGGCCGATACCCGTTCCGCTCGCACGGGAAGGCGATCGCGATCAACGAAACAGAGGGATTTGTGAAATTGATCTTCGACGCAAAATACGGAGAGCTCCTGGGCGCGCATATCTTCGGTTCAGAGGCAACGGAAATGATCGCGGAACTCGTTACCGCGCGGACGCTGGAAACCACGGCGGAGCAGCTGATCAGCACGATGCATGCGCATCCGACGCTGACCGAAGGGATCGTGGAAGCAGCGCTCGACGCTTACGGCGAAGCCATACATATATAAAAAAAATTACCGTGGGCTTCGATCTGTGACCGGCCGCGCGGCAGAATGAATGAAACGACGTCTATGAAAGAACTGCGAACGGTCCGGCTCGGCAGAACGAACTATGCCGATGCATGGGAGATGCAAAAAAAAATATTTTCCGCCCGCAGCGAAGGCATCATAGGCGATGTTCTCCTCCTGACGGAACATGATCCGGTCTATACGCTCGGCAAAGGCGCGAACGAAAACCACGTGCTGGCCGATGCGGCTGAATTGCGCGAAAGGAATATCGATCTGTACCGGATCGATCGAGGGGGCGATGTGACCTTCCACGGTCCCGGGCAGCTCGTAGGATATCCGATATTGGATCTCAACGGCCATTACCTCGATGTTCACCGGTATCTTCGAGACCTCGAAGCGGTGATCATGGGAACGCTGGCCGGCTATGGGATCGCTGGTGAACGCTCCGACGGCTATACCGGTGTCTGGGCCGGCGGGGAGAAGATCGCAGCCATCGGTGTGAAGATGCACCGGTGGATCACGATGCACGGATTTGCATTGAATGTTTCGACCGACCTCACGTACTTCGACCGGATCATTCCCTGCGGTATTTTCCATAAGGGTGTCACGTCGATGGAACAGGCCTCAGGCGCGCCGATGCGTATGGAAGACGTTGCAGACGGTGTCATAAAAAATTTTGAAACGGTGTTCGGCGTTGCCGCACGCAGCATGGCTGTCGATGAATTGCTTGCGATGACCGCACAGTCCAGACCGGTAACAGAGGAAGTGATTGAATGATGCAAGCACTTGATGCGATGACGGCCCACCAGTCGACACGACAACAGACTGCGGCGCCCGCTGCGAACGGAAGCGTTCCCACGGACACGCAATTGGTGGCCGCCTTCCGCACGATGCTCCTGGCGCGAACTGTCGACGAGAAGCAGATGACGATGCTGCGTCAGGGCAAGATCCTCTTCCACATCAGCGGGCCCGGACACGAAGCATGTCAGATCGCCATGGCAATGGCGATGCGTCCCGGGACTGATTGGGCGTACCCGTATTACCGCGACCTTGCGTTTTCGTTGCAGCTCGGGTCGACTGTCCGCGACATGTTCCTTGAAAACATGCATCGATCGGACGGGCCAAGTTCGCACGGCAGGCAGATGCCTTCCCATTACGGGAATAAGGCCCTGCGCATCGTCTCGCAGTCGAGTCCGACCGGAACGCAGTTTCTTCAGGCTGTCGGCACGGCCCTCGGCGCCGTAAAAGAAGGCGTCGATGAGATCGTTTATGTTTCTTCCGGCGAAGGCACCACAAGTCAGGGCGAATTTTTCGAGGCCCTCAACTGGGCCTCGCGCGAAAAACTGCCGGTCATTTTTTTGATCCAGAATAATCGGTATGCCATTTCGGTCCCCTCGAAAGACCAGATCGCCGGCGGTTCGATCATCGATTTGACCAAGGGGTATCCGAATCTGCACCGCTTCCGGGTGGACGGCACCGATTTTGCCGCATCATACGAGGCCGCCGTTCATGCAGCAGCAGAGGCGCGCGCAGGAAACGGCCCGAGCCTCATCGAAGCGGATGTTGTGAGGCTGCTCCCGCATTCGTCGTCGGACGATCCGAAAAAATACAGGCCGCTCTCGGAGATCGAAGCCGATCGGTTGAGAGATCCGCTGCCGAAATTGCAGCAGTACTTGATCGCAAAGAACATCCTTTCCACCGAGGACCTTGTGCAGATGCGGGCCGGGATCAAAAATGAAATCGACGAAGCGGTGGCATTCGCCGAATCGGCTCCGAATCCGTCTGCCGATTCCGTCACACGAAATGTGCTGGCGCCTGTCGTTGCCGCACCCAGCGAAGTGCCGGCTGAACCGAAAAAGACCGGCAATAATTGCATGATGGTCGATGCGGTGAACCATGCCTTGCACGAAGAAATGAAAAACAATCCCAGGATGCTCGTCTACGGCGAAGACATAGCCGGCGGCAAGGGCGGGGTGTTCTCTGCGACGAAGGGGCTGACCGACGCGTTCGGCCGCGCTCGCGCATTTAATTCTCCGCTGGCTGAAGCGAGCATCGTGGGAACCGCCATCGGCCTGGCCGTGCGCGGATACAAGCCTGTCGTCGAAATACAATTCGGCGATTATATCTGGCCCGCCTTCATGCAGTTCCGGGACGAGCTCGTGCAGATGCGCTACCGGTCCGACGGGGACTTCTCGTGCCCTGTGGTTGTCCGTGTCGCCGTGGGCGGATACATTCGCGGCGGCCTCTATCACAGCCAGAGTATCGAAGCATTCTTTGCGCACATGCCGGGACTATGGATCGCGTTCCCGTCGAACGCAGCGGACGCCAAGGGTCTCCTGAAAACCGCGTGCCGTGAAAATAATCCCGTGTTGTTCTGCGAGCACAAGGGACTTTACCGCCAGCAGTTTGCGTCATCTCCCGAACCGGACGATTCGTATCTGCTTCCGTTCGGAGTGGCCAACGTGAAACGCGAAGGCAGCGATATCACCGTAGTGACGTGGGGATTCCTGGTGCAGCGGTCCATTGAGGCAGCAAAAAAAATGGAGGCGAAAGGCACCAGTGTCGAGGTGATCGATCTCCGAACGATCGCGCCATGGGACCGTGAAACGGTGATGCAATCGGTGCGTAAGACCGGGAAGGTGCTTGTGGCCCATGAGGATACTCGTACCGGAGGGTTCGGCGGAGAAATTGCCAGTGTCATCGGCGAAGAATGTTTTGAGCATCTCGATGCGCCTGTGATGCGTCTCGGCGCGCTCGACACGCCGATTCCCTTTGCGCCCGTGCTCGAGAACGCCGTGCTGCCGCAGGAATATCATCTCGTGGCGGCGCTCGAAAAATTAGCGGCATATTAAACGCTGCCACTCGAACATGCAGCGTTCATGAATGTGGGGTTCACCACACCGCATGAAAATACCAGTTTCGCAGACGCAGCATTGTGGGGCGAGATGGTATCTCGCCCGCTCGAGCGAAGCGGTGCACGTTACCAGGGAATTACGAATTTTACCATAAAGGAAAATAATGGACACTGTTATTCATGCACACGATGTTCTCCACATGGTCGGTGAATCGAACGGGGGAATCCTGCTCGAAGAACTCCGCACGGAACTCAACACCAGGTTCGGCCCCGATGTCCGATTTACGAATTGCGCCGATGCACGGTTCACGGTGGACGAGCTCCTGCACTTTCTCCAAGCGCGCGGAAAGATCTCGGTCGATGACGGTGTCGCGCGCGTGAACGGGCAGAACGTGTGCCATCATTGATGTGATGCATTAAGTCGTATGCATGCGGGGAAGACAAAACCGAATAATTGGAAGTGAATGACAAAACGATGGCGCTAGTTGATGTGATAATGCCCCAGCTTGGCGAGAGTATCGCCGAAGGCACGATTTCGAAGTGGCACAAAAAAAAGGGTGATGCGATCGCGATGGACGAGACGCTCCTGGAGATCAGTACCGATAAGGTCGATTCTGAGATCCCATCGCCCGCTGCCGGAATCATTGAGGAGTTGCTGTTTCCGGAACAGGAAACGGTGCCGGTGCTGACGATCATCGCGCGCATACGGACCGGTGCGGCTGCCGTTGGAACATCAGCGTCACCGCTGCCCGAACCACGCTTGACCTCCGTGAGTGAGGCCGCCGGCACAGGTTCAGAAACCGCCCCCGCTGCACGCACGCATGCGCCACAGGGACGATCGTCGGAGCAGACAATAGTTCAGGACTCGCATAGTGCACACAGCCCTGCACCGCAATCACACGCAGGTGCCGTGCCGCGGCCGGCGCCGCATTCGGATGCTCGCACAGCGGCGCAGCCGGTCTCTTTCGAGGCGGCCGCAGGGCGGTTTTATTCACCACTGGTCTTGAATATTGCGCGAACTGAAAATATCCGCATGGAAGAATTGGAACGCATCGAGGGCACAGGCGTTGCGGGACGCGTAACGAAGAACGATGTGCTCGCGTATGTCGAACGAAAAAAGCGCGGTGGCACAGGCCCCGTACAGTCGAAGCCGTCGTCGGTGCAGGCAGGCGCGGGAACCGGAGATGTCCGCGTCCAGATGGATGCCATGAGGCGATCGATCGCAGAACACATGGTGCGCAGCAAACAGGTGTCTCCCCACGTCTATTCGGTCACCGAAGCCGACGTTTCGAAGCTGGCTGCATTTCGCGAACGCATGAAAGCCGGTTTCGAACAGCGTGAAGGGATCAAATTAACGCTGACCCCGTTCTTCCTCGATGCCACGGTGAACGCGCTCAAAGAATTTCCCTACATCAACGCGTCGATCGACGGCGACAGCGTTGTGCTGAAATCGAACATACACCTCGGCGTGGCTGTCGCCGTTGACAAGGGACTCATTGTTCCGGTGATCAGGCACGCAGGCGAAAAAAATCTGGCGGGCCTGGCCGCCGCCGCAGCAGACCTAGCGCATCGCGCGCGCACAAAAAAACTGATGCCGGATGAAGTGCAGGGCGGCACGTTTACTGTGACCAATCCGGGAATGGTCGGCAATCTCTACGGCATCCCGATCATCAATCAGCCGCAGGTCGCCATCCTCGCCATCGGCGCGGTGAAAAAACGCGCGGTGGTGGTCGACGATGCCATTGCGATACGGTCGATGGTGTATTTGTCGCTGTCGTACGATCATCGCATCATCGACGGCATGATGGGCGGACTGTTCCTGGAGCGCATCGTTGAACTGCTCGAAAATTTTGACACACGAACAATACTATAACTCATGAGTGACGTGATCATACAGGATATCCCGATGCAGCCGGAACCCCGGGTGCGCAAGCCCGAATGGCTCAAGGCGCGCGTGCCGGGCGGTGAACAGTATGCGGCGCTCCGCAGGCTCATCGACGACCGCAACTTGCATACGGTCTGCGAAGAAGCGCGCTGCCCGAACATGGGTGAGTGCTGGAATTCGGGCACGGCGACGTTCATGATCCTCGGCGACACGTGCACGCGAAGCTGCGGTTTCTGCGCGATCAAAACGGGGCGCGCCTACACCGTCGATCATGAAGAGCCCAAACGTGTGGGCGAGGCGGTGGGACTGATGAATCTTCGCCACGCGGTCGTCACATCGGTGAACAGGGACGAGCTGTACGATGGCGGGGCGTCCATCTTCGCCGCCACGATCCAGGAGATACGCGCGCATCTGCCTTCATGCCGCATCGAAGTCCTCATCCCCGATTTTCAGGGGAGTGACGAAGCCCTGAACATCGTGCTCGACGCGCAGCCGGATATTTTAAATCACAATACTGAAACCGTGCCCCGTCTCTATAAGACAGTGCGGCCGCAGGCGCAGTATCACCGCTCGCTCGAAGTGCTCGAACGATCGAAGGCGCGTGGTTTCACGACAAAATCGGGAGTCATGGTCGGACTCGGCGAAACGAACGACGAGATTCTTGAGACCATGAGCGATCTGCACGCGGCCGGCTGCGACATACTCACGATCGGCCAGTACCTGCAGCCCACGAGCGCTCATCTGCCCGTGCTGCGCTACGTGCATCCGGATGAGTTCGCGGTGTTCAAAGAGAAAGGCATCGCAATGGGATTCCGCTTTGTGGAGTCGGGCCCGCTGGTGCGCAGTTCGTATCATGCGGCACAGCAGTTGTAAGTGTGGGTTCCGCTTTTGGCCGATGGCCGGAGGCGTGGATGACGGCAACGATGAATCGAAAATTTCTTATTTTGAAGGAGATGCCGAATGGCGAATGCTGCAGTAAAGGAACCCCGGGAAGCCAAGAAGGCCCGATGGAAAGATCTCGATCTCTCGGATGAACGATTGATCGATATGTATAAACGGATGTTGACGATCCGCCGCTTCGAAGAGCGTGCCGCTCAGGAGTATGGAAAGGGAAAGATCGGCGGCTTTTGCCATCTCTACATCGGGCAAGAGGCCGTGGGAGTCGGCGCCATTGCCGCGCTGCGTGAGGACGATTATATCTTCACCGCCTATCGCGATCACGGCCAGGCCATCGCGCGCGGGATGGATGTGAAGTCGGCCATGGCTGAACTTTTCGGGAAGGCAACGGGCTGTTCGCAGGGCATGGGCGGGTCGATGCATTTCTTTGATGCCGAACGGCACTTTATGGGCGGATACGGCATCGTCGGCGGACATCCGCCGCTTGCAGCGGGCACGGCGTTCGCGACAAAATATCAGGGAAAAGATTCGGTGACGATCTGCTTCTTCGGCGAAGCGTCGTCTAACCAGGGCGTCTTTCACGAAACGCTGAACATGGCGATGCTGTGGAAATTGCCCGTCATCTTCATCTGCGAAAATAATTGGTACGGCATGGGCACCGCCATCGAGCGCGCCTCTGCCGGCGGCGACCTCTATGATAAGGCCGCAGGCTACCATATGGACCGCGCGGCGGTCGACGGCATGGACGTGGTGGCAACGTACCGGGCGGTAACCGAAGCGATCCATCGCGCCCGCACGAACAGCACTCCCACCATGCTTGAAGCGCGCACCTACCGGTTCCGCGGGCACTCGATGTCCGATCCGGGCACGTATCGTTCGAAGGACGAAGTGGAAGAATACAAGAAGAGCGATCCGATCCTCACATTCGGCGCCGAACTGATGTCCTTCGGCATCCTCACACAGGAAAAGATCGACGTGCTCGATGCGGAGATCAAACGTACGATTGCCGATGCGGTCGAGTTTGCAGACAACAGTCCCGAACCGCCCATCGACATGCTGGACAAGCACGTCTATGCGTAACTCCATTACGGGACGCGGAAGCGCTCCATTGAGCAGGGAATACTTTTAGAGAAGGACGAGAGTCGATGGCACAATTACAAATACGCGAAGCGCTCAATCAGGCGATGTGCGAAGAGATGGAACGGGATCAGAGTGTGTTCATCATGGGCGAAGAAGTCGCTCAGTACAACGGCGCCTACAAGGTGACGCAGGGCATGCTCAAAAAATTCGGCGAGAAGCGCGTCATAGACACGCCGATCACCGAAGCCGGGTTCGCGGGCATCGGGATCGGGGCGGCCATGGTCGGGCTCCGTCCCATCGTTGAAATGATGACGTGGAATTTCGCAATCCTCGCCTTCGACCAGATCATGAACAATGCCGCAAAGCTCCACTACATGTCCGCCGGACAGTTTACCATTCCAATCGTGTTCCGCGGCCCGAACGGTCCCGCGCATATGCTCGGCGCACAGCACTCGCAGGCGCTCGAGTCGATGCTCGCACATGTTCCCGGCCTCATCGTGATGACGCCGTCCACTCCGTACGACGCGAAGGGATTGATGAAGTCCGCCATCCGTTCGAACAATCCCGTCATGTTCCTTGAAAGCGAATTGATGTACGGCCAGAAGGGCGAGGTCCCCGACGGGGAATACCTCATTCCGATCGGCAAGGGCGACATCAAACGCGAAGGCTCGGATGTGACGCTCATCGCATGGACGAAAATGGTGGCCGTTGCACTGCAGGCCGCCGACGAACTTGCAAAAGAGGGGATCTCGGTGGAAGTGATCGATCCGCGAACGCTCCGTCCGCTGGATGAAGAGTTGATCCTCCAGTCCGTCCGCAAGACGAACCGCTGCGTCATCGTCGAAGATTCGTGGCCGTTCGCCAGCGTCGGCACCGAAATCGCCTATCGCATTCACACGAAGGCGTTCGACGATCTGGATGCTCCCGTTGAAAAAATCAATGCGGCGGACATACCGATGCCGTACGCAAACAATTTGGAGCAGCTGGCGCTCCCCAATGCCGCGAAGGTGGTGGCAGCCGTGAAAAAAGTTCTCTACCGCCGATCATGAACAGTGCTGCACTCCACTCTTAGGCCGTACCATAGAAAAGGAATGACACAATGGCAACAATGATGTTGATGCCGAAACTCAGCGATACGATGGATGAAGGCGTAATTCTGAAATGGCGCAAGCGTGAAGGGGAATCCATTAAACAGGGAGACATCCTCGCCGATATCCAATCCGATAAGGCGGACATGGAGCAGGAGGCGTACGACGGAGGCGTCATTCGGAAATTATTTGTGAACGAGGGGGAAGGGGTCAAGGTCGGCGCCCCGCTGGCGATCATCGGCACTGCGGACGAGGACATCAGCGGACTGCTCGGTTCGACCGCAGGCGCTGCTTCTGCGCCGGCAGGTGCAGTTGCGCACGCCCCCGGTGCCGCCTCTGTTCCGGCATCGCCGCCACCGGCGGATGTGCCGGCACCCGACCACGGGCGCGTGAAGATCTCTCCCCTTGCTAAAAAAATTGCCGAGGGCAAAAACATCGACGTCTCGCTCGTTCCAGGTTCCGGCCCGGGCGGCAGGATCGTGAAGCGCGATATCGAAAGCTTTGCCGCCCCGGTCTCTGCTCCCGCAGGCGCAGTGCGCGCAGCCGTCACCGGCCAGACGAAGGAAATTCCGCTCACGCTCATGCGCAAGACGATCGCAAAACGGCTCGTCGAAAGCAAGGTCACCGCCCCGCATTTTTATCTTACGGTGGAAGCGGACATGAAACCGGCGATCGCATTCCGGACGTCGCTCAATGCGGCGGGCGATGTGAAGATCAGCTTTAACGACATCATCGTGAAGGCGGCGGCGCTGTCGCTTCGCCGGCATCCCGAGGTGAACGCCACGTTCACTCCCGAAAAAATCATCCAATACGGCGCCGTGCACGTCGGCGTCGCCGTTGCGGTTGACGACGGCCTGATCACGCCGGTGATACGCAACACCGACTCGAAGGGGCTCGCCGAAATTGCCGCCGAGACGAAGGAACTTGCCGGCCGCGCGCGGGGCAAAAAATTGAAACCCGAAGAATTCACCGGCGGCACGTTCACCATCAGCAATCTTGGCATGTATGACGTCGACAATTTTGCGGCCATCATCAATCCCCCCGAAGGCGCCATTCTTGCCATCGGCTCGATCCGTGAAACGCCCGTCGTGGAGAACGGTGCGATCGTCGTGGGCAATCGCATGAAGATGACGCTCTCCTGCGACCATCGCGTGGTCGACGGAGCTGCGGGAGCCCGGTTCATGCAGACTATGAAGAAAATCCTTGAGCACCCGGCCATGTTGGCGCTGTAAGGGAGATTCTGCGCTTCGTTCGCCGTGACAAAGGTCTAAAAACCCGTGCAAATTCGGCAGTACTCCGATATTTTTATCGGAGCAGAATATTTTGGAAAAATATGCTTGATTTTTATCGGGATAATCGCTACATTTTGAAACTTTTAGAAATGCAGTTTTTCATATTTTCATTAGGAGACGATCGTGGCTTTCGGTGATAAGAGTACATATTTTTTCAAACAATCCGAACTTGAGCAAAAATGGTTCGTGGTTGACGCCAACGGTCAAACGTTAGGCCGCCTTGCAACGCAAGTTGCGCGCATATTGCGCGGCAAACATAAACCCACTTTTACTCCCAACGCAGACGCAGGCGACTTTGTCATCATCGTCAATGCCGAAAAGATACGCATCACGGGCAAGCGTGCCGAGTTGAAGGAATATTTTCATTACACAGGCTATCCGGGTGGCGCTGTCTTTGCAAAATACAAGGACGTCATCAAGAACCATCCGGAACGCATTTTGGAACATGCCGTCAGAGGCATGATACCCCATACGCGTTTGGGCCGAAAGATCTTTTCGAAACTCAAAGTGTATGCAGGTCCCGTGCATCCGCACGAGTCACAGCAACCTGCACCGCTTTCATTCAACTAATCATTACAGCTTCGCAAAGGAAGAGAATGCCTCATCAAGCGATTAATGCCGTAGGCCGCCGTAAAACTTCGGTCGCCCGCGTCTTCTTGAAAAACGGAACCGGTGTCATCACCGTGAACAAGCGTCCGTTTGAAACGTATTTCCCGTTGGAAACGTTCCGCAATGCCATTTTGAACCCCTTCATGGTTACCGAGCAGCTCGGCAAGTACGACGTGCAGGTCAATGTGAACGGCGGCGGAACATCGGGCCAGGCAGGCGCAGTCATGCTTGCGATCGCTCGCGCGCTCGTGTCAACGAATGAAGAACTTCGGTCGCCGCTTCGCCAGAACGGCCTCTTGACACGCGATCCGCGTATGGTGGAACGTAAAAAATACGGACAGAAGAAGGCCCGTAAACGGTTCCAATTCTCCAAGCGTTAATCGTTGTGCTGTTCGCAGCGCGGGCGTTTTACGCTCGCGCTGTTTCGTTATGCATACCATCAAACATACGTTCCGATCATGCGCGGATGTGTCCATTGGCAGCAATGGATTCCGCGGTGAGATGACGAACGTAGAAGACATCAACTAACATACACCCTAGGAGCACTATGCCTCGCGTAGAACTTGCCGATCTGCTTTCGTCCGGCGCCCATTTCGGACACCTTACCCGCCGTTGGAATCCCAAGATGAAACCGTACATTTTTATGGAACGGAACGGGATCCACATCATTGATTTGAAAAAGACACAGACATTGCTCGATGAAGCCTGTACGGCCATCGCGAACGCCGTCGCCGACGGCAAGAAGGTGCTCTTTGTCGGCACCAAAAAGCAGGCGAAGGAAGTCGTCCGCGCAGAAGCTGAACGCGCCGGCCAATTTTATATTTGCGAGCGCTGGCTCGGCGGTGCGCTGACCAACTTCACCACCATTCGCAAGAGCGTGAAGCGTTTGACGAACATCCAGAAAATGGAAACAGACGGCACATTCGATAAGATCACGAAAAAAGAAGGCCTCTTCCTCACGCGCGAAAAAGACAAATTGAATTCCGTCCTTTCAGGCGTTGTGGATATGACCCGTCTTCCGGGCGCCCTCTTCGTTGTCGACGTGAAAAAAGAATCGATCGCCGTGAAAGAAGCCCGGAAATTAGGCATCCCGGTGTTCGCCATCGTCGATACCAACTGCGATCCCGATGAAGTCGATTATGTGATCCCCGCCAACGACGATGCGTTGAAGTCCATTCAGATGATCATGAAGGCCGTTGCCGATGCATTGATCGAAGGCCGCGAACGTCAGAATGCAGCCAGCGCCGTCGACGAAAAAGAAAAACAAGAAGACAAAAAGTAAGTGAACTTCGAACGCCATCCGGTCAGCGCTGTGCGCGGTGGCCGGACGGCCTTCTCACAATTATGACAATTGAGTGTACTTCTATGGCTATCACCAGTGAACTTGTTAAAAAACTGCGCGACAAGACCGGCGCAGGAATGATGGATTGTAAAAAAGCGCTTGAAGCGACAGACGGCGAAATGGAAGCGGCGATCGATTACCTGCGCAAAAAAGGCGCCGCCACAGCCGAAAAGCGCGCAGACCGCGTTGCCAACCAGGGCATGATTGTCGCGAAACTGTCCGGCGACCGCACAAAAGGCGCGATCGTTGAAGTGAACTGCGAGACCGATTTCGTGGCGCGCGGCGACGATTTTGCGGGCTTCGCCAACACCGTAGCCGAGATCGTTTTTGCGAATGCTCCCGCATCCCTCGATGCATTGAGCACGCTGCAGTATGCCGAAGGCAAAACTGTCGGCGAGATGCTCAACGAATTAACGGGCAGGATCGGCGAGAAGCTCCAAATAAAACAGTTCGACGTCGTCACCGCCGGCTCCGGCTTTATTGAATCGTACATTCACATGGGCGCCAAGATCGGCGTGCTTGTGGAATTGAACGCAGAGAACACCGTGGACAATGTTCGTCTTGCGCGCGACATCGCCATGCAGGTCGCCGCCATGTCACCGATTGTTGTGAGCCGCGACAAAGTGGACAAGGAAACGATCGACCGCGAAGTTGCGATCTACCGCGAACAGGCAAGGCTTGAAGGCAAGCCGGAACAGATCGCCGACAAGATTGCCACCGGCCGCCTCGAAAAATTTTATCAGGAATTTGTGCTGCTCGAACAAAGTTATATTAAAGACGCCGGCAAGGCGATCAAAGATCTGCTCGCTCCGACAGTCACGATACAGCAGTTCAAGCGGTATCAACTCGGCGCCTGACAATGCAGTCGAAACCAGAAAGGTCTCCGTGGAGACCTTTCTTTGTATTCAGCAACTCTGAAGATCGGAGACGTCGATGCCAGTCCCCAAATACAAACGCATATTACTGAAACTCAGCGGCGAAGCGCTCATGGGCGAAAAAGAGTTTGGTATCGACTCTGAGGTGCTCAGCAAATACGCCGAAGAGATCAAGGCCGTTCAGGCGCTGGGCGTCCAGATCGGCATCGTCATCGGCGGCGGCAACATTTATCGCGGCGTCGAGAATTCGACCGACGGCATAGACAAGGTGACCGGCGATCACATGGGAATGCTGGCCACGGTCATCAATGCGCTTGCCCTGCAGAACGCCCTTGAACGTCACGGCGTTTTTACCCGGTGCCAGACCGCCATCAACATGGAACGCATCGCCGAACCCTACATCCGGCGCCGTGCCATCCGTCATCTCGAAAAAGGACGCATCGTCATTTTTGCCGCCGGCACGGGCAATCCGTATTTTACAACGGATACCGCTGCGGTGCTGCGCGGCATTGAGGTCGAAGCCGACATCATCGTTAAAGGAACGCGCGTCGACGGCGTCTACGATTCCGATCCGGAAGTAAATCCTGCGGCCGTGCGTTTTTCGCTCATTTCTTTCGACGATGTCTTCCGCAAGGATCTCAAGATCATGGATATGACATCCATAACACTGTGCAAGGAAAACAAACTTCCCATTGCCGTGTTCAATATGAACGTCCCCCAAAATCTGAAACGCCTTGTGCTCGGCGAAGAGATCGGGACAACGGTCAATGGGTCTGCGCCATCAGTCAATTAATCACAGGAGTGAATCGTATGCTGAAAGATATTTTAAAAGAAACCGAAACCCGCATGCACAAAGCGATCGAAAGCGTCCGTTCGGAATTGATTAGAATTCGGACGGGCAAGGCTACGACCGCGCTGTTGGATACGGTAAAAGTTGAATCATACGGCTCGATGATGCCGCTCAATCAGGTCGGCACCGTCAGCATTGCCGATATCCATATGATCACGGTCACGCCCTGGGATAAAAATCTTCTCGGCCCGATCGACAAGGCGATAATGGCGGCCAACCTCGGATTCAATCCGAGCAACGACGGTACGATGATCCGTGTGCCGATTCCGCCGCTGAACGAAGAGCGCCGCAGGGAACTGGTGAAGCTCACCAAAAAATTCGGCGAAGAAGGCAAGATCGCCGTCCGTAACATCCGCCGCGACGAGATCGAACACCTGAAAAAATCCGAAAAAGACGAACATTTTTCGGAGGATGAGCGCAAGCGGGCTGAACTGGAGATCCAGAAATACACCGATAAGGCCATCAAAGACATCGATTCCCTGCTCGCCGCCAAAGAAAAAGAGATCATGGAAGTGTAGGCGTCCCCGGGCATCAACAGATCATTCAAAGCCTCATCGATCCTTGATGGGGCTTTTTTATTTGCGACAATGTGCAACATGCGGCGCGTTCCCCCGTAAGACCTTATAGAGACATCATCGATACCTCATTCGGAAAGGCACAAAGACTATGGAACCCCGACGACTCTACCGTTCACAAAAGAACAAGGTCATTGCCGGCGTGTGTGGCGGTTATGCCGACTATTTCGATGTCGATCCTGTGATCATGCGTTTGCTGTTCGTGCTCCTGGCCTTTTTTGGCGGATCCGGTTTTCTCATTTATATCGTCTCGATCATCCTGCTGCCCAAGCAGCCGTACGATGTCAACGATGCGAACCCTGACGTCGCTCCTGTCTCGAGGATCAATATCCGGTACGTGTTCGGCGGCCTGTTGATATTTTTTGGAGGCATGTTCCTGCTGTCGAACCTTGGCGTCTTTGCCTTCATGCACGCGTGGGATATATCATGGAATTTTATTTTCCCGATTCTGTTGATATTGCTCGGCATGGCCATCATCTACTATCGCCAGAATGAACAGATCCCCGACGCGCCTGCGAATCCGTCGGAACCCCAACGGACGGCTCCGGCTCAGGCTCAGCCGACGGCTCCGCGTCAATTGCGGCGCTCGCTCACGGACCGGAAAATATTCGGCGTCTGCGGCGGATTGGCGGAATATTTTTCCATCGATCCGAATTTGACGCGGATACTCTACGTGGTCTTGTGCCTTGCAACAGGCGGTGCAGGCATTCTTCTGTATTTTATCCTGGCGCTGGTTGTGCCGGATGAGCGATTTGTGAAAACACAAGCGTAAGCGTTGACGGACTTTGACAGGAGGTTATATGAGCAGTGAACAGCGCAACAAGGTATCGCTCATCGGGGCAATTCTGGTTCTCATCGGAGTGGCGCTTCTTTTGAAGCAGATGCATATCCTGGATATCAACGGAAAAAAATTACTGTGGATCGCACTGACACTGTATGGCGGAGCAACGGTGCTGCGGTCGTTCTGGTACGATGTGCGCCATAAGATCTTTTGGGGATCTCTCTGTTTCTTCACGGGCATCCTGTTTACGCTCCGCGAATACGGGCTTGTGTACGGATCGGCGCCGATGCTTCTGCCGGCGGTGCTCGTCATCTTCGGGTTTTCATTTTTTGTGCTGTTCGTCTTCAACGTTCGCGACTGGCATCTCCTGATCCCGTCGCTGCTGTTCGCCGGCCTTGGGGCATCACTGATGCTGACAGAACTGAAGATGCTGTATGCCGAACAGGTCTGGCATGTCGTGAAAAATTATTGGCCGGTTGCGCTTATTTTAATGGGCGGGGCAATGGTGCTGCGGAAACGGAATTGAGAAACGCGAGCACGACGCCGCCCGTGTGTCTAGTGCAATGCCATACGTGAGTTCAGGCCCGCACGCCATGTGCGGGCTTTTTTTTTACAGGGATGGGAAGACAACGGAAGTGCGATTATTCCGCTAGAGCCAGAAGCTCTTCGAGCGCTGCACGCACGAAGCGTGGATCGTTTGCGATGAGCCCGTCCACATCGAGTTTCAGCATCCGCTTCACGTCGCGCACTGTGGCGATCCCGAAAACAAAAATCTTATACCCCGACCGGTGCGCATCCGCGACAACATCTGCGTTGATCTGATATTTGCTGCATATGAATGCCTGGGCGTGAGCGTGTGCGATGAGCTGTGCGGGGGAGCGCCTGAAGTTTCTCAGCGGATTGAAGAGGATGCCGGTCGCAACAGTATCCGTGCGCTGATTGACGGCCTTAATGACCTTGTGGTTGAAGGATGTCACGATCACCCGATGGCCGCATCCTTCCTTTTCAAGATCGGCGAGAAGAGCGGCTGCGACGCCGTCGACGTCGGTCTTGACGTCGGTCTTGATCTCGATATTGAACAGCATCCCTTTCCTGGTCAGTTGGAGGGCCTCGCTCAATCGGATAATCCGCTCATGCGCGAATGCCGGCGCAAACCAGGACCCGTTGTCCAATCGTCGAAGTTCGGCTGCGGTATACGAACGCACTTCTCCGCGCTCGAGCGTGGTGCGGCGGATCCGTTTGTCGTGTATGACCATCAGACGGTGATCGGACGATTCGCGGACGTCCAGTTCGATCATGTCGGCACCGGCAGCGACCGCCTTTCGGAACGCCGCCATGGTATTCTCAGGCGCCTGCTCCGAACATCCGCGGTGTGCGATGATCAACGGTTGCGGCAGTTGTGCATCCCACAACCGGTGTCGTTTCGTGATAGGCATCGGTCAGTTCGGTAACGTTCGTGGAGTGGATGGTGTCACTGTGTGATCGCCGTCATGATCCGCCGCGCCACTTCCTCAACGGTGCCGATCCCCGCGATGTGCTTCAGCAGACCTTCCCCCTCATAAAAATGCTTGACCGGCGCGGTGTTCTTGTCGTATACCACGAGCCGGTTCAGGATCGAGCGCGGTTCGTCATCGGCGCGATTCTCGATGATCGCCCTGTTGGTGAGGCGCTCCACGATGAGCTCGTGCGGTATTTCGATGACCAGCACCGCATTGATCACAAGGCCGCGCTTCGTGAACATGTCCTTCAGGGCCGCCGCCTGATCGACCGTCCGGGGAAATCCGTCGAGGATCATTCCGTTTGCGCACGGTGCACTGTCTAACACGTGTTCGACGATGCCGATCATCACGTCGTCCGGCATCAGATTGCCCCGGTCAACGTACATTTTCGCCTTCAACCCCAGCGGAGTGCCGTCGGCCATTTCCTGGCGGAGCATTTCGCCTGTCGAGATATGAGGGATGCCTAATGTTTCGGAGAGGATTTTGGCCTGGGTTCCTTTGCCGGCGCCGGGTGGTCCGAAGAGTAAGAGATGCATAGGGTGGCTGTCTGAGTGAGGTGGAAGTTACATGCTTTTCTTTTTCTGTTTTTCATTCTTCACCGCGAGCTGGCCGCAGGCGGCATCGATGTCGACGCCGGCGCTGTTGCGCACGAAGACCGGCACGCCGGCTTCGCGGAGCTTGGCGGCAAACGATTCGATCTCTGCGGGTTTAACGCCCCGCAATTCGGCCGACATGCCATGAGGGTTAGTGAATGCGATCGAATGAAACGGTATCACATTGACCCGGCAGTCCATGCGCCTCGCCGCCTTGATCAACAGCGCAACATCGGCCGCAGTATTGTTCAGTCCGTCGAAGAGGATGTATTCGAGCATGACGCTTTTTTTTGTCTTCTTCGTATAATACTCAAGCGCATCGAGCAAGCCGTTGACGGAAAATTTTTTCGTGATCGGCATCAATTCACGCCTCACTTCGTCGCGCAGCGAGTGCAGCGACAGCGCGAGTTTGACCTTGCGGTCTTCATCGGCCATGCGGCGGATCATGGTGGCGTACCCGGCCGTCGAAATGGTGATGCGCCGCGGACTGATGGCAAAACCGGTATGCGCCGTGAGCACATCGACCGCTTTCATGACGTTGTCGTAATTGAGCATCGGCTCGCCCATGCCCATGAAGACGATGTTCGTGACGGGCTTCTCGCTCGCGGCCTGCACGGCCAGCACTTGTCCCACAATTTCGCCCGCAGTCAGGTTGCGTATGAAGCCCATCGTCGCAGTGGCGCAGAACTGGCAATCCAACGGACACCCGATCTGCGTCGATATGCAGAGCGTCTGGCGTTTGTCCGCATCCACCGCGTCTTCACGCGGCGGGATGGACACGCTCTCGATGTGAGCGCCGTCTTCGAGCTTGAACAGAAATTTCCGCGTAGCGTCGAGTTTCGATTGCTGCTGCGTGACGATATCGGGAAACACGATGGAGGCCGTTTCTGCGCAATGGTCCCTGAATGCCTGAGGCAGATTGGACATCTGCTCGAAGGAGTGAACGCGGAATTTATTAAGCCACGAAAATATTTGGGCGGCTCGGTACTTGGGCTCCCCGAGTCCGATCACGAACGCTTCGAGCTCTTCAACCGTTAAGCCGATAAGATTTGTTTTTTTCATAATCACGCGGATACTGCTCAGGCTTTCTATACGGACCGCACGGCGAAATGCCGTTCCGCCCGCCAGAATCACCGATTCATACTGTGTGGTGCCGCACTGAGCAGCGACTAACAATACCAACAACAATAATTATAGTATACCCAAAAGTTCAGAGGGAATCAAGTTCGTTGCGTTTCGGCATGAAAATTCATACAATTAAGGGATCGATTCACACTGTGGGAATTTATGGCAAAGCGAAAACCTCCGGAACTCTCATCGGCAAAATCACCCCTGGTGATACGCGGTGCGCGTGTTCATAACCTGAAGAATATTTCTCTCGATATCCCGCGCAACGCATTCGCCGTCATTACCGGCGTCAGCGGCTCCGGGAAATCCAGCCTTGCGTTCGATACGATCTACGCCGAAGGACAGCGGCGCTATGTTGAAAGCCTGTCGGCCTATGCCCGCCAATTTCTGGAACGGATGGATAAGCCTGATGTGGATGTCATTCAGGGCATGGCCCCCGCCATCGCCATCGAACAGAAGACCAATACGCGAAATCCCCGTTCCACTGTTGCGACGACCACCGAGATCTACGATTACCTCCGGCTGTTGTTTGCCCGCATTGGAAAGACATTCTGCCGCGTCTGCGGCCGCCAGATCACGCGCGATTCGGTGCAGTCGGCCGTCGACCGGCTCCGCACGGAGGCCGAAGGGACGAAGATGTACATCCTCTTCCCCATGCGCCGCCATACCGGACATAGTACCGAAGAGGAATGTGACGCGCTCAAGAAGCGCGGATTCTTCCGTCTCGTGATGGACGGAGAGATCGTGGATTTGAACGACGCCGGCTCCATTGAGCGCGCCGATTCACTCCGCGAGATCATTCCGGTGCTTGTCGACCGGTTCATCCTCCGCCGGGACGACCAGGCCAGCCTCAACCGGCTTGCCGATTCCATCCAAACTGCGTTTGTTGAAAGCGACGGCTACGCCGAAGTCTTCTTTCTCGGTGCGCACACGACGATACAATTCAACCAGCATTTCGAATGCCAGACGGACCATATCCGCTACGAAGAACCCGAACCTCATTTGTTTTCCTTTAACAGTCCCATCGGCGCATGTCCGAAGTGCCAGGGATTCGGCCGCGCAGTCGGACTGGATATGGACGCCGTTGTTCCCGATCCGGGCAAGACGCTGCGCGAGGGCGCTCTCCAGATGTGGACGACCCCGAAGTTCACCGAACATTACCGCGACATGCTGCGCATCGCCTACGAGGCGAAGCTTCCGGTGAATGTTCCATTCAACGATCTGACGCCCGAGCAGTTGTCCATTGTCATGAACGGCTACGGCAGAACGTTCGACGGTGTCATCGGATTCTTCAAGATGGTGGAAAAGAAGGCGTATAAAATTCAATACCGTGTGCTCTTGAGCAAGTACCGCGGGTATACACTCTGCGACGAATGCATGGGCGCACGGCTCCGTCCCGATGCGCTCAATGTGAAAGTCAGCACCAAGCATATCGGCGAGGTGGTCAAAATGACGATCGCCCGTGCCGAGGAATTCTTCAACACGATGGCATTGTCCGACTACGACGTCAGCGTCGGCAAGCGGATCCTCGAAGAGATCCAGAAGCGGCTCCGCTATCTTGTGGATGTAGGGCTGGGGTACCTCACGCTCGACCGCTTGTCCAATACGCTCTCCGGCGGCGAATCGCAGCGGATCAATCTCGCCACGTCCATCGGCTCGTCGCTTGTCGGGTCGATCTATGTGCTGGACGAGCCGAGCATCGGGCTGCACCCGCTGGACAACGACAGGCTCATTCGCATCCTGCACAGGCTCCGCGATATCGGAAACATGGTGCTCGTGGTCGAACACGACGCGGATATGATGCGCGCCGCAGACCTCATCATAGACATGGGGCCCCATGCCGGCGTGCACGGAGGGGAAGTGGTCTTCATCGGAACGTACGACGAAGCGCTCAAGGACCCGCGCTCGCTCACCGGACAATATTTAAGCGGGGCGCTGACGATTCCCGTGCCGTCCGCACGCCGAAAACCGACCAAGGACGCCATACGCGTGCTCAACGCATTCCAGCACAATCTCAGGAACATCGACGTCGAGATACCGCTCAACATGTTCGTTTGCGTCACCGGCGTCAGCGGATCGGGCAAGAGTACGCTCGTGCATGACCTCGTCGCAGAAGGGATCCGCAAACGGCTCACCGGGTATCAGGGACGCTTGAGCGGCATGCATGCGCTCGAGGGCATCGAATCGCTCTCGGCCATAGAACTCGTGGACCAGTCTCCGATCGGCCGGTCGCCGCGTTCCAATCCGATCACCTACATCAAGGCATTCGATATCATACGCGATCTGCTCGCGGCAACTCCGTCCGCGCAGCTTCGGGGACACAAGGCCGGGTTCTTCTCGTTCAACGTTCCCGGCGGACGATGCGAAACCTGCGAGGGAGACGGCGTTCAAAAAATTGAAATGCAGTTCATGACCGATCTCTATCTGCCGTGCGAAAGCTGCAACGGCAAACGCTACAAAAAAGAGGCGCTCGAGATCCGCTACGTCGGCAAGAACGTGGACGATATCCTGTCCATGACCGTGAGTGAAGCCATCGCGTTCTTCGAAAAAACTGCCGGGGGAAGACGCGCTGCACAAAAGCTGCGAGTGCTCGACGAGGTCGGCCTGGGGTATATGCGCCTGGGACAGCCTGCGACAACGCTCTCCGGCGGCGAAGCCCAGCGCGTGAAACTTGCCGCGCACCTGGCCGACAAGCATGAGGGGCGCACGCTCTTTGTGTTCGATGAACCGACGACCGGCCTTCACTTCGATGATATCGCCAAGCTCCTGAAATGCTTCACCGCGCTCATGGACGCGGGACATTCACTCCTCATCATCGAGCACAACCTCGATGTGATCAAGTGCGCGGATTATATCATAGACATGGGACCGGGCGGCGGGGATAACGGTGGAAAAATTGTCGCCGTCGGCACACCCGAAGCGATCGCGAAAAATAAAGAGTCGCACACGGGCCGTTTCCTCAAAGCCTATTTGTAAGTAGTCATCTCATCCATGCCGTATCATCCGGTTTTTGCTTTATGCGGCGCGCGGAGGTACCTCGCCCTTCAGCACCGCCTTCGTTTGGATGAAATGTCATTTCGCCCACCTTTGCCACGATGACGTTTCGGCAGAATTTCATTCGTTGAAAATAGCGCGCTGCGGTCGTACTGACCGCGACCACTACCACTACAGATCGAGCCGCATCGTCTGCACCTTGTCTCTGTAGAATCCCGCAGACCGCAACAGCGGCTCCATCGGACTGGCGGACGGCCTCTCGTCGTTGCAGTATTCAACAGTGATGGATGTCCGGTCCCGATGCGGCAGTTGCCGCAGATGCGCAACAAAGCGCGCGATCGCGTCCTGAATATGTTCGTCGGAACTGTCCGGAACCGTCAAGATCCGCCCGCCGAATTGGTCGAACCAGACAAGCGGAGTGCCGTTTATGAGCGCGCAGAAATTCTGGGGCGACCGGGATATGCGCAGGCCGCCGGGCGTTTCGATGCCCTGCCCGTACGGCAGTGCGGGGTCGCACGCGTTGATGACGATGCACGGCCCGGATTGAAACGGTGGACTGGGCGGCAGACCGGTTGTGACGCCGGATGCCAGACGCTGTTCGATGCCTGGCGTACTGGCTGTCTGTTCCCGTAGCGACTGCAAGAGCGTGTGCGCCTCGGGCAGTGCAAATTGCATGCCCGACAACCCCTCGACAAAATAACCGCGCCGGATCTCACCGCGCATTTCCATCCGTTGCAGCTCGAACGCTATGACACTCCATGGCATCATCGATGTTTCGCGCTTCGCGAGTTCCCGGGCAACAATGCCGTATCGCAGCAATAATTGTTCCGTTTGCCGCCGTGCCTTTTCGACGATCGACAGCGGCTGCCCCAACACGCCATCCTGATGCAGCACGGACCAGCGTCCATTCCATCCGGGTGCGTTGCGCAATGCGTCGCGCACACTGCGTGCGGCGGCGAACCGGAGAGGATTCCGGGACGGAGCGACAAGCGCGATTTTTTCGTCGGGGAACGGCGACGAATCCGACGCCCTGAATCGTTTTATCTTCAACACCTCGTCAGTGGAGTCGTTGGTGACGAGACCGCTCCAGAATAATTCAGAGAGCGCCTTGTTCAGTGCGGCAAGCGTATAGACGGTCATGGTTCGCAGATCGGACAGGAAGAGGGCACCGCGATGCAAGAGCAGATCGTACACCTCTTTCGCCGTCTTCGAAAGACTCTCGAGGCGCGCACCGGCTTGTTCGTCCAGATACAGTGCGCCGTCGCCCCGCATGAACCACGAAATTTTCCCCGCGTCGCTTCCCATGCACAACAGCTCTCCGTACTGTGTCATTTTCCGAAGCACGTGCGGATCGTACGGCTTCATGCGCGGAGCGAAGATCTCGTTTTCCCACACCTCCTGCGGCAGCGAGAGTCCGATCATCTGGTCGAGTATCCGCCGGAATCCTTCCTCGCCGCGCACAACGCAGAGCGGATGCCGGTGCTGCCACTGCGAGAGAAATTCGGCAAACTGCGGCAGCGTCGCCGGCGTGATCTCGCGCCGCTTCAACGAGAGTGATGCGCGGTGTATGCGTTCCAGGTTTGAACGCGAGCACCATTCATTGGTATCGGGCGAGGTGAAGTGTCCGCGTACGACGTCGTCCTGAGCCTCCAGATGAGCGAGGAAGCGCGGAGCGTCGGCTGCAGTGATGCCGTAGCGTTCGGCAAAAAAATTTTCATTCACGATGCCGCGCGTGCGCAGTGAGCGCAGTGCGATCAGTATGAGCGCCTCGGTCCTGTCGATGAGTCCCGCGACGTCGGCCGATGCCGTACTGTCATTGGACGGGGATGGAGATGGAGATGGAGATCGAAAGACGGGCGGTTCATTCGCATCGGTAATGCCGGGCAACCCAGACCAAAGGCCCGGCGGATCATTGGTCTCGTCACGCTTAGGGAATGCCGCCCGATAGAGCGGGAGTTCTTCGGCGGCGATATAAAATTCGCGGCCGCCGATTGTGCATCGGGCGAGCGATCCCTGTTCGGACAACTGCCCGATGAATTCCGGGTTATCCGTGCGTTCCTCCAATTCACCGCGTGTGAGCTCGCCCAATCGCAGCACGATGTCGAACAATTCTGCGGCCGACCGGGCGCGCCGCGTTGCGGCCGTGAACTGCAGCTGCTCTTCGATCTTCGCGAGCGCGTCGGGCGAAAGCACGGACGAGACCGTGTCCAGATCCACGACTTCGCGCAGCAGGTCCGTGTTGACGGGAACCATCGATCCGGATTTTTTCGGCCGGTCAGCTTCGTACATATACACCGCGATGAACTCGAACAAGATGCTCACGGCAAAGGGCGAAGGGGTTTCTCGTTGCACCATGTGGACCGTGATGTCGCCTGCTTCCAGACGTGCCAGCACGTCCTTGAAATGCTCGAGGTCCAGCACGTCGTTCAGACAGTCGCGGAATGTTTCGATGACGATGGGGAAGTCGTTCGAACGCTGCACGATCTGCAGCAGGTCTCCCGCCCTGAGCCTTTGCAGCCACAGCGGCGTACGTTTGCCCGGCAACGCTTTGGGCAGCAGCAGCGCCCGTTCCGCATTCTGTCTGAAGAGCGATGCGAACAGCGGCGATGACGGGAGCTCCTCGACGACGGATTCCTGCGCGCACAGCAGATCGATCGATGAAAAAATATCGAGGGGCATGCGCTCCACATCGGGGCAGCGGAAGAGAATGCCGTCGTCGTTGTACAACATCTGCACGTCGATGCCGAGCTGTGCGGTGAGCACTTTTTTGAGCACGATTCCCAGCAGCGCATTGATGCTTCTGCCGAAGCAGGAATGGACGACAATCCGCGGGTCGCCGATCTCGTCGCGGAAGCCTTCGACCACGATCCGTGTGTGCGACGGCACGATGCCGGTGGCGTCGCGCTGGCCGCGGAGGTACTCAATAATGTTCCGGGCCGCATTGAAATCGAGGCTGTATGCCGAACGGAGTTCCGCCTCGAACGCGTCGTCACTGATCGTCCCGTCTGCAGCAACCGAATACTCGGAGTGAACCCCTGCCGAATCACCGCCGGGACGTGCCAGCGACCGCGCTATGTGTTCGCGGAATTCACCGATCTTGACGCTCAATTCGTATGTGCGGCCGATGCCCTCGCCTTTCCAGAACGGCATGCGTGCCGGTTGTCCGGGCGCGGGTTCCACCAGGATCCGATTGGCATCGATCTCCACCATCCTCCACACATTCGATCCGAGTATGAACGTATCTCCGGTCCTGCTCTCGTAAATGAATTCCTCATCAACGTCGCCGATCTTCGTCTTTTTATCGGCAAGGTAGACCCCGAAATAGCCGCGGTCAGGTATCGTGCCCGCCCCCATGATCGCCAGATGCGAGGAACCCGGCAGTGCGATGAGCATGTTCCGCGTTTTGTCGAAGACGATGCGCGAACGCAATTCGCGAAACGACTCGTTCGTGTAGCGCCCGGCGAGCATGTCCACAACATGGATGAACATTTCGCGCGTGAGCGTTTCGTAACAGGACGACTGTGTGACGAGATCGTAGAGGTCGTCCGCGTTCCATTCTTCGATGCTCACGCATGCCACGATCTGCTGGGCGAGCACATCGAGGCAGTTGGCCGGAATGCGGCTTGTCTCGATCTGATAGGCCAGTATCTCCTTCGTGATCACTGCACATTCAACGAGGTCTTCCCGATGAGTAGGGAAGAGACGCCCCTTGCTGACGGCGTGCACCACATGTCCTGACCGCCCGATACGCTGCAGGCCGCGCGCAATGCCTTTGGGCGATTGCAGCTGTATCACGAGGTCGACGCTGCCGATGTCGATGCCGAGTTCGAGCGACGACGTGGCCACCAGCGCACGGAGCGATCCTTCCTTCAGCCGGCGCTCCATGTCTTCACGCGCCGTGCGCGACATGCTGCTGTGATACGCCTGTATATACACTCCTTCATCATTGGACGACAGGCCGCTGGTGTCGAGTGCAGCATTGCCTGTGCGCGATTCTTCATGGTGTAGTGTTCCGGCGTTGCCTGTGCGCGCTTCTTCATGGTGTAGTGCTCCCGCATTGCCGGCACGGACTCCATGGATTGCGGCATCATTCATAGGGAGCCCTTCCAGAAGGGCGGCATTCTTCGCCGCCGCCGAGGTCTTCGCAGCCCTGCGGTCCATCTGTCTCGGCACGGCTTTCAGGTTGAATGTATCCTCGGTGCCGAAAAGAATTTCGTTCAGTTTCGCCGCTATCCTCTCGGCCAGCCGGCGATTGTTCACGAAGATCAATGTGGTCCGATGCCGGCCGATCGCTTTGATGAGCTCGGGGTAAATGAGCGGCCACACACTGTCCTGGGGGAGGTCCGAAAAATCGTGCGCCACACACTGAACGCGCACGTCCATTGCCTTCTGCACTCCGGCATCCACGATCGTCACCGGGCGCGCGGTGCGGCGTTCATGTGCAACGTCGTTGCCGCCTAAAAAATGGGCGATCGTCTCCAGCGGTTTTTGTGTGGCCGAGAGTCCGATGCGTATGGGCGAAGCCGCCGCCAGCGCCTCCAGCCGTTCGAGCGAGAGCGAAAGATGGACACCGCGCTTTGTCGGGGCGAGCGAGTGTATCTCGTCCACGATCACATAGCGCACAGTCGAAAATATTTTGCGCGCATGCTTCGAGGTCAGCATTAAATAGAGCGACTCGGGCGTCGTGATGAGTATGTCCGGCGGATGTGCGAGTATGCCCCGGCGTTGCGACTGCGTCGTGTCTCCGGTCCTGACGGCTGACCGGATACGCGGTATCGCGGCTCCCCGGCGTTCGGCTTCCAATTGAATCCCCGCCAGCGGTTCCTCCAGGTTCCTGTGTATGTCGTTGTTGAGCGCTTTCAATGGTGAAAGGTAGAGGATGCGTACGCCTGGGATCGGTGCGCTTTCTCCCGCGCTTCGCTCCTCGATCAAATGATTGATGCACCAGAGAAAAGCGGCGATGGTCTTTCCTGTTCCGGTCGGAGCGACAATGAGCGTGTTCCTGCCTTCGGAGATCGGCTTCCAGCCCAGTTCCTGAGGGGCCGTCGGCTCACCGAATGTCCGTTCGAACCAGGAGCGTACAAAGGGATGAAATGTGGAAAGGATCGATGATGTCATAATGCCCAAAATACCGAAAGAGAATCGGAAGGGCAAGTTGCAATTGCATGGCGGATTTATTATTCTTAACATTGCATTCAAGTAGTCGATTTGCGGGAAAAAACGGCTCACAAATTTTGTACCGATATGAAATTTATATTCGAAAATCATCCCCGTCTCGTTCGTGCGCTCACGCTGGCAATCGCCGCCGTCTGTTTGTACATGGGAGGGTTTAATTTCTACCATATTGCCAGCACACCGACGGACGAGAATGTCTTTCGGGATACTCCATCCTCCGTTTTTGTCCGTGCAGAAGTGCCGGCCTCATTCAATGCCGAAACGGGATTGCAAGTGTTCGACCGCGCTGCGGAGGCACAGCCGAACGCCCTGCTGGCCGGTGACGTCATTGTGTCTGTGAACAACACAACGATCGGCACGCTCGCCGAGGCCATGCGGGCGATCGACGCTTCCCCGACACGCGACAGCGTCGGGATTGCGCTCTTCCGCGCCGCGCTTAATAAAACGTTCACCTACACCGTCGGAAAAAAATATTTGACCCGGGATGTGTTGACCGAATATTCGAACGTCGTGCTCGTGATCTCGGTCCTGCAGGGCGGCGCATCTGACCGCGCCGGCATGAAAACAGGCGACATTATTTTCCGCATCAACGATCAAGCGTTTTCCGATGCGCAAACGGCGGACAAGATGCTGCGCCAGGGGCAGGTCGACAAGTCTCTCCGGTACGATGTGTATCGGGACGACCGTCCGCTGACGCTGCAGATCACCCTTGCGAAATTCGGCGTAGCATTTACCGTGCTCCTCGTTTTTTGTGTCGGTTTGTGCTATTGGGGCACCGGGATTTTTCTGGCGCTCAAACGGCCGAACCTGATCGGTGCTCGGCTGCTCGGTTGGGCATTCATTGCGACAAGCTGCATCATCATGGTCGTTACTCAGGGCCGGTCTTCGGATCTGGAGCTGATCCGTGTCTTTCGTTCAGTGATGGTCATGTGCGGAGTCTTCGGGGGCACTGTGTTATTTACGCACAGTTTTTTTTATTTCCCTAAAGAACACACCGTTCTTCTTGCCGGCAAGTATCACACGATGGTTATCTATCTCATCAGCGGAACCTTTGCCGTCGTGGCGCTCATCACGAAAAGTCAGCCCATCATTTTCGGGGCGTTTTCGGTGATGGTCTATTTCAAGATCGTTCGATTTCTGAACAGAGAAAAATTAGAATCGTACCGGAATATAACGCTGCGTGATGCGGGGTTCTACAACTGGTTCATCGACAGAATGAAAGCCGCCGGCGCTGTCCTGTGGCCTCAATCCATGATGCGCGTTGTGTGGAGCAGCATCTTGATCATATCGGCGCTGATTCTTGCAGCAACGTTCATCCAGCCGTTGTTCGGCAGCCGCGGGGCAATGTTGGTGAATATTGTCGTTGTGTCTCTGCTGCTCTACCCCCTCGCATATCTCTACACGATCGGCCGCTATCAACTGCTCGATATGTCTCTGCGCATACGGCGCAATCTGCAGTACACGGCATTGACCATTGTGTGGAATACGGTATTGGCTATCGGACTGCTCATGCTGTTCTTCTCGCTTCCCGATGTCGTGCTGCCGCTGCAGAATATTGAATTCACGGGCGCATCCGTTTTGATCACCGATGCGCCCGTCTCCGCCTCCGAATTTTTGCGGAACGGGAAAATAGCCTCGATGCTGCTCGGACTCGCCGCCGTGTTTGCGTTTGTGGTCGTCCGCCGGAGAGGACAGAAATTCATCGATGAACAATATTATCAGACACAATTCGACTATCGCCGTGCGCTCAGTGAACTGTCCGAAGCCCTGGCCGCCAAACTGGGGATGGAGGATATGGCGCAGGGCCTTGTTTCCACCCTGGCCGATCTGCTGAAGGTGAAACAGGCGGCCGTCCTCTTTTTTAGGAACGAAGAGCACTGCTGCTGCATCGAAACAGCCGGGAAGGAAGTATCGGATATCGGAGGCGTCTGCATTCCCAATCAGACGCTCCTCATCGGCGCTTTCAAAGCCATCGCCGATTCCGTCCGTGTTGAATATCTTTCCGCTCCGCTGCGCGCCATGATGGAGCGCTCGGGAATTTCTATTGTGCTGCCGATCCGCTCAAAAGAACGGCTCATCGGCGCGCTCCTCGTCGGCGAAAAACTTTCCGAGACGGCATTCAAGGACGCTGATATTTCTTTCCTCACGTCCGCCGCGATGCAGGCATCGGTGTCCATCGAAAACGCATTCCTGTACGAAGAACTCGCGGAACAGGAACGCATGAAGCATGAGCTTGAAATTGCGCGGAAGATCCAGCTTGCATCGCTCCCGCAGGAACATCCGCAGGTGCGCGGACTGGATATCGACGGCGGCTCTCTGCCGGCCATGGAGGTGGGCGGAGATTTTTACGATTATCTCGAAACCGATCCGACGAAGGTCACGGTGATCATCGGCGATGTCAGCGGCAAGGGCACGAGCGCCGCCTTATATATGTCCAAGGTGCAGGGCATTCTGCGTTCGCTCTTTACGTTCGGGCTTTCTCCGCGGGAGTTGTTCATCCGTGCAAACAGGCTGCTCTGCCGGGACCTCGAAAAGCGGTCGTTCGTGACAGTGCTCGGAGCCGAATTCGATCTCGCCTTGCGCACAGTGCACATCGCGCGCGCAGGGCATCTTCCGTTGTTCTATTATAATGCAGCGGCGCATGCCGTGGAAAAAATCGTCCCGCCGGGCATCGGTCTCGGCCTCGACGATGGCGACGAGCCGTTTTCCCTGCTCAATGAAATGAGCAGGGACCTTCACACGGGCGATGTCTACCTCTTTGTGTCCGACGGCATTACCGAGGCGCGCAATGATCGCGGAGACGAATTCGGCGACGACCGCCTGTGCGCATTCCTTGAACGGCATCACGCCGAGCCTTCATCGGCCGTCTGCGAGAATCTGTATGCCGAGGTGAAAGCCTTTGCCGGGAATGTGCCTCAGCACGACGATCAAACGATCGTCTGCATCATCGTTACAGAACACTAGACGCGCCTTTTTATATTTTTTCCTCAACATTGAAATGCTGTATGGTAACGATAATCTCGATTATAAAATCACGGCCCGGACTGCTGTTCCTCTTTGGCGCGGCGCTTGTCGTTATTCTTGCTGCCGTTGCCGCCGCGAATACGATTTCGGCGTGGTGTACAATCGCCGGCTTCATGCTCCTCTTCGCCGTGGTCGCGGTGGCCCTGCAGCATGAGCGCGAAGCGGCACAGAAGGCGTTTCGCGAAAGCGAGACGATCGCGCACGCCCTGCTCAACGCATCGAGCGATGCGGCGATCCTCATCGACCGTGATGAAACTATCCTTGCCGTCAATGTGGCGGGGGCGCTGCCGCTCGGATATTCGAAAGCGGAACTGATCGGTCAAAATCTCGGCAGGATCTTCAGCCTCCACCAGTTCTCCGAGTGGAATGAAAAATTAAGCGCTGCCATTCTTGTGCGCCAGCCGCAGGTCTTTAATACGCAGCGCGGCGATCGGTATTATGAAAACCGCGTGTATCCGATCGCCAATGTCCAGGGCGAGATCGTCCGTTTGGCACTCTTCAGCCGCGACATCACGGCGCAAAAAATGTCCGAACAGGCGCTGCAGGACAATAGCGATTTTCTGAACATGGTCTTCAACCATATGCCCGTCACGATGTTTGTGAAGGATGCGGAAAAGGGCCAGTATCTGATCTGGAACAAGTTCAGCGAAAACATATTCGGCATCACCGCCAAAGAGGCCGTGGGAAAAACCGACCACGATCTGTTCCCGGCGGAGCAAGCCGATGGTTTCCGGAAGATAGACGTCGAAGTGCTGGGGAGCGGAAAAATATCCGATTTGAATGAAATCCCCGTGCTGAGCAAAACGCTCGGCGTCCTCTATCTGCACACGATCAAGGTGCCGATCTATGATGACCGGGGATCGCCCAAATACATACTCGGCTTTTCGGAGAACATCACCGATCAGCGGCAAATGTTCAGCGCATTGAAAAAAAGCGAACATCGCCTGCGCAAAGCGCAGGAGGCCGCCCAGATCGGCAGTTGGGAATTGGATATTGCGGCACGCACAATGTGGGCGACGGAGCGCGCGTTCAGTATATACGGCCTTGAGGAGACTTCCGATTCGTATATGCCGCTGACCAGCGTTCAGCGCGTCGTGCAGACTCACGACAGGGATCGGTTGAATCAGGCGCTGAGCGATCTCATCACGTACAATACCCGTTACGATGTGGAATATAAGATCAACAGATATTCCGACGGCGAGGCGCGCATTTTGCATTCCCGCGCCGAGATCGTGCGCGATCATACCGATGCTCCGCTCAAAGTGTTCGGGACGATCCAAGACGTCACCGAACGGAAACTGCTTGAACATCAGCTGATACAGGCGCAGAAATTGGAAGGCATCGGCACATTGGCCGGGGGCATCGCCCACGATTTCAACAATCTGCTCGCCATGGTGCTCAGCACCGCTGAGTTGATGAAAAAAAACATCGCCGACGATGCCGACCAGCATCGGCATATCGACCGCATCATCGAAACGGCGCATCGGGGCACTTCCATCACCAAGCAGCTGCTGCTCTTTTCGCGCCAGGATGATGCGGAACTCGAAACGATATCGCTCTCCCACAGCATCAACGAAATTCGGGAAATGATGCTCCACTTCCTCCCGAGGGGCATCACCGTCCGCGTCGAGATCGATGTTCACAACGGACTTATCATGGGCGACAGCGGGTATATCCACCAGGCTCTCATGAATCTCGCCATCAACGCGCGCGATGCCATGCCCGATGGAGGGACGCTCACCTTCAGCGAACATACGATCGATTCCGCGCGCCTGCGGTCCCGTTTTTCGGGAGTGTCAGACGGTTCCTATATCGCCGTTGGCGTGTCGGATACCGGCATGGGAATGAGCGACGACACGCGAAAAAAAATATTCGATCCCTTCTTCACAACGAAGGAACGGGGCAAAGGCACGGGACTCGGACTGGCTATCGTGCATTCGATCGTGAAAAGCCACCATGGGTTCATTGACGTGCTGTCTGAGCAGGGCAAAGGCTCCACATTCACCATGTACTTCCATGCAGTGACACACCGGCTGCCGGATCGTGTCGATACGGCGCCGGAACCCGCACGGGGCAAAGAAACGATCCTGCTCGTGGACGATGAAGATATCATCCGTGAAATGCTTCAGGAACAGCTGCAGGAGCGTGGGTATGCAGTGATGACTGCATCCAACGGTGTTGAAGCGCTTGAAAAATACCAGGAGTACGGCGCATCGATCGATGTGGTCATTACCGATCTCGGCATGCCCCGCATGGACGGGACTACGCTCTTCACGAAACTTCTGGAGATGAACAAGGCAGTGAAAGTGATCGTCTCGTCCGGCTATCTGGACAATTCGTCGAAAACGGCCATGAAGGAACGAGGCATCAAAGACGTGCTGACGAAGCCCTATAAATTTTCCGAAATCCAAAAAGCCGTACGGATCGTGCTCGACGGCGATTGACATGCTGACGCTTTTGATTGTCGTTATGCAGAAAGAGTATCATGACCATGTATCGTCTCGCGCTCGTCGCGCTCGCGTGTGCCGCCCTTGCGGCCAGCGCCCGCGCCCACACCCCGCTGTTTACCTCGCGAACATTCACACTCACATCCTCCAGCGTGCGCGAGGGATCCGCTGAAGCACATGCCGCGTCGAGATCGCAGCTCACATCGACCTACCGGAGCGCATACAAACGGCGGACCGAACGCACGATCACATTCAAATGTGCGATCAACGGAGCAGACAACGAACGCATGCCCGGGCAGGATCATCATCTTACCGTGAATTCGGAGCAGGGCAGATGTGTCTCGCCCGTGTTCGTCTTCGGCGCATCCGATCCCGATGGTGCATCAGTGAAGACCGAAGGCGAAGAGAGCTTTCTGAATGAGGATGCCGATGTCCTCATCCGCGTCGACATGCGCGCCGTGTTGAACGAGTTCTCCGTACACGGCTTCTACACCACCTGCCTCGGCGAAACAATACGTGCCGCTGATTTTAAGGGCGTCTTCATTGCCGGCAGCACGTTTCCGCTGACGTGGAACTTCGCGGCGCTTCGGTCGAAACAGGAATTCCAATTGACAGACACCGACGGCGACGGGGTCTATGACATCACCATCCACTTCGCAAAAGAAACTTTTCCCGGCCGCTTCACGGACAGCGTGCGTGTCTGGACGCAGACCCGCGACATTTCACGCTTCCCGCAGTATGAATCGCCCGATGTACTCATCGACGCGCTCTATAATAAGTCGCTCGAAGAACTGGAAATGAACGTCAGGGACGACGGTGCGTTCATGGCGGGCGAGATGTGGCCCGGAGTCTGGACGCGGGATGTCAGTTACAGTATCATCCTCTCGCTTGCCGCAATCTACCCCGATGCGTCGAAGACGACATTGATGGCAAAGGTGAAACATGGCCGCATCATCCAGGACACGGGTACGGGCGGGTCATGGCCGGTATCCACAGACCGGACGGTGTGGGGAGTGGCGGCATGGGAAGTCTTTGCCGTGACAGGCGACCGCGACTGGCTCGCCGAAGCCTATGCGATTTTGAAAACTTCCGCCGACGATGATCTGGCCGCGGCCTACGACCGAACCACGGGACTCTTCTGCGGCGAATCGTCGTTTCTCGATTGGCGCGAACAGACATATCCGCGGTGGATGGACCCGAAGGATATTTATGCGTCGAAAAATTTAGGCACCAATGCCGTGCACTACAAGACCTACCGCATTCTCGCGTCGATGGCGCACATGCTGGGAGAGGACGCTCAACGATATTCGGACATCGCCGACGGCATACAGCAGGGTATGAACACGCGCCTCTGGCAGGCGGACAAGGGATACTACGGCCAGTATCTGTACGGCCGTGCCTCGCAATCCCTTTCTTCCCGTTCAGAAGGATTGGGCGAAGCCCTCTCCGTACTCTTCGACATCCCGAGTGCTCACCAACAATCAGAGATTGTCGCGAAAACGCCCGTGTCCGAGTACGGCATTCCCTGCATCTATCCTCAAATTCCGAACATCCCTCCATACCACAACGACGCCGTGTGGCCGTTCGTGGAAGCCTTCTGGGGATGGGCCTCGGCAAAGACTCAGAATGCCGGCTCTGTCAACCATGCGCTTGGGGCCGTCTATCGTGCCGCGGCATTGTATCTGACGAACAAGGAAAACCTTGTCGCCTCAACAGGTGATTTCATGGGAACAGAGATCAACTCGAGCCGCCAACTGTGGAGCGTCGCAGGCAATCTTGCCATGACATACCGCATCCTGTTCGGCATGTCGTTCGCGCCCGATGCGCTGACGTTCACTCCGTTCATTCCGAAAGAATACGCCGGCGTGCGCACGCTGAAAAATTTTCGCTACCGCGGCGGAGTGCTGTCGATAACGATACACGGGTACGGCAGTGCAGTGCGGTCTGTCACGTTCGACGGGAAATCGATCGCACATGCGGTCGTTCCGGCTTCAGTGACCGGAGCGCATTCGCTCGTGATCACGATGAATAGTGTGCTTCCCGTTTCCAAGGGGATCTCGATAATGCCTCATGCCGTTGCGCCCGAAACACCGTCTGTGCGCATCGCGGGATCAACGCTCCAGTGGGCTGCCATTCCCGGCGCAGACCACTACGTCGTCGCGCATAATGGCGTTGCCGTTGCACAGACGCATGCGCCTTCCTACCGCATTCCATCTGCAGATCTTCATGGCGAATTCCAGGCTGCTGCCGTCGACCCGTTGGGCAGCCAATCCTTTTTAAGCGAACCCGCCGCTGTGCAAGCTCCGGGAATAACGCTCATCATCCCTGCGGCCGCCGGAGCGAATGATGTGGTCCGTATTGAAAAGAACCTCAATCGATCGGTGATGTACGCATTCGATGTTCCCACAGCGGGAACATACCTCCTGGATGTGGAATATGCGAACGGCAGCGGTCCATTGAACACGGACAATAAATGCGCACTGCGGAGTGCCGAGCTCGACGGGAATAGAATCGGTACCGTGGTCATGCCGCAGCGCGGAGAGAATACCTGGAACGAGTGGGGATACTCGAATGCTCTGATTGCGAAACTCCAACAAGGAAAACACACCGTTACGCTCGAATTCCTTCCGTCAGACAACAATATGAACGGAGAGATCAATACGGCGCTCGTGCGGCAGTTCAGGCTGCGATTCGTGGGACAATAAATGCCTCCGATCGGGGTCGAGAAATCCCGGCGACAGCGCCCCCTCGTAACGTGCACCGCGCGCCAATGCAATACCTGCTCCGTTATCCGAATTTATGTTTTCGACCATTGAGCCGATACTTAATTGGTTCGCTCCTTGACAAAGTGGATTACTTTGCTTATAATATGACTACACAGTCATTAAATGAATAGTTAGTCATAAATAAAAATGTAAAGTCATATATTATCTAATTGGTCATTATGCTGCAAAATAACGAAAATTTAATGGTTCCCCGTAAAGAACGAGAAAAACATGCTCGCCAACAAGAGATTCTTCAGGCTGCGCGTGTCCTCTTTGCCGAAAAAGGATACCACGATACGACACTCGAGGAAATCGCCCACAAGGCCGAGTTCGCGAAAGGGACGATCTATAACTATTTCGCGAACAAAGACGAGATGTTCTACGGGATCATCGAGAATATTTTCGATGAGATGGATTCCATTACGGCGGCCGCAATGGCGACGGCAGGAGCGAGTGCGCGCGAAAAACTGACGGCGTATGCGAAGGCTGTCATTGCACATTCGATGGCTCATTCGGATCTCTTCATGCTCATGATCCGGCAGGCTCACCGTCAGCTGACGGATGAATTCGATGAAAAGATAAAAAATCTTCACGAGCGTGATCTCGCAACACGAAAAACAATCGCTCAGGTTCATGCCGAAGAGATCAGCAACGAACACCTGAAGGCGTACGATCCGCTGGAGATCACATTCCTCTTCGAAGGCATGCTGAGGTCCTATTGTATGTATCATATTAAGGCCCGGCACCAATTGACCACTGCCGAAATAGATCGGGCCGCCGAATTAATTGTTGCAGTATATTTTGACGGAATTCAAAACAAGTAAAGGAAGAGTGCAGAGATGAACCGTATGAAAAAAATGATCCTCCTGGTATGCGCCGTTCACTTCCTCATGCCTTCGGCAGGGAACAGGACGTTGAGCGCCGAAGAAGCGCGGCCGCTTGAGCTCACGCTCGAGAAGGCGATCTCGCTCGTGCTCGACCAGAATCGCGATGTGCTCATGGCTGACCAGGAACGCTTTAAATCGGAATCGCAGATACGCGAAGCGCGCTCCGGCGCGTTTCCGACGGTGAACGTTTCGGCAAACTACACGCGCAACGTGATGCTGCCGGTGATGTTCCTTTCCCCGAACACGCAGCTGAATCCGACGAACTCCACGCAGACGTTTGAAATCGGTTCGAGCAATTCGTATGCAATGGGGGCATCGATCACGCAGCCGCTCTACAGCCAGAAAGTCGGCGTCGCGCTGGAGATCGCGAACACGTACCACGACTATGCGGAAGTATCGTACCGCTCGGCACAGCAGGACGCCGTTCTCGCTGTGAAGAAATCGTTCTATATGGTGATGCTTGCACAGAAACTCGTCGATGCGAATCGGCAGGGCCTCGATGTGGCGAAGGCGAATTACGAAAATGTCCAGTCGCTCTATAAATTCGGCAAGGCCTCGGAATTCGATCTGCTCCGGGCTGAGGTCCAGCTCGCCAACACGGAGCCGCTGCTGACCTCCGCTGAAAACAATCTTCTCCTTGCATCGAACGCGCTGAAGAACACGCTTGCACTGCCGCAGGAGACCTCCCTTGCGGTAAAAGGCGAGTTCGCCTACGAGGAACTTTCGGGCGAAGTGTCCGATGCCGCGAAGCGCAATGCGCTCTCGGCCAATCCGGTGATCGCAGGGCTGTCGCTGCAGGAATCGATGCTCGTAAAAAACATCAAGATCGAGCAGGCGAATTTTTATCCTACCATCAATCTTATCGGCGCGTACCAATGGCAGTCGCAGGATAACACGTTCAAGGTCAACGATTACCGGTGGGCGAAGATCTTCAATGTCGGACTGCAATTCTCCTATCCGGTCTTCGACGGATTCCGAACGAGCGCCCGCGTGGACGAGGCCACGGTCGACCGCCAGAAGATCTATTATGCGCGCTTGAAGGCGGAGGAAGGCCTGAAGATACAGATCCAGTCGGCCGACCTGAAAATGGAGGAAGCAAAGAAGCGAATTGCAGGCCAGGAAAAAAATATCGCGCAGGCCGAAAAGGCCGTCCGCATCGCTCAGTCGCGCTTCAAGAACGGCGTCGGCACGCAGTTCGACCTGCTCGATACGCAGGTCGCGATGACACGAACGCGCACGAATTACGCGCAGGCGATCTACGACTTCCTTGTCGCAAAAGCCGAATGGCAGCACGCTGTCGGCCTCCCGAATTAACGATACGAATGTGAAGACCTTTACAATAAATAGAAAGAGACAACCATGATGAAGAACCAGATTCGATTGATCGTTGCAGGAGGTGTATTCCTTGCTGCGTGCACGCTGATGTTCACAGGATGCGGCGTCGACAAAAAAGAGCAGGCGAAGGCCGAACCCAATGCGACAGTGACAGTCGTGCCGGTCCAGGCGGCGGTCGTTCAACAAACGTCCCTCAACGTCTCAAAGACGTTCTCGGGCTCGCTCGAAGGCGAAGACCAGGCCAATATTGTGGCAAAAATATCCGAACGCATCACTGATATCAGCGCGGCGACCGGTTCATCCGTTCAGGCCGGACGCACGGTGATCTCGCTCGATCGGAGCGGAACCTCGTCGCAGTATTTTCAATCGGAGGCGAACTTTAAAAATTCGCAGAAGACCTATGAACGCATGAAATCACTCTACGCCGAGGGCGCCATTTCACAGGAGCAGCTCGACGGCACGCAGACTGCGTTTGCGGTTGCCAAAGCGAATTTCGATGCCGCCAAAAGCGCCCTCGATCTTTCGTCGCCGATCTCCGGCGTTGTCACCGCTGTGAACGTGAGCAAGGGGGATCTCTCCACGCCGGGTGCGGTGCTGATGACGGTGGCAAAGATCGGCAGCATGAAAGTGATCTTCAGCAGCAATGAAACGGACCTTACCGCTCTTGCGGTGGGACAAAAGGTATCGGTGTATTCCGATGCGCGCCCGGATGTAAAAGCCGCCGGCCGCATCATACAGATTTCGAAATCGGCCGACGTCGGTTCGCGCTCGTTCGAAGTGAAGGCGCTCTTCCCGAACACTCGCGACAACTGGTTCAAGCCCGGCATGTTCTGCAAGGTGGCCGCCTCATCGGCCACCGCACAGGAATCGCTTGTCATTCCCAATGTGGCAGTGCAGACAGACGGCACAAGCAGCCGCGTCTTTGTGCTCAAAAACGGACACTCTGTGACGCGCACGGTGCGCCTCGGTGCAACGGACGGCATCCGCACTCAAGTGCTCGAAGGGCTCGCCGCCGGCGATTCGCTTGCCACAGTCGGAATGAATAATTTGAAGGATGGCACCGCCGTGAACGTGGTGGGAGTGCAGAATAAATGAAACTAGCGAATGTCTCAATTGAACGGCCCGTTTTTGCGACAATGATGATCCTTGCCCTGGTCGTGCTCGGGTTGTTTTCGTACACGAAGCTTAACATCGATCAGTATCCCGATGTCGACATCCCCGCAGTGACCGTTACCACGGTGCTGCCGGGTGCCGGACCGGAACAGATCGAAACGGATGTGACCAAAAAAATCGAGGATGCCGTCAACACGATCGGCGGCATCGACCATATCACCTCGACGTCGCAGGAAGGCGTTTCGCTTGTCGTCATTCAGTTCAAACTGGAAGTCGAAGGCAAGCAGGCCGCCCAGGAAGTGCGCGAAAAGATCTCGGCCGTCAGGGCGACGCTTCCCACGGACATCAAGGATCCGGTGATCCTGCGGTACGATCCGGCCAGCCAGCCGATCATGACGCTCACTATTTCGGGCGAGCGGTCCGAAAAAGAGATCACAACGTACACGAAAGACGTGATCAAGAAGCGTCTCGAGAACGTCAACGGGGTCGGCAAAGTGGACCTCGTGGGCGGGGCCGAGCGTGAAATACAGGTCGAGATCGACGCCGCGCGTCTTCAGTCGTTCAACCTTTCGATCCAGGAAGTGAACCAGGCGATCGCCGCGGCGAACGTCGAGGTCCCGGCGGGAAATCTCATTCAGGGACAGCGACAGCTGCTCCTTCGCACCATGGGCAAGTACCAGAGTGTCGGCGATTTCGAGCGCGTCGTCATCGCCACTCCCGGCGGAAAAGTCGTACGCCTGTCCGATGTCGCTACGGTGACGGACGGAGTGAAAGAACGCACGAGCCTCACGCGCGTCAACGGCGCACGTGCCGTTGGTTTAAACATTCAGAAACAGTCGGGCGGCAATACGGTCCGCGTCGCCGATGCGCTCAAGAAGGCGATCACGAAGGCCTCGGCGGAACTGCCAGGCGATCTGAAGATCCTCATCGCCCGCGACAACAGTACCTATATCCGCGACTCCGTGAACGACGTGGTGTTCGACATTCTCTACGGCGGACTGCTCGCCGTGATTGTCGTGTATCTGTTCCTTGCGAATATGCGCCCCACGATCATCAGCGCCATCGCGCTGCCGACATCGATCATCGCCAGCTTCATCGTCATGTATGCGCTGAACTTTACGCTGAACATGATGAGCCTCATGGCCCTCTCGCTCGCTGTCGGTCTCTTGATCGACGACGCCATCGTGGTCATCGAAAATATTTACAGGCACATGCACGAGGGCGAAACGGCGTTCGAAGCGGCGAAATCGGCGACCGCCGAGATCGGTCTCGCGGTCATGGCGACAACGTTCACCGTTGTGGCTGTGTTCGTGCCGGTCGCGTTCATGCCCGGCATCGTCGGCCGCTTCTTTTTTCAGTTCGGTATCACGGTCTCTGTATCCGTGCTCGTCTCGCTCTTCGTCGCGTTCACGCTCACGCCGATGCTCTCATCGCGCTGGCTGAAAAAGGAAGACGAAGAACTCACCAACGACGGAAGCGTGCTCAGGCGCGGATTGTATTATTTCAATCATGCCTTCGAGATACTGAGCGACAGATATCAATCGGCCATCACATGGTCGCTCGCTCACCGCAAGACGGTGATCTTCGGCTCGCTGGGAATGTTCTTCGTGAGCTTCTTTCTCATGCGTTTTCTCGGGTCGTCCTTCTTTCCCGCATCGGACCAGGGCGAATTCAATGTGACTGTCAACGCTGCTCCGGGCAGTTCGCTCGAACAGACCTCTGCGATCTGTCTTCAGATCGAACAGGCGGTAAAGCAGCGTCCGGAGGTGATCACGACCCTCACCACGATCGGTGCGGGAAACGATCCTGTAACGAAAGCGGCGGTGCTCGTGAAACTCGTGAAGAAGAAGGAACGGAAGGCGACCATTGAGCAAATGATGGCGGACCTTCGGTCCCAATTCAAGAATATTCCCGGCGCCAATATCGGATTCAGTGTCGCCCAGGGTCCGGGCGGCGGCGCGAAGCCCCTCATCATGAGCGTGCGCGGCGAGGATCTGTCCGTGCTCAATACACTTGCCGGGAAAGTCGAGCAGATCGTACGCTCGACGCCGAACGCGGTGGACATCGAAAACAGCCTCGAGATCTCGAAACCTGAGGTCCGCATACGCATCGACCGCGACAAGGCGTCGGACCTCGGCATTAATGTCGGACTCATCGCCACAACGCTTCGCTCAATGGTCGACGGCACTGTCGTGACGCAGTATCAGGAAGGCGACGAGCAGTTCGATGTGCGCGCGCAGCTGACCAGGAACGACCGGACGTCCTTCGAAAATATCAGGAACATGACGCTGAAAAGTTCCAAGACGCTTCCCAACAATCAGAAGCTCCTTATCCATGTCAGCGATATCGCCGATATCAGGCAGGGAGACGGACCGTCGAAGATCAACCGGTACGACCGTCAGCGTGAGATACGCATCGATGCCAACCTCGACGGGAGGCTCCTGGGCGAAGTGCTCGCCGATGTGCAGAAGCAGGTCAAACTGCTCGACGTGCCGTCCGGATACTCAGCCGGCGTCACCGGCCAGGGCGAGCAGCAGGCAGAGGCCTTCACGAACATTCTTCTGTCGCTCGGCCTTGCGATCATTTTCGTCTACATCGTGCTTGCCATGCAGTTCGAGAGCTTCGGCTCGCCGTTCGCGATCATGTTCGCGCTCCCCATGTCGCTCATCGGCGCGGTCATTGCGCTGCTCGCCTTTAAGAGCGCGCTTTCGGTGATATCCATGATCGGCATCATCATGCTCATGGGACTCGTGACCAAGAACGGCATTCTGCTCGTCGACTATGCAAATACTCTCCGCGAGAAGGGGCTGAACAGAACGCAGGCCCTCATCACGGCCGGTGCCACGCGTCTTCGGCCTATCCTCATGACGACACTTGCCATGATCTTCGGCATGATCCCCGTCGCCTTCGGCATGAGCGAGGGAAGCGAGATGCGCGCCCCCATGGGACAGGCCGTTATCGGAGGCCTCATCACTTCGACGCTCCTCACGCTCTTCGTGGTGCCGGTGATGTATGCGCTGATCGACGACTTCTCGTTCGGGCGTCTCTTCGTGTTTCTCGTGCGCGTTGTCACATTCGGCCGCATCACGCCCAAAGCGGCAATGGAAGGAAAAGCCTGACACTATATCGATGAACGGCTTTTCCACAACGTGACGTACTGAGCAGCGCAGTCTGTTCGCCGCCGGCGAATTTTTTCCCGAAGCAACTCGCGGTCGTTGCATCGGCGCATGGTAAGGCGAGCTGTTCGCTCGCCTGCACCGCGAAGCCGTTCAGGGTACGTACGAACAGTCACAGGCGGCTTCCACTGTATCGGAGGTCGCCTGTGTGTTTGTTATTTCAGATTTTTCACCTTAAATTATAAAGATACTTCATTAACATGACAACGAAAACTATTATGATCCCAGTTCGCGGTTATGCGGCACAGGATGCCGTCACTCCATTAAATCCGTTCACCTTCCAGCGCCGTGACGTCGGCGATCACGATGTGCTCATCGATATACGGTACTGCGGCGTGTGTCATTCCGATATTCACCAGGTCAGGGACGAGTGGGGCGGTTCGATATTCCCCATGGTGCCGGGCCACGAGATCGTCGGCACGATCGCCCGCGTGGGCTCTCGTGTCACGAAATTCAAGGTCGGGGATATCGCCGGCGTCGGCTGCTTCGTCGACTCCTGCCGGCAATGCACAAGCTGCAAAGAGGGACTCGAGCAATATTGCGACAGCGGCATGATCGGCACCTATAACGCGCGTGAAAAAGACGGCACGCCGACATACGGCGGATATTCTTCCAGCATCGTCACCGACGAACACTACACGCTGCATATTCCCGCCGCGCTTCCTCTGGAAGGCGTCGCACCGCTGTTGTGCGCGGGCATCACCACGTATTCGCCGTTGAAGCATTGGAATGTCGGACCGGGACACCGCATTGGCGTGCTCGGTCTCGGCGGCCTCGGCCACATGGCCGTCAAGTTTTCCGCGGCCTTCGGCGCCGAAGTCACCATGCTGAGCACATCGGCGTCCAAGGAAGCCGATGCCAAACGTCTCGGCGCGCATCACTTCGTGCTTACCAGCGATCAGGCGCAGATGAAAAACCTTGCGGGGCACTTCGACTTTATCCTCAACACCGTCTCGGCGCCATTGAATCTGAATGCCTATCTGAATCTCCTCAAGCGCGATGGCACCATGATCCTCGTTGGCGCTCCGCCGAAACCGGCAGAGATCCAGGGCTTCAGCCTCATCATGAGGCGCAGGCGCATCGTGGGATCGCTCATCGGCGGCATTGCCGAGACGCAGGAGATGCTCGACTACTGCGGCACACACAACATCGTGTCCGACGTGGAGGTCATTCCCATCCAGCAGATCAATACCGCATACGACCGGATGCTTAAGGCGGACGTTCGGTACCGTTTTGTCATCGACATGGCGACGCTGTAACGCGCACATTCACAACAGGAAACTCTATGACACTCGAAATGTTGAACGCCACATACGGCATTGCAGGCTCGCTCGAATTTACGGAGGGGGAAGGCGGACTGCCGACCGCAGTCATTACGACTCCCTTGGCCGAGGCGGCCGTCTCTCTCTACGGGGCACATGTGCTCAGTTATCGTCCCAGGGGGAAAGGTGAAGTGCTGTGGATGAGCAGCCTGAGCGAATTCGAAGTCGGAAAACCGATACGCGGCGGCATACCCGTGTGCTTTCCATGGTTCGGTCCCCATGCAACCGATGCGCAGAAACCGCAGCATGGGTTTGCGCGCGTGGAGATGTGGAATGTGGCAGGCACCTCTGTGCTGCCGGATGGAAGAATGGAACTTTGTTTATCATTGAAGGATAATCCATCGACACTGGCGCTCTGGCCCTTTGCATTCGCCGCAGAAGTATGCGTGCGCGTGGGAACATCGCTTGAAGTGACGCTGCGCTGCACGAACACGGGCGCCGAAGAATGTACGTATACCGATGCGCTGCACTCGTACTTCGCCGTCAGCGATATCGCGAATGTGGACATTCGCGGCCTCGCCGGCGCTCAGTACTACGAAGGGTTCGGGACTGTCCTCCGGCATCAGGACGAGGAAGTCCTTGCCATCGGGAAAGAAGAAAATCGCCGTTATGTCGATACGGATGCCGAATGCGTCATCCGCGATTCGGTGCTCCCGCGCACGATCCGTGTGGCAAAAAGCGGCAGCCGCGTGACCGTGGTCTGGAATCCCTGGGACGCGACGGCGAAAAAAATCGCCGATATGCCCGATGCCGGATACAGGACAATGATCTGCGTTGAAGCCGTCAATGCCTACGACGATGGTGTCGTTCTTCAGCCGCAGGCGCAGCACTGCCTGGGCACGATCATCACGGTGGAATAGCGGGACCGTGACCGAAAAAATCAACCTGCGTTGGGCGCATCGTGGGTACGCGTAGTGCCGCGCCCGTTAAACTTTTTGCCGAATACAGTGTCAAAATACAACCGTGCTGTGCGTGTATCGACGATGACATGCCGAGTTGACGCCCCCTTGTTTTCATACCTATCTACGAATGCCTGTGCCATGATAAAAATAGTTCGAATCATTCTTCCGATCACTGTGCTGTGCTGTGCGATCATTCTCACCTCGTGCGAAACAAAGAGTAACGGAGGCATACAAAAGACCGGAGCGCCTCCCGGAACACCCGCCGGGCCGATCACCGTCAGCGGCATCGTGCTGAAGCCCCAAAGGATGGAAAATATCGTTCGGTCATCCGGAACGGTGCTGGCCTCCGAATCGGTCGATCTGTCGGCAGAAGCCTCCGGACGCATTGAAAAGATCGCATTCAGGGAGGGCGCGCACGTCCACAACAATGAAGTGCTGGTGACGATCAACGACGATGATCTGCAGGCGCAATTGAAGAAGATCGAATTGCAGATCCAACTCGCCTCGGAGCAGGAGAAGCGGCAGGCGCAGCTGTTGACGAAGAGCAGCATCAGCAAGGAACAATACGACATTGCGCTCAACCAGGTGAACACGCTCAAAGCAGACCGTGAAAATTTAATTGCCTCCATCCGCAAACGGGAAATTCGTTCTCCGTTCGACGGGATCATCGGGCTGCGCTATGTCAGCGAAGGCAGTTATGTCTCGCCGGCCACGCGCATTGCATCGATCCAAAAAGTAAATCCGCTCAAAGTAGATTTTGCGATTCCCGAAAAATACGCGGGCAAGGTCGCCGTGGGCGATCGTGTGGATTTCAACAGCGACGAAACGAAATACCAATTCACCGGAACGCTTTTTGCGATCGAACCGAAAATCGATCCCACAACGCGGACTATGCAATTGCGCGCCTTGTGCAGCAACAAAGCAGAAAAGGTGTTTCCCGGCGCCTATGTGCAGATCGAACTGCGCCTGAAGACGATCACCGACGCACTCTTGATCCCGACACAGGCGATCATTCCGGTGCTTAAGGGACAAACAGTCCTCGTCAGGAAACACGGCGTTGTCGTTTCAGTGCCGGTGACGACCGGGACCCGGTCGTCTTCGATGGTACAGATCACGGAAGGATTGGCTGCCGGCGATACAGTCATTACCACCGGTTTGCTCCAGCTCCGTACTGGAATGAAGGTGAACGTCTCACTACAATAACAATTTTTCTGCTTCCCTGGTCCGGCGGAGCACCATGTCCCACCTCGGTCCTGAACCACACTACTTTGAAAAATTATTCCACATGAGTCTAGCATCAATCAGTATTAAGCGGCCCGTCCTTTCAATCGTTATGTCCTTGACGATCGTGATCTTCGGTGTCATCGGATTTAAATTTCTCGGTGTCCGTGAATATCCCGCCATCGATCCTCCGTTCATTTCCGTGCGAACAAATTATGCCGGCGCCAATGCCACCGTCATCGAGTCGCAGATCACCGAACCGCTGGAAAAAGCGATCAACGGCATCGACGGTGTCCGAAACATCACCTCGAGCAGCAGCCAGGGAGTCAGCAACATCACTGTTGAATTCAATCTTGAGTCGAACCTGGAAGCTGCCGCGAACGACGTGCGGGACAAGGTGTCCGGCGCTGCCAGATCCCTCCCTCAGGATATAGACTCGCCGCCGGTGGTGACAAAAAGCGACGCCAATTCCGATGCCATCATCATGGTGACCGTGCAGAGCGATACAAAAAATCTGCTCGAACTCAGCGACTTCGCCGAAAATGTCATCGCGCAAAACCTGCAGACAATTCCCGGCGTCAGCTCAACGCAGATCTGGGGACAGAAGCGCTATGCGATGCGCATCTGGATGGATCCCGGAAAACTCGCCGCGTACGGATTGACACCCATCGACGTCAAAAACGCTCTGAACAGGGAAAACATCGAACTGCCGGCAGGCAAGATCGCGGGGGATAAGACTGAACTCATCGTCAATACGAAGGGACGCATGAAATCGGTTGACGATTTCAACAATCTTATCTTAAAATCCGATCAAACACGGATCGTCCGGGTCAGCGATGTGGGCTTTGCCAATTTGGGACCCGAAAATGAGGAAGCGATATTGAAACAATCGGGAGTGCCGATGGTGGGAGTCGGCATCATTCCGCAGCCGGGCAGCAACTATGTCGAGATCGCAGACGCATTTTATAAGCGGTACGAGCAGATCAAGAAGGACCTCCCCGCCGATTACAAACTTGAGATCGCGATAGACAACACCACATTCATTAAACAATCGGTGAAGGAAGTGCAGGAAACGATCTTCATCGCGGTGCTGCTTGTGATCCTCATCATCTTTCTCTTTTTCCGCGATTGGCTCATTGCATTCCGGCCGCTCATTGACATCCCCGTGTCCTTGATCGGTGCGTTCTTCATCATGTATCTGATGGGCTTTTCGATCAATGTGCTGACGCTGCTGGCCATCGTGCTTGCCACCGGTCTTGTCGTCGACGACGGCATTGTGGTGACCGAAAACATATTCAAGAAAGTTGAAGAGGGGATGTCTCCGCTCGATGCTGCGTTCGCGGGGTCGCGGGAAATTTTCTTTGTCGTCCTGTCAACATCGATCACGCTCGCGGCGGTCTTTCTTCCCATTATTTTCCTTCAGGGATTCGTCGGGCGTCTCTTCCGCGAATTCGGCATCGTCATTGCCGGAGCCGTGCTCATTTCGGCCTTCGTCTCTCTGTCCCTGACCCCGATGCTGAACGCCCGGCTCATACGCAAAAAACAGAAGCACAGCCGTTTTTATGAGATCACGGAACCGTTCTTCGTGAAGCTCAATAGTGTCTATGAAAATCTGCTCACGCGTTTCATGAAACACCGTTGGATGGCGCCGGCGATCATTGTCGCAGCCCTCGGCCTCATCGGCCTCATCGGCATGTTCATTCAATCGGAGCTTGCACCGCTCGACGACCGGGGGTTCCTGCGTTTGTCCATCACGGCCCCCGAGGGAGCATCCTTTGAATACACCGATGCGTATATGAATCGGGTGACCACATTTCTTAACGACTCGATCCCCGAAAAAAGGGTTGCGTTGGGTGTCATTGGTTCTGGAAGCAGCGGTGGGGCAACGAATACCGGATTTTTCCGTCTCACTCTCTCCGATCCAACAGAACGCAAACGTACGCAGCAGGAACTCGCGGATTATATCACTGCAAAAACACGGCCGATGACCGAAGCGCGCTTATTCGTGTTTCAGGAACAGACCATCTCTGCCGGCGGACGCGGCGGGTTCCCTGTGCAATATGTGCTGCAGAATCAGGACTTCGAAAAGCTCCGGCAAAAGGTCCCGCAATTTTTGGACGAAGTGAATAAAAGCAATGTTTTGCAGGGATCGGATGTGAACCTCAAATTCAACAAGCCGCAGATCGACATCTTCATCGACCGCGACCGGGCCAGGAGTCTCGGCGTTTCGGTGCTCGATATCGCTCAGACGATGCAACTGGCGTTCAGCGGCCAGCGTTTTTCGTACTTCGAAATGAATGGGTTCCAGTATTCGGTCATGGGGCAGGTGGACCGGGCCAACCGCGATGAGCCGCTGGATCTGACGTCGCTCTATGTGCGGAACAGCGCGGGTCAGTTGGTCCAGTTGGACAATCTCGTCTCACTCAAGGAACAGAGTGCGCCGCCTCAGCTCTATCATTTCAATCGGTTTAAGGCGGCTACGATCTCCGCCGGGCTCGCTCCCGGGAAAACGATAGGCGACGGTCTTGCGGAAATGGACCGCATCTCAAAAAAAGTGCTGGATGATTCGTTCACCACCGCGCTCAGCGGAGCATCGCGCGATTATGCGGAGAGCTCTTCGAATATCATTTTCGCGTTCATACTCGCGCTTATTCTTATCTACCTTGTGCTTGCAGCGCAGTTCGAAAGTTTCATCGATCCGTTCACGATCATGCTGACCGTTCCGCTTGCCCTGGCCGGAGCGCTCCTCTCGCTGTGGATCGCGGGCAAGACGCTCAACATCTTCAGCGAGATCGGCATCATCATGCTCATCGGCCTGGTCACCAAGAACGGCATCCTGATCGTCGAATTTGCAAATCAGAAAAAAGAGAAGGGCATGAAACTTTTCGAGGCCGCACAGTTTGCTGCCGCGGCCCGTTTCCGGCCGATCCTGATGACGACGCTCGCCACGATACTCGGAGCCCTTCCCATTGCACTCGCGCTCGGCGGAAGCGCAAAGAGCCGTGTGTCCATGGGCATCGTTGTCATCGGAGGATTATTCTTTTCGCTGATCCTGACGCTCTTCGTCATTCCGGCGATGTATACGTTCTTTTCAAAAGAACATAAAGTCGATCCCCAACCGGCCTCACACGAATAACCGGGGCGATCTGCCGCGGCTTCGGCCGCGGCCGGCACATCCCTGTGAATTATTTATTTGGGTAGAAAAAACATGGCACCAGATCAGCCGAATAATCCGCTCCACGGCGTCACGCTCGAGATGATACTCACGCACCTCGTTAAAAAATACGGGTGGAAGGACCTCGGACGCTTCATCAATATTAAATGCTTCAATGAGAATCCCAGCATCTCATCGAGCCTTAAATTCCTCCGTACAACGCCGTGGGCGCGAAAAAAAGTCGAGGACCTCTACACTGCCGGAATCGATATCGGCGACTGATACGTACTGTGCTTCCCGCCGGTACTTTCATTATTGAACGCCTCCTCGAAACGCCCTGCTCCCTTCTGATGAGTTGATAATTTTGCACTATCGCTAAAGTTATTTGGATTAGCTGCCGATAATAAAAGCAGTCTGCGGCTTGCGCGCGAAGCGCACCTGCAGCCGGAACGAGGAACGCTCATATCAATAATAGAATACGCTGTATGCATGCACATACGCTCGGCAGACAACTGTTGCTTTTCATGTTCGGCATGTGGGGCATGGCGTATTCGCAGCCTGATTCCGCGCAGATCCCTCATCCGCTTTCCTTCCAGGCATCCTACACCGGAGACGCCGTCGGCAACTTCAGGGGCGGCATTGCAACGGGAACCGCGTACCTTGGAATGGCATATATCAACGTTACCTTCGACACAAAGGCCGGCGGGCTTTGGCGCGATGGGACAATATTTTTGAAGGCGGCCAATACGCATGGAGCCCTCCCATCGGCCGACCTCATCGGCGATTTCCAGATCCTGTCCAATCTTGAGGCGGGCAATCATACCTATGCACAGGAACTCTGGTATCGGCAGGTCATCGGACAAGTGTCCATCACCGTCGGCCTTCAGGACATGAACGCCAAATTTGCGTCGAATGAATACTCCGGCGTCTATCTCAACAGCTCGTTCGGTGTGCATTCCACTATCGCCAACAACGTGCCTGCGCCGATTTTTCCACTGACATCGACGGGCGTGACCGTAATGTGGAACGTGTCTGATCGTTGGTCGCTCCTTGCCTGCGTCTACGACGGCAATTCGATCGAATTCAAGGATAACCCCTATAATTTCAAGTGGCGCTACACCGACGACGACGGAGTGCTTGCCGTGGCCGAAGCGCAGCTGTCGGTGGGCGATGACAACGATCGCCACGGCGTCTATAAGATCGGCGCCTATAATCACGATCATCTCTCGGTGTTCAATCCGGAAACACAAATCACCGAATCGGTCTATACGAATAATTATGGAGTCTATGGTACGATCGATCAGTCGGTAGCCGGAAAACCGTATGCGGCGGGAAACACGGTCGTCTTTGCACGGGGAAGTGTGAGCACAAAAGAGTTCAACGATAATTTTTTGTTCTTCGGAGCCGGAGTGAATTACTATGGCCTGCTCAAAGAGGATGGTTCGGATGTGCTCGGCCTGGCATTCGCGCATGCCTGCCTCCAAAGCACCGATCACGAATCCGCGTTCGAAGTGACATACCAAACTCCTATCACCGAACATATCACGCTCCAGCCCGATATCCAATATATTGTTCATCCCGCGGGTACTGGCGCCCCCTTGCCGAACGCGGTGGCCGGCATCCTCAGGTTCGGAATCCATTTTTAATCGACACGGTGTGTTGCAAATGCCTTCTGTTTACTCCATCTCGATCTTCTTGATCCTCGTTCGTTTAATATTCCCGTGTTTGGTCTTGGTGTCCAGGCGTTTTTTCGTGGACGTTCGCGTGGGCTTCGTGTTCTTGCGGGGCTTGGCAACGATGAGCGCTTTTTTCAGAAGCAGGATGAATTTTTCGATCGCGATCTGCCTGTTCTGATACTGACTGCGCGATTCCTGAGACATGACGCTGATCGTTCCGGCGTTGTCGATCGTGTTCGCGAGTTTTTCCCTCAGCCTCGCTTTTGTCGCCTCGTCTATCGCACTCGAGTGCTCCAGATCGAAGAGAAGTTCCGCTTTCGTCGAAAGTTTGTTCACGTTTTGCCCGCCCGGTCCGCTGCTCCTGGAATACCTGAAGGTGATCTCACTCGGTGGGATGATGATGCGCTTCGTAATGACGATCTCGTCGCTCATAAAATAGTATGTACCTGATGGTCTGTGGCCGAATGCAGAGCACTGTGGTGTGACAGCTACAATTACCTAAATTATTCACATCATCGCAATGGCATTGCACTTCTTTAAAATTATCTCTACTATCAACTATCACGGAATCGGCCACGACAGCGGAAATGGGCTATGGACTCTCTTCATCTCGATCAATCACAGATAACGGTCCTTGAGCAGCAGGGATGTTCGGCGAGCGATTGGCAGACGGTCACGCTGTCGCCGCAGTGCATCCTCTCGCGTATCCGAAATGCGGCGTTCTCCGGCACCGTCGAGATCGGTGACAACACCGGCGTTATACGTGTCGACGGAATGGAATTCGACTGCGGGATCTATCACGCGGCGATCACGGATTGCACTATCGGCGATCATGTCCGCATCGCAAATGTCGGATCGGTCGTTGCTCGATACGTCGTCGGCGACAATGTCGCCATCGAGAACACGGCGGCACTCATTGCCGACATCGATCCGGCGTGCGGCAACGGCGTCGAACTCGATGTCGTCAACGAAGCGGGCGGGCGCGGCACGGTCATCTTCAATGAACTCTCGGCACATACGGCGTACATGCAGGCGCTCATGCGGCACAATCCCGAATGCACGCGCAGGCTCTCGTCGCTCATCCTTGCCGCACTTCGCGCCACGGCGCGCGGCGCGCGCATCGGCAGCCATGCCCGGATCGTTCATTGCGGCGTGATCAGGAATGTTGACGTGGGCCCGTATGCCTTCCTCCACGGCACCCAGTATCTCGAGAACGGATCCATCCTGAGCTGCGCCGAACATCCGACAGAGATCGGCGAGGGTGTGCAGGCGCGGTCGTTCATCATCGCCGAAGGGGCGAAGATCGAGAGCGGCGCTATCCTGGACAAGGTCTATTGCGGCCAGGCCGTTAAAATGGGGAAGCAGTTTTCGGCCGAGAATTCCCTCTTCTTCGCCAACTGCGAAGCATATCATGGCGAAGCGGTTTCCCTGTTCGCCGGCCCGTACACCGTCACACACCACAAATCCACGCTGCTTATTGCCGGCCTCTTTTCCTTCTTTAACGCGGGAAGCGGCAGCAACCAGAGCAACCACATGTATAAGCTCGGCCCGGTGCATCAGGGCGTCTTTGAACGCGGGTGTAAGACCGGCTCGTTCTCGTACGTGCTGCTTGAAAGCCGCATCGGCGCGTTCAGCGTTGTGATCGGGAAACACTACTCGAACATCAACACGCCGAACCTTCCCTTCTCGTACATCCACGAGGACGAAGGGGCCTCGAAACTCATACCGGGTATGACGCTGTTTTCCGTCGGCACGGTCCGTGACGGCGAAAAATGGCCCAAGAGGGATAATCGAAAGGCGCCTGTGAAGCGGGACCTTCTGTGCTTCGATGTCTTTTCACCCTATACGGTCGAAAAAATGAGGCGGGGCAGGGATGAACTTCTGGCGTTGGCCGAATCCACACCGAAAGAAAAACCGTTTGTCACCTACGGCGGCCTGCAGATCAATCGACTGCTTCTGCGCAAAGGCGCAAAATATTATTCCATGGCGATCGCCAGGTATCTCAACGAGAAAGTGAGCGAGCGTCTCATGAATGCGCTGGCTCATTCCAGCGATTGGGCTGTGGCGACGGCGTCTCTCTCGTCCGACGGACTGCTGCAGCACCCGGATGAATGGACGGACCTCTGCGGATTGCTGACGCCCCGCGAACGTCTCGCTGCGCTGGAAGCAATGATTACATCGAATGCCTGTGAGTCCATCGATGACGTAAACCGTGAGTTGGGCGCTATGTACGACGCCTATCGCGCCGACGAATGGCGCTACGTGTGCGACGTATTCAGGAAAGAATATGGTATCGAGCCAGCCGCCCTGACGCACGAGAAGGCGCTTGCCGCCGTCGAGGAGTGGAAACGGTCCGCCTCGTCCCTCCATGCCATGATCCTGGAAGACGCAAAACGGGAATTCGCCGCGTTCGCGAAGATCGGCTACGGCATCGACCGTAACGAAGAGGAGCGGGAACGTGATTTTTTGTCTGTGCGCGGCAGCAGCGAAACGAACAGTGTTGTTCAAAAACTTGTCAATGAAGAAAAAGAACTTGAGCAGCGTTATCAGCAGTATTCATCCATCATACTCACCAACCGGAAAGAGTGACCTTATGACCAGACAGGAAATCGCCGATCGTGTGATCAACACAACGGCCCGGGAATTGAAAATGAACGCATCCGATATCCACGAAACGGATAGTTTCGCCGAGGACCTTGGGGCCGATTCATTAAAATCCATTGAGCTTGTCGCCGCATTCGAAGAAGAATTCGACCTCTCAGTGGTTGAAGAAGATGCGCTGAAAGTCCAATCCGTCGCCGGCGCCATCGAGTTCTTCGATTCACTCATCAATCACCAGTAGAAGGAGTGCAACCCATGAGATCCTATGAACTTCAGGACGTGCCGCAGCCCAATCTGATCGAATCGATCTTTCCCTACACGCTTCCTCCGCTCATCACATTCGAAGGGCCGATCCACGAGACCATCGACGGCGCGGAGGTCGAATTCGATCCGCGCGATGTGACGACGCGCGACATTCATATCACGGACACTACATTCCGCGACGGTCAGCAGGCACGGCCGCCGTATAAAAAAGAACAGATGGTCGCGCTCTTCGAAATGATGTCGCGCCTGGGCGGACCCAACGGCGTCATTCGCCAATCCGAATTTTTTCTCTACACAAAAAACGACAGGGACACGATCGATGCCTGCCGCGCTCTCAACGTGAAGTTTCCCGAGATCACCGGATGGATCCGCGCTAACAAGGCCGATTTCCGGCTCGTGAAGGAGATGGGATTGAAAGAAACGGGGATGCTCACGTCTGCCTCCGACTATCATATCTTCCATAAGCAGAATCAGACACGGCAGCAGGCGATGGATCAGTACATCGGCGTCGTGGAGGCCGCGCTCGAAGCGGGCATCCGGCCCCGATGCCATCTCGAAGATGTGACACGCGCCGATCTTCCAGGCTTCGTGTTTCCGTTTGTGCAAAAATTAGAACGGTTGACCGAAAACCAACCCGACAATATGAAAGTAAAGATCCGGCTCTGCGACACGATGGGCTTCGGGTTGTCGTATCCGAATGCCGCCGAACCCCGATCCATACCGAAACTGATCTGGCGCTTGCGCAATGAATGCGGCATCGCGCCGGACCGACTGGAATGGCATGGGCACAACGATTTTCATAAGGTGCACATCAACGGAGCCACCGCGTGGATCTACGGTCTCAACGCGCTGAATACGACATTGTTCGGCTTCGGCGAGCGCTGCGGAAATCCTCCGCTGGAAGGCGCAGTGATGGAATATATTGCCCTCAAAGGAGGCTTGAACGGCATCGATCTTCGAGTGGTCACCGAAATGGTCGACTATTTTGAGAATGTCATCGGCACGCACCTCGCGCCCAATTATCCCTTCGTCGGCAAGGACTTCAATACAACCCGCGCCGGAATTCACGCGGGAGGACTGCGGAAGTTCGAACAGATCTATAACATTTTCGACACCACTGCATTGCTCAACAGGCCGCCGCGCGTTTCGATCACCGATAAGTCGGGAACCGACGGCGTGGCCCTCTGGGTGAATGAATTTCTCGGTCTGAAGGGCGACGAACGCTTGAGCGTTATGAAGGTCGCAAAGATCCAGCGGTGGGTCATGGATCAGTACGAAATTGAAGGGCGAATGTCTTCCATCACCGATCAGGAGCTCGAAGAGCAGGTGAAGGTCACACTGCCCGAATACTACGAGAAGCGCCGCGCCAAGTAGCGGGCGCACCCGAAACATTACACGACGTCATGCAGGGCGAGGATCACTCGCCCTGCATCGATGCCCCGTTACAATACGAAGCGCAGCTCTTTCTGCGGTGTCCGGCAATCCATGTCCGTGCCCCGATCCCGGTGATCCGCTATTTCCGCCGCCGTGCCGATCGCCCTGCCGAAGATGAACATCGTGAAGACCAGGTCCTGCACCTGCTTGTCGGTGAATGTATGGCCCTGAATTTCTTTCCACACAAGCTTCAGCGAGATGACCGCAAGCACGGCGTCGATATTCACGCAGAACACGTTCTTCGTCACTCCTTCGTCAAATAAGCGCTGCACCAGCTTGTGATAAAAATCGAGGTAAATGTTGTAGATGCCTTTTTTTTCGAATTCGCTCCTGACGAATTTTTCGCGCGGGTCGATGTTGATATCGTTGCCTTTGAACACCGGATGGTTCACGCAGGGGATCTTTGCGTAATCCAGATTTCCCAGTTCTTTGGCTTCCTGTTTGTACTGTGCATACTGCTTGACCACCCGGAGCGCGATGGCGTCGAGGTCGATCCCATGCTGCTTCTCGCCCGGATCCTTCAGATCGGTTCCCGCAAAATTGTCCAGCAGGAATTTCACCGCTTCGAAGCCGTTGCCGCCGTGCGCGAATCCGGTGTTCGACATGAATCCGACAAACGCCATCGAGATGTGATTGCGCGCCGACACCGATTCCTTCGCACCCTTTGCCGAGATTGTGCCGGGACCGTTGGTGATCGTCAATCCGATGAGCGTCTTGAATTCATAAAGATCGGCCTCGGTCGGCTGTCTGTTGAAGAGTATCTTGAATGCATTCTCGGTGAACGACGCATTGATATTCGAGATCCTGGCATCGATCAGCTTCTTCCAAAATTTATTGTTCGGCCTGTCGATAACCGAATAGGCAACGATTCTCGAGATGGTATAAAAATACGTCATCGAATCTTCGACGGTCTCCCTGGTGATCCGTTTCTCGAGCATCGGCGTCCAGAAAATGCATGTCGCTATGGACCCCAGCAGAAATTCGTACGTGTCCTTGACCTCGAGCTGCGAGGCTTCTGCCAATGCGATGATATGCTGGCAGACCTGCACGGCGATGCACACTTTTTTGCTCTTCTTGATCTCCTTCATCAGCATGTCGCTCACGTCGCTCTTGATCTGCGGCTCTTTCGTGAGCATGGTGGCTAGTATATACTCGTCCATTTCCTGCGGAAAATGAGCCGTCCGCTCGTCGATCCCGAATTCCCGGATGAGGTTGATGATCGCCTGCACCTGCGTTTTTGTCTTAGCCAGGAGCGTTTTGTTCCCGATGAGCGCGATCTGCGATCCGATGTACGCGTTGGGGGAGGCGCCGTTATTGCGGCCGATGTCCACCCACTCCATGCGCGATTCGTCCATCTTCAGAAATAAATTCAGGATCAAATTGATCGTCGGAATGTCCGCCGGCTCCGGCATCACTTTGCCGAGGGCGAAGTAGATGTTCTCTTCCATCGTGTGCTGCGACAGGTCCAGGACCGATTTCCCGTGCAGTTCCGACACCTGCGTGCTTGGATGCATCTTCGATGCGCCGCTCTTGTTGCGCATGCTCTGGCGCAAATGGTGCGCCCCGACCTGCTTGTTGGTCTCCTGTATCTGCTTGTCGTACGGCGGCATCGCCCGCACGATCGGTATGTCCAATTCCACCGGCACCTGTATGAGCTTGTCGCCCAGCCATGGCTTCAGCGAGAGGTCGCCGTGCGCCTCAAAATCGGGGGCTTCGTCGATCTTCTGGTAGACGTATTTCATTGCCTCAGGTATGTTTTGTATCGATGCAACCCTCACGCCGCGCTTCGAGACGACCGGATGTTTCGTATCGAACGCATCGACCCCGAAATACTCGTCGAACCATTTTTCCTTGCTCAAGGCGTCGTCGCCGCTGCCCGACAACGCCCCGGCATGGCCGACAGCCCGGGTGATGTCCTTCTTCCAGCGGCCGGTGACGCACACGACGATCGGTTTGTTGAAGCCGAATTTTCTGTCCTTGATCATTTCAAGCGCCATGCGCTCGTAATACCCGCCCGGCTCAACGTAGAGCACGATGGCCTTCGTCCGCGAATCGTTCTGCGCCGCAAACAGGAACTCAGGCAATGCAAAATGGATGATCACGTCCTTACCCGATGAGACCGCGGTGGTGATGCCGAATCCTTTCGTCTTCAGATATTCGGCGATCGTCGTGGTGAAGTTCCCCGAGTTCGAATGGATCGCCACCGACCCTCTGACCAGGCTCTCTTCCGGATTGTCGCCCCCTAACGCCCCGCCGACCCGGACGTGATCCCAGATGTTTGCGACGCCGAGACAGTTCGCTCCGATCACATCCACGCCTGCCTCCTGGCAGATGTAGCGGACGTTGCGCGAGTCTTTCAGCGACACTTTTTCGGTGACGATGACGATCCTCTTCAAGTGCTCGTTAAGCTGTATCATTTCGGATACGGCCTGGCTCACCGCCGAGGGCGGCAAATAAATGACGCCCATGTCAAAGGCATGCCCCTCGTGCATCACATCGCGCACGCTTTGATAGACGGGAATATCCCCGAGCTTCGTCTCCAGCGCGCCGTGTTTCCCGTACTGCACGCCGGCTACGATGTTGCCGCCGCTGTATTCGTGCGAGACGGGGGTGACTTTCCTCGATTCGCTTCCGAGGATGTTCACGATGCACACGCGGGAGTCTTTATTGACTAATTCCTCGAGAGACTGAACGCCGACGAAATAATCGAATGGTTTGGTTTTAATGGGTCGCATATGGTTTGAGTCCGAAATAAATAGGTGGTGGAGTAGGTTCACTGATGAGCACTGTGGGAAACATCATCAACCGATTTTTTTGATGAATTCTTCCTTCCCTGTGTCCGCCCACCATTGTTCGATTTTCTTCGCGTATTCAATCGTGGAGATGATCGACGTGTCGTAGCCGAAGACCCGGTAGGGGAGCTTCAGCGTGTCGAGTATGTCTTTCCCGTAGAACAATCCCTTGATCAGATTGGGACCGCCTCGCCCGATGACCGTGTAGATCGGTTTTTTTCCGTGTGCCGCTACGTGATCGCGCAATGCGTCGAAGATGCCCTTGAACGTGACGTAGATATCCGTGTTGTTGGCCTTGCCGCCGATGATCAAGAGGACGTTCGCCTCGTTGTACCAGTATTTGAACACGATCCGGCTGATCTCATACATCTTTTCATACGGCGGATTGCCGCCGAAATCCGACGAGAAGATCGCCTTGCTGCCGAGCGTTTCTGTTGCGGCGGAGTTCGCGCCTCCGCCGAACATGAAGGGAATGATCGTGCCGTGCGGATTCAATTCGAGCACGTCCGACTGCCCCTGGTATGTGCGCAATTGGTTGATCTCCGACTCGAATTGCGAGATGTCCGATTGGAAAATGGTCGGGGGGAGCCCGATCCTCTTCCACGCCGGATTGTCCTGGTCGAAGCCCGCCTTGATGTCGCACGCGATCGGTATGATCCTCCCTCGCGAGTCTTTGAACATGCGTATCGGATTGAGTTCCAATGTCGTCAATCCATAATCGTTGAAGAGTGTCCAGAGCTTCGGAAGATTCTGTACGAGCGGGGAGATGAACTCTTCTGGACACCCCAGATCGCATAACGAGTTCGTGATGGAGAACGATTTCAATCCGATGAACGGCTCAATGGGGACCGTGATCTTTTTCTCGGCAGGCAGCGATTCAATGTCCACGCCGCCGAATGGGGTGATGGTAAAAATCGGTTCCCGTTTTTCGGAGGATGACGTGATGCTGAAATACACTTCGAGTTCGGACGGTATGAAGGCCTCGAATGTGACACCGTTCGCGCGGATGAGCTTGTTGCCGTACTTGTGCTCGGCAAAATACAATTCCCGCTTCGCCTCCAGCGCGTCGATCACATTGTCCACGATCTTGATCAGTCCGGCCTTGCCTTTTTTCCCCACGCCTCCGTTAAAGATCGGTTTGACTACCAACTTTTTATATTTATCCAGCATCAACTGAAGTTCGTCATTCGTTGCCGAGCCGGTCAGGAATTCGGCCACCGGAAATTCTACCAATTGCATTAATTTTGCGCCGTAGCGTAAGCCGGAAAGCTGCATTGAGGTACCCTTTTCTGTTTGTCTCTGCTGTGCGTGTTGTCTGCACTGTATCAATCTGACGATGGCCGGAAAGCACGCCGGGGAGTCGCACGAGGTTTCCATCGATTGTCAATATTGTATACAAAGGTAACCAAATTTTAGGTTCTATACCCGATAAATCTGTGTGTGTGCGGAAATTCGTCATGTGCGGGATTGTTAAAGGGGAGAGGGCAGCAGCGAAAATAATACCCGAAACGTCGTGCCGATTCCTTCGGCACTTTCAATTGAAAGCCCACCTTCGTGGCTGCGTATGATTCCCAGCACCGCCGACAGGCCTAATCCGCATCCCGTGAATTTTGTCGTGAAGAAGGGATCGAAGATCTTGTTGCGCACGTCCGTGCTCATACCAGAGCCGTTATCCGTCACACTCAGGAGCGCATACTCGCCTTCGGTCAAGGCTATGTTTGTCAGATCGCCATACTGGACCAGTTCGTCCCGGCTCTTGACCCTTGGCAGGGAATTTGGCTGGAGCGAAGTATACCGTGCGATCGACGAGGCCGCGAAATATGGCAAGATGAATTATGCATGCGTGGAAGCAATCGTCGATAAAACCAAGCGCGCGGACAATCAGGCGCGGAAAGAAAAATCATGGGAGGAGGATTTTGTCAATGGACTCAAATGAATTTGCGCCAGTCTTCAAGGAACTCTGTGGAGCCTTCGGGAAGGACGTCACGAGCTCAGGCATGACCGCGATGGGAAAGGATTTTCTCAAGCGCTTCGAGCGCCTATCGTTCGAGCAGTGGGTTGATCTCTGTGAAGCCGCGAAGGATGCCTGTGACAATTTCCCGTCACGAAAAAAACTCTGTGAGTTGGCAGCATCGAAGGGATTGTTTGAATCGGCGCGAGATCAAGATCCGAATCGTCCGCCCGCACTCACGCCTGTCGAATGCACGTGCGGACGTTCATTTGTCCTGCGCCAGGAGGACATGCAGAGCTTCAAAACATTTGACTGCCCGGGTAAAACATACAATGCGTGCAATAAAAGTTTCGCAGCTGAATACCTCAGGGACTGCAGGCGGGCGTCGAACGGAGTCATTTGGATTAACGAACAACCGCAACAAGAAACCAAATATCCATCATTCCTGAAGGATTGAAAATGGCTCAGGCATCGGCGCTCACACAGGCGATCATAACGACAATTAATTCCGGGTTGGGAATAGCCTGGAGAAATAATACTGTCGGCATCTACGATCTGAAAACGAAACGTTACAGACGAAGCTCGGACCGCTCGGCGATCGGCACCGGCGATGTCGTGGCCTGTATCGATGGCGAGTATTTGGAGTTTGAAATTAAGATCGGCTCGGAACGCCAGAGTGTTGAGCAAAAGATTCATCAACACCGGGTGCAGGAAGCGGCTGGAAGATACTTTGTGGTAAAATCCATCGATGAGTTTATTGCAATCGCCGAGGGCCGCGGGTGGATCAATCATGGAATACGGAGAAAGGCGTAGGGAGAATGACCGAGCGACGAGAGAAACGAAATGAGGAAATCAGGACGCTATTCAGCCGCATCCGTAACGACGGCACGACAGTGAGCGACGCTTTGGATATGATCTCGGATGGCCCGTATGGATTGTCGCCGGAGACAGTGAGACGCATCGTGTATGATAAAAATTATTGCAGGAAGAAAAATAAATGCCTCGAGAATATTCCGAAAAATTATTTAGCAGATCTTTCACAAGAACAACTTGACTATGTTGCAGCCGTGATGTATGGGAGTAGACAGTATATTACGGAGGGTGAAGTAAGGCCACTTGAGGAACTGTTAAGTGATGTGAAAGTGATTAATCATCTCGATGCACAGATGGAAGAGAAGATGCCACTGCACGAATACCTGACCGCTGGAATGGAGATTTATAAAATATAAATTTTTTATGGCTTGTTCCAAGCAATAACTCCCATGCGCTATCCGGGGAGTTATTTTTGTCTGGGGCCTAGCAAAGCTACTCTTTTGACATCCCGGCTCAACATGGCGAATCATGGATTATTCTAGGTACGCCCGAGACTGTAATTGGGTGTGAAATCGGGAAATTTGACCGAAAAACAGGGAGTTCGATAGTAAAATGTCATTTTGTGACAGTGAAAATCTTCGAATAGGGCAGAAATGAATACCTATATCCCATAGGAGTGAGGCTGGGGTTGTATATAGGGAATAAAGGTATAACAGTATAAATTAATGTTGTATGTAATAATAAATATATTTATAATGCTTTCATTAAAGAATATAATTACCAGAATGAAAGAAATATTGTGATAGAAGCAATGGAGGAGCAGAAGCAGTCTGTGAGATGTTTTCACGATGGGCCATTTTTACAATGACACCCATTTGGGTATTGCAAAAGAATGGAGAATGACGAGAGCGATGCCCTTCATCAAGTGAAGTTTATTAATAATATTGTTGTCAGTAAGGATTGCGTTCTTCAAAAATATGAATCACAGTCGCATTAAAATATGAGATTACTGATTTTTTGATTTGAATATAAGGTATGACATTGCATCGTCCTGCAAGAGATTACCGAAATCAAATCGAGGAATGGGACGCAGCAATCTCCTAAATCAACCAAACAACTAACCATGGAGAAAGAAAATGAAAAAAATCATAACTTCGTTCCTTGCAATGTTAATATTAACGTTCCTTTTATCCCTGACCGCAAACGCGGCACCAGAATATTGCAATACAGCGCTTGAACATTGCAATGCTCAATGTGGTTCTATCCCATTGTGGGGTGAAGGATGTCAAGCAGGTTGTTGGATTGGCTGGTTCAATTGTGGTGCATGATAAATGTTTATGAGGGGTGGGGGTTTTCCCTTACCCCTCAATATTTAATCAAAAATAAAGAACATGAACAAAATTATGACTTTAGTGGCAATATCAATAATTTGTCATCTCTCGGCATACGGACAAAATCTCCATAAACAGAAATCAAACATTAGGCAACTTGAATTATTGGGTTGTGGGAACTCCGATTTATTTCTCGGAATTTATGGAATCGCGCCAACGCATAACGGTACGATTATTATGTCTGACAAGCTTGCATATAAACTTGAAGAATTTAACTGGAAAGGCAAATTATTGCATGAAATAGGGAAAAAGGGAAGGGGGAATGCAGAATTCCGAGGCTCAGGTCCCGTGACCACATGGAATAATATTATTGCGGTGGCAGATTTTGCGTCATCAAGAATTCAATTGTTTACGTCGGACTTTAATTATAACCTTAAATCCCGTGATTTTATAACAAGGGATCATCTACCCAGTTAAAAAGGTCGTCACACCCTCGATTTTACAGGCGATAATTGATGTTCTCATGATTATTTACTTGACATTCTCCTCAAGCATTGTTATAATT
>CAISDA010000003.1 GCA_903884005.1 uncultured Ignavibacteriota bacterium | reverse complement strand
ATGCATCTTAACCATCGCTTTTAGTTGTTTCGTATAGCGAACACTACCGATACTCACAGCGTCAATATTGGAAGCATCTAGCGTTGTAAATATTTTTTTGATGAGCTTCATATAATCTTGTTCAAAGCCTTCATACCGCACCATCGGCTCGATAATTAATTTCAATTTGAATCCCTTGGCAAGTTGCACCTTTTTTGCTGCGGCTAACCGTTCATCAAGTGATGCCGTTCCGTGTTCAAAAGTGTTAATAACGTAATCAGTATTAAAATTCATTTGGATTTGAACGCGATCTTGCCCATCGTGCATTATAATTTCATCAACTTGCGCAGATTTAGTGCGAATCGTATAGAAAACTTTTGGATATTTTTTAACCATACTCATCAGGAAGTTGGATTGTCCTGTCAAATGATCAATGGCAAAAAAGTCAGTAAATTCAGAACACGTTAGGGACACACGATACTTTCGATTCTCCGCATACCAACGTTTGATCATACCCTTTTTGCATATAATGGTGAGACAAAAATTTGTATACTTACTTAGCTCACTATCATAAGGGCGAGGGAGACAAATTTATGCTATCACCAACCATAGAACACATGCCACAGTCGACAGAAACGACTGGAGGCCGTAGGCCGGAAGGAGTTTCTGTCGACTCGGGTGCACCGATCACGGAGCACCCAAGTTCTGAAGTACCGGCTGGAACAAAGCGCCGTAATCTGACCGCTGCTTATAAGATCCGCGTCCTGGAGACCATTAAATCGCTCAAAGCCGAAGGCGGCACTTCGATCGGTGCATACCTTCGTAAAGAGGGTCTGTATTACTCGGCTGTCCGTAAATGGGAGCAGCAATATGAACACGGTAAATTAAGCGGCGCTCATATAAAAGCGAAAGGCAAATCTTCCGGCGCGTCGAACATAGAAATCAAAAAACTTCGTCGGAAATTGGCGTCTACGGAAAAGCAATTGGAACAGTCGAAAATAATCATCGACATTCAAAAAAAAATCTCAAAATTACTGGGGATCGAACAACCAGAGTTCGACGAGACGACTTACGAGCTCAAATCGCCGAGCTCTCGGAAGAAATCCCAATAGCGACCATGTGCAGTGCTCTTGAAGAACCGCGGTCGACGTTTTACCGTTCGCAAAATACCAACGAACGTATTGTAACTCCCCGCATCAGTCACCGGAAGTTATCGGAGACTGAAGAGCAGGTCATCCTGGAAGAGCTCAACAGCGATCGGTTTTGTGATCTGGCTCCAGGAGAAATATCGGCGATTCTGCTTGATGAAGGCCGATATTTATGCTCAGAGCGAACGATGTATTACCTTCTGAAGAAGAATCATCAAACCGTCGTTCGGTATCAATCGACACCGCATGTGTATTCGAAGCCGGAACTATTAGCAACCCGACCGAACGAACTCTGGTCGTGGGACATAACAAAACTGAAAGGTCCATCACGGTGGATGTATTATTTTCTCTATGTCCTGATGGATGTCTTCAGCCGATATGTCGTCGGCTGGATGCTCGCACATGAGGAATCAGGCAAACTGGCTGAAGCCTTAATTGCTGATAGTTGTTTGAGACATAACATTGTTCCCGGTTCGTTGAATATCCATGCTGATAATGGCGGTCCGATGCGTTCACTGGTTGTGGCGCAGCTGCTATCGAATCTTGGTGTCTTGAAGACGCATTCACGGCCGCACGTATCGAATGATAATCCGTTCTCTGAAGCGCTGTTCAAGACGGTAAAATATGATCCTGAATTTCCTGATCGGTTTTCATCGATCGGCCATGCTCACAAGTTTAGTGATCCATTCTTCAAGTGGTATAACGATGATCATCGACATTCAGGGATCGCGATGTTGACGCCGGCAATGGTGCATTTCGGCGCTGCTCCGAAGATTATCGCTAACCGGGAGTTGGTGATGGCACAGGCTTTTGAACGACACCCGGAACGATTTGTTAAAGGATTACCCAAGGTGGAACGACTTCCCACTGCCGTCTATATTAATCCACCACTGCAACAACCGCCACCGAAAATCATTGTATGTGGTGGCTAACACAAAAATATTTTTGTCTCACTCGGATTTGCAAGTTCCGATATCGCGGTCTACATAGAAATCTGCTATGTATGAGACGCGATATTCTTTGCTATTTTTTTGCAATAAATTAAAAATCCATTCTTGGTGGGAGTAATAGAAGTCTACCGCTTCGTCATCTGTATTTATCCCTGCCTCTGCAAACTTCACCCTTAATTCGTCAGAAGTTTCTAAAAGCCCTTCAGGAATTTTTAGTAATGCTCGTTTGAGACTATACGATATTTGTGTCCATATGGTTAAAATTGCTGCATGCGCAACTGGAGCAACTCGTATGAATTTTTCGGCATCACTAATATTCGAATACAGATAATGTTCGGGTGTCTGATTCGTTTGCAAATAACAGAACTCGCAGTTTGCAGCACACATCCATCCCAAGTTCAGTATGGTCGTAAGATCTTCGACGATGTCACCTGGTGAAGCGAACGTGGTTATAAATGGGGATATACGTCTGGAGATGATTGCGGATTCCTTCATATGAAGGAACTTATCACGAGGTGATTTGACGGGATATTTGAAGATTCCCGGATCTAGATTAATGATTACTACACCAGGATTACACATCCTGACGCGCGCCAGGATGTCTTTGGTCTTCGCATCGTAACGCGAGTCCCTCTTGATATATATTCTTTTTGGAATGAACATTGGACAATGGTGTCCTATATTTGAGAAAATTTTCCAAAAATTATTTCAAATCCATTAACACACACAAGCCCAAAGGGACATCAAAAAAATATTCTAAAAATAAATCCAGGAAACCCGCACCCAACCAGGATTCGTGCGACCGCTTCCCCGGCCTACATCGAAGTAGAAGCAACGTTGGGACTCCTTTAGGGGGATGTTACGGTTGAGGCTCATTGGGTCCCATATTTCACGATTCGTCTACTCCCAATCCGCATTCTTAAAGGAAAGAGTTCGCGAATTTTCCGTTACCGCTCGTTTAATATGATCCGACACACCGCCAGGAAAATCGGCGTGGATTTCTATACTGATCTTCACTGTTGCCTGAGCGTCGGTTGCGAGGACATTAATTATTTCTTCCGCTATTTGAAGTAAACGGACCTTGGCCGTTGCTGTTTTAACATCAGCAGTGCCAACAAATGAATGCGCAATCGAAACTCCAGTCGGATTAGTGGGTGAATTTCCTACTGGCTTTGCCCCTGAACCACCGCCCCATAAATCTTGACCACCCGTGGGTCCTCCACCTTCATGACCAGCGGGTTGACCAGTTGAAACAGGATGATTTATTTCATACAGCTTTGCGGCTTCTGGTTCAATGAGAAGCAGTGTATCGTCGAGTTGAACATTGGCATCACCCAATTTGAAACCGTCAAACTTACCATCGATTTGACCATAGGCCGTGCCGAAGAAATCTCGGGTAGAAGCGCCTTTAACGATTGCCTGTTCGAGCACACTATGGGTCTTCAATCGAGCCAGGTAAAGATAACGCAATGAATCTTCCCAATAGACCATCGCGCCAACGGCTGATTTGTCTCCTTTCCAGTAAAGCTCATATAGCTTTGCACGAAGATGGATCGGTGACCATGTTGTTATCACCAATTCATTATCCACACAAACATGCTCGATTTCATTATTAAGCGATGTGCCACTCGTATTAAGTGGAAATGTTTCTACCGACGCCTTGGTATCTTCAGGTGTATGCTGGACAGGACATAAGAGCCATTTGTAACATTCGCGTGCTACACGCGGCAAAACTTCTTCGGCAATTTGGAGTTCTTTCTCCGCTTGCTTTTTCTGAAGTTGATCTATGTTCAATCGCCCTTCGATAACATCATCAACTATTGACCGCCACGCAAGAGAAATCCGTATGCAATCATGTAAACGACCAAGTGAACCATAGTCCGGAGATAGAAACAAGAGTCTATTCCCACGATAACGCGGCTTGCTTCCATTGTTGCGAATGTAATCCAGTACTGCATCAAAAGCCAGACGTGTTTCTTCTCGTGAGTAGAATTGCTCTGGTGATAGAATGACAAGTCGTAGACCGCTATCATCAGGGACGTCTGCATGTGGCGTAAAAACATGGGCCCCTTCAAAAAATGTTACACCGCCAACTTGTTTTTTAAGCACTTCTGCCAACCTGCCACGGACTTCGTTCTTGTCTTCAAAGCGCTTTTTCCGTTCTTCCATCTCCCGACGAAGATTGGCGCGTGTGTCAAACCAGAACCTCGTTGCATCTTGGACTTTATCTCCAGAACTGTTAAGGTAGTGAAGGCGGTCCGCTAATCGATTAATTGCATCTGAGTAAGTAGATGAGATTTGACCTGGTTGAAGACAGCCCAGCAATATGCGTCCCCGATCAAGGCCACGAATGCCCACTTTCGTCCCCACAGAGGAAGGCGCACTGCCTAGAAAGATCGTGCGCGCAACTCGTGTTGCAGCGTTCACCGCACCAAACCGAGGCTCCTTATTCTCCAATTCTGTCGTTTCAGCCCGATCTCCATCGATATCTTTTTCCACCACGGCATCCCAGCCTGGGGGAAGATAACTCACCAAACCATTGCGCGATTCGCCATCGTAGAGTGGGAGACTTCCAGGCATGATCATGAACTCTTTATTATCATCCTTCCAGAGGCGGTAAATAATCTTTGCCATCAACTTTAAGACACCACGCGTTCGCTGGAAACCATCGATAGTCGTCCAATCTTCAAATAGTCTATCAAAAACTTCTGGGTGTATCGGATATGCTTGTAAGAGTCTTTCATAATACCGTGCTTCCCTGGTTTCATTTGGAAGTTTTGATCCTTCCGCAACATAGGCCTCAGCAAAAGCGCGGCAAATCGTCTCGCGAGCTTTTTCATCCCGCACAGGTTCAAACAACCGACGACGCACAATTTCAAATGCCTCTTCAGTAGCTACCGGTTTCCACACAGCCTGAATCCGGCCAAATATTCCCTCCAATGCAAGAAGTGTTGCCACTCCATGCTGGCTACCCGCTTCGGTTTTTGATTGTGGCAGCGATCCAAGAACTATCGCATTAGGAACAAGTTTACACGCTTCCGTCAGCGCTTGAAGGAATGATAGGTTACTGTCATAACTGCCACCACTTAATGTTTCGTCATTTTGAAATTGACGTATGTAAGCGACTAATTCGTCGATCAAAACAACGCAGGGAGCGTAGGTTTGAAGCAATGTCGTAAGCACGTTTTTACCAGGAGATGTGCCGGTGGTATCGGCATCTTTGACAAGTGCAAATCCTTCTTCACCACCAAGCTGCCAGGCAAGTTCTCCCCACAGAGTGTGCACATTTATTTTGCCGTGCTTCCACGATTGACCAGGAGCGTGGGCGTTGCCATCTAACACTGCAACACGGGCATGTGGCACATCTAAAAGGCCAACTTGATTGAGCAACCCCGATACTCCGACAAGATCACTTATCGGACACTTTCGTGTTGCAATATGATACACGGCGAGCATTGTATGTGTCTTACCTCCTCCAAAGCCGGTTTGCAGCTGGATGACAGGATCTCCTCCATTACCGTTCAATCTTTGCATCACTTGCATCAAAAGAAGACGCATACCTTCAGTGATGAATGTGCGATGGAAGAAAGATGCAGCATCTTGATACTCTTGAGTAGCAATTCCGTTGCAGACAGCAGTGAGGTCGGCTGCAAACTCAGATTGTAGGAATGTGCCTTCCAGCACGTCGGGATGAGGAACCGCAATTTCTCGCCAAGGCTTCATGTGTTATTACTCCAAGTAAAGGGAAAATCACTCAAACAAATTTCCTTGCTCTTCGATCACCACTGAACCGGATATTAATTCAATACCGGACCAGCTTGTAATAAGTTCGTTATAAGCTCGTGCGTCCTCTGCCCACCCTTGACGTTCACATAAGGTATAAAGACGATATGCAAGTTGTCGAACAGACTCACCTTGTTTCTTAACATTGGCGAGGAGCTTACCAGCATCACTCTCACCGCCTTGCTTCAGAGCACGAATCAGTTGGTGCAAGGTTTCCCAAACAGGATTTCTCTTATCATTTTTCGGATCCCAGTCTATCGGATATTCCGACCACTTGCGTAAACGGACAACGCCACCACCGGATTCGACAATACCGGCTTCTTTAACACCATCAACACTAGTTCCTTTGGCCCGAGAAAGTGTATCCGCGTCACCATATCGACCATCGCCCCACCCATATTGCTCGAACCAATGCAAGCAAAATTGTGTATCCAAATCAAAATCGTCTTCTGCCAAGAAGCGATTGATGAGTTGTAGTGCCGTGCGGACAGTCATGGTAGTTCCATCCGCCTCTAAAACCGCTGAGTATTTAGAGAAGACAGCCATGCCTGGCCCAATGATCGCTTGCGAAAGATCTACCGGAGCTACGGGAGAATGTTCTCCACCTGCGCCTTTTGTCATCTCGTCGAGCGCTTCGGGTAACACACCATTTAATTCCCGGATGAACTCGCGGCGTGATATTGCTGGTGCATCAACTGAGCGTTTTCGACAGACGAGGACGATACTGGAGGCGAGGGCGTTTTTTCCTATGCTAATTGACCGGGCCCCACGTTCAGTGCGCATGGGCCATGTGCCGGAAAGTTGCAGACCGGCGCGATGCACAGCTTCGAGAAAAGTGACCCAACCAGTTGAACTGGTCCCATCTATTTCCCCTGTTTCTGATTGTTTAAAAGCATAATATATTGTGACGGGGCTAGCTGGGTGGGACTGGGAAGCCAGTCCGTGCATCGCCTGCGTCATTCCACTGAGGAAGAAACTCTCTGCATTTTCCTTCGAGCCGTGGCGGCCAGGCGTGGCAACTAATTCTTCTGCCTTTGGAACGGCGATGCTCGCTAGCAAATTGGGAAAAACGGTCCGCAGTGACTTCCGTAGCCAGACATAGAAAAAATCCGACAGGTCAGCATACCCAATGTTGTCGTAGTAAGGCGGATCGGTGGAGATAGTTTTGTCTGCTGAGATCGATTGCGTCTGGGCATCAGCCTGAAAAGCAAAACCATGAGTCTGACGATCATTTGCTCGAATAGATCTACAAACACCATTTAGAGACACACCAAAATCACCGGCTGCTCCGGCGAATGCATTTACCTCGGCAAAATCCCACGTCATCGAGAGAGCTTGGCGTCCGAAGGTAGTCTTGACTTGATCGCGGGTCGGACTCCACACGACGATGGAACTGTTATAGTCCGCCATCTTATCAACACCAAATGCGAGGTAAAGGCTGACAGCATCTGCGTAGGCGGTTGGGCCTGAGCCACCTTGATCTAAGCTGCGAGTGTCATTGGATTTCCAGGAGTTGGAAGATTGCGCCGCCGACGAGGCCAAGTTTTGGAAATCAACAAGAAGACGCTCCCTTGCCAAAGTTACCAGCTCGGTGAAAGTAGTCAACGCCACCAATTGACGTTGCGTGAATAAGTCTGCATATTTTAGGAATCCGTATCTGACAACTCGTTCAGCCATGCCAGGCACTATTTGAAGTTCTGGCATCCAAGTTGGTTTAATGCGAGTGATTTCTTCATGGGTTCGCACCGGGCTGATATATACACGGCCACGCGAGGATTCAGCGACGATGGCCATCAGTTTTGCACCTAAGCGGCCTTGAATTGCCTCGTCACGTATGTAGTCATAGCTTATTGGCGTTTGCGAGATTAAACAACGGAAGGCTCCTCGTGTGCCAGCCTTTGTTCCATTTTCTGCTACAGATGGCGGTGTCCCAGTATTGACGGTGAAGTAATACTCGTCGCCCTCTATGTACGGCAGAACATAGGACTCTTTCCCCTTTTCGCTTGATAAAACAAAGGACGAAACTAGCGGCACATCAACATGCGAAAACGCCGGGTTGGGACTCTTCACCGTCCGAGCCCAGAGCCAGGCGATGACGGTTAGCTTCTGGCCGATTAATGATTTTAAGTCTGGTCTCTCGCGAGCCATTTCGGCTGTTATTTCGACAGGCGGATAGAGGTTTCCAATCCGCTTATACGCTTCTTCGCGCATCCAAGCGCCGTAATAGCGCACGTCTTCGGCAAGACCAGTCGCACCTGGCCATTCTCTCGGCAAATCCAGTTTCTTCTCCTTCGCAATTTCGCGACTTTGCTGGAGACTGACTGGCGGCCCTCCCGCGAACTTGGGCGGGATCTCGATCATGGCCTTGTTGATGAGCACTGCCACGGGGTTGAGGTCACTGGCATACGCCTCCAGTCCTAGCCGCTGCGCCTCTAGCGGAATTGCCCCGCCACCGGCAAAGGGATCGTGGAGGGCGGGCAGCTTGTCGGGATTGAATAGCTCGGTGGACTGCGGATGATCCTTGTTCAGCTCGCAAACCTCAACCCACGAGCGGCGAATCTCGGTGTGAGCACGCTTCAGCACTTCTTCGTTGGTGCTATTCTCCCACAACACAAGATCTTCGATGATTTTGAACAGTCGGCTCCGCTCGATGGCGGCCTCCCTCTTGTTCTTCCCGTATTTGAACCCACCCCCCTGCTGGTAGCCGGGATCATTTACCAACTGCGCGAATATTACCGCTCGCGCCGCTGCCAGCGGTCGCCGTGCCCACCACAGATGCAATGTGGATGGATGCCCATGCCGTATGGATTTCTCCCGCGCACACGCCACATTAATCGCATCCAACGGCAGGGCGACTTCAATCAGCTTGCGTGGTGATTTGATTACATAAGTCATCCGGCGAGTATTCCTTTTTCAAGTAACGATTTTAATTCATAGTTCACGGATGATACACCCCAGCCTGGTTCGGCGTCAAATGGATTACGTAAATAATAAGGACCTTCAATTGTTTCATTTTCACCTACGAGCACAATGGCGAGCACAAACTTATCCGATTGGTTAAGAGCATAAAGCATCTCATTTCGAGTTATTGTAATAGTGCCCGCGCCTTGAACGCGACCTTTAACCTCTATGTGGCGAGGATCAGCTTGCTTTCCGTCAATCGCGAGTGGATACGATGTTATATCCCAACCACATTTCTGCGCCGATACATCTACGACTTTGCACCCACGGGATTCTTCGACGTGTCTTACCGTGTCCATAGCAAGTTTTTCGATACGAGTGCGCGCTGCCTGATCATTTGAAAACATTGAACCGCTCGAAGTCGTGGTATCTCCACGAAGACGCTTCAGAAGACCGATAGGGATGACTAGCGCTCCACCGAGAACGACTGGTGTCGAAGATGTAACATGACGCATACCCATCAATTCTCTTTTTCTGTT
>CAISDA010000002.1 GCA_903884005.1 uncultured Ignavibacteriota bacterium | reverse complement strand
TGCTTCAGAAACCCTAATGAAAGTGGGTATCTTCTGCTGCACCTCGAAGAGCGTATGAATTTTTATTGCGGCGTTCGATTTCTGATACGCCGCTGCACGCGCCCATGGAAAAAGAGTTAAACAGAGATCAATTGTTGTTGAATCAAATGCGTAGACTGCGGTATCGATATCCGAAAACAATTTTTCATCACGATAAAGACCCCTTGCTTCTCGAATGAGATGCAAAGCAAGATCTTGATATATTTGCCACGGACGAATTTCATTTGCTATCGCGAGTGTTGACCGCGACACGATTGAATGAATACCGGCATGATATAATTTCTTTCCGACAGCTCGGAGACATGTTTCAACATCGCGTAAGCTTTCTCGGTTTGTCAGTTGTGCAAAGAACATGCAGAGAAATTGTTCCCAGCAGGTAAAGTGCCGAACGCGATTGTTGCCGTTGTGTTGATCGACAATTGAAATAAAAACATAGTCATTGATATAGTCTGTTAACTGAGAAAAAACCGTTCTCCCAACATTCATGCCAGAGCTCCGTAAAAATGGTCAGGGGGAAAAATAAAAATACCATTTTTGGAGCAATGAAATTCAAATCGAAAAAACTACAAAATGCTATAATCGGTTTTAACTAAGCGACTTACAAAGACGCAAAATCTCTTAACAGGACACTACTGATCTTGGACAAATACTTTTTCTGGATACGGCGCAGAAAATCGCTGCATCCAGAATTGTAGCACAGGGCGCCCCGGACCCGTTACGCGATTCGTCTGTCGTGCAAAGGGAGAACCGACGTTTGGCGCGGCGGAAACTCGATGCTGTCAACAGTCTGGCAGCCTTGCTGCGGTATGCGAAGAAAATGAAATTCGATCCGCTTGCCGTTCAGGGATCGTGGGGCGGAGCGGTCGGGTACGTGCAGTTCATGCCGTATAATTTCAACTATGCGATAGACGCCGATGGCAACGGAGTGGACTTAAAAACCTGGCCCGATGCCATTTTCAGTGTCGCGAATTTTTTGATGAAGCAGGGCAGATACACGCCCACCGAGGCGGGGCGGAGGAGAGCCATTCTCCGCTACAACCGCAGCGGTGAATACGCCGACGGCGTCATCGCGCTTGCGGATTCGATCTGGAAAAAATATCAGGGCACCAAGTAATTCGCCCATCACTGCGCATACACATCATAGTAATCAGCGAGCGCTTGTTTCCACTTCGAGAGCTGAGTGTTGAATGGTGCGAACTCTTCCTCCGAAGCGGCATAGCATTCGTCCACCGCATAACCGTTTGCCCTGACGCTGAGCTTGATGATAATGTTGACCGATTTATTTCCACTCCCCATTAAATACCGACCGCCGAGTGTTACCTTTTTCCACAGTGATGTTTTAATCGGGTCTTTCCAATCCTCCTCGGTGCCGGAAGGCAGCGCACATTCCGCCGTCTGAAGAAGGTCGCAATATGCGGCCAGGGCGTATTGATCGCGGATGGTTTTGGGAATGTCTATTTTCGCAGTGGGACTGACGCTTTGGTACTCGAACATTATTCCATACGGAAGCGCGGGACAGGTAAACGACGTGCCGGCACATTCCAGCTTGTAAAAATTTGCAACGTGATTCGACTTAATTTCACGAATCGCGGGAGGTGCGGACGAGTCTGCCGGCAGATCGCTCAGTAGCAGTTGCATCGCAGGTACACACCGGTCAATGATATTCAACTGGTTGGAATCCCATGAGGATTCACCCTTCCAGACACTCGATCCTTCCCGGTTCCGGATCTCGACGGCAAGAGTGTGCGTATATGCCGATGCCTGGTCGGATGCCTGAGTGCTGATGCCCGCTGAGCGCATCGCAAGCGCACTCACGGCCCGGGCAACGATCACTCCGAGCCCGGACTGAGCGCCGGCATGTGAGCCCGTTATTGCAGCATCCATAGAGCTATTGGCCGGTACGGCCGCGGAGGGATGTCGGAATTTATCGTTTCGTTCGGTTAAATAGGATACCTTCGCAACATAGTCCGGTGCGGCATTCTCAACGCGATAGCCCCTGCGTTTGAGGAGGCGGGAGAAATTCTCGCGAATATTGTCGGCTGTCAATTGTTCGCTGCCAAGCAATGGGACACTTGAGCCGGAGACTTCGATCTTCATCTTCGCCGCCGGAGCCACAACATGTGATGATCTCAGAACTCGGCTCCATGGCTGCACTTCGCGCACTGTTGGAGCAGATCCGCATCCAACCAGGAATGTTGACATAAGAAGAATCAGCGCTATTCGGTTGATATGTTTCATAGGGTTCCATCTTTCTTGAGAATTGAAGATATCATTTGAATATCACGAACAGTCAATCCCCGCAGCCTGGATGCGTTGTTCCCGTGTACTGCGTGAGTGACCGATAATATATCACTCATGCGTTTAGTTGTCAAGCGGTTTTAAAAAGGGACCATGGTGCCGATGCAGGAAAACACGAGTGATGCAGCATGTATCACAATTATATTTTCCGATGAGAATGGAAAATGGTGTAAGTGTCTATTTATTGCCCGTTGTTTCCATTAATAAGAACTCTATTCCGGGAAATTTAAATAGTGCAGCGAAGTTATTGAAAATGATTGAATTTATTGAGATATTCAAAGTTGAATACAATGATCTTTCATTGCGGACTGGCAGCATCCCGAATGCGCAGCCTGTGATGACACACTTAAGAGCGAGCCCGACAATCATGTACACTTCCTTAGCGATAAACAATCCGTATGACCTTGTCTTCGGAACTGCTCCCCATCCGGTCACAACCAGACGCGGTATTGTCATCGGCGGCGGATGTGTGTATCCCGAATTGAATTTTACGCTTGCACCCACGAAGATCACGCTCGGATCGCTGCCGGCGCTCCGAATCGAATACGCGTCGATCGTCAGGGATGCGCTCGAACGCGCACTCGCGTTGGAATCGCCGGGCATCATTTTTGAGTTTGAGACGCTGATCGAAATGACACAGAACCCGAGCATCGGCGTGGGGCTTGTAGAAGCGATGAACGAGGTATGCGAAGAATATTACATCCGGCACGGATTGAAATCCGAGATACGCCTGACGCCGAACGACATCCGTGATTTTGAACATCCGCCGCGCCAGCGCACATCGGCATTGCTCGATACAATGCTGCAGTTGTTCGACGAGGGCGCCCAGGCCGGGGGCGACCTGCTCTCGATCGAGAGCACCGGCGGAAAGGAAGTGTGCGACGACGGACTGATGATGTGCAATTTCCGAGAAATCATATTTTCGCTTTCGGTCCTCGGTGTGCGCGACATGCGCATGCTGTGGGGGAAAATCGTCGCGATTGCCAATAAAAATGGCAAGATCCCCGGCGGCGATACCGCATGTGGATTCGGCAATACGGCAATGGTGCTTGCCGAAAAACGATACATCCCCAAAGTGGTTGCAGCGATTGTCCGTGTGGCAACGGCGCCGCGCACGCTCGTTGCATGCGAGATGGGGGCGCTCGGACCAGATAAGGATTGCGGGTACGAAGGACCGTTCCTGAAAGCGATCGCTGGGATTCCGATTTCGATGGAAGGAAAGACATCGGCGTGCGCCCACTCCTCGCCGCTTGGCAATATTGCGTCGGCGTGCGCCGATCTGTGGAGCAATGAGTCGGTGCAGAACATCAAACTGCTCGCAGGCATGGCGCCCACGGTGTATATGGAACAGCTCGAATACGATACACGCCTGATGAACGAAGCGATCAAAGGCGGAGACGCCACCGCGCACATGCTGCAGCGCCTCTTTGTCAATTCGGACCGGTATCATGACCCGCAGGCATTGATCCTTGCGCCGGACAATGTGATTGCAATTTCACAGGAACTGATCAATGGCAGCACATACATAGAACGGACGGTGAGAGGCTGCATGAAGGCGCTGGATATCATCGAGACTGCAGTGAAGGAGAAGCAATTGCTTGTGCCGGAGACTGAAGCGGGATGGATCACACGGATCCGTGAAGAGATCTCGACGATCCCGTTTGACGAAAGCGCATTTGTGGAAGAGATGCTGCCGACGCTGGAAGGGAAATTTATTCCGTCGGAATACGGGCTTTGATGCATGCACTGCAGAGAGAAAAGGCGTTTCTTGCGGAAGATCGGTGGTCATTGATCAGCCCGGACGGTGTGTCCGGGCCATGTCACAACGCCCGCAGGCGAACCGGCTCCCTCGTGACTCACAAAAACTTGCACCGCTTCGCTCGAGCGGGCGAGATAACATCTCGCCCTACATGCGCACCAATGCAACGGCAGCGTGTCACTTCGTAAAAAAAATGCGCGGCAGGCGCGCTGACTACGCTTAATAGGAAATATACGTCACTTCAATGAATTCGGCCTTGGGGTCGTGCTTTTTCAGAAACTTCACGAATTCTATGTTGTGGTACCCTTCATTGGTCTTCTCGTACGCTTTGAGCAAACGTCTGATCTTTTTTTCTTCAAGCGTGCTCTTGAAGTTGTTCGACTGTTCTTCGTCGTCGTAGATCCTGTAGTAAAAGTATTTTGTTTTTGCCGCCATTGTCGGACTCCCTTTTCTGAGTTATAAATTTATTGAAGAATTTTGTCCGCATGTAAAAGATCGCCGAACAGCTCACTCCTGATCGCTTCGGAATTTTTTCGGGCGTTTGCAAGCGAATGTACAATGTATCTGTTCGCAATAAAGACCTTGCGCGGTTCGATCTCGGCTTCTGCCAGCAGCAGATAGCCTATATACAAGTAACTATACATCTGAACAAGATCTATGGACGCGACCTCCTGGAAACCGATGTCTTTCTTCTCGACCACGTATTTCAGGCTTTGTAAAAACAACTGGCGGATCTCTTTCAGGTGATCGGATAATTTGGTCAACCCGCCTTTGTACACTTTCGTTTCGCATTCATCGAAGTGATACCCGAGCACATCGTTGATGGTGCCTCCCGCAGCCGCAACGATCTGCAATTGCGATGTCCCTTCGTAGATGTTCGTGATGCGCGCATCGCGGGCGAGCTGTTCGACGCGAAATTCCTTCATATAGCCCGTGCCGCCGTGTATTTGCAGGGCGTCGTATGTAATCTTGTTGGCGCTTTCGGTTAATGTGTATTTTGTGATCGGCGTGAGCAAGTTCGCGATCTTGGTCAACTGTTTCAACCGGGCCGTCTCTTCAACCGTCGATTTCCCTTCCGCCTTGAGCTTTTCGATCTGATCGTCGATCCGCTCTTTTTCATCCACCCATTTTGCCACACTGTAAAAAAGAGACCGGTTGCTTTCGAGCATGACGCGCATATCGATGAGCATGTTGGAGACCATGGGGATCTCGGCAATGGCTTTTCCGAACTGGCGACGCGCGCGGGCATATTTGAGAGCCTCCTCGTATGCGGCCTGCGAGATGCCCAACGCCTGACCAGACACGCCCATCCGTGCGCGGAACATGAGGTCCAACACATATTTGATGAGCCCGTATCTCCGCACGCCGACAAGCTGTGCAGGCGTGTCGTTGAATTGCATTTCACACGTAGGGGAACCGTGGATCCCCAGCTTGTTTTCGATGCGCCGTATGACCACGGTGGGGCCGCCATTGCAGACAAAGAGGCTGAGGCCGCGGCCGTCTTTGGTGCCCGCTTCGGACCGCGCCAGCACCAGGAGCACCTGGGCGTTGCCGTTGGTGATGAAGCGCTTGACGCCGCGCAGGAGCCACTGGCCCTGGTCGTTTTGGTATGCGTGCATTTTCACTGCCTGAAGGTCCGATCCCGCATCGGGTTCGGTGAGCACCATTGCGCCGGTATGTTCGCCCGTGGCCATTTTCGGAAGAAATTCCAGGCGTTGATCCTCGTTGCCGAATTTTCGTATCGTATCGCCGATGTCCTGGAGCCCAAAAATATTCATCAACGATGCGTCGGCACGCGCCATCACTTCAACCGACATCATGTAATAGACGAAGGGGAAATTCAAGCCGCCGTATTTGCGGGGCAGGATCAATCCCATGAGATCGGTTTGCGACAGCTCGTGCATATTGTGCTGCGTGCCCTCGGCGTACGTCACCTTCCCCTCGGAGAATGTCGCACCGTCGTGATCGATGCCGGCAGAGCGCGGCGCGACGTAATTGCCCGCGATATCGCCCGTCACCTCGAGCACTTTCCTGTAATTTTCCTGTGCGTCCTCATAATTGATCGGAGCGTAGTTGAACTCTTTCGACTGTTCGTAGTCGTCCTCCATGAGCGAGACAACTTCTTTCAGATCGATGTTGGTAAAGTGGAACTGGATGTCCGGATTATCTATAAAGAAATTTGGCATGAGGCGCTCACTTCAATTTGCTTTTATATGCATCGATGAATTTGGGTATGACGTCCGCCGCGTCGCCGACAATGCTGTAGTGCGCAATATCGAAGATCGGCGCTTCGGGGTCGGTGTTGATGGCAATGATTTTTTTTGCCTCCTGCATGCCGGCGCGATGCTGGATGGCGCCCGAGATGCCGATGGCGAAATACAGTTTAGGACGGACGGTCACTCCCGTTTGGCCGACCTGGCGTTCGTGGAGGATGAAGCCCGCATCCACGGCGGCGCGGCTGCCTGCCACTTCGCCGCCAAGGGTATGGGCGAGGTCCTGTATGAGTTTGAATTTTTCCTTCGTCTGCATGCCGTAGCCGCCGGCGACAATGATCGGCGCGCCTTTCAAATTGACTTTGCTCTCTTGTCGATGCTGCTCGATGATCGTGATCAGCTGGTCGAACTCGGCGGGGATGTACGGGATCTCGACGAGCTTGACCGCATGGGGAAGGGGAAGGGGATGCATTTCCATGACGCCTTCACGCACTGTCGCCATTTGCGTCTGCGTATCGGGTGCGATGATCGTTGCAACGATGTTGCCGCCGAATGCCGGACGGATCTGCAAGAGCAGGTCCTTGAATTCGGTGCCCAGGTACGTCACGTTCGAAATTTGCAGGTCGGTGCAGTCGGCAGTCAGTCCGCTGCGCGTATGCGACGCAACGCGCGGCGCAAGATCTCTGCCCACGATCGTGGCGCCGAAGAGAAAGACCCGCGGTTTGTGCTCGTCGACGAGCTCGTTTAAGATCCGGCTGTACGGGAGCGTTGCATAATGGTGAAGGTCGTGGTGGTCGATAACATACGACTCATCGGCGCCATAGCGAAACGTCTCGATGGCGAGGGACTTCACATCGTCTCCGATGACCACGGATTTCAACGCGCACTTCATGGTATCGGCGAGCTTTCGTCCCTTGCTCAGCAATTCGAAACTGACATCGGCAGGCTTGCCGCCGTGCTGTTCAATGAATACCCAGATATCGTTCGAGAATTCGTCCATAATCGTTATCCTAATATGCGGTCTTCCAAGAGTTTGTCGATCAGTGAATTCATTCCCTGCCTCGAATTTTCGATCCGTTCGGGGTCGTTGCCGCTCAGCACGACCGATTCGATGGCGTACACTTTCGTCGGCGATCCTTTAACGCCGCACCGGGCAAAATCGATCTGAAGATCTTCAGCTGTTAATGTCGGAATGAAGAGCGAACGGTTTTTGTATTCGTAGACCAATTTATCAACATAGAGCAGCGAGTTGCCTTCGGCCATTTTTTCGAGCTCAAGTAGCGATTTCGCGCCTTTATACGCCATAACGCGCTTGGCACTAAAAGGCCGCGGCTGGGCCGCATCTTTCAGCACGGTGATCATCACCGGCAGGCGGCTTTCGAGTATCTCGAATCCGCCGTCGATCTTTTTCTTCACCTTCACGCGATCGTCGCTCACGCCGATGATCTCTTCGGCGTAGGTGATCTGGGGGATGTTTAATTTTTCCGCGGTCTGCGGACCGACCTGAGCCGTGTCTCCGTCAATGGCCTGCCGCCCTGCGAAGATAAAACTATAGCTGCCGATTTTTTTGATCGCTTCGGCAAGTACGTACGATGTCGCCAATGTGTCGGCACCGGCGAACTTCCGGTCTGTAATGAGAAACGCCTCGTCGGCCCCCATGTAGAGGCATTCGCGGAGAATATCCGATGCCCGAGGGGGACCCATGGTGACTGCGGTCACCTTGCCGCCGCATTCGTCTTTGATCTGGAGCGCAAACTCGAGCGCGACCTTGTCTTCAAAATTGAAGATCGCAGAAAGTTTGGAGCGGTTGACCGTTCCATCATCTTTCATCACCTTTCCCGAAATATTAGACGTGTCGGGAACCTGTTTCACCAAGACAATCGAATTGTGCATAAAATTCCTGAAGAGTGTGCTGCCGTGCAGTCGGTCGTGAAAGCATTGTCCATTGAATTTTTATCGAGGTATAATACGAAAAGTGAAGCCGAGGGGCAAGGAAAATTTCAGGCAAAGGAAATTTCATGATCGTGTAATCGCAGCGTTCTGCCCTCACACCGGGGGAAATGGGCTCCGCGATAAATAGTCTGACAAATGTTTTGATATTCATGGTAATCTTCGATATTTTATAGCGTTGTCATTGAAATACCCGGGATGCGTGTGGAACCCCGGCGTCTCATTGGTCCAATGGACTCGACAACACGGACGGACCTGTGAAGACAGAACCTGGTGAACCGGCTGAGCACGCTCATGCCGTCCTGCGGTTGGTCCGACGAATCAGGGGAACATACATCTAAGAAACAGGAACCATGACAGACAATACGTTGGTCAAATATCGATTTTCAATCGTGCTCTGGATGGGATTTATTTTCTGGATGTCGACAGGCGAATTTTCGGCAGCGAACACATCGAAAATCATCGAACCGCTGCTGAGGTTTTTTATGCCGACCCTCTCCAATGAGACGCTTCAATTACTCCACGGCATCATTCGAAAATGCGCGCACGTGACGGAATATTTTATTCTCGGTCTGCTCGTGTACCACTCGTTTCGCAATGAATCGGATAACCGCAAGATAATGTCACGCGCTGTTGTTTCCATGCTGGTTATCGTCGGCTTTGCATTGACCGACGAATTTCACCAATCGTTCGTCATATCGAGAACCGCTTCTCTTGTCGACGTGAGCATCGACGCCTTCGGTGGATTTCTTTCCCAGAGCGCGTGTCTTCTGTGGCATCGCCGCCGCCGCGCATCGGATGCCGTATGAACAGCCAGATGCGCATACTGCTCGTGGACGATTACGAACTCATACGTTCAACGCTTGCCCGCTGTCTGAAAGGCGCGGGGTTTGACGTCATCGAAGCCGGGGACGGAATCGAAGCACTCCATGTACTGGAGGGCTGCGTGCCCGATGCGATCATTTGTGACGTGACAATGCCGCTCATGGACGGACTGGAACTGCGGACGAAACTCCAGGCTGACGAGCTCTTCCAATCCATTCCCTTCCTTTTTCTCACTGCGCGCGACTCTGAAGAGGAAGTGCTGCGAGGATTGGATCTTGAACCGGATGATTATCTCTCTAAGAACACGACGCAGGCGGTGCTGATCAAGAAAATTGACACTGTCATCAAACGGCATCGTGCCGAGCGCAAGGCCGCAACCGCCGACCTCGCGCGAGCCTCTGTCGATACCGGAGTGCAGCTGCTGTGCGAACGCCCGCCCTTATTCAACGGATATTCCATCTCGCACTATCATAAGCCGTATCGGGAAATACCGGGCGGGGATTTTTTCGACTATATCCGATTCGATGAAACGACGCTCATTATCGTACTGGGCGATGTGATGGGAAAAAAATGGAGCGCATGGATGTTTGCTCATGCGTATATGGCGTATGTTCGCTCAGCGATCCGTTCCCTTGCCTCAATTGAAGACCGCACCGTGACGCCTGCGGAGATACTCCGCCGTCTGAACACCATGATGTGCAACGATGCGTCGACGGCAGAAGTGCTCTGCACTGTGTCGATCGTACAATTGTGTTCGACCTCCCCTGAGATCCTCTATGCAACTGCGGCTCATATTCCCGCTCTCTTTTGCAGGCATGAATCCGGAAAAGTCGTCACGTTGCAGCATTCGGGAGCGCCCATCGGGTTCCGTCCTGGATCGGAGTATCACAATCGGGCGATCACGATGGCCGAGGGCGACCGCATCCTCCTCATGACCGATGGCATCACCGAGGCCAGCGATCGCAATGGCAACGGATACGGTGAAGAAGCCATACTTGGTACTATTTACGCCCACCGCGACGACCCGAACCTCCTGGAAGCGATCTATTCGGAGTCTCTTCGCTTTTCATCGTCAACGCTTCTGGATGACGATGCGACTATTCTCGAAATTCTAAAAATTCACACCCTAGGCACAACCGCTGCGTGAGGAGAGTAACCCCCTCGGGCGAGAGATCAACTTTTTTCGGTTGCCTTGCCAAGCTCCTGTTCACGCCTGGCCAGTTCCAATTCCCGCCTGACCAATTCCTGCTCGCGGTCCGGCGGCGCTTCGATATGGTGTTCGATGTCGCTGCTTACTTCTTTCATGCTCTTGCGAAATTCTCTAATGCCTTTGCCGAGTCCCTGCGCCATTTCCGGTATTTTTTTTGGCCCGAAGAAAATGAGGAACACGACGACGATGAGAATAAGTTCTGGCATTCCAAGACCTTCAAACATTGTTGCTTGCTCCTTTCACTGAATGTGAGGAACGCTCACATCGTGGTTGAACTTGAGGCCGCCGGTGTCTCCGATGCTCCTTCGTGTTCCTATTAAGACGTTCCCAGCGGCATAATCGTTCCCCCTCCGGTTTTCCCGCGCACATCGTCACCGTGATTTCAGCGTGGTCAACTGGGCGACTCTTTGGCCGACGTACGCGGTCACACCGCTTGTGGTGCCGTACATTTCTCCCAGACGGGTCAACGCCGCTATCGCCTTGTCGTACTCTTTGCAAGTTTCATATGCCTGAGCCAGAATGAGAAGGGGATGGGACTGATCCAGCCGTTCGGTGATCGGGCCGGTCAACGACCATTGCAGCTCGCCGACGATCTCGGTCGCATACTGCCGTGCGGTCAGCGTATCTCCGTTCATTTCGTACATCTGCACGATCTCGTTTTTACCCCGATAATCCATGGGAATGATGGATCGGGGGACCAGCTGCTCCATTCTGTTCAGCACGGCGAGCGTCGTCGGCGGTTCATGCTTGACGTTCGTCAGGTATGCGGCATACGTGAGAAACACCTGGCGATAGTTGGTAACGAGCCGCCGCTGATTTTCGTCGAAGTGGACCCCCGGGTTGTTCAGTCCCCTCCATCGAAATCCGTATTGTGCTGTTTGGGACGGCTGCTGTACATCCGTCATCAGCTGCTTTCGCAGAATATTCTCATTCATCGCTTCCAGGAAGGAGCGATTCGTGCGCGGAACAAGTTTCATGGCAAGGCCGCGCATCTCCATATGGTTCTGCAGGCCGATCTGACTTTCTTCGCCGCCGGTTGCAGCGAAGTAGATCGGGCGCTGCCAGTTCGCAGTGCGGACGATGTCGAACACCAGAATGTCCTGAACGCGTAATGCGCTGATCTCGCCGAAATGAAGCGTAGCGGGCATCAGGAATTTCAGCGTATCGACCACGTCCAATCCGCGGGGATCCGTATTGGATGCATCCCATCCTTCGGCCGCATTGCGCGTCACGGGAAGCGCGAAGGTTTGCGCTTCATATTGAATAGGCTGTATGCCGCTGATCTGTTCGTCGGTCATGCTGATGGGCACTTTTTTTGCGCCGTACGGTTCGTTGTTCTTCAGTTGCTTGATGTACCAATCGGTATTGGCGAGGCTCAGGCAGATGACGCGCACGTCGCGGCGTATGCCTTCCACATCCTGCAGATACCAGAGCGGGAACGTATCGTTGTCACCGTTGGTGATGAGCACCGCGTCCTTTTCCGTGCTCTGAAGAAGATTGTACGCATAATCCCACGCAACGTAATGTCCCGAACGGCTCGACGGATGAACGTTCGTCCGCAGCATATTCAGCGGAACAAACAGGAGGACTGTGCCAAGGGCGCCGTAGGCGGCGATGCGGCCGGAGGTTCCTTTCAGCGCCTGTTCGAGATATTTCACGAGAGCAAACGCTCCCATGCCGATCCACAGGCAGAAGCCGAAGAATGAGTAGACGAAGAAATAGTCGCGCTCACGGGGCTGCTCCTGCTGCATGTTGAAATAGAGCGCGAGCGCAAGACCGGTGAGCACAAAATAGATCGTCATGATGAATGCCATCGTCGGATCCTTCTTCCAGTGGTAATAGAAGCCGATCAATCCGATGAGAAGCGGTATTCCGAACAACTGCCCGAAACGGACACCGGCGCCCTGGACGTCATCGATCTTGCCGATGAAATTCCATCCGAAATACCGGAGATACATATGATCGATCTGATAGCGCCAGAGATAGTCGGTGTCGCTGGTGTATTCCTGGAAGTGCTGCACTTTATCAGGTTCGTTGGACCACCGCCGTTTGAGGAGAGGCGTTTCGCCATACTGCTCGCGTTCCAAATATTGCACAAGACGTTTGATCGTGTTCGGATTGTCTTCATTCATCGGCGTGTTTGCGTTGGAGCGGATATAGACCACGGCATAGACGGAATATCCGAGAAGGATGAACAGGAACGAGAGCGCGGCGATGTTGAGAATCCGTTTCTTCTGCTTGATGGAGACGTACACGAGAATGAGCGCAGCGACAGGCAGCACGATGGCGAGCAGTATCCACAGTTCAGACTGCTGGCCGAACACTTCGCCGTCGAGCATGGACGGATACCATTTTACGATGCCGGGATAGACGCTGAAAAAGATCAGTCCGGCCACGGCTCCGAATTTGATGATATCGGCCGAGAACAAAAAGTGTTTGAGCGAATGTTTATAAAATCGAAAATACACCACAAGGATCACGACGAAGAATCCAAGGAGTCCGTGAATGTGTATCCCCGTTGTCAAACCGACAAGAAACGTGATGAGCAGCAGATAGACATCGCTCTTCGGCTTGTCGTACTTTTCGTGCCAGCGGAGGACGAGCCAGATGATCATTGCCGTAAAAAGCAGACTGGTGTTTCGCGTTTCCAATTCGATGGCATTGAACCAGAACGTCGTACTGAACGTCAACGCGAGTGCGCCGATGGCTGACGAGCCGTAGACGGCGATCTTGTCGAACGCCGATACCGGAACATGATGCCGCATCAGGATCAAACGGACGGTGATCAGATACAAGAATGTGACAACCAGCGCGCTGGCCAGCGCATTGACGAACACCATACGGACGGCGATGTCGGCAAAGAGCGGGATCATGGACGCGATGTGCATCACGAGCACAAGCAGCGGCGATCCGGGCGGATGCTGCACCTGGAGAAGATACGATGCGGCGCTGTGTTCCGGCACATCCCAAAAAACGACTGTCGGCGGCAGCGTGTAGAGATAGGTCAGGATGGAAATGATGAAAACAGCGAACGCTGCAAGACGATTTGTTTTTTGATGGCTCATGAGTATTGTGTCGAGGATAATGGAAATACAATGGTAGATTTAAAAATACGATATTATTGTCAAAATTCCATCGTCACTGCATATATATTTAAATACAGACGACTTCCGAAGCACCGTTGTTCCCGGCCTCGAACCGGACAACGGCAAGGTTATCGCATGCGGGTGAGTGCGGCGGCGCACTTTACAGACTGCTTCTGCGTTTCATAGATAAAATTAAATATCACCTATGGCATTTGTTCACCAAGATCAGTATTATAATTTCGAAATGTGAAATACATCTGCCGGCGGGGAGACACGCACGCCTGTGAGCAGACGCACACATCCGACCAACTTCTGAAAGGATAACCTGCAATGATCACGCGCAGAAAATTCCTGCAGGCGGGAGCGGTTTCCGCACTCTCTCTTCCCTTATTATCCCTCATCGATAGTCCCGCCGCGGCCGCCGGAACACACACCGGTTCGCACTCGCTCTTGTTCGATGCGGCCGACGTTCCGCGCATCAAGCGCACGCTGGCGCATCCGCGTTTTTCACCGCTGTGGAAAACTTTTTCCGAAGCAGACTTACAGGCGGACAAAAAATTCCTGACCGAAGACCTCCGCTTGAACAATCATGTGCTGCATCTAAATAATGCGCGAATGATCCTGGAACGGACATCGTTCGCGTATGCTGTGGCCGGTGATCCCTTGCAGCTGGAGGTCGCAAAATTGGCGATCACAAAGCTGCTGGAATACAAGAAGTGGGATTATTTTCAGGAAGGCGGAAAGCAGACGATCGGGCTCCAGCGCGCATCGGAGATGAGCGTTGCGATGTCGTTTGCCTGCGACTGGCTTAAAGATTCGATCGAGCCGGCGATGCTTGCCGAGATCGAACGCCAGATCGGAGAGAAGGGAGCACCCGCATGCTACCTGACGCTCTACGGATTGAAATATCCCGACCGTGTGCGCGGATGGGGGATCGACCCCGAATCGGACTATACGTTCCGCTTCGACCTCAGCCGTTGGCCGCTGATTCTGAATTCGACGAATCTCAAGGTGATCCCCATTGCCGGACTCGGCATTGCCGCGTGTCACCTGCGGGGCAGACACCCGCTGGCGGAGCAGTGGCTGGACATGGCGCTGCAGAGCGCGAAGAGTTTCGCGCCGATGTTCCATACCGACGGGAGCTATGACGAAGGCGTCGGCTATTGGGGATACACCGCACTCTATCTGACACTTTTTCTCGAAGTGCTCTATCGGAAAACCGGAATCGATGAGCGGAGTCTGATCAATTATCCCGGCGGCGTTCGCTATGCGCTGCAAATGACAATGCCGACCGATCATGAACCCGCCGATGCCGTGAATTTCAGCGATGCGCACGGCATTGGGGATATTTCGGTGGCCGCATGGGCCGCAAAAAAACTTCGCGATCCGATCGCACAATACGTCGCCTTGAACGTCAGCGAGCCGAAACATTATTCCGGCCTGGTGTGGTTCGATGCTGCGGTCAAACCAAAGCAGCCGGGCAATGATCTTCTCGATGTGAGGTTCGGCACCGGCATTATTGTCTCGCGCAGCGGATGGGACAAAGACAGTTCAGTGCTTGCGTTCAGGAGCGGGCCGCCCGCCAATCATGAACATGCGGACAGGAACAGCATCATCTTCGCCGCCCACGGGCAGCGGCTGCTCCATGACCCGTTCAACGCCGCCTATTCACACACGCAGCCGCGCTGGCTGCTGCGAACAACGGAGGCCCATACCGCACTGCTCATCGACGGCAAGGGGCATCAGTATCATGACGGAAAAGAGGGGACCAATGCGTCGTGGGCATTCGCACGCATCCTGGCATACAACGCATCTCCTGGACGCGTTACCTTGTCGAGCGATGCCACAGACGCGTATCAGCTGGTGATCCCGGACGTTAAAAAAGTTTTTCGCTCCGTGCTGTTCCTTAAACCCGACGTGTTTCTCGTTCTCGATACGGTTGAGATGAGTGCGGGGAAGGCCGCCGTGCAGGCGAGATTCCAGGTGTTCAACGACGACAAGAACGGAAAGGTGAGAACCGAGGGGAATGAATTTTACATCGACCGTCCCGGTGTGAGTTTGAACGGCAGAGTTTTTTCATCGCACGACTGTGTGGTGAGGGCCGGAACGCTTGCTCTTGCCGAAGACCTCGGGATCTATCCGTATGCGGAATTGGAATCGTCATCTGCGACGGCGCACGACATTCTCACGGTCTGCACCGCGCAGAAGGGAGAGCCATTGCACGGACGGATCTCTGCACGCCGCGAAGGAACGGTATGGAGAGTTGAAGGGAAACACAATGCGAAGGAGATTAATGTCTCCATCGAAACCGCCGGGGACATTCCGATATTTACAGTGGCATAATGCACCCATTACTTTATTTACGACTATCATGAAACTCTCAGACCAGTATTTTGACCGGGCCCTCTCGCTCATACCGTGGGGGACGCAAACAAATGCGAAGCGGCCGATCCCGTTCTTCAACGAGACGATGCCGAAGTTCATCGAGCGCGGCAAAGGGTGCAGGCTCTGGGATATGGACGGGAAAGAATACATCGACTTTCGTCTCTCCCTCGGTCCCGTGACGCTCGGCTATTGCTATGACGAGGTCGATGACGCCGTGCGCGAACAGATGCAGAAAGGCGTGCTCTTCAGCATGGCGAGTCCGCGCGAGCTTGAACTGGCGGAGATGATCCGCTCCACAGTGCCGAACGCGGAGATGTGCCGGTTCATGAAGACGGGAGAGGATGCGAACCTGAGCAATGTCCGTATCGCGCGGGCGTACACCAAGCGCGATATGATACTGATGAGCGGCTACCACGGCTATCCGGACTGGTTCGCAACTGAAGACAGTCCGAACAACGGCGTGCCTGAGTTCATGAAAGAGTATGTGAAAGTGATCCCGTGGGGCGATTGTGAAGAAGCTGAACGCCTGGTGCGCCGATACGGAGAACGGATCGCCTGCATCATTTCCATTCCGTACGATTTCAACGAAGACACGAGCGGATCGTATATCCGCTATCTGCGTACGCTTACGCGCGAACACGGCATCCTGCTGGTGATGGATGAGGTGCTGACCGGATTCAGGCTTGCGCTAGGTGGAGCGCAGGAATTTTTCGGCGTGGACGCGGACCTTGCGAGCTATGCGAAGGCGATTGCCAACGGGTATCCACTCTCGACGTATGTCGGCAAGCGTGAATATATGCAGACGCTCGACCGGTTCAAAATGACGACCACCTATGCCGGCGAGACGCTCTCCATAGCGGCCGCGATCGCGACAATGAAAATCATGAAACGCGAGAAGGTGCACGAGCATCTGTGGGCGATGGGAACGCTGCTCATGGAGCATTTCGATGCGATGGCGAAAGAGATCGGCGTGGAAGGTAAGGCAATGGGACTGCCTGTGGCTTCGTGGCTGAAATTCACGACGCCCGACATCCAGTTCAATGAACGGCTCGCGTATCTGTGGCAGCGGGAATTGTACCGCGAAGGGATCTTTGCAAATCTCCGATGGTTCATCTGTTACTCGCACAAGGAATCGGATATTCACGAGGCGGCGGAAAAAGCGCGAAGAGCCCTGCATCGGGCGCTCGAGTGCGAGCCGAACGAACGGTCGACAACGGTGCCGTTCTATCATTGACGAATCGCTGCAGCGCACTAATTTATTTTACACGACATACAAAGGATCACCCATGAATTCCCGCATCTATATTGACAGTTATGCCATGGTCGGCAAATACGGCCGGAAGGATGTTGAGAACGAGTATACGACAGAAGCGCTCCTGGACGAAATGGAGTGGTGCGGCATACACGGCGCGCTCATCTCGCATGCCGCGGGAAAAGAATACGACCCTGCCTATGGCAACCAGATGCTTCTCCGGGAACTGAAAAAAAGCCCGCGCTTGTTCGGCGTCTGGTCTGTGATGCCTCACATGACAGGGGAGATGCCCGAACCGAATGTGATCGTCGGAGAGATGCGGGCACACGGCATTTGCGCGGCCAGAATGTCTCCGCGCATACAGCACTACTTCTTCGACGAATACACATGCGGGGCGCTCCTGAAAGAGCTCGAGGAATGCGAGATCCCGTTACTGCTCGAAGGCGGAAACATGTACGCGCCGGACATCACCGAACCGTTCAACCAGGTGCTGTTGACGGACCTCGATCGGATGCTGACGCTCCATCCGCGGCTCAATGTGCTGCTGCAGGGATCCCGATGGGATGCCACGCGGTACCTCATCACGCTGATGTCCAAACACCCGGGTCTGCATATTGAATTTTCGGCCCATCAGGGCAATCGGATCCTGGAGGATTTCGTCGGCCGCTTCGGTCCGGAGCGCCTTCTCTTCGGCACCGGAGCCCTGAGCAAATCGCCTGGTGCGGCGAAATCGCTTGTCGACTATTCCGTGATCGCGGACGAGGACAAAGCGTTGATCGCCGGCGGCAATCTCGCGCGCCTGCTGAAACTGCCGGCGCTTCCACGCGCGTACAAGAAGCGGGCATTGCGCGATCCGATCCTTGAATTGTCGAAGGAAGGCAAGCCGTTGCGCGATGTGCTCGTGATCGATGCGCATGCGCACATCTCGCATAATGGCGGCAACGGCGTCGGCTTCATGTACCAGCCGCATTCCGATGCGGCGGGCATGAAGGAACGCGCAAAGACCATGGGGATCAGCAAGGTCTGCATCAGTTCCTGGCTCGGCCTCTGGGCCGATTATGAGGAAGGCAATGAGATCGTGCACGATGCGATCACACAATTTCCAAAATTCTATTGCGGCTACGCGACACTGCAGCCGCAGTATGTGAAGGATTGGCAGCGGGAACTCAAAAAAATCTATGAAGGATACGGCTTCAAGGGCATCAAGCCCTATAATCCGATGACGGGCCTTGCCTATAACGATAAGCTCTGGGATCCGTGGTACGAATACGGCAACCGCATGAACGCGTTCGCGCTGATGCATCCCTCGCCGAACTTTGCAGTGGAGATCGACGATCTGGCGGCGCGATATCCGAACATCATGTTCATCCTTGCGCACTGTGGCGGATCGTATCGCGACGCGCGCGTCGCGATCGAGGCTGCGCTCAAACATCCCAACATCGCACTCGAGATCACATTGACCTCCGTCACGTTCAAGATCATCGAATTCATGGTGAAGCAGGTCGGGGCCGATCGGGTGCTCTTCGGAACGGATCAGCCGATGCGCGATCCGATCCCGCAGTTCGGATGGGTGACGTATTCACACTGCACTGCAGAGGAGAAAACGAAGATCCTCGGACTGAACATGCAGAAGATCATACGACGCGTGAGAAAACTCTAGACTCGATACTGCGCATCGGCTGCCGCGGCAACGACGGAGCGAAAGCATGCAGCGAGGAGCAGGAACACCATAGCATGAAACAGCTGCCCATCACATACGACGATCGGATAGTGAACAGATGATATTCAACACGGCGAACGCCATCGACTATATACTGATTGCATTCTATTTTATTATTATCATCTGGGTCGGAATATTTTCGGCGAGGAAAAATAAAAACACCGATGAATTTTTCAAAGGGGGCGGAAGAATTCCCTGGGTGCTCGCCGGATTTTCAAATTGGATCTCCGGATTTTCGGCATTCATGTTTGTGGCCGCCGCCGGGTTCACGTATGTGAACGGGATCACTGCGGTGCCTATCTTCACGTCCGCATTTTGGGCGTACGTTGTCGGCTATTTTTATTTTGCCAAACGATGGCGACGCGCGCGGATCAATTCGCCCTTGCAATTCCTCACACGGCGGTTCTCTCCATCGACGACATACTTCTATTCCGTCACCGCGATCATTCCGCAAACGGTGGGGATCGGGCAGGGACTGTACATTCTCTGCATCTTCGTCTCGACCGCGCTCGGTTTCAGCGGACAGATATTTTCATGGAACGGTTTTGAAGTGACCGGATTTCAGCTCTCGATCCTCATCGTCGGTGCGGTGATGATCCTCTACACGGTGATCGGCGGCATCTGGGCGGCTGTGTTGTCCGATGCCGTTCAATCCGTCATCATCATTGTGATGACAGTCATCATCTTTCCGGTGTCCTTTATGTATCTGGGACAGGGCGGCGGGTTCCTGGCCGGCGCAGTGCGTCTCTGGAATGATGCGCCGAAAGGATACTTTGCATTCGCAGGTCAGGTGGCGAGTCCGCTCTTCCTCTTCTGTTATCTGATGTCTGCGATGCTCGGATATAATGTCGCCTGGGGACAGATACAGCGGTATCATAGTGTGCCGGATGAAAAGGGCGCGCAAAAAATGGCGCTCCTCTGCGCCGTGTTGTGCCTCATCGGACCGCTGCTGTGGATACTTCCCGTGATGGCGTCGCGCATCATTTTTCCGAATATCACTCTTCTGTGGCCGTCGTTTGCGGTGCCGGCCGAGGCGTCGTTCGTCAGTCTTGCGCTGCTGCTGTTGCCGCATGGGATGATCGGCTTTGTCATTTCAGCGATCCTTTCGGCCACGCTGGGGCATGCGAACGACACGTTCAACTGGCTTGCCATCACCACAACACGCGATATTTATGTGCCCGTGTACAAGCGGTATGCCGGAACGGGGCCGTCGGAAAAGAAGCAAATGAATGTTGCCAGGATCACCATGCTCGTTGTGGGCGTGATGGGAGTGACGGTCGCATGGTACATACCGCGGTTTGGAGGAGCGTTTAATTTTGCGCTCGAGTATTATTCCCTTGTGGCTGCGTTCTCGATGCCCGTGGCGCTGGGTATGATGTACAGGAAAACGCCGTGGTGGTCCGGCATCGCGTCGTGCTCCGCCGCGATCATCGTCGCGATAACATTGATGACCTTGGGGGTCTGGAAAGAATACGCGTTTGTTCGTAATATGTTGTCTGAATCGATCGTCTCTTCGGTCGTTTTTTTCGGCTCCGCATACTGGTTCCGCGCTGAAGACCCGCGGCATGAGGAACTCGCCAGACTCGATGCGGATTTGAGGATACCCGTGATCGAAACCGATGTGAAATTTGATCCGGCGGCATTTAAAGTGTTTCAGCTTCTAGGGCAGGTGTGTTGTGTGCTGGGAGTCGTTCTTGTGCTGTGCATCGCGGTTCCGGGTACGGCAATCGCCCCGGCATCGATCAACGTCGTAGCGGGAGCCGTCTTGCTCGCGATCGGCGCGGTGCTGCTGCAGTACAGCCGGAAAAAATCCAAACCCTCATGAACAATTCGGGAGCTGCGTCAATCGGCAAACACTGTGCGCCTGGTTTCTTCAGCCGCTCGAGCTCCTTCGGACATGGACGAGAGAGGGCGGTGAGTAGTTGCAAAAAAAATATATAACGCTCAAGGCTTCCGTCCAGGAAACGTGATGTAATTTTACGTACATCGTTGTCAATCATTCTGGCGGACGCGGTATCGACACTCAACAATGACGGGAGCAGGCACCAATGAAAATCGCACAATTTGTTGTTTCAGGAACATCCATGATCGGCGTAGACTGCGCGGGGAAATGGATCAACTATACGGATGCTCTCATTGCCTATCAATGGCTTGTCACCAAAAAGCCGGCAATGCGTTTTTGTACTATCAGCCAATTGATCAATGCTCAGCGATTCGACGCGGAGGAAATCTCCGCCGTTGTCGCGTTTGCGAAGGATCATACCTTGCTCAAGCACCTTGCCGTGCCGGCATCTGCAGTGATGAAGGCGCCGATCGGCTGTCCGCCGAAGATCGTCGCGCTCGGACTGAACTACAGGCTGCACGCAAAGGAAGGCAACTTCGATGTGCCCACGGAACCGATCCTCTTCATGAAGGCGGGCTCATCCGTCATCGGTCCCGGCGAAGCCATTCTTCTTCCGCGCGACAAGGGGAGGATAGATCATGAAGTGGAACTTGCCGTCGTCATCGGGCGGAGGGCATCGAACATTAAAAAGAAGGACGCGCATAAATACATCGCCGGCTATTCGATCATCAACGACGTCACCGCGCGCGAACTGCAGACGAAGGATCTCGAGAAGAATCACCCGTGGTTCCGTTCGAAGAGTTTCGATACATTTACACCGCTCGGGCCGTGGATCGTGACGAGCGATGAAATACCGGCGCCGGTGCGCCTCGGCATTGAATGCAAGGTCAACGGCAAGAGCAGACAGAAATCGAATACGGAGCATCTCGTGTTCGACATACCGACGCTCATCGAATTCATCTCGAAGGACATCGTGCTGGAGCCCTGCGATGTCATATCGACAGGGACGCCGCATGGAATCCAGGAAATCAAGGACGGCGACATTGTGTCGTGCAGGATCGAGCGCATCGGCGAATTGAAAAATCCGGTCCGCAGAAAATAATCATCCAATGACCATTGAACGAATTACATTGACGCATGTTCGAGTGCCGCTGGTGGAGCCGTTCCGGATCAGCAACGGCTCGGTGAGCGAGAAGGACGGCATCATCATCGGTGTGACCTCCGGCGGACTGACCGGATACGGCGAGGCTTCGCCGATGTCGGGCGGCTTCTACTCGGACGACACGCCGGAGTCCGTGTGGGCAATGCTTGTTGCTGAACTCGTGCCGGCGCTCCTTGGCATGGGCGATGTATCGATCGATTCGGCAAACCATATGCTCGACGCGCGCAGCCGGAGCCCGTTTGCGAGCGCGGGAATCGAGACGGCACTGTGGGATATAGAATCGCAGAAGAACGGCCGTCCCCTGTATGCCGAGCTCGGCGCAGTGCGCCGCCCGGTTGAGTCGGGGCTCGCCGTGGGCATCTATCCTGCGATTCCTGATCTGCTTGCAGCCATCGAACGCTTCATGGTGGAAGGGTACAAACGCCTGAAGATCAAGATTCAGCCGGGGTGGGACGTTGAGCCGCTGACGCACGTGCGGCGTGTGTTCGGAGACATTCCGTTGATGGTCGATGCAAACTGCGCGTATTCGCGCAACGACATTGGTCACTTGAAACGCCTCGACGAGTTCGGTATGATGATGATCGAACAGCCGCTGCACAAAGACGATCTCGAAGGGCATGCTGCGCTGCAAGCCGCGATGGCCACGCCCATTTGTCTCGACGAGAGCGCGAACAATTGTGCGACCGTGCGTGAGGCGATCAGAATGAAGAGCTGTAAGATCGTGAACATCAAGATTCAGCGCGTCGGCGGATTGCAGCATGCGAAGGCGATGCACGACCTCTGCGCCGACGCGGGGATTCCCGTGTGGGCAGGAACGATGCCTGAACTCGGGATCGGCGGCATACAAACCGCGCATCTGGCGATGCTGCCTAATTTTCTCTACCCGACGGATGTGGAATCGTCACAGCGGTGGTTCACCGGCGACATCATACGGCCGTTGATCGAAGTGCGCAGCGGCATGATCGAGATCGCTGAAGGGCTTGGCAATTGCCACCTGGTCGATGCCGCCGCGATGCAACCATTCAAAGTGCAGGAAATGGTGTTCCCATGCCTATGACCACATCTTTTCTCGGGGCCAGCCTTCGCAGTCCGGTCATGATCGCATCCGGGCCGGCGAGTCATGACGTCAATCAGATCGCATCGGCGGAGGAACACGGCGCCGGAGCGATCGTGCTGAAGACCGTCTGTTCCGACAAATTCGCCTACATGCGCCAATGGCCCCGTCCCCGGTACAAGCTGCTCGACTGGGACAAGCAGATCGGCGGGCGATCGAAGCAGTTCACGCTCTTCGCGTTTGAACAGGGATACAGCGGCACTCTGGCGGATTACTGGACGTTCATTGAGGAAGCGAAGAAGCATGCGCATGTGCCGATCATCGGGAGCGCATTTGCAGACTCGGCCGAAGATTGGGCGTACCTGGCGGCGAACATTGAACGATGCGGCGCAGACGCCATCGAAATGGATATCTCCTCACCCCACCGGCCGGGGTCGCTCGAATTCGAGACGACATTCGTGGCCGGCATTCAGGCCGTTGTGGCATCGGTGAAGATCCCCGTGCTTGTGAAACTGGCATCGACGCCGGATCTGCTCCATCAATGCATCGTCTCCGAGCAGTGCGGCGCGTCTGCCGTCACATTATGCAACCGCATGCGCGGCATCGATATCGACATCGAGGAACAAAAGCCGATCCTTCACGGGTACTACGGAGGGATCGGAGGACCATGGGCAAAATATTATACGATGATGCACGTCGCGGAAGCTGCGCAGCATCTTTCGATACCGATCAGCGCAACAGGCGGGACGATGACCGGCGAGGACGTCATAAAGTATATTCTTCTGGGAGCCACGACGGTGCAGGTGCTGTCTGCGGTCATGGTCAACGGCTGGGATGCGGTAGCGGCAATGAACCGGGACATTGAATCGTATATGCAGCGAAAACAGATTCAATCGCTGGACGACATTCGCGGCAAGGCGCTCAGGCAGATGACCAAACCGGAGAAGATCCAGCGCTGGCCGGGCGAACCGAAATCGGGGGCGCGCAATGTCTGGAAATAAACGCTATAAAGGATTGACACCATTCCCGCCCGACCTCGGCGGCGCGTACGCGCCGATCGCCATCGTTGCGCAAGAAGAGTGCATCGCATGCGACAGGTGCGTGCCTGTGTGTTTCTTCGATGCGCTCGTCATGGAGCAGACCGGCAAGAATACATTCGGACAGACCGCGATCGTTGTTGCGAACAATTGTACCGGATGCGGCCTCTGCTTCGAGGCATGTCCGGTCGATGCGATCAAGTGGATCGCCGATACAACGCCATGAGTTGCACAGTTCTCATCATAGGTGCCGGCCGCATAGGCGCATTCCTTGATCTGCCGCAGAGTTCCTCTGTACAGACTCATGCCCATGCCTTTTCGGCACATCCGGGGTTTTCGCTGGTTGGTTTTGTGGATGCGCGCCCTGACCGGGCGGCCAGGGCCGCCGAGATCTGGGGCGGGAAGGCATTCGCATCGATCCCCGAGGCATTTCACGAAGAGAGGATAGATGTTGCCGTTATCGCGGCGCCCGATGAGACGCATTATCGTCTGCTGAAGACGCTGTCCGATCGCCCGCTTCGGCTTGTCTTTGCCGAGAAGCCGATGACCGGCACAGAGGACGAAGCAGAGGAGATCGTTCGGTTGTATCGAGAGCGTTCAATTTCTTTAGCGGTGAATTTTTCGCGGCGGTTCGTGCCTGAAGTGCAAGACCTGAGAACACGGATCGCCTCGGGCGAATTCGGGCGCTGCTTGTCCGGAAGCGGCTGGTACGGCAAGGGGACGATGCATAACGGTTCGCATCTCATCGACCTGATACATTTTCTGCTCGGGAAGATCGACGATGTCCGGACCGTGTCGTCCGTGCAGGATTGGCGCGACGATGATCCGTCGTGCTCGGCGGTGCTGACGCTCACCGGCGGCTCGCAATTTTTCATGCATGCGGTGGACAGCCGCGCGTTCACCATCTTCGAGATGGATCTTGTGTTTGAACGGCAGAGAGTGCGCATTGTCGATTCCGGGTTGGCGATAGAAATGTACGAGGTGAGGGACAATGCGATGTATCCCGGATTCCGCGACCTCCGCCCGGTTGCAACCATAGCAACCGGTCACCTGAACGCCCTCGCATGCGCCGCGGACAATGTGTTTTCGCATCTCGAGCATGGCACGTCTCTGTGGTCGACGGGTATCGACGGGCTCCAGGCACAGGCGATATGCGGCAGCATTCTGCAAGGCTGTGTAAAAAATCGACCGCCCAGCGACATCTCATAAGTGACTAATGGAAACTCGCACTGCTTCGCGGCGTGGGCGAGCTGACAGCTCGCCCTACATGTGCGCAGATGCAACGGCAGTGAGTTACCGGGGGAAAAAAAGTTCGCCGCAGACGAAATGTTACCATGCAATGCCGACAGGAAAAAATACTCATATGCTCATTGACCTGACACATCCGATTACGCCGCGCATTCCCGTGTATTTCCCATGGCATCCGGCGACCGAGGTGACACAGACGGCGAACTACGAAGAGCACCGTTGCATTGTCACTGCCATCACCATCGGCACGCATACCGGCACGCACATCGACGCGCCCCGGCACGTGCTCGAAGGCGGACGCGGCATCGACGAATACGATACGCGGCTCTGGATGCTCGAAGCATTCGTCTGCGACCTTTCGCCGCGCGAAGCGCAGAAAGGCATCACGGCCGACGAATTGCAGTCGCTGCCGATACCGCGCGGGAGCGCCGTGATACTGAAAACGGGATGGGATGCCCGCTTCGGCGATGCGGAGTATTACAAAACATATCCGCCGCTCACCAACGATGCGGCGGAGTACCTTGTGCAGCTCGGAGTTCCCCTCATTGCCGCGGATACGCCGTACACGCTCGATGTCCATTATATTTTTTTGAAGAAGGGTATTCCGTTGGTCACAAATCTGAACAACACTTCGAAGTTGAGCGAAGGGAACGTGATGCTCATCTCCGCCCCGCTGCTGATCGAGCACGGAGACGGCGCTCCGGCCCGTGTCTTCGCCCTTGTGGAGGGCGTGTCATGAAATCGTGCGTCGATATTCTGAAGGAACTCGTGGCGATCCCCAGCATCAATCCGATGGGGAAGGTGGAGGCTTCGGGAAATTTTTGCGAAAAGGATATCGCCTCGTTTGTTGCCGGCACGATGAAACGCTGCGGCATCGATCTGGAACAGTATGATGTATCGCCCAACCGGCCGAATGTCGTCGGGTTTATCGACGCCGGTGCGAAAGAAACGCTCATGCTCGAAGCGCACCTCGATACGGTGTTCGTTGAGGGCATGACGATCGATCCGTTTGGCGCGACAATCGATCAGGGGAGGCTCTACGGCCGGGGATCGTGCGACACAAAAGGATCGCTTGCGGCATTCATGCACGCAGTCTGTTCGATGACGACCGCCGGCAAGAAACCAAAATACAATATCATACTCGCTGCGGTTGCCGATGAGGAGTTCGGTTTCACGGGCGCGGAAGCCCTCGTTGCCCGCGGGCTCGCTGCAGATATGGCGATCGTCGGAGAGCCGACGCAGCTTCGCATCGTGCGCGCTCACAAGGGCGTGCTGAGGTGGAAACTGCGCACGGCGGGACTTGCGGCCCACTCCGCCTTTCCATCACGGGGACGCAATGCCATCTATGCAATGGCTCACGTCATTACACGGCTTGAAGAACACGCTCGCTGGCTGCAGACTCAGGCGCCGCACCCGCTGCTTGGAGCACCGACATTGAATGTCGGTACGATCGAAGGCGGGCAGGTCGTGAATGTTGTTCCGGATGGGTGCGTCATTGAGATCGACCGGCGGATGATGCCCGGTGAATCGGCAGCGGACGCGCTTCGTCTCGCTGCCGATGCGCTTAGTGGAATGCCGGACTGGAAATTCGATCCGCCGTATCTATCGGCGGCGGGAATGGAAGTATCGGAGCACGCGCCGATCGTTACGCTCTTGTCCGATGCGGTGACGAAAATTATCGGCGGGGTTGTCGTCGAATCCGCTCCCTACGGCACGGACGCCGGCCAGTACAACAGGGCCGGCATCCCAAGCGTCGTCTTCGGACCAGGCAATATTGCGCAGGCGCATACGACGGGGGAATTCATCGACATCCTCCAGCTCGAACAGGCCGCTGCGATCATCACCGCACTCCTGACGACATGATCTGCATCGCTGTGCAGACGGCATGACAGCCCCGGAGCCCTGCAGTCTCTGCCGGAGTCCGCCATTCGAAACATAGTGTTTTGTTACTGAACAGAGGCGCGAACGAAGCGGGGGAGATCGCCTGATGCGGTCTCCCCCGTCGAATTCAGTGCCGCTGCCTTTCCTTGGTGCCCTGCTATCGGGAGATGTAGAGATAGCGTTTGATCTTCTGTGTCGGCGTTTTTTCGAACGGCTCCACCTGTTCGATCACGCGCGAGAGTTTTGAAAACGCCGATACCTGCGAATTGACCGTGTGCTTCAGGTCATCGAGTAGTCGTGCGATCTGCTCGCGCGTTTTCGCCTCATTGCCCGAATCGGCCGCATCGCGCTCGAGAGATTCATAATCCATAAAGACGCGCGCGACCAGCACACCGCCTTCCTGATACACGAGCGATTCGAGCACATAGTCTGCCCGGTTGATGATGGATTCTATGGCTTCGGGGTAGATGTTTTCTCCGCTCGACCCGAGTATGACATTCTTCAGTCGTCCGCGTATCGAGAGATGTCCGTCCTCGTCAAAAAATCCCAGATCGCCGGTATGCAGCCATCCGTCGCTCGAGAGCACTTCGGCCGTGCGTTCCGGATCCTTGTAATATCCTTTCATTACGCTCGGCCCCCGCACCACGATCTCGCCGATGTTTGTAGTCGGATCCGGAGCATCGATGTGCACTTCAAGACCGGGCACTATCGGCCCGATCGCGCGGTAGCGCTGTATCTTCGGCATCGAACCGGCAATGAGGGGGGACGTTTCGGTCATGCCGTACCCGATGGAATAGGGGAAGTGCGCCTCGCGCAAAAACTGCTCCACCTCGGGCGCCACTGCCGCTCCGCCGATGCCGAAAAATTTTATCTCGCCGCCGAACATCTCCTTGAGCTTCTTGCCGGCGATGCCATGAAATTTTTTTCGGAAGAAGGGAACACCCACAAGCATGCGTCCGACCAATTTTTTGCGGATCTGAGGAAGTATCTTCGACTTATAGATCTTTTCGATGATCAACGGCACGATCAACATTACCGTCGGCCGCACGATGGCAAGCGCCGGCAGCAGCACCGCGGCGGTCGGCGGTTTTCTCAAATACGAAACGGATGCGCCGACCATTATCGGCATCACGAGCACGAGCGAACATTCATACACATGCGCCAGGGGAAGGATCGAGAGCAATCTGTCGCCCGCAATCATCGGCGGTATATGCTGAGATGCCTGGACATTCCATACGATGTTTTTGTGCGTCAGCATCACACCCTTCGAGTGTCCGGTGGTGCCGGATGTATAGATGATGACGGCGAGATCATCCTCCTTTGGCACCGCCAGCTGGAGACCGACGAACTGCAGCGCCATCGAGCGGACCTTCCGCAGTTCGCGGCTTCCGTTGGCGATCAATTGTTTCAGCGAGGTTCCGTGATTGTGTTCCTCCACAAGCGACAATGTGTCCAGAAGGATGAATGCGGCGAACGGTGTCCGGTCAAAATCGTCGAGTTTGGCGGCGGAGCGTTCCGAGACGAAGACTGCTCTGCATTCCGAATGACGGAGGATGTGATGCATTTCGCTCGCGTGAAAATCGGGGAGCACCGGTACCGCAGTGCAGCCCATGGTTGTTACTGCAAAGTAGGCAATGCCCCAGTGCGGCGAACTCTCGCCGATGATGGCGACGCGATCTCCCGGCTGCACGCCGCGGTCTCGCAGCACATCGGAACAGAGATGAACCTGCTCGCCGAATTCTTTATAGGTGTAGGGTGATTCACCGGCGAATCCGAGGGCGGGCATATCGGCATATTCGCGAGTGCTCCGTTCAAGGAGCGCTGCAAGCGTGAGAGAAGAGAGTGGCGTCACAAAAGTCCCGTTGAAATGGTGGCGAATGATGGATGACGATAGCATCACAGCGGGAGAACGGTGTGTGGGCGCAAGCATCCGCCCCCATGTTCCCTTCACCGCTATGGTGAATACGGACAGCATAGATTTCATTATAGCAAAAAAAAACTTCAAATCACTGTCTATATTAGAATATTCTTATTAAGAAAATTCTAACTGGTGTCTTTTACACGATCACAGTATGTTGTCCTATGCACATACACTGAATTTCCCATGATCGTGAACGGGCACATGGGGGCGTCGAAGGCAGTCTTTCAGTCTTGAAGCGGCGGGCGACCCTGTTGAGAGCCGTGCGCCGCCGACGTACGCGAATGCGCTGTTCGTCCACAAAAACGGGTGAACAATGATGAACACTCATAGAATTCACAAAGGGGTCTGCACACAGTGCGGATGCGATTCGTATGCAATCGAATATTTCGGCTGGGCGTGCAACGGCCGGTCTATCCAGCATCAATACAAGAATGATACGTGCACCAATTGCGGATTCTGCAGGGACGTCATCGAGCATTTCGACTGGCCGTGCAGGCTCGATTACCGCGCCGGGCATGCGGAAGAAGAATCCCGTCAGCCGCATGACCGCCGCACGGAGCACGATCATCACAGCGAGCGCGATCCTGATGCGTTCGCTCAAACGTGGCACTATCCGACCGATGAAATCCGGTATGCCCGGCTCCTTGGCTTGCGGGGAAAAGTGACGAAATGGGATATCAAATGCGCATACAGGGAACAGGCCAGTCTGTACCATCCCGACAAGGTTGCGCATCTGGCCCCCGATATACAGAACATGGCGACAGAAAAAATGAAGGAAATAAATCGCGCTTTCGCATATTTTCAGCATAAATATGGGGTCTAGGCGCAGCGTGCCGTGTCTCTGCATCCCGGCACAGAATTGCTTGCGATCGTGGGGGGGGGGACTACAGTGCCCGAACAGGTTCAGGTTCGGGCACTGCTGCATTCAATCCGCTTGGAAGACTGCAATGACGCTGCATGTATCGATTCGACTTGACTCTCATTAGGACTTCTTCTATTTTCTTATGATATTTACATTCATCGCAGCACACATCACTACGGCCTCACAACTACTTTTACAAGGAGTATAATAATGAATCCCTTGAAAATATTCTTCTGCGTTATCGGCATGCTGTTGGGATTTTCAGCGGCACAATCCCAGACTATTACATCAAAAGCGACCGGAGGAAGTTGGACGGATGTCACAACGTGGGTGGGCGGCGTCGTGCCGATCCAAAGCAGCGATGTTGTAATCGAGGGACCGGTAAGTGTTACCGCGGGCGCAGTCTGCAGAAACATTACTGTCAATGGATCGCTGGAATCGGTCACCTATCCAGAAGGAAGTTTGACGATCTCCGGCAGTCTCGTTAATAACGGCCTCATAAAAAATTATGAGGGATATTATGGGAAGGCCCTGACGCTGAATGTAACGGGAAACATTACCAATAACGGTACCATACGGAACAGTTATACGAATTTTAAGGGCACCGCGGAGCACAGGCTCTCGCTCGCTTCCGGGAAAACATTTGAAACGAATTTTGCGTCGCTCGATACGCTTGGCACGTTCACTGCGTATTCGTTCTTATATTTTCGGGGCGCCTTTAATTTAAAAGGTGCAGCCTTGAACATGCAGTCATACGCATTGACACTCGAGGGGAGCGGGAATATTTATAACGGCTCGGTGACCAATACTGCGGACCTGACCGGGAAGGGCAACGCTGCATTGGGGAATATTACCTACAAGGGAACGATCAACCTTAAAAGCGTTGTGATCGTTTCAACCAACGTTGTTTTTGAGGGAACGGTGACGGTCACCGATACATTGCAATCGATCTCCTATCCGGACGGAAGCGTCACGATCACCGGCAGTTTGGTCAATAACGGCCTCATAAAAAACTATGAAGCGTATTACGGGAAGATCCTGACGCTGTATGTGACGGGCAACATTACGAACAACGGCATCATGAGAAACAGTTATACCAATTTTAAAGGCACTGCGGAACATAAAGTATCACTCGGCGCAGGGAAAACGTTTGAAACGAATTTCACGTCGCTCGACACGCTCAGCACGTTCACGGCGATATCGCCGCTGTATTTCCGAGGGGCATTTAATTTAAAAGGCGCCGCATTGAATATGCAGTCGTACGCGCTGACGCTCGAGGCGGGTGGAAATATATATAACGGATCGGTCACCAATACTGCAGACTTGACGGGAAAGGCCGGTGCTGCATTGGCGAACATTACGTATAAAGGGGCCATCAACCTGAAAAGCATCGTGATCGTTTCGACAAATGTAGTTTTTGAAGGAACGGTGACGGTCACCGATACGCTGCAATCGATCTCCTATCCGGACGGGAGCCTGACGATAAACGGGAATTTAGTCAACAACGGCCTCATCAAAAATTATGAAGCGTATTACGGGAAGATCCTGACGCTGTATGTGACGGGCAACATCACAAACAACGGCATCATGAGAAACAGTTACACGAATTTCAAGGGCACCGCGGAGCATAAACTATCGCTCGGCGCCGGAAAAACATTTGAAACGAATTTTACCTCACTCGATACCCTTGCCGCGTTGACTGCGTCTTCGTCTCTGTATTTTAGGGGGTTCATGTATTTAAAAGGCGCAACGTTGAATATGCAGTCATACGCGCTGACACTTGAAGGCGGCGGGAATATTTATGGCGGCACCGTGATCAATACCGGCGACCTGATCGGTAAGGGAGACGCTTCGCTGAATAATATCACGTACAAGGGCAACATCAATGTGAAGAGTATCGTGATCATCAACTCGAACGTTGTGTTTGAAGGCACTGTCACCGTCACCGATACGCTGCGATCGATCTCGTCACCCGACGGGAGATTGATCGTAACCGGGAATCTGGTGAACAACGGTCTCATCATGGATTATGAGGCGTATTATTGGAAGACTCTCACTCTTACCGTGTCCGGCAACATCACGAACAACGGCGTCATGCGAAATAACCTGACGTATTTCAAGGGGAAGTCAGACCATAAGATTGCGCTTGGAGCCGGAAAATATTTTCTGACGCGATTCGCCGCCTCCGACACGCTTGCATCATTCACTGCGATCTCTCCATTGTATTTTAAAAATTCGTTCGATCTCAAAGGCGGCTCTTTAAATATGCAGGCCAACGCGTTGACCCTCGATGGCGCCGGCAGCCTTACATACGGAACGGTGATCAACACGGCAGACCTGATCAGCAAGGGAGATGCATCGTTAAACAATATTACGTATAAAGGGAATATTAACCTGAAGAGTATCGTGAACATCAACTTAAACGTCGTTATGGAAGGCACCGTGACGCTCACCGATACGCTCCGATCGGTCTCATATCCCGACGGACGATTGATCGTCACCGGAAATCTCGTCAATAACGGCCTCATTATGAACTACGAGGCGTATTATTCAAGAGCCCTCACGCTCACCGTGTCCGGCAGCCTGACCAACAACGGCACCATCAGAAACAGTTACAACAATATTGCCGGCAGCCTTGTCAATAACAAGGTCATCAGCGGCAACATGTATGTGACGGGAAACATATCGAGTTCCGTGAAATGGGACGCGGGGAACATTTATTTAACGGGATCAGGCGAACGAACAGTACTCGGCAGTCTCATCACCTGTCCGATACACTCGGCCGGTGAAAATGTTGTTTTAGCCGGAGACAACTATTTGACGAACCTGACGGTTGATGCCAAGTCGGTGTGCCAGGCGGCGTTCGGATCGAATATTTATACTCCGGAAACCCTGCTCGATGAAAAATTGGATAACCATGGGACGATCATCACGAAAAGAAAATTCAGTTCCGCCCAGAATTATTCATTCTTCAGGTCGCGGGTGAACGTGTTATCCACGAACACCATCGACTCGGTCATCGTTCAATCGTTCGGCAGGCAGGTGCCGCAGACATTCGCCAATGCGGTAAAAAGTTATTGGCGCATCACGACATATGCAAAGACGCCGTATAAATCATTGTCATCCTTCACAATGATCTATGATCACGATCTGTTGGGCAGCAATGGTGAAGCGGCATTACAGATCTTTAATTCCCAGGACAGCGGAAAGACCTGGATACAATTATCAACGTTGACGAATACGACCCGGGATCTCGCGAATAATTCGATCACGATCATCGATGCTCCGTCCAGCGGCGATTATCTTCTCTCGTCCAGCAGCGACGCGGTTTCCGTCCGTCCCTCCATCATCACGGACATTATCGGACGAACGGCCATACGGATCGGGGCGCCCAGCCGGTTCACTCTCCATTTTGTGAATAACAGCGATCTCTTTGTGGATGATTTTTTGATGACCGTGAATACCGGATCAATGGTCCATATAAATTCGGCAGAAATACCCCTGATCGATGGAACTAAAATGGTCTTGACGAGGGACAGTCTTTTTTATACTGCGAGCGAAGATACATCCGCTTTCTTTTATGTGCTGAAGATGGCTCCGCGTGAGGAACGATCATTCGATATCGTTGTCTATGGCGATGCACCACTATCGAAGCTGTCCTCGCTCAAGAAGGCGGCGTTCTTCGATCCGATCACGATCACGGCCGGAGCGGTCATCACCTGGGCGGCATGGAAGGCGGGCACGTTCGTTGTCACCAAAGCGATGGATTATATCGGCGATAAAGTGGAGGAAAATCTTAAACTGACGCCGGCAGAACAGGCTCGATACGACGCCATGGTCAAAGGTGGCATCCCCACTGAACTCGAGCAGCAGCCGGGAAAGGCGAAAGTGTTCGGCGGGAAAATTGTCGGCGGCTACATCGCAAAAAAATTGCTGACCCTGGCGCCTGCGGGAGAATCGGCATTAAGTATCGCAGCTGCAACAACAGCGAATGTGAAAAAGATCGCCCCCAACCTGAGGCAGCGCATCTTCAACTGGTTCTATAAAGAGACCGGTCTGTATGGTGTAGAAGAAACACAGGATGGGAACCAATACGAGAACACCGTCTCGACAGCCACGCAAAAAAAAGGCACATTGGTTCGGTCATGGGATCCGAATGAAAAAGTCGGCCCGGAAGGCTTCGGCGATAAAAAATTCATCACCTCTGCCGGAAAAATGATGTATCAAATTCTTTTTGAAAACAAAAAAGAAGCGACCGCCCCCGCCTATAAAGTGGTCATTGTGGATACGCTGAAGCCCGAATACGATCCGGAAACTGTTGAATTTGGGAAAACCAGCCACGACGGCGCGCAGTATGCATGGAAAAAAACAAGGGTGGGCAACATACTCACCTGGTCCATCGAAGGCATCGAACTGCCGCCGAACGTCACTCCGCCGGAAGGTGAAGGCTGGGTCGCATTCACCGTATCGCCGAAAACGGGGCTGGCGTCGGGCACACCATTGATCAATACGGCGACGGTCATATTCGATATGAATCCGGCCATACGAACAAATACGTATCAAAACACATTGGATTTTCAAGCGCCGGTCACGCAGATGAAGCCGCTGTCGCAAAAGGTCATTGGAAAAACAATCGTTGTCAAATGGCAATCGGCCGATGAAGCAAACGGGTCGGGCGTAGAGTCCGTCACACTCTATGCGTCGATGGATGGCGGCCCATACACCGCGGTGGGCACGACAAATGCCGATTCGCTCGTTGTGCCCTCCCAAACGGGAGTGCATAAGTATTCATTTTATTCGCTGGCAAAAGATTTTGTCGGGAATGTGGAATCCATCAGGCCGGCCGTCATCACCACCGATGCGACGAACGGGATCGAAAAAGTAGAAGTACTGCCCGAAACGTATTCGCTGAGTCAGAATTATCCGAATCCGTTCAATCCGGCCACGACGATCGAATTTTCGATTCCCGCAGCAGGTGATGTGTCGATAAAAATTTATAATGCGATAGGGCAGGAAACAGCGACATTGGTCAACGGCGTGATGAATCCGGGATCATACCGGGTGCAATGGCTGGCGTCCGGTTTCTCGAGCGGCGTCTATTATTGCCGCATGCAGTCAGGTGCATTTTCGGAGGTCCGAAAATTATTACTATTAAAATGAGATCGGTCACCATGTTTCGGGCGGTGCTGTATCTGTTCATCGGAGTGATCCAGTGTGTCGCTGCACAGGAGCCGCACCGCTACGAATATATTTTCCCGAAACCCAATTCACATTTTGTTTCGGCCGGGGCCAACATCATACTCCGACCCGGGAAGCCGATCGACGTGTCGAGTATGTCGGGACCGTCCGCCGTTGCTGTCGAGGGCGCAGTGAGCGGTACGCACAGCGGACGGACGATACTGTCCGATGACCACAAGACGATTGTCTTTAATCCGGATCGGCCGTTCATGGAAAATGAACGGATCATCGTGACGGTGTCCGCCGGCCTGCGCACGGTTGACGGCGCGAGTATCGACGGGTACAGATTTGAATTCCGGACATCGGCGCAAGGGACCATTTCGGCATCGGCCGCGGCGGCGGTGGAATCTTCACTGCCTGGTGGAGAAGAAAGCCGCGCCCGGCAGCAGTCGATGACTGCCGTTCTCGATTCGCTGCCCGCCGATTTTCCATCGATCACGATCAACGCACTCGACAATCCCGCTCCGGGAGAGCTCTTCATGGCTCCGTTCATCGGCGCGGGGGTGCCGGTTACGAACGCAAATTATTTGGCGGTTCTCGATAATGCCGGCAAGCCGCTTGCAATCAAACGGATCGGGCTCGGCATCAATCCGTTTCCGTACATGTTCAAGGCGGAGCCGAACGGCGTGTATTCATACATCGACCGGACGCCGACGACAACAAGCGTAAAAATTCTCGATACGCTCTTCACCGTGACGGACACGTACCCCAAAGGCGATCCTGCCGCAATGAGCCATGCGGATTTTCATCTCCTTCCGAACGGACACGCCCTTGTCTTGTATTTCGACAAGAAGACGATCGACATGAGCCTGATCGTCAAAGGCGGCAATCCGGCCGCAAGCGTGCAGGGAACGCTCGTTCAGGAATTCGACCTCCAGAAGAATGTGGTGTTCCAATGGAGCAGCTTCGATTACCAGGCGATCACCGATACATACGAAGATATCCTGTTGGCGGCGATCGACTATTCGCACGCGAACAACGTCACACTCGACACGGACGGGAATATATTGCTCTCGAACCGGCATTTGTCTGAGATCACGAAAATAGACAGGAACACGGGCGAGATCATATGGCGGCTCGGCGGGAAGCACAACGAATTTACATTTCTGAACGAGCATCAGGAAAACGCTCCCCTCTTTTTTTCCTACCAGCATCACATACAACGCCTTGCGAACGGCAACATCACGTTCTTCGATAATGGAAATCAGAAGAGCCTGCATTATTCGCGGGCTGTGGAATACAAGATCGATGAAGTGAAAAAAACAGTGCAGCTGGTGTGGGAGTACAGGCACACGCCCGATATCTACGCGTCGGCGCAGGGATGCGTGCAGCGGCTTGCCAACGGGAATACGCTGATCGGATGGGGGGACGCCGGTATTGACGGCAGCCCCTCGATCACTGAAGTGCATCCCGATAAGTCGACCGCATTCGAGCTCACGCTTCCCAAGGGGAACAGGAGCATGCAGGTCTACCGGCTTCCCTACAGGTCGGGCAGGCCGGTTGGTGTCTTCACCCGCGACAGGCTGCTTGAGCGCAATACGTATTCGTTCAATGGGACATCCGCCTCCACACAAACCGGTGTGAAGATCAGGTTCAACGTTCTTGCTCCCTTCTTTTATAATATTGCGACGGTTCAAAAAATCGCTCAGGCTCCGCTCATGCCTCAATTTGCCGGCCGGGCGCCGTGGATGGCATCTCAGCGCATTGTTCTTTCACAGATGGGCATGGAAACGATAGATGCAGACCTGATCTTCGACGCGGCGCAGCTCACGGGAATTCCTGACCCGAATCTGGTGAGGGTATTCCGCCGTGACACTGCCGGGAGCGGATATTTCACGGCCTTGCCGACAGACTATAATTCCGTGACCAATGAACTAACGGCGAACACGACAGCCTTCGGTGAATTTATTTTTTGCTGGAGCGACGCAGATACGCTTGCGGGCACTCCCATCACGGTCCTGCCCGTGCAGGGCGACAGTGTGAATGAGCGGCGTCCGGTCGGTTTTCTCTGGAGGCCGAGGGGATACGCGACAGGATATCATCTGCAGGCTGCAACCGATTCTCTCTTCCGGTCGCTCGTCGTGAACGATTCGCTGTTAACCACGGCATCTGATACACTGAGGATCGTCAAGCCCGGAGCGAAATATTTTTGGAGGGTTAGGGCCCGCAATTTCACCGCAACAGGCGCGTGGTCGGACGTGCGCCGATTCACCGCCGCCGCACCATATATTTCCGTTACCGCACCGGCAGGCGCAGAGGCGTGGCCGCGTGGGTATCAATATTTCATTCGCTGGGCGAGCAACAGTACGGACAGGGTCAGGATAGATCTGTTCAAAGGCCCGGCCCGATTTCTACTTATCAAGGATTCGGTGTCGAATACCGGAACATACACCTGGACCATTCCTTCATCGATGGCGGCGGACACCGCGTACAAAATACGAATCGCCAGCGTTGCAGACAGTGCGCTCTTCGGTATGAGTCCGCGCACGTTCGCCATCCCTTCCGCAGCTGCGGGTGTGGTTGACGATCTGCATCAGGTGCCGGCGGAATTCGGACTGGACCAAAATTACCCCAATCCGTTCAACCCTTCGACGGCGATCAGTTTTCGCATTCCGATTCGCGCGCATGTCACGCTCACGGTGTTTACCGTACTTGGCCGAGAGGCAGCGACGCTCTTCGACGACATGATGGAGCCCGGGTCTAAAATCCTGCGCTTCGACGCGAGTGGCTTGGCGAGTGGCGTGTACTTCTACGTATTGAAGGCGGGGCATTTCATCCAATCGAAGAAACTGGTCGTGGTGAAATGAGAACGCTGGTGGCATGCATGGGGGCGGCCATCGTTCTGTTCACATGCACGATGATGCATGCGCAGCAGCATTACGCGTGGAACGTTTCAGACAGTCTCCCTTCCGATCTGCCTCTTCCCACCATCCGTGTCCTGAAAACTACCGGCGACGGGTACATCTTTGCCGCCGTGCCATACTGGGGCACGGGAAGCTCTTACCTCGTCGCGTACGACAATGGCGGGAGGCCTGTCATGTACAAAAAAGTGTCTTCTGCATGCACCGATTTCAAAATGCAGGCGAACGGCTTTCTGACATACTATGATTACGACGCGAAAAAATTTTTCCTTCTGGATTCAACGCTCGCCATTGTCGACAGCTTTTCGGCGCAGAACGGGTATACGACCGATGAACACGATCTGAAGATCCTCGAGAACGGCCATGTGCTCGTGATCGGGTATGCGTATATAACGGTGGACATGAGCGTGATCGTTCCGGGAGGAAGCCGCAATGCCCGTGTTATTGTCAACGCAATCCAGGAACTGGACGAATATAAGCGTGTGGTGTTCGAATGGAAGGCGGACGAACATTACGCGTATACGGACGTCGGGCCCGAGGTGAATCTGCTGGATGAATCCTTCGAGTTCACTCACATCAATTCCATCGATGTGGATCGCGACGGCGGTCTCATCATTTCGGTGAGGCACATGGATGAGATCACCAAGGTCGATCGGAAAACGGGGGCGGTCGTGTGGCGATTCGGAGGAAAAAAAAACCAGTTTACGTTCACCAATGATACGCTGGGATTCAGCGGCCAGCATTCGGCATGCATACTGCCGAACGGGAATCTGCTCTTGTTCGATAACGGGGTCTATCGCGATACGCCCTTTTCGCGGGCGCTCGAATATACGCTCGATGCGGCCAATCACACGGCGAGACTCGTCTGGTCCTACCGGAACACTCCCGATGTGGCGAGCATCTTCTGGGGAAATGCTCAGAGGCTCAGCAACGGGAACACGCTCATCGGCTGGGGGTATGCCGGCATCGCTGCAACTGAGGTGGATCCGGCGGGGAACACAGTGTTTGAGATGACATTTCCCAAAGATGTGTATAGTTACAGGATATACCGATTCCCGATGAGAAGAGGAAGCGCGGTGTCATCGGTGAGCAGCACCGCCCTCGTATCCGGATTTACGCTCGATCAAAATTATCCGAATCCGTTCAATCCTTCAACAACAATACGATACAGCCTTCCGCGCTCGTCCCCGGTGACGCTCGCGATCTATGACGTCTTTGGCCGCTGTGTGAAAGAATTGGTGAGCGAAGAACAATCGGCGGGCCATCACACCATTGTTTTCGACGGAGCCGCGTATTCAAGCGGCGTCTATATTTATCGTATGCGGGCGGGTTCGTTCAATGAGACGAAAAAAATGGTGCTTGTGCGTTGACGCGGCGCATCCCGGTGCATTCAATAGTTGCGAGATAAATAGTGCAAACCATTTCCGGCGCATGGTAAACCGATCAAAAAACCATTATATTGCCATATAAGTAGTCATTGGGTTCCATACGCTCGAATGTTAATTCAATCCCATTACAACGGTCTGATGCGTAAAATGTCGCTGTTACAATATCGTCTGCTGTCCGTTCTCGTTATCATTGCTGCGGGGTTGCTCCGCGCTGAGATGCCGATTAAATTTACCAATCTCTCGGTTGTGCATGGCCTGCCCCAGAATTCGGTGTGGTCCATCCAATGCGACAATCAGGGATTTCTTTGGTTCGGCACCGATGACGGACTGGCCAAATATGACGGATACTCGTTCCGCGTGTATCGCCACAGCGACAACGATGCGACGTCGCTTTCCCATAATTCGGTTCGTGCGCTGCTTCGCGACAGAACGGGCAAGATGTGGGTCGGAACATCGGAAGGCGTGGATGTGTACGATCTGGTCGCTGACCGGTTCAGTGTCTACCGGCCTGAAGGAGAGACTACGGCAGGTCCCAATCCGTGGAATGTGGTCGGAATCGTCGAGGATCGACACGGGAACATCTGGATCGGCACGCTGCGCAACGGCATCTACCGGATCGACCGCGATAGCAAAAGAAGCCGATGGTTCGTGCACGATCCGCTTAATGCAAAGAGTCTGAGCATGAATTCGATCGCGTCGCTCTACATCGACAGGACCGGTACGTTGTGGATCGGAACTCAAGGCGGCGGCATCGATGTGTACAACGAAGCCACCGGAACGTTCTCCGTGTATCGTCACGATCCGCAGACCAAGGGTTCATTGTCCGATAATTATATCCGGTCATTCTATGAAGACACGAAGGGGCGGTTCTGGATCGGAACTCTGTCCGATGGCCTCGTGCTCATGGACCGTGCAACGGGGACGTTCACGAGATACAATCGCGGGTCCGCCGTCGGGGAGCCGCGATTGGACTCGCTGTCTGTGATGACGATCTCCGAAGACAAAATGGGAAGGATCGTGTATGGAACGTACGGAGCAGGTGTGAAATTTCTGGTACCGGAAACAGGCGAGACCACCGCCTGGATGAACGATATCCGCGACCCGAAGAGCCTGGCCGGCAACGAGATCATCGCACAGTACCGAGACAACATGGACAATCTGTGGCTGGGGACGTATGCGAGCGGCATCAGTAAATACGATCCCGAAGGAGAACATTTCCAGACCTATCGCAATGAAAATCCGCGGACGACATTGTTCACGGACAACAACTTCCGTTCGCTGTACAAGGATGCCAAGGGGAGCATCTGGGCCGGCACGCCAAAAGGGCTTAATATTTTCGATCCGACATCCGGGCTCTGTGAACACTACCAACATCGGTCTGATGACCGGTATAGTCTGATCGACAACGTGATCACGGTGATTTTCGAGGACAGCGAAGGGAAATTCTGGATCGGATCGCGCGGCGGATTGATGCAATTCGACAGGCCTTCGAAACGGTTCACCGTGTGTAAAGGCGACGGTCCCCCCTCGGCAAACGTACTGACATCCATCACGAGGACGATCGTCGAAGACAAACATGGCATTCTATGGATCGGCGCGTCCGGCGGTTTAACCTCGTTCGATCGGCGGACGAAGCGCTACACCGTGTATGCCTATAGTAAGACCGACACAACCCTACTCAGCGACGCCAGCGTTCGGGCCATCCTTGAAGACCATAACGGAACGATCTGGGTCGGCACATACGGAGGCGGGATCAACAAATTCGACCGGGCAACCGGAACGTTCAAACGATATTTGCACGACCCCGCTTCACCCAACAGCCTGAGTGAAAATCTAGCCGCGCCGATTCGGGAGGACAACAACGGCACGATCTGGATCGGAACGTATTGGCATGGCCTCAATAAATTTGATCCGGTCACTGAAACATTCACGGCATACACAGAAGCCGATGGCCTGACGAACAACACAATTTTCGGACTTGAGGTTGACGGGAACGGAAACCTGTGGGCATCCACAATGCACGGAATTTCCCGCTTCGATCAGACATCGCAGAAGTTCAGAAACTATTCCACCGCCGCCGGCTTGCAGGATGAAGAATTTAATTTAAACAGCTCATTCAAGGCGAAAGACGGGACGATATTATTTGGAGGAAATTCCGGTTTCAATATGTTCCATCCGGAGAAAGTACACGACAATACATTCGTTCCGCCCGTCTACATCACATCGATGAGCGTCTTCAATAAGCCCGTCCGTTTTGATACTGCCGCAGCAATGAAGAAACTCATCGTCCTGTCGCATGACGAAAATTCCATCTCGTTCGACTTCGTTGCACTGAATTACCGCAAGTCGGAATTGAATCTCTATAAATACAAAATGGAGGGATTCGAAACAGAGTGGAGCCCCGCCGGAACATCCCGGAAGGCATCGTATACGAACCTTCGGCCTGGAGAGTATGTCTTTCGCGTGCTCGGTGCGAATAACGATAATGTCTGGAACATGACCGGCGCGTCGATCCGGATCATTGTGACCCCTCCATTCTGGCAAACGTGGTGGGCATACGCGTTCTATGTGATCGGGTTCACCGGCATTGCGGCGGGAAGTTTGGCGTATGCGCAACAACGGCAGCGGATACAACTTGAAAACAAACAGCAGCAGCACGAAGCGGAAGTTGTCCGCCAAAAAAACAGTAAATTGAAAGAAGCGAATGATGAAATTTTGCGGCAGCAGGAAATCTTAAAGGAACGGAACGGAGAAATAGAACACGCCAACACCGAGTTGACAACACGGATCGAGGAGCGGGAGCGGATCTTGAATGAACTCACGACCGCCCTAGCCGAAGTCAAAACGTTGGGCGGCCTGATCCCGATCTGTTCATCGTGCAAGAAAATACGCGACGACGAGGGATACTGGAATATTCTCGAATCGTATCTGGTGAAACACTCCGATGCGAAATTCTCACACGGTATATGTCCCGACTGTGCGAAATCGCTCTATCCCGAATACACAGCCAAAATGGAAAAGAAGGCGCGGGATTCCAGTTGACCATGCGCGCCTCCACACGCCGGCGTCGGGTACATGGACGTTGCACCATACATGCGCCCCATCCGCAGGTCACATACTGACCGTGCGCTATCAATCACCATCAAGTTCCCGGAATTCATGGCAAAGCAAAAAAAAGAAAAACCGTTCGAGGTCAAATGTCCGAACTGCAGCCAGACGCGCGAACCGGACTTCAACGACACGACACGCCGGTACGTGTGTTCGCTCTGCGCGGCGCCGGTCGACATCCAAGTGATCATAGAAAAAAAGAAGCGCGGAATGAAATAGGCTCTGTTACACCCTGATCTGTCCGGTTCCGCGGATCACATATTTCACCGTTGTCAGTTCTGCAAGTCCCATTGGTCCGCGCGCATGAATCTTTTGCGTGCTGATGCCCATCTCTGCCCCAAGCCCGAATTCGAATCCGTCCGTGAAGCGCGTGGAGGCATTGACATAGACGGCTGCCGAATCGACCTCGCGAAGGAACCGGGCTGCATTTTTTCCGCTCCGCGTCACAATGGCGTCTGAGTGATGCGACCCGAACCTGCCGATATGTGCGATCGCCTCGGCCACATTTTTCACTACTTTAATGGCGATGACGAGGTCGAGATATTCCTTCGGCCAGTCGTGTGGACCGGCCGGCACGATGCCGGCGACGAGTGCGCGCGCGCGCTGGTCTCCTTTGATCGCGACACCGGCGCCGCGCAGGCGCGCGGCCATGCGCGGAAGGAACGCACGTGCGACTGTCTCGTGCACTAATAATTTTTCGGCTGCATTGCATACGGACGGGCGCTGCACTTTGGCGTTGAATACGATCTCTTCGGCCATCGGGAGATCGGCGCTGCGGTCCACATACACGTGACAGTTGCCTTCGCCGTGGGCGATCACGGGGACGGTGCTGTTGGCACGGATAAAACTGATGAGCCGGCCGCCGCCGCGGGGGATGATGACATCGATCGCATCATCCTGGTGGATCATTGCGAGCACCGCCTTCCTGTCCGTCGTATCTATGAACTCCACACAGCCCGAAGGCAGGTTCATGTCTTTCACTGCCATGGCGATGATCCTGACGAGCGCTTTATTGGTATGGATCGCCTCGGATCCGCCGCGCAGCAGCACGGCATTGCCTGATCTGAGGCAGAGCGCCGACGCATCGATGGTCACATTGGGGCGGGATTCATAAATGATTCCCACCACTCCCAGCGGCACGCTTTGTTTTTCGATGTGCAGGCCGTTCGGCCGGTCCACCGTTTCCAGAATGCGGCCGATCGCATCGGGAAGCGCCATGATGTCCTTCACTCCGTTGATCATCTGCCCAATGCGCTTTTCGTCAAGCGTCAACCGTTCGGTGAGCACCTTCGACAGGCCGGTACGCGCCGCCAGTCTCAGATCCTTGCCGTTCGCCGAAAGAATTGCCTGGGTCTCGCTCGCAAGACGGGCGGCGATTGCCTTGAGCAGCGCATTGCGCTTCTGCAGCGACGTACCGGAAAGCACCGTGCTCGCTGCTTTTGCCGACCGCGCCTTTCGTTTGATGACATCCTCAAGCATTATTTTTCTCCGATCACGACAAGATTATCTTTATGGATCACTTCGCCGGAGGATTTCCGGCTCAGTATCTTTTCGATGGCGTTTGTTTTTTTTCCCTTGATCTTGCCGAGATCAACGGACGAATATGCAGAAACGCCCCGTGCGATCTCGCGGCCGTGCATATCCCTCACCGAGATCGTATCGTTCGCGAGAAAATCTCCGTGCACTTCCGTGATGCCCGAGGGCAGGAGGCTCTTATTCCTGTGCATGAGCGCGCTTGCAGCCCCGTCGTCGATGACGATCGAGCCCCTGGCATGGGAGACGAAACCGATCCATTTTTTTTTCACGGTCAAGGCCTTTGTGGCGGGAAGGAAGATCGTGCCGGCAGAGGTGCCCGAAAAAATTTCGTTGAGCACTTCGTGGTTCTTGCCGTTGGCGATGATCATAGCAATGCCGGACGAGACGCAGCGCTTTGCCGCCTGGATCTTCGTGGCCATGCCGCCGGTGCTGAGTTCGCTCCTGCTGCTTTTGGCGAGCCGTTCGATCTGCGGCGTGATTTTTTCGACGACGGGGATGAGCACCGCGTCCGGGTTTTTCGTTGGATCGTCCGAGAACAGTCCGTCGATGTCGCTCAGGATGATGAGCAGGTCGGCTTCGATGAGGTTTGCGACCATCGCAGAGAGATTGTCATTATCGCCGAGTTTGATTTCATCCACGGCCACGGTATCGTTCTCGTTGATGATCGGAATGACGCCTTTGTTCAGGAGTACGGTGAATGTGTTCTTGGCATTTACGTACCGGGTCCTGTTCACAAAATCGTCCTTCGTCAGCAGTATCTGGGCGATGATCCGGGAGTGTTTTCTGAATGCATTCTCGTATGCTTCCATCAGGAGCGGCTGGCCGATGGAGGCCGTGGCCTGTTTTTCAGGGATCGTCGTCGGCCTGACTTTCAATTTTAACGCTGCCACGCCTGCGCCGATGGCGCCCGATGTGACGATCACCACCCGATGTCCGAAGGAAGAAAGCAGCGCGACATTCCGCGCGATCGCATCGATCTGCTGTAAATTGATTCCCTTCGTCTTGTCGGCAAGAAGATTGGTGCCGATCTTTACGACGATCGTATGGTGTGTCTGAAGGAGGTGCTTAATTCTCTGCATAATATAATAGTATAAGAAATAATCGATTCAATTCAAGGGCATGGTAAAAATAGTAAAAAAATAGAGTGTTTATTTAGACAACAATTATTTTTATATTGACGTCAGGGCGCCACCACAGCATGTCCATTCCCGCTTCACAGAGTCATACCGCCGGGGGAAACTATGTGCGGAATTGTCGGTATCGTTGCGTTATCCCATCAACCCGAGGCTCCCGCGCGGGAAGCGCTCGAAACAATGGTTCACGCCATTCGCCACCGGGGGCCCGATGAATTCGGCATGTATCGCGATTCATACGCAGGCCTCGCGCACGCACGACTTTCGCTGATCGATCTTGCCACAGGGCAGCAGCCGATGGCGAACGAAGATGAGACGCTCTGGATCGTCTTCAACGGCGAGATCTTCAATTACATCGAACTCCGTCAGGAGCTGGAACAGCTCGGTCACCGGTTTCGTACGCACTCGGACACCGAGGTGATCATCCATGCGTATGAAGCATGGGGGAGCGGCTGCTTCAAAAAATTCAACGGCCAATGGGCGCTCGCATTATGGAATTCCCGCGACCGGACGCTTGTGCTCGCGCGCGACCGCGTCGGCGTCCGTCCGCTCTATGTGTACGAAGGAGGCGGCCGCATTCTTTTCGCCAGCGAAGTGAAAGCGTTGTTTGCCGATGTGAAGGTGCCGCGCCGCATCGACTGCCGGGGTCTCGACCAGACATTCACGTATTGGGCACCGGTTGCACCGACGACGATGTTCGACGAGATCCAGGCCATTGTTCCCGGTACTGTCCGCACGTATCAACGCGACGGGTCGCATCGCGACGAAGTCTGCTGGCAGATGTCATTCCCCGACGCGCTCACGGAGCCGTCCTTTCACACGGCGCGTGATGCCGCCGATCGTCTCCGCGAGCGCCTCGCGCAGGCTACACGCCTTCGTATGGTCAGGGCGGATGTTCCTGTGGGCAGCTATCTTTCAGGCGGGCTGGACAGTTCGCTCGTTGCGAAAATGGGACGCATGGCTAAGGACGGTGTCTTCCGCACGTTTTCTCTCCGCTTCGACGACGCGGAATTCGACGAGACGCCTTTTCAACGTATGATGGCATCGACGCTGGACAGCGATCACGGCGAGATCGTCGTGACACGCGGAGACATTGCGCGAATATTTCCCGACGTCATCTGGCATACCGAACAGCCCATACTGCGCACAGCACCGGCGCCTCTGTTCCTCCTCTCCAAATGCGTACGCGAAGCGGGCATCAAGGCCGTGCTCACCGGCGAGGGGGCGGACGAGATGCTTGGCGGATACGACTTGTTCCGAGAAGCGAAGATCAGGCTCTTCTGGTCCCACCAGCCCGAATCCCTGTGCCGTCCCCGTTTGTTCGACCGTCTCTATCCCTATCTTGCACGGTCGCCCCAAAGCACGAAAGGCATGGCGCTTGAATTTTGGAAACAGGGACTTGAGCGTGCAGACGCTCCGGGATTTTCGCACGACCCGCGATGGCGCACGACGTCGGCGTTGAAAAAATTCTATTCATCCTCCGCCGCCGCATCCCTGCGCGACGTTCCGGCAGAAAATGTACTGGATACTCTGCCCGACCGTTTTGGCCGATGGGATCCGCTGGCACGCGCCCAATATCTTGAAGTCACGACGCTGCTCTCGGGATATCTGCTTTCGGCGCAGGGAGACCGGATGCTCATGGCCAATTCTGTGGAGGGACGATTCCCGTACCTGGACGCGGATGTGATCGAATTTTCGAACGCTCTGCCAGCTGCCTATAAACTGGCGGGTCTGGAGGAAAAGAAGATATTGAAGGATGCAGCGCGCGGACTCGTGCCAGAGCCGATCATCCAGCGTCAAAAACAGCCGTACCGCACTCCAGATGCAATCAGCTTCCTCACCGGTGCAATTCCGGACTATGTTGAAGACGCATTTTCCGAAAGTGCATTAGCTGCTGCGGGGATGTTTGCACCCGGCGCAGCCCGCCGCCTGTTTTCAAAATGCAGGGAGTGCACTGCGGATCGTGTCATGTCGAATACGGACAACATGGCCTTCGTCGGCATGTTGTCGGCGCAGCTTCTGTATCGACGCATGATCGCAGACCCGCGGCCGCAGGCCGGACACGCGCTGCATCTGACGACCGATGTGGTGCGCTGACACTCAATGGCGACACCGAGATATTCCGTCGACATGCATGGGGTTCACTGTTCCTCACGCCTCGTGAGGAATGTTTCCCCGCGATGAAAGGCATTCATGATGTCCGCGTGATTCGAGTGAACCGCGAGCGACGAATTACGGCGCGTGAAGATGCAATGCTGTGCAGACAACTCCGCGCCGTATTGAGGTTCCATCCGTCCCGTGAGCGCCAGAGTGCCGCAGTCTCCTGCGTCAATGAAGAGGCGCGAGAGGACCGCGCCGGCTGTCAGTGCCGATACACCCAACTGCAGAACGCGTCCGGTGCCGCCGACATTCGGATAATAGAGCACCCACCCTTGCATCGCATGTTCGGGAGTGAACAGTGCTATCTTTCTGAGCGGACCGTATTCGGTTGTCTCTTCGGCATGCGCCAGGAGCCACGTGAGCGATTCTTCCGTGTATGTGGGCGCAAGCGTGTAACGGGCCGAGAAATGATGAACCGCGTTGAACAGATCGTGCGATGATATTTCCTCAACATGAAGTTCCGATGGTTCGGGGCGTACTGGTGCTTTAGGAAGCACCGACAGCGTCGTGTCTATGAGGAACGAGAGCGGCTTCGCGATCTCGGCGAACAACGGACTCGCCGCAGCCCGCGTTCCCATGGTCGCGCGTACTGTGGTCGGCCGAATGATGCGCAGCCATTGCAGACTGTATGAGTGTACCGACGATCCTCCCAGGCCTTTCCACATCTTAATGGTTGTATCCGCGGTAATGTCGGTATACGAAACGTCCTGCGGACCGGAGAGAAATACTTTCAGTACTCTCGGACCCGCAAGCGGATCGGGCAGCGCAGGGTCGAGAATGACGTTCCCGGAAATTGCCGCGCGAATCGCCGTTCCGTGAAATGTCATCGGAAATGTGATGATACCCAGGAAGCCTGCGACCCTGCCGCCGGTCTTGAAGACAAGCGAGGGAATGGCGTTGTTCTGCCATGGATTGTTGAGATAGAGTTGTTCGAAATAGGGTTGGACGGCGCAACTGGCCGCCGGCGCAGGGAGACGAAAATATCTTTGAAACAGCTGCGAGACGTCGGCAATGTCGGTGCGTGCGAGCGGAGTGATGCTGTCCATAACGTACTGGGTGCTAATTGGTGATTTGTAATCGATTGATGGAGTACCTCTTGCGCACGTTTCGCATTGTGACACAATAAGGAATTCGCCGTCGATTGTCAATTCGATGGGGGGAATATTAGTGATGCAGGGGATTGAATTTATCCCGGCAATTTCTGATACTATGCCATATCGGTTTGGTGCCCCGTCCGGGCTCATGCGAAGAAGGAACGAGCGTACGCGTCCTCCGGCGGCGTTCCGGCACACATCTCTATTTTACGATCCCTGTTGATGAAAAATAATTTGTCCGTATCGATGTCGATCGCAGCCGGTGTCGTTTTCACCGCCCTGTGTTCACTTCTCTTCGTATCGTGTGACGAATCGCTGCCTCCCCGGGATGACCCTCAAAATGTATTGGTGCTCTCGTGCACCATGGACTATTATCTCGCCCGATACGAAGAATCTGTCTATATCACGATCAAGGTCACCAATACGTATACGGAAGTATTTTCGGACACAACTGCGGTCTATGGCACGATCGTCTTCATCTGGAAGGACGATCCCTCGTTTCAAAAACACGTCGATCTCACCGCGGCCGACCTCAAGCAGTCCTATTTCAATACGAAAACAGGGCAGAATGTTTTTTCACGAGCGGAGTATAATGCCGCGTCAAAAATTCTCACGATACCGGTGGGGCAGTCGGCGGTATTTCAATACCGGTGGAATTTTATCAGCGATGACCTTACCGACATCCGAAAAAGCGTAAAATACACACCGGATCCGGCCAATCCCAATATTTTACGAACCAACGAATTACCATTTATTGTGAATGCCGGCATACATCTCTACAAAAAACTGCCCATGTTGTATCTCCAGCCGTTCGTGGCTGCGCCAAGATTTTTAATTGTTGTGGGGTAGGCGCGCGGTGACAGTACGGGCTGCCGTGTCATGCAAACAGGGTGTCGCCGCATCCATGTGTTCGGAATTATTCTGTCGTCAATAAAAAAATATTCGACAGTGAGTACGTCAAAGGTTAGTATGCGAATGGACATGAAGAGAATTTTTTTTCGGTGGATATGGCGTATTGTGGCCGTTGGTTCACTGTGCGTTCCGAACGTCGCTGCGGGGGGCGTCAGCGGAAGCATTGAAGGAAAAATCCTGGACAAGGCGACACGCCAGGCTCTGGTCGGCGTCAATATTGCCCTTGCGGGAACGACCATCGGCACCACGAGCGACCGCGACGGGTTGTATCGCTTTCAAAATATCCGCGCAGGCTCGTACGACATGAAGTTCAGCGCCGTTGGTTATGCCACGGTGATTGTCCGTCAGGTGACGGTGCGTATCGATCTGCGGACACGCATCGACGTGTCGCTCGAACCCTCGATGACGGAACTGCAGCCGATCGAGATCACGGCGGAGACTCCGCTGATACAAAAAGATCAGGCCGCCACGGCGTATTCGATCACGTCCGGCAAATTTACGGCATTGCCCGTCTCTACATACGAAGAGGTGTTGACGCTGCAGCCGGGAACAACCGTGGACGGCCACGTCCGGGGCGGGAAAGCGAATGAGGTCACGTATCTTGTGGACGGGCTTCCGGTGCAGGACGTCTTTGCGGGAAACGCAGGCACAAGCCTGCCGAAAAGTTCGATCGGCACCATGACGATGTACATCGGAGGATTCTCGGCGCAGTACGGCAACGCCATGTCGGGAATCGTCAATATCGTGACACGCGGGGGCACCAACACGCATCAATTTTTCGCGAGAGTGGAAACCGACAACCTGCTTCCTTCCTCCATCAATAAGCAGACGGACCGCTGGAAGGAAATCGAACTTGCGGCGAATGGTCCTATCCTCAAAGACAAACTCATGTACTATACCGCCAATACGTTCTCCGTAACGGACACGAGATGGTGGCAGGATTTCGACCATATCATTGCGTCTCCCGTGTCGCGGGAATTTTCGGGGTTATCGAAAGTTGATTACATCGTGGATCAGTCGACGCGGGCCACGGTGCAGGGCATTTATTCCGTCCGCCAGTGGCGCGATTACGAATTCAGCTGGCGCTACAATCTGAACGGGCTGCCAAAGCGCGAGCGCGATTCGTACCGGCTCGCCGCGATCCTCTCGCGCACCGTGTCCGACAATTCGTTCTTCACCGCGAGCCTCAGCAATTATTCCGTCCGGAACACGATCGGCGAACAGTACGATGCCGATACGCTGCGCCCGTTTCAATACGATTTCTACTATCGATTCATCGTGAACGGGAACAGATTCTGGCATGCCGATCACCGGCAAAACATCCTCACCTTGAAGACCGATTATTCCACGTTATACGACCGCATTCACATGATCACCGCCGGGGTTCAGGTGAACCGGTACGTCATAGCGTCGACGCTCGAAAAATTCGATCCTCAATACTCGTATTTCGGAAAACCGCTCGAAGATCAGCCCATGCTCGCCACGACGAACGATTATCAATATCATCCATGGTCGGGGAGCGTCTACGTGCAGGACAAGGTCGAATTCACGAGTGACGGGTCGACGCTTGATTTCGGATGCCGCTGGGATTTTCTGGATCCGGCCGTGTCGTATCCGGTCATCGCCTATACGCAATTGGAGGACAAGTCGTACACAGCGGCAATCACCGGCACAAAGAAGGCCACACTGAAGAGCCAGTTGAGTCCGCGCATCGCCGTCACGCTGCCCACATCGCCGACCAATATGATCTATGTCAATTTCGGCGTGTATTATCAGAACCCGTTGTTCGAATATTTGTATGCCGGACTGACGCCCTCACAAATAAAGATCGGCACGCTGCCGGTGACCGCGGGCAATCCGGACCTGGAGCCTGAAAAAACAATGGCGTGGGAAGTGGGGTATAAGCATACGATCGGCAAAAATCTGGTGGCCTCGGGCGCCTATTTCCAGAAGACCGTGCGCAACCAGCTGGATACCAAAACACTCGTGCCGACCGACAGCAAAGTTGCGGGGGATTTTGGCTACGCGTCGTACGTGAACAGCGCGCAGGCGCAGATATCGGGTTTCGAAGCCATGCTGAGCCGCGAAGGTGATGAGCGATTGAGCGGAAGCGTGTCGTACACGTATATGGTCACAGAGGGGACGAGCGATTATGTCGATCAAACGCTCAACTACATTCAGTGGGGGTTCCCCTTGTATCCCCAGCCGTATCCCTTGAGTTGGGATCAGCGCCACACGGTGAAGGCCGATGTTTCGGCGCTCCTGCTCTGGGACGTTCGCGCGAACGCCACGGCATCGTATAACACCGGCCGGCCGTATACATTTTTTCCGACGAAGGACGGGTTCACTGCCGAGAATCCCAACAAATTATTCCTGCCGAACAACGCACGCATGGATGCGACCATATTCATGAACGTGAAGCTCATGAAAAAGATAGAATTGAGCGCGCGGTCGCATTCGTCGCTGACGGTCTCTGTGGATGTACGGAACATCTTCAACCGAAAGAATGTCCAGTGGATCGATTCGAACGGGAGGATAGGCGGAGAACTGAATGATCCGTCCGCCTATTACGATTCCCGACGGACGCGCATCGGCGTGAGCGCCGAATTTTAACGAATGTGTGATGATGTGGACTGGCAATAATACATCCGGTGAATACATACTCGCGTCGTGCGGTCCCGACGATGATGAAGGCGGATGATCATGGCAAAATTGTCTGCGTCGCACTACCACCAAAAAAGTTGGGCGAGATATTATCTCGCCCTTTTTTCTGCTACCGTGCCGTATCGAGTAAATACATCTCCGCAATTTTCTTCGCGATCACGATCGGGTCGCCTTCGTTGCGATTGGTGAGTATGAACACCGTGAATTTTTTCGACGGAAAGCGGAGAATCGCGTTCCTGAATCCCCGTGTGCTGCCGGTGTGAAAGGGGTGCTTCATTCCCAGGAATGTCTCCGTATGCCAGCCGTAACCGTAGTCGATCGGTGTTCCGTCAGTAAGCGCCGCATCGGTAAAGGCCTCTTCCAGTGACGTCAATGAGACGAGCGCATGAGTATAGAGCGAACGATCCCATAGGACCATGTCGTCGGCATTCGAATAGATCCCGCCATCGCCGAGCACGGCGCTCGTCACGCTCTGATCGGCGAAGACGAATCCTGAATCCGTTCGTGTGTATCCGTACGCCCGTTCGGGCACTTCGGAGATGCCGCGTTCATAGGCGAGGGTTGAATTCATGCCGAGCGGATGAAAAATATGTTTCTGCAGATATGCCGCGAAGGATTCGCCCGATGCCTGTTCAACGATCAACGCAAGCATCGCATATCCGGTATTGCTGTAGAGATACTTCGTGCCCGGAGGAAAATACGTCGAGTCCGTCCGGAGAAGCAGAGACAGCACGCCGCGGTCGTTGATCTGCACGGTCTGAGAATCGGGGATGAGCGATTCATAATCGATGAGGCCCGATGTGTGCGTGAGCAGATGTCGGACGGTGATGGCCTTGCCGTATGCGGGAAATTCGGGAAAGAACCGGCTGAGTGGATCGGCATAGGCGAGTTTCCCCTGTTCCCTCAGCATCATAATGCACATCGCGGTGAATTGCTTCGTCATCGAGGCGAGCCGGAAATTTGTGGACGGGATGACCCTCCGCCCTGTCTCAAGATGTTCGTATCCATATCCCTTTTTAAGGATGACCTTTCCATCCTTGATGACAACGACGCTTGCTCCCGGCGCGTGCGTGCTGTCGTAGGCGGCAAGCAGCGAGTCGATCGCAGCGGCATGGCCATCGACTGTCGCCGCAGAGGCGCGGGATAGCAGGCAAAAAATAAGCACAAGGATGGGACGCATTAGTGTTGCGGACCGGGAAACGGAGCCTGGTACTGTCATGTTCATAAAAAGTCCTGTCGATGAACTGAGATGAATGCACGAACGCAATGGTCGTGAAAATGTAGAAAATATTTCGTTGAATTCCAATGGCATGATCGTATCTCGCCCGCATCTCGCCCGCATCTCGCCCGCATCTCGTCCGCATCGCATAGCCGTGTGAGGTACTTGGGAATTGCGGCGAGAAGCGATTGTACGGTATCTGAAAAAGCCGCGCCGCTGCATGTATATTGTATGAGAAAAGTAGTATCTGTATATTTACAGCAAATTATATTGATGTACGTGCGTAACGACGAAAGAGGAAATGAAGAGACAGATCGAATTATTGGCACCGGCGAAAAACGTGGAATGCGGCACGGCGGCCATCAACTACGGCGCCGACGCGGTGTATATCGGCGCGCCTAAATTCGGCGCGCGTGCGAACGCGGGAAATACGCTGCGCGACATAGAGGAACTTGCCGCCTACGCCCACCGCTACTGGGCCAAGGTCTACGTCACATTGAATACGCTGCTCTTCGATAATGAACTGGAAGAAGCCCGCACGCTCGCTCACGAGGTCTATGATGCAGGCGCCGACGCGCTCATCATACAGGATATGGCGCTCCTGGAAATGGACATGCCGCCGATCCCTCTCTTTGCCAGCACGCAGACGCACAACGTGGATATCGAACGCATCAAATTTCTGGAACACGTCGGCATACAACGAGTCATTCTTGCCCGCGAACTGTCGCTGAAGCAGATCCGCGATATCCGCAGTGCCACGAACGTCGAGATCGAATCGTTCGTGCACGGCGCGCTCTGCGTGAGTTTCAGCGGGCAGTGTTATTTCAGCCACGCAACGCAGGGCAGAAGCGCTAACCGCGGCGAATGTGCGCAGTCCTGCCGGATGAAATATTCGCTGGAAGACGGGGCGGGCCGCGTGCTCGCACGGGACAAACACCTGCTCTCGCTGAAGGATCTGAACCTCTCCGCGCACCTGTCTGACCTGCTGGAAGCCGGAGTCACATCGTTCAAGATCGAAGGGCGCCTGAAGGACATCGATTATGTAAAGAACGTTGTCGCGTTCTACCGGCTGCGTCTCGACGAACTGATGGAGAAGGACGAATCGATCCGCCCGGCGTCTTCAGGCTCGACCATCATCACGTTTACTCCCGATCCAGAACGGACATTCAATCGGGGAACGACGCAGTATTTCATACGCGGCCGCAAGAAGGGCATCGCATCCTTGAACACGCCGAAGTCGATCGGCAAAACGATCGGCACGGTGACCCGCGTGGGACGGAATAATTTCGAGATCGATACGGAATTGAGCCTTGCGAACGGGGACGGCATCTGTTATTTCGACGAGAACGACGATCTGCAGGGAGTGAATGTGAACCGTGCGGAAGGCGCAAAAATATTTCCACAGGATATGCGCACGATACGCGTCGGCACGGTGATCTACCGCAACTACGACAAGGAATTCGTCCATGCGCTCGAGCGAGACAAGACCGCGCGAAAAATATCCGTTCGTATCAGCGTTGCAGAATCGGCCGAAGGAATTGCCGCCGCGGCTGTGGACGAAGACGGCGTTACCGCACGCATAGACCATCCATGCGAAAAAGCGGCCGCGCAGAATCCGGAGCGTGCCGTTGAAACAATCGTCGGCCAAATGAAGAAGTCGGGCGCATCCGTGTTCGCTGTGGAGGAGGTGCAGGTGAATCTCGACGGCGCATATTATTTTCCCGTATCGGTACTCAACGCGATACGACGCGATCTGCTCGTGCTTCTGGAAGCGGAGCGCGCGAAGAATCGTCCCCATCTCCGCTCGATGATCGAAAAAAATACAGTGCCGTACCCGATACGCACGCTCGATTATACATCGAACGTCGCCAACAAGCGCGCAGCTGAATTTTATCGGCGGCACGGAGTGACAACGATCGAACCCGCATTCGAGCTCCGGTCCGATGTGAAGGGCACGGTGATCATGACGACAAAGCACTGCCTGAATTTTCAATTCGGCATGTGCGAAGGGAAGAAGAAGGACGAATGCGCCACCGACGACGAGAAAGAACAGCTGCTCTTCTTAAACGACGGTAAACGGAAATACAGCCTGGAGTTCGACTGCGACGCATGCATGATGAAGATCATCTACAACGGTACATAGCCGCCGGCTAATGCCTTTCACCCTCTCTTGAGACAGAAGAGGTGGAAAATACATTTTTCAGCATCATTCCGGCGCATAGTATTCGATCGACTGAACAAGAAGGGAACACCATGCGACATTTACACATTGAAAACGTCAAGGCCAGGGCCGAATTCGCAACCGAAGGCGGACTCGAGTATCGGTACGTGCTCGAGATCACAAAAATTGGGGCGGCAAAGCATCCGAAGACCGCGTGCGTCGTCATGCAAAATCCGAGTTATGCGGGTGAAGCGTGGGCCGATAAATCTGTGCAGTTCATGGAGAAGAATGTGTTCCTGATGGGATTGCCCGAGTTTACGGGAGTGGAGCGATTGATCGTCGTCAACCAGTTTGCCCGCATTCAAACGAACGACTTCGTCGGTCTCGCTTCCGAAATCGGGTCGAAGAACAACAACGCGATCGAGGCCGCGATCAAAAAATCGGAGATCATCATCATCGCCTGGGGATCGGGCAATCGCTTCGAGGCGCGGAAGGAATTTGTTCTGAACCTGCTGAAACGAATGTCGGGAAAGAGGCTCTATAAGACGAAAATGCATCCGTCGCGCGGCCGCTACGCGGGGTTCATTCAGCCGTACCGTGTCTGACGAGCCTCATGAATTACACTGAAAAGAATTGGCGAGTACTCAGCGTCATCGATAATCCCTGTCATTCTGAGGAAGCGTAGCGACCGAAGAATCTAAAATACATACGACAACAGGCAGCATCGATAATGTGCTGCGACGGGCGACTATCATTTTAGATCCTTCGCTTCGCTCAGGATGACAATGATTTTGGTGCACACTGAGTAGTTCCAAGAATTGTATCAATGACCGATGCCTTTTTTTCTGCCGCACAGGAGGAAAGGTATTTTTTTATCCGTTATTTCTTCGGCCGGCCGCAAGTTTTACAAAACAACGTTGTCCAATAGTGTGAAGGAATAGGTGCATAACTTAGTTTGGAGCCTGCATGAAACGGAGTTGTATCTCTTTCGTATTAGTATTGATCGCGCAAGTGACAGGTGTGAATACAAGTTTCGCCCTCGGTATCGGCATTGATACGACAGCGTTCGTCACGAACCCAATACTGAGCTGTCCCACGGATTCGTCCATCACGATCAGCGTAGTGCCGAAGAAAATTTTGCAGCTCTATTATGAATACGGCACTGCGCCCCTTGCGTTTACAAATCAAAGTGCTGTCGTTACCTCTGCCGCGAATGTGCCCGTACGGACAGATCTGCAAACACTCTCGCCAAACACGCGGTATTACTACCGGATCCGCTATACAACGTCGGGGGCACTATCCTATACTATCGGCGACCAATGCACGTTCATGACACGGAGATCGCGGGGCAGCCGGTTTGCCTTCACGCTTACCGGCGATTCCCACTTATACGATAAAAAAGGGATCCCGGCAACGATGAAAGTAACGATGCAAAATATTGCGAACGATGCGCCGGACTTTGATATGGAAATGGGAGATACATTTGGGGACGATCATACTCCTCTCACGACCACTCAGTCGGACATGTATCAATTGCATCTCGATTACATGCCCTATATAGGCATGATCTGTCACTCGGCTCCGTTTTTTTTAACAATCGGGAACCATGAAGGCGAGAGCGGATATTATTTGCTCCAGACACCGCCCAAGAATATCGCAGTATACGGCACACTGGCAAGGAAGTATTATTATCCGCTGCCTTCACCGAATGGATTTTATTCAGGTGACACGACGTCCGAAGGGTATGGCATGGGCCGGCCGGAAAATTATTACGCCTGGGAATGGGGCGATGCGCTGTTTGTCGTCCTGGATGTCTACCGGTATCCGGTCGCAAGCGACAGTCCGGGACAATGGGATTGGACGCTTGGCATGCAGCAATATTCCTGGCTCAAAGAAACCCTTGAGAAAAGCACTGCGAAATATAAATTTGTCTTTGCACATCACACCAGGGGGTATGGCAGAGGCGGAGCGGCGACGGCAAAATATTTCGAATGGGGAGGGTACGAAAATAACGGAACCACATGGGGTTTCAGCACAAACCGGCCGGGTTGGGCACTGCCCGTCCACCAGTTGATGGTGAAAAACCATGTGAATGTTTTTTTCCAGGGACACGACCACCTCTTTGCCGTTGAAAAACTTGACGGGCTTGTCTACCAGGAATGTCCTATGCCGAGTGATTCAACGTATATGATCGGCTATCTGGCAAACGCCGATGCGTATACGGGAGTCGTCTTAAATGGCACAGGCCACATACGCGTCACGGTCACGCCGGACAGCGCGACCGTCGATTATGTTTCGGCGTATATGCCGAGGGATACAAATGCAACACATAGGAATGCTGCCATTGCGTATTCGTATTCCATCAAGCCCAATGTGACTGCCGTTGCCAACGAACAGCCCCTGCCATTAGATTTCAGGCTCGAACAGAATTATCCCAATCCTTTTAATCCGGGTACTGTCATCAGTTACCAATTGCCGATATCAGGAATTGTTTCACTCGTCGTCTTCGACGTGCTGGGTAAGGAAGTAGCGACGCTCATCGACGGATTTCAGGAATTGGGGTATCACCGCATACAATTCTCCGCATCCGATCACCAATTGGCTGCCGGTGTATATTTTTATACGATTCGTCTCAATGGCTGGCAGCTAACAAAAATAATGATGCTCATCAAGTAAATGTTCCTCCAAGAAGCTGGCGCATCCAATAACTGTACTCTCATTCGCCGGAGATCACCAATGGAAACAAACCTCTGTCTGCTGACCATTCTCACTGTCTTCTGTGCGGGCGTCTCTACCGCGCAGAACGATCAACGCCAGGCATATAAAAGCACATCCGAAGGCATGACCACCATCACTGAAGCGCGGTACTGGGATGCGCCAAATGCGTATAACGGGTATACATTATTCGGGGCGGCGGGGAGAACCTATCTGCTCGACATGGAAGGCTATATTGTGAATCAGTGGAACCTCGGCACGAATCCTCGATTGCTGGACAACGGCGATCTGCTCGACGCGACTAAATCGGATCCGAGCGGCTTCGGCGGTTTCAGGGAACTCGATTGGAATGGCAATACTGTATGGGAATACGCAGAGAAGAGATCGAACTATTTTCCGCATCATGATTGGATACGGATCTATAATAAAAAATTGAAGGCCTACACCACACTATACATCGCTAACAAGAATATTTCAAAAGATTCCGTTCTTGCCGCCGGTGCCAACCCTGCAAGCGGCGCGTACACCGATGTTCAAATGGATGCGATCGTCGAAGTGGATATGAGCGGTAACATTGTGTGGGAATGGTGGTTCTTCAATCATATTATTCAGGATTTTGATGCGTCGAAGCCGAATTATGTGGGGGCAGGAAAAACGATCGCGAATTATCCCAACCGAATCAACATCAATATGGCGGGAAACGCGCTGCAGAAGGATTGGCTCCACTGTAATTCGATCGACTATAACGACAGCCTAGGGCATATTGTTGTCAACAGCGTTCAGGGAGAATTCTATATCATCGACCACGACAACACGTTTCTTGCGGGTAATCCGTCGGGCAGCATTGCGCTTGCAGCAACAAGCGCCGGGGACTTTCTCTATCGTTTCGGGGACCCTGCGCGGTATAATCAAGGGTCTTCGCCGACCACTTCGTCGTCCGGCAATAAACAAATTGGCGGAAGCCATCATGTCCATTGGGTCGCACCCGGTTTGCCGGGGGCGGGAAATATTCAGATATTCAACAACGGAGAGTATCTGATGGAACGCGTTTCTCAATCGTATATTTTTGAAGTCAATCCATATTATAATTCCTCCAAAGTGAACACAGGCGTGTATGTGAATCCTCCGACCGCGGGATATTATACCTGGATCTTTCCGAATAAAGACGCGATGAAGGCGAATAAGTTGATTTCGAACCAGGTGGTATGGATGTACAATTCAAAGAATGATCAGGGATTTTACAGCACGATCGGCGGTAGTGAACAGAGACTGCCGAACGGCAATGTGCTGATCTGTTCGGACACGCAAGGCCATTTATTCGAAGTGACGAGCGGCGACACTGCCAATCTTCCCCGCGTGGTGTGGGAATATATCAATCCCGTGACCACCGACGGCATCAAGCAGATCATTCTTGATCAGTACCCGATGTATAATTCCGTCTTCAGAGCGTATCGATACACTGCCGACCACCCGGCGCTAAAAGGGCGAACACTAGTGAAGACAAGAACGATCACGGGAAAAATACCGCAGTACGTGAAGCCCGCCGATCTCCTGTCGGCATCCGGCTCGCAGACAATGGACACGCCGCAGACGTTCGTATTGCTGCAGAATTATCCTAACCCATTCAATCCGTCAACTACGATCCAGTATCAAATTCCGGCATCAGCATTCATCGATAAGGGGGTGCAGGAAGGATTCGTCAGTTTGAAAGTGTACGACATGTTAGGCAGGGAGACAGCGGTGTTGGTTGCAGAAAAAAAATCCGCCGGAACATACACGCTGGTATGGGATGCCTCGAAATTCCCCAGTGGGATGTATATCTATTCGTTGCAGGCGGGGACACTGTCAATGAGCAAAAAACTTATTCTCGTTAAATAACATTTACGAAAAGAGGAGTTCATGCGAGTTTCTGTAATCGCGGCGGCCGCAGTATTGTGCCTCCCACACTTCGTATTGGCAAATGGAGCATCGCCGGCGGACTCGGTGCGATTCATATGCACTGAACTGCTGGGACGACCGACCACATCTTCGATAACGGTCAATCTGTGCGCGGATATGGACCTGGATGCGTATGTTGAATATGGCACAAAAAAAAATGCGTATACGAACCAGACGGCAATAACACCGTATCCCAACAGTGTGCCGTTCAATATCGTGGTCGACGGCTTGCTGCCCAATTCAACATATTTTTATCGTGTGAGATATCGGAAAACTCAAACAGCAGATTTTATAGCACGCGCAGAGCATTCATTCAGGACTGCAAAGCTGACGGGCACGGCATTCACGTTTGCGATCCAGGCCGATCCGCATCTTGACACGAATTCAAATCCCGCAGTGTATGCCTTGACGCTCCAGAATATTCTTCAGCAGAACCCCGATTTTCTCATCGACCTCGGCGACACGTTCATGTCGGAAAAGCTTCAAAAACCGACGCAGGACAGCATCACGCTCCGTCACCTCCTCTTGCGTTCGTACTATGATTCCGTGTGTCACAGTGTGCCGCTGTATCTGGTCATCGGCAATCATGAAGGGGAGCTTGGCTGGCTCCTGGACGGGACGGCGAACAATCTTGCGGTGATGGCGTCGAACACGAGAACAAAATATTATCCCAATCCGGTGCCGGATAACTTCTATTCGGGAAATACGAAGACCGAAAATTTTGGCGGCCTTCGCCAGAACTATTATGCGTGGGAATGGGGAAGCGCGTTGTTTGTTGTGCTCGATCCGTATTGGTATACGAAGACCAAACCCGGGTGGGGGTGGACGCTCGGCGCAGAGCAATACAATTGGTTGAAGAATGTGGTGACCACAAGCCAGGCCAAATTCAAATTTGTCTTCTGCCATCAATTGGTCGGCGGCAGCGGCAACGATGGGCGCGGAGGAACGGAGTTTGCAGGTTTTTATGAGATGGGCGGAAGGAATGCGGACTCCACGTGGGGCTTCGATGCAAACCGTCCCGGCTGGGTGAAGACGATCCATCAGTTGATGGTGGAGAACCATGTGAACATTTACTTCCATGGACACGACCATTTTTACGGAAAACAGGATAAGGACGGAATAGTGTATCAGGAAGTGCCCCAGCCGTCATTGAAGAGTTACACCACCAATTCGGCTTCGCAGTACGGGTATGTCAATGGCGTCATACTGCCGAACAGGGGATATCTTCTGGTCACGGTCACCGATACGAGCGCGAATGTGCAATATATCAGGACGTATCTTGCGGCGGAAGAGAATGCGCAGCGTCACAATAAGGATGTAAGCCACTCCTATACGCTCTCCCCTGCGGCATCAACAACAAGCGTGATCGGACAGACTCGCGCGCCCGATGCATTTGTCCTTCACCAAAATTTTCCCAATCCCTTCAATCCGTCTACGACAATCGGCTATTTTCTTCCCGTGGAATGCAAGGTCACGCTTGATGTGTACGACGTGCTCGGCCGGCCGATCGCGCGACTGGTGGATGCGACGCAATATGCGGGAGAATGGAACACCACATGGGATGCTCACGCGGCGAGCGGGATGTATCTGATGAAATTGGAAGCTGTTTCGTCGTCGGATCCTCGTCGGATATTCACTGAGTCGCGAAAAATGGTCGTCGTACGGTAATCAATGCTTGACACTAAAGGCCCATTATGCTCTTGATAAAAAAACTCTGTATCGCCGCCCTTGTCTGCATGGGATTCTTCCATTCGCCGACGAGCGCTCAGCGGCTGGTTCCCTTCAAGCTGCCGGACACGGGGCAATTGATCAGTTACACGGCGACATCGGGAGAAGACGCGGACTTCATCATCAATCCGATGTCGTTCGTCGCGAATGGGGATGGAACAGTCACCGACATCACCACCGGGTTGATGTGGCAAAAAACAGATGGCGGCGAAATGATATACGATAACGCACTCGCCTACTGCAAGAACCTGGCACTGGGAGGATACAGGGATTGGCGCCTACCGCAGGGCATGGAACTGTTCAGCATTAATTCCTTCGACCATCTCAATCCTGCGATGGATACGACATACTTCACAAAGACCCGCGCGGAGTATTGGTGGACCAGCGAGAAGCGCGCGGATGATACGACAAAAGTGTGGGTCGTGAATGCCGGAGGCGGCATCGGAGCTCATCCGAAAACAGAAACGATCAGCGCAGGCGGGACAAAGTATTTTCATGTGCGGGCTGTGCGGGACCCCATCTCGACAACATTTTCCGTCTCCCGTTTTGCAGATGCAGGCAACGGCACAATTACAGATCATTACACGGGGCTCGTCTGGCAGAAATTTCAATCGCCGGACAGCCTGACGTGGGAACAAGCCCTCGCTTACAGCAAGAGCACCGCGCTTGCCGGCAAAACCGACTGGCGTGTGCCGAACATCAAGGAACTGCAATCGTTGAACAGCCCCGCCCTGCTCAAGCCCTCGTTCAATAAGACATGGTTTCCCGCCGTGCTCGCCGGAAATTATTGGTCCTCAACATCGATGTACCTCACCGCAGCAAAGGCGTGGGACCTCAACGTTGAGTACGGCATCGTTTCGTATAGCGACAAGACGCTCAAAGAAAATGTACTGCTCGTTCGCGGTGGACTGGATAATGCGGACATTCATGTTAATGAAGTGAAAATTCCCGGAGGCGAATTTGTGATGGGGGATCATATCGGCTTCGTCGACCCCAAGCATCCGAGCGATGAACTGCCGCTGCATACGGTGAAGGTGGCGGCGTTTTCCATGGCAACGACTGCAGCAACGAATGAACAGTACCTGGCATATTTAAATGCATCGTTGGTTAAAGGATTGATCGAAGTGCGGAACAACATCGTCTATAGCGTCGGGGATACCAACATCTATTGTTACACAAATCAGTATGCATCGTATTACAGCATCGGCTACAGCGCAAAAGTGTTCACGATCACCGATTTCAGGTCGGCACATCCCGTGGTCGGGGTGATGTGGAACGGTGCAGCGGCGTTCTGCAATTGGTTGAGCGCACAAAACGGGCTGCAGGAATGCTATAACCTTAAAACATGGGTATGCGATTTCACAAAATCCGGGTATCGCCTGCCGACAGAAGCGGAATGGGAATTCGCCGCGCGCGGCGGGCAAACCAATCCGTACTATAACTATCCCTGGGGCAACGATGGGGATATTGCAAAAGCGAACTGGCCCGCCTCTAAAGATCCATACGAAGGAACGACAGCCGACGCATATCCATACACCACGCCGGCGGGTTTTTATGACGGCACGCTCCATTTAAAGTCGCAATATAATTGGCCCGGAGGCGCGGCGAGTTATCAGACAACCAACGGTGCCAATGGCTACGGGCTGTATGATATGGCCGGCAATGTGTGGCAGCTGATCAACGACTGGTACGGGACAAATTATTACAGCCTGAGCCCGTACGATAATCCGAAGGGGCCCGTATACGATTCCGCGTCCGTCATGCCCGACGGCAAGCGATACAGGGGAATGCGCGGTGGAAATTGGTATAATGGGGACATCGTCAACTCGGTAGACGACGGGCATTCACGAGTCTCGAACCGGAATCCTTCATACTATCGGGGGCCTTTGGATCCCAATCATCCGTGGTACCATGTCGGATTTCGCGTGATGAAAAATATTTCTTCCTCAACGGGAGTGAATGAAAGCGGCAGCGCGGTGCCGAACGATTTTCAACTGTTCCCGAATTATCCTAATCCGTTCAATCCGGCGACAACAATACGGTTTTCGGTGCCGCACACGTCGCACGTCATTCTGAAAGTGTACACTGCGCTCGGGCAGGACGCCGCGACATTGGTTGATGAAGTGCGGAGCCCGGGCTTCTACACAACATCATGGAATGGATCGGCGCAGGGGAGCGGCGTTTATTTTTGCACGCTGTCCGATGGACTGCACCGATCGGCAATGAAGATGATCCTCATGAAATAAATTGCGCAGACGCTCACGGGATCGAACCGTGGGCTTCCGTCTTGTCAGCACTGTCGGCCGGTGGAAGAATCTTGGGGCCGAGGTACTCCGACATTCTTGATTGACCACAATAATAATGATCGAATTTTATTATATTGGCAATCAGGTTGTGTAGAAGATCACCGTCCCAGAAGACCACTATCGACAGGAACTCACACGCATGAAACGACGAGACTTTCTGAAAGCCCCCATTGCCGCCGGTGCACTCTTGGGCGGCGGATTCCAATTACTCGAGGCGGCCCCGGCCGCACCCTCCCTCCCGCAACAACAGCAGCAGCCCGTGGACCTGGCGACGCTTCAGCGTCTGCATCCGGATTTCATCACCTGTCTTCCGGGTGTGGAATATTTTTTCTTTGGGAACGGTGATATCACCGGTGTTGTGCAACACTGTCCGAAGGATAACAGCGGAACGTTTCTGGGGTTCACGTTCATGAACCCGGGATTGTTCAGCAGGAAGTGGAGCACCTACCTCTATCATCCTGAACGGGGATTCGCGAACACGCGGCTCGGCGTCAACATCGACGTTGCGAAAGCCGGTGGTGACAAAGACGCGGGCATGTACACCGGTGTGAAGGGACACCTGCTGTCTCCCGAGAATTTTGTTTCGGTTCAATGGAAATACACCGATGCGGTGCCTATCGTCTCCCTTTGCTGGAAGGCAGGAGAGTGTGACATTGAGGAAGAGTTCTTTGCTCCGAGTGAAGGATCGATCCTGTTCCGGCGTGCCACGATCAAGAACAATTCTGCCCGCAGTCTCCACATCCAAACGGGGCTCTCGCTGTATGCAAACTTCGGCCTCTTCGACCAGATCTTCGTGGACGAAAAAGATAAAGCGGCATACGCGCGCGGCCTTGCAAAGATGAAGCTCTTCTCGCTGGAGAAAAATGTGTCTGTATCGGGACGCTACAATGTCGACGTTGATGCCGGCGTCATTCCGGCCGGCGCGTCGGGTCAGGTCACCTACGTCTACTGTCTTAACAACGGCGAAAAAATTTTCAAGAAAAAAAATTACAACGTTCTCTGGAAGAATACGGTGCGGTACTGGAACGCGAAAGGAAGCATGGTCACCGGCAATAAGGAATTCGATGCGCTCTGGAATGTTTCCAAGACCAGCCTTCGTTCGGTGCTGGGCAATAACGCCCGCATGGATGCCGGTGTGTGGGAATACTGCATGGAGTGGGTGATCGATCATATGTGGGCGGCCATCGGATTTCTCCGTGCCGGATTTGTGGATGAAGCGCGGCTGCTCTTTGAGAATAATCTCCAGCACGCGATCGGGTTCGACGGTCGAACCATAGAATCGAGCCGGTGGTTTGGGTACGACTATACCGAGTTGAATCAGAACGGGAGCCTCGTGCACAGTCTGTGGGAATACCTCTGCTGGACGGGCGATTTTGAACTTGCACGAAAAAACTGGGACAAGATCAAGTTGTGCGCCGAATTTCCTCTGCAGAAAGTATTCTACGACAAACGGGCGAGGATGGTCCACAATAAACGTGAATTCTGGGAACGGAATGATACTCACGGTATCGAAGACGGGTTTGAGATGGCGTACCAATTCTGGATCATCATGGGACTGGAAAAAGGGGCCGAGATCGCCGATGTGCTGGACGACAAAGCCACGGCACGGAAGTGGAGAGCGAAATCCCGCGAAATGAAAGACTCGTTCCTCAACGATCCGACATTCAAAATGATCGAAGACGGCCGGCTCATCAAACGAAGACGGAGGAACGGAGAGTGGCAGAAGCTCTGCACACCGCCGAACCGCAGCACAATGCCTCCGGGCTCGCCCCTGTCGACCGATCAGAAGAACGAGTTTGATCCGGACACCGTGACGATGTTTCCCATCATCTTCGGTTTGATCGATCCTAAAAGCGACCTTGCCCGCAGAACACTGGAATCGGTAGACACTCTGTGGGGGCAGCAATGGGAAGGCGGAGGATACTCGCGCTACAATTCCCATAGCGAGCCCGATCCGCCCGCCGCCTGGCCGTTCAACTCTGTCATGGTCGCCCGCGCCCACGCGGAAGCCGGCAATGACGACAAGGTATGGCGCGTGCTGGACTGGCTTACGAATCTTCCCACCGGAAAATCAGGATCCTGGTTCGAGCATCTTGGATCCAGCATTACGCCGCCGGCTCCTCCCGTCGGTATTGTGGGTTGGGTCTGGTACGAGATCATGGCTCTCTACACACAGCAGATCGCGGGATTCCGTCCCGAGCTCAACAACCTCGTGGTGAATCCCCACTTGCTGACGGGGATTGACGATCTTCGCGCGACATTCATTGTCCGAAAAATTCCAGTCACACTCCATGTCGTTCGGACGAAGGGTGATTCATCGGCCCGCGTCAACGGAAAAAATATTGTCGTGAAGGACGGAGCAATAAAAATACCGTATCCTTCACAAGGCACACTCACGATCGAATTCAACATTGCCGGATAGATACAGATAATATAACAATGCCGCGCAGTGAACATATCTGCGCGGCATTGTTATGTTCCACCAGTTCCCAAGCCTCTTCAATACTGTTGCCGGCAGCTGCCGAAATGGTCCCAATCTTTCTTCACGCGATCTCCGCTCGGCTGACGAGCAAAAAAAAACAGGCCCAATAGGCCTGTTTGTGGACGCTGTAGGGCTTGAACCTACGACCTCCGCGGTGTAAGCACGGCGCTCTAAACCAACTGAGCTAAGCGTCCATGGATGTACGCTGTTTTCGCATATCATATCGATATATTAAAAAAGGTACACATAAACCGCCAAAAAACCAAGGACAATATTTTTCACCTGCACAAGGTCATATACGCTAGACGTGCCTCGGCCCTTTTTTCTTTTTGGACGGAAGAATGAAGATGCTGATCACCATGAGCAAGACTGCGATTACCGACTGGATGCCGATCATACTGCAGCTCCTTTCTGCGGCATCATGAGCCGCCGTTCCTGTTCCAGATAGGTTCGAAGTGCGTGGACTAAAAATCGTATATTGGTGGACACCATGTAACGGGCCGCGGAATTTTTCCACAAGGCTTCGCCGGCCTCCGTGTTGAAGGTCGATATTTTTTGTATCTCTTTATGCAGCTTCGACCGTTCTGCCGCCAGCATTTCGCCTGTCAGGGATTCCTCACTACCGTCGTACATCGGCGACCGATGCAAGTACGTCGTGATCTTCGCAGATGCATCATCCCAGAGTATCCGCCACATTTTCTGGTTCCCCGATTTTATCGTCTGATCGGGCGACGATTCGAGAAGTGCTTCAAGCGTATAAATGCTCGACCACATTTCGTAGAAATTGGTTTCGTGCATGGCCTGCTTCTTCATCCCTGTGGCCTTTCCCCGTGGTATCATGTCGAAAAAATATAGCGCGGCATTATCGCTTTTGTGCTCGGAGGCCGGTATAACTCGGGCCGCCGTTGTTCCATCGTCTTCTTGTTCCTTCCACGGGCATCGGCGCCGATGACATGAAACATTCGCGGGTGCTCATCTGCGGGCAGCATGGAGGCTCCCGCATTGAGGCATGTAACGCCGCCCGCGCGATATTCCGTGTGTTCATGCACATGGCCGTGCAAAATCTTTTCGACGCCGTGCAGTCGCAATAATCCGAGCAACCTTTTTTTGCCTCGTAATTTCAACGTCTGTCCCTCGATCCTCTGCCACAATTTTCCCATCATGGAACACGTCTCCAGATATTTAGGAGTGTGAAAATGATGGTGCGTGAGGACGAAGATCCGTCGGCCGAACAAACGGCTGTCGTTGAGTATCCCGTTCAACCGGCTGAATTGAAGATCGTCGACATCGCCATTCGAGCCAAGTGGATTTTTTATGGCGCTCCACTGCGCAATGGTATTGATGCCGATCATGGCAATATCGCCGATCAACTTGACGAACGGAAAGAAGGCATTTCCCGATGGATGGATGGCCGATTCGAATGAAGGCGCAAAGATATCGTTGAAGGTCTTTACTTTTGCCTCATAATCAATTTCCCTGCATCGGCCGGGAAATGTGAGCACATCTTCGGCGAAGTACGGACCGCCGAAAATATCATGGTTTCCTATTGTTACCGTCAGCCGGCTGCTGTCCCAATAGCCGTGCTTGCGCAGGATCGATGCGCACTCTTCGAGCTCCTCCTGCTCGCCCAAGTGCGACAGATCTCCTGTGATCACGAGATGATCGACGTTCCGATCGTTGCAGTCGCGAAGTGTCTGGTGCAGCATTGCCGAACGCTCGGGATAGTATTTACGATTGATATGAAGGTCGGAAAGATGTGCGATGATCGTTGACTTCATAAATATCGGGTCCTTGGTTATTAGAACGTCCTGTCTCACGTGTTCAAAATACCACGGATATATGAACAGGGTATTGCTGCAATATTATCTTATTGTTAAGGTGATATTTCTCCTTGGAATTGCATTTCCGGCGGGGCATATTGATACGGCCAACTATAACAGGACATCATTGAGTCTTTCCTCTTTCATTCTCAACCGCTTAGCCGCGCTGCTCCGTGTGCCGACTGCAGCCGTCGAGATGCTGCGTGCGGCCAATACGATGAGCGGTATCGAAAAAAAGTCGCTCCCCACAGAATTGGTGTCGCTCAATGCACTCCAATTTTCACGCGGAATCCTGAATTTTTCTTTCTTTCAGAGCAATATGGACTGGATCTTCCCCTATTGGGCCGTGCGGCAGTTTGACCCCGGAGACTCTTCATTCATCCCCCGAGCTCATCTCGGACTTTCGATGAACGTGACACATCGGAATTGGACCGCAGTCGGGACACCCGAATGCTCCACTGAACCCATTGTGGATCCGCGCGGCTTAGTGACGCCGTTCCGCGACGGATGGTCGATCGATGTGTGGGTCGCTGTGGACAAAAAGACGTACTACCCTTCCCGCAGTCCCGCACGGCAAAGCCTGCACGAGCACTATCCTGTCGTTATCACGGAGTGCGCGATCGATCCCATTCTTCTCCGTCTCTCCACATTCGTCGATCGCACAACATTGCTGCATTCACTCAGAGTGATCAATCAAGGCTCCGACCGGTTTTCAGGATCGATCCTGGCTGCCATACGTCCTTTTAATCCGGAAGGCGTCGGTATGATCACATCGCTTGAGTATCGCGAAGCTGAACGGCGGGTGATCGTCAATGGTTCTCAATCAGTGAATTTTTCCACCGCTCCATCACAGTCGTGGTGTTCGAACTATGCAGACGGCGACTCCGCCTGGATGTCTGGGGATGCCGACGGCGGCAACCGTCCGTCGTCAATGTGCGAAGTCGGTCTGGCAAACGGTTTCCTTCGATTTCCCGTTTTACTTGAGGCAGGCAAGGAGATGGAAATTGTGATGAGTGTTCCACTCGACGAAGCAGACCGAATAGTTCCTGTCCACAGTGCAGATATATCGTCAGGCCGCCTCGGGAATGTCACCAAGTACTGGGATGATCAACTCGTCCGGGGCACCGCCATCGAGACGCCCGATGCAGTACTCACCGCGTCCATAAAAAGCAATCTCATTACACTCGTGATGCTCTGCGATGGTCCGACGATCACGCCTGGTCCCTCGTCGTATCATCATTTCTGGTTCCGTGACGCCGCCTTCATGATCCATGCGTTAGACTCATTCGGTCATCATGAACGTACACGCCCCATCATCGAAAATTTTTTCAGCCATCAGGAGTCGAACGGGTATTTCCGTTCGCAAAAAGGTGAATGGGATTCGAACGGCCAGGCGTTATGGGTGATCCATCAACACACTCTTCTGACCGGTTCGGATGCGTGCGTGGCCGCACATTTTTCCGCGCTGCGAAAAGCCGTTGAATGGATCGACCATCAGCGTATGAAGGGGATCGCGCAGAGCGAGCAGCCGTATTTCGGACTCATGCCCGCTGGATTGAGCGCCGAACACCTGGGATTGGCCGATCATTATTATTGGGATAATTTTTGGTCCCTGGCCGGAGTGCGGTCGTTCAATGCGCTGTGCTCGATCGTTTCAGCAAACGATGATCAGCACTATGGGCAGCGCCTGTTCGACGACTATCTGTGTGATATAACAGCGTCACTCATGCGCGATCGCAGCAGGCTCTCGAGCGCGGCGATCCCGGCCGCACCGCGGCGAAACATCGACTGTGGCATGATCGGTTCGCTTTCAGCATCGTATCCGCTGCAGTTGTTCGAGCTGGGGCCGGAAAATCTAGAAGCAACCGTCGACGAGATCACAAGACGATATTGCATCGACGATGTATTCTTTCAGCACTTCATTCATTCGGGGAAAAATATTTATCTGTCTCTTCAGGTCGCCCATTCGTGTCTTCTGCTGGGGGACCGGAAAAGATTTGCCCGTATTCTATCTTCCGTTGTTCGTCACGCTTCACCGACCGGCACATATCCCGAAGCCATCCATCCAATGACCGGGGGCGGCTCGATGGGGGACGGCCACCATGGATGGGCTGCGGCCGAATTCATGCTGGCGGTGCGGGCCATGTTCATACTCGAAACCGCGCATGAAGTGCGATTCCTCTCGGGTACGCCGGAGGAGTGGTACCGGAATGAACAGCAATTCTTTCTGCGGAATGCTCCGACGCATTCCGGAAAAGCCGGCATCGCCGTTTACAACAATGTGCAGGGCACTCATATCATCATCGACTGGGAGCCGCACGCCTTCAGCCATCACACCAGGTGGCTGGTGATCCTTCCGTACCGCGCGTCTTCCGTCGTCATCGATGGAGCCGCGTCCGCCTTCCGCATCACGCCGCACGATGAAACGGAGATCCTTCTGGCTCCCGGAGCGTGCATCATTCTGACGAAACGATGATCGCCGCTTCTCTAGAACGATCCTTCACAATCAGCTCACAATTTAATAATACTGTCTTCATGCAGGCTTAATGCTCCATTCGTATGTTAGTTGTACAAACATTATGAATGGGAGACGTCCATGAAGATCGCCTATACTGCGGGAATGATGCGTGAAGGGTTCGACGGTGTCACGCGTGTGATGTATAAATGGAACGAAACGCTGCTGAAGAAAAATATCGAGCATATTTTTCTCGCCGCCGATGTGCCCCCGAAAGCGGAACAGTCCGTTCCCATGTTCCAGGTCTCCTCGTTTCCTTTCCCCTTATATAAGGATTATCGTGTCGCTCTGCCGACTGTGAAGAATTTTGATTCAGTCCTCGATGCGTTCAAACCGGACATCATACACTTCAACAGCCCCTGTCCGCTGGCATTTGCGGCTCTGAAATACGGCCGCAAGCATGACATTCCGGTTGTCTCCACGTATCACACGCATTTTTTAAGCTACGCAACCTACTACAAGCTCACGGCGCTCACAGACGCCTGTTGGAAGCTCTATCACAAGATGTACGACAGATGTGCGCAAGTCTATGTGCCGTCGCTGCCGATCATTGATGAGTTGGAAAAGGGCAGGCTTCAAAATCTGGTCTATCTGCCTCACGGGGTAGATACGACACAATTCAATCCGTCCTTCCGTTCCCCAGCATGGAAAAAAAACGTGGGAGCCGAGTCCACGTTTGTGCTTTTATATGCCGGCCGCCTGGTCTGGGAGAAGGATCTTCATCTTCTGCCATTGATCAGCGACGCGCTGCGCCGAAAATACGATCGTGTGCAGTTCGTCCTGGCCGGTGATGGTCCGGCACGCGCGGAACTGCAGAAACGCATGCCGGAGGCACTATTTTTGGGCCATCTCAACTCGCACCAATTGGCTGAAGCATATGCGTCGAGCGATGCATTCATCTTTCCTTCGCGCACCGAAACATTCGGCAATGTCACGCTCGAGGCAATGGCATGCGGCACAGTGCCGATCTGTGCAGCCGCCGGCGGAGCAAAGGATCTTATCATCAACAACATCAATGGTTACTCTCCGGAGCCCGGCGATGTGAACGGATTTGTCCGCGCGATCGAACAGGTGATGTATCACCCAAAACGCCGTGAAAAGCTCGTCGAGAACGCATCGTACTTCGCACAGGAACAGAGTTGGGATTCCATTATCGATCGGATGCTTTCGCTGTATTCGATTGCGACAGGTGCGGGCGCTCTCACCGCGGCAGCGTGATGCACCGCTTCGCCCGAGCGGGCGAGACAACATCTCGCCCTACATGCGCACCAATGCAACGGCAGCGAGTTATTTCGAAAAAAAAATGCCGTAGGCGAACGGACTGAGCTCAAATATTAATGTTCATCATTTCTTAACACGTTCATCATCATTCGTTCATTCCTGCTTCGTATGTTTACATACGAAGATCAAATTAAAATCTGTCAGGCGGCCGAATGGAACAAACAACAAATCATCTCATCATCGATTCCGAACGGTACCTCGTGTACCGGGACGACACGACAATCCAGTTGACGAAGACGGAATTTCGCATTCTGGCGCTCATTGCCGCGGCGCGAGGCCGGATCCTGACCCGCGAACAAATTGCACACGCCGTCTGGAGTGGGGAGCCCATATCCTATCTTCGCACGATCGATGTTCATATCAGCCACATCCGGAAAAAAGTGGGACCGTACGGCGGGAACCAGACGATCAGGGTACTGAAAGGTGTCGGGTATAAGATCCACGATGGGATCAATGTGATCATACTTAATGATTTCATAACAATCCCGTAACAGCACAGTAATGAAGTCTCAGTATATTAACGCAACGAATTCTTCAGACCACGCATTCTCACTCAACACAATCACAATGGAGCATCCATGAAATATTTAGCAACAATAGCGGCAATTTTTCTTCTCGCAGTTTCGATGCGGGCGCAGGAAGCAGACACATTGGCCACTAAATCTGAAGTCCAGGCAGTGAAGGACGCTGTCGACGGCGTCAACGAAACAGTGCTCGGCATGCTGCCCACACTTCAGGCGCTGGCCAAAATCAAATTCACAGGGTACATCCAGTCGCAGTTCCAGGTCGCAGACAGCGACGGCGTGAAAGGTTTTGCAGGCGGCGATTTTGCGGCAGGCCTTCACCAGCGGTTTCATTTGCGCCGCGCGCGTTTGAAAATGAACTATGACAACGATCTGACGCAATTCGTATTACAGATCGACGTCGCTCAGACCGGCTTGGCGATCAAGGATGCATACATCTCGATCAAGGAACCATGGCTGCGCACGTTTACATTGACCTCCGGCGTGTTCGATCGCCCGTTCGGTTTTGAAATATCCTATTCCTCATCCAACCGCGAAGCTCCCGAACGCACTCGCATGTATCAGACACTGTTCCCCGGCGAACGCGATCTCGGCGTGAAGATCGAAGCGGCTCCCGAAAGCGGTCCGTTAAGCTTCCTGAATTTCAAGGGCGGATTCTTCAACGGCACGCGTGAAAATACTGTCGAGAACGACAATAATAAGGATTTCATCGGCCGGCTCGGCCTTTCCCTTCCGTTTGACGAAGCCAATCTGTCTGTTGATGGCGGCGTATCCATGTATTCGGGCAATGTTCGCAGCAATTCGCGCGCATATTGGACGATGGCGAACAGTAAATTCACCGTCGACAGTTCGCTTACCAATTATGGTAAATATGCTGAACGCACATACATTGGTGCCGATCTCCAGTTGACCTACGATCTCCCCGTCATTGGCGGTATGGCGCTTCGTGGTGAATACATTACAGGTAAGCAGCCCGGCACGGCAGCATCGAACAGCTTTTATAACAATGGCTGGGTCACCTCGCCTGCAGCGGGAACTCCCTTATACATGAGAAACTTTGCAGGATTTTACATAAATTACATTCAGAACATTGGCATGAAGAATCAGTTCGTCCTGAAGTATGATGAGTTCGATCCCAACACTGACATTGAAGGTTCATCCATCGGTCTCGATAACACGACGTCGGCGAATGACGTGAAGTATACGACATTGGGCGTTGGCTGGATCTACCATTGGGATGCAAACGTGAAATTTACCGTGTATTATGATATGGTCACGAACGAAAAGGTCTACAGCGGCACGAAAACAGCGGCCCTCTATCCCTTTACGAATGACTTGAAAGACAACGTGTTGACCGTTCGTATGCAGTACAAGTTCTAATCGGCGCATTTCCGATCATTCGATACGAAACTATTTTAAAATATTTTTCACAAAAGGACTTATATGAAAAAATTAGCACTTCTTACACTGACCGCTCTCGTGCTTCTTGGAAGCGTGGTGTCGGCCGAATCGATCACCGTCAAGGGATCTGATACAATGGTCATTCTTGCTCAACGCTGGGCTGAAATTTACATGGCAAAACACCCCGGCACCGTCATTCAGGTAACGGGCGGCGGTTCGGGCACCGGTATCTCGGCACTTGTCAATGGCACGACCGATATCTGCAATTCGTCGCGCCCGATGAAAAAAGGCGAAAAAGATAAACTGAAGATCCGCTTTAATTCGCTCGGCGTCGAGATCAAATCGGCGAAAGACGGATTGTCCATCTACGTCAACGAGTCGAATCCGGTGAAAGAATTGACGCTCGATCAAATAAAAAAGATCTATACGGGCAATTTCACCAATTGGAAACAAGTAGGCGGACCGGACGCGAAGATCATCCTTTACAGCCGTGAAAATAATTCCGGCACATACGTGTATATGAAGGATAATGTGCTCGGCGGCGAGGATTTCTCACCCAGCGCGCAGAATATGCCTGGCACGGCGGCAGTAGTGAATGCGATTGCGAAAGACAAATACGGCGTCGGGTACGGCGGAGCGGCATATGCAAAAGGAATCCGTATGGTGGGAGTTAAAAAAGACGCATCTTCACCGGCCTATGAACCGACGGCAGAGAACGTGAAAAGCGGCAACTATCCCATTTCCCGTTACCTCTTTATGTATACGAAGAGCCGTCCGACGGGTGCGATGAAGGAATATATCGATTGGATCCTTTCATCCGAAGGACAGGAGATCGTCGTAAAGGTTGGATATTTCCCCGTTAAATAAGAGTTGTTATCGGAAAATCGTGAACATACAAAGAGATCCCGGTGTTGCACCGGGATTTTTTTTAAACGCGAACCCCGCGTGAGGGTAAGAGCCCTTAACAATTTATTAACATGTGGATAATATTAGAGTAATATAGGATTTGTATCTTTGTATAACGACGATACCGTGCCGACGGCCTTCACTTTCACTGAACGAACGATTCCCAACAATGACGAATACAAACGATAGTGGACAACAACGTTCTTCCGCATTGATGAAAAGGAAATTCCGAATCGGGGAATTTTTGATCGAACAGGCCATCCGGAGCATCGCATTTGTCTCTCTGGCGATGATAGTGCTCATCATTATATTTGTTTTCCGAGAAACCTTCCCGATTTTTTCTTCGCACAACGCGGCACCCTCGGTTATTGCGAAGGAAGAAGTGCAAGAAACCTATGGGGAACCGACCAGTTCATCATCGGTATCGGCGAATAAAGGAGTGGACGCTGTCGAAGGCGATGCGTCACTGAAAAACTTAACGGGCCGCGAATGGCAGCCAGTATCCGGACAACCCAAATTCGGATTGATCCCGCTTATTGTCGGCAGCCTTAAAGTGACCCTCATTGCAATTCTCATTGCTGCACCCTTCGGGATCCTTGCCGCCCTTTTTACTTCCGTGTTCGCGCCGCGATGGGCGCAGGAACTGATGAAACCGGCAATTGAAATTCTGGCAGGTATCCCATCCGTCGTTATCGGATTCTTTGCATTGATCGTTCTCGCCTCATTTTTCCAAAATGTGTTCGGATACACCTATCGATTGAATGCGTTCGTGGGTGGAGTGGCGCTTTCGTTGGCGGTCATGCCTATCATTTACACAATCACAGAAGACGCGCTGACGCGCGTGCCCAAGGTCATGACCGAAGCCAGCCTGGCACTGGGTGCAACGAAATGGCAGACAGCTCTTTTTGTCATACTGCCGGCGGCAACACCGGGGGTCTTCGCTGCAGTGTTGCTGGGCATCGGGAGAGCGTTCGGCGAAACAATGATCGTGCTCATGGCTACCGGAAATGCGGCTATGCTTTCGTGGAATCTCTTTGAACCCGTACGGAGCATGACAGCGACGATTGGTGCGGAAATGGCAGAAGTGGTCTTCGGCGATACTCATTATAACGTCCTCTTTCTCATCGGTTCCATTCTTTTTGCCTTTGCCTTTACGCTGAATGCCATCGCAGAAGTATTTATTCGTCAACGTCTGATGAAACGATTCGAGGGAATCTAAGTGAACATTCGGAAAAAAATGCTCGGAGCTTCTGTTACGACGATCACCGCCTTCTCCGCCTTCCTCCTCATCATTATCGTCGCCATTATCATCGGCGATATCGCGATAGGCGGCTGGAGCACGCTCTCATGGAAATTCATTTCCACCGCACCGACGAACGGCATGACGGAGGGTGGAATTTTCCCCGCGATCTTCGGCACGTTCCTTCTTGTCATGATCATGTCAATTGTCGGCGTGCCGATCGGCACGATCACTGCGATCTACCTCACCGAATATGCGAGCACACGATCGATCCTCGGACGGAGCATTCGCTTTGCCGTCAATACGCTCTCGGGTGTGCCGGCGATCGTGTTCGGCCTGTTCGGGCTCGGATTCTTCGTTCAATTTATCGGCGGGTCTATCGATCATGTGAGCGGCAGCGCTGATTTGAAATGGGGACAGCCAAACCTGCTGTGGGCGAGCCTGACGATGGCGCTCCTCACACTGCCGGTCGTCATTGTTTCAGTAGAAGAGGCCGTCAAAGCAGTGCCCCGCGAACTGCGCGAGGCGAGTCTCGCACTCGGCGCGACGAAATGGGAAACGATCTGGAAAGTGGTGCTTCCGAATTCCGTGGGCGGGATCCTGACCGGCGCGATCCTCGCAGTGAGCCGCGGAGCGGGTGAGGTTGCCCCGATCCTCTTCGTCGGCGCGGCGTATTTTCTTCCACATCTTCCCGGGTCCCTTTCAGACCAGTTCATGGAGCTTGGCTATCACGTGTACATCATGGCAACACAATCGCCGGACGTCGAGGCGACGCGGGGTATTCAGTACGCCACGACTCTCGTGTTGCTCGGACTCACATTCACGCTCAATTTTTCGGCAATCTTCCTGCGGTATAAGATCCGCACACGAGCATTTAATTAATGACAACACCGATGACCGACATAGAACCGAAGATCACCACGTCCAACCTCAACCTGTATTATGGTGCAAAACAGGCGCTCCACAATATTACCATGAGCATCCCCCGGAACCATGTGACGGCGCTCATCGGACCCTCCGGATGTGGAAAGTCCACGTATCTTCGCACACTCAACCGCATGAACGATCTCATCGATTCTGTTCGGATCGAAGGTGACGTTTTTCTTGAGGGAACGAATATTTACGGTCCGGACGTTGATGTCGTGCAACTCCGAAAAAAAATTGGCATGATCTTTCAAAAATCCAATCCGTTTCCCAAATCGATTTTCGATAATGTCGCCTATGGACCTCGCATCAATGGAATCAAGGATAAACGACAACTCGAAGAAATTGTGGAACGCAGCCTTAAGCGCGCCGCATTATGGGATGAAGTGAAAGACGATCTGCACAAAAGCGGCCTTGCCATTTCGGGAGGCCAGCAGCAGCGCTTATGCATCGCCCGAGCTGTGGCGGTAGATCCGGAAGTGCTGCTAATGGACGAGCCCGCGAGTGCGCTCGATCCGATCTCGACGGCGAAGATCGAGGAACTGATGTACGAGCTGAAAAGTCAGTACACAATCGTCGTTGTTACTCACAATATGCAACAGGCTGCCCGGGTCAGCGACTTTACAGCGTTCTTTTATATGGGTGAACTGATCGAATACGATCTGACGAAAACAATTTTTACGACGCCGGGAAAAAAGCAGACCGAAGATTATATCACAGGCCGCTTCGGTTGATGGAAATTGTTTTCAACCGTAAAACCACACTGTCATTCCAACGTGAGGAAGGTCCGCGTCCTGGACCAAGGTTTCCACGGACATTTGACGTTAATTTAGCGCTTACGAGGAGCTCTATGCAGAGACATTTCGAACACATTTTGCAGGAATTAAAATCGGCATTGATTAAGATGGCATCGATGGCTGAAGATGCGGTTGAGAAAGCCATGGAATCGGTTCTCACGGAAAACAAAGACCTTGCCGCATCGGTTGCACAGGGCGATGAACCGATCAACACGATGGAAATGCAAATTGATAGTCTCATTGTTGAACTCCTCGCATTGCAGCAACCTGTGGCTTCAGACCTTCGGCTGATCCTTGCCGCGTCGAAGATCAACAACGACCTCGAACGCATCGGCGACCATGCTGTGAACCTTGCCGAATCGGGACTGACGATCCATTCAAAAAGCAAACCTTTGGCGCAGCGCGACGACATTGCGCGCATGTCGCAGCTTGCCCGCAGAATGCTGTCGGATGCGGTGGATGCATTCATCCACCTCGACCCCAATATCGGCGAAGCGGTTGTGTTAATGGATGATTCTGTTGACAACTTGAACCGAAAAGTGACGCATGAGTTGATGGAACTGATGAAAGTCGATCCTGAAAGCGTTGAACAGGCGATCGAATGGATACGCGTGAGCCGCAACCTGGAGCGAGTGGCCGATCTTGCAACCAACATCGCAGAAGAAGTGGTCTTTATCGCCCGAGCCAAAGTGATCAAACACCACGCAGGCGATCCGTTGCCAAAGTAAACGGCGCTTCGATTCGCTGCAATTTTTGTGATTCGCAGGACGCTATTATTCTCGGTGGACACTGCCAATCATATCGGAAAATTACCACACAATGAAACAAAAGCTGCTGGTTGCCGACGATGAACGCGACATCATCGATATTTTGAAATACAACCTTGAAAAAGAAGGATTCGAAATTCTCACCGCATCGAACGGCAGAGAGGCCCTCCTTCAGGCGAGAAAAAATCCGGACCTCATTCTACTCGATGTGATGATGCCCGAAATGAACGGGCATGATGTCGTCCGTGCATTAAAAACCGACCCATCTACCGCCTCGATCCCTGTCATTTTTCTGACAGCCCGCACCTCCGAATTGGATGAAGTGATCGGACTCGAACTCGGGGCCGACGACTATATCACAAAGCCGATCAGCGTTCCGAAACTCATTGCACGCATCAAGTCTGCACTCAGAACACGAACGCTACCGGCAACGGTTACGGATACAACTGAGGAAATCCTTTCACATGGATTGATCGAGATCAACCGTGCACATCATCGTGTATCTGTTGCGGGCCGGGACGTGTTTTTTCCGAAAAAAGAATTCGAAGTTCTCGCGTATTTTGTCAGCCACAGCGGCAAGGTGGTCACACGTGAATCGCTGCTTAGTGCCATATGGGGCACCGATGTCCGCGTTGTGGACAGGACGATTGATGTACACATACGCAAGATTCGGGAAAAACTGGGCGAGTGCTCGTCCTATATCAACACGATCAAGGGCGTGGGATACAGAATGAATGAAAATGAGTGATACCATGCTCCTTGCCTCATCGGTCGTTACATACGCAATTCGCCGCATACGGTCATCAAGAAGCCGCACGAATTAAAGTTTCACTCCTCGTGTTACCATATAAATGTGATTGAGGGACAAAAAATATTCGATAGATGTTCCAAGAATCCCGGTGGATTGCATGTTTGATGCAATGCTCACCCGAGCATGGCCCTTTGACTTGCTACGGCATTTTTTTATCACCATCATTGAGATAAATGGTCCGATCCATTTTTTCGAAAATATCTCCGCTGACGTTTTCCAAGGAAGCCAAAGCTCCGCATACGGCGTCTGATGCGGAACGGTTGCTCATTGAGCTTTGCGGTAACAGCGTGCAGGATGCGATCGCTCAATTAACAAGTCAAACCGGCGGTCTTTCCTCATCCGACGCTGAAGAACGTATGAAAGAATACGGGCGCAACGAACTCGCCCACATGAAAACGATCGGCATCTGGGCCGATCTCTTCAACAGATGCCGCAGCCCGCTCGTAGTGCAGCTCATTCTTATCGCCGTCATCTCAGGCTTTATCGGCGAAATAAAATCGACATTGATCGTGACCTGCATGGTATTCCTGAGCGTGGGACTCTCGTTTATCCTCGACAAAAAATCATCGCGCGCGGTTGAGGCCCTTGGCAAACGTGTGCAGTCTCGCACGGTGCTCTTGCGGGACGGAAAAGAAGTCGAGCTGCCAATGTCCGAAGTCGTCCCGGGTGATATTGTGCTGCTTCAGGCAGGATCAATTATTCCCGCCGATCTGCGGCTCACGTATGCGAAGGATTTTTTCGTGAGTCAGTCCGTGCTTTCAGGCGAGTCCATGCCGCTGGAGAAGAACGCCGAGGCATGCACACTCGCAAGCGGGTTCGTCTTCGAATTGGCAAATGCATGTTTTCAGGGAAGCAACGTGCTGAGCGGCACAGCCCGCGGCATTGTCGTGAATACGTCGGTGAATACATTTTTCGGATCGATCTCCGAACGGCTGAGCGGCAAACGGGCCGACACGAGTTTCGATACGGGGGTCAAGTCGTTCACGTGGCTCATGATCCGATTCATGGTGGTGATGGTGTTCGCCGTGTTCATGATCGTGGGACTCACGAAAGGCAATTGGATCGAGGCGCTTCTCTTCGGCCTTTCCATTGCCGTCGGCCTAACGCCCGAAATGCTTCCGATGATCGTCACCGTGAATCTGGCTAAGGGGGCGCTGGCGATGTCGAAGAAGAAGGTGATCATTAAGCATCTCTCTTCGATACAAAATTTCGGCGCCATCGACATTCTGTGCACAGACAAGACCGGAACGCTCACCCAGGATCACGTCGTGCTCGAAAAACACGTCGATATTACGGGAGGGGAGAGCGATGATGTCCTGCAGTACGCCTATCTGAACAGTTTCTATCAGACCGGAACGAGGAACCTGATCGACAGGGCCATTCTGACCCGCATCGATCTCAATGTTGAAGGCAAATGCCGGCTTGTCGACGAGCTCCCGTTCGATTTTGAGCGGCGGAGAATGTCCGTGGTGGTGGACTACGAGGGCGATTATGTACTGATCTGCAAGGGCGCGGTGGAAGAAATTTATTCGCTCTGCGACCGCTACCAGGTGGACGGCGAGATTTATCCGCTTATCGAAATGATGCAGTACGACATGTTCGAGGAAGTCGACAAGCTCAATAACGACGGATACCGCGTGCTCGGCATCGCGTATCGCGAGTTTCCGTCCGATCGTGAAACATTCAAGATCGAAGACGAAAACAAACTCATCCTGCTCGGCTATATTGCATTCTTCGATCCTCCCAAAGAATCGGCAGCCGATGCCATCGCGGGGCTTAAAAGTCTGGGCGTTCGCGTGAAAATCCTGACAGGTGACAACTCTATCGTGACGCGAAAGGTCTGCCGCGATGTGGGAATCGATGTCGAACATATTCTCACCGGCCAGGACCTCAACCGGATGGATCAGGATGAATTCGCTAAAGCCGTCGAGCATGTGGACGTGTTCGCCAAACTTTCTCCCGTTCAGAAAGAACAGGTCATCCATGCGCTTCGGCAGGCGGGGCACGTCGTTGGATATATGGGCGACGGCATCAACGATTCACCGTCGTTGCGGGCGGCTGATGTCGGCATCTCTGTGGACAGCGGCGTTGATGTCGCAAAAGAAGCCGCCGATATCATTCTGTTAGAAAAGAGCCTGATGGTGCTTGAAGAGGGGATACTCGAGGGCAGACGCGTCTTCGCCAATATCCTCAAATACATACGCATGGGTTCGAGTTCCAATTTTGGGAACATGTTCAGCGTGGTCGGCGCAAGTTATCTGTTCCCCTTCCTGCCGATGCTGCCTGTGCAGATCTTAGTGAACAATCTCCTCTACGATTTTTCGCAAACCGGCATACCGTCCGACAATGTCGACCAGGAACTGACTGTCAACCCTCTCAAATGGAATATAGGCAACATCAAGCAGTTCATGATGTTCATCGGGCCCATAAGTTCGCTCTTCGATTATGCGACATTCGCACTCATGTGGTTCTTCTTCGGGTGCAGCGCCTATCTTACTCCGTTGCTCAGCGTATCAGGAAGAAGTTATTTCGAGCATATGTTTCAAACCGGTTGGTTTGTGGAATCGCTGCTCACGCAAACGCTCATCGTCCATATCATTCGAACGCGGCGCATTCCGTTCTTTCAGAGCAGGGCGTCATGGGGGATGACGCTGACGACGCTTTTCATCATGAGCATCGGAGCATGGCTTCCGTATTCGCCGTTTGCGTCGTCGTTCGGCTTCGTACCCCTGCCGTATGTGTATTGGGTATGGATCGCGGCATTTCTCGCATCGTATTCGGTGCTCACGCATTTCGTGAAAGTATGGTTTCATAAAAAATACGGTGGAATATAAGCATGGACAGTCTGCTCGATGCACTGCAGGAAGGGCGGCTCATTGAACTGCCCGACAATAGTAAGGATCATGTGCTGCAGTTTCTGGCGCACATTATAGAGGCAATTCCCTCGGTTCGCAGCGGCACTGATGTCGCTGGACTGGTCCTGACACGCGAAAAAAGTTCGATAACTGGTTTGGGAATGGGGTTTGCCTGCCCGCATGCTCGTGTGCCGTACGACGACGATCTGATCTGTTCGGTCGGGTGGAGCCCGCAGGGCATCGACTACGGAGGCGTGGATAGCACACCGGTACATATTGTCATAATGTACCTTGTGCCCGATAATCAGCGCAATCATTACCTGAAGGAAATCTCGACGCTTGCCAAAGCACTGATGGCTGCCGGCACGGATGCGCTCGGTGGGGCGATGAATCTGGATTCGGTTCGCAATTATTTGTTGGACCTGGTGAGCACAACGAAAAGCGCGACCGGCACGGGTACGCGTGCGCGCATGATACAGCTTGAAAGCCGGGCGGAGGCCGCACAAAGCGCAGATGCGCAGACACTTTCCAATTTGCTTGTTGAAGCGCTCACCGTCGTTGTTTCCCCGATGCAAGGCCATGTCGTTCTTGGGCAGAACAAACTCTTAGTTGACATGCTCGATGGTGCCAGCGGATTGTCCGAATCTGTTGCCGGCAAAGGATATTTTGAAATAAATGGATGGAGAATTATTAAGCGAAGTTCGGTCGATTATCAGGCCGGCCGGGTGTTGTACGATTGCCTCGCCATCAAAGTGAACACTGCACCGCCGGCGGCACCGGAAAAGTGACCATAACAAACGCCGTGATGGCATTTCTCTATAAGATATGATCACTATTTCTTAACATGATTTTTATCATGACGTGATTTTCATTGAGTATGTTGATTGCGATACGTACGTTAATCTCCCTTAATGGAAGTGTTCATGATAAACGATCTCAATCTCGACGACCTCCTGAAAACCAAAAATGCGGGTGGTCTGAACTGTCTGCCGTCCTTTCTTCGCATCGCCATTCTCCGCGTTCTCAGCCGGATAGAATATCTTCCCCGCATCAATAGATTTCTGCGTGCCCACGGAATAACAAAAGGAGTCGGCCTTGTCGATGACGTCTCTTGTACTATGACTCGCCGGGAGCATATCGATGATTGTACCTGAACAACGCATAAAGAAAGCTGTTAACATCCACGATTGATACTCACGGAAAAAAAATCAATACACAACGAGGAAAACGAACAATGAATGAAGACAAAATCAGCGCAATTAATTATGTGAAGAACGGGGATAGAAAACTTCTCGTCGATGACTATCGCGGCGCTCTGGCCGATTATTCGAATGCGATCAAGCTCAGACCCGAATTTGCCGACGCATACTTTAATAGAGGCCGTGCAAAGCATGGCTTGGGTGATTACAAGGGCGCCATCGACGATTATTCAAAGGCGGTCGAACTGGAACCTGCCCACGCTAAACACTATTGTTTCAGGGGAGGCATTAAATCTGAGTATAAAGATTATCATGGAGCCATTGGCGATTTTACCAAGACCGTCGAGCTGGATCCAAACTACGCAATGGCATATTTTAACAGGGCCATCGCATTCCTTGGAATTGGACAAAAAATAGAAGCAGTAGCGGACTTCCTGAAAGCGAAACAATCAGGTATTCGGATTCCTCAAGGGGTCTGGGAGAGATGCACATAGGCTGCTGAGATTGAACTTCCAATGTTATTAAATTGTTAAATTTATTTTCCCCAAATGTGTTCAATATAAATGATCGTTTTCCGGATTCCATCGGTGGTTCCAATATCGCTCCGGATTGACTTCAACAGTGCATGTACGTATATTTAGCCGAAAAATATTATTGTCCTGGAATCAGATATATCACAAATCTAAAGGAAAATAATGGAAGATCTCGTCTTATCGGACGGAACCGCCGTCGGCTCCGATCTCAACTTTAATTCCTGGGATAAAAGAGAAAAAAAACACGCCGATTGGCCAATAAATGCAGAAATTAGCGTCAAAGCTTACCTGCGCAGGACGATAGCTAAATATTCAAAAGCTATTCGATTGAAAAGAAATCAGGAACATGCATACTACTGCTGCGGAACGGCTAAGTATCAACTCGACGACTATCAGGGCGCCATTGATGATCTCAGCAAGGCAATTACTCTGAAACCTGACTATGCCGAGGCTTACCTGAACAGGGCATGGGCACATTTTCTGCTTGGAAACAAGGCCGATGCACTTGGAGACATTACGAAGGCAAAAGACTTAGGCTATCCGCTCATTCAGGAAGCGCTCGATATCTTTTCATGACCATCGTTCGTGCACCTGCGTTGTTCTTCATTCTGCTTTCGGTACCATGGTATTTCCTTGGCGCCATCCCCTTACTTGTGTGGTCTCAGGAATTGGTCCATTCAGGCATCAATGCATATCATGCTGATTCCTCAGATTTGTTGTGTACAGGGGTGCGCTCAGAGCAGCGCATGCATGTTATCATTTCGGAGACTATGGTTCGATGTGCTTTCGTATCGAAAGCAGTTCTTCGCGGCGCTTGTCGTCGGGCCGGGGATATGCCATCTTCAAGCCTTTGAGCGTGTCAAGAATTACCTGGGAGACGATGAGTCTCGCGTTCGCCTTATCATCTGCGGGTACGATGTACCAGGGAGCGTGCCCGGTGCTTGTCGAACTCAGGCAGTCCTCGTATGCTGATTGGTAGTTGTCCCACAACTCTCGTTCCTGAATGTCGGCGGCACTGAATTTCCAGTTCTTATCCGTATTATCGATGCGATCGAGGAAACGTTTGCCCTGTTCCTTTTTTGAGAGATGAAGGAAAAATTTTATGATGCGCGTACCATTGCGGTGGAGGTGGGCTTCCATATCGTTGATCGATTTGAACCGATCCTTCCAGACGGATTTCTTTTTGAGGGTCTCAGGCGGCAGGCCCTGTGCCTTGAGGATCTCTGGATGGACACGCACAATGAGCACTTCTTCATAATAGGATCGGTTGAATATTCCGATGCGCCCGCGTTCAGGCAAGGAGACAATTGTGCGCCAGAGGAAGTCGTGCTGGAGTTCCTGCGTGCTGGGTTGTTTGAAGCTGAAGACCTGGCATCCTTGCGGGTTGATGCCCGACATGACATGCTTGATAATACCGTCTTTGCCTGCCGCATCCATCGCCTGGACGATGACCAGCACCGAATAGCGGTTCGCCGCATAGAGAAGGCTCTGACGTTCGCTGAGGGATTTGGTGTGCGCTTTTAATATTTTTTTATACGGTTGTTTTCCATCATAAACCGGATCCACGACCGTGGGCCATTTTTTGAGGTTGACTTTCCTGCCTTCCTTCACGCGGAAATCGTCGATTGATGTTTTCATTGTTTTTAGTCCTCTCACTAATTTTCTGAAACATAACCATTCGTTCCGACTATAGCAAGATGGGCAAATTGGGGCGGTTGCATGTGTATGCATTCTTTAGTATCATTTTATACGGGGTATTGCAGCACACGTTATTTTCTCTTAGTTCATCCTGAAAGCCGCACGTTGCCGGCGACTGATCGAGATCGCCATGAGGGAACTTTCACATGGCACAGCCGTGGAAAATACACAACCTTGACCCGAACAAGAGTGTACATTCCTGCCTGAAAAAAATTCTACACACGAGAGTGAATGAGGTCTTTTCGTATCAGATCCCGGCACTTACACACGAGGATATTGAGGCCGTGCATGACATGCGCGTTGCGGTACGGCGCCTAAAAGCGATCTTGACTATTTACCGGTTGCATTTTGAACCCACCCCCCTTAAAAAGCTAAACACAAGGTTGAAATTTCTGTTACAGGCATTGGGAAACGTGCGTGATGGAGATATCTTTATCGCATCACTTGTTGCATGTACGGAGGCGGTTAAAGAACCGGATCGTACCGCGCTGGATATGATCATTGAAAACGAAGAGCATGCGCGAAATATTCACAGAAAGCGTCTTAAAAAATTGCTGCAGGCTTTGAATGAGAAACACTGCATGAAACGGTTCGACGCATTTGTCCACGCATCACTGAAACACACAGCAAAGCAAAAAACGGCTGCGCCGCATGAACAATCTTTATATGAGTCCGCACGTTTTATTGTTCCTGATCTCCTTGGTGTCTTTTTGTCGCAGGGGAGTGATGTGCTTTCCCATCCCCGGAAAAAAGAAAAACTGCACGGAATGCGCATCGATGGCAAACGCGTGCGGTATGGGATGGAAATTTTCTCGGAAATATTCGGCGGCGAATATACTCGCTGTCTGGAAGAGATGAAAACGCTGCTCGATATCATGGGATCGATACACGACTGCGATGTGCATATTCCAAAGATCATACAGCAATGCGAAGAAATACGGTCCTTTAACGCGCACCGATCGATTCGTTCGGAGCGGATTCGAGTGCAGGGACTCGAAGGATATTTAAGAGGGCTCAGGCGTCGCCGCACCCTATTGTTTAAGGAAATGGGGGAGAAGCTCAAGCGCTTCGATCGTGAAAAATTTACAGAGATCGTTATACAGTCAATGATACAATAATTCACTAAACTAAAGAGGGCATCCTATGTTCATCTATCTTCTACGACATGCAGTGGCAGTTGAATCTGCCGAGGCGAGCCAGCCTACACAGGGTCAGCAGCAAAAGAAAGAGAAAACGATGCCTGTCGCTGTTGCTGAGCCTGTACAGGGCTCAACCGAGACGATCGAAGTAAAAACGCCGATCGACGCCACGCCTCAACCGAAAGTCGTCGGCACACACATAGTGCCTGATGAAGACCGGCCTCTGACGAAAGATGGAAGAAAAAAAATGATGAATGCGGCTCACGGGCTTGATCGCCTCATCCCCACTCCCATCGATATAATATTAACGAGCCCGCTGCTGCGCGCAAAGGAAACGGCACAGATCACTGCCGAGGCGTTGGGATGTGAAAGAAAAGTCAAACTCTGCCCCGAACTCGCTCCCGGAACATCGTATCCGCTATTATTGAAAGCGCTCGCGAAATATAAGACCCGCGGTCACATCATGCTCGTTGGACATACGCCTGATTTGAACGCCGTGGCCGCTGCGCTGCTTGGTTCAGAGTCCTTAAGCGTCGAACTGAAAAAAGGAGCCGCATGCTGCATTGAGATCCCGACGCTCACAGGCCGCACGAAAGGCAAACTTGTGTGGCTCATGCAGCCGAAGCAGTTGCGCCAGCTCGGTAAATAATGTACCGGCTCAGCGCGCTCCCGCATGGGAGCACGCTGAGTATAATTTAAGCGATCGCACATAATGAAGATAGAAAAGAGAAACCTTGCCGCCATCGATATCGGCACAAATTCGATACACCTGATTGTAGCGGAGATCGATCCCGACACGGGCCGATTCAGAACATTGGTACGCCAAAAAGACCTTGTGCGTCTTGGCCTGGGATCGACCGATATGAAATATCTCTCCGAGTCGGCGATGGACCGGGCGCTTCTTTCGCTGAGGCGCTTCAAAAAAATCGCCGATTCGTTAAACGCGCAGGTGCGCGCGATTGCGACGAGCGCCGTACGCGAAGCGCTGAATAAGGATGAATTCGTCAGGCGTGTACGAACGGAGACGGGCATCAGGGTTGAAATAGCATCGGGTGTTGAGGAAGCGCGGCTGATTCATCTCGGTGTGCTTCAGGCGCTCCCAGTCTTTAAGAAGCGTCATCTCATGATAGACATCGGCGGCGGGAGCACTGAGTTTCTTCTCGGACAGGAACGCAAGGTGCTGTTTAACAACAGCCTGAAACTCGGCGCCGTGCGGTTGACAGAAAAATATTTTAAGAACGGCAAAGAGCTATCGGATACCATCGCCGAATGCCGTCATTATGTGCGGGGCATACTCAGTCCAGTGGAACGCGGGCTCCATGAATACAGGTTTGATATTGCGATCGGTTCATCGGGCACGATCACGAATCTGGCGCAGCTCATCAGCGTGTCGAAGGGCAACAGTCCGGATATGCCGTTGAACGGCTTCACATTCTCCCGCAAGGAATTGGCGATTGCCGTAGACACGATCGTGTCCTGTGCGACCAACGAGGAACGCAGCAGGATCCCGGGGCTCGATCCGGCACGGGCAGACATTATTGTCGCCGGAGCGGTGATCCTCGACGAGATCTTCGATGTGCTCGATCTCAAGTCTATGACCATATCCGATTTTGCGCTGAGAGAAGGAATCATCCTCGATACGATCGAAAAATTTTATCGTAAAAAAAAACTTGACCACCTCCATGATATACGGTATTCGAGTGTGCTTCATATTGCGGAAAACTTTCAGTACGAAAAGAATCACGCCCAACAGGTAGCACGTCTCGCCTTGCAGATCTACGACCAAACGGAAACACTTCACCATCTCGGGATAAATGAGCGGGTATATTTAGAAGCAGCCGCGCTGCTTCACGAAGTGGGATTATTCATTTCGCACACGCAGCATCACAGGCATTCATATTATCTCATTCGAAACGCTGAACTGCTCGGGTTCACTGAAAATGAAAAAGAGATCGTCGCCAATGTGGCCCGCTATCATAGGAAAAGCCATCCCAAAATTAAGCACGAAGGATACAATAAACTGGATGCGGAGGAGCAGGCGATCGTCCATAAACTTGCATCGATTCTCCGCATAGCCGACGGGCTCGACCGGACGCATTCAGGAGTGATCAAGGAGGTGCGATGCAGGCGTTTCAAAGATGTGCTGACGTTCACACTTCTCAAGAACAAATTAACGGGAGACGATCTGGAGATCTGGGGAGCGGAGCGGAAAAAGGAACTCTTCGAAGAAACATACAACACACGCGTCAAATTTAAAAATTGATCTTTTTACAGCATCGGGAATCGTGCTACTCAACGATACTACCCGGCGTCTTCTTTTGACTGTATTGTGCGGGGAATTATGGCTGCTTCAAAGTACAAAAAATCCCCAATGGTCTTGGGGATTTGAGTAACAATGTCCGCTTGTGAATCGTGGTGTTTCCGTCGCTGTTTTCGTTACGATGGAGATGACGTGCAGATCCGGCATTCGCTTACCGAGTTCCAACCACGATCACCATCATTTCGCCCTTCTTTGTTCCCTTTGGTCCGTCCACCTGGCGGGTTGCCGGCAGGTACACTCGATGAGATCGTGCATCGAGCGCGAGGGTTTTTGCGCCTGGAGTCGTCAGAACTTTGCCAACGGGTGTGAATTTTGAGGGTCCGTTTTCACGGATTATATCGAGACTACCGTCTTTGTTCGAAATGTAAATCATTCCCGTTGCGGCATCGAATGCCGTGCCATCCACACCCTTGCCTATCGGAAAGTTAGCCAGAACATGGCCGTCATCAGCACTCAGGGCGGCGAATATCTGGTTCCGTCCGCCGATAAACAGAATGCGGTTGGCACGGTCCATTGAAATACCCGTTGGTGTTTCAGCCGGAGCAACAGGCCATCGGGATTTAATCTTGAGCGTCCCGGCATCGAACCGTACGACTTCGTTCGTTGTCTCGATGTTCACATAAATGTCTCCTTTACCGTCGGCAACAGGCGCTTCGGGTCCGCCCCCGAGGGCGAGCGTGCCAACAACGGTCATCGTGGCGGCATCGATCGCAGTGCAATCCTCACTGTCGCCGTTGAAGATAAAGACGCGCTTCGACAAGGGTTCATAGGTGAGAGCATCGGGTTTCTTCCCTTGTGTTTGGATCGTCTTAATGACAACAAGGGTCTTGGTGTCGAATACGGTGACACTGCCGTCTTTGCCGTTGCTCGTGAAGCCGCGCGTGAATTCAGGAGCGAGGGCCACGCCATGGACTCCGGGCGTACTATCGATGCCGCCGATGCGAGTCTTCTTATCGTATCGGACGACTTCGATGCGCGTGCTGTGAGAAATGTACAAGCGGTGAGCCGCCGTATCGCATGTGATATAGTCAATTCCACCAACACCGCCAACGGAGATCGTGTCGAGGACGACCGGAAGGGGGGATTGGGCAAAACCAACTTGTGACGCGCCGCAACAGAGCGATGTGAGGAGAAGCATTCGTAAGATCGTACGTACCATGTGCATTCCTTTGTCTATAAAAAAAAGTGAGAGTGTGTGTTGTATGAAAGAACGGCGATGCAACCCCGAAGGCTGCATCGCCGTTTCTCATGAAATGCAGAGCAACAGATGCATAATCGTACCGATTACTTCAGCAGCGTCATACGGTTCACCTTTGCCATCGCGCCTGATTGGAGTTTATACAAGTACATACCAGAGGACAACCCTGAAGCGTCGAACTGTACGGTGTGCATACCCGCTGCCTGGATCTCGCTCACAAGCGTCCGTACCGGCTGTCCGAGGAGATTGAACACGGTGAGTGTCACCATGTCTGTGTTCGGCAGTGCATACTTGATCACCGTCGACGGGTTGAATGGGTTTGGGTAGTTCTGTTGCAGGTCGAATGTCGTCGGGCCTGATGTGGAAACATTGTGTACGGCGGCAGTTGTCGAGACACCGAAAGCACCGACATTTGCATCACCTGGAAGCTGTCCTGTGATCGACGGATTCACCCAGGTCGACGGTGGTGTGAAACCTTTGTTGCCGTACAGCGCAAAGAGGTGATAATCGTTGGTGCTGTCGGCAGTGTTCCAATTTGTTGTGAAGAATGGCTTATAACGGGCGAACGGACTGCCGGCTTTGCCGAGGAAAATATCGTGCGCCTGTTTGCGGGCGACACCGTCGGAGGCGTAGAAGATATTCATAGCACTAAGGCTGTCTGCTGAGCCGAAGAAGAGATTGTTGTCGTACACGACGCGCGCCGTGTCCGATGCTACCGTGATTTCAAGATCCTGATAGAAATCGCCGATGATGTTGTTGTAGATCTGCGCTCGGGCGTTCACATCGACGAGAATGCCGTAGCCTAATTCCTCGACACGCCGCCAGCCGCCGGCAATAAGCGTATTATTGTGGATGCACATGTTGGTGAGACGCGTCAGGCCGTTCTTATCGGAGTTCAGCTTGATCGCATTTCCGCCCGAGCCCCAGATGACGTTATATGCGATCTCGCCGATTGCGCCGTTCTTGATGTTGATATTATCGCCATCGGGAGCGCCGCACCATTTAATGGTATTTCGGAGGATGCTCGCCTTGCCGCCCATGATCCCGATGCAGTCATCGACAGTGCCGATGATTGTGTTGTCTGTGAACGTTGTCGTCGTGCCATTGAGATAATCCGAAGTCACATTGATTGTCCGATATGCATGTCCGCCAAGATCCGTGCCGCCGGCCCACAGGATTTTCGTGAATTTCATGCTGAAGATTTTTGCGGAATCAACCATAATGCCGCCCCATTGGCCCGGACCGAGCGTCCGGCGCTCCGGCGGAACCGTGATAACGATGGGGTTGGTCGAGGTGCCTTCACAATAGAAATTACCCTTGATGAAAATGGCGCCGTTTACGCTCTTCATGATGAGTGTGTCGCCCGCGGCGATGCGCAGTGTATCGCCTGCGTTGACAAGAATGGAGTCTGTGACGACATAGGTTTTATTCGGAAGTGTGGTTCCTTTGATAACGCCGGAGAAGGGTCCGGAGCTAAGTGTCTGCGCCTGCATGATAACAGGCAACGCGAGTAAAAAAAGTATTCGTAGTGCGCGCATAATTCCTCTTTAACATGTATAGTGTTGTAGTGGGTTGTGGTAGATCTGGTGCGATTAAAAGTGATAAGTGATTCCGATGGAACCCCGTAATTTGTTAAAGTCCCGCTGGACCACGAGATCGGGATGCGTTGTGCGGTCACCGGAGGGAACCTCCGTCACTGCGACGGCATTCAGGAGATTGATGAGCTTCAGGGATACCTTGAAGCCAGGCAAGAGATCCTGATCCGCTGAACAATCCATCTCGCCGATACCATCTTCATACGTATCCCATCCGTCGATGGCCGAGACGGCCATGAGGCGCTTACCTGTATAATTATACGACACATGCACACCGGTACCCCAATCCTTATTTGTATACGAAATGGAGGCGTTTACAATGCTCGGCGATTGAGCCTGAAGCGCACGAGTTCGTGTGTAGTTTGGTACTGGAATAATGGGATCACCGTACGCATCGAGCGTCGGGACAAGGGTCAATTGTTCCATGCGCGAGAAGACATATGTATAGTTTGCCGACACGCCGAGGTCGCCATAATGGGTCGCAGCGGCCACCTCAAGGCCGTAGACATCAGCCGGATTGCCGTTGGCCTTGGTAGTTGTGAACACAACGCCGCTTGCATTGAACTGATTCTCGATCGGGTCGGTAATGCGTTTGGAGTAGACTCCGATGGAAAACTGGTCCGCGTACGACGGAGAGTATTCATACCGCACATCCACGTTTGTCGAGTGTGCTGCAAGTAGGTCCGGGTTGCCATTCGTTTGCCGATCATCCTGTTTATCCGTCGCAGGAACGAGTTCGAAATAGCTGGGACGGCTCATGGTTCGGGTGACTGATAATCGGAGCGTATGTTCGGGTGAAAACGCATAGCGTATGTGGATGCTCGGCAGGAAATCGACGAACATCACAGTGTCCTGCGTCCGGCCTGCCGTTACCGGCGCCTGCGTCCAATACATATCTCGCGTCTGTTCCCAACGGACTCCGGCGAGGATTTGGAGAGCGCCGGTGTTGAGGACATACTGAAAGTATACTGACCAGAGAGCTTCCTGCGCCTTATAGTTCTGAAATCCAAATACGGGTGTTCCGCCGAATCCCACGGGAACCAGATGCACACTATCAAGCGATATGAAGGCCTCCGTCCGTCCGTTGACAATTGCCGGATTCAATTTGAAGTCATTCTGAAAATTAACGCGTTGGAGTTTTTGAAAGCTTCCACCGGTCTGAATGGCATGCGCATTGTCATCCGTCAGACGCCACGAAATATCAGCTTTTCCCAGATATTGCTTATCCGTGTTTTTTCGCCACGAATGGTCAACCTGGCCGAGACCTTGAAATGGCTGAAGGTTTCCTTTCTGATCGAAATTTTGGAGCAGTGTGTAATCAGCCTCATCAGGACGATCCTGAACGGCATCGGTATAATTGGCCGTCCAGCGAAGAACGACGGGTGAGGAGGTAAAGTGCTCGCCCGAGAGGGAATAATTAGATACATTCTGGGTGCGAAGAGCTGTGCGGTAAGAATACGAAAGATCGGATGCACCCCTCGATCCGTCGAGTGTCGTCTGAAGACCCTCACGCACCAATTCTTCCGTCTGATTAAGATAGATGAACGACGCCGAGAGTTGATGATCGAACTGTATGATAAAATCGGCTTTGACGGTTGCTCCCGAACGCATCTTGCGGCTGCTCGTCACGCGCTGATCGAGCGTGGCTTCAAACGGCTTCAGGTTGCTGTTTACATTCGTTCCGAGAGAATAATATTCCGATGATGTAAGGTTTGATGTGTTTTGGTAGCTCCCGGCAGCCATGATGCCGAGCCGTGAGTCGAGAAATCGATTGCCGGTAACGATAGAATACATCCCGTCGAGAGGAGCCGTCCGGTCGGTCGTCTTGAGATTTTTAACGGTGAAATCGGAAGCGCTGGTGTGATAACGCGGCCCGAGCTGTGCCACCGGATCGTTGTCGTTGACAGTGTTATGGAGCCGATCCGGATCGAGTTCAGGAACAGTGCCGGCATCGAATGTTGTAAATTTTTTATTATAGAGCCCGGAACTGTACCCTCTTGCGGCACTTGCAGAAAACACGAACTCTTCCGGTGCTCTGCGGAATATGATATTGGTCGTTCCGCCAATCGCATCACCGGCCAGGTCAGGGGTCAGAGCTTTCGTCACCTCAATGCGTTCGAAGAGTGCGGAGGGAAATATATCGAGGGGGACAAATCGGTCCTTCGATTCAGGACTGGGGATCTTCATTCCATCAACAAGTGTGTTGTTGTACCGCTGTTCGAGGCCGCGAACAATGACATAACGTCCTTCTCCGCCATTGCTCCGGATAAGGGAGATACCCGGGACCCTTTGAAGAACGTCCGCTGCGGTTCTGTCCGTGGATCGTTCGATCGTCTGGGCCGTGATGACGTTGATGATATTTTTTGCGTCATACTCACTTTGTATGCCCGAAATTTCAAGCTCGCGGTTCGCCCGCGCCTGCACGACCATTTCCCCCATGCTTAAGATGGATTCCTCCAGCAGCATATCAATGTTCACCGAAGATGTATCCGTAGCCACAGTGATGCGCTTGGATTCCATTTCCGTATACCCAAGTATGCGCACATGGATCGTATACGCACCAACTGATACATGCCGGATAATGAAAACTCCAGCCTGATCGCTTGACGCACCGAGACGGGTTCCCTGGATGGTGATGTTTGCGCCGGGAATAGGCTCATTCTTTACTTTTCCTCGCACCGAGCCATGAATCGTTCCGGCCGAGGCTGTGTACGAGAAAAGCTCAAGGAGAAGGAATGCAGCAATCCAGAGTCCGCAACGCTGCAGAAATGATGTCACAAAAGTTAACGGTGAAAGGATGCGCGCGCGGTCCACGCGTAAAAATACCGATGTGCAGAAGGATTCGTGATCAGAGTATCTCGAGTCGCGCATAGAGTAGTGATATGGTAATATGGGAGGAGCGGCATGAATGTACTCCGCGGAAAGGGATCCGAGGACCGCCCTAATGCATAGCTTCGGCAAGTAAGATACTCATGGAATGTTACCCCATTGTTACGGCATCGGAATATATGTGTGACCCTATTGTTCAGGGATTGATAAGGAATTCTTCGCGTATCAGTAAGTTGGCGGATGTACTATCGCTTCACAAAATAGTGCCGATGATCGCCTAACCAATATTTAAAAGCAGAATGTCGGTTGGAGTGGAATTAATGATTCGGTAATCAGGGCATAATGTTCACATAATGGTATTGAGTTATATTTTGGCAATGCATCTCTTTTACTATTACATAGGAGCAACAACATGAAGAACCCACGATCACCATTCATTGCAAGATTCCGTGCGATTGCCTCGGTCATATTGATCGCAGCAGTATGTACCGGACTGCATGCTCAATCATCTCCCGTCATCGCACAAGCGCTCTCTCAAGGCGGCGAAGTCCTCAATTTTTTCGTGATTAGCGACTGGGGCAGGGATGGGATCGACGACACATCGAAGAAAATGCCGGGGCAACTTAAAGTTGCCAAACAGTTTGGCGCAACCGCAATGAACTTTAAGCCGTCGTTCATCGTTTCATGCGGAGATAATTTTCACGGTAAAGGCGTTCCGACGGTGACAGATGCGCTGTGGAGTGTGAACTTTGAAAAAGTATATGCCGATCAATCACTGATGATCCCATGGTACATCGCGCTTGGCAATCATGACAACGGGGGTAATGCTGAAGCGGAACTCGCGTATGCGAAGACAAGCAATCGCTGGATCGAACCTGCACGGTATTTTAGCTTCACAAAAAAGCTTCCTGATTCAACTGCAGTGCTTTTCCTTGTGCTCGACTCATCTCCTTTCGTGCAGGAATACGTTAATGAACCGGAGGACGGACACCATGTGAAGGGACAGAACGTTGTTGCACAGATACTGTGGGCCGATAGCGTGCTGAGCGCATCGACTGCACAATGGAAGTTTGCCGTTTTTCATCATCCCGCATACTCCGCCTCATCAAAACACGGCAGCACAAAAGAGATTCAAGTCCTTATGGTTCCGTTGTTTGAAAAATATAAGGTCGACGCCTGTTTCTCAGGTCATGATCACGATCTTCAGCATTCGCATCCGGAACATTCTACAATCGAGTACTTCGGATGCGGGGGCGGATCGGAAACAAGGCCGGCGGGACAAAAAGCGTTCACGAAGTTCAGCAAAGCGTCGCTCGGGTTTGGAGCAGTTTCACTGACCCGGAATGTTATGCGATTCAGTTTTGTCAATGATAATGGCGAGCAGGTCTACGAATACGAAATAAAAAAATGATCATATCGAGAGTAATTAAAAAAAGGGGGAATGCACACGATGCATTCCCCCGTTCCAGTGCAGTCTGTCTGTTTCGATGAAGACGTGCCTCCATGCTCACGATGCTTCGAATACGCAAATCTCACGAAGGTTCAAGAAGTTTCCGTATCGCTACTAATTTTTCTTTGTGCTTCTCATCGGGCCGGGAGTATTCACCTATAAGCTTGCGCCTATCACGGCAGGAGCCGCGGGACCGCCTTAATATGCGAGAGCCTGCGCGTCCGCGTTTGGGCGATCACATACTGGCTTTCAATGATGGGGTCGTCATTGTTCCGCACAACCCTCGAATACAGCCCATCGGAATGAAGGATGCGCGCACCCACATTGTCGAAGAGCGCATTCTCCAGCGTTTCGCTGATGACCTGGTCTGCCAGGGTTGTATCCAAAATCGGGAAGAGGAGCTCGACGCGTCGGTCCAAATTCCGTGCCATGAGATCGGCACTGCTCAAGTACAGTTCGTACTCGCCGTTGTTGTGAAAATAAAAAACACGGCTGTGTTCGAGGTATCGGCCGACGATGCTGATGACTCGAATGGTATCGCTGACACCTTTCACGCCGGGACGGAGGCAGCAGATCCCCCGGATGATCAGATCGATCGTAATACCAGCCTGCGAGGCTTCATAGAGTTTCTCGATGATCTTGACGTCGGTCAACGAATTCATCTTGAAGATCAACCGGGATGCTTTCCCCTGTTTCGCATGGCCGATCTCCCGATCAATCAACGTCGTCATAGTTTCACGCAGGTTGATCGGTGCAACGCCCAACCGCTCGAAATTTTCCTTCTTCGAATATCCGGTCAGGAAATTGAAGACTTCGGACACATCCCGTGCAATATCTTCACGCTGCGTAAAATAGCTGTAGTCCGTATAGATCCGCGCATTGACCGGATTATAGTTTCCCGTCCCCAGATGAACATACCGCTGAATGCCGTGTTCCTCCTTGCGAACGATGAGCAGCATTTTCCCGTGGGTCTTTAACCCCACGACGCCGTAGACCACATGCACGCCCGCGCGTTCAAGCTGCTTCGCCCATTCGATGTTGTTCTCCTCATCGAACCGCGCCTTCAGTTCAACGAGCACCGCCACCTGTTTGCCGTTTTCTGCCGCTTCGATGAGCAGGGGGACAAGGGGCGATTCTTTCCCGATCCTGTACAATGTCTGTTTGATCGCAAGCACCGTCGGATCGTTGACCGCCTGTTGGATGAAGTGTACGACGGAAGAAAACGAATCGTACGGATGGTGCAGCAGCACATCGCCTCGCTGGATAATGGCGAAAAAGTCTTCGTGTTCATTCTCCGTGTGAAGAGAGGCGGGGGTGAAGGGAGTATCCTTCAGATCAGGCCGGGGAATCTTCAACAGGCTCATCAGATGGCTCAAGCCGAAGGGCTGTTGTATCGGATACACGTCCTCCTTCGTCACTTCCAGATTTTCAATTAAAATGTTCTTGATGCGCGCCGGCATCGTCTCTTGCACAGCTACCCGAACGACGGAACCGAATCTCCGAAGTCGGATCGATTCTTCGATCGAACTGATAAGGTCTTCCGCCTCATCTTCCTGGATCTCGGTGTCGGCATTCCGTGTAATGCGAAAGACATAGGACTCTTTCACTGTCATGCCGGGGAAGAGGAAATGCAGATGTGACGCGATAAGGTCTTCGAGCCATACATAGCGGTACGTCGTAAATTCAGGATGGTCATTCGGTATTAGCACTAATCGCGGGAGGACGTCGGGAACTTTGACGCGTGCGAATTTCTCGTTGCCGTTTTGTGAGACGACAACCACGGCTAAATTGATGCTGAGATTCGAAATGTACGGGAATGGATGCTCAGGGTCAAAAGCTAAGGGAGTCAGGACAGGAAATATTTCTTTTTCAAAATACCGTGCAAGCGCGGTTCGCTCATGTTCTGAAACCTGTCCCATTCTCAGCAAATCGATGCCTTCCGTATGCAAACGCGGATGCAGATCTTTCCAAAAACAATCGCTCATTTGTTTCAACATGAGCGACACTCGATCGTGAATCGAGCGGATTTGCTGAAGCGGGACCAGGCCGTCAGGGGAGTATTCTACGAAGTCAGCGAGGATCTGTTCTTTGATGCCGGCCACCCGGATCATAAAAAATTCATCGAGATTGGAACTGACGATTGATAAAAATTTTACTCTCTCCAGCAGCGGGTGCCGATGATCACACGCTTCCTCCAGGACCCGATGGTTGAATTCAAGCCAGCTGAGTTCGCGATTGATAAACAATGCCGGGTCCAACGTAGAACTTCCCTTGGGAATATAGGGCAATATATTCTTTTTCTTTTTTTTTGCCGGCATTTTCCCCTCGTTCGGGGGAACGGCATATGAAAACTCTTGTTCTAGCGAGGTATTCATGCAGGCAACATACTATACTTTCATCTCATATCCAAGTTAACAAATTGTTAAGGAAATTGTTAAGGAGAACAGTTCAGTGACCACTGCCTGTGTTTTATGGTCAATTTTGCACAATTCCGAGTTGACGATCCTCGAATGACGCCTCCACCCGATAACCGCCCAAGACCATGGCCAGGGCAAGGCCCACGATGATCCAGAATAGTTCCTTCGACCGTTTGATCACGATGAATGCGGCGGCAATTACCCCGGCGTTGCCCAATCCGAACAGGCGTAATGCCGATACATATCCGGCGTCCATGATACCCAGACCTCCTGGGAAAATAAATGCGATCGATCGGACGAGAGAGATGACGGGTTCGAAGAGCATGACTCCCGTTGCGGATACTGCCGCGCTCAATGAAAAGAGGATAACAATCGTTTCCGTCAATTCGGTCATCCAGTTGCACACAAAGAGCAGGGTCGCGGCAAGTACATCCGATCGGCGATTCTGCAACGCATCGCGAAGCAGCACATCCGTCGCGATAAATACGTGTTTCTCTGTTTCGATCAGCGCGCGAAGTTTTTTCGATGGCAGCCTGATGAGCATGGAATAGAGTGATGAACATAATGTCCCCTTCACGATCCAGTAGCCCATCGACGCAAAGAGAACGAATAATAGCACAGCAAGTATTTCGCCTGTGTATTCCATGGGGCCCATGTTTCCCGACGCGTGCAGAACTATTCCCAGGACGACCGCCCAACCGATATACAAAACCTGGGCGATGCCCATGAAGAGTTTCCTCAAGACCAAACTTGAAACAGCCTGCGAATACCCCATGGGAAAGTGCTTTCTTAACAGGTAAATTTTCATGCTGTCTCCGATAACGACGCCTGCGGGGATGAACCGATAGAACGATTCTCCCGCAATATGGATGGCGAGCAATCGGAAAAATGAAATAGTGCTGAACGGTGCGGGCATAAGCCGACGCCATGCCAGCACATCGAACACGCACCCGATGAAGTAGACTGCGAGGATGCCGATGAAGGACCATCCGATGCCGGCCACGGAGCGAGTCACCGCCCCGACGTCGACATCGTTGAAGAGCAGGATCATGACCGTTATTCCACCGGCGACAAAGCCTCCCCGGAGGAGCCATTTTTTAACGTTTGTCTGCATAGTCAATGCTGCGTGTACTTTCCATTGGTCCGGTGAACGCTGGTTATAACTTTTGCAGCCGTTTCTGCATGTCGGCAAGACGGGATCTGTCGCTTGCGATCGCGGGTTTCAGCGAGACGGCATCGACGAACACTTTTTTTGCCTCACTATTTTTACTCCAATCCATGTAGAGCAGGCCGAGTTCATAGCGGTGCCGAATCACGTTCGGTGCAAGTGCTATGGCGGTGCGGAGAGCCTGTTCGGATTCGATATAGCCGCCGTCGGGAAGCTTCCCGATAAGTACGGCCGCCAGCTGCCGCTCGACCCATCCGACATTGCCCAGACTGCGGAATAATGTTCCTTCAATGGAATATGCGACATCGTTGCGCGCGTCGAGACGGATCGCTTCTTCTACTTCTGCCTTGATCAGGTAGGCGATCCGGATCTGCGAGCGCACGCCTTCACCGATCGCCACATATCCGAGCGCAATTGCGTACCACGTGTGCGCGTCACTGCTGCGGGGATCGAGTGCGATCGCCCGCTCGGCATCTTTCATCGCTGTTTGATACGCCTCGGCCTGCTCAGACACAGGGGCCACATCGGCACGGCAGACGATCGACCGGGCCAACTTCCATCGGGCTGCCGGTTCATCGTCCGCATCGTGCAGTGCCGATTCGTAGCAGTGAATGGCTTCGTCATATCGTTCGTGTTCAAACGCATGATCACCGGCCGCCAGTTGTTCGGAATTGCATGCGACGGTGAGGAAAAAAAGAAATAGCATTGGCACAAGTGATCCTTTTGTCTACATATGTGTTGATGTGCGGGCCTCGTCGATGGGTCCCGCTGCTTAATTTAAAAACAGAGTCGCTCTTCCCGGTTCATTTTCGGAAAACAGAGCTTCGTTGATCCTCTTTGACAGGGTCGTGCCGTCAATCGGTTTGTTGCACACTCCCAAAGCGCCTTCTTCCAATGCCGACGCAAATCGTTCTTCTTCGCCATAACCGCTGACAAAGATCACTTTCACATCTTCGCGAATTTTCTTGAGGGCGCAAAATGTTTGGTAGCCATCCATGCCGGGCATCATCATATCAAGAAGCACAATCCCTATCTCGTCGTGCCGTGCCATGAATATTTCAACGGCACGGATTCCACTCTCCGCCTTGATGATGTCATATCCAAATGATTCGAGAAGCTCGGCATTGATGTTCAGTACGACGGGCTCGTCATCGACGAGCAGAATTGTTCCGGTACAGGTGTTGAGAGGCGTTGTCGACCGCAAATGGATGTGGGATGCCGGTGCCCTGTCGGCAGCGGCAGGTTTTAAGTACACGGTGAATGTTGTGCCTACTCCCATTGATGAGTCTACGGTGATGTATCCATGGTGTTTGGAGATGATGCCATAGACGACGGATAGGCCGAGTCCGCTTCCTTTGCCGATTTCTTTTGTCGTAAAAAACGGATCGAATATTTTTTTTAAAAGCTCACGGGGGATGCCACTGCCAGTATCGGTTATCGTCAACCGGACATAATTCCCGTATTCGACAGCTTTCCCGTCGACGGCGATGCATTCCGTTGCGATGACAATGGACGAGGTTGTCACCGTCAATGTTCCTCTGCCATTCATCGCGTCGCGGGCATTTAACGCAAGATTGAGGATCACCTGCTGGATTTGTGTTTCATCCACGGTGACGAGCGGGATCGTGTCTGTACACTGGATCACAGGGACGATACTTTTATCGAGTGAACGTCCCAGGAGCCTCATCGTGTCTGTGACAATGGCATTGAGTGACGTATGATGCATCACACTCGCATCTTTTTGTGAATATGCCAGCAGCTGTTTGGTCAGTCCCGTCGATCTGTTCGTTGCCTGTTCAATGGATGTGCAATATTTGAGCAGCGGAGAGTCCGCGGGCAATTTCCTGGAAAGGATTTGGGAACTGGTCAGGATCACATTGAGCACATTGTTGAAGTCGTGTGCTATGCCCGCGGCAAGAGTTCCTATGCCCGCCATTTTTTCGGACTGAATGACCTGGGCTTCAGCATGGCGTAGATTGCCTAACGCAGTTTCAAGATTTCCATTCATCGTTTCCAAGAGCCGTTTATTCTGTTCGAGGAGGTCTACCTGGTGCGTGATCCGTATATGCTGTTCCAGGAGTAGACGGGCGATGGAGACAAGCCCCAGGTATTGGCCTTGGCGAACAATGACAATATCGTCATAGACTGTCGCCGGTGAACGGCCCAGCGCTTTATTGACTATCGTCAAGATGTCTTCATCCGCATCGACCATTAAAAATTCAACAGTCATCATCTCCAGCACAGGCCGGAACTGAAAGAGGGCATATCCGAATTGGGTTAAAAAATGGTGGGCGATATTTTTGTAAGAGAGAAATCCGATGGGAATATTATTGAGGGTTACAGCAACTGTTTCCGTATCATGTTCCTCAAAAAACTGCTTTAATTTTCCACATAAAAAGTCCGGCGTGATGGAAGGGACGTGCGTGATAAGTTCCATTTGTCCTGTTGGCACGTACAATGCATTGATGACCTCTGCTTTTTTTTCATATTCCATGGCGGATCCTGTGATTGTATCAGTTGAGGTGCCGTTCAGGTTCAAGATACTCCATGATTGTTATCAAATCTTTACGTGCATATTACTACTATGTTAATACGTGCGCTGAGCCGGAGGCGGCCAATTTTTCCGTTGTTATCACGGTCTTATCAACGGTGACGGGAGGGCGTGCGCAGCGCCGTTCAAACGAACAAAACTTCCCGAAATGTTGTTCATGTATTTGTTATCCTGCCACTATTCATGAACCTTTCACTATAACATCTCTTCAGGAGGCGGTAATGCGCGAACGAGTGAGCCAGCACGAGATAGATTCATATCAGGAAAATGGATTTGTCGTCATCAACGATTTTCTTGATGCCAAGGAGTTGGGAACGTGGAGAGAAACGGTGTTTAAGGCGGTCGAAGACCGGGCAGGCGTGAAGATGCCCGGATCGATGACGAAAACAGGGGAGGATGACGGGATCAATGCGGATGCCGATTATTATGGCAAAGTGTTCGATCAGATCATCAACCTGTGGCAGACCGACGCGGGCGTAAAGGACCTTATCCTTGATCAGCGCATCGGCAGGATCGCGGCAGACCTCGCAGAAGTGGATGGAATTCGTCCGTGGCATGATCAGGCGTTATTCAAGCGGCCATGGGCAAACCCAACGGCATGGCACGTCGATTCGCCGTTCTGGTCCTTTCACCATCGGAAGGCTCTTTCCATCTGGATCGCGCTGGACGATGCAACGGTTGAAAATGGATCCCTGTTCTTTGTCCCCGGTTCACATAAACACACAACGTTTGAAAATTACGGCATCGGAAAAAACATGGATGCCATCTTCGATCATTATCCGAATTTAAAGACGGTGAACCCCGTCTCTGCTCCACTGAAAGCCGGGAGCTGCACGTTTCATAACGGACTCTGCATCCACGGAGCAGGCCCCAATATGACGGCACGCCCGCGGCGCGCAATGACGTGTGCTTTTATGCCTGATGGCAGTACATTCAATGGCATAAAAAACATTTTGACCGAAGACTATGTTAAGACGTTGAAAATAGGCGACATGCTCAATAACGAAGGACAAAATCCATTAATCTATCACCGAACGCAGGAATGACCAATGACAATAAAATATTTCTGCGCCTCGTGGGGGATCGATCATCTAGGCATTGAATCGATGCTGGGGAAAATTAAAAACGCGGGATTCGACGGCGTGGAAACGGGAATCCCCGCCGATCCGCGTGAGCGTCTGTTATTGCGCGATACGCTAAAGGATCTGGACCTTTTGTTGATAGCGCATCAGTACCAGGCGAAAGGCGATTTTGTCGAGTATCTGCATTCCTTCCGTGCGTCACTGCTCCAAGCCGCTCAAGCCGGTCCGCTCTTTATTAATTCCCATTCAGGCAGGGACTACTGGACGTTCGAACAGAATAGGAAGGTGTGCGAAGTCGGATTTGAAGTGCAACAGATGACCGGTGTTAACATATACCATGAAACGCACCGGAAGCATTTTTTGTTTTCCACACTCACGGCCAGGCAATTTTTTGAGCACTATCCGGAACTAAAAATCACTGCGGACTTTTCTCACTGGACGTGCGTTTCTGAAACGATGTTGGAAGACCAGCCGGAAATTCTTGCGCAGGCAATAGGAAGAACGGAACACATTCATGCGCGTGTCGGGCATGAACAGGGGCCTCAAATACCCGATCCGCGCGCGCCTGAATGGGAACCGCACGTGAAAACCTTTACCTCCTGGTGGCAGAACGTGGCCGACAGGTTCGCGAACAATGGCCGGGAATACCTGACGATCACGCCTGAATTCGGTCCCATACCGTATACCTGGAAACTCCCATACTCGCAGGCACCCGTGTCCGATTTTTTCGACATCAACTGCTCCATGAAAAACTATTTGCAGAAGCATTTGATCGTGGAACGCTGATCGAATTTGCGTAAATGATTGCTCCATGTGATACAGTGAAATTACAATTTCACACTCGTATATGTTATTCCGAACGGAATATGTGTACATTAGCGCATCAAATTATTTTTCTCCCACCGCGCGCACATGGCAATCACGACGTTATGAAAAAAATACTACCGCTCCTCCTTCTCGCACAAGTGCTTTCAGCGCAGATGGTTCCCGTAAAAATTATCGACCTCCCTTACCAGGCGCTTCCATGCGCTGCGAGAACTGAAAATTCAGGCGTGTATGCGATCGCCACATTCACCATTACAGGCGCATCTGTCAACCTTGTGACGACCGACAGGCACGAGGTGTATGCCGTGGAGAGCGGCGGCGTGCTGAAAAAACAGGCTCCGTCCTCCGGGAACGCTCGCGCCGTATTTTCCGCCGAATCGTATTCGCGTGGCCTTCGTTCGCTCACAGACGACCGCGACGGGAGGTACTCGGATGCGCTCGGGACGCATGTGTCACTGAGGACCGTGGGACGGAACACACTGGTGATCGCTTCCGATATCTCCGGAACACCCACGGAGAATCGGCTGCCATTTCCCGGGGACCTTGCCTATGCCGAATTAATCGGGATCGACGCAGCCGGCGATGTGTTTGTGCTGACGGAACGGTATGTATCGGAAATTCCGCTCACGATACGGCGCGAAGTCGTGACAATCGATACCGCAGGCCGGCGCCTCTCTGTGTTGGAAATTCCCAATATCAAATATTTATCGACGGACAAAGATTTTCGCATCGATGCGGACGGAAATCTTTATCACATGATGACGACCGCCGACCGTCTGATCATTTTCAAATGGCCGGATCTGACCGTGTTTCATGCAGAGCCCATCGTCTATCCTTCGGAGTATTCGTATTCGCTTCATTATAATAATTTCGTGACGACAGCGGAGGCGCCGGGTGTTTCGGCATCTCAGCCGGCCGCTGTGGCAAGCCGGACGGCTGCGCTGCGGATAGGCGAAACGTACGCGATGCACCAATATACATGCGGTGCTTCGAATCTCTCGCCGTCGAATGTGACAGGCCCGGACGGCGATGTTGTCCGGACACCGCCGTGGCTCCTCGCGGGGACGAATGCGCGCGTTCCGTATATGTGGGGCGGCTTTTCAACGCTTGCACAATTCGATGCGGGATTGAAATCGGGAAAATATGCCGGCGATATCAACACGGCCGGCGTGTCATCGTATTCGGTGGGCGTGGACTGCTCCGGATTTGTCAGCCGCTGCTGGCAGATGACATCCCAATATTCCACCAGCATGATGCCGTCGATCACGACGGAGTATGCAAGCTGGGACAGTCTGAAGCCCGGCGATGCGATCCACAAGATCGGGCATGTCCGTTTGTTCATCGAACGGTCCGCCAACGGCGGATTCCGCGTTGTCGAATCGGCGGGGCGCAACTGGGATGTGAGCTATTGGACGTTCGCGCCTTCCGATCTGCAGGGAGTGTACACGCCCCGGTCCTATAATTCGATGGAAAAAAATTATTCGTTCCAGCGCCCGACGCTCACGAGCGTGCTCACGATCGGCGGAGACAGGGGCGCGCTCACGTGGGCTTGCGATACCACCGGAGTGCTCGGCTACCGCATCTATTCATCGACCGACGGCGCGCAATGGACGCTTGTGAAGAATGAATCGTCCGTGGGACTGGTGACGAAATTTATCATTCCCATGTCCGCTGATGCGGAATACTATCGCATCGCCAGCGTGAAAAATGACGGTGCCCGGACGGAGAGCGACTGGTCGAACGCGATGGGGGCTTCGCGCGTGCGCGGCGCGGCGCATTATCTGATCATCGACGGATTTGAACGGCTTACCGGAAGCTGGCAGAGCACCGCGCATACATTTGCCGTCCGGTATGGTGCGGCTGCGAAGGAGGGGGGAGTCACATTTTCCACTATGAAAAATTATCTCGCCGTCTCCGATACCGCTGCGCTCTCGGCGTATAACGGAGTGATCTGGTTTCTGGGCGACGAAGGAACGGAACAGGAAACGTTTTCCGCTCAGGAGCAGACAATGCTCAAGTCGTATCTGGAGAACGGCAAACATGTATTCGTGACCGGGAGCGAAGTTGGATGGGATCTTTCGGCTAACGGATCGGCAACGGACAAAGAATTTTATTCCGCATATCTCAAAGCAGTCTATAAAGCCGACAATGCATTATCGTCTGTCGTGAAAAATGAAGCCGGAGGTTTTTACGGAGGCGGTGCCTTCACTCTGGGGCAGGTATACGTTGAAGATTATCCCGACGAAATTACCGCAGGGGCCGGCGGTGTAGTCTGCCTGCGATACGACAACAATAAAGTCGCCGGGGTCCAATTCACCGGTACCTTCGGCCTATCAAAAGCGGTTGGAAAATTGATTTATCTTTCGTTCGCACTGGAAACCGCCGGCGATAATGCGGCAATGAATTCCGTGATCAAAAATGCGATCGCATATTTTGAAGGAACGAGTACCGGCATTCTTGCCCACACGGCAACCCTTCCATGGCAATTTCATCTCGACCAGAATTACCCCAATCCATTCAATCCTTCGACGAGCATTTCATTCACCGTGCCGGCCGACGGCCATGCGACGCTGAAGATCTACAACGCACTCGGACAGGAACTTGCATTAATTTTTAACGGCGAAGCGAGGGCGGGAATCAGCAATACCGTGCGGTTCGATGCATCGGGCCGCGCGTCGGGGATCCTTTTTTCGCGTTTGGAATATGGCGGCAGGACGCAGTTGATGAAAATGCAGTATATCAAATAACGCCGCAACGTATCTCAGCGTAATCTATAATCCATGTCATTCTGAGGGAGCGTAGCGACCGAAGAATCTAAAATGCATACGATAACAGGCAGCATCGATTTTGTGCAGCGACTGGCGACTCACAGCTCGCCCTGCTATGAAAATACTTCGCGGCATATGTGGTGCGCGTAGGACGAGCTGTTGGCTCGTCCTCTCGCGAAATACCATCTTGCCCTGCAATGCTGCGTCTGCGAAACCGGTATTTTCATGCGGGGTGGTGAACCCCACATTCATGCACGCTACAATGTTCGTCGGCCGGCGGTTCATCGACGTGAATACCTTTGTATGGCAACGGCGAGTATGCCGAACTGATCGGTGAGCAGGCCTTCGTAGCCGCAGGGCCAGCCGTCCCAGAAGCGCCAGTCGACACCGGACTTCGAACCGCCGAACGCCGTTCCGCTGCCGAGCGTGTCGCAGAGCTGCCGCAGCATTTCATCCGCTTCCTGCGTCATTCCCACCTGATACAGCGCGGCGACAAAATGGCGCGACTGCGAATGCGTCAAGCCACCGTTGGCGTAATATCCCATCGAAAATCCCTGCATGATTTCTGTCATATCTGCATCGGGCACGCACCAGAGATTGCCCGGCAGGCCGTTGCGATACGAGTCGAGTCCGACCTTCAGCATTTCCCTGTACAAGCGCGCGATGATGCTCTTCGACATTTTTTCGTCCAGCACGCCGGAACACACAGCGGCGCCGTTCACGGCGAGAAATGCATAGTCGTGCAGGTTGTCATCCTTGCAGCGCCATCCGGCCAGCCATCCGGTTGCGGGATTAAAAAATGTCTGCGTGTAATTGCTCTTCAGCAGCGATGCCCATTCCTTCAGGCCGTCGGCGAGTTGCACCGCGCCGAGCGTGGGAAGGGCGCGCGATAATTTTTCGAGTGCTGCGTAGAGCAGCGCATTGGCGAACGCATCCTTCCATCCGAACGAGATGACATCGAACCAGTTCGTGCTCCAGTGCATTTCCCCCGCAACGCCCTGTCGAAAATCACTTTCAATGAGTCCGTCGCTGTCCAGATCGCGCGCCCGCATAAGAGACAATTGCGCGCCGATCTGTTTCTCGAAGCGAGTTACCCAGTCTGCCGTGCCGCCGGCTTCAAGAAAGTCGGCGAGCCCGAGCAGGGCGGCGGTGCCGGTCATCAGGTATTTGTCCTCCGCGTAATGCATCTCGCCATACTGCAGCATGCGGCCGCTTGCATATCCGGGACCGCCGTCGAGCCATCGTTCGATCGAATCGCGCACAAGATCCATCGCGGGGAATCCGGGAAAAATATTTCCGATCTGCAGCGCCGCGGCGGACCACGTATCCATGCAGATCGGGCAGTGCATTGAATTGCCGTTATTGCTCAGCGTGGACGTGTCCGCCCGATACGAGAGTGACGTCAGTGCGCAGCGATTGACGGCGCGGGCAACCTCGATCGGCGTGTCCGCTTGGAGCGGGATCGCGATCTGTGCGACACGGAATTCTATGTCGGCAGTGTACGTGCCCGCCTGCAGCAGGTAATCGCCTTCGGGCTGGGGAATTTCGCCGAGCTTGATTTCGCTCAGTCCGACATTCATGGACCGGAATGCATCGGAATGCAAGAGCACGGAAGGCGAGCCGGTCTCGAGTGCGAAACTGCCGAATCCGGGGGCATGCATATAGGCCGGCGGGACGAGCGTGCCAGACTGGCCTGTGCGAATAATTTTTCCGAGCACTGTGGATGCGCTGACTGACGCATTCATCGCGGTCACCCATGCGGAACTTTCCCATGCCCGAAGATCCTTACGCCCCGTCCTGGAGGCTCTCAGATGCAGATGATCCTCATACATCGTAAACGTGAGTGAATACTGCTGGCCCGCGTCGGGAAAATCGACCGTGTAAATGACCACATTGCCGTCGACGACCGTCGTGCCTCGCGCGTCGTAGCGAATGAGCGGAGAGGCGTTTGCCGCGCTGCCCACCGGGTGAAGGCGAATGCCCTGAAGAAATATTCCTGGACTCAGGCGCAACAGATTCGTGCCCGTGCGCCCCGCGCCTTCGTCGTCGACTGAGAGGTAGGAGAAGCCAGTGCGGCCGAGGCAGAAGCCTGCCTCATAATATCGTGTGCGGTACCGGACCTCTCCATTGAGCTGCTCGGCCGTCACACCGTGCGGAAGCTGCGCGAAAGAACCGACAGTGGAAGAAAGGCGGCGTTCGTGTTTGGGAGCTGGAAGCGCAGGAGGTATTCCCAGGAGTACGAACGCGCCTGATGCGAGGTTCCACGATGGCCACCAGGTGTCGATTCCGCAACGGCGTATTTCTATAAGCACGGAGGATGTTGCATGCCCGCCGAGGTCGAACCAGCATATATCGAACTCATCGGCGGGACAAGGAATATCGTTCCTGGTAAAGAGCACGTGCCATTGCTCATCGTTCCACACAAGCACGCGGACAGATGAGACCCAGTCTTGTTCGATATGACTTCCGCATTTGTGATACCCTTGCGCCAGTCGCAGTCCCAGGCGATGCAATTGCGCCGGCGCGTGCAATTGGAGCGTACGTGCATGAATAATGCGATGGTCCGGTGCCCCGGCTTCATCTGCAATCGGAACTGTCCAGAGTGCGCGGCAGTGCGAGACGTTTTCCTTGATGCCGAGATCGCCGCTGGGCGGTTCGACATCGGTGAGCGTGAGTAAATCGACAAGTGGTGCATTCATGGGGACAGGGGAAAGTGGACAATTTTGTAAAGGGAATTCGGCGAGACAAGAAAAAACGAACGGCGGAAAATCTGACCGGTTGCCGGATCGGTTGTTTACGTGACACGCGGCTGTACAGGGGATACCGAGCGATACGTGATCTCAAAAAGCGAGTGCCGGGAGTTCCCCGGCACTCGTGCCGCTGATCAGGAAAGTTCGTCGGCCTTGTCTCTGAGCGCGCGCATCGGACATTCAAGCTCAAGATTTTTCAACCGTTCCACTTCTTCAGGCGTCTCTGGCTGGCGATAGAGGTAGCAAAACACTTCCGATGAGTCGAACGTGATCATATCACCGGCGACATGGATGCATTGTCCGCAGCCGTCGCATTGAACTGTTGTATGGAAGCGTCCCGGTTCGTTGAAGCGCAGGGATTCAGATTCATTTGTTCCGCTCATACGCGCGCCCTCCTTGATGAATTGATAATGGTGGAATTGTTATTGCTCATAAATAACAAACAGAAACCCGCACCGCTTCGCGGTGCGGGGCGAGATACCGTCTCGCCCTACAATGCTGCATCTGCGAAACGGGTATTTTCATGCGGGGTGGTGAACCCCAGATTCATGTACACTACACGGCCAATAATGTTTCTTCATTCTTGCGCCGGGCATAGGCGATGATCATGCCGAGGAACATGAGCACGGAACCGATCCACAGCAGCCCGATGTACGGGTGCACACTGGCTTCGATAATCAACGTATCGGATGCTCGCTTCGTTCCCGCTTCGGCGGCCAGACCGATGGTGATCTGCGATTCGTCGCCGGCAGTGCCGATGTGCATGTCGAGCAGCTGCAGGTTCGATCCGAGCAGCTTCGATGCAGCCACGGTATATTTCGGCACACCCGACGCATCGTACGAAATTGCAGGAACAACTTTTTCTGTGTTCTTGCCTTTGGTGATCTCGAGCACGGTGCCCACGGTGGAGCCGGTGGGCGAAGCCATGGTGTGTGTGTCCATTTCAAATTGAACGAAGCGCACCGTCGCGCCCGCGAGCGCGCCCGATTTTCCCTTCACGAGGGCCACCGTTTCGCCGATCGTCGTCTGGTGCGACGAATTTTCTTCCATGGACACGGGCGAAACATAAAAATCGCGCGTGAGATACGAATGCAGATCGGGGGTCCGCATGAGACCGCTCGATTCGGTTTCGAACATGAGCGGCGAGAGTACGAACGACTCGCCGCCTTTTTCAACCTTGATATCGAACGCGGTTTTTTGTCCCTCAACGGATCTGTATCCGGTAAACGTTGCGCGGTGGTCGAAGACGTCGACCGTCGTGTTCTGCGGCAGAGAGAAAGTCTTTTTTTCCTTCAAGAGCCCGTTGAATATGACGCCGAGGAAGAAGAGGCCGAGTCCGATGTGGGCGACCTTGCCACCCATCATCCGCCAGTTTCCCTGCATCGTCATGAAGGCGACCTCGAGATTCACAGCGACGGTGAATGAGGAGGCGAAGATGAGGAGGATCGCAGGGATGCCTGTGATGCCGAATGCCACTGCAGCGACGGCGGTGAGGAGTGCGCCGAAGAGGAATGCCTTGAGCGATTTTTCGGCGACGATCTTGTATTCGTCGGTGCCCCAGCGGATCATGAGACTGAGGCCGATGAACAGCGTCATCACTGCTGCGAACGGGAGCGTCGTATTGTCATAAAACGACGGTTCGACCCGCACCTTCGAGACAAGCGGAACATTGGTGCCGAAAAAAACCACGGCGGCCACAAGCAGCAGCAGGAACGAACCGGCGAAGAGCACGAATTCGCGTGAAAGATAATTCATCGGCTTGCCGGCATTGCTGAGCTCCTTGTTGCGAAGGAGGAGGAATCCGAATCCCAGCACCGTGAACAGGACAACGAAGGCGATGAGGAGCCCATAGACGATGCTGCCCGGATCGGTAAATGAATGGACGCTCGAATCTCCGAGCACGCCGCTGCGCGTGAGGAACGTGCTGTAGACCACGAGCACAAACGACATGATGGCGAGGCCGAAATTGGTGCGCGGCAATTTCTGCGTGCGCAGTTGTATGAGCATCGTGTGAAGGAGCGCCATCAGGAGGAGCCACGGAATGAGTGACGAGTTTTCAACGGGATCCCATCCCCAATATCCGCCCCAGCCGAGAATGCCATACGCCCAATACGCGCCGAGCATAATGCCGAGCCCGAGCAGCACGGCCGCGGCGATCGTCCACGGAAGCGCGTTCACGATCCATTGGGAATAATTTTTTTTCCAGAGCCCGGCGACGGCGAAGCTGAACGGGATCGCGGTGAACGCGAAGCCGAGGAATAAGACGGGAGGATGTATCACCATCCAAAAATTCTGCAGCAGCGGATTGAGTCCTTTCCCATCCTGGGGGAGCTGGCCCGGGGCGAGCTGGCCGGGAAATGCGTTCCAGATGGATTCGAACGGAGATTTCGCCGAGAGAAGCACGAGAAGGAACAGCTGAGTGGCCAAAAAAACGATCATCACCGGCGCTTCAGACTGCTTGTCCTTGACCGATGCGAGGAGGATGAAACTTAAGATAACAGAGCACAGCGTCCAGAAGAGGAAGCTGCCTTCCTGGCCTGCGTAAAAACTGGACAGTAAAAAATGCAGAGGCAGCGAGCGCGAGCTGTAGCCGAAGACATAGGAATAGGAAAAATCGTGAGAGAGAATTGCGGTGAGCAGAATGCCGGAGGCGGCAATGACAGCAGCGCCTGCGGCAAGGATGCCGATGCGCGCCGGCCTGACCAGCGGCGCGCCGTTGGCGCCGGAGAGAAAATAGGCGATGATGGATCCGAGAGACGCGACCATTGCAGTATAGAGCAATATTGTTCCGGGCATACTGTTCCTTTGTTAATGATATGGGTAATGACGAGCTATCCTCTACGATACACGCTGTCGGGAATTACAAGTTCTTGTTCTTGGCCGCCGATTCCTTCGCCAATTTTTTTTTATAGGCGATAATTTTTTGTTGAAGCACAGCATCGTTCATCGCGAGCATTTGGACGGCAAGGAGTCCCGCGTTCTTGCCGCTGCCGATCGCCACGGTTGCAACGGGAACGCCGGCCGGCATCTGCGCGATGGACAGCAGAGAATCGAGCCCGTCGAGGGCGTGCGTCCGGATGGGCACGCCGATGACCGGAAGCGGAGAGTGAGACGCCGTCATGCCGGGCAGATGGGCAGCGCCGCCGGCGCCGGCAATGATGATTTTGATGCCGCGCGTATGCGCCGTTTTACCGTATCGGGACATTACATCGGGGGTCCGATGCGCTGAAACGATCTTCATTTCATAGGCAATGCCGAACTCATCACAGACGGCAGCGGCCTCCTTCATTGTCGGAAGGTCCGAATCGCTTCCCATGATAATGCCGACGAGCGGCTGTTTGAAAGTGTTCACAGATGTATCCCCTTTTGCAGACGTTCGGCTTGAGCAAGCAACTGCGGCAGCGAAGCGCCCGTGAGTGTCACGTGTCCCATTTTTCTGCCCGGACGAGATGCCGTCTTGCCGTAGATGTGAAGGTGCGCGTTCTCATTGCTGCATGACTGACGATAATTTGCGGTTCTGCTTTTCGGGCTTGCCGAACCGAGAAGGTTCACCATGACGGCTGCCGGCACGTGCATCAGGGGCGAACCCAGCGGCAGGCCCAGCACGGCCCGTATGTGATTTTCAAATTGGGACGTCACGCACGCATCGATCGTATAGTGCCCCGAATTATGGGGCCGTGGCGCCATTTCGTTAACAAGCAGTTCATTCTCCTGCGTGAGAAATAATTCGACGCCAAAGAGTCCGAATCCGTTCACGGCTTCGACAGAGGCGACTGCACAATGCGCAGCGCGCAGCGCGGTCGTCTTATCGATCGGCGCCGGCGCGATGACGGTATTGCAGATGTGGTTTTTTTGAATTGTCTGCACGACGGGGTAGACGCGCGTTTCTTTCTTCGTGCGCGCGACCATCACCGCGAGTTCCATGGTAAAAGGCACGAACTCTTCGGCCATCAACCCCGAATGCCGCGACAATAATTTTTTCTTGGCCGCATCGAAGGTTGTCTGCGAACGCACCACGGCATTGCCGTAGCCGTCGTACCCCATCTTGCGCGACTTCATGATGACCGGCGAACCGAGCCGGACGGCAATCTCTTTCCACAGCGTCGCCGGCGTTACCGGCAGGAAGAGCGGGATCGGAATGCCGTGCTGCGCGAGAGTTTCCTTCTGCGTCAGTTTGTCCTGTATCAGCGCAATCGTCCTGGAGGAGGGGAACACGGGCTTGCCCAGCGATTCGATATATTCAAGCTTATGATAGTCGATGAATTCATTTTCGAGCGTGACGGTATCGCAGGCGCGCGCAAATTTTTCGAGCACGTCGTGATCGTCCACCGAACCGAGGAATTCGTGAGCGGTGACCTGTCCGGCGGGGGAATGTTTTTCGCGCTCAAGAATGGCCACGGACACACCCAGGCGATGGGCCGCGAGAGCAGACATGCGCGCGAGCTGTCCGCCGCCGAGAATGCCGATAGTGATATGATTATTCAATGGCAAGGTAAAAAAAAATAATGGCAAGCCGTTCACGTGCAGGCTCCGGCCGATGGCCGATAAAAAAAATATATTATATAATTTACTCCGAAAAGGGCGGATTATCAAGACATGTTTTTGGATGTCACGTATGGGCGGGACAACATTTCACCCTGCTGTGAAAATACTCGGCGGCATATGTGGCGCGTGTAGGACGAGCTGTTAGCCCGTCCAGGGCGGGATATCAGCGAGCGCTACAGGAAAAAAGGTGAAGCACGGGCGAGATACCATCTCGCCCTACAATGCTGCGTCTGCGAAACGGGTATTTTCATGCGGGGTGGTGAATCCCGAATTCATGAACGCTGCAATGCTGCCGAGGCTGCCGCCGCAGACATTCCTGCAACGACGCCCGTGGAAAAGGCCGCCTGCAAATTGAACCCTCCTACGGGACCGGCGATATCCAGGACCTCGCCGCACAGATAGAGGCCGGGAACAAGTCTGGAGCGCATCGTTTTGGGGTCGACTTCGGAGAGCATGATGCCGCCCGAGGTGACCTCGCCCCGGTCTATGTCTATCTCTTTCACCGCACCGAATGTCCATTGTTTCAACGCGCGGACGATGTTCCGTCTCTCGTCTTTTTTCAATTGATGGCACTTCATGCCGCCGTCTAACGGAAGCGAGTCGCAGAAATACGGAACGAGCCGCTGCGGCAGCAGCTGCTCGAGCCATGTGCGTATTGCCTGTGTTCCGTGGACTCGTGCATGAGCGAGCAGGAGCGCTTCCATGGCATCGGCCTGCAAATCGGGAATGAAATCGACGGCGAGGCGGAGGTCCGCGTGCTGCTGTGCCGCCTGAAATATGTGATGGCTTAATTCCAGGACCGCGGGACCCGAGATGCCGAAATGCGTGAAGAGGATGTCTCCCCGGTAGTGTGCGAGGATCCTCTCGCCCACGTGAGCGACGAGGCGTGCATCGCGTACGGCCACTCCCTGCCATTGTGCCGGAGGCGTCGGATCTGTCACGATCGGCGCGAGCGCGGGAGACAGCGGTACGATCGTATGTCCGAGTTCGCGCGCCCACACGTACCCGTCCCCGGTCGTGCCCGTTTTTGCATACGATGTTCCGCCGGAGGCGAGAATGACCTGCGCAGCGTCGATGACGCCGGCTTCTGTCTGAACTCCGGCAATGCCGCGAGCGTTGCGACGGATGCACTGCACGGGCGTCGAGCAGCGGATGTCGACGCCGGCTTCCTCCATCATGCGCCTGAACGCGTGCACGATGTCGCCGGCTTTTTCGCTGACAGGAAATACTTTTCCGTTCGGTCTCTCGTACGTCGGCACTCCCTTGTCGGCAAGCACGCGCCGAATGTCAGTATTCGAGAATCGATGGAACGCGTGCCTGAGAAAGCGCGCCTCGTTCGTCTGAAATTCACAGCGCATTGCTTCCATCGTTCCTGCATGCGTCACATTGCACTTGCCTCCGCCCGAGACGAGGATCTTGAGGCCGAGCCGGGAATTTTTTTCAAGGAGCACGACGCGGCCGCCGTGTGCGGATGCACTCCATGCGGCGAGTATGCCGGCTGCGCCGCCGCCGATAACGACTATGGGAGGGGATTGAGACGTGTGCACGATAAAGTGATTCCCGCACCGCCTCACGCTGCAGAATGTGAGGCGGGAGTAAAAGTGAAAAATACTTCACAAAAAGAAGGAACAAAATGCGATAAATATCGTCCTAAATAAAGGAAATTTCCCCGAACTTTCCAAAGATTGATTTTTTGACCATAAACAGTTACATTTAATGTTTGGTATACGATTGCATTTTTATTTTTAGAGAGGAGCTGACACCTTGGCAAAGGGTTCGATCCTTGCTGTCGGTATGGACAAGAAACATCAGGAGCATCTGAAGAAAAGCGGAAGTATCCCGGCGCATATCGCGATCATCATGGACGGGAACGGGCGGTGGGCGAAAAAGAAAAGGCTCCCGCGCGTGGCCGGCCATAACGAGGGCGTCAACGCGGTGCGCGATATTGTCGAAACGTGCGCGCAGCTGGGCGTACGATATCTCACGCTCTACACGTTCTCGACGGAGAACTGGAGGCGTCCGAAGGATGAAGTTTCGATGCTTATGCGGTTGCTGCTGACGTCTCTCAAAGACGAACGGGATCGGCTGCACAAGAACAATATCCGCCTCCGTGTGATCGGCGACTTCGCATCGCTGCCGGTATCGGTGCAGGACGAATTTATCGACGCGATGGATCTGATGAAGCACAACACCGGCTTGACGCTCGTGCTTGCGCTCAGTTACAGCGGCCGGTGGGACATTACGCAGGCCGTGGCGCACATTGCCGCCGATGTCAAAAAGGGAACGCTGGCAGCCGATGCTGTCACGGAGGAGACCATCTCGCGCTATCTTTCGACGCGGGATATTCCCGATCCCGATCTGCTGGTCAGGACCAGCGGCGAATTACGGTTGAGCAATTTTTTATTGTGGGAGCTGGCATATACAGAAATATATATCACCGATTTGAACTGGCCTGATTTTCGGCACACGGCGCTCTATGATGCAATTGCAGCATACCAGGCGCGTGAACGCCGATTCGGGATGGTCAGCGAACAGCTGCCGCCCGCGACAAAACGCAGCGCAACCAATTATGTGGAAAGGTTCTTCAAAAGTGTTTCAGGTTTCTAACAGTATCCGTTCCTTTGTAATTCTCGCCCTTGCTGCCGCGGTTCTTCCGCTGGCGTCCGGTTATGCGCAAGCGTCGAAACCCCTCACGTATAAAATTCTGGGTCTCAGTGTTTCCGGAAATAAATCGGCAGAAAGCGCCGCGATCATCGCGAACTCGGGCCTCAAGGTTGGCGACGAGATCACGGTGCCGGGCGAACAGACCCGGACCGCGCTGACGCGTTTGTGGGGGCTGCGCATTTTTTCGGACATACAGATCGAAGCGGAGAACATTGTCGGTGACGGGGCCTACCTTCTCATCAAGGTGGAGGAAAATCCCCGCCTCGATAAGATCGAATTCATCGGCCTCGACGAAATCAGCGAATCCGACATTTTGAAGAAAGTGTCGATCGTGAGAGGCCAGATCGTCTCTCCGCAGGAGATCACCAAGCTCACGAAGATCATCAAAAAAGCGTACGAAGACGAAGGGTATCTGCAGACCACGGTGAAGCCCGAGATCATCGCGAGCCCCGATTCGTCGGCTCATGGCAAGGTCGTGCTGCGGGTCACCATCAATGAGGGGTCAGATGCGCGTGTCGGCTCCATCATTTTTTACGGGAACAAGGCATTCGATGCCGACGATCTCAAGGGTGCGATGGAAGACACGCATGAAAAAATCTGGTGGAAATTCTGGCGAAGCGCCAAACTGGACAGGAAAAAGTACATCGACGACAAGAAGAAGATCATTTCCTTCTACAAGAAGAACGGGTACCGCGATGCCGAACTGATGACCGATTCGATGACGTATGATACGAAGTCGAACCGTCTGCTGCTGCGATTGTTCGTGTATGAAGGGCCGCAGTACAAGGTGAGAAACATCATTTGGGAAGGGAACACCGTTTTCAGGAAAGAAGCGCTTGTAGAACGGCTCGGCGTGCAGCCGGGCGAGATCTATAATATGGAGAAGTTCGACCACAACCTGCGCTCGAATGAAGACCAGACCGATGTCGCCTCGCTCTATCTCGACAGCGGCTATCTGACAATGTCGCTCGATCAGGAAGAAGTGAAGGTCGGCAAAGACAGCATCGATATCGTCATCCGTGTGCGCGAGCGCAATCAGTTCCGCATCGCAAAAGTGGACATCAAGGGGAACACGAAGACGCAGGAGCGCGTGATCAGGCGCGAATTGTACACGCGTCCCGGAGATTTTTTCAGCCGTTCCAAGATCATACGCAGCATCCGCCAGCTGTCCGTGCTGAATTACTTCAACCCGGAAAAGATCAAGCCGGACACGAAATTCGTGGACGATAAAAACGTGGACGTGCTCTACGAAGTGGAAGAGAAGTCGAGCGACACATTCAATATGTCTGTCGGCTACAGCGGCGTGCTCGGTTTCACGGGCGCGATCGGCCTCACGTTCAATAATTTCGCGCTCTCCGAGCCGTTCTCGGGCGGGGGCGGCCAAATGCTCGGCTTCGATTGGCAGTTCGGCGGCACCGAAGGATATTCGAACCGTACGCTGTCCATATCATTCCGCGAGCCGTGGCTGTACGACACACCCACATCGCTCGGATTCAGCCTCTATGATTCGGAACTCCGGTATACGTACAACATCCGTCAGACAGGCGGCACGGTGTCGCTGGGACGCCGATTTAAATTCCCGGACGATTATTTCAGCGGCAACTGGACGCTTCGCGTGCAGCGGATCGATGCCCAGAACTATTCGTCGGTGTATTATAACTCGGGCATTACCACGCAATACAGTATTTCGGAAGTGATCGGCCGCAACAGCATCAACAATCCGACCTTCCCGTCGGACGGCAGCAACATTTCGTTGTCGACCGAAATTTCGGGCGGCCCGCTGCTTCCCGGCTCCGCCAAATACAACAAGCATCAGTTGACGGCCGAGTGGTATGTGCCCGTCTTCAACAATCCGAAATTCGCGCTCTATCTCGGCACGAACTTTGGCGGCATCTTCGGATTCGACAGCCTGAAGAATGTGCCGCCGACCGAGATCTACACCATGGGCGGCACGGGCCTTGGACTCGTGAACAATACGCAGCTGCGCGGCTATGAAGACCGCAGCGTCGGTGCGAGCCCATATTACAACGGCACCGTGATGCTCAAGAATACTATCGAACTTCGCTACAATCTTTCGATGAATCCGATCCCGATCTACTTCCTGACGTTTGCCGAAGCGGGCAACGTCTGGGCCGGAATGAAGGGTGCGGATTTCACGGATCTGAAACGGTCGGCCGGATTCGGGGCAAGAATTCTGGTTAATCCCATCGGCATGCTCGGATTCGATTACGGCTATGGATTCGACGACGTTGCCGTCAAGGGAACACCGGACGGGTGGAAATTCCATTTTCAATTTGGCAAAGGATTTTAACATTTCTTAAATCATCAATCATCATACAACAACGAGGTTCCAGTGCAAAAGTTATCGTACGTTCATTATGTCGCTGTCTGCGCGCTCATCACATTCTGTGCTTTTTCTCAGCCGGCATCGGCCCAGCAAAAAATCGGCTACGTCAATTCCGAAAAAGTGTTGAGCGAATTGCCCGAAGCCAAGACCGCCCAGGGAAATTTGGAAGGCGTGGTAAAAGGATGGCAGGACGAATTGGAAAAAATGTCCAAGGCGCTTCAGGGAAAATATGAAGATTACCAGAAACAGCAGAGCATGATGAACGATCAGGCCAAGCAGACGAAACAGAAAGAACTGGTCGATGAAGAGCAGAAGATCAATCAATACAAGCAGGAAAAATTCGGGACGCAGGGCGAACTGGCCGTGCAGCGCGAAAAAGTGATGAAGCCGATACAGGAAAAAGTGTTCAAGGCGATCGCAGCCGTTGCGAAAACGGAGAAGCTGTCCTTCGTGCTCGACAAGGCCACCGATATTCCGGTGCTCTACGCCGATCCCGCATTTGACTATACATACAAAGTTATCGATCTTTTAAAACGCGGCACTAAATAATTCCATTCCGTCATCCACGAAGAACGCTCCGCCGCCGCCCTTGAGTGCGCGCGGCGTTCTTCGTGGATTTTTTTTATGAAAGGGGCTGGCCATGAAAGCATTCGTTGTCCGCACGGTTCTCATCGTCTCGCTGGTGGTGCTTGGTGCACACCTGCAGGCGCAGTCGAAAGTGGCGTTCATTAACAGCGAAACGATACTCGCCGCGCTTCCCGAGGCGCAGGACGCGCAAAAGCAATTGGACGCCCTGACGGGAACGTGGCAGACCGATCTCACCAAGATGCAGGCCGACCTCCAGAAAAAATTCGACGAATACGACAAGAAAAAATTAATCATGTCGGACAAGCGCCGTTCCGAGATCGAAAAGGAACTGCAGGACATGGATAAAAAAATGGTCGACTTCAGGACGCAGAAATTCGGCGGCACCGGCGAGTTGTACACCAAGCAAAGCGAACTCATGAAGCCTGTGCAGGACAAAATATTCAAGGCGGTGAAGGATGTCGCCGACGAAGAGGGGTACGATTACGTATTCGACAAGACGAGCACGACGCTTCTGCTGTATGCCAACGTCAAACACGATCTGACCGGCAAGGTCATCTCCAAATTGACGCAAAAATAACACACCCCTAAAGAGACCGCCATGGCCACAGTGCGTGAAATAGCGGCGCTTCTCGACGGCGACGTCGTCGGTGATGCAGATCGAGTGATCACCGGGATCGGCAAAATTGAAGAGGCGTCGGCCCAGGACATTTCCTTCTTGTCCAATCCGAAATACGAAAAATTTCTCGGAGAAACGAAGGCCGGGGCTGTGCTCGTGAGCCGTGCGCTCGACTTGACGAAGCACGCCGCGCTGCCCCCGGCAGTGATACAGGTTGCCGATCCGTATGCATCCTTCGTCGTGCTCATCGGCACATTTCAGCCTGCGGTGAAGCAACTGGACGCGGGAATTCATCCGACGGCGGTGATCCATCCGAGCGCCGTCATCGGAGAGGGCGCATCGATCGGCGCGTATGCCGTGATCGGCGAGGGCTGCACGATCGGCCGGAACACAATGATCTTTCCGCTTGTCGTGATAGGAAATTTTTGCCGCATCGGCGACGAGTGCACGCTCTACCCGCACTCGTCCGTGCGCGAGCAATGCGTGCTCGGCAGCCGCGTGATCCTTCAGCCCGGAGCCGTTATCGGCTCGGACGGATTCGGATTCGCTCCGCTGCGCTCGGGGGCATATCAGAAGATCCCGCAATTGGGCATTGTCGTACTCGAAGACGATGTGGAGATCCAGGCGAACAGCTGCGTGGACCGCGCGGTAATGGGAGAGACACGGATCAAACGCGGCACGAAGATCGACAATCTCGTGCAGATCGCGCATAACATCACCGTGGGCGAAGATACCGTGATCGCCGCCTGCACGGGCATTGCCGGCAGCACGAAGATCGGCAGCAAGGTCATGATCGGCGGCCAGGTCGCCATTGCGGGCCATATCTCGATCGCCGACGGCACCAAACTCGGCGCCGGGACGGGGGTGATAAAATCGATCACCGAAGAGAACAAGGCGTATTGGGGACGGCCTGCAAAGGAATTTATGCGTGCAAAGCGGGTCGAGGCCGCAACGTCCCAGCTGCCCGAGCTGCTCAGCCGCGTAAACACGCTCGAAAAAAAAATCGCCGAACTCGAGCAATCGAAATCAGACAAATAGCCGACGGCAACCGAGGTGTTCTGCAGGCGGTAACGCATACACATGTCAAAGGCCGCAACCGGCCGAATGCAAAATTATGAAGGAGTGAAGCATGTTAGTCCATCAGCGCACGATCAAAACACCAGTCACCGTTACAGGCGTCGGGCTGCACACAGGCAACATCTGCAGCATGACGTTCAAGCCCGCGCCGGTCGATTACGGCATCCGGTTCCGCCGAATCGATCTCGGCGGCGATCCTGAGATACCGGCCCTCGTGGACTATGTGGTCGATATTTCGCGCGGCACGACGATCGGCATCGGGGATGTGCGCGTGCACACGATCGAGCACGTGCTGGCGGCTGTGGCGGGACTGCAGATCGACAACATCATGATCGACCTTGACAATAACGAACCGCCGGTCGGAGACGGGAGCGCCAAGGTGTTCGTTGAAGCGTTGATGAAAGCGGAGTTCGACGTGCAGAACGCGCCGAAGGATTATCTGGTGATCGACCAGGCCATCCATTATAAAAACGAGGCCAAGGGAGTGGATATCGTTGCGCTGCCGACGGACGATTACCGCATCACGGTCATGGTCGATTACAATAATCCCGTGCTCGGCAGCCAGCATACCGGACTGTTCGATCTCGAAAAAGAATTCGTGAGCGAATTTTCCATGTGCCGCACATTCTGTTTCCTGCATGAGGTCGAACAGCTTCACGACGCGGGGTTGATACGCGGCGGAAATCTGAACAATGCGATCGTCATCGTGGACCGTGACCTCAACGACGGGGAAGTGGACAAACTCGCCGAAAAATTAGGCGTGACCGAATCCGTGATCCTCGGCACGACCGGACAAGTCGGCAATAAAGCGCTCCACTTCAAGAACGAGCCGGCCCGGCATAAGCTGCTGGACATGATCGGCGATCTCGCGCTGATCGGCGCGCCGATCAAGGCGCAAATCCTCGCGGCTCGGCCTGGGCACGCGAGCAATGTCGAATTCGCCAAAAAGGTGAGGAAACTCTATCAGCAAAAAAAGATCATCAAGAAATATCAGTATGATAAAAAGGAAGGCGTCGTGTTCGACGTCAACGCCCTGATGCGGATATTGCCGCACCGCTATCCATTCCTGCTTGTGGACAAGATCATCGATTTCCAGCTGAACGAAAAAATTGTCGCCGTGAAAAATGTGACGATCAACGAGCAGGTCTTTCAGGGGCATTTCCCCGGAGCCCCGGTGTATCCCGGCGTCATGATCGTTGAAGGAATGGCGCAGGCCGGAGGCGTGCTGCTCTTGGACGGCAGTGACCGGACCGACGGAAAACTTGTCTACTTTATGTCCATGAATAACGTTAAATTCAGGAAGCCCGTGGTGCCCGGAGACCAGCTGGTGTACGAAGTCACCATGGGGTACCGCAAGAGCAAAGTGTGCCAGGTCATTGGAAAGGCGTTCGTCGACGGCCAGCTCGTCGCCGAGGCCGAGATGATGGCGTCGATCGTCGACCGCCCCAATGCCGGCGCGGTGCAGTAACACAATCAACCGACTGCTTGTCCCATTCACACTATTTGATACCGCATGAGCATCTCCATCCATTCTACGGCAATCGTCAGCCCGAAAGCGCAGATCGCAGACAACGTCAGCGTCGGACCGTTCACGATCATTGAGGACAACGTCGTCATCGGCGAAGGGACTGTCATCGGGTCTTCGGTTCTTTGCGCCGACGGGGCGCGCATCGGCAAGAACTGCGCCGTGCACAAGGGCGCCGTGATCGCAACGCCTCCGCAGGACCTGAAATACAAAAATGAACCCACCACATGTGAGATCGGCGACAACACGACGGTGCGCGAATTCTGCACGCTGAACCGGGGCACGACGGAGCACTGGAAATCGGTGATCGGGAGCAATTGTCTGCTGATGGCCTATGCCCACGTGGCGCACGATTGCACGATCGGCAACAACGTGATCATTGCGAACTCGGTGCAGATGGGCGGGCATGTGACCATACAGGACTGGGCGATCGTGGGAGGGCTGGCGGCCGTGCATCAATTCTCGACGATCGGGGCGCATGCCATGATCCAGGGACTCAAGGGTGTGGCGAAAGATGTTCCCCCCTTTGTGCGTGCGGGCAGGGAGCCCATGATCTTCGAGGGGATCAATTCGGTGGGCTTGAGGCGCCGCGGGTTTTCGAACGACACGATCGCGGCGATCACGCAGGCGTATCACGTCATTTACGGATCGGGATTGAACGTGAGCCAGGCTGTGGAACAGCTGGAGAAGGAAGCCGTGATCATCCCCGAGGTCAGATCGATCATCGATTTCATTCGTGCGAGCAAACGCGGGATCGTTGCGGGAAAACACCACTGAGCCGGTTGAGCACGCCTGTGCGGTCGAACAATGTCGGCAGCACGGCGGCACGAGGATCCTGCACATGGCGGGCAATGAAACAGAACCTTTATTCTAAGCGGACTCATCACTGATGACGATCGAAGACCACGAGTGGCGCTTCGTCAATACCGGCCTGCATTCGGGCGCGTTCAATATGGACTACGACGAACAAATGGCGCACCGGGTGCAGCGTGGCGACCAGGCGCCGACGCTGCGCATCTATGGCTGGGACCCGTGGGCGGTGTCGCTCGGCCATCATCAGGCAATAACGGATATCGATGCGGATGCCTGCCGTGAGCGCGGCATTGACATTGTGCGGCGTGCCACCGGCGGACGCGCCATCCTTCATGCGAACGAAGTGACGTACAGCATCGCTATGCGTTCCGACGAGCGGAGCATCAATGATATCTACAGTTCCATCAGCGAGGCGCTGGCGTGCGGGCTGCGGATGCTCGGAGCGCGCGTGGAGTTTGCAACGGCGCAGCCCGAATTTCAATCGCTCTACAAACAGGCCGCCGCCATTCCGTGCTTCGCCAGTTCGGCCCGCCATGAAATTCAGTTCGACGGAAAAAAATTGGTCGGCAGCGCGCAGCGCCGCTACGCGTCCCCCTCGGGCGCCGAAGTTGTGCTTCAGCACGGGTCGATCCTCGTCGGCTCCGAGCATCAGCAGCTCATCGATGTGCTTGCGATCACCGGCGCCCAGCGCGATGTGATGAGGACGGGGATACGGGAAAAGACAACAACACTCGAAGCGATACTCGGCAGGACTGTCGGTCTGGACGAGGCGGCCGATGCGCTGCGGAACGGGTTCGAGCAACAATGGGGTATTCACTTCACGCTGTCCTGAGAGAGGCTGTTATGAGCGTACATGCGCCTGAACACAAGCGGGTAACCACGAAAACGATCCTCTCCATGAAACACACGGGTGAGAAGATCGCCATGCTGACCGCGTATGATTTTCTCACCGCGAAATTATTGGACGAGGCGGGGATCGACATTATTCTTGTGGGCGATTCCGTTGCCAATGTGTTCCAGGGATTGGAAACGACGGTCCCCGTGACGCTCGATGAAATTATCTATCACACCAAGGTGGTCCGGCGCGCGGTGAAGCGAGCGATGCTCGTGGCGGACATGCCCTTCATGTCGTACCAGGTGAATACCGAGGAAGCGGTCCGCAACTGCGGGCGCGTGCTGAAAGAATCGGGCGCCGAAGCGGTCAAGATGGAAGGAGGACGGCGCAACGAGGTGTTGATTCGTCAGTTGGTCGAGATTGGCATTCCGGTGATGGGGCATCTGGGACTGACACCGCAATCGATATACAAATTCGGCACGTATGAAGTGCGCGCGAAAGACAGCGCAGAAGCCGAGCTTCTTAAGGAAGACGCCCGGATACTCTCTGAAGCCGGAGTCTTTGCCACCGTGCTCGAAAAGATTCCGAGCGACTTGGCGGCGGAAGTGACGAAGAGCATCCGCTCGGCCACGATCGGCATTGGAGCCGGGCCGGGATGCGACGGCCAGGTACTGGTCGTGAACGACATGCTCGGCATGAACGAGCAATTCCATCCGCGCTTCGTCCGTCCGTATGCCAATCTTGCCAAGACCATGCGCGAGGCGTTTCAGGCATACATCGGCGACGTGAAAGACAATACGTTCCCCACAGACGCCGAAGGTTATTAGCGTAGTTGTTTTCTTCCTTCCAGCACTCCTTCCTACGGCGGTCTAACGTCCCGGCCGTCGTGGACAGTGAACCTGTATCGTTCGACCTCCCGCATCTTAGAACAGCATACCTACTCATCGGTAACTCGACTTGCAATGCACCGAAGCAACGGCCGCGGGTTACTTCAAAAAAAAATACAGGCCGCAGTGTAAGTTGCCACGCAACTGCGCACTCTCTGCCACGTATCTGCGCAAAATGCCCACTCTTCCAGAAGTGGGCATTTTGATTAAATTCAGGCACCGTAGTTTCTCATCGCTTCATGACAGTTGTGATCGTCGTATCGGTTGACGACTTGACAATATCGATCATCAGCATCTGCACCGAAACAGCCTTCATTTCATCCTGCATGCCGCGCTGCTCTTTAGTGAGCGACGACTGAAATTTTTGCTCATGATAATCGTACTGCGCCTGCAGGCCTTTGAATACTTCCGATTTCTTTTGCACGATGAGAGAATCGGATTTTTGTTGAGGGATCTCGGTTGCACGCGATGTAAGTGTGAACATTGCAATTGCGAGTAAAATTAGAACTGTGATTCGTTTCATTGGAGCTCCTTTGGGTTGATTGGTGTTGGTGTAAATAGACGATTATTATGGCGCTTCCGTCGTGGTTAAAATTCCATTCTCGAAATACAAACGCAAGGCAGATTCGTCGTCCATGCGGACGGTTAGCATGCCCGTGAATCCTGAAAATGCATTCTGTTTTGCCGTCCATGAGTTGAACAGGTCCTGCGTGTCCTGATTGTTGGCCGGTAGCCACGCGGAGAACTGCGGATCCACTTCATCGGTCGTCGTGAAGAGTGTCGGTTTGCCTCCAAGATTCGTCCAGGTGAAGGCCGATGATGCGACGGCATCGGTGATGCCATAGTGGGCAAGCGTCGTGCCGTACGTGGCCTTGGCGTTCCACGCAGCCACCTGGTCGGCATAATCCTGTGATGTGTGCCAGTCGCTGAACTGCGGATCCGTCTCATCGGTCGTCGTGAAGAGTGTGGGTTTGCCACCGAGATTCGTCCAGGTGAACGCCGATGAAGCCACGGCATCCGTGATACCGTAGCCCGATAGCGTTGTGGGCTTGCTCGTGAGCGATGCGAAAGTATGACTGTGGCTAGCTATTGCAAACGACGACGGACCGTATATGCTCGTCGCATAATTCGTTGATGAATTCATAATGACAAAGTTTCCCACTTTATCCTGGGATGCTTCGGCATCGAGTAGTTGGTTGGAATGCAAACTATATCCGGCCCATGTACCGTAATAATTTGTGGCCGTTACATTTCCTCCTACCAGCACTCCTCTTTTGACGTGCAGCCCATAGTTGACGGTGAGATTGGAGTCGGGCGCGGTTGTTCCGATGCCTACGTTTCCTGCAAACGAACTCGTCCCTGTTCCCGATACAGTGAGGTTGCCTCCAATAGAGAATGCGCCATTGGGAAATTCCACGCTTGCAATCGTATGACTTCCCGCCGTCTTCACAACCTTCATTGCCGTCTGCGCCGATACCTCGTTGTCACTGTATGACTCTAAATATAGATTCTGCCCTGTATTCGTGAAGTGCCAATTCTTGTTGTCTGTCGCGCCAACCGCATTATACATTTTTAGCGCCATCGCACTGTTTGAATATATTCCCCCGCTAAACGTCCCTGCACCCGCACTTACCGAGCCAGCATTGCTAACGCTAAATACAGCCGATGTTCCTCCACCATAAAAATTCAGACTTCCCGTTCCACCCGCATAATTTAAGTCGATTGAAGTTGTGCCACTTGAACGAATATCCATATTGATATTGCCAGAGGAAGCGGATTTTAACTGTTGAGATACAAGCCCCGTAAACGTCCCTGCACCCGCACTGACTGAACCTGCGAATGTGGCGTTGCCTGTTGCTGTGTTCATATAAAATATGTTTGTTCCTGATGCTCCTGTCCAATAAAACACTCCCGCACTTCGATACAGTTGCAACTGGTCATCTTTGAACTGAAGCGGCTGGTTTTCTGCAATTCGAGTCAATCCCGTGGTTAACACGTTTCCATTAATCTGTAATCCACCAAACGTCCCTGCACCCGTCACACTCAATGCGCCAATTATGTCCACTGCGCCAGTAGCAACAAGAGCCTTGCCCGTTCCGCTTGTTTCCCAAATCCGTAATCCATACTTTGGACTTTTTAGGTACATTACATAATTATCGGTGTTGGCAGTTATCCACTGAATACCGTTCGCCGTTACGTTGCCATCGTTAAGGCTTGAATTGGACAATAAGGAGATTGGCGATGCGGTTCCTATACCGACGCTTCCGCTGAACTTCCCCGCACCCGCATAGAGCGAACCCGTGCCCGTGGTTGCATCTGCCCCGATATAAACAGGTTGTCCATTGCCAAGCACAAGCGGTCGATTAGCAGTTCCTTCGGTTGCCACACTAATAAAACCCGCGTTCAAATCAGTGCGGTACCCAAGAAACATTTTATTAAATTCATTCGTCTTACCTGTTAACGTCAACGTTGCCGTTGTTGTACTCGTCATATCGCGTGCCACGGTTGCAACGCCATAATTCCCATATCCACCTGTCGTATAGACGGCAAGGGATGGCATTGCTTGATTCGCCGTCCACGTATTCGCCACACCCAGCCGTCCATACGCGCTGTTATGATCGTGGCCCGCTATTGCGAACGATGATGCGCTGTAGGCTCCCACAGAATAATTTCCGTTGGAGAGGATCTGAACAAAACTGCCAGCTGCGCGCTGATCACTGTTCTCGTCGAACACATCGGTATTGTAATGGGCGTGAGTTGCTGGCGTGAACGTCGATGGTTTGCCGCCCAGATTCGCCCAAGTGAATGCCGATGACGCCACAGCGTCGGTGATACCATATCCGGACAGCGTTGTGGGCTTGGTCGTGAGCGAT
>CAISDA010000001.1 GCA_903884005.1 uncultured Ignavibacteriota bacterium | reverse complement strand
TTAATTCCAAGTCCAACGCGGAGGTAGTTTAATGCAAAACCTACAGGTACCCCCTGCTGATGGCGGTGCGAATCCGACCCCTCCGCTCCAACCTCTTTGCCAGTACGATGTTCGGAAAATTAGCCGGGAGAAGATGCAGAGTTTCGTTAACAAATGGCACTATAGTTGCGTAATGCCCCGCCAGACTAAACTTTGTTTAGGTGGTTATCGCAAAGACGAATTTGGCGATATGCGAGCGGCGGTAAGTTTTGGTTGGGGTTCTCGTCCCCTCCATACCATTCGTAAATTGTTTCCGTCACTAACATCTGAGGATTATCTAGATATTGGGAAGTTGTGTATGGACGATGACGAGCCCCACAATTCCGAAAGCATTTTCCTGGCGCGCGCCATTAAGATTCTTAAAAAAGAGCAGCCCCAAATTAAATTACTTTTTACGTGGGCTGACGCGATGTGGGGAAAACCGGGATACATATACCAAGCGTCAAATTTTCTCTACGGCGGGTACATCTGGACTGACGTTTACATGACGAACGAAGGAAAAAGGCTACACCCCCTGCAATTACAAGCCGAACGTCGTGCTCGAGGTGCGGAAATTATCGGGCGCACCCAACGTCCTTCTTTAGCCGAACAACGAGACAGGGGGTGGAAACACTATTTTGGAAAACAGTTCCGATACGTTCGCTTCCTTTGTTCCGACGCAGAGAAGACGCGACTGTTGGCTGAGAGCACCGAAAAGTGGAGAACGGAATACCCCAAAGACAAGGACTGCGAATGGAAAATTCAAACTGAAAATGGCCGCGTTTCCTGTCCAAAACCCAATTTTGCGGGAGCCTATTTCGCCCAGGGAACGCGATAGTGCCACAGGCAGTGCATCCCACGTCCAGATGCCGATCGTAAGATCAAACCGCCCTTTATTTCCGAGGTAACTAAAATGTCCAATTGGGACCTGATTAAATCCGAGCTTGATTTTTTGGCTCTCGAGGATCCGCCTCTAAATAAGGTGGCGTTAGCTGAAGCCCGAGTAGTCCTCGAGAAGCTGTATTCCGAAAAAGACCATTTTCTGCCCTTTATCAGTTCGGACGACAGGGGCGGTATCAAAGTGTCCTGGTATAACTTCTGGAAGAATTTGGTGGCCCGTTTCGGTTTAAATGCTGGTCTTTATTATGTCGATACCTCCAGTAGCGGTAATGCAATTTTAACCGAAGACAACCTTCGGAGCAAATTGGAGTGGTTGGAAAAGACAGAAGTCGTTACTTCCAACTAATGCAGTTCAAAAGGACTATGCGAAAACAATCAAGGAAGTCCAAGAGCGATAAACCAAAGTTGTGGATATTACTTTACGACATCCACGCACCATCCTATTCGCGCCCCACTTGGAAAGCGGTTTTGGATTTTGTCCGCATCAATCGCGGCAGAATCGCGGGTTGTCTGCTAGGAGGAGATCAACTTGACTATCCGTCACTTTCACATTGGAACAAGGAAAAACCCGCTACGCGAACGAAGGGCGCACTGAAGCGGGAATTCGATATTTTTGATCGTGAGATTCTGACACCGCTTGAGAAGCTCCTGCCTCGGAAAGCTATTCGGGTTTGGCTGGATGCGAACCACGAACGCTTCTTAACCGACTGGCTTGAAGAGAATCCGCAGTTATCGGGACTCGTTGGCCATCGTGAGTATCTTCGATTGGACGAACGAGGTTGGAAGTTTGTCGCCCTGGGTGGTTCATATAAAATCGCAAAACTTACGTGCATCCACGGCGATGTTCTCAGCGGCGGTGCCAATCCCGCAAAGAAAGCGTTGGACGTTTTCTCGACGAATATTGTCCTCGGACATTTTCATGCCCCGAGTTCGACCAGCAAGATGTCGCCTGTTGATACCAAGCAAAAACACATGTCGTGGGTATCCCCAATCATCGGCAATGTGAATCCAAGTTGGGTTAAGAAGCGGGCGAATGCGTGGATTAACGGATTTTGTGTTTGCGAAGTTCGAGCAAATCGGATGTTCAATCTATATCAAATCGTCATCGTAAACGGAGAATTTTCTTATGGAGACCGCACTTATTCCGCAAGAAATAATCGCAACTAAACTCTGTGACTGCGGTTGCGGACACCCTGTTGCGAAACCGACGAATCGGTTTGTTCTCGGCCACAACGTTCAGAGAAAACGATTCGCAACAAGTGGAATACGAGTTTGTTCAAAGTGCGGGTTGCCGAAGGATATTGAGACGGAATTTTATCCCGGGCGACACGGCTGGTCAAGATGCAAAGCGTGTATTCAGGCGAAATCCGCTGCTTATCGTCTAACCGCCAAGGGACAACTAGTTCGCAAAAGTTCGGCGCAGCGGCGTCGTGAGGACCCCATCCGACGTGCTCGAGACAACGAGCACAAGTATAAATCCAATCAGCGTCCCGAACGTATTGCCGCACTCGCGGTTCGATATCATCGCTTCCGTGCGTTTCTCGCAGGATATAAGTCGTTTATGTGTTGCATTGATTGTGGGGAAGAGAATCCCGACACTCTGCATTTTGACCACGTTCGCGGAGTCAAAAAGTTTAAAGTCACGATTAATTCACATTTTTCTTTTCCGACGATTCTTTCCGAGATAGAGAAATGCGACATCCGCTGTAACAAGTGTCACAAAGCGCGCCATCAACGTGAGTCCAACAGAGCGGCCCATACTCGTTTCCATATCCAGCGCGGGATTATTTCCGCCGCCTGTGAGTGGTGCCAAACCGATTCGTTACCGTGGACGCCCAAACCGTTAGAGACGGCAGTCGCGTGACACCCGCTACTTTCCACACCAGCGACGGTTCAACATTCGTTCTAGCCCGCCCATTCCCGTCGCCGTCCGAGTGTGCCTTGGCGTTAGCACGCATATGCAGGTATGCCGGCAAAACAAAATGCTTTTGGTCCGTATGTGTTCACTCCCTGATTGTTTCAG